>NZ_CP070501.1:0-1368867 GCF_018308945.1 Agrococcus sp. Marseille-Q4369
GACCGATCGTCGCGCCCGGGGCGGAGTGCTCCTCGACGTGCTCCCACGTGAGCGGGTAGTCGCGGCCGATCGCGTGCACCATGCGCTCCGCGCGCTCGAGTCGCTCGAGCCGGATCCGCCCCCGCTCGCCGAGTCTCCCGCCCCCGCAGAGTCCCGGCACTCTGCTGCTCCCGCGGCTGCTGAGCGCAGAGTGTCGGCACTCTGCGGTTCCCCGGGGGCGCTGATCGCAGAGTGTCGGCACTCTGCGCGGCCGGGCTGCGTCGCCGGCGGGCACGCGAACGGCCGCCCCGCGAGCGCGGGACGGCCGTTGCGATCAGGAGTTGGCTAGGCCTGCGGCGCCTGGGGCGCGCCCGCGCCGCCGCCCGTGCGCCGACGACGGCGACGGCGCTGCGTCGGCGCGGCATTGCCGTCGCGGTGCTCGGTGCCGCCGCCGTCGTGCGTGCCGCGACCCTCGGGCGTGCCCGACGCATCCGCCTGCTGGCCCTCGCCGCCGGAGCGGCCGCTGCCGCCGCGTCGACGGCGCTGCCCGCCGCCCTCCTCGCCGCCGCGGCCCCGGTCGCCGCCTCGGCCGCGCTCACCGCCGCGACCGCGGCCGCCCGCGGCCGAGCCGTCGCCCGCCGCGTACTCGGCGATGTGCTCGCGCTTCGCGTCCTTGTTGGGCGGCGTCGTCGTCAGCCGGCCCTTCGAACCGACCGGGATGTTCAGGTCGCTGTAGAGGTGCGGGCTCGACGAGTAGGTCTCGAGCGGCTCGGGGCGGCCGAATTCGAGGGCGCGGTCGATGAGCGACCACTTGTGCAGGTCCTCCCAGTCGACGAACGTGACCGCGATGCCCGTGCGGCCGGCGCGGCCCGTGCGGCCCACGCGGTGCAGGTAGGCCTTCTCGTCCTCGGGGATCGTGTGGTTGATGACGTGGGTGACGTCGTCGACGTCGATGCCGCGAGCGGCGACATCGGTCGCGATGAGCACGTCCTTCTTGCCCGCCTTGAACTGCGCCATCGCGCGCTCGCGCGCCTCCTGGCTCATGTCGCCGTGCACCGCAGCGGCCGCGAAGCCGCGGTCGATGAGCTCCTCCGTGAGGCGCGAGGCGGCGCGCTTCGTGCGCGTGAAGATGACGGTCTTGCCACGGCCCTCGGCCTGCAGGATGCGCGAGACGACCTCGTCCTTGTCGAGCGCGTGCGCGCGGTACACGACGTGCTCGATGTTGGCCTGCGCGATCGTCTCGTCGACGCCCGCGGCGCGGATGTGCAGCGGCCGCGACATGAAGCGGCGCGCGAGCGCGACGACCGCGCCCGGCATCGTCGCCGAGAAGAGCATCGTGTGCCGCACGGCGGGCACCTTCGAGAAGATCTTCTCCACGTCGGGCAGGAAGCCGAGGTCGAGCATCTTGTCGGCCTCGTCGAGCACGATCTCCTTGACGTTGGAGAGGTCGAGGATGCGCTGCTGCGAGAGGTCGAGGAGGCGCCCGGGGGTGCCGACCACGATCTGCGCGCCGGCCTTGAGCTGCTCGACCTGGCCCTCGTAGGCCTTGCCGCCGTAGATGGAGACGATCGTCGTCGGCCGGTTGGAGGTGATGAGCTCCATGTCCTCGGTCACCTGCACCGCGAGCTCGCGCGTGGGCACGACGATGAGCGCCTGCACCCCGCCCTCGGGCTCGGGGCCGAGGCGCTGCGCGAGCGGCAGGCCGAACGCGAAGGTCTTGCCGGTGCCGGTCTTCGCCTGGCCGATGATGTCCTGTCCGGAGAGCGCGAGCGGGATCGTCTGCGCCTGGATGGGGAAGGGCTCGAGGATGCCGCGGTCGGCAAGCGCCTGGACCATGTCGGCATCGATGTTGAGGTCTTGGAAGGTCAAGAGGGGGTTCCGCCTGTTCGTTATCTGGCTCCAGCGTACAAGGGGCATGCGAGGCGGGCTCTCTGCACGCCCATAGACTGCACAACTGTGGTGAAGTGGTTCGACCGGACGCCGCGCGACGTCACGCGCCAGCTCCTCAGGCACCATCGGGTGCCAGTGGTCGGCGACCGCGTGCTGCTGCAGGATGTGCGGCCCGCGCTCGTGCCGTTCGTGGGCCAGGCGCTCGGCCTCGAGCTCGACCTCGTCGCGAAGGCCGGCCGCGTGCTGCAGGCCGCGCCGTCGGCCGAGGCGCAGGTCGCGCTCTCGGAGGTCGTCCGCATCCTCGCCACGCGCGCGACCGCGTTCGCGCGCATCCTCGAGGGGGAGGGCGTCGAGGCGGAGGACGCGATGCGCCCCTTCGCCGACTCGACGCGCGAGTTCTCGAAGCTCGTCGCCGGCGCCGACTGGTACGAGGAGCTGCTCGCGGTGCACGTCGTGAGCGGACTGCTGGAGGACTTCTTCGTCGCGATCGTGCCGGGCCTGCCCGAGGAGGATCAGGACGCGATGCTGCGCGCGCTGCGCGGCGAGAGCGCGCACCCTCAGCTCGTGAAGCTGCTGCTCGCGGCGATCGAGCAGACGCCTCGGCTCTCGGACCGGCTCGCGGTGTGGGGCAGGCGGCTCGTCGGCGACGCGCTGCTGCAGATGTACCTCGCGGTCAACGGCCCCGACGACGCGGGTCGCGCGGTGCCGAGCCAGCAGCGGCTCGAGCCGGCGTTCAACGACATCGTCGCCTCGCACACGCGCCGCATGGACGAGCTCGGCCTCACGGCCTGAGCGCCCCCGTTGGTCGAGTCGCCGGCGGAGCCGGCGTGTCGAGACCTACGCCCGCTTCGCGGCCGTCAGCTCCGCGAGGTACTCCCGGTCGGCCTGCTCGCGGCGCTTCGGCAGCAGCCGCGGCAGCACGAGGGCGACCGCGGTCGCGGCCGCGAGGCACACGAGCCACAGCCAGAGGGCATCCGCCCCGACGCCCGCGAGCATCCCGATCGTCCAGACGATGCCCGCAGCGGCGGCCGACGCGCCCGGGCTCAGGAAGAGCCCCATCCACTCGCGACCCGGCAGCGCGTAGCGCGCGAAGAGGCCGATCGCCGCGCCGAGCACCATCGGCACCAGGACGAGGATGGCCATCAGGCCACGAAGCCGATCTTGCGCGCCGTCTCGCTGCCGATCTCGACGTAGGCGATGTTCGCGCTCGGGACGAGGTAGCGGTGCCCCTTCGCATCGTCGATCGCCAGGTGGCCCGCGTCGAGCGCGCTCAGCACGAGCGACTCCACCTCCTCGGCCGTCTGCGACGAGTCGAACGAGATCTCGCGGGGCGAGTCCTTGATGCCGATGCGGATGTCCATGCCTCTGAGGATAGGCGATGGGGTGCGGGCGCCCGCGCCGTTCCGCCGTGGGCGATCAGCGGGGCGACGGGATGTGTCGGCGGCCGTCGATACCGTGGGCGCGTGCCAGAGCGAAGCCTCACCCTCGACGCCCCCGAGCGGGCGCTCGCCGCCGCGCTCGACGCGTCGCAGCGCGCCGTGCTCGAGCGGCCCGACGACGCATCCGCGATCGTGCTCGGCGTCGCGGGCTCCGGCAAGACGACGACGCTCGTCGAGCTCGCCGCCGACCGCCTCGCGCGCGACCTCGACCCCGCGCGGCTGCTCGTCATCGCCGGCTCGCGGCAGGCCGCGACCGCGCTCCGCGACCGGCTCGCGCACCGCACGGCGATCGTGACGCCCGGCCCGCTCGCCCGCTCGATGCCGTCGTTCGCGCACGCGCTCCTCACCGCCGCGGCGCTCGCCGACGAGCGACCCGTGCCGCAGCTGCTCTCGGGCGCCGAGCAGGACCGCATCATCGCCGCGATGCTCGCCGGCCACGTCGACGACGAGGCGGCGGGCGCGCCGAGCGGCCCCGAGTGGCCCGAGCACCTGCACGCCGAGGTGCGCGAGCAGGCGGGGTTCCGGGCCGAGCTGCGCGAGCTGCTCGCCGCCGTGCAGGAGCGGGGGTGGGATGCGTCGACGCTCTCCGCGCTCGCGGCCGAGCGCGCGGTGCCCGAGTGGGCGGCCGCCGCGCAGTTCCTCGACGAGTTCGAGCGGCTCCAGCGGCTCGAGCGGCGCGGCGCCGAGGCGATGACCGCGGCGTCGCTGCTCCGGCGCGCGGCGAGCGCGATCGCCGAGACCGAGGTGCCGCTGCCGAGCCTCGTGCTCGTCGACGACGCGCAGGAGCTCACCGAGGGCGCGGTCGTCGTGCTCGAGGCGCTCGCCGCGCGCGGCGCGACGGTCGTCGCGTTCGGCGACCCCGACACGACGACGGGCGCGTTCCGCGGCGCCGACCCGGCGCTGCTCGCGGCGCTGCCGGCGCGGCTCGGCTTCGCGGGCGAGCCCCGCCACCGGCTCGAGCTCGCGATCGACCA
This sequence comes from Agrococcus sp. Marseille-Q4369, assembly GCF_018308945.1. NCBI lineage: Bacteria > Bacillati > Actinomycetota > Actinomycetes > Micrococcales > Microbacteriaceae > Agrococcus > Agrococcus sp. Marseille-Q4369. The sequence continues at coordinate 4,283 of NZ_CP070501.1, forward strand.
CCGCCACGGCGCGCGCGTGCGCGCGTTCCTCGCGAAGGCCGCCGAGGGCATCGGCACGGCCGGTGCGGGCGCGCACCGGCGCGCGAGCGCGGGCGGATCGAGCGCGGAGGACGTGCTTGAGCTGCACCTCGCGCAGTCGCTCGACGAGCAGGCCCGCCGCATCGCGAGGCTCATCCACGAGCGTCGCGCGCGCGGCGTCGCGTTCGACGACATCGCGATCATCGCCCGCACCGGCCGCTCGGCGGCCGAGCTCGGCTCGCTGCTCTCGGCGCTCGAGGTGCCGGTCGCCTCGGGCGGGCCGACGCGGCTGCGCGAGACCGAGGTCGTCGACGCGCTCGTGAGCGTGCTCGCGGTCGCGACCGGGCGCCGCGAGCTCGACGCCCAGCTCGCCGAGGAGCTGCTGCGCAGCGACCTGCTCGGCCTCGACGCGCTCGCGGTGCGGCGGCTCAAGCGCGCGCTCCGGCACCGCATCGTCGCCGAGGGCGGCGCCGTGCACGTCGCGGGCGCCGAGCTCGTGCGCGCCGCGATCGCCGATCCCGAGCAGCTCGAGGGCCTCGCGGGCGCGCGCCAGGGCGCGGCCGCCGCGCGCCGGCTCGTGCGCATGCTCGCCGACGCCCGCGCGCTCCTGACCGCCGACGACCCGGCCGGCGCCGACCGGGTGCTGTGGGCCGTCTGGAGCGCCGCGGGCGTCGCCGAGGGCTGGCGGCGCACGGCGCTCGGCGGCGCGGGCGTCGAGCGCGCGCTCGCCAACCGGCGGCTCGACGCGGTCGTCGCGCTCTTCGACCAGGTCGCGCGACTCATCGAGCGCCGGCCCGACGCCGACACCGGCGCGTTCGTCGACGCGTGGCTCGCCTCGAGCGTCGACGACGACTCGCTCGCCGCGCGCGCCGAGGGCGCCCGCGTCGCGATCGGCACGCCGGGCCAGTTCGTCGGGCGCGAGCTCGACACCGTCATCGTCGCGGGCCTGCAGGACGGCGTGTGGCCGAACCTGCGGCCGCGCGGATCGCTGCTCGGCGCGAACCGGCTCGACGGGGAGCCGACCGAGGACGCGCGCGCCGGCGTGCTGCACGACGAGCTGCGCACCTTCGTCAAGACCGTCTCGACGGCTCGCTCGGCCGTGCTCCTCACGGCGGTCGCGAGCGACGACGAGCAGCCCTCGCCCTTCGTGCTGACGGTCGACCCGGAGCCGACGCCCGGCGCCGACGACAGCTGGCACTCGCTGCGCTCGCTCGTCGCGAGCCTGCGCCGGCGGGTCGTCGACCAGCGGCCCGACGCCGATGCGGCCGCGAGCGCGCTGCGCCGGCTCGCCGATGCGGGCGTGCCGGGCGCCGACCCGCGCGAGTGGGCGGGGCTCGCGCCCGTCACGACGACCGAGCGGCTCGACGCGAGCGAGCAGGTGCGCGTGAGCCCCTCGGCGCTCCAAGGGCTCGTCGAGTGCGAGCTCTCGTGGGTCATCGGTCGGCTCGCCGGCGGCACGTCGAACCGCGCCGCGGCACTCGGCACGATCGTGCACGACGCGGTCGAGCACGTCGACGCGACCGACGCCGCGGCGATCGAGGCGGCCGTCGACGCCCGCTTCGCCGAGCTCGACCACCCCTCCGCGTGGGAGGCGGCGCAGCAGCGGGCCGAGGTCGTGCCGATGGCCGCGGCCCTCGCGGGCTACTTCCAGGTGCTGCGCGGTGCCGGCTGGCGGATCGAGCGCGACGAGCGCGAGGCGCGCTTCGAGGTCGAGGTCGACGGCGCCGTGCTCTCGGGCGCGATCGACTGGCTCGAGCACGGGCCGAGCGGCGAGGTGCGCATCGTCGATCTCAAGACCGGCAAGCGCGTGCCGAAGGCCGTCGAGGGCCTCGGCAACCTGCAGCTGCGCGCCTATCAGCTCGCGGTCGCGCTCGGGGGCATCGAAGGCATCGAAGCGGGCGCGCAGACCTCCGCTCGGCTCGTGATGCCCAAGCTCGCCCGCAAGGAGAAGACGGTCGACTCCGAGCCCTTCGACGAGGTGGCGGATGCGTTCCACGAGCACTTGCGGACGGCGATCGAGACCATGGGCGGCGCGGTCTTCACCGCCCGGCCCGAGGTGCACTGCAACGACGACTACAGCTTCGGCCAGTGCGCCATCCACGTCATCCCGGAGGTGACCGAGTGACCACCGCCATCGAGATCACCGAGGCGATCGCCGCCGTGCGAGGCAAGGCCGCGCAGCTGCCGACCGACGAGCAGATCGCGGTGATCGAGGCGCCCGAGGAGCCGACGCTCGTCGTCGCGGGCGCCGGGAGCGGCAAGACCCACACGATGGCGCAGCGCGTGCTGTGGCTCGTGGCGAACGGCAGGGTCGCGCCCGACGCGGTGCTCGGCCTCACCTTCACGCGGAAGGCCGCGCGCGAGCTCGCCGACCGGCTCGCCGCCGAGCTGCGCGCACTCGCCGAGGCGGGTCTCGTCGACGCGGAGGTGGCCGCGACTCGCCGACCGGTCGTGCAGACCTACAACTCGTTCGCGAGCGCGCTCTTCCGCGAGTGGGCGCTGCTCATCGGCCGCGACCCCGAGTCGGAGGTGCTCACCGACCCGGCCGCGTTCCTGCTCGCGCTCCGCGTCGCGCGCGCTTCCGACGACCTGCGGCTCGCCTCGCTCGGCCGCGCCGAGACGGTCGCCGAGCGCGTCGTGCAGCTCGCGGGTACGCTCGGCGACCACCGCGTCTCGACCGAGCGGCTGCGCCGCGGCCGCTACCCCGAGCGGTTCCGCGCCCTGCAGGCGCTCCCGACCGCCGACGAGCCGAAGCTGTTCAAGGCGGCGCACGCGAAGGCGATCGCGCAGGACGTCGAGCGGGTCGGGGGCCTCGACCCGCTCGCCGACCTCGTCGACGCGTTCGACGAGGCGAAGCGCCGGCGCAGCGCCGTGCAGTTCAGCGACCAGGTGCGGCTCGCGCTCGACGCGATCGACGCGCACGAGGGCGCCGTCACCGAGCTGCGGGCCCGGCACCGCGCGGTGCTGCTCGACGAGTTCCAGGACACCTCCGTGCTGCAGCTCCAGCTCATCCACGCGCTCTTCGACGGCACGCCCGTCATGGCGGTCGGCGACCCGAACCAGGCGATCTACGGCTTCCGGGGCGCGAGCGCCGGCACGCTCGCGCTCTTCGCGCAGCGCTTCCGCGTCGAGCGCACGCTCACCCTCTCGACGAGCTGGCGCAACGACGAGAGCGTGCTCACGCTCGCGCACGCCGTCGCGAGCCGGCTCCCCGAGCAGCCCGGCGTGCCCGTCAAGCGGCTCGAGCCGCGGGAGGGCGCGGGTCCCGGCGACGTCGCCGTGCGGCACCTGCCGACGATCGAGGACGAGTCGCGGGAGCTCGCCGCGTGGCTGCGCTCGCACGGCGCGGGCGTCGCGGGCTCCGAGACGACCGCCGCCGTGCTCGTGCGCTCGCACTCGCAGGGCGTCGAGCTCACCCGCGCGCTGCGCGCCGAGGGCATCCGCGTCTTCCGCTCGGGCGGCGGCGGCCTGCTCGACGAGCCCGAGGTCGTCGACCTCGTCGCGGCGCTGCGCGTGCTCGGTCGGCCCGAGGAGGGCTCGAGCCTCGTGCGGCTGCTCGCCGGCAGCCGCTGGCGCATCGGCGTCGCCGACCTCGCCGCGCTCCAGCGGCACGCGTCGATGCTCGCGAAGGCAGGGCTGAGCTCCGAGCAGCGCAGCGCCGATCGCGGCGCGGTCGCGGTCGAGGCGAGCGTGTCGATCGTCGACGCGCTCGATGCGCTCGTCGACTCGCCGCGGCTCGAGGGCGCGACGGCGGAGGGGCTCGCGCGCTTGCGCGACGCCGGCGCGCTGCTGCGCGAGCTGCGCCGCCGCGCCGGCATGCCGCTGCCGGAGCTCGTGCGCAGCGTCGAGCAGGCGCTGCGGCTCGACATCGAGGTCGCCGCGAAGCGCCAGCACGCGCACGGCGCGCTCGACGCCTTCGCGCGGGAGGTGCAGGCGTTCGCCGCGGCGGACGAGCGCGGCTCGCTCGAGGCGTTCCTCGCCTACCTCGACGTGCTCGAGGCGGGCCGGGGTCCCGACGTGCCCGAGCCCGAGGCCGAGCCCGGCTGGGTGCAGGTGCTCACGATGCACGCCTCGAAGGGCCTCGAGTGGGACGTCGTGGCGCTCCCGCGGCTCGCGGCCGCGAAGGCCGACGACCGGCCGCTCGGCTGGCTCACGCACGCGACGCTGCCGTACCCGCTGCGCGGCGACGCGTCGCTGCTGCCGCGGCTCGACTGGGAGGGCCACGCGACGCAGCACGAGTACGCGCTCGCGCGCGAGCGCTTCCTCGAGGAGCTGTGGGACCACTACCAGTCGGAGGAGGACCGCCTCGCGTACGTCGGCGTCACGCGCGCGCGGCGCGCGCTCTGGCTCTCGGGCGCGCAGTGGTACGGCATGGCCAAGACCCCCGCGAGCCCCAAGCGGCTGCTCGAGGTCGCCGCGGGCGCGATGGGCGCCGAGCTGCTCGAGGCGCCCGAGCGGGGCGCCGAGAACCCGCTCGGCGATCGCAGCCCCTCGCTCGCGTGGCCCGTCGACCCGCTCGGCCGGCGTCGCGAGGCGATCGAGGCGGCCGCGGCGCGCGTCGAGGCGGCGGATGCGTCGGCCGAGACCCCGTGGGACGACGCGATCGAGCTCCTGCTCGCCGACCGCGGCCGCGCCGAGCTCGCCCTCCCGAGCCGCATCGCCGCATCCGGCTTCAAGGACTGGGCGGCCGACCCGGTCGCCGTCGCGCGCGCGATCGCGCGCCCGATGCCGCAGGAGCCGTTCGCCGCGACGCGGCTCGGCACGCTCTTCCACGGCTGGGTCGAGCGCCGCGGCAGCACCGTGAGCCTCGGCGACGCGGTCGACGACGCGCCGCTCGACGACGAGCTCATCGGCATCGACGCCGAGCGGCTCGAGCGGCTCAAGCAGACGTTCCTCCGCTCGCCCTACGGGGCGCGGCAGCCGGCCGAGACGGAGCTCGAGATCCACTTGCCGCTCGCCGGCACGACCGTCGTGTGCAAGATCGACGCCGTCTACCGCGACGGCGATCGCGCGACGGTCGTCGACTGGAAGACCGGGCGGCTGCCCTCGGGCGACGCCGACCTCGAGGCGCGGCAGCTGCAGCTCGCGCTCTACCGCGCGGCCTACGCGGCGCACGCGGGGCTCGATCCCGAGCTCGTCGACGCGGAGCTGTACTTCGTCGAGCACGACCGGATCATCCGGCCCGAGCGGATCGAGTCGCTCGCCGAGCTCGAGGCCCGCTGGCTGCGGGCGCAGCAGGCGGTCGCGGAGGCGTCAGCGCTCGGGTGACGCCTCGGTGCTCGAGCCCTGCTCGGGCGCGTCGCTCATGGCCGGCTCTCCGAGGTACTCCTGCACACCCGTGAGGTCCATCGTCTCGAGCCGCTCGGGCGCGATCGCAGCCGTCGGGTCTCGGTCGACGCGCGCGAGCAGGCCCGCGAGCATGCGCTTCGCGTCGTCGACGATCGCGGTGTCGCCGCGCTCGACGCCGTGCAGCAGCCAGCGGGCGATGTCGAGCTCCGCGTGCAGCATCGCGCGCTGCCGCACGTGCCGGTCGCCGGCCCCGCGCGCGGCGGCGTGCGCCTCGAACGCGTCGTCGACGCTCCCGAACTCGCTCGAGCCGAGCAGGAAGGCGAGGTCGCGCGCGGGGTCGCCGACCGAGAGCGCGTGCCAGCCGTCGATGCCGACGACGCGCGCGCCCTCGACGCGGAAGGCGGGCGCCTGGAGGTCGCCGTGCACGAGCGTGGGCTTGAACTGCCACAGCCGGTCGTCGCCGAGCGCGCCCTCCCAGCGCTCGAGCAGGGGAGCGGGCACCGAGCCGGTCGCGGCGGCGCGGTCGAACGTGGCGAGCTGGTGCTGGCGCAACGTCATCGCGCTCTCGTGCGGGAGCCCGGCGTCGGCGGCGACCGACGTCGGCAGCTCGTGGATCGCGGCGATCGCCGCACCGACGCTCGTCGAGAGCCCGGGGCGCGCGGGGGAGATGTCGGCGAGCCGCATCGGCTCGCCGCCGAGTCGCGAGAGCACGTACAGCGTCGACTTCCCCGCCGCGGTCGTGCCGAGCACCGTCGGCACGTCGAAGGGCAGCCGCGAGCGCGTCGCGAGCGTGAGCGCGGCGAGGCCCGCGGCGTGCGCCTTCGCCGCAGTGAGGGCTGCGACCGATCGGGGCAGCACGACCTGCACCACCTCGCCGTCGGCGAGGCGGGCGGCGACGACCGAGCGGTGCTCGTCGGAGCCGTCCTCCGTCGCCCCCACGACGTCGAGCCCCGGCACGGCCGTCGTGGCGAGCGCGGATAGGGTGAAGGGGTTCGTGCTCATGGATGCCAGGCTAGGCCGACCTCGACCGGGGGAGACCGCGCCACGCGACGGAGGTGACGTGCAGGTTCCCCCGCTCGCCCGGTCGGCCCTCGACCGAGACCACGCCGGGCGCATCGGTGCCGACGCGGTCTCGCGCGCGCTCGAGCAGCCCTCGACGCGCGTCATCGCGATCGCCGGCGACCGCTCGCCCGTGCGCGGCGGCGCGCTCGTGCGGCTGCGAGCCGACGAGCTCCCGCCCGACGCGCGGCACGTCGAGCCGCGCGTGCCGCTCAGCTGGCTCGGCCGCGCGCCCGCGCTCGACGGCACCGCGGGCGGCGTCGTGCTGAGCCTGCTCGTCGCGGAGCCGTTCGACGTCGAGGGGGCTGAGTGGCGATCGCTCCGCGAGGTCGGTGCCGAGCTCGACGACGCCGACGCGGGAGCGTTCGTGCAGGCCGTCGCGCTCGGCGTCTGGCAGCGCGAGAGCCATCACAGCCCGGTCGACGGCTCCGCGGCGAGCTTCGAGGAGTCCGGCTGGGTGCGGCGCGACGCGAGCGGCGGCGCCCACTTCCCTCGCACCGACCCGGCGGTCATCGTCGCCATCCGCGACGCATCCGACGAGCGCATCCTGCTCGGCCACAACGCGGCGTGGCCCGAGGGCCGCTACTCGCTCATCGCCGGCTTCGTCGACCCGGGGGAGTCGCTCGAGGCGGCGGTCGTGCGCGAGGTGCTCGAGGAGACGGGGCTCGCGGTCGGCGACGTGCGCTACCTCGGCTCGCAGCCGTGGCCGTTCCCGCGCAGCCTCATGATCGGCTTCGAGTGCGTCGCGGCCGACCCCGACGCGATCGTGCCCGACGGCGTCGAGATCCTCGACGTGCGCTGGTTCACGCGCGATCAGCTGCGCTCGGGCGTCGTGCAGCTGCCCGGGCCGACCTCGATCGCGGCCTGGATCATCGACGCGTGGCTCGCGCGGTGAGCCGCGAGGCGAAGCCCGACGCCGAGCGCATCCTCGAGGGGCTCGACGAGCAGCAGCGGCTCGCGGCGACGACGCTCGGCGGCCCGGTCGCGATCCTCGCGGGCGCCGGCACGGGCAAGACGCGCGCGATCACCCACCGCATCGCCTACGGCGTCGCGACCGGCGAGCAGGTCGAGCACGCGTCGCTCGCGCTCACGTTCACGAGCCGGGCGGCGGGCGAGATGCGCACGCGCCTCGCGCGGCTCGGGGCGGGCGGAGTGCAAGCGCGCACCTTCCACGCGGCGGCGCTCGCGCAGCTCTCGCACTTCTGGCCGCGCGTCACGGGCTCGCGCATGCCGAAGCTGCTGCCGCAGAAGGCGTCGACGCTCGCCGACGCCGCGGCGCAGCTGCGCCTCCGGCTGCCGACCGCGCAGTTGCGCGACGCGGCGGGCGAGATCGAGTGGCGCAAGTCGCAAGCGATGACGATGGAGGACTACGGCGTGCAGGCGCGCGTGCGCCCGCTGCCGACGGGCATCACTCCCGAGGCGATGATCGACCTCCACATGGCGTACGAGCGGGTGAAGGACGAGCGCCGGCTGATCGACTTCGAGGACGTGCTGCTCGCCACGACCGGCATGCTCGAGCGCGAGCCCGTCGTCGCCGACGAGGTGCGCTCGCGCTACCGCCACTTCACGGTCGACGAGTACCAGGACGTCTCGCCCATGCAGCAGCAGCTGCTCGCCGCGTGGCTCGGCGACCGCCGCGACGTGTGCGTCGTCGGCGACCCGAGCCAGACGATCTACTCGTTCGCGGGCGCCGACCCGGCCGGGCTGCAGCGCTTCCTGCACGAGCACCCCGACGCCGAGCTCGTGCGGCTCGAGCGCTCCTACCGCTCGACCGGCGCGATCGTCGGCCTCTCGAATCGGCTCATGCGCGGCCGCGATGCGCTCACGCTCGAGGCCGCATCGGGCGAGCACGGCGCCGAGCCGAGCGTGACCGAGCACGCGAGCGACTCGGCCGAGGCCGCCGCGATCGCCGCGGCGGTGCGCGCGCAGGTCGCCGCGGGCGCCGACCCGGGGCAGATCGCCGTGCTCACGCGCTTCCACGCGCAATCGGGCCTCATCGAGCAGGCACTCGCGTCGGTCGGGCTCTCGTCGACCGTGCGCGGCTCCGTGCGCTTCTTCGAGCTGCCGGTCGTCAAGCGCGCCCTCATGATGCTGCGCAGCGCCCCCGCCGACGGGCGGCCGATCTTCCAAGCCGTCACCGACATCGTCATCGGGCTCGGCTACCGCGCCGAGCCGCCGTCGAGCCACGGCGAGGAGCGCGCCCAGTGGGATGCGCTGCACGCGCTCGTGACGCTCGCGGAGGAGACCGGCGGCACCGACCTGCCCGCCTTCGCGCACGACCTCCAGCGGCGCGCCGCGACGGAGCACGAGCCGACCGTCGCGGCCGTCACGATCGCGACGATCCATGCCGCGAAGGGCCTCGAATGGCAGCACGTGCACGTGTGCGGGCTCGCCGAGGGCCTGCTGCCGATCTCGCACGCCACCTCGCTCGCCGAGGTCGACGAGGAGCGGCGCCTGCTCTACGTCGCGATCACGCGCGCGCAGCGCTCGCTGTCGCTCACGTGGGCCCGCAGCTCCGGCCACGCCGTCAGGCAGCCGTCGCGATTCCTCGCGGAGCTCGGTGCCGGCAGGCCCGCCGCGCGCGCCGGATCGCGCTGACCCCTCCGTCGCGCTGGCGCACCCGCGCGCCCCAGCCCTCCGGCAGCTCGTCCTGGCCGATGCGTCGGAGCGCGCCGAGCACCGTGACGACGGTCTGCGCTGCCGCGATCACGCTCGGCACGGGTGCGAGGTGCGCCGGCAGCAGCGCCTCGTCGTCGATCGCGCACTCTGCGCAGCCGCCGCCCGCGGGCACGAAGGGGCCGATCTGCACCCACGCGTCGCCGACGACCACGGGCAGGTGCGCGGCGCCCGAAGCCACGAGCCGGTCGCGCTCGCGGTAGGGCAGCCGCCACGGCGCCACCGGCAGCACGAGCGCGTCGTCACCGGCGGGGTCTCCGGCGCGGTGCCCCGCGCGGTCGAGCGCGCGATGCAGCTCGAGGGCGAAGGGGATGCGTCCCCGCACGCGCGTCGGGACGGCGGGCGGCAGCGGCTCGAGCGCGGGCTCGAGCGCCTCGAGCAGCGCCGCGGCCGGCTCGTCGCCGAGCACGTGCTCGAGCTCGCGGCGCACGACCCCGCGCATGAGGAGCGCGAGCCCGCGGAGCGTCGCGTCGTCGGTCGGCAGCTCGGCGACGGGCTGCTGCGCGCCGACCGTCACGCGGTCGGGGGCGCTGCGGAAGACGGCGAGGTGCGGGTCGAGGCGGAGCATGGCGGCATGGTGCGCCAGCGCGGCCGAACGCGTCGGCGGCTCTCCACAGCCTCAGGGGCGGTCGGTGGACTCCGGGTCCTGCGCCTCGTCGTCGCCGTCCTCGGGGGATGGCTCGTCGTCGGCCGGGAGAGCCGCCTCCTGCTGCTGGGCCGGCTCGTCGCCGCGCTCCGCATCGTCGAGCAGCTCCTGGAGCGCGAGGTCCATCTCGTCGAGCTCGCCGACGCCGCGGAGCCGCGCGATGACGCGCGACGGGTCGTCGATGTCGGCCGAGCCCGGCATGAGGTCGGCCTGGTCCCACAGCGAGTCGCGCGCCTCCGGGCCCACGGCATCCGTCACCGCGTGCCAGAAGGCGGCAGCCTCGCGCAAGCGCCTCGGGCGGATCTCGAGGCCGACGAGGGTGCCGAAGGCCTTCTCGGCCGGTCCGCCCGTCGCTCGCCGGCGGCGGACGGTCTCAGCGATCGCGTCGCGCTTGGGCAGCCTCGCGGTCGCTGCCTCGGTCACGGCGTCGACCCATCCGTCGATGAGGGCGATCGTCGTCTCGAGCCGCGCGAGCGCCTCGACCTGCTCGGGCGTCTTCGGCGGGATGAGCGCGCCGCTGCCGAGCGCCTCGCGCAGCTCCTCGGGGTTCGTGGGGTCGAACGACTCGGCGAGCTCCTCGAGCCGGTCGATGTCGATCCGGATGCCCTCGGCGTACTCCCGCACGGAGGAGAGCACGTGCAGGCGCAGCCAGCGCGCGTGGTGGAACAAGCGGGCGTGCGCGAGCTCGCGCGCGGCCATCCAGATGCGCACCTGGTCCTCGGGGATCTCGAGCCCCTCGGCGGCGGAGCGCAGGTTGACGGGCAGGAGCGCCGCGGTGTCCTCGAGCAGCGGGAAGCCGAAGTCGCCGCCCGCGATCGTCTCGCTCGCGAGCTGGCCGACGACGTTGCCGAGCTGCATCGCGAACATCGTGCCGCCGACGTTGCGGAGGATGCGCTCGGCACCCGCGAGCATCTCCTGCGCCTCCTCGGGCGCGTGCTCCTGCATCGCGCTCGTGAGCGCGTTCGCGATGCTGTTCGCGACCGGCTCGCTCATCTCCTGCCACACGGGGATCGTCGCGTCGACCCACTGCTGGCGCGACAGCAGCGTGAGCGAGCTCGCGGCGGCGCCGATCTCGGTCGTCTCGCTCAGCCAGAGCGCGGCGAGGTCGGCCGCTTGCCGCACCGCGTCGCGCTCGGCGGTCGTCACCGAGCCGGGATCGCGCTGCACGACCGCGGCGGCCTGCCGCTGCGCCGCCGACCAGTCGATGCCGTCGTCGGTGCGGGCGAGCGCGGCCTGCAGCTGCGCCATGAGCGCCTGCAGCTGCGCCGGGTCGCTCGGCATGCCGGCGGCACCGGCGAGCCGCGACGGATCGATCGGCCCCTGGCCGGAGAGGAACTGCTGGAGCATCTCCCGCAGCTCGTCCTCGGGGCGGCGGTCCTCGGGCTCCTCAGGCATGCGACTACGCTAGCCGCAGCATGTCCGAGCCCGCCGGGTATCCGCCCAACCAGCCATCCGCCCTCCGCGAACACCGGGCTCAGCCCCGCTTCCCGGACGTGCGGCCGCGCCGCTTGCGCCGCGCCGGCTGGGTCGCCCTGGGCGTGACCGGCGTCGCGTCGCTCTCGCTCGCCTTCGTGCCCTCGCCGTACATCGTCGAGGTGCCGGGCCCGACGTTCGACACGCTCGGCGCGACGGATGCCGGTGACCTCATCGAGATCGAGGGCGCCGAGACCTTCCCGACCGAGGGCGAGCTGCGGCTGCTCACGGTCTCGCTGCTCGGCAACCCAGAGCGCCCGCTCACGTGGGTCGATGTCGCGCGGGCGTACGTCGACCCGTCGCGCGCCATCATCCCGATGGAGGCCGCGTATCCGCCCTCGGTCTCCGTGCAGGACGCGAACGAGGCCGGCCGGATCGAGATGCGCAACTCGCAGTCGGCAGCGGTCGCGGCCGCGCTCCTGCACCTCGGCGAGCCCGTCGAGAGCGACGTGCGGGTCGCGGGCGTCATCGAGGGCTCGCCCGCGGAGGGGCTGCTCGAGGAGGACGACCGCATCCTGCGCGTCAACGGCGACACCGCCTACGACGTCTACTCCATCCGCGCATCCATCGCCGCCGCCGAGGGGGCGTCGACGTTCGACATCGAGCGCGACGGCGAGCAGCTCAGCGTCGAGGTGACGCCCGTGACGGAGGGGGAGCAGCGCATCGTCGGCATCTACCCCGCGAACGAGTTCGCCTTCCCCTTCGAGGTCGACATCCAGCTGCCGAACGTCGGCGGGCCGAGCGCCGGCATGATGTTCGCGCTCGGGATCATCGACGAGCTCACGCCAGGCGCGATGACCGCCGGCACGCGCTGGGCTGGCACCGGCACGATCGCGGCGCTCGGCGAGGTCGGCGCGATCGGCGGCATCGTGCAGAAGATGCACGGCGCGGCGGGCGCGGGCGCGACCCACTTCCTCGCCCCGGCCGCGAACTGCGCCGAGGTCGTCGGCCACGTGCCCGAGGGGCTCACCGTCTTCGCCGTCTCGACGCTCGACGAGGCCGTCACCGCGATCGAGACGGTCGCCGAGCAGGGGGACACCCGCGCGCTCCCGACGTGCGAGGCGCCAGCGGGCTCGTGACGGTGCCTGGCTCATAGGACCGGCCGATAGCATGACCGCACCGCCCGCCGAGCCCCCTCTTGGAGCATCCCGACGTGTCTGACAACGCCGCCCGACCCATGCCGACGACCGCGCCGACCCGCAGGCGGCCGTCGCCGCTGCTGATCACGGTGATCGTCGTCGCCGCGCTCCTCGGAGCGTTCGTGCTCTTCTCGGGCTTCTACGCCGACATCCTGTGGTTCGACCAGCTCGGCTTCCTGCAGGTGCTGCAGACGCGCTGGCTGTCGATGCTCGTGATGTTCCTCATCGGCTTCCTCGGCATGGCGGTGCCGCTCGCCCTGAGCGTGCAGATCGCCTTCCGCTCGCGGCCCGTCTACGCGCAGCTCAACTCGCAGCTCGACCGCTACCAGGAGCTCGTCGAGCCGCTGCGCCGCGTGGGCATGTGGGCGGCCCCCGCCGTGCTCGGCCTCTTCGCGGGCATCGCCTCGGCGTCGCAGTGGGAGACGGCGCAGCTGTGGCTGCACCGGAAGCCCTTCGGCGAGACCGACCCGCAGTTCGGCTTCGACGTCGGCTTCTACGTCTTCGAGCTGCCCTTCTACCAGTCGATCGTCGGCTTCGCGCTCGCGGTGCTGTTCATCTCCCTCGTCGCGGCGCTCGCGACCTCCTACCTCTACGGCGCGATCCGCGTCACGGGCCGCGAGTTCCGCATCTCGCGCTCCGCGCGCATCCAGCTCGCCATCACGGGCGCGCTCTACATGCTCGCGCTCGGCGTCTCGATCTGGCTCGGCCAGTACGCCTCGCTCGTCATGCCCGCGCAGGGCTTCCTCGAGACCGGCGCCGGCTACACCGAGGTCAACGCGTCGATCCCGGGCGCGCAGATCATGGCGGGCATCGCCGGCCTCGTCGCGGTCTTCTTCATCATCACCGCGATCATCGGCCGCTGGCGCGTCGCGATCGTCGGCACGGCGCTGCTCATCGCGTCGTCGCTCGTCGTCGGGGTCGCCTACCCCGCGATCGTGCAGCGATTCCAGGTCGACCCGAGCGCGAGGACGCTCGAGGCCGAGTACATCCAGCGCAACATCGACGCGACCCGCGCCGCGTGGGGCGTCGACGAGATGGTCGAGACGCCCTCCGACGCGCGCACCGACGCCGAGCCCGGCGCGCTGCGGGAGGACGCGGAGACGACCGCGAACATCCGCATCATCGACCCCGCGCTCGTCACCGACGCGTTCGCGAACCTGCAGGAGTACCGCCAGTACTACGGCTTCCCCGACCAGCTCGACGTCGACCGCTACGAGATCGACGGCCAGACGACCGACACCGTGATCGCGGTGCGCGAGCTCGACCTCTCGGGCCTCGACGAGGACAGCTGGTACAACCGCCACATCGTCTACACCCACGGCTACGGCGTCGTGGCGGCGTACGGCAACCAGCGCGGCCCCGAGGGGCAGCCGGTCTTCCTGCAGGCGGGCATCCCGACCGACGGCGCGCTCGGCGACTACGAGCCGCGCGTGTACTTCGGCGAGTCGACGCCCGACTACTCGATCGTCGGCGGCCCCGAGGGCTCGCCCAACCTCGAGCTCGACTACCCGCGCTCGACCGAGGAGGGCAGCGGCAACGCGAACACGACCTTCTCGGGCGAGGGCGGTCCGAAGCTCGACGCCTTCCTCAACCGGCTCGTCTACGCGCTCAAGTTCCAGTCGGAGCAGATCATCCTCTCCGACGCGGTCAACGAGGAGTCGCAGATCCTCTACGACCGCGACCCGCGCCAGCGCGTGGGCGAGGTCGCGCCCTACCTGACGCTCGACACCGACACCTACCCGGCGGTCGTCGACGAGCGGCTCGTGTGGATCGTCGACGGCATGACGACGTCGTCGTCGTTCCCCTACGCATCCCACCGCTCGGTCGCGCAGACGATCGCCGACAGCACGAACCCGAACCCCGGGTTCACGCCGGGCGACATCGTCAACTACATGCGCAACTCGGTCAAGGCCGTGGTGGATGCGTACGACGGCTCGGTCACGCTGTACGCGTGGGACACGGAGGACCCGATCCTGCAGGCGTGGCAGGAGATCTACCCCGGCACCATCCGCCCGATGAGCGAGATGTCGGGCGAGCTCATGAGCCACGTGCGCTACCCGGCCGACATGTTCAAGCTGCAGCGCAGCATCCTCGGCGACTACCACGTCACCGACCCGGCGACCTTCTTCTCGGGCGACGACCAGTGGGCGACGCCCTCCGATCCGACGTGGTCGAGCACGCAGACGCAGGCGCCGCCGCAGCCGCCGTACTACCTGACGATGTCGGTGGACGGGCAGGACCCCGCGTTCACGCTCTACTCGACCTTCATCCCGAGGGACGGCCGCGAGGTGCTGTACGGCTACCTGTCGGTGAACGCCGACGCGGGAGGCACCGCGGGCGAGCGGCTCGACAGCTACGGGCAGCTGACGCTGCAGATGCTGCCGAAGGACCGCTCGATCCCCGGCCCCGGCCAGGTGCAGAACACCTTCGACACCGACGACCAGGTCTCGCGCGAGCTCAACCTGCTGCGCCAGGGCGCGTCCGACGTGATCAACGGCAACCTGCTGACCCTCCCGGTCGGCGGCGGCCTGCTCTACGTGCAGCCGGTCTACCTGCGCTCGACGGGAGCGACGTCGTTCCCGGTGCTCCGCAAGATCCTCGTGGCGTTCGGCGACGACATCGCCTTCGAGGACACGCTCGACGAGGCGCTCGACGCGCTCTTCGGCGGCGACTCCGGCGCCGAAGCGGGCGACTCGGGCGTCGACCCGAACGCCGAGGAGCCGACGGAGCCGGGCGCAGAGGCGCCCGAAGCCGACCTCCAGGCGCAGCTCGACACCGCCCTGCAGGAGGCCGTCGCGGCGATCCAGGCGCGCCAGGCCGCGTACGCGGAGGGCGACGTCGTCGCCGCCGCCGAGGCGGAGGTCCGGCTCAACGAGGCGGTGCAGCGCGCGGTCGACATCTCGGCCGAGATCGAGGGCACCGAGGCGCCTGAGGTCGCGCCGGAGGAGTCGGCTCCCGCCGAGGAGCCGGCGACGAGCGAGACGGTCGCGCCCTAGCCGGTTTGCCGTTCCGCCCCGCGGCTGATAGAGTCTCTTCTTGTGCCGCGGGGTGGAGCAGCTCGGTAGCTCGCCGGGCTCATAACCCGGAGGTCGCAGGTTCAAATCCTGTCCCCGCAACGAAGTCCGCGAACTGCGGCACACAGAAGAGGCGCCCGAGAGGGCGCCTCTTCTGCATCTCCGGCAGGCGGCGCAGCGTCCCGGCATGGGCTTCGACGTCCCCGCCCATGCGTACGTGCGGGCGCTCGAGGGCACGGCTGAGGCGCTGCCGTTCGCCGACGAGGCGTTCGACGCGTCGCTCGCGCAGCTCGTCGTGCACTTCATGGCGGATGCGACGGCGGGCGTCGCCGAGATGGCTCGCGTCGTGCGCCCTGGCGGCACCGTCGCCGCGTGCGTGTGGGATCACGGGCGGGGTCCGTCCGGGCCGTCGGCCACGCGGGTCTCGAGCGGCTGCGCGAGCGCTATCGCGAGCTGCTGCCCGCGCCGCCGTTCGAGCTGCGGGCGGTCGCGTGGGCGGCGCGCGGCACGCGCCCCTGACTCACTCGAAGAGGCTGCCGAGCCCTCCGCCGGAGGAGGCGCCGCCGTTCGAGCCCGAGAGCTGCTGTCGGCCCTCGCTCGGCTGCACGACGACGAAGCCCGGCCCGTGGAAGGCGAGCTGGAACGCCTCGCCCGTGCCGCCGCGGAGCAGCGAGCGCATGTTCATGCTGCTCACGACGCTCGGCTGCAGGTTCGCCGACCAGCAGACCGCCGCGTTGGGGTCGACGAAGGTCGGCTGGCGCGAGCAGTCGAGCAGCAGCGGCTGGCCCTCGCACGAGATGCCGACCGTGCCCCGCCCGCCGATCTCGACGTTGAAGAGGCCGCCGGCCATGACGTTGCCGCTGCGCAGCATCTTGATGTCCCACTGCAGGTCGGGATCGAACGCGAGCAGGTTCTTGCCGCTCACCGACAGCCCCTCGCCCTCGAGCAGCACCGTGAAGACGTTCGCGGCGTCGCGCGCGAGGAAGACCTCGCCCTCGCCGCGGATGCGCATGAGCGGCGCGCCCTCGCCCGTCACGAGCTTCTTGAGCATGCGGGCCGCTCCCGCGCCCTCGTGCTGGAACTCCATGCGCCCCTGGTAGGCGACCATCGCGCCCTTCGCGGCGAGCACGTCGCCGCCCCCCGAGACGGTGATGCGCAGCATCTTGCTCGACTGCTTCACCCAGCGTTCGGTCGACTGCGTCTCCTGGTTCGCCTCGGCGAACAGCTCCGACCTCATGCGTCCGCCCCCAGGGCACGCTCGAGCCGGTCGACCTTGCCGTCGAGCTCGCCCGTCCATCCGGGCCGGATGTCGGCCTTCAGCACGAGGGATGCGCGCGGCGAGAGGGCGAGCACGGCGTCGGTCGCGCGCTTGACGACCGCCATCACCTCGTCCCACTCGCCCTCCACGGTCGTGAACATCGCGTCGGTGCGGTGCGACAGCCCGCTGTCACGCACGACGCGCACGGCGACCGCGACCGCGTCGTGCACCGAGCCGTCCGGGCCGGCCGTGCCGGGCGCGATGGAGAATGCGACGAGCATCCTGCTCCCTTCGTCGGTCGCATCCTCGCACCAGCCGCCTCGGTTCGCCAGCACCGGCGCGCGCACTCGCCGTAGGCTGTCGGCATGGCGGATGCGACCGGGGTGCTGATGGCGGCGGCGGTGCAGCTCGCCGCGACCGAGGACGTCGACGCGAATCGCGCGGCGGCCGCGGCGTGGATCGACGGCGCGGCCGATCGGGGGGCTGCGCTCATCGTGCTGCCCGAGTACGCGCAGCACTGCTCGCCGACGCTCGCCGCGACCGCGCCCGGCGCCGCCGAGCCGCTCGACGGGCCCTTCGTCTCGATGCTCGCCGAGCGCGCCGCGGCGCACGACGCACTCGTCGTGGCCGGCCTCGTGGAGCGCACGGACGCGGGGCCGAGCAACACGGTCGTCGCCGTCGACGCATCCGGGCTCCGGGTCGCCTACCGCAAGGTGCACCTCTACGACGCGTTCGGCTCGAGCGAGTCGGACTGGCTGACGCCCGGCGACGCCGCGCAAGTGCCGGTCGTCGACTTCCGCGGCACGCGCATCGGCATCGAGACGTGCTACGACCTGCGCTTCCCCGAGACGACGAGGCGGCTCGTGGATGCGGGGGCCGACGTCATCCTCGTCCCCGCCGAGTGGGTGCGGGGACCGCAGAAGGAGCGGCACTGGACGACGCTCGTGACCGCGCGCGCGATCGAGTCGACGGTGCACGTCGTCGCGGCGGGACAGGCGCCGCCGCTCGGCGTCGGCTGCTCGCTCATCGCCGACCCGATGGGGATCCCGCTCGCCGCGCTCGGCGACGCGGAGGGCATCGCGATCGCGCCGCTCGACCCGGCGGTGACGGCCGCGACGCGGCGGCGCAACCCCTCGCTCGCGAACCGTCGCTACCGGATCGCCTGACGGCCCCGGCGCTCAGCGCGCGGGCTGCAGCTCGACGCCCCGGAGCGCAGCGAGCTGCTCGGCCGCCCGGTGCAGGGTGTCGTCGGACTTGCAGAAGGCGAAGCGCATCGTCGAGCGCAGGTCGCGCCGCGAGGGTCGCGCGAAGGCGGAGAGCGGCACGCCCACGACGCCAGCGAGCTCGGGCAGCTGCCGCGCGAGCACGCTCGCGTCGTCGATCCCGAGCGGGGCGGCGTCGGCGAGCACGAAGTAGCCGGCCATCGCGTCGTTGACCTTGAAGCCCGCCTTCCGCAAGCCTCGCGTGAGGATGTCCCGCTTGCGGCAGAAGGAGTCTCGGATCGTCTGGAAGTGCTCGTCGGGGAGGCGGAGCCCGACCGCGACCGCGGGCTGGAACGGCGCGCCGTTCACGAACGTCAAGTACTGCTTGACTGCCGTGATCTGCGCGATCCGCTCGGGCGTCGACATGATCCAGCCGACCTTCCAGCCGGTGATCGAGAAGGTCTTGCCGGCCGAGGAGATCGAGATGAGCCGCTCCCGCGCCGCCTGGAACGTCGCGACCGGCACGTGCTCCTCGTCGTAGACGAGGTGCTCGTAGACCTCGTCGGTCACGATGAGCGCGTCGCGCCGCTCGGCGATGCGGACGATGTGCCGGACGGTCTCCTCGCTGAAGACGGAGCCGGTGGGGTTGTGCGGGGAGTTCACGAGGATCATGCGCGTGCGGGGGCTCGTCGCGCGCAGCAGCCGGTCGGGGTCGGGCTGGAAGTCGGGAGCCGTGAGCGGCACGGGCACGAGCACCGCGCCCGCGAGCGCCGCGACCGCGGCGTAGGCGTCGTAGTAGGGCTCGAAGACGACGACCTCGTCGCCCGGCTCGAGGTAGGCGAGCATCGTCGCGGCGAGGCCCTCGGTCGCGCCGGCCGTGATGAGCACGTCGCCGCGGCCGAGGCCGATGCCGTAGAAGCGGCGCTGGTGCTCGATGATCGCGTCGATGAGCTCCGGCGCGCCGCGGCCGGGTCCGTACTGGTTGCGGCCGTGGTCGATCGCGTGCTTCGCGGCGTCGAGCACCGCTCGCGGGCCGTCCTCGTCGGGGAAGCCCTGACCCAGGTTCAGGGCGCCGGTGCGAGTCGCGAGCGCCGTCATCTCGGCGAAGATCGTCGGCGCGAGGCGCCCATCGGCTCCCAGCAGGCCTGCCCCCGCCGCGGTGCGCTGCCAGGGTGCTCGGTGCGGGCGATCGACCTCCATGCCTCGACGCTACTCGCTTCGCACCGCGAACGGTCGACATTGCGAGTGCTTAGCAACCGCATGGATTGGCGTGGCATCGTCGAGGGCATGACGAACCCGTACGAGCAGCCGCATCCCGCGAGCCACCAGGGCCACGTGCCGAACCCCTGGTCGCGACCCGCGGACGAGACCCGGTGGCAGAGCCCCGCCGCGGGCCAGCCGAGCGGGCAGCCCGCGCCCGCGACGGCGCCGTACGGATCGACGCCCGACGCCGCGCCGCCCTTCGGCTCCGCTCCCTACGCGTCCTCGGTGCCCGCACCCTCGGCCTTCGGTCGCCCGAGCGACCCCCAGCCCCACTACGGGCAGCCGGCGGGCGCGAGCCCCCAGGCGCCCGCGCGTCGCCGCAGCACGGGGCTCGTCGTCGGCGCGATCGTCGGCGCCGCGCTCATCGGCGGTGCGACGGGCTTCGGCGGCGGCGCGCTCGCGGCGCAGCAGACCTCCCCGCAGACGCAATCGGCGCCGAGCGGCGGCGTCGCCGCCGAGCCGGTCTCCGACCCCGGCACGATCGCCGACGTCGCCGCGGCCGCGGGCCCCTCCGTCGTGACGGTGCAGGCAGCCTCGCGCGCCGGCGCGGGCGAGGGCTCCGGCGTCGTGATCGCGCCCGGCGGCTACATCGTCACCAACAACCACGTCGTGACGCTCGACGGCCAGGCGGCCGACGCATCCATCACGGTCGAGACGAGCGACGGCCGGCTGCTCGCCGCCGAGATCGTCGGCACCGACCCCGTCGTCGACCTCGCGGTGCTGCGCGTCGACGCCGAGCTGCCGGTCGTGACGTTCGCGTCGAGCGACGACGTGCGGGTGGGCGACACCGCGATCGCGATCGGGGCGCCGCTCGGCCTCTCGAACTCGGTCACCGACGGCATCGTCTCGGCCGTCGATCGCGGGCTGCGGATCGCCTCGAGCGCCGCGCCCGACGACTCGCAGGACTCGCAGCAGTCGCCGTTCGGCTTCTGGCAGGAGAACGGCGCGCAGGCCGCGCAGGAGGACATCTCGATCCCCGTCGTGCAGACGGATGCGTCGATCAACCCGGGCAACTCCGGCGGCGCGCTGCTCAACGCGTCGGGACAGCTCATCGGCGTCAACGTCGCGATCGCGAGCATGGGCCAGGGCGAGTCGTCGGGCTCGATCGGCATCGGCTTCGCGATCGAGTCGAGCCTCGTGCAGCGCGTGGTCGAGGAGATCATCGACCGCGGCGAGGCGACGCACGGGCTGCTCGGCGCGACCGTGAGCGACGTGCGCGACGCCTCGATCGGCTCGGTGGGCGGGCAGCTGCGGGAGCTCACGGACGGCGGCGCGGCGGCCGAGGCGGGCCTGCAGTCCGGCGACGTCATCACCGCGATCGAGGGGGCACCGGTCACGAACGCCGTCGATGCGACCGCCCAGGTGCGCGCGCACGCGGCAGGCGCGACCGTGACGATCGAGTACCTGCGGGGCGGCGAGCGGGCCGAGGTCGAGGTCACGCTCGGCGAGCTCTCCTAGCCGGCGCGCCTCAGCGCTCGTCGGCGCTCGCGCCGCCGTCGCCCCCGTCGCCGGTGTCGCCGGCGCCGCGGCGCTCGCGCAGCCGCCGCAGGCCGCCGCCGAGCCCCTCCCGCTCGATCTCGCGCGCCTCGCGGATGCGTCGGCCGAGGCTCACTCGCTCCTCGCGCTCGGCGGGGGAGAGGAAGCCGTGGTGCCGCACGGGCGGCGGGCCGAACGCCTCGCGGGAGGCCTTGACGACCTGCCGGCCGAGCATGTTGTTGCCGACGCCGCCGATGACGGCGCCGATGCCGAAGGGCATCGCGCGACCGACCATGTTCGCGCCCGTGTTCCTCGCCATGCGGCGCAGGAACGCGCGTCGCATGAGGTCGATGACCTGTCCCATCGCGCCGCTCGGGAGCGACGACGTGATCATCTGGCCCCAGAACGCGGAGCCGCCGCCGCGGCGGCCCAGCGCCTGGTCGGCGACGCGCTTGACGAGCGCCTTGCCGCCAGAGCCGAGCATGAGGCCCATGACGAGCGCCTTCGCGCGCTGCTCGTCCTCGACCGCGATGCCGTGCACCTCGGCGACGGCCTGCGCGAAGAACGCGCTCGCTTCGAGGAAGACGACCGTCTCGGCGGCGGTGAGCCCGATCGACGCGACGGTGCCGATGCCGGGCGCGACGGCGCTCGCGCCGACGGCCGCGCCGCCGCTCGTGACGGCCGCGAGGTACTGCTTCTCGAGCCGGGCGATCATCTGCTCGGGCGTCATCGCAGGGTGCTTCCGGCGCAGGTTGCGCAGATGGCCGACCACGAGCGGCCGCTGCACGCCCAGGATGTTCTCGAGCGTCGTGATGAGCCAGCCCATCTCCTCGTCGCGGTCGACCTCGTCCATGGCATCCCCTCGTCGTCCTCGTCGCGTGCGCGACGCATCCATCATCCTGCCCGCATCATCGTGTCCCGATCGTGCCGGGAGGAGGCTGAGCGTGGGATCATGGCTCGCATGACCCTCACCCCTGGACCGGACACCGTCGGCACGGGCGGCAGCACCGACGTGCTCGACCGCGAGCTCGAGAAGCTGCTCAACGAGGAGTCGGTCGAGGACGGCGACCACGACCGCTTCTCGCACTACGTCAAGAAGGAGAAGATCCTGCAGTCGGCGCTCTCGGGCAAGCCCGTGCGCGCGCTGTGCGGGAAGAAGTGGACGCCCGGGCGCGACCCGGAGAAGTTCCCGATCTGCCCCGCCTGCAAGGAGATCTACGAGAAGCTGCGCGCTGAGTGACCCCGGTGGCCGCTGACGGCCGGATGCGTCAGCGGAAGACGGTGGGGATGGCGGGCTCGCCGCGCGCGAGCCGGTGCGCCTCGGCGGGCAGCTCCTCGACGGACGCGGCGTGGCGCTGCCGGGCGAGCTCGACGCCCCCGTGCCCGAGCCACTCGGGCTGGATCTCGCCCGAGCGCACGAGCGGCACCTGCAGCGGGCGGCCCCGTTCGGCGGCCGCGGCGAGCGTCGCGGGGTCGTCGCCCACGAGCACGGTCTCCTCGACGGCGACGCCGTGCTCGAGCGTTCGCACCGCGACCTTCTCGCCCGGCTGCGAGGCCTTGTCCTCGCTGCGCTTCCCGACCCCGACCCACTGACCGTCGTCGCCCTGCCGCGAGACGAGCTTGTAGACCATGCCGGCCGCGGGCGCCCCGGAGCCGGTGACGACGCTCGTGCCGACGCCGTACGCATCGACGGGGCTCGCCTGGAGCCCCGCGATCGCGTACTCGTCGAGGTCGCTCGTCACGGTGATGCGCGTCTCGGTCGCGCCGAGCGAGTCGAGCAGCGCGCGCGCCTCGGCGGCGACGTCGGCGAGGTCGCCCGAGTCGAGGCGGATGCCGCCGAGCCGCGGGCCCGCGACTTCGATCGCCGTGCGGATGCCCTGCTCGATGTCGTAGGTGTCGACGAGCAGCGTCGTGCCGACCCCGAGCGTGTCGATCTGCGCCTGGAACGCCTCGGCCTCGGAGTCGTGCAGGAGCGTGAAGGAGTGGGCGGCGGTGCCCATCGTCGGGATGCCCCAGCGGGCGCCTGCGGCGAGGTTGCTCGTCGCGCCGAAGCCGGCGATGTAGGCGGCGCGCGCGGCGGCGATCGCAGACTCCTCGCTCGCGCGGCGCGAGCCCATCTCGGCGAGCGGGCGGCCCTTCGCGGCGCGGTGCATGCGCGTCGCGGCGTTCGCGACCGCCGAATCGTAGTTGAGCACCGAGAGCGCGACGGTCTCGAGCACGACCGCCTCGGCGAACGAGCCCTCGACGACGAGGATGGGGGAGCCGGGGAAGTAGGCCTCGCCCTCGGCGTAGCCGCGGATGTCGCCCGAGAAGCGGTAGTCGGCGAGCCACTCGATGAGCTCGGCGGAGACGACGCGCTCGTCGCGGAGGAACGCGAGCTGCGCGTCGCCGAAGCGGAACTCGGCGAGCCGCTCGAGGAAGCGGCCCGTGCCGGCGACGACGCCGTAGCGGCGCGCGCCCGGCAGTCGGCGGGCGAAGACCTCGAACGCGGAGGGCCGGAACGCCGTGCCGGAGCGCAGCGCGGCGTCGATCATCGTCAGTTCGTAGCGGTCGGTCATGAGCGCGGTGTCGGTCACGGCGCCAGCCTATGCCGACCGCCGAGCGAGCGACCGGGAACCGGTAGCGTGGGCCGGTGCGCGACGAGACCCGACCCACCCGGACGAGCGAGCGACAACTGCCCGAGGGGGTCGAGCTGCGGGCCCCCCGGCCGGAGGACGCCGAGGCGTGGGCCCGCTTCCTCGTCGCCGAGCAGCAGCGCACCTACGCGGGGCAGCTGCCCGACGACTTCGGCTCCCGCGGCCTTGACCAGGCGAATGTCGCGGGACTCGCGCACGCCTTCGGCGAGCCGGGCGAGGCCGTGCGCCGCGTCGCGTGGCGCGGCGGGCGCATCGTCGGCATCGCCGCTGCCGGCCCCGCGCCGGCGCGCTGGGAGCGCGAGCTCGGCCTCGTGCCGCCGCCGGCCGATCGCGAGCTCGACCGGCTCTACGTCGCGGCCGAGATGCACGGCACCGGGCTCGGCGCGGCCCTGTTCGACGCGGTCGTCGACGAGCGACCCCACTACCTGTGGCTCATCGACGGCAACGCCCGCGCCGCTCGCTTCTACGAGCGGCGGGGCTTCGAGCACCTCGACGAGCGGGTGTCGACCGGGCCGACGTGGGGCGGCATCCCGATGCACCGCATGCTGCGGCGCTAGCCGACGAGCCCCTCCTCCTCGAGCCAGGCGCGAGCGATGTCGGCCGCGGGCGACTGCTGCTCGACGCTGCGCCGGTTGAGCTCGATGAGCGCGTCGGACGACAGCGCAGCGGTGACGCCGTTCACGACCTCCTGCGCGGCCTCGTCGACGCGGTCGCTCGCGACCGGGACGACATGCGAGGCGAGGAACAGTCCCTCCGTGTCCTCGAGCACGACGAGGTCGTTCTGCGCGATCGTCGGGTCGGCGGTGTAGACGATCGCGAGCTGGATGTCGCCGTCCTGCAGCGCCCGGATCGTGAGCGGGCCGCCGCCGTCCTCGATCGGCGTGAAGCCGACCTCGATGCCGTAGACGCTCGCGAGCCCTTGGGGGCCGTTCGGGCGGCTCTCGGCCTCGGAGTTGGCGCCCATCGTGAGCGGCACGTCCACCTCCGCGAGGTCGGCGACCGTCTCGAGGCCGTACTCGTCGGCGAATTCGCGCGTGACGACGTAGGAGTCCTGGTCGGTCGCCTCGGCCTGGTCGAGGATCGTGATGCCCTCGGGCGCCGCCTCGACGAGCGCGTCGTACACCTCGTCGGTCAGCCGCTCCTCGGGGTCGGGGCTCCAGTACTGCAGCAGCGGCCCCGTGTACTCGGGGAAGAGGTCGATCGCCCCCGACTCGATCTCGGGCACGTAGACCTCGCGCTGCCCGATGCGCAGCTGCCGGTCGATCGTGTAGCCCGCGGCCTCGAGCGCCTGCGCGTACAGCTCGGCGATGATCTCGCTCGAGTAGTAGTCCTGCGAGCCGACGACGAGGGTCGTGCCGTCGCCGCCGCTCGAGGGCGCGGTGCTCTCGTCCGCGGCGAGGGGGTCGGCGCTCGCGCAGCCGACGAGCACGGCGCTCGCGGTGCCGACGGCGGCGAGGGCGATCGCCGCCCGGTGGGTGCTGGTCCTGATCATGCGGAGATCCTCTCTCTCGCGCCAGACGGCGCACGGTGGGGTTCGGCGCGGCGGGCCGCGGCGGATTGGACGAGCTGGAAGCCGAGTTCGACGACGAGCGCGAGGAGCGCGACGACGAGCGAGGCGCCGAGCATCATGTCGTAGCGCTGCGTCTTGAGTCCCTCGAACAGCGGGCGCCCGAGGCCGGTGTCGGCGACGTACGCGGCGAGCGTCGCGGTCGAGATGACCTGCAGGGCGGCGGAGCGGACGCCGCCGAGCAGCACGGGCGCGGCGAGCGGCAGCTCGACGCCGCGCACGATCTGCCACTCGGTCATGCCGATCGCGCGCGAGGCGCCGACGGTCTCGCGCGCGACCGACTCGACGCCCGCGTACGCGCCCGCGAGCACGGGCGGCAGCGCGAGCACGAGGAGCGCGAGGAACGGCGCGTCGAGCCCGATGCCGAGCGCGAGGCCGAGGACGGTCAGGAGGCCGAGCGTCGGCAGCGCGCGCGCACCGCTCGTGAGCACGATTACGAGCGAGCGGCCCCGGCCCGAGTGGCCGATCGCGACGCCCGCGGGGATCCCGATCGCACACGCTGCCGCCACGACCGCGGCCGAGAACCCGAGGTGCTCGAGGATGCGCGCGCCGATCCCGCCGCGCCCGTCCCAGTTCGCGGAGTCGAGCAGCCACGCGAGCGCGTCGAGCACCAGGTTCACGCCGCCACCGCCCGCAGCCAGGGCATCGCCGCGCGCCCCGCGAGCACGCACAGCGCGTCGAGCACGACCGCGACCACGACGGTGAGCACGATGCCGGTGAGGATCGAGGCCTCGATGCCGCGCTGGAACCCGTCGGTGAAGAGCGTGCCGAGGCTCGCGATGCCGATGACCGCGCCGACCGTCACGAGGCTGACGGTCGAGACGACCACGACCCGCAGCGACGACAGCAGCACGGGGCCGGCGAGCGGCAGCTCGACCCGCCAGAAGCTCGCCCAGCGGGAGTGCCCGGTCGCCTCAGCCGCGAGCCGGACGTCCTCGGGGACGGAGGCGAACGCATCCGCCGCCCCGCGCACGAGGAGCGCGCAGCCGTAGAGCGTGAGCGCGGTGATGATCGTCGCGGACGAGCGGAGCGCGAAGCCCGTGAGCGCGGGGATGATGACGAACAGCGGCAGCGACGGGATCGCGTAGAGGAGGCCCGTGCCGGTCAGCAGCGGCGTGCGCCAGCGGCGGCTCCCGGCCGCGAGCCGCCCGAGCGGCACCGAGATGACGAGGCTCAGCAGGATCGGCGGCACCGAGAGCAGCAGGTGATCGGCCAGTAGCCCCCACACGATGTGGAGGTTCTGGCTCAGCCACGTCACGGCGCGTCCTCGCGGGCGTCGGCCTCGAGCACGCCCGTCGGGCGGTCGTCGCCGTCGACGACGATGCGACGCCCGTCGAGCTCGCGGATGCGCAGGGTGCGGCGCGCGGTGCCGGCGCCCACGAAGGCGGCGACGAAGTCGTCGGCGGGGGCGGCGAGGATCTCGGTCGGCGTGCCGCGCTGCGCGATCTCGGCGCCCGCGCGCAGCACGACCACTTCGTCGGCGAGCGCGAAGGCCTCGTCGACGTCGTGGGTGACGAACAGGATCGTCTTGCCGAGCTCGGCCTGCAGCGCGCGGAGCTCGGCTTGCAGCTGCTCGCGCACGATCGGGTCGACGGCGCCGAACGGCTCGTCCATGAGCAGGATGTTCGGGTCGGCGGCGAGCGCCCGCGCGACGCCGACGCGCTGCTGCTGGCCGCCGGAGAGCTGTGCGGGGTAGCGGTCGGCGAGGGCTGGGTCGAGGCCGACGCGCTCGAGGAGGCCGAGCGCATCCGCCCTCGCCTCGCGGCGCGAGCGCCCCGCGAGCACGGGCACGGTCGCGACGTTGTCGGCCACCGTGCGATGGGGGAGCAGGCCGCCCGCCTGCAGCACGTAGCCGATCGAGCGGCGCAGGCCCACCGGGTCGAGCGAGCGCACGTCGACGTCGTCGATGCGGACCGCGCCCGACGAGGGCTCGACCATGCGGTTCACCATGCGCAGGAGCGTCGTCTTGCCGCTGCCCGAGGAGCCGACGAGGGCGACGACCGAGTGCGACGGCATGCGCAGGCTGAAGCCGGCGACCGCGACGGTGCCGCCCGGGTACTCCTTGCGCACCGCGTCGAACTCGATCACGCAGGTTCTCCTCACCTTCGCGGAGGGATGACGATACCGCCCGCCGGCGACATCCTCTCGGGTCGCGCCTACGAGCAGCCCGTGAACGCGCCACGACTAGGCTTGCCGTCGCCGGCCGATCGCGAGCTCGACCGGCTCTACGTCGCGGCCGAGATGCACGGCACGGGGCTCGGCGCGGCGCTGTTCGACGCCGTCGTCGACGAGCGGCCCCACTACCTCTGGCTCATCGACGGCAACGCGAGGGCTGCCCGCTTCTACGAGCGGCGCGGCTTCGAGCACCTCGACGAGCAGGTCTCGACCGGGCCCACGTGGGGCGGCATCCCCATGCACCGGATGCTGCGTCGGTAGCGCTGACCCTCGCGGTGAACGTGAGGACGCACGGCCGAGGAGCGGCCGCAGGCCGCGTCTCGATGCTCGGCCACGCGAGCGCCCACCCTCGCGCCGGCCGCCCCGGATCGCAGGTGAGTCTCGTCGACCCGTTGTGCAGTCCGAGGGCGGCACGTACGGTGAGCCCATGAACGCACTCCTGCGATTCGGATTGATCGTCAGCCTGCTCGTGGCGCCTTCTGCTGCAGGCGTTGAAACTCGGTCGAGCGCAACGGTGCAGCATTCCGTCGACTACACGACCAATGCTGGCGCCACCGTGTACGACTTCTATCATGACTACTTCAATTCGAAGTCCTCGTGCGATGCTCGCGGCTACGCGCTGAAGAATTACGAGCACATGCGGAACATGAGCGGCTGGACCTGCGTCAGGCACCCGGGCGATTCGAAGTGGTCGATGCACGTGCACTACTGGTACGGCGGCATTGAGTGAGACCATCGGTGTTCGTCGATGGCTCGCGAGTCCGCGCGACCGGCATTGTCGGGGCCGACGGCGCTCGGCTGGGACTTACCACTCGCCGCCGGCTGTCCCCGCACATCACGGTGCTGCTCGATCGCAGTGCGATTCCTGGCACTGCGATCGAAGTAACGGGTGAGCTGCACCTTGATGGTTCTGCGTCCGGGGCTCAGAACGCGCATGGTCGGATCTCGGTTGAGGAGATGCGAGCGATCGAGCTTCCTACCCTGGCCGACTGGAGGTCGTTGGACGCCGAGAGCGAGACGTCATGGGAGCCGCTCGATGCGCGCGCCGCTCTCGATGCTCTGCACGCCCTGGAGATCGACGATCCACTCGCGACAGGTGGGCACGAGGCCGAGGGCCGCATGGCTCTGCACATCGACGTCGTGTGCGTCAGCGAGCCCTTGGCCCGCTGGTTCGACTCCCTGCCAGCGGGCATGGTCGATCTGCGAGCCGCTGTAGAGCCGCTCTAGCGTTCTCGGCTGGCCACGACGCATCGTCGGCCGCGCGCGCGTTGAAGGCATCCAGGCACATGGAGGCCGCGGATAGGCTTGCGAGCGTGCAGCGCCCGATCGGAGTCTTCGACAGCGGCGTCGGCGGGCTCACCGTGGCGAGGGCGCTCATCGACCAGCTGCCGGCCGAGTCGATCACCTACATCGGCGACACCGCGAACGGCCCCTACGGTCCGCGCGAGCAGGCCGAGGTGCGGGCGCTCGCGCTCGACGTGCTCGACACGCTCGTCGCGCAAGGCGTCAAGATGCTCGTCATCGCGTGCAACACCGCGTCCGCCGCGACCCTCGACGTCGCGCGCGAGCGCTACGAGGAGGGGATGGGCATCCCCGTCGTCGAGGTCATCGACCCCGCCGTGCGCGCCGCGGTCGCGCAGAGCCGCTCCGGCCGCATCGGCGTGATCGGCACGGCCGGCACGATCGGCTCCGGCGCCTACCAGCGCGCGTTCGCCGCCGCTGGGGTGCCGCACGTCGCCGCCGGCGCGGCGCCGCGCTTCGTCGAGTTCGTCGAGGCGGGCGTCACGACGGGCGACGAGGTGCTCGAGGCGGCGCACGAGTACCTCGAGCCGCTGCTCGCCGAGGGCCTCGACACCCTCGTGCTCGGCTGCACCCACTACCCGCTGCTCGCCGGCGCGATCGGCTACGTCGCGGGCCCCGACGTTCGGCTCGTCTCGAGCGCCGAGGAGACGGCGGGCGACGTGTACCGCATGCTGAGCGACCGGCGCATGCTCGCGCCCGTCGGCGCGACGCCCAGCTACGAGTTCGAGGCGACGACCGAGGCGCAGGAGCCGTTCCTGCGGCTCGCGCGCCGCTTCCTCGGGCCGGAGGTCACGCACGTCGAGTTCCACCAGACCGGGGTCATCCAGCTGCCCGGCCGCACCGACTGAAGGAGAGACCATGGCACGCAAGGACGGCAGGCAGCTCGATCAGCTGCGCGAGGTCACGATCGAGCGGGGCTGGAGCGCGCAGGCCGAGGGGAGCGCCCTCATCTCGTTCGGCGGCACGCGCGTGCTGTGCACCGCATCCGTCATGCCGACGGTGCCGCGCTGGATGGCGGGCAAGGGCAAGGGCTGGGTGACGGCGGAGTACGCGATGCTGCCGCGCTCGACGAACGAGCGGATGGATCGCGAGAGCGTGAAGGGGCGCGTCGGCGGGCGCACCCACGAGATCTCGCGCCTCATCGGCCGCTCGTTGCGCGCGGGCGTCGACATGAAGGCGCTCGGCGAGCTCTCGATCACCGTCGACTGCGACGTGCTGCAGGCCGACGGCGGCACGCGCACCGCCGCGATCACGGGCGCCTACGTCGCGCTCGCCGACGCGGTCGCGTGGGCGCAGGCGCAAGGCCGGGCGCCGAAGAGCGCGAAGCCGCTCGTCGACTCGGTCGCGGCCGTCTCGGTCGGCATCGTCGACGGCGAGCCGACGCTCGACCTGGACTACCTCGAGGACGTGCGCGCCGGCACCGACATGAACGTCGTCGCGACCGGGCGCGGGCTGCTCGTCGAGGTGCAGGGCACGGCCGAAGGCGCGCCCTTCGACCGCTCGGAGCTCGACGCGCTGCTCGACCTCGCGCTCGCCGGCACCGCCCGGCTGACGGAGCTCCAGCGCGAGGCGCTCGCGTGAGCCCCGTCGACACGGGCTTCGGCTCGACGGGCATCGACCCGCGCGGCGGCGGACTGCAGGTCGTCGTCGCGACCCGCAACCCCCACAAGGTCGAGGAGCTGCAGCGCATCCTCGCGCCGCTCCTGCCCGGCATCGAGCTGCTGCCCGACGACGGCCCGGAGCCGATCGAGGACGGCGACACCTTCGAGGCGAACGCCCTGATCAAGGCGCGCGCCGCGCACGAGCGCACGGGGCTGCCGGCGATCGCCGACGACTCGGGCATCGAGGTCGACGCGCTCGACGGCGCCCCCGGCATCCACTCGGCTCGCTACGCGGGCACGCGCGACGATCGCGACAACCTCGAGCTGCTGCTCGCGAACCTCGCCGAGCACGCCGATCGCGGCGCGCGCTTCGTGTGCGCGGCCGCGTGGGTCGACGCCGAGGGCGAGTTCGCGGTGCGCGGGGAGTGGGCCGGCGAGGTCGCGGATGCGCCGCGCGGCGACGGCGGGTTCGGGTACGACCCGATCTTCGTGCCCCACGACGGCGGCGGCCGCTCCTCGGCCGAGCTGAGCGCCGACGAGAAGGATGCGCTGAGCCACCGCCGGATCGCGTTCGCGGCGCTCGCGGAGCGCATCCAGCCCGCGTAGCCGCCCGACTCGCGCCGAACCGACCCGTTCTCGCCGAGCCGACCCGCTCGCCCGGCGTGCTCGGGCCGAGCTGACCCGTTCTCGCCGACGCGACCCGTTGCAACCGGTCCAGTGGGAGAGGACGGGTCGGCTCGACTTGCGCCCCTCCGGAGCGCTAGGCATGATTTCGGTATGCCGAAAAGAGTGGATGCGGGGCGGCGAAGAAGCGCGCTCGCGGTGGTGTCGGCCACGGTCGCCGCCGTGGTCGCCGCCGTGCTCGCCGGCTGCGCGACGCCTGCGCCCGCCGCGCCGGCCGCCGACGACCGCCCGCTCGTGCTCGCGACCTTCACCGTGCTCGCCGGCATGGCGCGCGAGGTCGCGGGCGACGCCGCGCGCGTCGAATCGCTCACGCGGCCGGGCGTCGAGGTGCACGACTACGAGCCGACGCCCGGCGACCTCGTCCGCACCGAGGGCGCCGACCTCGTCGTGACGAACGGCTGGGGCATCGACGACTGGCTGCTCACGCTCGTCGAGCGGCAGGACGCACCGCACATCGTGCTGAGCGATGCGGTCGATCCGATCGCGATCGAGACCGGCCACTACGCCGGCAACCCGAACGCGCACGCGTGGGTCGCGCCCGGCGAGGGCGCCCGCTACGTCGAGGCGCTCCGTGTCGCGATCGGCGACCTCGTCCCCGCCGAGCGCGCCGCGATCGACGAGCGCGCCCGGGCGCTGACCGCTCGCCTCGAGTCCCTCGGCGAGCGCCTCCGCGAGGGCGTCGCGCGCGTGCCCGCGCGGCAGCGCGTGCTCGTCACGTGCGAGGGCGCCTTCAGCTACCTCGCGCGCGACGCGGGCCTCGACGAAGCGAGCCTGTGGCCGGTGAACGCGGGCGGCCAGGGCACGCCGCAATCGATCGCCGAGGTCGCCGCGATCATCGAGGAGCGGCAGGTGCCGACCGTCTTCTGCGAGTCGACGACGCATCCGGGCACCCAGGAGCAGATCGCGCGCGACGCGGGCGTGCGCTTCGACGGCAGCCTCCACGTCGACTCGCTCTCGACGCCGGACGGGCCCGCGCCGACCTACCTCGCGCTCGTCGAGCACGACATCGAGGCGATCCTGGAGGGACTGGGCGGATGAGCGGCACGGCAGCGCGGGACGCGATCGTCGTGGAGGGCCTCGGCGTGCGCTACGGCGACGTGCGCGCCCTCGTCGACGTGACCGCACGCATCCGCTCGGGGGAGATCACGGGCCTCGTGGGCGTCAACGGCTCGGGGAAGTCGTCGATGCTCGCCGCGATCCTCGAGCGCGTGCCGCACGAGGGCACCGTGCGCATCCTCGGCCGGAAGCCCGCGGAGGCGCGTCGCGAAGGCCTCGTCGCTTCGGTGCCGCAAGCCGAGTCGGTCGACTGGGACTTCCCGGTGACCGTGCGCGACGTCGTCACGACCGGTCGCTTCGGGCGCATGGGTCTCCTGCGGGTCCCGCGCGCTGCCGACCGCGCCGCCGTCGCCGAGGCGCTCGAGCTGCTCGACATCGCGCACCTCGCCGACCGCCAGATCGGCGAGCTCTCGGGCGGCCAGCGCAAGCGCGCGTTCGTGGCGCGCGCGATCGCGCAGGACGCCGAGCTGCTGCTGCTCGACGAGCCCTTCGCGGGCGTCGACCGCACGAGCGAGGCGCGCATCGTCGAGGTGCTCCGCGGGCTGCGCAAGCGGGGCCGCACGGTCGTCATCGTGCACCACGACCTCTCGGGCGTCGCGGAGGTCGCCGACACGGTGCTGCTGCTGCGCGGCAGGCTCCTGCACCAGGGGCCGCCCGAGGAGGTGCTGCGGCCCGAGCGGATCGCCGAGGCCTTCGGCGCCGGAGCGGCGGAGGAGCGATGATCGACGCCCTGCTCGCACCCTTCACCTACGACTTCATGCTGCGGGCGATCCTCGTCACGCTCGTCGCTGCGGTCGCGTGCGCGCTGCTGTCGACGTGGCTCGTGCAGATGGGCTGGTCGCTCATGGGCGACGCGGTCTCGCACGCGGTGCTGCCCGGCGTCGCGCTCGCCTACATCCTGGGCCTGCCGTTCGCGCTCGGCGCGGCGGTATTCGGCATCGGCGCCGTCGCGCTCATCGGCGGTGTGCGCGCGGTGTCGCGGATCAAGGCGGATGCGGCGATCGGCGTGGTCTTCACGACCCTGTTCGCGCTCGGGCTCGTGATCGTCTCGGTCACGCCCGCCGAGACCGATCTGCAGCACATCCTCTTCGGCAACGTGCTCGGCGTCTCCGACGCCGACATCGCCCAGGTGCTCATCGTCGGCGCGATCGTGTGCGTCGCGCTGCTCGTGCTGCGCCGCGACCTCACGCTCGTCGCCTTCGACCCGGGCCACGCGCACGCGATCGGGCTGCGGCCGCGGCTGCTGCACGCGGTGCTGCTCGGTGCCCTCGCGCTCACGGTCGTCACGGCGCTGCAAGCCGTGGGCATCATCCTCGTCGTCGCGATGCTCGTCATCCCGGGCGCGACGGCGTCGCTCATCGCGGTGCGGTGGGATGCGCTGCTCGCGTGGTCGGTCGGCATCACGGTGGTCGCGTCGATGGTCGGGCTGCTTGGCGCGTTCTGGCTCGACATCTCCCCGGGTGGCGCGGTCGTGCTCTCGCAAGGGCTCGCCTTCGGGCTAGCGTTGCTGTTCGGGTCCCGACGGGGGATCGTCATCCGGTGGGCGAGAGCGAGGCGGCATGCGGTCGACAGCGGCTGAGGACTACGTCAAGGCGATCTACCACCACACCGAGTGGCAGCCGGAGCCCGTCACGCCGTCGCAGCTCGCGACGCGGCTCGGCCTCGCGAACTCGACCGTGACCGAGATGGTGAAGAAGCTCGCCGCCGCGGGGCTCGTGCACCACCGCCCGTACGGGGCGGTCGAGCTCACGCCCGAGGGACGCCGGCTCGCGGTGCGGCAGGTGCGGCGCCACCGGGTGGTCGAGACCTGGCTCGTCGAGCGGCACGGCTACGAGTGGGACGAGGTGCACGACGAGGCCGAGATCCTCGAGCACGCGCTGAGCGACCGGCTGCTCGAGTCGATCGCGGCGTCGCTCGGCGACCCAGAGCGCGACCCGCACGGCGATCCGATCCCCGGCGCGGACGGCACCGTGCGGCGCCCCGACGCGGTGCTGCTCGCGGATGCGCCGGCCGGCCACGAGGGCGCGGTCGTGCGCATCTCCGACGAGGATCCCGCGATGCTCCGCTTCCTCGCCGACGCCGGCATCGCGCTCGACGCGCGGCTCACGGTGCTCGGCGTCAAGCCCTACTCCGGCTCGATGCAGGTGCGGGCGCCGAGCGGCACGGTCGACGTCGGTCCCGACGTCGCTCGCGCGATCTGGCTCGCGGCCTGAGCGCTCGACCGAGGCGTCAGCGCTCGAGGCCGGCGGTGCCGGTGCCCGAGAGGTCGAGCGTCTCGACCGGGCCGGCCGCGGTGCCCTCGCGGATCTCGCGCGCGACCTCGCGCCGGGACTGGATGGCGTGCCAGGTGATCGCGACGATCGCGATGCCGACGACGCCGAGCAGCACGAGGTCGATGTACTGCGTCACGACCTCCGCGACACCGGGGATGTGGGCGACGCCCCACCCGAGCAGCGGCAGCCCCGCGCCCCACAGCAGCCCGCCCAGCACGTCGAGCCGCAGGAACAGGGGCCACGGCATCCGCCCCACGCCGGCCGCGACGGGCATGAAGGTGCGCACGATGCCGATGAAGCGGGCGATGATGACGGCCGCCGCGCCGTACTTGAGGAAGAACCGGTTGGTGCGCTCGATCGTGCGATGGGAGAAGAGGCCCGACGATCGGCGCTGGAAGATCGGCGGCCCCGCCTTGTGGCCGATGAAGTAGCCGAGCTGGTCGCCCGCGACGGCGCACGCCCAGATGCACAGCATGACGAGCCAGATCGGCTGCGGGATGACGCCCGTGTACGACAGGATCCCGGCGATCACGAGCAGCGTGTCGCCCGGCAGGAGGAACCCGACGAGCAGGCCCGTCTCGACGAAGACGATCGCGCACACGAGCAGCAGCGCCCACGGGCCCGCGCCGGAGATGAGGCCCTCGACATCGATGAGGAACTCGGCGGTGAGCGGGGGCACGGGGCTCCTAGGGCGATCGCAGTGCGGGAGAGGGGACTTGAACCCCTACGCCACGAGGGCACAGGAACCTAAATCCTGCGTGTCTGCCAATTCCACCACTCCCGCGTGGTCGCTCCAGCGTAGCGGTGCCGAGGATGCGCAGGCGGCGCTCGGGATCGCCTGCCACAGTGGTGATATGCACAGTGGCGGCATGGACATGCGCGCGCTCGTCACCGGCGCGACGGCGGGACTCGGCGCGGAGCTCGCGCGCCAGCTCGCCGCCGACGGATTCTCCCTCGTGCTCGTCGCCCGCGACGAGCAGCGGCTGCGCGAAGCCGCGGCGGCGCTGCCGGTCGAGACCGAGGTGCTCGCCGCCGACCTGACGGTCGCCGACGACCTCGAGCGGGTCGCGGCACGGGTCGCCGACCCCGCCCGCCCGGTCGACGTGCTCGTCAACAACGCGGGCACCGGCATCCTCGCCGACTTCCACGTCTCGGGCGTCGACGAGGAGCGGCGACTGCTCGACCTGCTCGTGTGGGCGCCCATGCGGCTCGTGCACGCGGCGCTGCCCGGCATGCTCGATCGCGGTCGCGGCGGCATCCTGACGGTCGCGAGCATGGCCGGCCGCATGCCGAACGGCACCTACTCGGCGGCGAAGTCGCACGCCATCACCTTCTCCCGCTCGATCGCGGCGCGCTATCGCGCCGACGGCATCCGCGCGACCGCGCTGCTGCCCGGCTTCCTGAAGACGGAGTTCCACGAGCGGCTCGGCATCGACCGCTCGGGCACGCCCGACATCATCTGGGCGAGCGTCGAGGCGACCGCCCGCGAGGGGCTGCGCGGCCTGCGGAAGGGCCGCAGCGTCGTCGTGAGCGACTGGCGGTACCGGGTGACCGCGCCGCTCGTGCCCCTCATCCCGGATCGGTCCATGGGCGGCTGGAGCATGGCGCGGCTCGACCGGCGCGACGCCGAGGGGCGGCTCGAGCCGACGAGCGACGCGAACGCCGACTGATCAGCGACGCCGATCGCCCGGCGGACGCTGCTGTGGCATCCTCGGGTGGACCGGCGCGCGCCGGATCGGGGAGGCTGCTGTGGCGGAGACGATCGCCGTGCTCGGCGCGGGCATCATGGGCGCGGGCATCGCGCGGGTCTTCGGGCGCGCGGGGCACGACGTGCGGGTCTTCGACGTGCGCGCGGAGGCGGCCGGCGCCGCGGCCGAGTCGGCCGGCGGCACGGCGCACGGCAGCGTCGCCGCGGCCGTCGACGGCGCGACGATCGTGCTCGAGGCCGCGCCCGAGCGGCTCGAGCTCAAGCTCGCCCTGCTCGCCGAGGTCGAGGCGGCGAACGACGACGCGGTGATCGCCTCGAACACGTCGTCGATCGGGGCGGATGCGCTCGCGGCCGGCATGCGGGACCCTGCCCGGCTCGTGATCGCCCACTTCTTCAACCCCGCCGACACGGTGCCGCTCGTCGAGGTCGTGCCGGGGCCCGCGACGCCGCCCGAGACCGTCGAGCGGATGGTCGGCCTGCTGACCGCGGCCGGCAAGACCGCCGTGCCGCTCGCGCAGCAGGTCGAGGGCTTCATCGCCAACCGACTGCAGGCCGCCCTCTACCGCGAGGCGATGCACCTCGTCGAGCGCGGCGTCGCGACGCCCGAGCAGGTCGACGCGGTCGTGACCGCTGGCCTCGGCCCGCGCTGGGCGCTCGCCGGCCCCTTCGAGATCATGGACCTCGGCGGCCTCGACGTGTGGACGAGCGTGACCGACGGGATCTTCCCGACGCTCGGGGACGCATCCGCCGCCCCCGGCATGCTGCGCGAGCGGGTCGAGCGCGGCGACCTCGGCGCGAAGACCGGCCGGGGCTTCCTCGAGCGCGACGCGGATGCGTCGGCGCGATTCGCGGGGCGCCTCGCCGCGCTGCTCGAGGCGCGGGACCGTCTTCCGGGGTCGGAGTAGACCCGGCCATCCCGTCCTGCGCCGGAGCGTCCTCAGAGGCGGCTCCCGGCTCGGCGTGCCACGGTCGGGCCATGACCGATGCAGCCGACCGGCCCCGACCCATCCGCGCCCTGTACTTCAACGGCACCCTCACGCCCTCACCGGACGAGAGCCACACCGACCTGCTCATCGAGGCGAGCGCGACCATCCTGCGCAAGCAGGGCGTCGAGGTGGAGGTCGTGCGCGCGGTCGACCACGCGATCGCGCCGGGCGTGCAACCCGACATGACCGAGCATGGCGCGAGCGAGGACGCGTGGCCCGCCCTGTGGGAGCGCGTCCTCGCCGCGGACATCCTCGTGCTCGCGACGCCGATCTGGCTCGGCGAGGCCTCGAGCGTGACGCGTCGCGTCGTCGAGCGGCTCTACGCCGAGTCGGGCGAGCTCAACGAGCACGGCCAGTCGATCTTCTACGGCAAGGTGGGCGGATGCCTCGTCGGCGGCAACGAGGACGGCATGAAGCACGTCGCGCGCGAGCTCGTCTACGCGCTGCAGCACCTCGGCTGCACGATCCCACCGCAGGCCGACGCCGGCTGGGTGGGGGAAGCGGGGCCGGGCCCCTCGTACGGCGACGAGCTGGACGACGGGTCGCGCGCGGGCGCCGACAACGACTTCACGAACCGCAACGTGACGATCATGGCGTGGAACCTGCTGCACCTCGCGCGCATGCTCCAGGGCGGCATCCCGAGCGAGGGCAACGACCGCAACGCGTGGGAGCGCGGCGATCGATTCGGCTTCCAGAACCCTGAGTACCGCTGACGGACGTCGCCTCGCCCGCGCCGTTGGCGCGTGTGGGCGGGGTGCGGCATGCTCCCGACATGCACACGACGCAGTGGCTGCTCGAAGGTGACCCCGCGATCCGCTGGCAGGTGCTGCAGGATCTCGAGGACGCCGACCCGGATGCGGTGGCGCGCGAGCGCGCTCGCGTCGCGCGAGAGGGCTGGGGCGCCGCGCTCCTCGCGGCGCGCGGTCCCGACGGCCAGTGGGCCGGCGGCGCGCACTTCCCGAAGGCCGAGTCCGTGCTGCCGGGCCAGCCATGGACATCCACCGCCCACGTGCTCACCGAGCTGCGGCTGCTCGGCGTCGACCCGGCCGACCCGGCCGTGCGCGACGCGATCGCCGACGTCGCGCGCGTGACGCGCTGGGAGTACGACGACGAGCCGTTCTTCGAGGGCGAGGTCGAGCCGTGCATCAACGCCGCGCTCGTGACGAACGCGCTGTACTTCGGCGTCGAGGTCGATGCAATCGTCGAGCGGCTGCTGGGGGAGCGGATGGCCGACGGCGGCTGGAACTGCGACCAGGAGCGCGGCTCGGTGCGCTCCTCGTTCGACACGACGATCGGCGTGCTCGAGGCGCTCGCCGCGTTCGAGCGCGAGCACGACGACCCGCGGGTGCGCGAGGCGCGCGAGAGCGGGGAGGAGTACTTGCTCGAGCGCGGCCTCATGCGGCGTCGCTCGACCGGCGAGATCCCGAAGCCGACCTACGTGCAGCTCGCGTTCCCGCCCCGGCACGAGTACGACGTGCTGCGTGCGCTCGAGCACTTCCGGGCGGTCGGCGCCCCCGTCGACGAGCGGATGCGCGAGGCGATCGAGCTCGTGCGCTCGAAGCGCCGGGACGACGGCACGTGGGCCGCCGACGTCGTGCACGGCGGCGATGCGGTCGTCGACTACGGCGCGGCGGGGGAGCCGAGCCGCTGGATCACGCTCAAGGCGCTCCGCGTGCTGCGGTGGGCGGACGGAGAGGCTCAGGTCTCCGGTGCCGCCGACGCCTCGGCGCCGGACGACTCGGCGCCGAGGTAGAGCAGCATCCCGTCGGGATCCCGCACCTGTCCGACGCGCTCGCGCCACGGCATGAGCTCCGGCTCGGCGACAGCGGTCGCGCCGCGCTCGAGCGCGCGCGCGAAGGCGGCGTCGACATCGTCGACGTAGATCCAGAGCGCGGCCTCCGGTGGCCCGGCGCCCGGCTCGAAGCCGATCGCGACGGTGGAAGCCCCCACCTCGAGCGCGACGTAGACGACGCGGCCGTCGTCCTCGTAGGCGTAGCCCCGCCGCGCGTCGAACGCTGCGACGTAGAACGCCTCGAGCCGCTCGAGATCGCGAGTGCGGAGGATGGGGAAGCTGCGCTGCACCGCCATGCGCGGCATCGTACGCGCGCTCAGCCGAGTGCAGCCAGGTGCTCAGCCATCGCCGGCACGACGACGTCGGGCCGGTCGCGCTGCACCCAGTGGCCCGCGCTCGGCACGACGATCGCGCGGGCGTCGGGCATCGACGCGGCCGCGCGCTCCGCGACCGCTGCCGGCACTCCGGAGTCGCGCTCGCCGTGCACGAAGAGCGTCGGCGCCCGGATGCGCACCAGGCGCGCGCTGTAGTCGGTCGACTGGCGGCGGAGCCCCACCTCGGCGCGCTGCCACTCGGCGAAGACCTCGAGCCCGGAACCGCGCCGCGCCTCCGCCTCGACCGCGTCGAGCAGCTCGGGCGTGCGCCGCGCGGGGTCGCGCAGCACGGGCCGCAGGCTGCGCTCGAGGAGCCGCCGGTCGCGGGCGCTCGCGCGCGTCGCGGCCTGCAGCACGCCGGTGCGGACCGCTGCCCAGCTCGCGAGCTGCGCGGGCACGCGGAGCGCTCCCTCGACGAGCGTCGGCTGCAGCCCGTAGCTGCCAAGCAGCACGAGCCCGCGCACGCGGCCCGGGTGCTCGAGCGCGTGCCCGATCGCGAGCCCGCCGCCGAGCGAGAGCCCCGCGAGCGCGTACCGCTCGAGGCCGAGCGCAGCCGTGAACGCCGCGACGTAGCCGAGCAGGCGGTCCTGCGTCGCCCGCCACGGCGCGCGCGGGCTGTGCCCGTACCCGGGATGGTCGGGCGCGAGCACGCGGTGGCCCACCGCGGCGAGCTCGCCGCCGACCTCGCCCCACGACAGCCACGCGGAGTCGAGCCCGCCACCGTGGAGCAGCACGACGACGGATGCGTCGGCACCGGCGGCCGGCGACCACTCCAGGCAGGAGACCGGTCCCCACGGCAGCCCGACGGTGGTGCGCTTCGCCTCGATGCCCACGGCTCCCCCTCGTCGATGCCCGTCCTCGGAGCCTATGGGGACGCATCCGCCCGCCGCGAGAGCCGTCGATCGTAGCTGTGGACAACTTCCGAGGCGCCGAGCCAGCTTCGGCTTCACTGGCTCGCATGCACCAAGCCGTCGCCGAGATCACCGCCTCCGTGCGGGCGAAGGTGCGGCGCGACGGCATCGACCTCGCGCGCTCGGGCGACCTCGCCGAGCGCTACGTGCGCGACGCGGTGCGCTCCTACGCCGAGCGCTCGCTCGGCGGCAGCGTGCCGATGCTCGCCGACGAGCGGCAGGCCGAGCGCGATGTGCTCGCCGCGGTGAGCGGCTACGGACCTCTCCAGCCCTACCTCGACGATCCCGAGATCGAGGAGCTCTGGATCAACCAGGGATCGCGCGTCTTCTGCGCACGGGGCGGCGTGAGCGAGCCGCTGCCGCTGCGGCTCACCGAGCCCGAGGTGCGCGATCTCGTCGAGCGGATGCTCTCGACCACCGGCCGCCGAGTCGACCTGTCGACGCCCTTCGTCGACGCGTCGCTGCCCGACGGCTCGCGGCTGCACGTCGCGAGCGGCGACGTGGCCCGCGGCGCGATGTCGATCAACATCCGCAAGTTCTCCCGCCGGCTCGCATCGCTCCCGGCGCTCGTCGAGCGCGGCGCGCTCAGCCAGCAGGCGGCGCAGTTCCTGCGCCAGGCGGTCATCGCCGGCTGCAACATCCTCGTCTCGGGGCCGACCCACGCGGGGAAGACCACGATGCTCAACGCGCTGCTCGCGAGCGTCCGGCCCGGCGAGCGGGTCGTCACGGTCGAGGAGACCTTCGAGCTCGACCCGCCGGTCGACGACATCGTCGCGCTGCAGTGCCGGCAGCCCTCGCTCGAGGGGACGGGCGAGATCTCGCTGCGCCGCCTCGTGAAGGAGTCGCTGCGGATGCGCCCCGACCGGCTCGTCGTCGGCGAGGTGCGAGAGGCTGAGGCGCTCGACCTGCTGGTCGCCCTCAACTGCGGGGTGTCGGGGATGTGCTCGATCCACGCGAACTCCGCTCGCGACGCGCTCGCGAAGCTCACGACGCTCCCGTTGCTCGCGGGCCGCAACATCGACGCCGGCTTCGTCGTGCCGACGGTCGCGCAGTGCATCGACCTCGTCGTGCACCTCGCGATCGACGCGCGCGGCAATCGCAGAGCGGTCGAGATCCTCGCCCCGACGGGGCAGGCGACCTCTGGCGTCATCGAGGCGTCGACCCTCTTCGCGCTCCGCGACGGCCTCCTCGAGCCGACCGGCTCGCATCCCGCGCGCACCGCGAAGTTCGCCGCCGTCGGCGTCGACCCCGTCGCGCTCCTGGCGGGAGCGCGCGCATGACATTGCTGCTCGGCGCGACGCTCGGCCTCGGCGTGCTGCTCATCGTCAGTCCGTGGCTGTGGCCGCGGCGCGCCGGAGCGGCGGACCCGCGCCCGCGCCGGCGCGCGCTCGACCGGCTGACGCTCGCCGGGCTCGACGGCGTGCCGCCGCTCGCGCTCGCAGCGGTCTCGACGATCGCGGGCGTGCTCGCCGCCGGCGTGTCGCTCGCGCTCGTCCCCGCGGTCGGGGTCGCCGTCGCGGCGCTCGCGGCCGGCACTGCCGCGCCGGTGCTCGCGGTCCGCTGGCGCGCGAAGCGCCGGGAGCGCGCGCAGGCCCGGGTGTGGCCCGACGTCGTCGATCACCTCGTCTCGGCAGTGCGCAGCGGGCTCGCGCTGCCCGATGCCGTCGCGCAGCTCGAGCGCGCCGGCCCCGAGGTCACGCGACCGGCCTTCGCCGCGTTCGCGGCCGACCACCGCGCGACCGGCTCGTTCGCGTACGCGCTCGACCGGCTGAAGGATCGGCTGGCCGATCCCGTCGCCGACCGCATCCTCGAGACGCTGCGGATGGCGCGCGAGGTCGGGGGCACGGAGGTCACGACCGTGCTGCGCGAGCTCGCGGCATACCTGCGGGCCGATCTCGCCACGCGCGGCGAGCTCGAGGCGCGGCAGAGCTGGGTCGTGAGCGCCGCTCGGCTCGGCGTCGCCGCCCCGTGGATCGTGCTGCTCATCCTCTCCACCCGCCCCGAGGCGGCGCAGGCGTACAACGCGCCCGGCGGACTGCTGCTCATCGCCGGCGGTGCCGTCGTGTCGCTCATCGCGTACCGGGTCATGCTGCGCATCGGCGCGCTGCCCGTCGAGGCCCGGTGGTTCGCGTGACCGGGGAGGCGGGCTGGAGCCTCTTGCTCGGCGGCAGCCTCGGACTCGGGCTGTGGCTGCTCGTGAGCCTCGTGCCGATCATGCGACGCCCGCTGCTGCTGCATCGCGTCGCCCCTTACGTGCTCGACGTGTCGGCCGGAGCGCGCGACCTCGTCGCGCGGCGCCGCGTCGACCCGGCACGCGTCGTGGGCGTCGTCGCGTCGCCGGTCGGCGATCGGATCGCGCCGCTCGTGCACGCGGTGCTCGGCGCTCCGGAGGGCATCCGCCGCCGGTTGCGGCAGGCCGCCGACGACGGCACGGTCGCCGAGCACCGTGCTCGGCAGCTGCGGTGGGCGCTCGCCGGCGCGGCCGCCGGTGCGGCCCTCGGCGTCGTCGGCGCCGTCCAGCGGGGGCCGATCGCGCTGCCCGCCGCGCTCGCCATCCTCGGAGCCGCGACCGGCGCCTTCGCCGTCGACTGGCTGCTGCAGCGCCGCGCGAAGCGCCGACTCGCGCGCATCTCGAGCGAGCTGCCCTCGATCCTCGAGTTCCTCTCGCTCAGCCTCGCGGCCGGCGAGGGGCTGCAGGACGCGCTCCGCAGGGTCGGCGCCGCGGGGCACAGTGCGCTCGGGCGCGAGCTCTCCGGCGTCGTGGCCGACGCGGCGGCCGGCTCGAGCCTCTCGACGGCCCTCGGCACGCTCGCCGACGAGCTCGGGCACCCTGGCGTGACGCGCAGCGTCGACCAGATGCGCGGCGCGCTCGAGCGCGGGACGCCGCTCGCCCAGACACTGCAGGCGCAAGCGCTCGACGCGCGCGACGCCGCGAAGCGCGACCTGCTCGAGGCAGCCGGTCGCAAGGAGATCTCGATGCTCGTGCCGCTCGTCTTCGGGCTGCTGCCGACGACGGTGGCGTTCGCGCTGTGGCCGGGCATCCACGTGCTGCAGGTCGGATTCTGAAGGAGGAGCCATGTCCACGATCAGCAACCGCTTCGCCCGGCTCGTCGGGCGCATGCGCGAGGAGGAGCGCGGCGACGTGCCCGGCTGGGTGCTCGTCACCCTCGTCAGTAGTGTCAATCCCCCCAAACTGGCCGCACCGTGACGCGGTCGCTGCCGCGGCCTGGCGCGACGTCGATGCTGGCGATCAGGCGGCGGAGCACGTCGCGCCGGGTTCGCGCATCCATCGCGGGCCATGCGTGCACGACCGCGACGTCGAGCGTTGGCCTCGTTGCCGGGATGACGCGCGATGCGATCGCGTCGCGCTCGAGGCGGGCGATCTCCGCAGCGATCGAGTCGCGGAGTCGCTGGTAGGAGTCGGTCGGGATCTCCCCTTCGGCGTAGCGGAGGGTGAGCTTGTCGAGTCGACCTTGAGCGCGGAGGATGGCGGGCCCGTGGTCGACGACCTTCGCGGGCGCCGGGATGTCGATGGCGGGGTCGAGGTCGTGCGCGAGCGAGGCGACGAAGGTTGCGACGGGTCCGTCGATCTTCGACTCCCAGATGTACCCGCCGGGGTGCGCCCGTCGCTCCTTCGCGGCAGAGCAGCGGTAGCGGGCGAGGCCGTTGGACTCGCGCTGGGCGTGCATTCGGGCGCCGCAGTGGCAGCGCACGAGGCCTGAGTAGGCGTACTCCGAGCGCTCGCCGGAGCGGCGGACCCGGCGAGCGTTGCGTGCCTCGAGGTAGGCGTCCCACTCGGCTGCCGTGATGACGCCCCGGTGAGCGCCGGGGAGGAGTTCGCCGCTCGAGCGGATGAAGCCGGCCCCAAAGCCGGAGTCGAGCATGCGGCGCAGGGTGGTGTCGGTCCACTGGCCGTGAGCGGACGCGCCGTACGAGGAGGTGACGGGCACCGACTCTGCGTTGAGCCACTCGGTGAGCTCGTAGATGGATGCGCCGCTCGAGTAGCGGCGGTAGAGCTGCGCGAGGATCGGGCCGGTCACGGGGTCGGGCGTGAAGCCGTCGGCGCGGCTGTACTCGTAGCCGAAGCGTGGCTTGCCGTTCGCGGGGAGGCCGTTTCGTATGCGGCGGGCGTGCGCTTCGCGCCAGCCGTCGCCGATGCGCTCGGACTCGAACGCCGCGATCTCGGTCATCATGCCGCGCGCGAGCCGGCCGACGGCGGTGGCCGTGTCGAGCGGTTCGGTGGCGGACTCGATGCGGCCGCCGACCTTCTCGACGCGCTCGGCGGCGACGGCCCAGTCGAGTCGGCGGCGGGAGAGGCGGGACCACTTCCAGAGGACGATGACCTCGGCTTGGCGGCTCTCGATCGCGGTCATCACGCGCTGCACGGCGGGGCGCTTCCAGGTGCGCCCGGAGATCCCCGGATCGGCCTCGACACCGACGACGGAGTAGCCGCGCTGCTCGCAGTGCGCGCGACCCGCGGCCTCCTGCAGCTCGAGCGAGATGGAGTCCTCGCGGGCGACCGACTGGCGAAGGTAGAGGATCGCGCGGTCTGCGCTCGGGCGAGGGGTCATGGGAGCATCCCAGCGATCTGATTCGTGAAGCGACCGCGCAGCTGTCGGCCGTAGGTGCGGCTGCCGATCCGCTGGATGCAGTGCTCGCGGTAGTGGTGCACGAGGTCGACGGTGACGTCGAGCGCCTCGGCGATGTGGTGCGCGTCAGGGGAGAGGCGCTCAGCGGCTGCGTACGCCTCGGGCTCGATGAGCAGCTGCGCGGCGAGGGTGTCGGCGTCGCGCTCAGCGCTCGGCGTCGAGCACTCGTGGGCGCGGTAGACGTGCGCGAGCTCGTGGGCGATCACGCTGCGCTGCTCGGCGTAGGTCAGGCCGAACGCGAAGTACACGCGCGCTTCGCTCGGCTCGTAGAAGCCGAGGACGCCGTGCTCGAGGTGGGCCATGTGCAGGGTGACGTCCAGGTCGCTCGCGATGCGCGCGAGGTCACTCAGCGTGGGGCTGCTGATCGGCAGCTCGGGTGCCTCGCTTCGCGGCGCGGTCATATGCCTTCTTCGGTCCGAGGTCTCGAGGGTGCACTGCGGCGCCCAGGTCATCGATGTCGTCCCCCAACGTAGGCACGGTCGGTGACACGCGGGTGCGGGGGACTCCGGCGAGAAGCGAGGCCGGGTCGAGGTCGAGGGCGTTGCCGATCGCGTCGAGGTCGGCGAGGGAGAGGGGCGACTCGCAGCGCATGCGGATCGAGACGTAGTTCTGGGAGCGGCCGATACGGCGCGCGAGCTCCCGGTCGCTGATGTCGCGGGCCTCGAGGACGCGCGCGATGGCCTGAGCGATCTGGCAGGCCC
Source organism: Agrococcus sp. Marseille-Q4369 (assembly GCF_018308945.1). Lineage (NCBI taxonomy): Bacteria > Bacillati > Actinomycetota > Actinomycetes > Micrococcales > Microbacteriaceae > Agrococcus > Agrococcus sp. Marseille-Q4369. The sequence goes on from NZ_CP070501.1 coordinate 49,211, forward strand.
ATTCGGACATGGGAGCAGGTGACTGCGGCATGGGTTCGACGCTAGCGCATAGTGAACCGAAATGAGTACAAAAAGTGCTCAAGACCGCCTAAGCCCCGGCGTGCCGAACCGATATGGGTTTGACACCGAACCGAAACGGGTTCACAATCGAGCCATGACCACCTCAGCCACCACTCTCGGAGAGCGCGTCGCAGCGACTGTCCGGGCGCACATGGGCTGGCGTCGACTTCCCGTCTCCGAGCTCGCTCGCGTGCTCGGGCTCGGTCAGCGAGCAGCGAAGCGTCGATACGACGGCGTTCGCGACTTCTCGCTCACCGAGCTCGAGCGCGTCGCTGAGTGGCTCGATATCGACAGGGAAGACCTCGCCGCCGGCCGGATGCCGGAGCGCGCGGCGTGAACCGCAAGCCCTCGCGGGAGGAAGCGATCGCCGCTGCCGGCCGCGTCATCGGCCAGTGGGTCGCATCCCTCTCGGATGCGGACTACGTCGCCATCTTCGGCAACGCGCAGCAGAAGCGCGCCGCCTAACCCAATGAAGAGGCCCCCGCGCTGCTGGAACAGCCGGGGGCGAGAGAGGAACCTCCATGGAGTCTCTGCCCACCATCGTACCGACCGACACGGCGGACGACCAGACCACGCTCGAGCCCGCCAACGACGGCGGCGACGGCGTCTACTACGAGTGCAAGGAGCACCGCTTCGTCGTCGTCGGCGCGCCTGCCTCGGACGGCTCCGACGACTACATCGACGAGCAGATCGACGAGCACGAGCGCCAGCACGCCCACGAGGCGCGCGCTCGCGGCGCTCAGCCGGCGATCGCGCTCGACGGCGACTCGGTCGTCTTCGGCGAGGTCGCCGCGGCGCCCGTCAGTAACGGCCGCGACCTGCACAGGAAGATCGTCGCCTCGGACCTCGCCGACCTCGCCGAGCATGCGCTCGAGCACGAGGACGACCACCGCCCCGGCACGCGCGAGTGGGAGGTGCTTCGAACGGCCGCGGACGCCGCCCAGGCGCTCGCCGAGCTGCTGCCCGCCGCCGAAGCGCACGGCATCGAGAGTCGCGACCTCGCCGCGCTCGGCGATCACGCGCTGTCGGTCCTCGCATCCGTCATCGAGCTCGCCACGCGCGAGGCGGTGGCGTCGTGAGGGCCATCTGGAAGTACCAAGCGTCCCTGCGTACCGAGCCGGTCAAGACCTTCGAGATGCCCGCCGTCGCCAACGTGAAGCACGTCGGCATGCAGGCCGGGCTCGTCACTCTCTGGGTGGAGGTCGACGGATCGCCGGTGCTCGGCACCGAGGAGCGCACGTTCATGATCGTCGGCACCGGGCACCCGATCCCGGACGGCACTGTCTACGTCGGCACGACGCAGGACGGCGGCCTCGTGTGGCACGTCTACGAAGTGAAGGTGCCGGCATGAACGTCGACCGCATCCTCGACCGCTTCGTCGCCCCGCTGCTCGGGATCGCGACGCTCGCGGGCCTCTACTGGGCCGGGATGGTGACGGCATGACCCGCGGCACCGCGCAGCGCGTCGTCGGAGCCGAGGGCGTCATGGACGTCGACGCGATCGGCCGCTGGCGCGAGTGGCTCGACCGGCCGAAGCGGCGCGAGTACCGCATCGTGTGGAGTGCGCGCCGTCGCCTGCACTACGTCTGGCGCGGCCAGGACCTCATCGCCATCACGGTCACACTGCGCGCCGCCCGCCGCGCCGTCGACCGCGACGTGCTCGAGCGAGTCGGGTACGCAGCATGAGCGCCCCCGCGATCCTGTCGCAGCTGACCGGCGACTCCGCGCGCGCACGCATCGACGACCCCGAGACCTCGCACGAGGCCGCGGACTCGATCAGCCGCAAGGCGCGCGAGGCGTCCGCTCGCGAGGTGCTGACGATCCTCGCGGAATGCGCCGTGCCGCCCACGGCGGAGGAGATCCAGGAGCACCACGAGGCTCGCGCCTTCATGGCCTTCTGCGAGCACACCTACTCGGCGTCGCGCATCCGTACCGCGCTCAAGCAGCTCGCCGACGACGCCCAGGTGGAGCACGCCGAGCGCGTCGGCAAGACGAAGACCGGCCGGTCGGCGAAGACCTGGCAACTGACCCCGCGCGGCCTCGCCGCGCTCACCGAGAGGACCGAAGCATGAGCGCCGCGCTCATCCCCACCACCGCGACCCCGCTCGTCGACTCCATCGACGAGGAGGCGTGGAAGAGTCTCCGCGCCGAGGGCGTGACCGCATCCGAGGTGCACGCCATCGAGACGGGCGGCCGCTCGACGTGGCGCCGCATCCTCGACGAGAAGCTCAACGGCTCCACGTTCCAGGGCAACCGCTACACGCGGCGCGGCCACGAGCGCGAGGCGTTCATCCTCGCCGCCGTCGCCGACATGCCCGCGGTCGAGTCGCTCACCCCGAACGCGACGCTCTTCGCTCACGCGAAGCACGAGCTGCACCGCGCCACCCCGGACGCATTCCTCGTGCAGGTCGACGGCAAGGCCGCCGGCGTCGAGGCGAAGTCCCGCAACCACGGCTGGGACGTCACGAAGATCCCCGCCGACGTCTACGACCAGTGCCAGTGGGGCATGCACGTCATGGGCCTCGACCTCTGGTACCAGGTCACCGAGGTCATGGGCGCCGACGGCCTCCCCACCCTCGACGACCCGACCGTCGCGCTCATCGTCCGCGACCAGCGCCGCATCGACCAGCTCGTGAAGGCCGCCGACGAGTTCATCGCCTGGCGCGAGTCCGGCGCGGCCGGCGACACGCTGCCCGACGACGAGCTCGACGTCGTGCGCCGCTGGAACGCGGCGAACGCGCGCAAGGCGGCCGCCGAGAAGGAGGCGAAGGCGCTCCGGTCGCAGATCGACAAGATCATCGCCGCGAACCCGAAGGCGCAGACCGAGGGCTGGAAGTTCCTGAACGACGAGGCCGGCGGCTTCACCTACTCGGTGAAGACGGAAGAGGTCGAGGTGCTCGACGAGGCCAAGTGGAAGGAGGCGGAGCCCGAGAGCTACGGCACCGTCCAGCGCATGCGCGCCGCCATCGACGAGACGGTCGCCATCGCCACCGGGCTCTACAAGAAGACCGAGATCAAGACCTCGACGCGCCTGCTGCCCGTCGCCCCGAAGGGAACCACCCGATGAACGACGACATCCGCACCATCGCTGAGTACCGCGCCGCCGCCGAGGCGACCGGCGAGTGGGTCGAGACCCAGGTCGACTTCTCGATCGACGGGAAGACGTGGGCGCCGTTCATCCTCCCGACCGACGAGCACCCGCACCCGGTGCTCGCTCGCGCGACGATCATCCGCAAGAGCGGCGACGCCGAGCGCATCACCACCACCGTCCTGCTCTGGGACGAGTCGATCCCCGAGGACGAGTTCGCAGCGGTGTGGGAGCGGCGCCCGCACCTGCTCTTCGGCTCCGCCGCCGAGCGCGCCGGCCTCCGCCGCACGTTCCCCTCGGCGCTCGCGGGCATCGCCGCGACCGACCGCGAGCAGTGGACGACCGTGCCGCCCGAGGGCGCGCCGCAGACGACCGAGTCGATCGACTGGACGGCGGAGGTCGACCGCACCGAGAGCGTCGTCGGCATCGACGCCCTGCACAAGACGATGCGCGCTCGCCGCGTCTTCACACCCGACGAGGCCGGCATCCACCTTGAGCGGATGCTCAAGGAACGCCGCAAGCTGCTCGTGCAGCGCGAGAAGGGCCAGGACGAGGACGAGCGCGCCGAGGCCGAAGCCCGAGAGGCGGCGGAGTCGTGAGCGTCGACGTCGCGACCGGCGAGGTCCGCGAGGACGAGCAGACCGACATCGCGCTCGTGCCGCTCCACATCGCCGAGCTCGACGAGAACGAGCTGCTCGCGATGTTCCCGACCCCGGTGCAGTGCGCCGGTGCGCTGCTCATCGCGCGCGAGCGCATCGCGAACGCGCCCGCCGCGCTCGAGAAGCTCGGGACGGCCGTGCGCGACGCGAAGCGATCCCTGCTCGTCACCCGCGCGAAGGCACGCATCCGCTTCCGCGGCGAGGGCTGGGGCATCTCCGACGCGAAGGAGCTCGCCGACGCCGACGCCGACGTCATCGCCGCCGTCGAGAAGGTCGACGAGACCGAGCTCGCGCTCGAGTACGGCCGCGACCTCCGGCGCACCCTCACGACCGAGATCGACATCCTCCGCAGCCTGAACGCGAACATGCGGACGGAGCACCGATGAGCGTCTCGCAGATCCGCGCGCTGCGCGCCGACGAGCCGATCCCCGCGGGCGAGCCGAAGCGCTACTACAACGCCGCCGGCTACGTCCGCCTGCGTTGGCGCGTCGGGATCGAGACCTACGTCGAGGAGTACGAGCACCGCATCGTCATGGGTCGCCCCGCGGGCGAGGTGCACCACATCAACGGCGTCAAGGACGACAACCGCCCCGAGAACCTCGTTGTGCTCACGAAGGAGGAGCACGCGCGCCTGCACCAGGAGCAGGACGCGCCGCTGTACGAGGAGCGGCGGCGCGCCCGCGGCGGCTACCGCTCGCAGGCGGCGTTCGAGAAGGCCACGCGCGCGCAGACCCGGCGCGACGCGATCCACCAGCGCAGCCTCGCGATGCGCGCCGACTACGAAGCCGGCATGACGACGACCGAGGTCGCCGCGAAGCACGGCATCCACAACTCCCAGGTCTCGCGCCACCTCCGTCGCGTCGGGACGAAGATGCGCCCCTTCTCGAGGTGGTCCCGATGACCGTCCAGCCCATGCCCTACGCCGCCGCCTGCGCGATCGTCGACGAGCGCTCAAGCCGCCAGTGCGAGCGCTGCGGCAAGACCGTCCTCTCGGGCGGCCACCACCACCACCGCAAGCTGCGCTCGCGAGGCGGCCTCGACTGCCCGTCGAACCTCGTCTTCGTCTGCGCCGGTTGCCACAACTGGATCCACGCGAACCCCGCGCTCGCGACCGAGGCCGGATGGATGGTCGGCACCCGCTCCGACCCCGAGGGCGCCGCGATCGACTCCGCCCGCTACGGCCGCGTCTTCCTCGGCACCGACGGCCAGCTCTACGGCCTCACCCCCGACGAGTGCCTGCGCGCCGAGCGCGCCGCCCGTCTCGCCGCGACCGCCTGGCCGCGCACCACGACCTCCCCAGGAGTGCACCCATGAGCATCCAGTGGCCCTCCGGCCTGCGCATCGACCCGATCGGCGAGTGGCCGGGCACCATGACCCGGCACCGCGAGCGGTCGCGCTTCGACTCGCCGATGTCGGCGACGATGGACACGCTCCGCCGCGAGCTGTGGCACCTCAGCGCGAAGAACGCCGCGCTGCAGGTCGCGATCCCCGCATCCGCGTTCCGCCTCGACGGCTACCCGCGCTCGACCGCCAAGGCCGAGCACCCCGGCGTCATCCTCACCCTCGACTCGAAGCACGGCGCGCTCTCGTACCCGTGCGACACCTTCGACCGCTGGGAGGACAACCTCCGCGCGATCGCGCTCGCCCTCGAGGCGCTCCGCAAGGTCGACCGCTACGGCGTCACGAAGCGCGGCGAGCAGTACCGTGGCTTCCTCGCCATCGAGGCGACCGCAGCGCCCTCCGGCTTCGCGAACGCTGGGGCCGCGGAGGAGTGGCTGCAGAAGCTCGTCGTCGACGGCGGCATCACCCTCGCGGGCATCAACTCGACGCGCGCCCTGGTCCGGATCGCCCAGCGCCTCACGCACCCCGACCGCGGCGGAAGCGCGGAGGACTTCCAGCGGGTCGGTCTCGCCGTTGACAAGCTCCGCGAGCAGGGGTGGCTGCCGTGAACCGCCGACCCGGCTCCGGCGTGCAGGCGTACCGCCGCCGCGCCGCCGACACCGAGCGCATGGTCGACGCCGCCGTCGCCGAGGTGAAGGCCGACCGCGACGCCGAGCTGCGCGAGCGCAAGGCGCGGGCCGCGCGCGAGCGCGACCGCATCGCGGCCCTGCCTGCCGTCGACCCGGCGCGCATCGTGCGCGGCGCGCTCGTCGGCGACCGCCGCGGCCGCGTCGGCGAGGTCGTCCGCGTTAGCGCGAAGACCGCCACCGTGCGTTGCGGCGCCATCGAGCAGCGCCTGCAGCTCGACCAGATCATCACCATCAAGGAGCCCCGACCGTGAGCGTTCACTACGAGGACGACCGCCTGACGCTCCTGCTCGGCGACGCGCGCGAGCAGATCTGCACGCTTCCCGACCGATCGGTCCAGACGGTCGTCACCTCACCGCCCTACTTCGGTCTGCGCGACTACGGCGAGCCCGGCCAGTACGGCAACGAGCCGACCGTCGCCGCGTACGTCGAGCGCCTCGTCCAGCTCTTCCGCGAGATTCGTCGGGTGCTCGCCGACGACGGCACTGTGTGGCTGAACCTCGGCGACTCGTACGCATCGAAGGCGCGCGGCTCGGACGCAGGGTGGGAGCGCTCCCGACTCACGAACCCGGCCCGCGTGCAGAAGGCTCAGGCGGCGGCGCTCGCGGACGCGGGCGGCCGGCACCGCGGCAAGGCCGACGGCATCGGCGAGAAGAACCTGCTCGGCATCCCGTGGCGCGTCGCGTTCGCGCTGCAGGACGACGGCTGGGTGCTGCGCTCGGACATCATCTGGGCGAAGCCGAACCCGATGCCCGAGTCGGTCACAGACCGCCCCACCCGCTCTCACGAGTACCTCTTCCTGCTCGCGAAGCGACCGCGCTACTACTACGACGCCGAGGCGATCGCTGAGCCGATCGCGCCGACGTCGCGCGCCCGGCTCGAGCAGGCGAAGCCCGTCGTCTTCGGCGGCGACGAGCGCGGCGACGGCGGCCGCGACGACCGCTTCCGCACCCGCGGCGGCGGCACCTACAAGGGCGGCGAGACCGCGAACAAGCGGACCGTCTGGACCGTCCCGACTGTGCCGTTCGACGCTGCCCACTTCGCGACCTTCCCGCCCGCGCTCGTCCGCCCGTGCGTGCTCGCGAGCTCCCGCCCGGGCCACGTCGTGCTCGACCCGTTCTCGGGCTCCGGCACGACCGGCCAGGTCGCACTCGAGGAGGGCCGCCGCTACGTCGGCGTCGACCTCAGCGAGACCTACCTCGATCTCTCCCTCGCGGAGCGCTTCACCGAGCGCCCGCTCGACCTCTACGCAGGCGGTGCCGCATGACCCTGACCATGACGGATCTCTTCTGCGGCGCGGGCGGCAGCTCGACCGGCGCCACCGCGATCCCCGGCCTCACGGTCCGGCTCGCCGCGAACCACTGGGACCTCGCGATCGAGACGCACAACGCGAACCACCCCGACACCGACCACCTGCAGGCGGACATCTCGAACACCGACCCGCGCTACGTGCCGACGACCGACATCCTGTGGGCGTCGCCCGAGTGCACGAACCACTCGCGCGCGAAGGGCCGCAAGGTCGCCCGCCAGCCCGACCTCTTCGGAGACGTGCTGCCCGACGCCGCAGCCGAGCGCTCGCGCGCGACGATGTGGGACGTCGTCCGCTTCACCGAGGTGCACGGCTACAAGGCGATCCTCGTCGAGAACGTCGTCGAGGTCGCCGACTGGTCGGCCGAGTGGGGCGAGCGCGGCGGGCTCTTCCGCTCGTGGCTCGCCGCGATGCACTCGATGGGCTATGAGCACCGCGTCATCTCGCTCAACTCGATGCACGCGCAGGCTTACGGGCTCCCCGCGCCGCAGTCCCGCGACCGCGTCTACATCGCCTTCTGGCGCAAGGGCGACAAGGCGCCCGACTTCGAGCACATGCTCCGCCCGAAGGCCTACTGCAGCTCGTGCGACGAGATCGTCTCGGCCATGCAGTCGTTCAAGACCGGCGACGGCTCGCGCCCCGGGCGCTACCGCTCGCAGTACGTCTACCGCTGCCCGAAGATCAGCTGCCGCCACCAGCTCGTCGAGCCCGGCTGGCTGCCCGCCGAGACGATCATCGACTGGTCGAACCCCGGCATCCGCATCGGAGACCGCGAGCAGCTCGGCATGAGGGCGCTCGCCGACAAGACGCTCGCGCGCATCCGCGCCGGCATCGAGCGGTACTGGACGCCGATCCACCTCGAGGCGGCCGGGAACGCGTACGACGCGACAAACCCGCGCCACCCCGGCCACGGCCGCGAGGACGGCTACATCCGCGCGTGGCCGACGAGCGACCCCGTGCGCACCGTGCACACCACCGTCTCGAAGGGCATGGCCTGGCACCCGCTCATGGTCCCCGTCGAGGGCCGCGACGGGAAGCAGCCGATGTCCGCCGAGGACGCGCTCCGTACCATGACGACGCGCAACGAGACGGGCATCGTCTTCGCCCCGCTCATCGTCAACAACGTCTCCGGCTCCGACTCAACCCGCTCGAGCCGAGTCGACGACGTCGTGCCGACGATCGTCGCGGGCGGCACGCACGCCTCGCTGGTCATGCCGCCGCTCATCGCAGAGCTCCGCGGCGGCGGCTCGACCGCCCGACCCGCGAGCGACCCGCTCGCGACCGTCACGGCGTCGGGCAACCACCACGCCTTGCTCATGCGCATGAACAACAACCGCGGCGACCAGTCGAGCCTCAGCACGCCCGTCGGCGAGCCCGCTCGCACGGTCACGACAGCCGGCCACCAGGCCCTGCTGCAGTCGAAGCAGAAGACCGTCGACGTCGGCGACGTCTACTTCCGGATGCTCGAGCCGGGCGAGATCAAGCAGGCGATGGCGTTCCCGGCCGACTACCTCATGGCCGGCAACCGCCGCGAGCAGGTGAAGCTCTCGGGCAACGCCGTCACGCCGCCCGCGGCGCGAGACCTCGTGGCAACAGTCGCTCAGGCGTACGGGTACGCAGCGTGAACTCTCAAAGGATCGTCGCGGCGATCTCGCCCCAGGTCATGCCTCCACCGCCGACGGAGACGAAGCCGTTGCGACCGCTCACGTCGAACGTATGCCCGATGAGCGTGAGGCGCACCTCGTACTCCTCGGCCGTCGCACCGCGTCTGTGGACCACGTACTCATCGGGACCGGTGCGTGAGACGCGGTACTCCATGCCGTCCTTCGTGAACAGAACGGACGTATTGATCGCTGACGGCAGCGGCGGGATCGGAAGAAACGTCATGCGGGCAGACTATGCGCGCTCCGGCCGGGCGGTCGAGCGATGACCGTGCTACCGCCGCTCGCGATGACGTACGCGATCCACTGGCCGGAGCTCGGCATCCGCAAGGTCGGTCACTCCTGTTACGCGCCCTCAGGCGGGAGGCTTCCAGACGCTTCGCCGATGACGATCTCATTCCTAAGGGGCGCGCGCTCGGCAGCGTCGTCCCACGACGCGATGTGCTGTGGCAGTTCGCGGAGCAGGACCGCGATCGCGTCCGGATCATGGATCAGCGCTTCGGCGACGGACTCGATGAAGTTCATCGCCCCCCAGCGCCAGAACTCGTGCACCTTGTCTTCACCGTCGACCGTCTCGAGCGGCATCGGCGATTCACGGATGCCCCGCACGATCGCGAGAGCATCGGGCGCGCCGCGAACGGTGGAGACCGTGAGTAGGGCCTCCAGTTCCGCGATCCGGGCATGCGCGGCGTCGTCGTCGTACTTGAAGACAAGTTGCACGAGCTCGAGCAGAGCGGCGACAGCTTCGAGCAATGCCGCCCTGTGCGCATCACCCTCGGCGCGAGCGATCGCGTCAGCCTCGATCCGGTGCGCGGACCGTGTGAAGCGGTACGCAACGAAGCTCAGGAGCAGTGTGGCACCGCCGAGCAAGCTCGGGACGACTACCAGGGAGAGCCAGTCGAACCAGCTGGGCTCGACGATGCTCGCTTCGAGGACGCTCACGAGCCGAAGCGTAGCGGGAGCACGATCGTGACTCTGCCGCCGCTCGCCATGACCTACGCCGTCTACTGGCGCCGCTACGGCGTGCTCAAGGTCGGCCGCGCCTGGCGCATGCGCCGCATCGAGCAGCTCGCCGAGACGGGCGCCGAGGTGCTCGTGCTCGTGCGCTCGACGCCGGCCTCGTGGGAGCGCGGCGCGCTCGCGGCGATGCGCGAGCGCTTTGAGCAGCGCTTCACCGACGCGGAGGACGGCGCACGCCTCCTCCCAAACCACGGCTCCGGCTGGACCGAGTGCTTCTGGGTGCTCGACGACGAGGTCGGCGAGGCGATCGACGTACTGATGAGAGGGACCGCCCGCTATGGCGATGACGAAGAGGCGCTTCATGACGCCCGAGGAGTTCAGCGACGAGGATCTCGGCTGCCTGCCGCGCGCGACGAGGTTCACGGCGCTCGCGCTGCGCATGTGGGCCGACGACGCCGGCCGCGCACGACTGAACGCCCGCAGCGTCAAGGGTGCGATCTTCGCGAACGACATGGAGCTGACGCTCGAGGAACTCGAGGCGGACATCCTGCGCCTCGCCGAGGTGGGCTTCCTGAGCCTCTACACGGCGGACGACGGCAGGGAGTACTTCGCGATCGCGCCGCGGTTCAACACGGCGCCCGAGAAGGCGAAGGTCTCCGACCTGCCGCCCCCGCCCGTCCGGACGGCATCCGGACCGCCGCAGGACGCCGTACCGGTAGTGGGGAGGGGAGAGAGCGAGGCCGAGAGCGAGGAGCCGGAGGGAGCCCCGACCGGACGCCATCCCGACGCCGGCCCGCCGATGTTCTGCCACGAGCACATGCCCAGCGGGTCCGGGGGAGCGCCCTGCGGACCTTGCCGGGATGCCCGGATGGTGCACGAAGCCTGGGCACGCACCGCCCGCACCACGACCAGACGGCCGCGCTTCGAGGACGACGAGGAGGACCCGACATGACGATCGACTTCGCTCCGGGCTGGGAGGCGTTCTGGCTCAAGATGCGCCGCATGCCGCTCGACGAGCTGCTGACCGAGGCGAGCGCGCCCGAGCCGAGCGAGCGCTCCGGCCGGCACGGCAACCTCGACGCCCTGGTGCGCGAGTCGCGCGACGTGCTGCCGAAGATCACCGTGCAGCGCTACATGGACCGAGCCGCGAGGGCGGCCGCGATCACGAAGCAGCAGACCAAGGCAGCAGAGCGCATGCTCGGCCTCGCCTCGACGGGGAAGGACGCCGCATGAGCACGATCACCGAGCGCCCCTGCATCCGCGGCTGCACGCTCCGGGGCGAGCACTTCGCCACCTGCCTCGACCGCGACGGCCAGCCGACCGAGGGTTGCAAGGGATGCGTGCCGGCGCCCGCTCGCGACGGCGTGCTGCTCTGCAATCGATGCTGGGGCCGCTCGCTCGGCGCGCTCTACGACGCCCCGGACCTCGTCGGCGCGATCCGCGCACGAGCGAACCCGCTCAAGGCGCAGGTGTTCGACAAGGTGCTCGTCTCCGGCTCCCGCATCGAGGGCATCCCGGCTCCCGTGAACGCCGACTTCATCGAGGCCGCCGACGCGCTCACGCGCGGCCTGCAGGGCTGGGCGCGCTTCATCGAGCCCGCATCCGTGCCGGCCCGCCGCGGGCTCCGCGCGGGCGCCGAGGCGGACGAGGCCCGCGAGATCGTGCTCGAGGCGACGACCGTCATCCTCGACGCGCTCCCGACGCTCGCGAACGACGCGGTCCAGATCGTCGAGCTCTGCCGCTACCTGCTCGACGAGATCCCCGGCGAGCACGACGACGAGTGCCTCGCTCGCGGCGGCGGCCGCCCGGCGCCCGGCTGCACGGGCTGCAAGGTCGACCGCGAGTGGACGGTCCGTGCGGCGCTCGCGAAGTGGCCGCTCGTCGAGCGCGCGTGGTTCGCGGCGCAGCCGTGCCCGTACTGCTCGCTCCGCACCGTCCGCGTCACGCCGGCCCGCCGCCTCAAGGACGACACCGTCTACGAGTGCCAGGGCTGCCAGTGGACCCGCACCGACGCCGACGACGACGGCCCGTGGCCGCTCGTCTTCTCTCGCCGATCCGGGGAGAGCCTCCGATGACGCGTCTCGACTTCACCTGGGGCACCCCGTGCGGCGTCGGCGTCGCGAACGAGTGGTGCGTCGACAACCGAGACCCGCACAAGCACGGCTTCGCATGCGACAAGCGCTGCCGATGCCGTACCGATCAGGCGGCCTGGCGCTGCGACGAGACCGACAGGAAGGCATGACCATGAAGACGAGGACTCTCGCGATCGCCGCGACCGCGGCGACCGTAGCGCTCGCGCTCACCGGATGCGTGAGCGACGCCGACCGCGCCTCGCAGAATCTCGGCACCGCGTCCGAGCAGTTCGAGATCGAGCGCCGCATCACCGCCATCAACGGCTTCACCGACGCGGTCATGCTCGAGATCGAGGGCCGATGCTCGGTCGAGACGGCCGACGCGGCGCTCACGAACGCGCTCGAGATCACCTGCAAGATCGGGCCCGACGAGTACGTGAAGCACTTCGCGCTGCTCGGCGACAACGGCTACGCGACCGTGCAGCAGCTCGGCACGGCCGACGTGAGCGTCTACCACCACCGTGTCCTCATCAAGCCCGAGAACCTCTTGCCCGAGTTCGACTACGAGGCGGGCGAGCAGTGAGCGGCATCGTCTTCGCGGTCGTCACGAACGACCCGGTGACCGGCGACCCGGTGGAGATCCAGGCCGACATCGACTGGAACCTCGGCACGGCCGCAGTGATCGCCGAGAGCGTCGGCGGCAAGGTCGTCGCCGCGCCGCGCGGCCCGTGGCAGCTCGTGCCCGATGAGGTCGTCGCCGACGCGCTCGAGGCGTCGAAGCAGGCCGTGATGGATGACGAGCTCTCGAAGATGCTCGACGCCGGAGAGGAGACCGACCGTGGCTGAGACGAAGGAGATGCGGGAGGGTCCAGCGGAGATGCGTTGGCGTGCTGAGTGGATCCGTGATCACTCGCCTGAGGGAGCGTCGCCGCGGATGATGGTCGCAGTGCCGGATGTGCTGGAACTGGTCGCGAGGTTGGAGGCGGCTGACGCCGCGCTCGCCCGCGTGACCGACCTCCACGCGCGGGAGACGCTCACGGGTCTCGTCGTCGGTGACTGCGCGATGGAGGAATGCGATCACGAGGGCGAGTGCCCGCGCACGGGCTCGATCGACGTGTGCGCAGCCTGTCTGCGGCTCGCGGAGGAAGCCGTCTCGCACTACGGCGAGGACGGGTACGGAGATGAGGTGCTCTGGCCGTGCGCCACGATGCGCGCGATCAGCGGTGCGCTGATGTCGGCCGAGGATCAGTCGGAGGGTGATCGTGCCTGAGCGCATCCACCGCTGCCCTCATCCAGGCGAAGGGCTCACGCCGTGCTGCAGCCGCATGGTGTTCGACCTCCCCGCGAACGATCGCATCACCGACGCGCCCGAGCAGGTGACGTGTCGTGGATGATCGCTTGCTGAGCATGGACGAGGCGATGGCCCGCGTCGACCGAAGGAAGCGCACGCTGCAGGAGTGGCGGCAGAAGGGCCTCATCCGCTTCTACCAGGTGCGCGACGACTACACGGGCCGCACCGTCGCGAAGACGCTCGAGAGCCGCCTGGTACAGGTCGACAAGGAGATGCGCGACCGGATGTCGGCCGGGCGCCCGCGCCGCGCCGACTCGTAGCCTCCGCATCCTTCGCACCGTGCGTGATACGCTACGCGTGCGAGATGAATGGGCCCGGATGGACTCCGGGCCCATTCGCGTTCCCCCGCCTCGGCCCGTCGTCGATCAGGAGGATCCGTGCAGGGTACGTTTCGTACATGGCCGAAGATCCGACCAAGCGCGTCGTCGACTCCCTGACCCTTCGTTTCACCGGAGAAAACGAGGGAGGTGGGGACCTGCACGAGCTCCGGGCCTCTCACGTCGCGGAGGTGTTGCAGGGCCTCGTCGGCCTCACCAGCGACTTCGATAAGGCAGGCGTCTTCACTGACGGGCCGATCGACTCCGAGGTGCTGGTACGGCCGCCGCAGGAGGGTTCGTTCCTCATCGAGGTCGTGAGAGTCGTGACCGAGAACTGGGAGACAGCGGCGGTGGTCGGCACGGCGGCCGGCGTCCCGTCGCTCGCCAACGTGATCTGGTGGGCGACGAAGTCCGCGCGCGCTGAGCTCAAGGACTACGAGCGCCTGGAGAACGGTCGGGTGAAGGTCATGTGGCAGGACGACACCGCCCAGGAGATCCCGGCGGCCGCCTTCGATGAACTGCAGAAGCGGAAGCGCCGGCGCAAGAAGCAGCTCCAGCAGATTCTTGCCCCGCTCAGCGACGCCCGCGTTGAGGCGGTCGACGTCGCGAGCGACCCCGAGATGGTCGAGGCCGCCCCGGAAGCCGAACTCGAGGCCCCTGAGTCCTTCGTGCTCAAGCGTGCGGACTACGACGCTGTGCGGCCCGACGACGAGATCGAGGAAAGCGACCACATCTTCACCGTCGAAGCCCGCATGTCAGCCATCAACTTCGACGACCCGACGAAGTGGAAGGTTAAGACGAAGGAGCAGACTCGGTCTGCGATCGTTGAGGACAAGGAGTTCCTGCAGAAGGTTGCGAACGGCTTGGCGATCCGAAAGAGTGATCTCTTCCACCTTCGGGTTCGCGAGAACAAGATCGTGAAGAACGGGCGGTCCCGCACTAGTTGGACCGTCCTCCACGTCGACAGCCATAGGAGAGCGGCAGGTGACGACGAGGCGTAAGCAGGGTGCAAGGCGTCGGCTGGACGCGGCCAGCGCGATGCTGCTCCTCATCGGCCTGGTGTGCGGTGCGTTCGCATACTGGCTGATCGTCGATCGAGCAGTGACCCCACTCGTAATGATCCCAGCGGTGGTGTCCGCGACGATCGGGATGGCGCACCTGCGAAAGTGGGAAGCGCCGCGTACATAGTCGGCTGCCTGGGCGCGTGTCAGCGGTCGCACTTACCGTGCGGCCATGACCTGCTCGAAGACGCGCTACCGCGATCGGATCGCAGCGCTCCTCGCGCTGTCCCAGATCCAGCGGATCGACAACGCCGGCCGGCCGAAGACCGAGCAGCGCGCGTACCGATGCCCCGACTGCCGCGGCTGGCACCTGACGTCACGGAAGAGCAGACGCCGCCGCTCGAGCTGACCGAGGGGCGGCGAGGTGGCGAACACGCGAGCAGGCTCCGGGCACCGCTGCTCGACCTGCGGCGCATGCTTCGTCGTCCCCTCGCTGCGCGTCGATCACGAGCACCGCGAGCACGGAGGCCCGCCATGGCCTGGGACACGAGCGATCGCCGCTCCCGGCTTCCCGAGGATTGGGACGACCTCCGCAAGCAGGTGAAGCGCCGAGCCGGCGGCCGCTGCGAAGCGAAGCGCCACGCGCCCCACTGCAACGGCATCGGCACCGACTGCGACCACGTTCGCCCCGGCGATGACCACGGCCTCGGCAATCTGCAGTGGCTCAGCCGTCCCTGCCACGACGCGAAGACCCGGGCCGACAACGCCCGCCAGAACGCAGAACGCGCGGCACTCCGCCGACGCCCCACAGAGAACCATCCCGGGAGGATCACATGAAGCAGGTCAAGCTCACCCGTCGCGCTGGCGGTCGCAAGGAGGGCGACGTCATCGACGTCACCGACGGCGTCGCCGAGCAGCTCATCGAGAGCGGCAGCGCCGAGGCCGTCGAGTCGGCGAGCGGCAAGGACGAGGACACCTCGCCCTACGCGAAGCTCACCGGCGAGAAGCTCAAGGCGGAGATCGACAAGCGCAACGCCGACCGCGACGACGAGGCGAAGCACATCAAGCCCGAGGGCACGAAGGTCGCCGACCTCCGCGCCGCGCTCGAGGCCGACGACGAGTCCAGCGCCGAGTAGCGCAGGCTGACGCACTCCTGGCCGCGTCTCTTCATCCCGAAGAGTTCGAAGCGCGGCCAGGCTCCATGCCCTTCGGTTGGGGACACAACTGAACACCGAGCCGCGAAGTTCCGTCGCGAGCGCTCGGCAGGACTGGCCTCCCTGCATAGAAGCGGGCCGCACACTTCCGGAGGCGTCACCATGCCCGAGCCCGACGCCTACCGATGCGGTCTGCCCGTCGCGATGACCGCACTCGCGGCCGGCATGGCAGCGCTCCTCCTGACCGCCGCGCTGGCGGTCGCCCGCGGTCGCCGATGACCGCCTAGGGCGGCCGCCACCGACGGGTGGGGGGTACCTCCCCTTCGGTTCGCCTCCCAACCGCCGGATAGCAACTCCGATCCTGCGTGCGCCGCTCGGCTGTTTTTTTCTGGGGCCGGGAGAGCGCCGGACAGGCCCGCTGCCGCGCGTTCTCCGCCTCGCCGACCTTCGACGCCGTCGCGGCGTCGGCGACGGCTCTGCTTGAGGGTCGATCGAGCCACCGTGGGCACATTCCGCTAAATCACTGAAAATAGCCGTTACACCGTGTAGACTCGGCGCATGACCTTCCGAAGCTGCGCCCAGTGCGGTGCGGGCATGACGCTCGCCCGGTCCGACGCGCGCTTCTGCTCGGGGGCATGCCGCGTCGCCGCCCACCGGGCCTCGAAGCGGGCCCCGTTCCCGGCCGAGATGGTCGCCGCCGACCGCTGGATGCGGTGGCGCCCCGTCCGCCGCGGTGACCGCTGGACCAAGAAGCCCGTCACCGTCGCCGGCCGTGCCGCTTCCTCGACCGACCCCTCGACGTGGGCGTCGTTCGAGGCCGCGAAGCGCTCGAGCGAGGGCGCCGGCCTCGGCTTCGCGCTCGGCGACGGCGTCGGCTGCATCGACCTCGACCACTGCATCCGTCCCGACGGCTCCCTCGAGCGGTGGGCCGAGCGGATCATCAACGCATGCCCGCCGACGTTCATGGAGGTGTCGCAGTCGGGCACGGGCATCCACATCTTCGGCCTCCTGCCCGAGGCGCCGGGCCGCAACTTCCGTTCGGCCGGCGTCGAGCTCGAGGTCTACTCGACGGGCCGCTTCATGGCCGTCACGGGTGAACGGTTCCGTGACGCGCCGCTGGGGCTCGCCGACCTCTCCGAGGTGCTCGCCTCGGCTCTCTAGCGCCCTGGCGGCGCGTCAGCGTCCCAGGAGGACACCGATGGCTCCCTCGGCACCCCGCGGGCTCGGCACGACCGGGCGCAAGCTCTGGCGCGAGACCGTCAAGCGCTACGAGCTGCGCACCGACGAGCTCGAGATCCTGCGCGCTGCATGCGGTGAGGCCGACATCATCAAGTCGATCGAGGAAGCCCTCGTCGATGCTGACCTGACGACGACCGGCTCGATGGGCCAGATCGTCGCGCACCCGCTGCTGAGCGAGGTCCGTCAGCACCGGGTCACGCTCGCGAGCCTGCTCGGGCGCCTCAAGCTGCCCGACGAGATGGGCGCGGGCGAGACGAACCAGCAGCGGGGCGCAGCGCAGTCGCGCTGGGCCGCGGCGTTCGGGACGCAGGTCAGCTGATGGCCGTGGCGCGTTCCGCGCCGGCCTTCCACCGCTCGGACGAGGCGGAGTACCTCGAGATCGAGCGCTGGTACGCCGACATGCTCGAGCGCACCACGCCGCCGACCGACCTGCAGTGGCAGCCGGTGCGCATCGGCCCGACGTGGCAGTGGGAGAACGGCTGGGTCCTGCCCGAGGCAACCCTCGGCTGGCGCTTCCTCGCGTGGTGCGGCATGTGGCTCCGCGGCCGCAAGGGCCCGTGGCAGTTCACGCCCGAGCAGGCGCGCTTCCTGCTCTGGTACTACGCCCTCGACGAGCACGGCCGCTTCCGCTACCACTCCGGCGCGCTGCAGCGGCTGAAGGGCTGGGGCAAGGACCCGCTCGCCGCGACTGTCTCCGCTGGCGGCATGTTCGCGCCGACGCTGTTTGACCACTGGGAGGGCGACCGGCCCATCGGCCGCGACAACGACCGCGCGTGGGTGCAGGTCATCGCCGTCTCGCTCGAGCAGACGAAGAACACCATGAAGCTCTTCCCGTCGCTCTTCACGCCAGAGGCTCGGTTGCGCTACGGCATCCAGGTCGGCAAGGAGAACGTCTGGGGGCTCGGCGACACGCGGCAGATCCAGGCCGTCACCTCGTCGGTGCTCGCGATCGAGGGCGGCCGGCCGACGCAGATCATCCGCAACGAGACGCAGAACTGGCTCGAGTCGAACCAGGGCCACGACATGGCCGGCGCGATCGAGGGCAACGCCTCGAAGTCCGAGGTCGACAGCCCCGCCCGGATGCTCGACATCTTCAACGCCTACCGGCCGGGCCAGGACTCGGTCGCGCAGCGGCTGCGCGAGGCGATCGAGGACACCTGGGGCGACCCCGACGCGGAGGACGCCGACCGGCGCCCGAAGGTCGTCGACTTCGGTGTGCTCTACGACTCGCTCGAGGCGCCCGAGGACGCGCCGCTCACGCTCGACGCCGCCCCCGAGGTGGTGCGCGCCGTGCGCGGCGATGCCATCTGGCTGGACCTCGACCGGATCAAGAAGTCGATTTCGAACCCGCTCAACGCCCCGTCCGAGTCGCGCCGCAAGTGGTACAACCAGATCACCGCGGCCGAGGATGCGTGGACCGAGCCCGCCGAGATCGACCCGCTGCGCGACTTCGACGTCACCGTCGAGCGCGGCGAGGAGATCGTGCTCTTCCTCGACTGCTCGAAGTCCGACGACGCAACCGCGCTCGTGGGCTGCCGCATGATCGACGGGCACGTCTTCACGCTCGGCATGTGGCAGCGACCGCCCGGCAAGCGCGGCGACGGTTGGATCGTGCCGCGGGAGGACGTCGACGCGAAGATCAAGATGGCGTTCGAGCAGTGGCGCCCGGTGGCGTTCTTCGGCGACCCCTCGCACGTCACCGACGACGAGACGACCGACCGCTTCTGGGACCCGCTGTTCGAGGAGTGGCACCTGCGTTACCGCGACCAGCTGCGCGTGTGGGCGGACGGCACGCCGGGCCGCAACGGGCACGCGGTCATGTTCGACATGACGGCGCGGGAGCGCTCGAAGCAGTTCGCCAACGCGGTCGCGTTCACGCTCGAGGAGATCCGCTCGGCGGCATTCACCTGGGACGGCGACGCGCGCATGCGCCGCCATCTGCTGAACGCCCGCCGCTACCCGGTGCAGGGCATCGTCTCGATCGCCAAGGAGTCGCGCGAGTCGAAGCGCAAGATCGACCTCGCCGTCGGTCTATGCGGCGCGCGCATGGTGCGGCGCCTCGTCATGAGCAGCAGCAAGACCGGAGGAGGTGCCGTGTGGTGATGTCCCAGCAGGCCGTCGTCGGCCTCACCAACGACGTGCTCCTGCCCGGGTGGAGACTCGAGCGTGCACGCCTCGACATCATCGACAAGTGGTGGCGGTGGACGCCCGAGCAGGTCAAGCTGCCCTCGCGCGCATCCAAGGAGGCGAAGGACCTCCGCGAGCTCGCCGAGTCCCCGTGGATGCGCCTGCTCGTGACGACCCTCGGGCAGCAGCTCGAGGCGGAGCTCTGCCGCACCTCGCGGCCCGGCGCCAACGAGAAGACCGTCGCCGGCCTGTGGCTGCCCTGGCAGCGCAACCGCATGGGCTCGCGCCAGCGCGCGATCCATCGCAGCGCGCTCGCCTTCGGGTACGCCTACACGACGGTGCTGCCCGGCGACACGGGCGCGGTCATCCGCGGCCGCTCGCCCCGCGACCTCTTCGCGGTCTACGAGGACGCGGTCGTCGACGAGTACCCGGCCTACTTCATCATCGTCAACGGCAACCGCTACACGGTCGTCGACGAGGAGGCCCAGTACACCCTCGTCGAGCAGGACGGCCGGGTGCAGTTCGTGGACTTCGACCTTCACGACGTCGGCGTCGCGCCGGCGGTGCGCTACTCGAACGAGATCGACCTCGAGGGGCGCACGCCCGGCGAGATCGAGCCGCTCATCAAGGTCGCGCGTCGTATCGACAAGACGACCTACGACCGGCTGCTGATCCAGCACTTCAACTCGTGGAAGGTGCGCACCGCGACCGGCCTCGAGCGGCCCGCGACCGACACCGAGCGCGAGCAGCAGAAGATGCTGCTGCGCCACGAGGACATCCTCACCGGCGGCCAGGGCGTCACGTTCGACACCCTCGACGAGACGAACCTCGAGCCGATCCTCAAGGCGCTCGAGCTCGACGTCGAGTGGTTCGCGGCCCTCTCGCAGACGCCCGCGCACGCCTACACGGGCAAGATGATCAACCTCTCGGCCGACGCGATCGAGGAGGCGCGGAACACGCTCGACTCGAAGACGCGGGACCGCAAGACCGGCTTCGGCGACTCGCACGCGCAGACGCTTCGGCTCGCCGCGCACGTCGAGGGGCGCGAGGTCGACGCGGAGGACTTCTCGCTGAGCATCCAGTGGGCCGATCACGGCTCGCGCTCGCTCGCGCAGGCGGCCGACGCGCTCGGCAAGGTCGCGACCATGCTCGGCGTGCCGGCGGAGAAGCTCTGGGACCGCATCCCGACCGTCTCGGCCGAGGAAGCGCGCACCTGGCTGGAGTACAAGCGCAACAACCCCGACGCGGACGTGCAGCTCGCGGCGGCACTGGATCGGCAGATCCGTGGCACGGACGGCTGAGGGCCGACGCCTCACCGAAGCGCACCGGCGTCAGCAGCTCGCGATCGCGGCGAAGGCCGAGGTCGCGGCTCGCCGCCTCTGGCCGCGGCTCGACGTCGCCGACCTCGACCGCTCCGAGCCGGCGTGGCTCGCGAGCAACCTGGCCGTCTACGAGTCGATGCACCGCGACTCCGCGGCTCTCGCCGCGCGCTACGTGCCGATGTACCGCGACGCCGAGCTCGGCGACCCCGCGGGGCCGACGGTGAGCGCGCCCTTCGCTCGCGCCGAGACCACGGCTGCTCTGCACATCGCCGGGCCAGTCGCGGTCAAGCAACGGATCGCGAAGGGCGTCGACCCGCGCGAGGCGCACGCGGGAGGCATCGTGGCGCTCGCGGGCATCGCTCGCCGCCAGGTGCTCCGCGGCGGCCGCCTCATCGTCGATCGCTCCACACGTGCGGACGGCCGCGCGGTCGGTTGGCGCCGCGTCACCGACGGTGACCCGTGCCCGTTCTGCGGCATGCTCGCGAGCCGCGGCCCCGTCTACGGCTCCCGCCAGCGCGCGCAGGAGATCGGCGGATCGGGCCTCCGCTACCACGGCGGATGCGGATGCACGGCCGAGATCGTCTACGGCGGGTGGGAGCCGAACGCCGCCGAGCAGCGATTCATCGAGCGCTACGAGGCGGCCGCCGCCGAGGTCGACGCGATGGGCCTGCCCCGCGTCGAGAAGACCGTGCTCCCCATCCTGCGCCGCGACTGGCCCGCCTAGACCACCCGACGCTCGTCGGGCACCACGCCGTCCCTGGAGGACGGCCCGACCAGCCCCAGGAGGGCACCATGCACGACCACCCCACGCTCAGCCACGTCCTCGACGTCGCACTCCCGCTGATCCCGAGCCGCCCCCGGCTCCGGTTCGTCGAGGGCGCGGCAGCCGGAGCCGCCGCCTCCGACGGCCCCGGCTACGACGACGACGCCGACGAGCCCGACGAGCAGGAGTCCCAGGAGGACTCCGACGACGACTCCGACGGCTCCGAGGAGCAGGACGAGCCCGACGACGAGCAGCAGTTCGACGCCGCGGCCGCCGCCGAGCGCATCCGCAAGAAGAACCGCGAGAACGCCAACCTCCGCAAGCGCGCGAAGGCAGCGGAGGACGAGGCAGCCGCCAACAAGGGCGCCGCCGACAAGGTCTCGACCCTGGAGGCCGAGAACCTGCGACTCCGCGTGGCGCTCGAGCACGGCCTGCCGCTCAAGCTCGCGAAGCGCCTCACCGGCACGACCGAGGAGGAGCTGCTCGAGGACGCCCAGGAGCTGCTCGAGCTCACGAACGGCGACAAGCGCAAGAAGCCCCCGACGGACCAGCCGAAGCAGCGCCTGCGCGGCGGCGGCGACCCCACGGAGGCACCGATCGACGAGACCGCGGATACGCACAAGTTCGCGTCGTCGGTCTTCGACAACTAGCCAGCACGGCACCGTGCGGGCCTCACGAAAGGAGAGCCACCGTGGCTCACACCCTGTACACGCCTGAGCAGGCGGCGCGCGCGACCATCGCGTCGATCCGCTGGCTCTCGGGCCTCACCCGCACGGTGCGGCAGGACTTCTCGACGGAGTTCGTCGCCGGCCGCGGCCAGACCGTCAACGTCCGTCGCCCGATCTCCGCCGGCAAGGCGAAGGTCTACACGAAGGCGCAGCGCACCGCCCGCGAGGCGATCCAGTTCAACGAGCTGACCGAGACCTGGTTCCCGGTCACGCTCGAGGACCAGGTCTACAACGCGGTCCGCCTGCCCGACGACTTCGCGACGTTCTCGCTCATGGACCTCACCCGCCAGGTGCTCCGGCCCCAGGCGGAGTCGGTCGTCGACGAGCTCGCCGCGCCGCTCGTGACGCAGATGACCGCGATCGCCACCGACGCGGCCATCCCGACGATCGACCCCGACGGGTCGAACTTCCGCCAGGCGCTCATCCAGGCGCGGAAGGTCCTCAACGACCGGCACGTGCCGGCCGTCGGCCGCACCTTCGCGGTCGGCTCCGGCATGGAGGCCGCGGCGCTGTCCGACGAGCTGCTGCAGAAGCAGAACGAGTCGGGCACGAGCGAGACGCTGCGCAACGCGACCATCGGTCGCCTGTTCGGCTTCACGATCATCAGCGACCCGGCCCTGCCCGAGGACTTCGGCATCGGCTACCACCGCGACGCCTTCGCCCACGTCACGCGCCCCTCGCGTGAGCCGGAGGGCGCCGCGAAGTCGGCCACCGTCGCGCAGGACGGCTTCGCCCTGCGCTGGATCCAGCACTACAACCCGCTCCAGCTCGAGGACCAGTCGGTCGTCGACACGTTCTTCGGCGCGGACACGCTCGAGGCGAGCTTCGCCGTCTCGGCGTCGCTCACGGAGACGCCGTAGCCATGGCTCGCGAGGCACTGGCCAGCGTGACGGAGCTCGCCGAGTTCCTCGGCGAGACGATCGCCGACGGGACCGCCGAGCACAAGCGCGCTGGCTGGTGCCTCCGGGTCGCGTCCGGTCTCGTGCGAGACGAGACCGGACGCACCTGGCTCGGCGACGACGGCAAGCTCGAGCAGAACCTGCCCGAGTCGGTCGTCAACGTCACGATCTACTGCGCATCACGGGTCTACGACAACCGCGAGGCGCGCACGAGCGGTGGCATCGACGACCTCACCGAGGGCTTCAAGGTTCAGGAGGCCGGCGCCTACCTCACCGCCTCGGAGCGGCGGCAGCTCGCGGCGATCCGCGACGCGGGCCGCAGCGGTCTCGGCACCGTCTCGACGGTCCGCGAGCCCGCAGCGGCCCCGGCGGCGGGCACCGTGCCCACCGAAACGCCGGGCGTCGAGTTCCCCTGGTACTAGGAGCGCCGATGAGCCCGAGCCGGATGCTCGATCGCGGCCGCCGCCGCGCCGAGAAGCGCATGACCGACACCGTCAAGGGCACCCTCACCGACCGCTCCGGCGCGCCGGAGTGGGACGACGAGACGAAGACCGAGACGTACCCGGAGCGCGTGGTCTACACGGGCCCCGCCCGGGTGCGCTTCGGCAACGCGCAGGCCACGGACCGCGACGACCAGGGCCAGCTCGTGACCGTGCAGGGTGCGGTCATGTCGCTGCCGATCGCGACGTCGTCGAGCATCCCGGTCGGCACCGTCTTCGAGATCACCGCATCCGAGAACGACGAGGGGAACGTCGGCCGCCGGTGCCGCGTCGTCGGCGACCACACGCAGACCGACGCCACCGCGCGCCGCCTGCGCGTCGACTTCTACTCGTAGGAGGCGACCGTGGCCGACGCGCACGAGCTGCACGAGCTCGCTCACGAGTTCCAGCAGGTGCCGTCGAACCTCAACCAGTACCTCGTGCCAGCACTCGAGGCCAGCGCCTTCGACGCGCGGGACGAGTGGCGCGACTCGCTGCGCGAGGTCACCGGATCGCGGCTGCGGCACGCGCCGACGTCGATCGACTACGACGTCCGCGCGCTTGGCGGCAGCCTCCAGCACCTGCTCGGGCTCGCGCGCGGCTACGAGGCCGAGATCGGCCCCAGCCTCGCTCGACGACAGGGCGCCATGGCCGGTTGGTTCCAGGAAGGCTCCGTCGACGGCGTCCCCGCCGTGCACAGCGCCGAGCGCGTGCTCGCCGCGGTCATCGACACCTTCGAGGGCCGCATGGCCGCCGCCGTCGACGACGCGATGAGGGGACTGACGTGAGCGAACTGACCTACGAGATCCAGCCCTACGTCGACCGCGTGCTCGCGCGGCTCCGCGCCGCGCCGTTCAGCGACCGCGACGTGTTCGACTCCGGCATCCCGCGCGGCGTCGAGCGGCCGCAGCGCTACCTGCTCGCGTTCACCGGCTTCGACGCCGCCGATCCGCGCCTCACCGGCGCGCAGGCGAACCACAACGTGGTCGTCATCGTCCGCGGCGTCGGCACCACGGCGCGCGAGGCGCGCGCCGCCATCGATCACGCGCGCACGCGCCTCATCGGCGCCCGCCTCGAAGTGCCCGGCCGCGCATCCGCGCCCATCCGGCACGAGGGCTCGCTCGTCAGCCCGATCGGCTTCGACCCCGACGTCGGCGACGGCCGCTGGTTCCACGAAGACGAGTTCGCCTGGTTCACGACCCCGGCTGGAGGCAGCTGATGCCCATCATGCGCGACAAGCACTCGAAGGTCGTGCGGGACGTCCCGCAGGTCACCCTCGACCGCTGGCCGGACGAGTACGAGCCGGCGCCCAAGACGATCCGCGAGCAGGTCGAGGCGACCGGCAGGCCGCACGCGCCGGCACCGCGCCCGAAGCGGCGCTCGCGCGAGACGAAGACCCCGGCAGCGGCGAACCAGCCGACGCCGACCGTTCCCGCTGAGGGGACCGACACGAAGGGAGAGGTCGCATGACCCTCGAAGCAACGCCCGGCGCGGTGCCCCAGGCGGGGAACTTCCTCGTCCTGTGGGTGCCGGAGGGGGGCCTCGCCGACCCCGCCAAGCCCACGGTCGCCGAGCTCACCGCCCCGACGGTGAAGAAGGTGACCTACTCGCACAAGAAGGGCGGCTACACGCCCTCCAAGGAGACGCAGCGTCTCAACGACGAGCGGCTCACGAAGGCGACGGTCCGCACCACGCGCGGCCAGACGACCTACGGCCTCGAGTCGACGATCGTCTTCGGCGACGAGGAGGACGTGGCCGCGAGCGTGCTCGTCGAAGGCGCCGCCGGCTACCTCGTCGAGCGCTGGGCGGTGCCCAACGCGACCGAGATCGCCGCCGCGCAGAAGGTCGACGTCAAGGAGGTCACGGACATCGAGACCTTCAAGATGCCGCCCACCGGCGACGGCGACTTCACGAAGCGCGTCCGCCCGTTCATCGGCGAGGTCTACGAGGACGTCGCCGTCGTCGCCTAGCGACACCTCTGACCCCTGGCCGGGCCGCGCTCTCACCGTCGCGACCCGGCCAGGCATTCCCCACCCACGGTGAGAACGGTGAGAGGACCATCCATGTCCAAGATCAAGGACCGCCTCAAGCGGACCACCTACAAGTCGATGCGCGTCGATATCTGCCTCGACGGCGAGCTGCGAGACGAGCGCGACCGCCGCATCGCCGACGTGCGCGCCGCGGCGCAGGCCGCGGAGGAGTACAACAAGGCCGCCAAGAAGGGCGCCGTCGACGAGCGCCTCGGCCAGGTCTCCGACGTCGAGCGGCGCCTCCAGGACGCGCTCGCCGCCGCTCGCGAGCTCGACGAGCAGATCGCCAGCGAGTTGCTCACGATCGAGGTGCGCGCGCTCCCGGGCGACCACTTCTCGCGCCTCAAGCGCAAGTTCCCCGTCCCCGAGAAGGCGATGCCGGCCGACCGCGCCGCGGGCTTCAACACCGAGGCCGTCGCACTCGCCGCGCTCCCCGACAGCGGCTACTACGTCGACGGCGACGGCGACGAGGAGACCCTCGATGCGCTCAGCGAGGACGACGTCAAGGAGCTGCGCGCGACGATCACCGACGGCGACTTCGACCGCATCCGGCTCGCCGTGCTGAACCTCAACTCCAGCGACGGCTTCCAGGGGGTGGGGCACCTAAAAGCCGCCTCGTCGGTGACGCCCGCCTCCGACTCGAAGTAGCCACCGCCGCACGGCTCGGCATCTCCCACCGGCGACTGCTGGGGTGGACGCCGGCCGTGCTGCACGAGCACGTCTACGACGACGCGGGCCGCATGGTCGAGACGCTCGTGCACACCGAGCCCGAGTGGGACACCGACGAGGTCGATCTGATGATCGCCGCGCACCTGCTCGAGCAGGAGACGGGACCCCACGGGCAGCCCTACTCCGAGAGCGTCGGCAAGCAGGCGAACCCCGACAGCCCCGAGCACACGCACCGCTACGAGACGGATCTGCCCGTCACGGACTGGGCGCTGCGCGCGCAGTTGGAGGCGGCCCGCGAGTTCGAGCAGCAGCTCGAAGAGGCCGGCATCGACGAGCGCGAGCGATCGCTGATCCTCCGCTCGACGCACTTCACCGTGCGCCGCGTCGAGCGGGAGCCGGGCACCTAGCAACTCATGCCGACGGGAGGCGATCTGTGGCCGAGCGCACCGTCTCCGTCAGGCTCACCGCCGACGCCGCGCAGTACCTCCGGACCTTCGACGAGGTCGCGCGGAAGTCCCAGGACACCGCGAGCAAGGTCGAGGAGCAGCTGCGGCGCCAGCAGGAGGCGTACCAGCGCGTCGGAGCGGTCGCGCTCTCGATCGGCGTGCTCGCCGCCGCAGGGTTCACCGCAGCCGTCGCCTCGTACGCGTCGTTCGACGCGGCGATGTCGAACGTGCAGGCGGCGACCCACGCATCCGCGGAGGAGCAGGAGCTGCTGCGGCAGGCCGCGCTCGACGCGGGCGCCGCCACCGTCTACTCGGCAGAGGAGGCGGCGCAGGCGATCGAGGAGCTCGCGAAGGCGGGCCTCTCGACGGCGCAGATACTCGGCGGCGGCCTCACCGCCGCCCTCGACCTCGCGGCCGCGGGTGAGCTCGAGGTCGCGCGCGCGGCGGAGATCACCGCGATCACGCTGCAGCAGTTCCGCCTCAGCGGCGAGCAGGCTACGCACGTCGCCGACCTGCTCGCCGCGGGCGCGGGCAAGGCAGTCGGCTCCGTCGACGACCTCGCCAACGGCCTCAAGTTCGTCGGCCCGATCGCGGCCTCGATGGGCGTCTCCATCGAGGAGACGACCGGCGTGCTCGCGCTGTTCGCGCAGCAGGGCATCATCGGCGAGCAGGCCGGAACATCGCTGCGCGGCGTGCTCGCCTCGCTCACCTCACCGTCGGCCGCCGCCCGGCGCGAGATCGAGGCGCTCGGGCTCACGCTCTACGACTCCGAGGGCAACTTCCTCGGCCTTCGCAACGCCGCCGAGCAGCTCTCGATGGCGTACAGCGACATGGATGGAGCCTCGCGCGATGCCTCGATGGGCATCGTCTTCGGCCGGGAGACGATCACGGCTGCGACCGCGCTTTACCGCGCGGGCGCTGATGGCGTGCAGGAGTGGACTGACGCGGTCGACGACTCCGGCTACGCGGCCGAGACCGCGGCGATGCGGCTCGACAATCTCAGGGGCGACCTCGAAGAGCTCAGCGGTTCGGCCGAGACGTTCATGATCGAGCTCGGCGAGGCCGGCGATGGTCCGATGCGGGCGCTCGTGCAGGCAGCGACGGCCGTCATCAACGGCTTCACCGACATGCCCGAGCCGATGCAGATCGCGGCCCTGGCGGCGCTCGGCCTCGTCGGCGCGCTCGGCCTCACGAGCGGCGCGATGCTGACGCTCATCCCCCGCATCGCGGAGACGCGCGCGGCGTGGGCGCTCATGACGACGACCGCGGCGGGCTCGCGCAGCACGCTCGCGGGCGTGTCCGCCCTTCTCGGCGGGCCCTGGGGCATCGCCCTCACCGTCGCGACGGGTGCTGTCATCGGGCTCACTGCGGCTATCTCGGCCGCGTCCGCGTCGTCGTCGGAGTGGCAGAACGTCCTCCAGACGGGCACGCGCTCCGGCCAGACGCTGCTCGAGACCGCGGGCGAGCTGCAATTCGGAGTCGACAGCCTTGGCTCCGCGCTCGACGAGATGGGCTCGCATCGCATCCTCTGGATGGACGCGCTCGGGGGCGACGAGGCGGCGACGGCCGCCGCGAGGCTCGACGGTCTCGCGAACAACCTCAACGAGATCGGCGCGCAGCTCGCGGAGACCGCGCGCGGCGGGAACGTCGACGCGGCGCGTTCGATGTTCCAGGCGCTCGCCGACGACGCGAACCTCACCGAGGAGCAGATCGGCACGCTCATCAACCGCATGCCCGAGTGGCGCGACGCGCTGATCGAGCAGGCGACCCAGCAGGGCCGGAACGTTACTTCGGGGTCGGAGCTGCAGCAGCAGGAGCAGCTCGTCGCGTTCGCGATGGAGGAGAGCGCCACGGCCGCGGGCGAGTCGACGGATGCCGCGCGGACGCTCGCGGAACAGGCGCAGACCACCGCTGACGAGATCGCCGGCCTCGCTGACGAGATCCGTGGGCTGAACGAGCTCTACTACGGCGCCCAGGACGCTACGGCCGCCTACTACCAGTCGGTCGATGACCTCCAGGCAGCGATCGCAGAGGGGCTCTCGCCCGCTCTGCTCACCGCCGCCGGCGACATCGACCTGTCCACGCAGGCGGGCCGGGACGCCGAGGCGATGCTGTCGAAGGTCGCCGAGAACGCGCTCGAGGCGGCCGCGTCGATGATCGAGCTCGACGGGGACACCATCGGTGCGACGGCGCGAGTCCAGGAAGCACGAGATGCGTTCCTGGAGGGGGCGGAGGCGGCCGGCATTAACGCCGAGCAGGCCAACGTGCTCGCCGACCGGTACGGGCTCATCCCCGACGCCGTGCACACGGCCGTCACGAACACCGCCCCGCAGGCCGAGACGATGGCCTCGCTCTACCAGCGCGCGCTCGGCCGGATCCCCGAGGGCATCAACACCAACGTGTCGATCTCCACCGCGCAGGCCGAAGCGGACGTGCAGTTCTTCCTCCGCACCCGGACGATGAACGTCAACGTCGCCGCCCAAGCACGCGGAGGCTTCGGCGTCGGGTCGCAGGCGATGCCAGGCATGATCGGCCGCGCCTCCGGCGGCATCCTCCCGGGCCCGCCCTCCTCCGTCGACAACATGGTCATCCGCGCAGCGTCCGGCGAGTTCATCATGAACGCGCTCGCGACGTCCCACTCGACGAACCGGGCGCTGCTCGAGTGGATGAACGCCGGCGGCATCGTCCCCGCGTTTGCCGGTGGCGGGCTCGTCGGTGCCGCGCACTACGTGGCAGCGCCGTCGGTACACGTCGCTCCCGCGTCGCTCGAGGGGCTCACCGTGCTCGTGCAGAGCCCGTTCACCGGCGAGTACCTGCGCGGGGAGATCGCGGCGATCACTGACGCACGGATCCACGACGCTGACGACCGAGCGGCACTGGACTACAGGCTGGGAGGTCGTTGATGCTGGTGCTTGAGCCTGCGTCGGACGACGCACCCTGCCCACGAGTCGGGATCTTCGACGATGCAGTGCCGAGTGCGGCGGCGTTCGCTACCGTGCACCGCACCGTCGAGGGACGGCAAGCCCAGGTGCGCGACGCGATCCGCGTGTCCGTGTCAGGGGCGCTGTCGCGCGTCGACTACGAGGCGCCCATGGATGTGGACATCACCTACCGAGTTCAGTGGTTCGACTCGGCGGGCGACGATCTCGGCTTCTCGGAGCCGGCGACGACACGGATCATCTCGCCCCGATTCCTCGACGGGCGCCCGCGTCTGCTGCTGCACAATCCACTCGACCCGCGGACAGCGGTCTGGGTGCACCCTGGCCGAGGGTTCGCCCAGTCGATCTCTCGGCCGGTACCCGGCCGGGTGGTGTGGGGGCAAGGACGGCGTCTCGGCATAGCACAGTCCGAGCGTCGACGAGGGCTCATCGGCGTTTCGCTCGACGTCGTCACCGACACGGCGCAGGAGGCTGCCCGCTTCGACGCGCTCTTCGGCGACAGCACGACGTCGCGCATGCCGATCCTCTGCGTGCGAATCCCGGCCGCGCTGCGCTTTACCCTGCTCGACCCCGTGTGGTTCGCCGCCGTCTACGAGCCGGTCGCGATCCCCGACACGGCGATGTGGACCGAAGAGGTCGCATGGCGGATGCGAGCCGACGAGGTCGACTCGCCAGTCCCGTCGCTCGTGCGGCCGTTGCTGACGCTCGGCGACATCGCCGCCTACTACCCGACCCTCGGCGCGCTTGCCGCGGACAACCCGACCTTGCTGGCCCTGTCTCGCCGGTACGAGATCGCCGGCTCTGGAGGCTCCTGAATGCGTGCAGTGACCGACGACCTGAAGGCGATCCTCGATGGCGGCCAGTACGAGCTCGACATGCGGCTCGACGCGTTCTACGGCGCTGACCGCACCCTCGAGGGCCTCACGGTCGATCGGTCCTGGGAGTTGCGCTGGGTGAAGTCCGCGGACGTGCCCGGTTCCGGGTCGGTGCTCGTGCAGGTGCAGATGCCGGATGGGTCGTCGTTGACGCCGCGCGAGTTCACGGCCCGCCTTGCCCCGTTCGGGCAAGAGGTGATGCCGCTGCTCACGATCCGGGCGGGCGAGTTCGGGGAGACGATCCCCGCCGGCCGGTTCCGCATCGTCGACGTCCCTTCCGCGCGCGACGAGAATCTCGTCCACTCTGCTCGGATCATCACGGTCGGCTCGTACGTGAAGCTCGCGCTCGCGGATCAGTTGGAGGCGGTGCGGGCGGCGGAGTTCGCGAAGCCCGAGAAGCCGGTGCACACGTCGGATGCGTGGCAGGAGCTCGCGCGCCTGACGGGGATGCGGATCGAGCGTCGCGGCGCGACCGTGCCGGTGCCGGCGTCGATCACGTACGAGATGTCGGACGGTGGCCGCATCAAGGCCGTGCAGGAGATCGCGGCGGCGCTGGGCGGCACCCCGTACGTGACCGCGGACGGCGCGTTGACGGTGCTGCCGGATGAGCCGTCGATCCCCGTCCGGCGGTTCCCATTCAAGGGCTCGACGGTCCTCGACTTCGAGATCGGCATGTCCTCGGCGGGCGTCTACAACGAGGTCGTCGGGATCTTCGAGGATGACGACCGGAACCCGATCGTCGTCCCGCCCGCGCAGATCACGGATGGGCCGCTCAGGGTGGATGGCCCGTTCGGGCGCCGCACCCGCTTCTACTCGTCGCCGTTCGTCAAGACGGCCGAGCAGGCGCGCTCGGCGGTCACGAAGATCCTCGAGCAGTCGTCGCAGCAGAAGGCGTACCGGACGTCGTTCCCCGCGATCCTCGACCCTCGCGTCGAGGTCGGGGACACGATCGAGGTGGAGCAGGACGCGCACACGTACACGGCGGTCGTCGTCGAGGTGGTGTGGAAGGCGGACGCGACGATGACGCTCACGGTCGACATCGTGCGCACGCTCGACGAGGCGAACCTGCTGGGGGTGTGACGTGTCGAGACTGTCGCGCGCGGTCGCCCAGCAGACGTCGAAGCAGCACGGGCGGGCACTAACCGGGATCTACCGGCGCATGCAGGGCGCGTTCGCGGTCGTGACGGTGCAGGGCGCTGACGTGACCCTCCCGTTCGCGGGGACGGTGCAGCCGGTGCCGGGCGCGGTCGTGAACATCGAGCTGCGCGACTCCGGCTACCTCGTGCTGGGACCGGTGAAGTCGCCGCCGACGCGCGGACGGATCACGGCGACCGGCACCCCGTTCGTTACTGTCCTCGCTGGCGGGGAGTCGTTCGAGCTGCCGTACATGGCCGCGTACACGCCCGCGGTCGATGACGACGTCGCGATCGACTGGTCGGAGGCAGGCGGGCTGGTGCGCGGCAAGGTGTCGACGACACCGGTCGCGGCACCTGTGTCGCCAGTGTTCGAGGCGCTCCCCGGCCACTACCATCCATCGCCGTTCCTCGCGACGGCCGCTGGATACCACCGTCTCTCTGGCGGTGCGCCGAACCTGTCGTGGTTCCCGAACTACGGGATCGGGCAGGCGTCGGCCGCCTGGTACGGGTCGACGGTCGCGGACTCCATCCCGGACGGCGCGACGATCGTGTCGGCGCGGCTGTTCCTGTCGGTGCGGTCGTCGCAGCTCGGCGGCCCGAAGCTGCAGGTGATCGAGGGCGCGGGTCCGCAGGCGCGGGTGCAGGTGGGCGGGGACTTCCCGCTCCCGGCCAGAACCGGCTGGGTACCGATCCCGCTCGAGGTCATCGACCTGCTGAAAGTCGCCCCGCGTGGCCTGTCCACGATCGGCGCGACTGTCCCGTCCGGTTCGGACATCTACAAGAAGCTCACGGACGACCCGATGTCGTTCGCGCTCGACATCGAATGGAGAAGCTGATGGCTGACAGTTACGGACCTAAGGGCTTCCCGAAGTACGGTCCCGACTCGAACGCGGAGCTGTGGCCGAAGCTGCAGGAGGTGGGCGAGTTCGCGGGCGCGGTCGGGAACCGTCGCGTGGGGACGAAGGCGGATCGTGCGGCACTGTCGGTGTCGACGACCGCGGCTGAGCAGGCGTGGCGGGGGCTCGAGTTCTACGAGACGGACACGGGGATCACGTACCTGTGTGTGGCGGTGTCGCCGGCCGTGTCGTGGGTGCGTACGTCGGCGCGCACGATCCTGCTGCGCGTGGACGAGACGGCGGAGTGGACGATCCCGACGGGGTCGGAGGGTCGCCGGGTCGGGCCGATCACGCTCACCACGCCCCGGCATGTGGTCGTGTCGATCTTGTCGACGTGGATGTCGCCGGGGAACTCGGCGGCGCAGATCATCCCGTACCTGAATGGGGCGAAGCACACGGATGGGTTGCGGGCGGCGGCGACGACGGTCCACAACAACTCGCGCGGCAACACGCCCCTGTCGTTCAAGCTCGTGTTCGAGGCTGATCTGCCGGCTGGCAAGCATGACGTGGGCATGTGGATTGTGGTGCCTGGGACGGCGGCGGCGCACGTGTCGCTGAACATGTACCTCGACGTGCAGGCCGACTGATGTACGCATCCCCGCTGCGCATCCCCCTGATCCGCACGGGGAAGTACGGGAAGCGCGCCCCGGTGCTGATGCCGGGCGGGAAGGTGTCGGCGAACGACCATGAGGGCGTCGACACTCGAGCGCCGGTCGGGACGCCCGTCTACCCCGTGATCGGCGGGACTGTCATCCAGGTGATCGACGGGTGGGCGTCGCCGTCGAAGCCTGGCCGTTCCTACGGCCGCTCGATCTTCCGTCCGGGTGGTGGCGGCAACCAGGTCGTCTACCGCGGCGACGACGGCCGCGACCACAACGACGGGCACCTCTCCGACGTGCTCGTGAAGCCCGGTCAGCGCGTCGAGACGGGCACGATGATCGCGCGCACAGGCAGGACCGGCGTGTTCGCCGCGCACCTGCACCACGGCGTGTGGATCGAGCACGCCCCGAACCGGTGGCGGTCGATCGACCCGACGCCGCTGCTGCCCTGGTCGGGCGACGTGTTCGGCGAACTCAAGCCCGCGACCACGAAGACCGAGAACCGCCTGCCCGACCCGATCGTGGCGGCGCTGACCCGAGAGGACGACGACATGCGAATCATCCAGGCACCGAACCGGGGGCTGGCGCTCGTCGGCGCGGGCTACTACTCCCACATCCGCGCCGAGTTCCTCAGTTCGGCGCTCGCCGTCTGGGGCCCGTCGACGGAGGTGGTCGGCCTCAACGACCGCCAGTTCGACGAGGCGCGCGCGCTGGCGACTCAGGGCACCGTCTCCGACGCGCTGAACGCGGTCCCGACCGCCATCGCGGGCGTCCTCGACGCGGTGCGTGCGCAGGCGTCCGCGCAGGGCGTCGACCTCGACGAGAGCGAGCTCGCCACCTCGCTGCTCCACCAGGGCCTCGCGCAGGAGATGGTCGACGCGCTCGTGAACCGCGCTCGCTGACCCCTCGACCCGGAAGGGGTAGCCGATGCCGGAGTGGCTCGGATCGGTCCTCGGGCCGGGAATCGGTGGCGCGTTCATCGCGGGCGTCGTCGCGATCGTGGTCGCGGCGATCAACAAGCGCCGCACCGCGCCGGAGCGGAAGCTCGACGCGCTCGACGGCGCGCTCCGGCTCGTGCAGGACCTGCAGGAGGAACGCGACACGGCCGACCAGCGGACCCGTGACGCGCGCTCAGAGGCGGCGGAAGAACGGCAGCGACTACGTGACGACCTCGCGGAGGAGCGCGCCGCGCACGCCGCGACGAAAGCAGCTCACGACGTCGAGCGGGCATCGACGGTCACGCGGGAGCGCATCAAGGACGCCTACATCGAGGTGCTCCGAGCCCACATCACGCAGGGCTTCCCGCCGCCACCGCCCGACTACCCCGAGGGGATCTGATGACCGACTCGCACGAAGTGATCGCGGCGCTCGAGCAGGAGAAGCGCGCGACGGTGCGCGATCGTAAGGTCGCGCGCACATGGTCGACGCTCGCGGTCATCGGTCTGCTGCTGGGGGCGCTGTTCGCGATCTGGATGATCGCGGACCTCACGCAGGCGCGCTCGCTGTGGCGGACGCAGTACTACGAGCTGCACACGGAGTACGTCGAGGCGACCGGGGAAGAGCCTGAAGCGGACGCGCCGGCGGATGTCGTCGAGGGGATGCCTGGCCCGCCCGGACCGTCTGGCGCGCCGGGACGTCCGGGCCGCGATGGTGTCGACGGCCGCGATGGACTCGACGGGGCTCCCGGCGCGACCGGATCGGCTGGGAGTGTCGGTGAAGCGGGCGCGGATGGCGCACCTGGCGACTCGATCACCGGCCCGCCCGGCCCGCCCGGACCCGCTGGGGTCGACGGCGCGCCCGGGACGCCCGGGACACCCGGCGAGCCGGGACCCGCAGGCGCGAACGGTCGCGGCATCGCGGCGGTCTCCTGCTCGGGCGCCGCGCTCGAGCTGACCATCACCTTCGACGACGGCACCACCGAGACCGTCGCATGCGCCCAGGAAGGGGCAACACCATGACCGTCCCCGTCACCACACAGCAGCGCTACCCGTGGAAGGCGGCGCTGCGTACCGCGATCGAGACGGCGATCCCGCTCGTCGGCCTCGTCGCTCTCGCGTTCATCGCCGCTGGCCCTGAGCTCGCCGCGTTCGCGGACCAGTTCTGGCCGGGCACGCCGATCGGCGCCTGGATCGTCGCGGCCGTCACGTTCGTGTCGGCGTCCGCGGGTCTGCTTGCACGCCTCGCCGCGCTCCCGCAGGTGGACGCGCTCATGCAGCGGATCTTCAAGCTCGGCTCGTCACCCGCGGCTGACCGTGGCAAGCACGCAGCCTGACCCGGTCTGGCGCCGCGTCACCGACGTGGTGCTGTCGCTCGCGATGATCGGGTCCGGGATGCTCGCGGACGCGCTCGAGGACGGCGCGCGCCGTGCCTACGCCCGGATCCGCCGCGCCTGACCGCGCACACGACTACGCCCCTCCCTCGCCTGGCTTCGGCCGCGGGGGAGGGGCGTCCTTCGTGGTTGAATCGGCGGATGGCACACAGTCAGTCACGACGGCGAGACGCGAAGAAGCACCGCGCTCGCGTCGCGGACGCGCCGCCTGAGTCCTGGTATGAGATGGACCCGGACGAGGTTTTCGAGGAACACGAGATGCCGATTGCGATGCCGTGCAACTGCTGCCGCATCGTCCAGCGGAACCGCTACGTGCAGCACTCGCTCGCGTTCTTCGCCATCGTGTGGACCCGGCGCGACGGCTTCGGCCGATGGATCGAGCAGTACTCCGTAGACACGGGGCACGGCTACTTCCACGAGCACGTGCACGGTCATCAGAGACCGAACGACCGCAGAAACATTCGACCCCTACGGGCACAGGTAGACGTGCAAGAATGCTTCGACGAAGGCTACGACCAAGTGCATGCCCGGCAGCAACGAGGGTGCAAGGGATGAGGTGGACGATGGACCAGCGAAATCAGGTCATCCGTAGGGTGATGCGAGCAGTCGCTCGGCAAGCGCCAGCGCGCCCCCTTCGAGTTGTCGCCGCCGACGGCACGCGCCCCATTGTGGCGACGCTGCCGGACGACACCTTGGCCCACGCCATCAAGCAGGTCGAGGCTTTCGGTGGCCGCGCGAACGTGTTCGTTGCCTTCCCGGATCGGATGCGGCTCATCGAAATGCACATCGGCGGACCCGATGATGACAGGGCCGACGCATCGCCGGCCGCACCCACGACGACCATGGCGATGTACGTTGCCTTCCTTGAGTCCACCGAGCGCGGGCACGGCGTTGTGACGGTGCGAACGTCGGACGAGTTGGTGAGCGCACCGGGCGTCGCTGAGATGGCCTACGCGTTCTGAACCCTGCGGAGTGCCCGGCCCTCTTCGGAGGTGGCGGGGCGCTTTGTCGTTCACCAGTAGTCGCCGTAGCCGCGGTCGAACTCTGCGCGCAGCTGCGGGAGCGTGTTCGTCGGCCAGTCGGCGCGGGCGGCGTCGCCCATGACGGCGCGCCAAAGTGTCTCGCCGTCGGGCACGCGCTCGAGCGGGAGGGGCTTGCCGTGGTTCTCGGCTTCGGCGACGTCGCCGCCGAGGTTGTAGGCGGTCTGGAAGTGGTCGGGCTTGCTCATCATGGCGCCGACGGTAGGTGCGGCCGCTGACGCTCACCAGCCGCGGATGCCGGGCACGTCGTCGGGCTCGTACGGCGGGCGCTCGCCGTCGACGGGGTCGGGCATCCATCCGCAAGCAGGGCAGGCACCGTCGCGGAGAGTGTGCCTGCAGCGCTCGCACACGTCACCGGGGAAGTCGAGCATCAGTTCTCGAAGGGCTCCTGAGTCAAGACCATGTCGAGCCCGTCGTCCGGGTGGTAGGTCCAGGTCGCTTCGTACCCGTCCCACTCGGCGGTCATGGTCCCGTCCAGCGCTCGCGTCGACTGGATGCGCTGCTGGTCCGCTTGGCTCATGTCAAGCTCGTCAAGCACGCAGAAGATCGCGGTCGTGCTGGCACCGGGTGCACGGCCTACCGCGCCGTCGATCACCAGGCTCTCGCCGTCGTCGAGTACTTCGAAGCCGCTGCCGATGTGCCCATCGCAACTGTCCACCGCCTGCCAGAACGGTACGTGCGAGGCGCTCGGCGTCGGGGTCGACTCCGGCTCGTCGGCCGAAGCGCTCGCACATCCGGCGAGCAAGAGCGCGGCGGCGCTCAGCGCGGCCAGGCGAAGCGTCTTCATGGCGCGAGTCTAAGCGGAAGTCACCGGCTGCCGGGAGAATGTGAGGGATGCTCTCCGACCTTGACCGCGCCGTCCTCGACCTCGCCGCCAAGCCCTGGAAAGGCCGCGGCTGGCTCGAGCGCGAAGCCCGCGACCGTCTCGGCCTCTCGTCGATCCGCTTCTACCAGCGCCTCGACGCGCTCGTGCGGACGCGGGAGGCAATCGAATATGACCCGATAACCTGCCGCCGCATCCGCGAGCTCGCGGCATGATCGGTTGGGGGGAACGCGCCGAGTCACGCTGATGACCGCGGGACTCGTCATCGTGCTGTGGACGGTCGCGGGGCCCGCGCTGCAGGGCGTCTTCGAGCAGGCGATCTCGCGCGTCACGAGCTTCTGATGCGGTTGGCCGACGAGCGCGGCTCGGCGGTCGCCGAGTTCGCCATGGTGGCGGGGCTGCTCGTCGTGCTCGTGCTCTCGGTCATGCAGCTCTCGCTCGCGCTGCACGTGCGCGCGACCGTCGCCGACGCGGCGGCGGAGGGCGCGCGGCACGCCTCGCTGCTCGGCTCCGATGCCGCGGCGGGCGTCGAGCGCACGCGCGAGCTCATCTCGACGGCGATCGGACCACGCTACGCCGAGCGGGTGAGCGCATCGAGCGCCGTCGTCGCGGGACTCGAGACCATCGAGATCCGCGTCGCGGCACCGCTGCCCGTGCTCGGCTTCATCGGCCCCGTCGCGCTCGAGGTCGCCGGTCATGCCCCCGTCGAATCGCTCCGCTGAGCGGCGCGCAGGCGCCCTGGGCGGGCTCGCGTCGGAGGAGGGCTCCGCCTCGATCGAGTTCCTCACCGTCGGGCTCATCCTGCTCGTGCCGCTCGTCTACCTCGTGCTCGCGCTCGGCCAGATCCAGCACGCCGTGCTCGGCATCGAGGGCGGCGCCCGCCACGCGGCGCGGGCGATCGCGCAAGCCGACTCGCACGAGCAGGGCCTGGCCGCAGCCGATCGGGCGATCCGCGTTGCGATGGCGGACGCCGGGCTCGAGCCCGAGGCCGTGCGCGTCGAGGTCGTGTGCACCCCTGCGCAGGACGCGTGCGACACCCGGCGCGGCACGGTCTCCGTCCGCCTCGACGCGACCGTGCCGCTCCCGCTCGCCCCGCCCGGCCTCGACCTCGGCGCCGGGGTCGGCGTGCCCGTCTCGGCGCTCGCGAGCCAGCCGGTCTCCGCCTTCGGCGGCGCCCCGTGAAGCGCGCGTGGTCGCGACTCGCGGGCGAGGAGGAGGGCTCGACGCTCGTGCTGGCGATCGGCTTCGCGGCGCTCGCGCTCGCTCTCGTGCTCGCGGTCGCCGCGGCGACGAGCATGCTCGTCGAGCGTCGCCGGCTGTTCACGGTCGCCGACGGGGCGGCGCTCGCGGCCGCCGAGGCATTCGCGCTCGAGCAGGTGCGCTTCGACGGTGCCACCGCCGCGCCGGAGCTCGCCGACGCGGCGGTGCAGGAGGCCGCTGCGGCCTGGGCGGCGGAGGCCGCTGGCGAGCTCGACGACGTGCGGGTCGAAGGTGCGAGCGCCGATGCCCGCAGCGCCACCGTCTCCGTGTCGAGCACGTGGCGCCCGCCGGTCGTCTCGCTCCTGCTGCCCGAGGGCATCCGCCTCGACGTGACCGCGACGGCGCGCGCCGTCTTCGTCGACTGATCTCGCTACGACACGGACGACGGGCTCGAGCGACCACCTCGCCGCGGCGCTCGCGGGAGCGCAGCCGGAGTACGCCGCGCGGGACTCGCTCGCGCGACGCGCACGCGGCTCGAACGCACGGGGCTCGAACGCACGGGCCTCTTGCGCGACTGCGAGCGTCGACGGCACGTCCGGCCAGATGACGGCCGCCTCCACCATCGTCGGCAGCGCCGCCTACATGGCTCCCGAGCAGGCCGACGGCGGTCGAGCGACGCCCGCGACGGATCTGTACGCGCTCGGCTGCGTCATGATGACCCTGCTCACCGCACGGCCGCCGTTCGCGGGCGAGCACCCCCTCGCGCTGCTGCAGCAGCACGTGCACGCGCCGGCGCCCCGGGTGTCGGAGCGGCTCACCGACGCGCCGGCCGCGCTCGACGCCCTCGTCGCGCGCCTGCTCTCGAAGCACCCGGACGACCGCGGGTCGGACGCGGCGCTCGTGCGCGACGAGCTCGCCGAGATCCGGAGCGCGCTGCCGCGCACGGGCGAGGTCGCCGCCGCAGCAGTGCCGGTGGCCGACACCGTGCCGCTCGTGGCTGCCGCGCCGACCGTCGAGGCGCTCGGTGCGCCGTCGACCGGTCCGCTCGCCCCGGCCGGCGCGGCGACCGCGGTCGTCGTTGCCCCGCGCAAGCGCGTCGCCCGCCGGGCGCTGCTCGCCGTGGCCGCCCTCGTGGCGCTCGCTGCGCTGCTGCTCGTCGTCGTCCCGCTGCTGCAGCGGCCGAGCGCGGACGACGCCCTCGCGTC
This sequence comes from Agrococcus sp. Marseille-Q4369, assembly GCF_018308945.1. Classification (NCBI taxonomy): domain Bacteria; kingdom Bacillati; phylum Actinomycetota; class Actinomycetes; order Micrococcales; family Microbacteriaceae; genus Agrococcus; species Agrococcus sp. Marseille-Q4369. The sequence goes on from NZ_CP070501.1 coordinate 88,613, forward strand.
GCAGCCGCCCGCCGCGCAGGACGGGGCACCAGTGACCGTCACGCCGCCGTCGGCGACGGCCGCGACGCCGCTCGCCGGCGAGCCGGGGACGAGCGCCGCCCCCGCCGCGCAGCCCGCGCCCGACGCGGCCGCGGAGCCGACGCCGGCGGCGGCAGGGGAGGCGGCGACACCGGCACCCGCGCCCGCCGAGTCCGAGCAGCCGGCGCCCGCGCCCACCGCGTCTGCGCCTGCCGACCCGGCACCGGTCGAGCCGGCCCCTGTAGAGCCTGCGCCGATCAGCTTCGCCGGGGTACGCGACGCGATCGGCGGCGCGGTCGCGGGCGGCGGGCTCGACGCCGCCGCAGGCGATGCGCTCCTCGGCCGGGTCGCGGCGCTCGAGGCCGCGGCAGCGGACGGGGAGACGGCGGGCCTCGCGGCGGGACTCGCGGAGCTCCGCTCGCAGGTCGACGCGCTCGAGCGCGACGGCGCGGCGAGCCCCGAGGCCGCGGAGGCCATCCGGGCGGCGATCGACGAGCTCACGGCCTCCGCTGCGTGAGCGTCACTCCCGCGGCTTCCGCGGCAGCCACTTGAGCAGGATCGCAGCACCGGCGATGCACACCGCGGTCAGCCCGGCCGCTGCCCACGCGATCGACGCGATCGAGACGACCGCCGAGATCGCGAGCGGGGCGACGGCGCCGCCGAGGTCGACCGTCAGCCGCCACGCACCGAGGAACGGCGCGGGGTTGCGGGGATCGGCGAGATCCGCGCCGAGCGTCATGATGATGCCGGAGCCGAGCCCGTTGCCGAGGCCGAGCACCATCGCCGCCGCGACGAACCAGCCGGTCGCGGCATCGAGGTCGTGCGAGACCGCGAGCATCGCGAACGCCACCGCCATGAGGCCGAGCGTCGGCACGACGCTCCACAGCCGCCCGAAGCGATCCATGATCCAGCCCGAGACGAAGAAGAGCGCGAAGTCGACGCCGCCCGCGATGCCGATCACGAGACCGGTCGTGGCGGCGTCGAGCCCGATCGAGATCGCCCAGAGCGGCAGCAGCACATTGCGCGCTGAGCGCGCGAGCGCGAGCATCGCCGCGCCGACGCCGACGGTCGCGAGCACGCGCGCGTGCTGCCGCACGACGCGCCACACGCCCGTGCGCTCCTGCCGCAGCTCGATGACGCCCGTCGTCGGGGGCTTCCGCTCGAAGGCCGTCGTCGGATCGGGCAGCACGACGAGGACGGCGATCGCGACGATCGTGCAGACGCCGAAGAACACCCACACCGCGCCGAGCGGGAGCCCGAGCCCGAGCACCGCGGCGCCGATGAGCGGGCCGACGAACATGCCAAGGCGGAAGATGCCGCCGAGCGTCGACAGCGCCCTCGCCCGATACCGGATCGGCACGTAGGTCGTCATGAACGCGTGCCGCGCGAGCGCGAAGACCGCGTGGCCGAGGCCGAGCACGAACACGGCGACGCCGAGCGTCCACGCATCCCTCGCCACGAGCGCGAGCGCGAGCGCCGCGAGCACGAGCGCGCCCGCGCCGATCATCGTCGGCCGCTCCCCGAAGCGAGCGACGACGCCACCGCCGGGCACATCGCCCGCGAGCTGCCCGATCGTGAGCATCGCCGCGACGACCGCGGCGACCGCGAGGGAGGCGCCCAGGTCACCCGCGATGAGCGGGATGTAGGGGATGACCGCGCCCTCGCCGATCGCGAACGCCGCCGTCGGCACGTACACGGCGCCCGCGACGCGCCTCCACGGGAAGCGCTCGGTCTCGTCGCCCCCGCTCACAGCCCGAGCCTACGATGCTCGCGCTGGTCGAGCGGATGCGGTGCCGGCGTCGGGCGGGACGGACGATGCCGCGCCGGTAGGCTGGGGCATCATGGCCGATCTCGACATCGGCGGCGAGATCGCCGCCCTCCGCTCCACGTTCGCCGACATCAAGGCGGTCACCGACGTCGACCGGCTGGCCGCCGACATCGAGCGGCTCTCCGCCGCCGCGGGCGCGCCCGACCTGTGGGACGACCCCGACGCCGCGCAGAAGGTGACGAGCCAGCTGAGCCACGCGCAGGCCGACCTGCGCCGCATCGTCGAGGCGGAGTCGCGCATCGACGACCTCGAGGTGCTCGTCGAGATGGCGAACGAGGAGGCCGACGAGGCGACGCAGCTCGAGGCGAAGAAGGAGCTCGCGAGCCTGCAGAAGCTCATGGGCGAGATGGAGATCCAGACGCTCCTCGACGGCGAGTTCGACCCGCTCCCCGCCGTCGTCACGATCCGCGCCGGCGCGGGCGGCGTCGACGCCTCCGACTTCGCCGAGATGCTGCTGCGCATGTACCTCCGGTACGCCGAGCAGCACGGCATGCCCGTCACCGTCTACGAGACGAGCTACGCGGAGGAGGCGGGCATCAAGTCGGCCTCGTTCGAGATCGACGCGCCCTACGCCTTCGGGCAGCTCTCCGTCGAGGCCGGCACCCACCGGCTCGTGCGCATGAGCCCCTTCGGCGCCGCGGGCAAGCGCCAGACGTCGTTCGCGGCGGTCGAGGTCGTGCCGCTGTTCGAGCAGGTCGACGAGGTGGAGGTGCCGGAGAACGACATCCGGGTCGACGTCTTCCGCTCCTCGGGGCCGGGCGGTCAGTCCGTCAACACGACCGACTCCGCGGTGCGCATCACCCACATCCCGACCGGCGTCGTCGTCTCGATGCAGAACGAGAAGAGCCAGATCCAGAACCGCGCCGCGGCGATGCGCGTGCTGCAGAGCCGCCTCATGCTGCTCAAGCGCGAGGAGGAGGCGGCCCGCAAGAAGGAGCTCGCCGGCTCGATCGCCGCGAGCTGGGGCGATCAGATGCGCTCCTATGTGCTCGCGCCGTACCAGATGGTCAAGGACCTCCGCACGCTCCACGAGGTCAACAACCCCTCGGCGGTCTTCGACGGCGACCTCGACGGCTTCATCGCGGCGGGCATCCGCTGGCGCAAGCAGCAGCAGCGCGAGGACGCGCAGTAGGAGCGGCGATGGGCACCCGACCGCAGACCGGCAGCGACTACCTCGAGAGCCTCGACGACGGTCGAGTGGTCGTCCACGACGGCGAGCGCGTCGCGCGCGTCGCCGAGCATCCCGCCTTCGCGGGCACCGCATCCACCATCGCGTCGCTCTACGACGCCCTGCACGACGAGGCGGCGGATGCGCTGCTCGCGCCGATCGGGGACGGCGACGGGGTCACCCACGCCTTCTGGACCGTGCCGCAGTCGCAGGGCGACCTCCGCGCGCAGCGCGAGGCGATCCGCGCGTGGCAGCGGCGCACGCACGGCTGGCTCGGCCGCACCCCCGAGTTCATGGCGTGCATGCTCACGTCGATGGCGGCGCACGCGCCGTTCTTCGGCCGCTTCGAGCCCAACGTGCGCGCGGCGCTCGAGCGCGACCAGCGCGCCGTCACGCACTACGCCCAAGCGCTCGTCAACCCGCCCGTCGACCGCGAGCTGCCGCCCGACGAGGTCGGCGACGTGTTCCTGCACGTCGTCCGCGAGACCGACGAGGGCGTCGTGCTGCGCGGCGCGAAGGCGGTCGTCACGGGCGCCGCGACCGCGCAGCGCCTGTTCGTCTCGCACTTCGGGGGCGAGGTGCAGACGGATGCGTTCGCGGTCGCCGCGTCGGTCGCCGTCGGCTCGCCGGGCGTGCGCGTCTACACGCGCGGCACGCCCTTCCGCACCGACCAGCCGCTCGCGAGCCGCTTCCAGGAGCACGACGCGCTCGTCGTCTTCGACGACGTGCTCGTGCCGTGGACCGACGTCTTCATCCGCGACGCCGACACGATGCTCGCCTTCAACCGCGGCGCGGTCGGCTGGAACGCCCGGCTCGCCTTCCAGGCGGCGACGCGGCTCGAGGCGAAGCTCGAGCGCATCGCCGGGCTCGCCGTGCGGGCGGCAGAGATCATGGGCACCGAGGAGCGCCGCGGCACGCAAGCGGCGCTCGGCGAGGTCATCGCCTTCCGGCACACGGTCGCGGGCCTCCGCGACGCCATGATCGAGCAGGCCGTGCCGTCGGGGGAGTCGATCCTGCCGGGCGTCGACGCCGCGATGGCGTTCTCGGCGCTCGCGCCCGACGCCTACTCGCGCGTGCGGATCTCGCTCGAGACGACGCTCTCGTCGGCGCTCGCCCACCTGCCCGTGCCGATCGGCTCGCTCGGCACGCCAGAGGTCGAGCCGGTCGAGCCGCTGCTGCGCGGATCGGGCGGGGCGGATGCGCGCGAGCGGCTCGAGGTCGTCGGCGAGCTGTGGGATGCGATCGGCACGGGCTTCGGCGCGCGCCACGAGCTCTACGAGCGCAGCTACTGGGGCCAGCCGGAGCGCACCCACGTCGGCATCCTCGGGCTCGCGCGGGCCGACGGCCGCGTCGCGGACTGGCACCGGCGCTCCAGCTCGTGAGCCGCCGAGCGCGCGACGACGTGCGCCGAGGTCGCGCCGCGCCGACAGCGGTGCAGAGCCGAGCCGCCCGCCGCCCGTAGCCTCGACGGGCCATGATCCGCTTCGACGAGGTCTCGAAGACCTACTCCCGCAAGGCTCGCCCCGCGCTCGACGGCGTCTCCCTCGAGATCCTCAAGGGCGAGTTCGTCTTCCTCGTCGGCGCCTCCGGCTCGGGCAAGTCCACGCTCATCCGCATGGTGCTGCGCGAGGAGACGCCCTCGAGCGGCGAGGTGCACGTGCTCGGCCAGCGCCTCAAGGCGCTGCCCAACCGGCGCGTGCCCTTCTTCCGCCGCAACCTCGGCGTCGTCTTCCAGGACTTCCGCCTGCTCGGCAACAAGACGGTCTACGAGAACGTCGCCTTCACGCTGCAGGTGATCGGCAAGAGTCGCGCCTTCATCTCGGAGGCCGTGCCCGACGTGCTGAAGATCGTCGGGCTCGCGGGCAAGGCGTCGAGGCTCCCGCACGAGCTCTCGGGCGGCGAGCAGCAGCGCGTCGCGATCGCGCGCGCGGTCGTCAACCGACCGCCGATCCTGCTCGCCGACGAGCCGACGGGAAACCTCGACCCCTCGACGAGCGCGGGCATCATGGCGCTGCTCGCTCGCATCAACGAGGGCGGGACGACGGTCGTGATGGCGACGCACGAGGCCTCGATCGTCGACGAGATGCAGAAGCGCGTCGTCGAGCTCGACGCCGGCCGCATCATGCGCGACGAGGCGCACGGCTCCTACCGCCGACATCTCGGCGACGACGACGAGCTCGCGCCGCGAGCGCTCGAGGAGGAGACCGCGTGAGGGTCCAGCTGATCGCGCAGGAGGTCTGGAACGGCCTGCGCCGCAACCTCTCGGTCGTCGTCTCGGTCGTGCTCGTGACGTTCATCTCGCTGTCGTTCGTCGGCGCCGCGATCCTGCTGCAGATGCAGATCAACCAGATGAAGGGCTTCTGGTACGACCGGGCCCAGGTCGGGGTCTACTTCTGCGGGCCCGTCGACGCGACGGCGACGTGCAGCCAGACCGCCGCGACCGCCGAGCAGGTCGACGCCGTGCGGGCCGTGCTCGAGAGCGGGGCGATCGCGCCGTACGTCGCCGACGTCGAGTTCGAGGACCGAGAGCTCGCCTACCAGCACTTCATGGAGCAGTTCGGGGGCACCTCGAGCGCCGAGTTCGCGAGTCCCGAGACGATGAACGAGGCGCTCTGGGTGCGGCCGACCGCGCCGCAGGACGCCGACCTCATCCGCGAGGCGACGAGCGCGCTGCCGGGCGTGCTCGAGGTGCGCGATCAACGGGCGCTGCTCGAGCCCATCTTCCAGGTGCTGAGCACCGCGAGCCTCGTCGCGATCGGCATCGCCGTGCTCATGCTCGTAGCCGCCGTGCTGCTCATCTCCACGACGATCCGCCTCTCCGCCTTCTCGAGGAAGCGCGAGCTCGGGATCATGCGGCTCGTCGGCGCCTCGAACCGGTTCATCCAGACGCCGTTCATCATCGAGGGGATCGTCGCGGCGCTCGTCGGAGCGGTGCTCGCGGCCGGAGCGGTCGTCGCGACGGTGCACTTCCTGCTGCAGGGCTACGTCGCGCCGATGCTGCAGACGATCGCGATCGTGGGGCTCGACGACGCGCTCGTCGTCGCGCCCGTGCTGCTCGGGATCGGTGTGCTCTTCGCGGGCGTCGCGGCCGCCGTCGCGATCCGCCGCTACCTCAGGATCTGAGCCGCGGCCCTAGCCGCGCTACACTGGGCGGCTGCCCGAGCACGGGCTGTCGAGACCACCGAGACCGGGAGCGAGCCATGCCGCGCGAACAGGGCCAGAGGGTCGTGGCGCAGAACCGCAAGGCGCGCCACGACTACCACATCGAGGACCGCATCGAAGCGGGCCTCGTGCTCACGGGCACCGAGGTGAAGTCGCTGCGCGCGGGCCGCGCGTCGCTCGTCGACGGCTACGCGTTCGTCGACCGCGGCGAGGCGTGGCTCGACGCCGTGCACATCCCCGAGTACGGGCAGGGCACCTGGACGAACCACCCGCCGCGGCGCAAGCGCAAGCTGCTGCTGCACCGCGACGAGATCGACAAGCTCGCCGCGAAGGTCGCGCAGGGCGGCTACACGCTCGTGCCGCTCTCGCTCTACTTCTCGGACGGCCGCGCGAAGGTCGAGCTCGCGGTCGCGAAGGGCAAGAAGGAGTACGACAAGCGGCACGCGCTGCGCGAGCGGCAGGACAAGCGCGAGGCCGAGCGCGCGATGCGCACGCGGAACCGCCTCGGCGACTGACGTCCCGCGCGGTTCGACTTTCCCAGCGCGCGTCGACTTGAATGGGCCTGCCGGCGCTCACCCAGGGCTCGCCGGCGGAAGGGCGACATGCGCATCGGCATCCTGACCTCCGGCGGCGACTGCCCGGGTCTCAACGCGGTCATCCGAGCCGCCGTGCTCACCGGCATGAAGCACCACGGGCACGAGTTCGTCGGCATCCGCGACGGCTACCGGGGGCTCAAGGAGGGCGACGTGCGGGTGCTCAACCGCTCGGCGGTGCGAGGCACCTCCCGCATCGGCGGCACGATCCTCGGCACGAGCCGCACGAACCCCTACGAGGGGGAGAAGGGCGGGCCAGAGCGCATCGCCGAGACGCTCGAGCGCCTCGGGATCGAGGCGGTCATGGCGATCGGCGGCGAGGGCACGCTCGCGGCCGCCAATCGGCTCGCCGACGACGGCATCCCCATCGTCGGGGTGCCGAAGACGATCGACAACGACCTCGACGCGACCGACTACACCTTCGGCTTCGACACGGCCGTGCAGATCGCGACGGAGGCCGGCGACCGGCTGCGCACGACCGGCGACTCGCACATGCGCTGCATGGTGCTCGAGGTCATGGGGCGGCACGTCGGCTGGATCGCGCTCCACACCGGCATCGCGACGGGCGCGCACGTCACGCTCATCCCCGAGCAGCCGCGCTCGATCGAGTGGATCTGCGAGTACGTGCAATCGGTCTACGACCGCCGCCGCGCGCCGCTCGTCGTCGTCTCCGAGGGCTTCAAGCTCGAGGGGATGGACGAGGAGTACTCGCGCAAGGGCCTCGACGCCTTCGACCGCCCGCGCCTGGGCGGCATCGGCGAGGTCATCGCGCCGATGATCGAGGAGCGCACGGGGATCGAGTCGCGGGCGACCGTGCTCGGCCACATCCAGCGCGGCGGGGCGCCCTCGGGCGCGGATCGCGTGCTCGCGACGCGCTTCGGGCTCGCCGCGGTCGATGCGATCACGGACCGCGCGTGGGGCTCGATGGTGTCGCTGCGCGGCACCGATATCGTGCGGGTGCCGATGGCGGAGGCGCTCGGCGACCTCAAGCGCGTGCCCGACCACCGCTACCGCGAGGCGGAGCTGCTCTTCGGCTGACGGTTGCCCAAGGATCCCGGGCGCGCTACCATGGTGGGCTGGCCTCGCCAGCGAGCCGGACGCATCCGGCATTGGAAACTCCACAGCGTGCGACTCGCGCCCAGCACGGGGATGATCGGTTTCGACAGCGTCTCGATTGCTGCGGGAAGCGGGTAGAGGATGCAGGGTCATCTCTTCAACGCCCCCTGCAAACCAATAGGTGCCAATGCAAAGCGCACCGACTTCGCCCTCGCTGCCTAAGCGAGCCTGAAGTCCGTCAGACCGGGGTTGCTCTCGCCCCGGACCCTGGCGTCATCTTGAGAGCTCGCTGCGATGCTGCGTCACAGGGCATCGCGGGACTTTCACTGTGACTGGGCTCGTCGACCTAGGTGCTCAGGACAAAGGTCGGAGCCGAGCAGAACGCCACCCTTGAGCTGCACCCGGAGAAGCCGCACGATGTGAGCGTTGGACGGGGGTTCGATTCCCCCCATCTCCACCATCGGCCGAGTCGCACGCTGTGAGATCCCGCCTGACGCTGCCCGCGATCGGCGGTCGGTCTCCTCGACTAGCCTGGAGGCTCCCGATCCTGCGAGGAGGCAGCGTGAGCGAGTACCGGGTCGTCGACCCCTACACCGGCCAGGTCGTCAAGGAGTTCCCCACCGCGACCGACGACGAGATCCGCGCCGCGATCGAGCGCGCCCACGCGGCGTTCGAGCCGTGGCGCGCGACGCCGATGGCGGAGCGCGCAGCGATCCTCACGAAGGCCGCGAAGGCCTTCACCGAGCGCTCGCGCGAGCTCGCTGAGATCATCCGCACCGAGATGGGCAAGCCCCTCGGGCAGGGTGTCTTCGAGGCGGAGTTCTCGGGCGAGATCATCCAGTACTACGCCGACAACGCGGCGGAGTTCCTCGCCGACGAGGTGCTCAAGACTCGCGAGGACGTCGACGCGCGCGTCGTGAAGTCGGCGCAGGGCGTCATCCTCGGCATCATGCCGTGGAACTACCCGTACTACCAGGTCGCGCGCTTCGCCTTCCCCAACCTCATGCTCGGCAACACCGTGCTGCTCAAGCACGCGCCGCAGTGCCCGTGGTCGGCGACCGTCATCGCCGAGATCCTCGAGGAGGCGGGGCTGCCCGCCGGCGCCTACGAGAACATCTTCGCGACGAACGACCAGATCGGCGAGATCGTCATCCCCGACCCGCGCGTGCGCGGCGTCTCGCTCACCGGCTCCGAGCGCGCGGGCGCCGCGGTCGCCGAGATCGCGGGCCGCAACCTCAAGAAGGTCGTGCTCGAGCTCGGCGGGAGCGACCCCTTCGTCGTGCTCTCGACGGACGACATGGATGCGGTGGTCGAGTCGGCGGTCGCGGCCCGGATGGAGAACTCCGGCCAGGCGTGCAACGCCTCGAAGCGCTTCATCGTCGTCGATGAGCTCTACGACGAGTTCTCGACGCGGCTCGCGGAGGCGATCGCCGCGGTCGAGGTCGGTGACCCCGAGGATGAGGACGCGCTCGTCGGCCCGCTCTCGTCGCAGGCCGCGGCCGACCGCCTGCGCGAGCAGACCAGTGCCGCCCTCGCGGAGGGCGCGCGCGTGCTCGCCGGTGCCGTCGACGAGGGAGACGGCACGCGCGTGCAGCCGGCGCTCCTCGCCGACGTGACGGACGCGATGAGCGTGTACCGCGAGGAGCTCTTCGGCCCCGTCGGCACCGTCTACCGTGCGAAGGACGTCGACGACGCCGTGCGGATCGCGAACGACACGCCCTTCGGGCTCGGCGCCCGCGTGTGGTGCAGCGACCCCGACCTCGCGCGCGCGGTTGCCGACCGCATCGACGCGGGCATGGTCGCGATCAACGACGCGAGCGCCGAGGACTACGACATGCCCTTCGGCGGCACGAAGCGATCGGGCTTCGGCCGCGAGCTCGGGCCGCACGGCATGGAGGAGTTCATGAACAAGAAGCTCGTCGTCGGCTGATCAGCCCAGCCAGCGGTGTCGCCGCTTCGCGCGCGCCCGCGCCCAGGCAGGTCCGAGCTCCGACTCGGCGGCCAGGGCGCGGGCGCGCTCGCTCCCCGCGAGCAGCCCGTAGCTGAAGGCGTTCTCGCCGCCGAGGTGCGCCCGCATGCGGAGCTCCCGGAGCACAGGCTGGGCGACGACCGCGTCGTGGTGCTCGCCGAGCACCGCCTGCACGCGCTCGAGCGACCGCGCGAGGCGCGTCGCCGGCGCGCCCGCGCTCCGACTCGAGGGCCTCGAGGGTGCGGCGGTGCGCCGCCCGGGTGCGCGAGCGCAGCGCGTCGTCGAGGCGGTTCGCCAGCGGGCCTCTCGCGAGCTCGGCGGGCAGCGCGCCGGCGGCCGCAGTGAGCCGCTCGAGCAGCACCTCGGCGTCGCGATCCTCGCCGAGCGCGCGGGCGAGCCAGCGCAGCTCCGCCCGCACCGGCTCGGTCCGCTCGGCATCGAGCAGCGACCGGGACGTCGCGAGCGCGGCGCGCAGCCGGCGGACGGCGACGCGCATCCGATGGACCGCCGGCCGCCGGTGCAGCGGCGACCTCGTCATCGGCGATCTCGGCGAGCGCGAGGTCGGCCGTGTCGAAGTACTCGGCGTCGAGCGGGAGCTCGAGCGGCGCCGTCGTCGACGCGACGCGCGGGGCCGCCTCGAATCCCGGGAGCGCCGCGCCCTCCGGCGGCTCGAGCTTCGTCTCCACTTCGCGGTGGTGGGTCGCCATGGTCTGATCCTCCACCGCCGGTGCCGCGTCAGGCGACCGTGCCGACCATCGGGCGGCCCTCCGCCGCCCACCGCAGGGTCCCGCCCGCGACGTTCACCGCATCCATGCCGCGCTGCTCGAGGAAGGCGACGACCTGACCGCTCCGCGCGCCCGAGCGGCAGATCACGGCCGCGCCGTCGGGCACTTCGTCGAGCCGCTCGACGATCTCGCTCATCGGGATGTGCAGCGCGTCGACCGCGTGCCCCGCGTCCCACTCGTGCTGCTCGCGCACGTCGACGATCGGGCGGTCGGCGGTCTCGGCGGGCGTGATCTCTCGCATGGATCGAGGCTATCGATCCGCGCTCCGGGCGAGCATCATGGCGGCCATGACGGATGTGCGCACGGTGCTCTGGTTCGACGGCCGCATCGAGGAGGCAGCCGAGCTCTACGTCTCGCTCCTGCCCGACTCGGCGATCACCGATGTGATGCGGATCCCCGGCGATGAGAGCCCCTGGCCGGGGGACGCCCCGCCCGGCGAGGCCCTCACGGTCGACCTCACGCTCGGCGGCTCGCCCTTCCAGCTGCTGAACGGCGGTCCCCAGTTCCCGCAGTCGGAGGCGGTGTCGATCGCCGTGACCGTCGACGGGCAAGCGGAGGTCGACCGGCTGTGGGACGCCCTCGTCGCCGACGGGGGCGAGGAGTCGATGTGCGGGTGGTGCCGCGACCGCTTCGGCGTCTCGTGGCAGATCATCCCCGAGCAGCTCGGCGAGCTCATGCAGGGGCCGCGCTCGAAGGACGTCACGCGCGCGATGCTCGAGATGCGGAAGCTCGACGTCGCGGCGCTCGAGGCCGCCGCGCGGGGCTGAGCGCCGGCGCGGATCAGCCGGCGCGGATCAGCCGGCGCGGATCAGCCCGAGCGGCTCAGCGCGCGAGCCGCGCGAGCAGCTCGTCGTGGAGCGCGCCGTTGGTCGCGAGCGCCGACCCGTGCCACGGGCCCGCCTGGCCGTCGACCGACGTGAAGCGCCCCCCGGCCTCCTCGATCACCGGCACGAGCGCGGCCATGTCGTAGGGCTTGAGGTCGAACTCGGCGACCGCGTCGACCTTCCCCTCCGCGAGCAGCATGTAGCTCCACGCGTCGCCGTACGAGCGCGCGCGCCACACCTCGCGCTGCAGCGCGACGAGGTCGTCGAGCCTGCCCGCGCCGTCCCAGCCCTGGATCGCGTTGTACGAGAGCACCGCATCCTCGAGCGACGCGACGCCCGAGACCCGCAGGCGGCGGGGCTCGGCGGGATCGGTCCACGCGCCGGAGCCCTGCGCGGCCCACCAGCGCGCGCCGAGCGCGGGGGAGGAGACGACGCCGACGACCGGCCTGCCCTTGACCGCGAGCGCGATGAGGGTCGCCCAGATCGGTGCGCCGCGCAGGAAGTGCGCCGTGCCGTCGATCGGGTCGACGATCCACTGCCGCGCGGCGTCGCCCTCGGTGCCGAACTCCTCGCCGAGGATCGCGTCGCCCGGGCGCTCCTCGGCGAGCATGGTGCGGATGCGCTGCTCGACCGCGCGGTCGGCGTCCGTCACGTGCGTCGTGTCGGCCTTCGTCGTGATCTCGAGGTCCTGCGCGCCGAAGCGCGCCATCGAGATCGCGTCGGCGGCGTCGGCGAGCCGGAGCGCGAGGGCGAGGTCGTCGTCGTAGCGGGTCACGCCCTCCAGCGTAGGCCGCGCGTCACTCCTCGTGCCGCTGCTGGCGCGCGGCGACGAGCGTGCCGAGCAGCCGCTGCATCGAGTCGACGCGGCGCTGCCCGAGCCGCCCCTCGCGCGCGGCGATCGCGAGCTCGCAGTACTCCTCCCCGACGAGGTGCGAGCAGCCGCGCGGGCAGTCCTCGGCGACGGCCGCGAGGTCGGGGAAGCCGCTCAGCACGTTGGCCGTCGCGACGTGGCCGAGGCCGAAGGAGCGCACGCCGGGCGTGTCGATGATCCAGCCGGAGCCGAGCTTGAACGAGACGGTCGACGACGAGGTGTGCCGGCCGCGGCCGGTGACGGCGTTCACGTGGCCGACCGCGCGCATCGCGCCCGGCACGAGCGCGTTCACGAGCGTCGACTTGCCGACGCCCGAGTGGCCGACGGCGACCGTCGTGTGCCCGTCGAGCCGCTCGCGGAGCGCCTCGACGGGAGGGTCCTCGATCGACGACTGCCACACCTCGATGTCGAGCCCCTCGAAGTGGGCGAGGAACGGCGCGGGATCGGCGACGTCGGTCTTCGTGACCACCATGACGGGTGTGATGCCGGCGTCGAGCGCCGCGACGAGGTAGCGGTCGACGAGCGCGGGCCGCGGCTCGGGATCCGCGGCCGCGACGACCATGAGCAGCACGTCGGCGTTCGCGACGATGACGCGCTCGACGACGTCGGTGTCGTCGGCCGATCGCCGCAGCACGGTCGCGCGCGGCTGGATGCGCACGATGCGGGCGAGCGATCCCTCCTCGCCGCTCGTGTCGCCCACGACGTCGACCCGGTCGCCCGCGACGATCGCCTGCTTGCGCAGCTCCCGGGCGCGCGCGGCGCTCACGACGGCCTCGTCGGGCTCGCCGACGCGCACGGCGAGCGTGTAGCGGCCGCGGTCGACCGCGGTCACGATGCCTGTGATGGCGTCGTCGTGCTCGGGGCGCTGCTTCGACCTCGGCCGGTTCGCCTTCGGGTTCGGCCGCTCGCGCACGCTCGACTCGTCGTACTCCTCGTACGGGTCCTCGTAGTCGCCGAGCCAGCTCATGCGCCCCTGCCGCCCGATCCGCTGCCGTCGGAGCCGGCGAGCATCGCGCTCCACAGCTCCGGGAACTCCGGGATCGTCTTCGCCGTCGCACCGATGTCGTCGACCTCGACGCCCGGCACGCGCAAGCCGATGACGGCACCGGCGGTCGCGATGCGGTGGTCGTCGAAGGCGCGCCACGGGCCGCCCGCGAGCGGCGCGGGCTCGACTCTGATGCCGTCGGGCAGCGCCTCCGCTCGCCCGCCGAGCGCGGCGATGTCGTCGACGAGGGCGCGGATGCGGTCGGTCTCGTGCCCGCGGATGTGGCCGATCCCCGTGACCTCGACGGGCCCCGACGCGAGCGCGCCGAGCGCGACGATCGTCGGCGCGAGCTCGCCCGCCGCGTGCATGTCGAGGGTCGCGCCGGGGATCGCGCCGCCGACGGCCTCGACGGTGAGGGACCCATCCGAGAGCCTCGACGTCGCGCCGAACGGCTCGAGCAGCTGCGGGAGCAGCGCACCGACCTGGGTCGTCTCGGCCGGCCAGCCGTCGAGCACGATGCGGCCGCCGATGGCGACCACGGCGGCGAGGAACGGCGCGGCGTTCGAGAGGTCCGGCTCGATCCGCTCGTCGAGCGCCGCGATCGGGCCGGGCTCGACGCGCCACGACGCGTCGCCCACCCGGCGCGCGTCGACGCCGCGCTGGCGCAGCGCCTCGAGCGTCATCTCGATGTGGGGGAGCGAGGGCAGCCGCTCGCCCCGGTGGTGGAGCGTGAGGCCCTCGTCGAAGCGCGCGCCGACGAGCAGGAGCGCCGACACGAACTGGCTCGAGGCGCTCGCGTCGATCTCGACCTCGCCCCCGCGCACGCTCCCGGGACCGCCGGGGCCGCGCGCGCCGTGCACGGTGAAGGGCAGCCGCGGCTCGTCGGCGTCGACGCGCACGCCGAGCGCGCGGAGGCTCGCGATCGTCTCGGCCATGGGCCGCTCGCGCGCGTGCGGGTCGCCGTCGAACGACACCGGGCCGTCGCCGAGCGCCGCGACGATCGGGAGGAAGCGCATCGCGGTGCCCGCGAGCCCGCAGTCGATCGAGGAACCGCCCCTGATGGGGCCGGGCGTCACAGCGAGGTCGGGGCCGAACCGGCCGTCGCCGGGCGTCTCGCGGATCGTCGCGCCGAGTGACCTGAGCCCCTCGACCATGATGCGGGAGTCGCGGCTGCGCAGCGGCCGGTGGAGCGTCGAGCCGCCGTCGGCGAGCGCCGCGAGCAGCAGCGCCCGGTTCGTGAGGCTCTTCGAGCCCGGCAGCTGCACGCGCGCGTCGAGCCGCGAGGTCGCGGTGGGGGCCGTCCAGGGCCGGGAATGATCGGGCTTCGGCATCGGTTGCAATCTATCGGTCGGAGGCGGAAGCAGAGGAGGTGCCTGTGCCGACAGCGACACTAGACTCGCCCGCGATGGCAAGCGAGCAGACAGAGTCCGAGCAGACAGAGTCCGAGCAGACAGAGGCGGCGAAGCGCGACGACTTCGCGGAGCAGGCGATGCAGTACGCGGATCAGCTCTACGGGGCGGCGATGCGCATGACGCGCAACCCCGCCGACGCGGCGGACCTCGTGCAGGAGACGCTGCTCAAGGCCTACGCGGCATACGGCTCGTTCAAGCAGGGCACGAACCTGCGGGCGTGGCTCTACCGCATCCAGACCAACACCTACATCAACACCTATCGCAAGCAGCAGCGCCGGCCCTTCGAGGCGGCGCTCGACGACATGGCGGAGTGGCAGATCGGCGATGCCGAGTCGTTCACCGCGACTGCGGCGCGCAGCGCCGAGGCCGAAGCCATCCACCGGATGCCCTCGGGCGTCGTCAAGGATGCGCTGCAGGAGGTCCCCGAGGACTTCCGCATGGCGGTCTACTGGGTCGACGTCGAGGGGCTCAGCTACGCCGAGACCGCCGAGGTCATGGAGACCCCGATCGGCACCGTCATGAGCCGGCTGCACCGCGGCCGCAAGCTGCTGCGAGGCCTGCTGGCCGACTACGCCCGGGAGCAGGGCATCGCCGTGCAGGATCCCACCGTGAAGGAGAAGAAGCCGTGAGCGAGACGCCGGCCCTCGAGATGACCGAGGGGAAGAAGGACTGCGCCGAGGCGCGCGCCGCGCTGGAGGAGTTCCTGCACAACGAGCTCTGCGCCGAGGATGCCGCAGACGTGCGCGCGCACCTCGACGAGTGCGAGGAGTGCTCGGCCGAGCACCACGTGGGCGAGATGCTCACGGCGGCGCTCCAGGGCGCGTGCAAGGACCGCGCTCCCGAGGAGCTGCGCGCGAAGCTGCTCGCGTCCCTGCGCGCCGCGCAGGCCCAGCACGGCTGACGGGCGAGATGAGACGCAGGGCGGGACCGCATCGGTCCCGCCCTGCGTCGTCTGAGCATCACGCGGCCGCGCGCGCGTCCTCCTCGAGCGGCGTGGACGCATCCTGCACCGGGATCGAGCCGGTCGCGGGACGCCGCGCGCCGTCGCCGAGGTAGCGCTCCGTGCCCGCGAGGGTGAGGAACGCGGGGTACGCCTCCTCGAGCGCGGTCTCGCGGAACAGCTCGATCGCCTCGCGGAACCGGTCGTCCTCGCCGTCGGCGAACGACGGGGCGAGCTCGGCGACGATCGCCTCGCAGCGCTCGCGCGTGACCGTGCGGCCGTCGCTCGTGACCGACTCGTTGTAGATCCACTGCCACACCTGCGAGCGCGAGATCTCGGCGGTGGCAGCGTCCTCCATGAGGGAGTGGATCGCGACCGCGCCGTGGCCGCGCAGCCATGCCTCCATGTAGCGGATCGCGATCTCGATGTTGGAGCGCAGCCCTGCGTCGGTGATCTGGCCCTGGGTCGTCGAGAGGTCGATGAGCGCGGTCGCATCGACCTCGACGTCGTCGCGCGAGCGATCCAGCTGGTTCGGCCGGTCGCCGAGCACGGCGTCGAAGGCGGCCCGGCATGTCGCGACGAGCCCCGGGTGCGCGACCCACGAGCCGTCGAAGCCGTCGGCGGCCTCGCGCGACTTGTCGGCGGCGACCGCCCGCAGCGCCCGCTCGGTCGCCTCGGGATCCCTCGCGCTCGGCACGAACGCCGCCATGCCGCCGATGGCGTGCGCGCCTCGGCGGTGGCACGCCCGCACGAGCTGCTCGGTGTAGGCGCGCATGAACGGCGCCGTCATCGTCAGCTGCGAGCGGTCCGGGAGCACGAAGTCGGGCCCGCGCAAGCGGAACGCCTTGATCATCGAGAACAAGTAGTCCCACCGGCCCGCGTTGAGGCCGGCCGAGTGCTCCCGCAGCTCCCAGAGGATCTCCTCCATCTCGAACGCCGCGGTGATCGTCTCGATGAGCACCGTCGCGCGGATCGTGCCGCGATCGATGCCGAGCCGGTCCTGCGCGAGGAGGAAGACGTCGTTCCACAGCCGCGCCTCGCGGTGCGACTCGAGCTTCGGCAGGTAGAAGTACGGTCCGCGGCCGCGCGCGATGAGCTCGCGCGCGTTGTGGAGCACGTGGAGGCCGAAGTCGACGAGCGAGCCCGACATGGGCTTGCCGTCGACGAGGATCCGGTGCTCGTCGAGGTGCCAGCCGCGCGGCCGCACGACGATCGTCGGGGTCTCGGCCCGGGTGACTCGGTACTCCTTGCCCTCCGGGCTCGTGAACGCGATCCGGTCGCGGATCGCGTCCTGCAGGTTGACCTGGCTCGCGATGACGTTCCGCCACAGCGGGCTCGACGCGTCCTCGCAA
Organism: Agrococcus sp. Marseille-Q4369; assembly: GCF_018308945.1. Lineage (NCBI taxonomy): Bacteria > Bacillati > Actinomycetota > Actinomycetes > Micrococcales > Microbacteriaceae > Agrococcus > Agrococcus sp. Marseille-Q4369. Next base: position 105,576 of record NZ_CP070501.1, read on the forward strand.
TCGGCGAGCCACACCTTGGCTCCCGAGTTGAGCGCGTTGATCGTCATCTTCCGCTCGATCGGGCCCGTGATCTCGACTCGGCGGTCCTCGAGCCCGGGCGCGGGCGAGGCGACCCGCCAGCTGTCGTCCTCGCGGATGTGCGCGGTCGATGCCAGGAAGCCCGGCGTCTCGCCGTCGGCGAGCGCGGTGCGGCGCTTCCGGCGATCCTGCAGCAGCTGCTGCCGCGTGCACTCGAACGCGTCGTGCAGCTCGAGCAGGAAGGCGAGGGCCTCGTCCGTGAGGACGCGGTCCTGCCCCTCGGCGTGGTCGTTGATGCGGATGCGGTCCATCGTCGTCCTCCTTCGTCGTGCCGTGCGGATCAGTGGAACTGCTCGGACTCGGTCGAGCCCGCGAGCGCGAGCGTGCCCGAGTCGGGATTGAGGGCGGTCGCGACCAGGTCGAACCAGCCGGTGCCGACCTCGCGCTGGTGCTTGGTCGCGGTGTAGCCGCTCGCCTCTGCGGCGAACTCGCGCTCCTGCAGGTCGACGTACGCGGTCATGTGCTGCTCGGCGTAGCCCTTCGCGAGGTCGAACATCGAGTGGTTGAGCGCGTGGAAGCCGGCGAGCGTGATGAACTGGAAGCGGTATCCCATCGCGCCGAGCTCGCGCTGGAACCGCGCGATCTCGTGGTCGTCGAGGTGCTTCTTCCAGTTGAACGACGGCGAGCAGTTGTAGGCGAGCAGCTGGTCGGGGAACTGCGCCTTGACGCCCTCGGCGAAGCGGCGGGCCACCTCGAGATCGGGCTTGCCGGTCTCCATCCAGAGCAGGTCGGCGTACTCGGCGTAGGCGAGGCCGCGAGCGATGCACGGCTCGATGCCGTTGCGCACCTCGTAGAAGCCCTCCGCGGTGCGGCCGCCGGTGAGGAACGGGCGGTCGCGCTCATCCACGTCGCTCGTCAGGAGCGTCGCGGCCTCCGCGTCGGTGCGGGCGATGATGACGGACGGCACGCCCTCGACGTCGGCCGCGAGGCGCGCCGCGTTCAGCGTCCGCACGTGCTGCTGCGTCGGGATGAGCACCTTGCCGCCGAGGTGGCCGCACTTCTTCTCGCTCGCGAGCTGGTCCTCCCAGTGCACGCCCGCGGCGCCGGCCGCGATCATGGCGCGCATGAGCTCGAACGCGTTGAGCGGTCCGCCGAAGCCCGCCTCGGCATCCGCGACGATCGGCGCGAGCCAGTCGGCGACCGTGCGCTTGCCCTCGCTGCGCTCGATCTGGTCGGCGCGCTGCAGCGCGTTGTTGATGCGGCGCACGACCGCGGGCACCGAGTTCGCCGGGTACAGCGACTGGTCAGGGTAGGTCTGCCCCGCGAGGTTCGCATCGGCGGCGACCTGCCAGCCCGAGAGGTAGATCGCCTCGAGCCCCGCCCGCACCTGCTGCACCGCCTGGTTGCCGGTGAGCGCGCCGAGCGCGCGCACGGGCGTCTCGTCGGCATGCAGCCGCTCGAAGAGGCGCTCGGCGCCGCGGCGGGCGAGCGTGTGCTCCTCGACGACCGAGCCGCGCAGCCGCACGACGTCCGCCGCCGAGTAGTCGCGCTGCACGCCGCTCCAGCGCGGGTCCGCCGCCCACTCCAGCTCCAGCTCGGCTGCCTCTGCGGCCATCCGGTGGTCCTGCTGCTCCGTCACGGTGTCCTCCTGTCGTGTCGCCGAGCCCTCGCCCGGCACTGTCCTGATCTCACTGTGCGGGCAGGATGCGCGCTCGGATGGTGGTTTGCGGCATGAAGATCTGCATTCCTGCCAGATGGTGCAGGAGTGCCGTATGGTGCTCGCATGACCGCACCTCGCGCATCCGCGCCGCCCGCCTCCCCGCCGGCGTGGGATCGCCCCGCGCGCGAGTCGGCGGCGGCGCCCGCGCACGTCGATGCGCTGCAGCTCGGCAAGGCGCTCCGCCACGCGCGGAAGCAGCGAGGGATGACGCTCGACGCCGTGCACCGGGAGATCGGGCTCGCGCCGTCGCAGCTCTCGGGCTTCGAGACCGGCAAGCGCGAGGCGCGCTTCTCGCAGCTCCAGCAGCTCGCGGCGCTCTACGGCGTCGGGCTCGACGAGCTCACCGGCACCGCGCCGCCGTCGCGCCGCGCCGCGCTCGAGCTGCGCCTCGAGCGAGCGATGCAGTCGTCGATGTGGCAGCAGAAGCGGCTGCCGACGATGCGGGTCGGGCCGCGCACGCCCGACGACGTGCTCGAGACGATGCTCGCGCTCGTCGACGAGCTCGAGCGGGTCGCGGAGGAGCGCGTCGCGACACCCGAGGAGGCGCGGCGCGCGAACGTGCAGCTGCGCGCCGAGATGCGCGCTCGCGACAACCACTTCCCCGAGATCGAGGCCGAGGCGGCGGCGATGCTCGAGCGCGTCGGCTACCAGTCCGGCCCGCTCTCGCAGCACCTGATCGCCGCGATCACCGAGCGCCTCGGCTTCTCCGTGCACCACGTCGGCGACCTGCCGCACTCGACGCGATCGGTGACCGATCTCAAGCGCAAGCGCATCTACCTCTCGCGCTCGTCGCGCACGGACCACGACCCGCGCTCGGTGCTGCTGCAGGCGCTCGGGCACCACGTGCTCGGCCACTCGGTGCCGGCGGACTACGGGGCGTTCCTGCGGCAGCGCATCGAGACGAACTACTTCGCCGCGGCGCTGCTCATGCCCGAGCGGACGGCCGTCGCGTTCCTCGCGGCCGCGAAGGACGAGCGCCAGCTCGCGGTCGAGGACCTCCGGGACGCGTTCGCGGTCTCGTACGAGGCGGCGGCGCACCGGCTCACGAACCTCGCGACCGTGCACCTCGGCATCCCGCTGCACTTCCAGAAGGTGCACGAGTCGGGGATCATCTACAAGGCCTACGAGAACGACGGGGTGACGTTCCCCGCCGACCATACGGGCGCGATCGAGGGCCAGCCCGTGTGCAAGCGGTGGACGAGTCGCGAGGTCTTCGACGCGGCGGACCGGGTCAACCCGTTCGAGCAGTACACCGAGACGCCGGCCGGCACGTTCTGGTGCACGGCGATGACGGAGCGCAGCGCGCAAGGCGACTTCTCGCTCTCGATCGGCGTGCCGTTCTCGCAGGCGCGCTGGTTCCGCGGCCGCGCGACGAAGGAGCGCTCCGTCTCGCACTGCCCCGACCCCTCGTGCTGCCGCACGCCGCCGGTCGAGCTCGCTGAGGCATGGGCGGGGCAGGCGTGGCCGAGCGCGCGTGCGCACTCCCACTTGCTCGCCGCGCTCCCGCCGGGCGCCTTCCCGGGCGTCGACGAGACCGAGGTCTACAGCTTCCTCGCCTCGCGCTCCTAGATCGCGAGCTGCGCCTCGGGTGCCGCGCTCCCCTCCAGCAGCGCGAGCGCTCGTCGGAGCGCGGTGCTCGAGGTGTGCGCCGTGTAGGGGAAGTAGACGACCTGCACCCCCACCTCGGCGAACTCCCGCTCGAGCCTGAGCCCTCGCTCGGTGCCGCGCCAGTCATCGCCCTTGAAGAAGTGCGTGAAGCGGACCTCGCGCCATGTCTCGAGCTTGTCGGGCACGGTCTCGATGTGCACCCGGTCGACGAAGCGCAGCCCGCCCACGATCTCGGCTCGCTCGAGCGTCGGCACGATCGGCGTGATGCCCTTGACCTGCTGCAGCATCTCGTCGCTGACGACGCCCGCGACGAGCACGTCGCACTGCGCCCTCGCATGCCGCAGCAGGTTGAGGTGGCCGACGTGGAAGAGGTCGAAGGCGCCGGCGGCGTAGCCGATGCGGGTCATGAGAGCGCTCCTTGCTCGGTGCGGGCATACTGCCGATGCGCATGTCCGAGCGCGCCGGCGACCATGCCCAGGCCGCGGTAGGCCGTCCGCATGCCCCGCGCGTCGGCGGCGATGTCGCCGCGAGCGCGACCGGCGACGTGGCGCAGCCAGCCCATCACCGCTCGGCCGCTGCCGCCGAGACCGCGCCGGAGGCGGATCGCGGCATGTCGACCAGGGCCGGGCTCGAGCCGCAGCTCGACCTGCACGGCAGTGTTGCCGCCGTTGAAGGCGCGCTGCATCGCCCATCGCCTCGTCATGCGATCGGGCGGCACGGGATCCTCCGCCCGAGATTCGTCGCACCAGACCACTCGGCCGCCAGCCGCGATGAGCTGCTTCGAGAAGAGCGTGTCCTCGCCGCCGGCGAGACCGAGGCTCGGGTCGAAGCGGACCCCGGCGTCGCGGACCTGCGCCAGGTCGACCAGCAGGTTGCCGGCAGCCGCGGCTGCCAGCTCGAGCCCAGTCGGCCTGCTGCGGCGTCGGAACACGCCGGTCTCGAGGATCCACGGGTCGATCTGTCGGTCGAAGACGGAGATCACCCTCCCCATCACGGCTGCGGAACCCGTGCGCTGCCACGTCGTGACGAGGTGCGAGAGCCAGCCCGGCAGCGGCAGCTCGTCGTCGTCGATGAAGGCGAGCAGGTCGCACGCGCCGGCGAGGTCGAGCAGCCGGTTGCGCACAGCGGCGATCCCCGGGTGCGGCTCGACCGCGTAGCGCACCGGCAGCGGTGCCGCCGCTGCCGCAGCTCGAGCGGACGTCGCCTCGTCGTTGTCGACGACGAGCACCACGACCTCGACGTCGCCCGGGACCTCGGCGATGCGCTCGGGCAGCGCCGCGAGCAGCTGCGCGAGCTGTGCCGGCCGGCGGTACGTCGGGATCCCGATGGCGACGCGGAGCGTCATGCCGGCACCTGCATGGCGCTGCGGATGAACCGCATCTTGCCGCCGACCTGGGGGATCTCGTGCACGTGCTCGACCGTGACCGGCACGAGTCCGCGGAGCGCCTCGCGCAACCGCCGCTCCGCACCGTCGATGCCCGCGGTCGCGGTCGCCCGGTCCGCTGCGGGGATGCAGCGGAGCGTCACGCTCGCGTCCTCGTGCTGCACGATCTCGAACTGCCGCACGGACAGCGGCGCGTGATCGAAGATGTGGCCGAGCGCTCCGGCGATCGTCGTGCCGTCGGGCAGCCGCACGGCGTCCGAGGAGCGGCCCGAGATCGCGCCGAGCCGGGGGAGCCCGCGCCCGCACGGGCAGCGCCCGGGCAAGCGACGGCTGATGTCGCCGATGCGGTAGCGGATCACGGGGAACACGCGGTTCGTCAGGTCGCTCGCGACGACGGTGCCCTCGGTGCCGTCGGGGACGGGGCGATCGCGGTCGTCGAGGATCTCGACACGACGCACGTCGGCGAAGACATGCAGCCCCTCGTGCCGCGGGCACTCGCCCGCGAGCCACGGCACCTCGGCGGAGCGGTAGTGGTCGTGCACCGGTGCGCCGAGTGCCGCCTCGATCTCCGCTCGTGTCCCGGGGGCGAGCGGCGCAGCCGTGACGGCGATCGCGCGCGGAGGCTCGAGCTCGATGCCGAGCCGCTCGAGCCGCCGCACGAGGTCGAGCACGCCCCCGCCGTAGCCGAGCAGGAGCCGCGGCCGGACCGCGTGCCACTGCGACGCGAAGCGCACGATCGCGTCGTCGTCGATGCGGAAGGCGTCGAGCTGGATGTGCCGGCTCGGCCACCACGAGACGCGGTGCCGCACTCGGTCGGAGCCCTGGTGCATGTGGCGGGTGAGGATGCCGCGGTCGTCCCACGGGCAGATGCCCCACCAGTGGAACAGCCGCCACTCGAGCGCGCGAGCCGGGAATCGGAGGTCTCGCTCGATGTGGAGCGGGAGTCCCGTGCTGCCACCCGTCTTCGACGTCGAGGCGGTGCGCGCGCTCCACTCATCGGTGCGGATGCGGCTGCCGTGCTCGCGGAGCATCGGCTTGTCGACGATCGGGAGCGCGGCGAACGCGGCGGGGTCCGCGAGATCCTCGGGTCGGAACCCGTGGTCGCGGTAGAGGTCTCGGTAGAACGGGCTTCGCTCCATCGCGAAGCGGGCGTGCGCCGCGGCGCGGCGGAGCGAGAGCGCCTCGATGCGCTCGGGCGAGAGGCGGTCGGCCGCGAGGAAGGCTCGGTAGGCGGCGGTGCTCGACGATCCCGCGACCGCGAGCTTCGCGCGGAACGCCGCGGCCGCGAGCCGGGTCACGAGCGGCTCCGTCGAGCGGCGATCGCGCGCCGGTACGCGGCCGCGTGGTCCGTCGCGGTGCGCTCCCAGTCCCGGCGCGCGAGGTCCGGCCGGGCGCGCTCGGGGATGGTTCGCGCGACCTCGAGGGCGTCGAGCAGCGCCTCGCCCGTCAGCTCGTCGTCGTACATGCGCACCCACGCGTCGCCGACCTCTCGAGCGAGCGCCTCGTTCACGTCGTTGCGCGGGACGAGCACGGGCCGGTCGAGCGAGAGCGCGGCCAGCACGCTGCCGGAGTTGTGCATGAAGCGGTAGGCGAGCACGATGAGCTCCGCTTGCGTCGCGAGCCGGACGAGCTCGCCGTCCTCGAGGAACTCGAGCCGCAGGTCGACGCCGTCGAGCTCCGCGACCCGCTCCTCGAGGGCCCGCGCGAGCTGGGGGGTCGACGGCCTCCCGCCGATCTCGAGGCTGAGTCCCGGCTCCCGGCTGGCCGCAGCGGCGTACGCGTCGACGAGCACCCCCACGTTCTTGTAGCGCCGGACGCCGCCGAAGGCGCCGACTCGGCCCGGCACGCGCGGGGCGCGGGGCTGCTCTGCGTACCACGAGCGGTAGTGGCCGTGGGGGATGAGCGCGCTCGGGCGCTCGTCGAGCTCCGTCTCGCTGTTGAGCGCGATGAGCAGGTCGGCGTCGCGGTAGATCCGCGCGAGCAGCCACCGACGCATCCTGCCGTCGTCCGGCAGCTCCACGTTGTGCACGGTGCGTACGACGGCGATCCGCCTGGACGCGCGGAGCCGCAGCCAGAGCGCGGTCGTCAGCGCGACCTTCCCCGCGGTCTTCCACCACGAGCTGCCGTGCAGCTTGCCCTCGGGCCAGTGCCAGTGGAAGGCGTCGTAGTCGCCACGGAGCGCCTGGACCCAGTCGAAGCGGAGATGCTCGACCTCGTCCGACGCGGCGAGCGCGTGGTCGAGCATCGTGATGTAGGGGTTCGTCGTGGCGCGCGGCGCGCGGAACGACTGCATCACTCGCACAGGCATCACAGCGCCGGTTCCAGTGCCCGCAGGGAGCGGTGCCACCGCAGCGAGGCCGCGACGAGGAGGACGGCGTTGACGGCCGCGATCGCGGCGTAGAGAGGGACGAACCAGGCTGGGACCGCCAGCAGCAGGAAGATGAGGCAGAGCACGCCGTAGTCGTTGGGCGATACGAGCAGCGAGTAGAGCGGCGAGTGCCCGTCGCGGCGCTCGGGGACCGCTGCATCGGGATGCTGCAGGCGATGGATGCGACGGAGCAGGTCGACCGCGACGATGCCGAAGAAGAACGTGCTCGCGACGACGGCGAAGCCGAGCGGCACGATGAGGAGGACCGGGTCGAGATCCGGGTACCTCAGCCAGGCCACGAGCACCGCGAGGTGGATCGACACCGCCTTCGCGGCGTCGAAGAAGTGGTCGAGCCACTCGCCCGAGAGCGAGAACCGCCCGGTGAGCCGCGCGAGCTGCCCGTCGGCCGAATCCAGCGCGTATCCCAGGACGAGCAGCGCGGTGATGAGCGCTGACTGCGCCCACCCGAGGGGGAGCAGGGCGATGCACGCGATGCCGGTGAACGTCGACACGGCGCTGACGAGCGTCACCTGGGTGGGTGACAGGCCGAGCGCCGCTGCGACCGCGGCGAGCGGACGACCGAGTGGCCGGTTGATGAAGCGGGAGTAGGCGGGCGCCCCCCGCGACGACTTCTGCGCCGCTCCCAGCCGCGCCATCGTCTCGCTCATGCCGGTCATCAGGCCTCCTCACGGTCCGATGTCGGCATTAGATCACACTGTTACGAAATACCGATCCCTGCATCGGCGCAAGATTCCCGCAAGCGGTGTGCGACGCCGTCCCACGTCCACCGCGCGAGCGACGCCTGGCGCGACGCGGGGTCGGCGCGCTCGCCCCATGCGGCGTCGACGGCCGCGCCGAGGGTCGAGGGCGACGCATCCGCGGCGACGAAGTGCGCGGCAGCGGCCATGGTCTCGCGGTGCACGGGGATGTCGCTCACGAGGAGCGGGGCGTCGAGCGCGAGCGCTTCGAGGGGCGTCAGGCCGAAGCCCTCGTCGCGCGAGAGGCTGATGGCGAGGCTCGTCTCGCGGTAGAGCCACGCAATCTCGGCATCGGTGAGCCGGCCGGCGATGCGGACGGCGGCAGGGTCGGGCAAGGCGGCGAGCGCTTGCTCGAGGTCGCCGTGCACGCCCGAGTGCGCGCTCGACCCGACCACGACGAGCGGTGATGCCGCGGAGATCCGCGCGCTCACGCCGGCGGCGGCGATGGCGGCGGCGAGGTTCTTGCGCACGTTGAGCCGACCGACCGTGAGCGCGAAGTCGCGGAGTCCCTCAGCGACTGCGGGGCGCGACGGCGCGGCGCCGACGATGGCGGGGGTGGGGCCGAGGCCGATCGCGGCGACCGGCGCGAGGCCTGGCGCGAGGCGCTCGATGCGATCGGCCTCCGTCCGCGTCGAGGTCGCGACGACCGTCGCGCGGCGTGCGCCGGGGAGCATGCCGGCGAAGTAGAGGCGCTCCTTCCGCGTGAACCACTCGGGGTGATCGACGAACATCGCATCGTGAACGAAGACCGCCGCCGGCCCGCCCAGCGGCGCGAAGTTGTGGCTCACGACGAGATCCGCGCCGCGTCCGTGGAGCTCGAGCAGGTTCGAGAGCCCGTGCGGCCACAATCGCGTGGGCAGCGGGCGCACGCCGGGTGGCAGGTCGGAGACCTCCGCGCCGCGACGGATCGCGATCGCGACCGCGTCGCCCGGGAAGCAGCGGAGCCATGCGAGCACGATCTCGCGCTGCACCGTGCGGTTGGCTGCAGGGCCGTCGGCCCACCAGTAGCCGTCGAAGAGCACGCGCATGGCACCTCCAGTCAGCGGCTTACACTACCCACGGACAAGGGGGTGCCGTGCTGCCGCAGCTGGCGATCGTCGTGGTGAGCTACGGGTCGAGCGCGCTCCTGGAGCGGCACCTCACCGCGACGGCGCAGGGGATCCCGGAGGCACGCGTCGTCGTCGTCGACAACTGGAGCACAGTCGCTGAGCGCACCGCCGTCGCGCGGCTGGCGGTGCGCGAGAGGTGGGATCTCGTCGGGCTCGACGAGAACTCCGGTTTCGGCGGCGGCGTGAACGCGGGAGCACGGCACGCGTTCGACCGGGGCGCCGAGGCGCTGCTCGTGCTCAACCCGGATGCGAGCATCGATCGAGCCGGGGCGGAGGCCCTCGCGGCCGCCGGCGATGCGCGGACCCTGCGATCGCCGGTCGTGCGATCGCCGTCGGGACGCACCTGGTTCTCGGGTCTCGACCTCGATCTCGTGAGCGGCGAGATCCGCTCCCCGAAGCGCCGAGGCGAGCACCCCGGTGCCACGCCGGTGCCGTGGCTGTCCGGTGCGTGCCTGTGGATCACCCGCGAGGTGTGGGAGCTGAGCGGCGGCTTCGACGACGCCTACTTCCTGTACTGGGAGGACGTCGACCTCTCGAGGCGCGTCGCCGAGCGCGGCGGGAGCCTCCTCGTCGTCGAGGACGCGGTCGCGGTGCACGACGAGGGCGGCACGCATCGGAGCGCCGGCCAGCGATCCGAGGCCAAGAGCGAGCTGTACTACTACTGGAACATCCGCAACCGGATGCGCTTCGCGGCGGACCACCTCGATGCGGAGGGCATCCGCCGATGGCAGCGCCACTCGAGGCGGGCCGCGTGGCGCATCGTCATGCGCGGCGGCCGCAGGCAGCTCCTGCGCCCCGTCCCGCCGCTCCGCGCGATGCTCCGCGGGCTGCGCGACGGTCGGCAGATCGCTGAGGAAGCCTTGATCCAGCGGGCGAGCGGGCGACCGTAGACTGCAGCCGACGCCGAAGGAGGCCGACATGGAGAAGCGGGCCGCCCGGCGCAGATGGCTCCCCGCCGCGATCATCGGGACGCTGCTGGTCATCGCGCTCGTCTGGCTCGTCGCAGCGAACCGCGGTCCGAGCGCGCCCGCCGCGTCGGTCTCGCCGGAGGTGACGACGAGTGCGGGGCCCACCGATCCCGTGGCATCCCCGTCGGCGGCTCCGGCCAGCCCTGCAGCCACGCCGATGGCACCGCCCGCCTCGGCCGCGCCGCCCGCTCCGGACGCGCCGATCGCCCCGGAAGCCGCTCCCGTGGCCCCGGATGAGCCGGCCGACCAGGCGGGGGTGCGCGTGGAGCTGGCGAGCATCGAGCGGGTCGAGGGGATCGCGTCGGCCCCGGGCGAGATCTCCGGGCCCGCCCTCCGGATCACCGTGCGGATCACGAACGGCTCGCCCGAGTCCGTCGACGTCGGGCTCGTCGCGGTCAACGCGTACTACGGCGAGGCACGTCGCCCGGCGAGCTCGATCATGCAGCCTGGAGGTGACCCGTTCGACGGCGTGGTGGAGCCCGGCGGATCGGCGGAGGGCGTCTACCTGTTCGAGACCGGCGGCGCGGACCTCGCCGACGTGCTCATCGGCGTCGACGTCGTGCCAGGGCAGCCGACCGCGACCTTCCGCGGCGACCTGCGCTGATGCGCTTCCGCGCGCTGCTCCGGCCGCGTCGCGTCGCGGCACTGCTTCGCGGCGCGCTGCGGGGGCACGCCGGCGCGCGCATCCAGTCGGGCGTGCGGCTGGGCGGAGCCGGCTCGCTCGATCTCGCGCGCGGATCCCTCGTGCGGGAGGAGGCGCGCATCTACGTCGGACCGGGCGCGGTCCTCCGGCTGGGACCGGGTGCCGTCATCGGCATCCGCAACACCGTCAACGTCGCCGCGGGCGTGACGATCGGGCCTCGCACGGAGCTCTCCTGGGACGTCGAAATCATGGACACCGACTTCCACGACATCGCGCACGCGGACGGTCGTCCTCGGGAGCGGTCGCAGCCGATCATGATCGGCGAGCACGTGCTCATCGGGGCGAGGGCAGTCCTGCTCAAGGGCGTCACGATCGGTGACGGTGCGATCATCGCTGCGGGTTCGGTCGTGACGAGGGACGTGCCTCCGGGAGCGATCGTCGCAGGCAATCCGGCTCGCCCCGTCGGCGAGGCCGTCGACTGGCGCTGAGCGCCCCTGCTGTGGAAACCTGAAGAAAACACTGTCTGGAAACTGGCGGGGCGCGTGTCGTCGCCCTCCTACAGTGTCCCCCAGGCCGCGCGACCTCGCGCGGGGAGCGCCCGCTCGAACGCGGGCCGTGGATGGGGAGCGCCACCGTGGCAACACCAGCAGCAGCCGGACCCCGGGACACCGCGTCCCCGTTCGCGCGCCTCGCGCACGCCGCGATCGCGACAGTCGCGGCGGCGGCGCTCGTGATGGGACTCCATGTCGCCCCGCCCCCGGCAGCTGCTGCGCCGGTCGAGCTCTCCTCGGCGGCGCCGCTCGCCGAGGTGGAGGCGGCAGCGGTCGAGCAGCCGGTCACGTCCGACCCGCTCCCGACCGTGCAGATCGACGGGATCGTCTACGCGCAAGCGGTGGCCGGCAATCGCGTCTTCGCCGGGGGCGAGTTCGCCAACGCGCGGCCGGCGGGCGCCGCACCCGGCACGCAGCAGACGCCGCGGTCGAACCTGCTGGCGTACAACCTCACGACGGGCGCCCTCGACGGTGCCTTCGCGCCACAAGTCAACGGCCGCATCATGGCCGCCGCGGTCTCTCCCGACGGCTCGACCCTGTACATCGGCGGCGCGTTCACGGCCGTGAACGGTCAGGCGCGGTACCGCCTCGCGGCGTTCAACGCCGCGACCGGCGCGCTGCTGCCGAACTGGCGGCCGGGCACGAACTCGACGGTGTTCGGGCTCGCCGTGAGCGGCTCGGCCGTCTACGTCGCCGGCCAGTACACCAACATCAGCAACACGACGCGCACGGGCGTCGCGGCCGTGCACCCGACGACGGGCGCGCTGCTGCCGTTCAATCCCGTGCACACCGGCGGCTACCTCGCTCGAGCGGTCGTCGTCTCTCCCGACGGCGCCAAGGTGGTCGCTGCCGGATCCTTCCTCACGACGAACGGCTCGGACAACCCCGGGCGAGGGATGGCGGCGCTCGATGCGCAGACGGGCGCGAGCCTCCCGTGGGCGGTCAACAGCGTGCTCCGCAACGGCGGCAACAACGCCGCGATCTACTCGCTGGCATCCGACGCGACGAGCGTCTACGGCTCGGGCTACGACTTCGGCGGCAACAAGCAGCAGGACGACTTCGAGGGCGCGTTCCGAGCCAGCTGGGCGGACGGCACGATGGTCTGGATGGAGGACTGCCACGGCGACACCTACTCGGTCGCGCCGCACAACGGCATCCTCTACACGGCCACGCACACGCACTACTGCGGCAACATCGGAGAGTTCCCGCAGCTCAACCCCTGGTACCTCAACCACTCGCTCGCGTTCGGTGCCGAGCCGAGCGGCCGGGCGATCACGCCCGACATCTGGGGCTACCGCAGCTTCACCGGCAACCCCGCCGCGAAGCTGCTCCACTGGTACCCGATCTGGGGCACGGGCTCGGTCTCGGGCGTCGACCAGGCCGGCTGGAGCGTCGCCTCCGCGGGCGACTACCTGCTCTACGGCGGCGAGTTCACCTCGATCAACGGCGTCCGTCAGCAGGGCCTCGTGCGCTTCACCACGCGCGACACCGCGCCCAAGAAGATCGGGCCGACGATGCAGGGCGGCACGTGGCCGATCAGCACCGCGTCATTCCGAGAGGGCGAGGCGCGCATCGGCTGGCAGGCGAACTACGACGCCGACAGCGCGGAGCTGAAGTACGAGGTCTTCCGGCAGGGCGTCGCGACACCGCTCACGACGATGACGGAGTCGTCGACGTACTGGCAGCGCCCGCAGATGCGGTTCGCCGACCGGACGGTGCAAGCAGGGCAGACCTACAGCTACCGCGTGCGAGTCACCGACCCCGATGGCAACTCGACGCAGTCCGACTGGACGAGCGTGACGATCGCGCAGCCCGGCTCGACTCCCGCGTACTCGCTCGACGTGCTCGACGACAACCCTGTGCACTACTGGCCGATGGGTGAGCCGAGCGGCACGACCGCAGTCGACTGGGCGGGGGGTTCCGATCTCACGCTCACGGCGAGCACGACGCGCGGTGCCGCGGGCCAGGCGACCGACGGCTCGACCAGGGCGACCACGTTCGCCGGCACGACGAGCTCGTACGCGAGCACTCGCGCTCTCGAGCCCGGATCCGACGAGCTCTCCGTCGAAGCGTGGTTCCGCACGACGAGCACGCAGGGCGGCAAGATCGTCGGGTTCGGCAGCAGCGCGACGGGCGACTCGAGCTCCCACGACCGGCACATCTACCTCTCGGGCAACGGCACGATCACATGGGGCGCCTATCCGGGAGCCGTGCGCGTCGTGCAGAGCGGCGCCGGCTACAACGACGGGCAGTGGCACCACGTGGTCGGCACGCTCGGGCCCGACGGCATGACGCTCTACGTCGATGGCGCTCGCATCGGCTCGCGGGCCGACACGACGTCGGGCCAGGCGTACGACGGCTACTGGCGCGTGGGAGGCGACAACCTCGCCTCGTGGCCGAACGTCAACTCGCGCTACCTCAACGGCAGCATCGCCGATGTCGCGGTCTACGACCGGGCGCTCACGCGCGGCGAGGTCGACGGCCACCGCGTCGCCTCCGGCCGGGCCTCGAGCTTCCCGACCGCGCCTGAGGATGGCTACGGAGCAGCCGTGTTCGACCTCGATCCGACGCTGTACTGGCGCCTGGGCGAGACAGGCGGCACGGTGGCGCGCGACGCGGGCCCCGACGGCCTCAACGGCACCTACGCCCGCGCCGGGACCGCGCAGTTCCAGTTCGGTCGTGCGGGCGCGATCGCCGACGTCGCGGACACCGCTGTCGGCTTCACCTCGTCGAGGAACGTCCTCGGCACATGGAGCAACCGCCAGATCGTCGTGAGCGCCCGATCGATGCAGAGCCCGACCACGTTCTCGGTCGAGACCTGGTTCAGCACGACCTCCACGCGAGGGGGCAAGCTCGTCGGCTTCGGGAACAGCAGCTCGGTGGCGCTCAACGCCTCGTCGAACTACGACCGGCACGTGATGATGACGCCGGAGGGCCGTCTGCAGTTCGGCGTGTGGAGCGGCTCGGCGCAAGTGCTCGAGACGACCGGCACCTACAACGACGGTGCGTGGCACCACGTCGTGGCGCAGCAATCGCCGAGCGGCATGCAGCTCTACGTCGACGGACAGCTCGTGGGCTCCAACGCGGTCACGACCGCCGACCCCTACGTCGGCTACTGGCGGCTCGGCGGCGACACGACGTGGGTCGGTGACCCGTTCTGGGTCGGCACGCTCGACGAGTTCGCGGTCTACGGCGCTCCGCTGAGCGGCGACCAGGTGCGCGAGCACTTCGAGCTCGGGAGCGAGGGCGCCGCCAACCAGGCGCCGACGGCGGCGTTCACCAGCCGGGCGGACGGGCTCACGGTCGACTTCGACGCCTCGGCGTCGAGCGACCCGGAAGGCCCGATCTCGTCGTACGCGTGGGACTTCGGCGACGGCTCGCATGGCTCCGGCGAGACCGCGCAGCGCGTCTACGTCTCACCTGGCACGTACACCGTCACCCTCACGGTCACGGATGCGAGGGGCGTCACGGCGCAGATCGCCCACGACGTCGTGGTCGCGGGGCCGAACGCCGCGCCGGTCGCCCAGTTCACCGCATCCGCCGACGGACGCACGGTGAGCGTCGACGCGAGTGCCTCTGCAGACCCGGACGGCACGATCGCGTCGTACGCGTGGGACTTCGGCGGGGCCACCGGGAGCGGCGTCACCGCATCCCACACGTACCCGTCCGACGGGTCGCGCACGATCACGCTCACGGTGACGGATGACCGCGGCGCGACCGCGAGCACGAGCCAGCAGGTGACGGTCGAGGCGGCGAACCAGCCGCCGGTCGCGTCGTTCGCGGTGACGGCCGACGGCCTCGTCGCCGCGGTCGACGGCAGCGCCTCGAGCGACCCGGACGGGTCGATCGCGTCCTACACCTGGGCGTTCGGCGACGGCGGCGAGGGGAACGGCGTGACGGCGAGCCACACCTACCAGGCATCGGGGGAGCGCACGATCACCCTCACGGTGGTCGATGACGACGGCGCGTCCGCGTCGACGACCCGGACGGTCACACTCGAGGAGGAGCCGCCGGCGAACATCCTCGCGCGCGACAGCTTCACGCGCTCCGCCACAGCTTCGTGGGGCACGCCCGACGCCGGCCCCGCCTGGGCGACCTTCTACGGCAACCAGGCCTTCTCGGTCGCGGACGGACGCGGCGCCATCGCGCTCGCGCCCTCGCACACTCGGGAGGCGCGGATGAGCACGCTCTCGCAGTCGAGCGCCGAGGTCGAGCTGTCGTTCTCGTCGGATGTCGCCTCCGCCGGCGGGACCGCGAGCGTCACCGTCATCTCGCGGCAGGTGGGCACGAACGTCTACTCGGGTCGCGTGCGGCTCGAGCCGAACGGCGTCGTGCGCCTCTACCTGCTCTACAACGAGACGCTGCTGGGCAGCGCCGTGCTGCCGCAGTCGTACACGCCCGGGGCAGTGGTCCACGTGCGCGTGCTCGCGACGGGCACGTCGCCGACGACGCTCGCGGCATCGGCGTGGCTCGATGGCGCCGCGGAGCCCGCGGGCTGGATGGTCCAGGCGACGCACTCGCTCGCGGGCATGCAGACCGCCGGCTTCGTCGGCATCCGCGCCGCGCTCAGCTCCGCTTCGACCGTCCCCACGCAGACGCTCCGCTTCGATGACTGGACGGTGCTGGTGCCGCAGTGACGAGACCACGGGCGACGGGGAGCGCCGCCACCGCGAACAGCAGGGCGAGGGTCCGGTAGGAGGTGAGCATGGGCGAGAACAGTGCGTCCCAGGTGCCGAGCAGGGTGAGCAGCACGAGCACTCCGGAGGCAGCTCGCGTCGAGAGCCGCGTGGCGGTGCCCGCGACGCCGGTCGCCACGATCAGCGCCGCGAGAGCGGCGCCGAGCGGGCCGAACCAGACCCAGAGGTCGCCAGTCACGGAATGGACCTCGTAGTGGCCGCCGAACATGAACACGTCGACGTAGCCGTTGTTGGGGTTGTAGCCGAGCTCGTGCATCCCCGTCTTCGCGAGCCACACGTCGCTCGAGACCGGTACCGTGCCGGATCCGTACCCGAGCGGACGGACGCCGATGAGCGCGACCGCTGCGCCGAGCTCCGGCCGCCCCCCGGTGATGAGCGAACCCGAGGTGTCGAGCTGGGCTTGCGAGCGCTGCGCGGCGGCCTCGCCGAGCACTCCCTCGAGGATGAGCGCCTGCAGCAGCATGTAGGCGCCGAGCGCCGCCGCGCTCAGCCAGAGCAGCGTCTGCCACGGCCGCGGCCGGCTGTCCACGGTCGGAGCGGATGCCTGCCAGATGAGCGCGGCGACAGCCATCAGCATGAACGAGGTCATCGAGCGGGAGTCGCTCAAGGCCGAGATGGCGGCGAACGCGGTGAGCGCGACGATCGGCGCCAGGCGGCTCCGGGTCAGCATGCAGAGGCCGAGCACGATGAGCGCGACAGGGACGGCGAGCGAGTACTTCCAGAGGTTGGCCGGGTTGCCTCCGGTGAGCACGACGTTCACGAGCGCGCCCGCACCGAACGCGACGACGGTGTACGCGACGCCGAGGACGCTCCGCGCCCACAGGAGCAGCCCAGCACCCCCGACGAGCGAGAGCAGCTGACTCGTGCTGGCGATGAGGAGCGAGGTCGACGAGGGGCGCTCGGTGTCGGAGAGCGTGAGCACGGCACCCCATGCCGCGGCACCGATGGCGAGCGCGACCAGCAGCCGCGCGCCGCGATACTCCTTGAGGACGCTGAGCCACACGGGAGCCAGCGCCACCGCGACGACGAGGCAGAGGCTGAGACCAGGTCCGAACTGGTAGCGCATCGCGGCGGCGCCGGCGCCGGCTGCTGCGAAGACGGCTGTCGGAACCGTCGGGCGAGGCGTCACGACGTCCATCGACCCTCCTCGGCCGGGCGCTCCGTGCGCTCGATTGCTCGCGCCATGATCGCACGAGGGAGCGGATGATGCGCGCTGCACCGCGGGTGGTGATCGCGCTCGCGCACGACCTCGACGTCGAGCGGTGGCGCGAGCGCTTCGCGCGCGGGGAGGTTCTCGACGAGACTCCCTACGGCTACCACCGGGCCGCGGAGCGCTTCGAGCTCGCCTGGACGGTCTCGCACCGCGAGAGCCGCTCGGTCGCGCGCGCTCGGCGCGCGCTCGCCGCTCGTCTCGGCTTCGATCTCGTGCACATCTGGCGGAACCGGAGGCTGCTGCGCAGCGCCGACGCCATCTGGACGCACACGGAGCGCGAGCACCTCGCGGTCGCGGCGGTGGTGGGCCGGGGCGGGCCTCCGGTGCTCGCCCAATCCGTCTGGCTCTGGGATGCGTGGCGCGGCTACGGCGCGCTCCGTCGGGCCGTCGTGGCTCGGCTGCTGCGTCGCCACCGCATCGAGGTCGTGCACTCGAGCGTCAACCTCGCCGACGCGCGCGCCGCCGTGCCGGGGCGGCGGGTGGAGCTCCTGCCGTTCGGCTCCGCCGGACTGCCGAGCGTGCGCGGGGTCGAGCCGCCGCCGCGGCCCTCTGCGCTCGCCGTCGGCAACGACGCCGACCGCGACTGGCCGCTCCTCGCGGCGGCGGCCAGACGGCTGCCGACCGTCTGGTTCCGCGTCGTGTCGGGGAGCCGGGCTGCTCGAGACGTCGCATGGCCGGTCAACGTCGAGCTCACGCGCACCGCCACTCGCGAGAGCCTCGCGGACTGGATGGCCCAGTCCCGCTGCGTCGTCGTGCCGCTGCGCCCCAACCGCCACGCGTCGGGCACGACGAGCTGCATCGAGGCCATGAGCGCCGGCCGACCGATGGTCGTCTCCAGCGCCGGCGGCCTGCAGGAGTACGTCGAGGGCGCCGCGCGCCTCGTCGAGCCCGGCGACCTCGACGAGCTCGTGCGCGGGATCGAGGACGCCGTGGCCGGCATCGTCGCGGGCCCGCCGGGCGCGGCGCAGCGGGACCGGGGACTGACCCAGCGGGACTACGTCGGTCGCTACGCGCTCGTCACCGACTGGATGCTCGGCGGCAGCTGGGATCCGGCCGTCTCGGCGTTCGCGCCCGTCGAGGCCGGCGTCACCCCTGCTGGGGCGCCATAAGTCGTTCGCGGTTGCGGCGGATGTAGATCGAGAACGGCACGATCTGGCACACGAGCACCGCGAGGGCGTTGCCGAGCGGCGGCCCCGCCGCGCCCATCGTCGGCGCGAGGATGATCGAGAGCGCCAAGCTGGCGATGGCCATCGCGAGCGTGGGCACGACCTGGAACCGGATGGCCGGCTTGTCCATGAGGAACATCCCGAGCGGATACACGCCCGCGATGCAGGTGATCATCGCCCCGAAGGCCAGCACCGTCGAGCCGGTGACGTCCACTTCGCCACCGGTGATGAACGCGAAGATGGGGTCCTCCAGCAGCCAGACGAGCAGCGTCGCCGCGGCGACGGAGCCCCCGAACAGCCACGCCATGGGAGCCGGGCCGCGGCGGAGCTCGCCGCGGTGGCGCTTCCGGGCATACGCGGGCCACAGCGCGACGCCCGCCGCGAGCATCAGGCCGTTGAGGGCGAGGAAGAGCTGTGCGACGACGCCGTACTCGGCGACCTGGGCGGCGTCACCGCTCTGCGCGAGCACGTAGCGCTGGGTGCTTACGGCGATGGGATAGGAGATGAGCTGGGCGAGCATCGGCCACCCGACATCCATGACCCGCACTCCCTGCTCGCGACGCAGGCGGGGGAGGGCCGCCGCGGCACGCGGGATGAGCGGCGTGGTGCCGCGCCACGTCAGTGCGAGCCCGATCGCGCTCACGACGAACGAGGCTCCGTACGAGGCGATCGCGAGGAAGGCGTGGCCCTCGGCATCGGGCAATCGGGTCAGCAGGAACACCCCGAGCAGCGTGAGCGGCGAGATGAGACCCTGGAGCAGGATGACGACGTGGTTGCGCCGCAGGCCGAGCATGATGCGCACCCAGATGCCGACCGGCACCCCGAGGCAGAAGACGGTCAAGCAGAGGAAGGCGGCGAGGGCAGCGCGAGGCAGGGCCCCCGACTCGCCGAGCACGAGCGCCCATCCACCGCTCGCGAGCATGAGCGCGTTGAGCAGCATGAGGCCGATGGAGAACGCGACGAGGATGCGGCCGACCGAGGTCAGCTGCGCGACGAGTCGATCATCCGCTCGCGGGTCGTCGCTCGTGGCGACCCCGTTGACGATCACGGCGCCGGCGCCCAGGTCGGTGAAGGCGAGCATGGACGGCAGCACCGTCAGGAGCGAGAAGAGCGCGTAGTGCTCGACGCCCGCCTCGCCGAGGATGAGCCTCGTCGTCAGGATGCCGCAGACGAGCGAGATCGCCATCGTCCCGGCCTTCGCCAGGAGGGCGAGCAGCGAGTTCATCCACGCGGCCGGTCGTAGGGCGTCCGCGGCAGCACGACCCCGTTGAGCACGACGCCCAGGATGCGCGCGGGGGTCGCGGCGACCGCCGTGAGGGTGCGACGGAGCGCCTCGCGACGCGTGCGATCGGCGCGCGCGACGACGATGATGCCGTCCGACTCGGAGGCGAGCCACAGGGCATCGCTCACGGCGAGCACGGGAGCCGTGTCGACGATGACGTAGTCGTAGGAGCTGCGAGCGGCCGCGAGCACGGTCGTCAGACGGTCGCTCGTGAGGAGGTGGCCGGGGTTGGGAGGCTTCGGGCCGCTCGCGAGGATCTCCAGGTCTGGAGAGCCCCACGGCTGCACCGCCTCGGGCAGCGTGACATCGCCGACGAGCACGGTCGTGAGCCCGACTGCTCCCTCGACGCCCGTCAGGTCGGCGATCGAGGAACGGCGCAGGTCGGCATCGACGAGCAGCACGCGGTGACCGACGTCGGCGAGCGTGAGCGCGAGGCCCACGCTGACCGAGGACTTGCCCTCGCCGCTGCTGCCGGAGGTCACGAGCAGCACTCTGCGCTCGCCGGCGAGGTCGACGTATTTGAGCGCAGCCGTCATCTGACGCACCGACTCGGCGACGCGGCCGCCCTCGTGCTCCCGCAGCGCCGGCACCAGCCCCCGGCCGTCGGCGCGGCCGACGCGTCCGAGCACGGGGATGTCGGCGGACGCCTCCTGCAGGTCCTCGACGCTCGTGAGGCGGCTGCCGAACCGGCGGAGGACGAGTGCCGCGAGGACTCCGACGGCGAGCCCGGACGCACCGCCCAGCAGGGTGTTGAGCCGCGTGTTCGGCGCGATCGGCCCAGACGGCTCCCGAGCCGGCGCGATTACCTCGACCCGCACGGCGGGCTCGCCGTCGGGGCCCTCGGGCGAGACGTCCGCGACAGCGCGCGAGAACTGGGCGGCGACCGCGTCGGCGATCGTCCTCGCCGCCGCACCGGATGCATCCGACACGCCGATCTCGATCACGAAGGTGTTGAGCGGAGCCTCGACGTCGGTTCGCGCCGCGAGGCCCCCTGCCGTCTGCGGGATGTCCAGCTCGTCGACGACGGGCTGGAGGACCGTGGGGGAGCGGGCGAGGAGCGTGTACGTCTGCACGAGGTTCTGCACGTAGTTGGACCCCTGCACGAGCTCGCTCGTGGAGTCGCCGCGCGAGGGGATGACCATGACGCTGGTCTCAGCGCGGAAGGTGTCAGGCATCGCCTTCGACACGCCCCACCCGCCGCCGGCACCGAGCACCGCGAGCAGGAGGATCGACAGCCAGTGCTTTCGCAGCGCCGCGGCGTACTCCGTGAGGGTCATCGGGCCTCTTCCTGTGGGCTCACCTCGCATTCTGCACTGCTCGGCGTGCCCCGCGGCCCATCCCGCGGATCGACTCGCCCGCGGCGAGTCGCTCGGCCAGCTGCTCGTAGCCCTCGGCGACCTCGTCCCAGCGGAACGCGCGGGCCGCCCGCTCGCGCGCCCGCGCACCCCGCACGGCGACGAGCTGGTCGTCCTCCTCCGCCTCGGCGAGGGCCGCGGGCAGGTCTGCGGCGCTGCTGAACGTCCATGCGTCGTCGTCCAGCACCTCGCGGTTGAAGTCGACGTCGAACGCGATCGTCGCGGCCCCCGCACCCATGGCTCGCAGCAGAGAGGGGTTCGTGCCGCCGACCGAGTGCCCGTGGATGTACGTGCGCGCGTAGGCGTAGAGCGCGTCGAGCGTCCGCTGGTCGTAGATGCTGCCGAGCAGCCGGATGCGGTCGTCGCCCTCGGCCGCTTCGCGCACCGCGCGCGTGTAGTCGGCGCTGTAGGGCGCCGACCCGACGACGGCGAGGGGCAGCCGCGCGCCGCTCGCGCGATAGCCGCGGACCATCTCGAGCACGTGGTTCTCGGGCTCGAACCGCGCGACGACGAGGTGGTAGCCGTGCGGCTCGAGGGCGAGCTCGCCGAGCGGCCGGGCATGCACGCGCTCGAGCACCGGCGCTCCGTAGCGCAGCAGCTCGGTCGCCACGTCGAACTCGCGGGCGTAGTAGTCGGCGATGCCGGGCGCGTCGGCGATGAGCGCGTCCGCGGTCCGCACCGAGTGCTCCTCCGCCCAGCGGTAGTAGGCGCGGCCGGCGCCGCCCCACTTCGTTCGGCGCCACTCGAGGCCGTCGACGTGCACCGCGACCGGCACGCCGCGGGTGCGTAGCATCGAGACATACGGCGCGTTCGCGGCGTTGAACACGAAGACGACATCGGGGCGCGGGCCGCAGGTCACGAGCAGCGACGCGATGCCCGTGCGGCTGAGCGTCTCCACCTGCTTGAGCGGCACCGAGGGCACGTGCACGACGCGCATGCCGCGATGCTCCTTGACACCCGGATGCGTCCGGTCGCCGTACACGGTGACGTCGTGACCGCGAGCGGCCAGGCGTCCGCCGATCTCCTCGACGGCGGTCTCGAAGCCACCGTAGGCCGCGGGCACGCCGCGCGTGCCGAGCATGGCGATGCGCATGTCAGTACGCCCCCGAGGGCTGCACGACGACACGGGCGGTCCGGAAGATGATCATGAGGTCCTCCATGACCGACCAGTTCTCGACGTAGCGCAGGTCGAGCCGCACGCTCTCCTGCCAGGTGAGGTCGCTGCGACCGCTGATTTGCCACAGCCCCGTGATGCCCGGCTTGAGGTAGAGCCTGCGCATGGCGACCTCGTCGTAGTGGGTCGCCTCGGCCGGCAGCGGCGGGCGCGGGCCCACGACGCTCATGTCGCCGCGCAGCGCGTTCCAGAACTGCGGGAGCTCGTCGAGCGAGTGGCGCCGCAGGAATCCGCCGACGCGCGTGATGCGCGGGTCGTCCTTCAGCTTGAAGAGGGGTCCAGCCGCCTCGTTGAGCGCGCGCAGCTCCTCGAGGCGCTGCTCCGCGTCGACGTGCATGGTGCGGAACTTCAGCATCGCGAAGCTCTGCCCGTCGCGGCCGATGCGCCGCTGCCGGAAGAGCACGGGGCCGGGGGAGTCGAGCTTGATCGCGATCGCGATCGGCACCGCCGCGATGCCGACCACGACGAGGGCGCAGGCCGACACGGCGATGTCGAGCGCGCGCTTGAGCGCGTGGTGGCCGCCTTCGAAGGTGGGGATGCGTACCTGGATGAGCGGCAGCCCGTCGACGGGCCGAAACGAGATCCGCGGACCGGCGACATCGGTGAGCCGAGAGAAGAGCACGAGCTCCGCGCACGTGCCCTCGAGCTGGCGCCGCAGCCGGGTGAGGTACTCGGGGTCGGCGTCCGTGCTCGCCGCGAGGATGACGGTGTCGGCACTCATCCGCTCGGCGTTCTCGGCCACGGTCGCGGTCGTCGAGAGCACCGGCACCCGGCGCCCGCGCAGCTCGAGCGGGTCGCCCGGGTCGCCGCGGACGGCGGCGCCGACGACGTGGAAGCTCAGGTCGTCGGTCGCGCCGAGGCGCTCGAGCACGTACGCGATCTCGTCGCGGTCGCCGACGAGGATCGTCCGCGATGCCCACTCACCCTCGCGACGGCGGGTCACGAGCCAGCGACGCCACTGCCAGCGGCTCACGAGCAGCCCGAGCAGCCCGAGCGGCAGCGCGACGAGCAGCTGCATCCGCATCTCCGGCCACTCGAGCGCGAGCGCGCCGGCCGCGAGCGCCGCGAAGGCGAACCCGGTCGCGTGCGCGACGCGGCGGTACTCGGTGGCGCCGGATCCGAGCACGCTCGGCTCGCGGGAGCGCGTCGCGGCGAGGGCGATGAGCCACGCGATGGCGGTGAGCACGGGCGCCGCGAGCAGCTGCTCGGGCGTGACGGGCGCGGGTCCGCTCGAGAGCGCAGTCGGGGCGAGCATCTCGAGCCCCGTCGCGACGACGACGACCGCGACGTCCGTCGTGACGAGCCCGGCTCGGCTCCGGCGCTCCCACTCGAGTCGCCGCGCGAGCGTCGAGGTGGGCCGAGGCGACCGCGCGCCGGGCAGGTGGATCGTGGCAGCGGCGACTGCGCGCGCACCGCTGCGGGAGCGACGAGCTGCGGTCGGCTGCGTCGTGACCGCAGTGCTCACGGCTCGCTGCACCTGCCACCGCCTCTCGCCGACGGCCTCACCGCCGAACTCGTAACACTGTTGCCAAACATACGAGCGGGGCTGTCGGGGGACAAGCGAAGATCCCCGCACGATGCGATTCGTGCGGGGATCTGCGGCTCGGCTTGAGCCGTTGCTCAGGCCGAGGGCTCAGCCGAGCGCCGACTCCAGGATCGCGGCGAGCTCTTGCGAGGAGCGCTTCGCGGAACCGGTCGCGGGGCTCGCGGATGCGGGGCGCCCGACGACCTTGAGCGTGCGGCCGTGCAGGTGGCGGGGGAGCGCGAGGTGCATGAACGGCCATGCGCCCTGGTTGAGCGGCTCCTCCTGCACCCACACGAGCTGCGCGTTCGGGTAGCGGTCGACCGCGTCGTTGATCTCGTCGATCGGCAGCGGGTACAGCTGCTCGACCCGCACGAGGGCGACGTCGCTCCGGCCGCGCTTGGCGGCCTCGGCCTTGAGGTCGTAGTGGATCTTGCCCGAGTGCAGCAGCACGCGCGTCACGGCGCCCGGATCCTGCACCTGCTGGTCGTCGATCACGGTGCGGAAGGCGCCGCTCGTGAAGTCCTCGACCGCGCTCGTCGCGTCGCGCAGCCGCAGCATCGCCTTCGGCGTGAAGACGATGAGCGGCCGGCGCGGCCGGGCGTAGGCCTGGCGGCGCAGCAGGTGGAAGTGGTTCGCCGGCGTCGAGGGACGCGCGATCGTCATGTTGTCCTCGGCCGCGAGCTGCAGGAAGCGCTCGATGCGACCCGACGAGTGGTCGGGGCCCGCGCCCTCGTAGCCGTGCGGCAGCAGCAGCACGAGCGAGGAGTGCTGGTTCCACTTCTGCTCGGCGGAGGCGATGAACTCGTCGATCACGATCTGCGCGCCGTTGGCGAAGTCGCCGAACTGCGCCTCCCACAGCACGAGCGCGTCGGGGCGCTCGACGGAGTAGCCGTACTCGAAGGCCATCGCGGCGTACTCGCTCAGCAGCGAGTCGTAGATCGACAGCCGCGCCTGGTCCTCGCCGAGGTTCGCGAGCGGCAGCCACTCCTGGCCGTTGTTCCGGTCGTGCATGACGGCGTGGCGCTGCACGAACGTGCCGCGACGCGTGTCCTGCCCCGACATGCGCACGGGCGTGCCCTCGAGCAGGAGCGATCCGAGCGCGAGCAGCTCGCCGAACGCCCAGTCGACGCCGCCCTCACGGCTCGCCTTGACGCGCTTGTCGAGCACCTGCTTGACCTTCGGGTGCACGGCGAAGCCGTCGGGGGCGTTGCCGTGCGCGTCGCCGATCGCGGCGATGACGGATGGGTCCACCCCGGTCGACTCCGGCTCGCCGGCGGCCTGCTGGAACACGGCGGGCGTCACGATCGGCATCGAGCCGGTCGCAGCCGCGTGGGTCTCCATGAACGCCTGCTCGAGCTTGGCCTGGAAGTCGGCCTGCGCCTCCTGGTACTCGTCCTCGGTGATGTCGCCGCGACCGACGAGGTTCTCGGCGTAGAGGGTGCGCACCGAGCGCTTCGCCTCGATGAGCGAGTACATGAGCGGCTGCGTCATGGTGGGGTCGTCGCCCTCGTTGTGCCCGCGGCGGCGGTAGCAGATGAGGTCGACGACGATGTCGCGCTTGAACTCCTGGCGGTACTGGAAGGCGAGCTCCGCGACGCGCACCACGGCCTCGGGGTCGTCGCCGTTCACGTGCAGGACGGGCGCGTGGATCGCCTTCGCGATGTCGGTCGCGTAGGTCGACGAGCGCGACTCGGTCGGCGGGGTCGTGAAGCCGACCTGGTTGTTCACGACGAGGTGCACGGTGCCGCCCGTCTGGTAGGCGCGCAGCTGCGAGAGCTGGTGCGTCTCGAACACGACGCCCTGGCCGGCGTTCGCCGCGTCGCCGTGCACGAGGATCGGCAGCACCGACTGCTCGCCGTTGCCGAGCCGGTCCTGCTTCGCGCGCACGATGCCCTCGAGCACGCCGTTGACGGCCTCGAGGTGCGAGGGGTTCGCGGCGAGGTAGACCGGCACGGTCGAGCCGTCGGCGGCGGTGAACTCGCCCTCGTTGCCGAGGTGGTACTTCACGTCGCCCGAGCCCTGGAAGACCGCGGCGCCCTCGAACTCCTGGAACACCTGGCCGTAGGTCTTGCCGGCGATCGACGTGAGCACGTTGAGGCGGCCGCGGTGCGGCATGCCGATCGCGACCTCGTCGAGGCCCGCGGCGGCCGCGCCTGCGAGCACGGAGTCGAGGAACGCGATCATCGACTCGGCGCCCTCGAGCGAGAAGCGCTTCTGGCCGACGTACTTCGTCTGCAGGAACGTCTCGAACGCCTCGGCCTCGTTGAGCTTGCGCAGGATGCGCATCTGCTCGTCGTGCGTCGGCTTGACGTACGGCACCTCGAGGTGGCTCTGGAACCACTGGCGCTGCGCCGGGTCGGGGATGTGCATGTACTCGACGCCGATCGTGCGGCAGTACGAGTCGCGCAGCACGCCGAGGATGTCGCGCAGCAGCGCCGAGCGCTTGCCGCCGAAGCCGCCGGTGACGAACTCGCGGTCGAGGTCCCAGAACGAGAGCCCGTGGTGCTCGATCTCGAGGTCCGGGTGCGTGCGCTGCACGTACTCGAGCGGGTCGATGTCGGCCATCAGGTGGCCGCGCACGCGGAACTGGTTGATGAGCTGCGCGACGCGCGTCTGCTTCGAGAGCTCGTCCGACTCCCGCACCGACACATCCGTCGCCCACTTGATGGGCTCGTAGGGGATGCGGAGGTCGGCGAAGATGCCGCGGTAGAAGTCCCGCTCGCCCACGAGCAGCCCGTGCACGATCTTGAGGAACTCGCCGGAGCCGGCGCCCTGGATGACGCGGTGGTCGTAGGTCGAGGTCATGGTGACCGTCTTGCCGACGCCCGCCTCGGCGAGCCGCTCGGGGCTCGCGCCCATGAACTCGGCCGGGTAGTCGAGCGCGCCGACGCCGATGATGCAGCCCTGGCCCTGCATGAGGCGGGGCACGGAGTGCACGGTGCCGATGCCGCCCGGGTTCGTGAGCGAGATCGTCGTGCCGGCGAAGTCGCCCGCGTCGAGCTTGTTCGCGCGCGCCTTCTTCACGAGCGCCTCGTAGGCGGCGACGAACTCCGAGAAGTCCATCGACTCGCAGCCCTTGATGCTCGGCACGAGCAGCGCGCGGGTGCCGTCGGGCTTCGGGATGTCGATCGCGATGCCGAGGTTCACGTGCGGCGGCGCGACCATCGCGGGCTTGCCGTCGATCTCGTCGTAGTAGACGTTCTGGCTCGGGAAGGCCTTGAGCGCTTGCACGAGCGCGTAGCCGATGATGTGCGTGAACGACACCTTGCCGCCGCGCGTCCGGCGCAAGTGGTTGTTGATGACGATGCGCTGGTCGATCATGAGCTTCGCGGGCACGGTGCGCACGCTCGTCGCGGTCGGCACCGAGAGCGACTTGTCCATGTTGGCGGCGAGCGTCTTCGGCATGCCGCGGAGCGTCGTGACGACGGGCTCGTCGGCCTTCCGCTCCTCGCCCTTCGCCGGCTGCTTGTCGCTCGCCGTCGGGGCGTCGGCGGGCACGGGCATGGGGCGCGCGGCCTGGCGCGTCGTCTTCGCGACGATCGTGCCGTCGGCCTTCGTCGGCGAGGGCGTCTCTGCCGGGCCCATCGCGTCGGCGCGCGACGAGTCCTGCGTCGCCTGCGCCTCGCCGGAGTCGACGGGCTTCGGCGTGCGCGACTCGGCGCGCACGGGTCGGCGCGGCGGCGCGGGCTGCTTGGGCGCGGCGGGCGGGGCGGCAGCCGGGGCCGCAGCCTCGGCCGCGGGCGCCTTCGGCGTCTCGCTCATGCTCGTCTCAGCCTCGCCGGAGGAGCGCTGCGCAGCGTAGCGCTCGAGGATGGGCCACCACGACTGGGCGACGGAGCTCCTGTCCTTGACGAACAGCTGATACTGCTCCTCGACGAGCCACTCGTTCGCTCCGAAATCGCTGTCGTCCGCAGGGCTGGACACGGTATCGATCGCCTCTTCCGATTCTCGCGGGCACGCCGCAGGCACTCCGCGGCGACACTGCCAACAAGCATAGTGGCGCGCGCTGGGCGATCAGGGCGTCACGCAAGCGGCACGAGTCCGAGCTCGGCGAGATCGACGCCCGCAGCCTCGACCGCGAGCAGCACGACCTCGCGGCGCCACACGACGCGCGGCTCGAACCGCAGCGGCATGCCGGCTTCGGTGGGCGTGCGGTCGCCCTTCGCGCCGTTGCACGCGACGCACGCCGTGATGGTGTTGAGCCACGTCGACTCGCCGCCGCGCGAAGCGGGATGGATGTGGTCGATCGTCGCGCCCGGCGCCTCGCAGTACGCGCATCGACGGCCGTCGCGGTCGAGCACGCCGCGCCGGCTCCACGGCATCTTGTCGTACAGGCGCGTGTGCGGGATCCGCACGTAGTCGTTGAAGACCACCACGCGCGGCACCGGCAGCTCGATCGAGTTCGACCGGATCACGCCGTCGGCCGCGAGCATGATCTGCGCGCGCTCCTTCACGAGGAACGCGACCGCGCGCTGCAGCGAGGCGACGCCGATGGGCTCGAGCGTCGCGTTGAGCACCACCACTTGCGCTGTCATCGCGGATCTCCAGCACCATCGTGCCGCACGCGGGCTATGAAGCGCATGTGGGATGCGCGCACTAGCGTGCAGGCATGGATCTCGCGGTCGTGCCGCTCGAGCGCGGCGCCCGCATCGCGGTGGCCGCGCTCGAGCGGGACGGCGCGACGGTTGCCCGGATCCACGAGGCCGCGCGGGTCGCGGACGACGAGCGGCTCGGTTCGCCGGGCGTGCGCCTCGTGTGGCAGGACGCGCGCGCTATCGCTCCGGCCCTGCTCGACGCGGGCGTGCGCATCGAGCGGGTGCGCGACCTCCGGCTCGTGCACCGCATCCTCGTCCACGCGAGGAGGCTCCCGCTCGAGGAGCGCTGGTCGCGACCGCTCGACGCGGGTGCGGACGCGCTGTTCTCGCTCGCCCCCGAGGCGGAGGCCGTCCCGGCGGTCGCCGAGCAGCTGCGCGCGCAGGAGGCGGCGATCGGCGACGACGCGGGGCTCGCGATGCTCGCGGCCGCCGAGTCGATGGGCGCGGTCGTGGCGGTCGAGCTCGGCCGCGAGGGCCTGCCGTTCGACGTCGCGCGGCACGACGCGCTGCTCGTCGAAGCGCTCGGCGAGCGCTCGACGGGACGTCCGGCTCGCATGGAGGAGCTCGCCGCCGAGGTGCGCGAGGCGCTCGGCGAGCCGGGGCTCAACCCCGACTCGCCGCAGGACGTGCTGCGGGCGCTCCGCCGCGCCGGCCTCGACGCGAGCTCGACCGCGCGATGGGAGCTGCGCGACCTCGACCACCCCGTCATCGAGCCGCTGCTCGCCTACAAACGGCTCGCGCGCCTGCACACCGCGAACGGGTGGGCGTGGGCGAAGCGCTGGGCGCGCGTCGACGAGCGCGGGCGCACGCGGCTGCGGATCGAGTACGTGCCGGGCGGGGTCGTCACGGGCCGCTGGGCGACGGAGGGATCGGGCGCGATGCAGATCGCTCGCCAGATCCGCGGCGCCGTCGCTGCGGAGCCCGGCATGCGCCTCGTGGTCGCCGACGCGGCGCAGCTCGAGCCGCGCGCCCTCGCCGCCCTCGCGCGCGACGAGGGCCTCGCCGAGGCGGGGCGCGGTGCCGACCTCTATCGCGCGCTCGTCGACCGCGGCGTCGTCGCGAGCCGCGAGCAGGCGAAGCTCGGCATGCTCGGCGCGCTCTACGGCGGCACCCGCGGGCAGGCGGCGCTCGTGCTGCCGCGGCTCGCGCGCGCCTATCCGCGAGCGATGGCGGCCGTCGAGTCGGCGGCTCGCGCTGGCGAGCGGCGCGAGCGCGTGCGCACGTGGCTCGGCCGCACCTCGCCCGAGCCGCCGCGCTGGTCGAACGACGAGCGAGGCGCCGCGCAGGCCCGGGCGTGGGGACGCTTCACGCGGAACTTCGTCGTGCAGGGCACGGCGGCGGAGTGGGCGCTCGCGTGGATGGCGGGCGTGCGCCGCGCGATCGCCGACGTCGACGGAGCCGCGCTCGTGTGCTTCCTGCACGACGAGGTGATCGTGCAGGCGCCCGAGGCGGACGCCGAGGCGGTGGCCGAGGCGATCCGCGACGCTGCGTCGCTCGCCGGGAGGCTGCTGTTCGGCGACTTCCCGATCGAGTTCCCGGTGCAGACGGCGGTCGTCGACGACTGGGGCCGGGCGAAGGGCTGAGGCGGCGGCGCTCTACCCTGGGAGCATGCGCTTCATCGACGACGTCCCGGAGCACGACCTCACCTACTCCGACGTCTTCCTCGTCCCCAGCCGGAGCGACGTGGGGTCGCGCATGTCGGTCGACCTCGCCCCCGATGACGGCACGAGCGCGACGCTCCCGATCGTCGCGTCGAACATGAACTCCGTCACCGGCCCGCGCATGGCGGCGACGCTCGCGCGCCGCGGCGGGCTCGCCGTGCTCACCCAGGACCCGCCGCTCGAGCAGACCGTCGCGTCGATCGCGTGGGTCAAGGCGCAGCCGATCGCGCTCGAGTCGCCGCACCGCGCGGCGCCCGGCGACGTCGTGCAGGAGGTGCTCGAGCGCGTGCCCGCGCTCGAGGGCCACGCGGTCGCGGTCGAGGATGCAGACGGCACGCTGCTCGGCGCGATCCCGGCGGAGCGGCTCGGCCACGCGCTGCCCGACGCGACGCTCGGCGACCTGCTCCACTCGAGCCTGCCAGAGCTCGCTCCCGCCGACGTCGCCGACGGCCGCTCGATGTTCGCGGCGCTCGAGCGCGAAGGGGTCGGGGTCGCGCCCGTCGTCGCCGACGGCCGGCTCATCGGCTTCGCCTCGCGGCTCGGCGCGCTCCGCGCCGACATCTACCGGCCCGCGCTCGACGCCGACGGCCGGCTGAGCGTCGCCGCCGCGGTCGGCATCAACGGCGACCCGGGCGCGAAGGCGCTCGCGCTCGTCGAGGCGGGCGCCGACGTCATCGTCGTCGACACCGCGCACGGGCACCAGGCTGGCATGCTGCGCGCGCTCGAGGCGGTGCGTGCGGCGGTCGGCGACGAGCTCCCGATCGCGGCGGGCAACATCGTCTCCTCCGACGGCGTGCGCGACCTCGTCGCCGCGGGAGCCTCGATCCTCAAGGTCGGCGTCGGCCCGGGCGCGATGTGCACGACCCGAATGATGACCGCGGTCGGCCGCCCGCAGTTCTCGGCGGTGCTCGACACGTCGGCGACGGCGATCGAGCTCGGCGCGCGCGTGTGGGCCGACGGTGGCGTGCGCTACCCGCGCGACGTCGCCCTCGCGCTCGCGGCGGGCGCCTCGAGCGTCATGATCGGCTCGTGGTTCGCGGGCACGATCGAGGCCCCCGGTCGCCTGCAGCGCGACGCGCAGGGGCGGCTCTTCAAGGAGTCGTGGGGGATGGCGTCCACGCGCGCCGTCGTCGGCCGCTTCGGGCAGCTCGACGCCTACGAGCTCGCGCGCAAGCAGCTCTTCGCCGAGGGCATCTCGACCTCGACGATCCTGCTCGACCCGGCGCGGCCGAGCGTCGAGGACCTCGTCGACATGATCACGGCCGGCGTGCGCTCCTCGTTCACGTACGCGGGCGCCGATTCGGTGCCGGCCTTCCGCGAGCGCGCTCGGGTCGGCGTGCAGTCCGCGGCGGGCTACGAGGAGGGCAAGGCGCTGCCCGTCTCTTGGTGACGCCGCGCGCCGCGGGCAGTGGGAGGGCCGAGCGCCGTCCTCTAGGATGTCGCCGTGAACGACGACCACAGTCATAGTCCGCGGCCGGAACCGACCCGTTGATGGATGCGCTGCTCATCGGCATCGGCGTCATCCTCACGATCGGGACCGGCCTCTTCGTCGCGAGCGAGTTCGCGCTCGTCAACCTCGACCGAGCTGACCTCGAGGCTCGCCGCGACCGCGGCGAGAAGCGCCTCGACGGCACGATCAAGGCGCTCCGCCAGACCTCGACGCACCTCTCGAGCGCGCAGCTCGGCATCACGCTCACGACGCTCCTGACGGGCTACACGATGGAGCCCGCGATCTCGCGGCAGCTCTCGCCCATGCTCGTCTCGTGGGGGCTCGCCGAGGGCGTCGCCGGGCCGCTCTCGAGCGTCATCGCCATGACGGGCGCGACGATCCTCTCGATGATCATCGGCGAGCTCGTGCCCAAGAACCTCGCGCTCGCGAAGCCGCTCGGCACCGCGATCGGCGTCACGCCGTTCCAGCGCGCCTTCACGGCGCTGTTCCGGCCCGCGGTGCTCGGGCTCAACGGCTCCGCCAACGGCATCCTCCGCTCGATCGGGCTCGAGCCGAAGGAGGAGCTCTCCGGCGCCCGCACGGCAGAGGAGCTCTCGACGCTCGTGCGCCGCAGCGCCATGGAGGGCGCGCTCGACGCCGGCGCCGCGACGCTGCTCTCCCGCACGCTGCGCTTCGCCGAGCTCACGGCGGGGGACGTCATGACGCCCAGGCCGCGCGTGCAGGCGATCGAGCGCAGCGCATCCGTCGCCGACCTCGTGCAGCTCGCGCACCAGACGGGCCTCAGCCGCTTCCCGGTCGTCGACGGCGACCTCGACGAGGTGCTCGGCATCGCGCACGTCAAGCAGGCGATCTCGGTGCCGCGCGAGCGGCGCGCCGACGTGCCGGTCGCGGCAATCGCCGAGGAGCCGCACCGCGTGCCCGAGTCGGTGCACCTCGACGCGCTGCTCGGCGACCTCAAGGAGCGCGGCTACCAGATGGCGATCGTCGTCGACGAGTACGGCGGCACCGCCGGCATCGTGACGCTCGAGGACCTCGTGGAGGAGGTCGTCGGCGAGGTCTCCGACGAGCACGACCGGATGCACGTCGAGGTCGTGCGCGGTCCGGGCTGGGTGACCTTCCCCGGCTCCTTCCGGCCCGACGAGCTGCTCGAGCGCGCGCGCGTCGCCGTGCCCGAGGAGGGCCCGTTCGAGACGATCGGCGGCTTCATCATGGCCGAGCTCGGCACGCTGCCGAGCGTCGGCGACACCGTGCGCGTCGAGGGCGGCACGCTCCGCGTCGACCGCGTCGACGGGCGGCGCGTCGACCGCGTGCGCTTCATCGAGGACGAGCCGGCGAGCGAGCCGACTCGCGAGGCAGCGGAGGGGGAGCGATGAACGACTGGCTCGGCATCATGTGGCTCGTCATCCTGCTCGCGGCCAACGCGTTCTTCGTCGGCGCCGAGTTCGCGGTCATCTCCGCGCGCCGCAGCCAGATCGAGCCGCTCGCCGACCGCGGCAACCGCGCGGCGAAGCTCGCGCTGTGGGCGATGGAGCACGTCTCCCTCATGCTCGCGATGTGCCAGCTGGGCATCACGATCTGCTCGCTGCTCATCCTCAACGTCTCCGAGCCGGCGATCCACCACCTGCTCGAGGGACCGCTCGAGTGGACGGGGCTCGCGCCCGAGGTCGTCTCGGTCGTCGCGTTCGTCATCGCGCTGCTGCTCGTCACCTACCTGCACGTCGTGCTCGGCGAGATGGTGCCGAAGAACGCGGCGTTCTCGGTGCCCGACCGAGCCGTGCTGCTGCTCGCGCCGCCGCTCGTGCTCATCTCGCGCATCTTCAAGCCCGTCATCTGGGCGATGAACGAGGTCGCGAACGGCATCCTGCGCCTGTTCCGCGTGCAGCCCGTCGCAGAGGCGGCGAGCGCGTTCACGATCGACGAGGTCGAGACGATCGTCGAGACCTCGAAGCGCGAGGGCGTGCTCTTCGACCCGACGGGCGCGATCTCGCGCACGTTCGAGTTCACCGAGCGCCGGGTGCGCGACGTCGCGCTCCCGCTCGACGAGATCGTGACGCTCCCCGCGGGAGCGACGCCGACCGACCTCGAGGCCGCGGTGCGCGAGCGCGGGTTCTCGCGCTACGTGGTGTCGGATGCCGAGGGCATGCCGAGCGGGTACGTGCACGTGAAGGACGTGCTCGGGGCCGACGACGCCGAGATGGACGTGCCCGTGCCGGCCAAGCGCATCCGCCAGCTCGCCTCGATCTACCAGGACGCCGAGCTCGAGGACGCCCTCGCGCTCATGCGCTCGACCGGCGCGCACATCGCGCGCTCGTTCGACGCGAACGGCGACACGACGGGCCTGCTGTTCCTCGAGGACATCATCGAGGAGCTCGTCGGCGAGGTGCGCGACGCGACCCGGAGGCTCTTCTGAGCCAGGCTCGAGCGGGGCAGCCTGGAGCGTGCCAGGCTCGAGCATGGCCGTGGCTCGCGTTCGGCGGCGTGCACGCGCTGCTCGCGATCCTCGCCCTGCCGAGCGTCTCGGACGCGTACGGCGACGTGCTCGCGGTCTACCCGTTCTGGGTCGAGCAGGGGCTCGGCAGCGAGGGCCGGCCCGGTCAGTGGCTCGGCGTCGACGTGCCGTGGGTCTACCCGCTGCTCGCGTGGGCGCCGATCCTCGCCTCGAGCGCGTTCGGCACGGCGGCGTTGCCGCTCGTGTGGATGCTCCTCGTCACGGCGCTCGACGCGATCGCGCTCGCGCTGCTGCTGCGCGTGCCGCGCGGGCTCGTGATGGCGTGGACGTGGCTCGCGCTCCTCGTGGCGCTCGGCCCCGTCGCGATCGCCCGCATCGACACGGTCGCCGTGGCGCTGTGCGTCATCGCGGTCGTGGCGCTGCGCAGCGACCGTCCTGGGGTCGCGGCGGCGCTCTTCACGGTCGGCGCGTGGATGAAGGTCTGGCCCGGCGTGCTGTGGCTCGCGCTGCTCGTCGTGCGGCGCGAGCGGATGCGCGTGGTCGCGGCGGGCGCGCTCGTCTCGGCCGCGGTGCTCGGGCTCGCGGCGCTCGTCGGCTCGGACCACGCGCTGTCGTTCCTCACCGAGCAGGACGATCGCGGGCTGCAGATCGAGGCCGTCGCCGCGACGCCCTACCTGTGGCTCGCGAGCGCGGGCGAGGCGCAGGTCGGATTCGACCGCGAGATCTACACGTTCCAGGTCGAGGGCGACGGCGTCGGCGCGGTCGCGGCGCTCGCGACGCCCGTGCTCGTCGCGGGGGTGCTCGCGATCGGCGCGCTCGGCGCCCTCGCCGTGCGGCGCGCGCACCGGCGGGAGGCGATCGTGTGGCTCGCGGTCGCGCTCGTCGAGGCGATGATCGTGACGAACAAGGTCGGCTCGCCGCAGTTCGTGCTGTGGCTGTTCGTGCCCGCGCTGCTGCTCGCCGAGGCGGGCGCGCGGCGGCACTGGATCGGCGTCGGCGCGATCGCGCTCGTCGCGGCGCTCACGCAGCTGCAGTTCCCGTGGACCTACGACTGGCTGGTCGCGGCGCACCCCGCGGCGGTCGCGCTCCTCACGGCGCGGAACGCGCTGCACGTCGCGCTCCTCGTCGGGGCGGTGTGGATGCTCGTGCGGGCCGCGCGCGTCGGCCCCGTCGGGGTGTCAGGCGAGGAGCGTCGCCAGCAGATCGCCGACGCGGCCCGACTCGATGAGGAACGCGTCGTGCCCGAAGCCGCTCTCGAGCACGACGGGCTCGGCGCCGGAGACGCTCGTCGGGATCCCTGACGCGAGCCGCCGCTGGTCGGCGACCGGGAAGAGCCGGTCGCTCGAGATGCCGACGACGAGCGTCGGCGCCGTGACGCGTTCGAGCGCGGCCTCGACGCCGCCGCGACCGCGGCCGACGTCGTGCGTCGACATCGCGTCGACGAGCCGCACGTAGGAGCCGGCGTCGAAGCGCCGCGTGAAGCGGTTGCCGTGCACGTCGAGGTACGACTCGACCTGGAAGCGCCCGCCGTGCAGCGGGTCGACGCTCGACTGCCACTCGCGGCGGAACCGCTCGTTGAGCTCCTGCTGCGAGCGGTAGCCGAGCATCGCCATGCGGCGCGCGAGCGCGAGCCCGCGCGCGGGACCCGCGTGGCCCGGCAGGTCGTAGAAGTCGCCGCCGAGCCAGCCGGGATCGTTCGTGACGGCCTCGATCTGCAGGGTGTTCTGGGCGATCTGGTCGGCGCTCGTCGCGGCGTTCGAGGCGAGCAGCGCGGCGGAGCCGACGCGCTCGGGATGCGCGACCGCCCACTCGAGCGCGTGCATGCCGCCCATCGAGCCGCCGACGACGGCGTGCCAGCGGCGGATGCCGAGCTGGTCGGCGAGCCGGCGCTGCGCCTCGACCTGGTCGCGCACCGTCACGCGCGGGAAGCGCGAGCCCCACTCGCGGCCGTCGCGGTCGAGGGAGGCGGGACCGGTCGACCCCTGGCAGCCGCCGAGCATGTTGGGGGCCACGACGAAGAACCGGTCGGTGTCGATCGCGCGGCCGGGCCCGACGACGTCCTCCCACCAGCCGGCCGTCGCGTGGCCGGGGCCGGCCGGTCCGCGCACGTGGCTGTCGCCCGTGAGCGCGTGCAGCACGAGGACGGCGTTCTCCGCGCGCTCGTCGAGGCGACCCCACGTCTCGAACGCGAGCGCGGCATCCGGGATCGTCCCGCCAGACTCGGTCTCGACGTCGCCGATGCGGGCGAAGCGCCGCTCGCCGGGATCGTCGCCCGGCCGCCACGCGCCCGTGACGGGCACGGGGCGCGCGTCGGGCCCGGCGTCGAGCCCCGTGTCGACGAGCCGTGCGGCCGGCACGCGAGCGGCCGGCTGCGCGTCGTCGCTCAGCTGCCAGTCCACGCGTGCCCGCCGACCGCTCGTGCCGTCCGTGCTCAGGCGTTCGCCGAGAGCTCCGCCGACTTCGCGGCGGCGGCGTCGAGGCCGCGGCCGAGGTCGGCGATGAGGTCGTCGACGTGCTCGATGCCGACCGAGAGCCGCACGAGTCCGGGCGTGACGCCCGCGCTCAGCTGCTGCTCGGGCGTCAGCTGCGCGTGCGTCGTCGATGCCGGGTGGATGACGAGCGAGCGCACGTCGCCGATGTTGGCGAGGTGGCTGAAGAGCTCGAGCGACTCGACGAGCGCCTTGCCGGCCTCGACGCCGCCGCGCAGCTCGAAGGAGAGCACGGCGCCCGTGCCGCGCGGGGCGAGCTCGCGGCCGCGCTCGTGCCACGGGCTCGACTCGAGGCCCGCGTAGTGCACGGCGGCGACCTGCGGGTGCGCCTCGAGGAAGCGGGCGACGGCGGTCGCGTTCCCGACGTGGCGGTCGAGGCGCAGCGAGAGCGTCTCGATGCCCTGCAGCAGATGCCACGCGGTGTCGGGCGCGGCGGAGGCGCCGACGTCGCGGAGGAGCGTGACGCGCGCCTTGAGGATGTAGGCGATCGCGTCGCCGAGCGCCTCGGTGTAGGTGACGCCGTGGTAGGACTCGTCGGGCGTCGTGAGGCCGGGGAACTTGTCGGACTCCGACCACGCGAAGCGGCCGCCGTCGACGATCGCGCCAGCGACGACCGAGCCGTGGCCGCCGAGGAACTTCGTCGCCGAGTGGATGACGATGTCGGCGCCGTGCTCGAGCGGGCGGATGAGGTAGGGCGTCGCGATCGTGTTGTCGACGATGAGCGGCACGCCGGCGTCGTGGGCGACGCCCGAGACACCCGCGATGTCGAGCAGGTTGATGCGCGGGTTGCCGATCGTCTCGGCGAAGAGCAGCTTCGTCTCGGGGCGGATGGCGCGGCGCCACTCGTCGAGGTCGTCCTGGTCCTCGACGAACGTCACCTCGATGCCGAGCCGCTTGAGCGTGAAGTTGAAGAGGTTGTAGGTGCCGCCGTAGATCGACGACGACGAGACGATGTGGTCGCCTGCGCTCGCGATGTTGAGCACGGCGTAGGTGCTCGCGGCCTGGCCCGACGCGAGCAGGAGGGCGGCGCTGCCCCCTTCGAGCGCCGCGAGGCGCTGCTCGACGACGTCGTTCGTCGGGTTCATGATGCGCGAGTAGATGTTGCCGAGCTCGGCGAGGCCGAAGAGGCGGGCAGCGTGCTCCGTGCTGTCGAACACGTACGAGGTCGTGCGGTAGACGGGCGTGATGCGCGCCTTCGTCGTCGGGTCCGGCTGCGCGCCCGCGTGGACCTGGAGGGTCTCGAACTTCCAGTCGCTCATGGGGTGCTCCTTGCGGGTCGATGCCGAGCTGGGTCGTGCTCCATCGTGCGGTCGATCGCGCGATCGGGCCAGCCGGGTGCGTCGCACGGCGTAACACTGCGGCTCCGCCGGTCCGGGGCCGAGTGGCGCCGATCGGCCGCCGCCTGCTTGCATGGCGGCATGAGCGAGAAGCGGATCGTCGTCACGGGAGCATCGAGCGGCATCGGGGAGGCGGTCGCGCGACAGGCTGTGGAGCGCGGATGGAGCGTGCTCGCCGTCGCGCGCCGCGCGGAGCGGCTCGAGGCGCTGCAGCGCGACACCGGCTGCGAGATCCTCGCCGCCGACCTCACCGACGAGGGCGACATCGCGCGGCTCGCGGAGGCGGCTGCGGCGTTCCGCCCGACGGGCCTCGTGCAGGTCGCGGGCGGCGCGAAGGGCGCAGCGCCGCTCGGCGAGACCTCGATCGACGACTGGCGGTGGATGTTCGAGGCCAACGTCATCGGCACGAAGCGCGTGATCGATGCCATCCTGCCGCTGCTGCGCGACTCGACTCGCGACGGCTCCTACGCCGAGATCATGGTCGTCACCTCGATCGCCGCGACGGTGCCCTACACGGGCGGCTCGGGCTACAACGCGGCGAAGTCGGCCGAGAAGCAGCTCGTCGACGTGCTGCGGCTCGAGCTCGCGGGCGAGCCGATCCGCGTCATGGAGGTCGCGCCCGGCATGGTCTGGACCGAGGAGTTCAGCCTCGTGCGCTTCGAGGGCGACAAGGAGAAGGCGGATGCGGTCTACAAGGATGTGCAGGACCCCCTCTCGGCCGACGACGTCGCGCGCGTCATGACCGACATCCTCGCGCTGCCCGGCCACGTCTCGATCGACGAGACGATCATCAAGCCGGTCGCGCAGACGCATCCGTGGCTGGTGCACCGCGGGCCGCTCGTCGCGAAGGACTGAGCTCCCGGCCGCTCAGGAGCGCGGTGCGGGCGTCGCGCCGGGCACGGCCTCGGCGACCGGCTCCGGGTCCGCGAAGGCGAGCCTCGGCACCGCGACGAGGGCGGCCGCGGCGATGAGCGCGGTGACGCCGCAGATGATCCACACGACGATGTAGCCGCCGAGGCTCGCGGCGGTGCCGACCGCGCCGACCGCGAGCACGATCGCGAAGATCGACGATGCGAACGAGCCGCCGATGGTCTTCGTCGTGTTCGTCATGCCGGTCGCGACGCCCGTCTGTCCGCGGGGAGCGGCGGCGGCAGCAGCGGCGGGCAGTGCGCCGACGAGCGCACCCGAGCCGATGCCCGCGACGGCCATGCACGCGAAGACCTGCCAGATCTCGAGGTGGAAGGGCACGAGCAGCAGGTAGCCGATGCCCACGAGCGTCGACGCGACGATGAGGAGCAGGCGGGGGCGGATGCGCGTGGAGAGCACGGCGAGCGCGCCGGCGCCGACGATGAGCGCGAGCAGGTAGACGCCGATGAGGAGCGAGCGGCCGGTCGCGTCGAGCCCGAGTCCGTAGCCGAGCGACGGGTCGGTGCCGGCGTAGGTCGCGAGCGGCGTCTGCGCGCCGAGCAGGCTCACGCCGACGAGGCCAGCGGTGAGCTGCACGGGCCACATCGATGGCTGACGCATGACGCGGAGGTCGATCGCGGGGTCGTCCTTGCCGAGCACCCAGCGGCCGAAGGGGAGCAGCAGCAGGATGCCGATCGCCATCACGGCCCAGCCCCACCACGCCTCGAGCCCGCCGATCTTCAGGAACGTGAGGCCCGAGGTGATCGTCAGGAGCGAGAGCGCGAGCAGCACGAACCCGCCGGCATCGAGGCGGCGGCCCGGGAGCGGCTCCGACTCGGGCACGCCCCAGAGGATCGCGAAGAACGTGAGCGTCACCATCGCGGCCGGCACCATGAGGGTCGGCGGGATGGCGTCGCCGAAGGCGCCGAGCGCGGCCGCGGAGCCGAGGGCGCCGAGGATCGCTCCCGCCTCGAGGGCGATGACGAGCAGGCCCGCGGCTCGGCGCGTCGTCGACGGAGCGACGCCCGTGCGGCGGCCGCGGTCGAAGATGAGCGCGACCTCGAGCGGCAGCCACACCGCGTAGGCGCCCTGCAGCGAGAAGGCGATCAGGTAGCTCGTGAAGTCGCCCGCGAAGGCGATCCACCAGCTCGCGGCCGCGGTGATCGCGGTCGAGAGCAGCAGCATGCGCTTGTGGCCGTGCATGTCGCCGAGCTTCGCGAGGATCGGCACGAAGAGCGCCGAGAGCAGCAGCTGGCCCGCCTCGAACCAGTTGACGTCGGCGTCGGTGACGTCGAGGTGTCGGGCGATGTCGGGCGTCAGCGTGACGTACCAGCCCTGCAGCACGCCGCTCGTGAGCTCGACGCACACGAGCCAGCCGATGAGAGCGAGGGGCACGGCGCGCGACGTCGACACGCGTGCATCATGGCACCTCAACGGCACTGTTCTGCGGAGCGGCGCCGGTCGTACCCTGAGGCATGGCGCAGGCCCTGCTGTTCGGCGTGGTCGCCTCGAGCGCGCTCATCGTCGGTGCCCTCATCGGGATGCGCTTCGAGCTGCCGAAGCGCGTGCTCGCGATCCTGCTCTCGTTCGCCGCCGGTGCGCTCGTCACCGCCCTCGCGTTCGAGCTCTTCGAGGACGCCTACGAGATGGGCGGCATCTGGCGGGCCGCGATCGGCCTGCTCGTCGGCGCGCTCGTCTTCACGATGCTGAGCGCGCTGCTCGATCGTGCGGCGCAGCCGGGCAAGGGCGCTCCCGCGGATGAGGTCGAGGGCAGCGCGAAGCTCGACACCGACGCGGCTGCGACGG
The DNA here is from genome assembly GCF_018308945.1 of Agrococcus sp. Marseille-Q4369. Classification (NCBI taxonomy): domain Bacteria; kingdom Bacillati; phylum Actinomycetota; class Actinomycetes; order Micrococcales; family Microbacteriaceae; genus Agrococcus; species Agrococcus sp. Marseille-Q4369. Next base: position 145,808 of record NZ_CP070501.1, read on the forward strand.
ATGCCCGCGCGACGAAGGCCTCGACCCGCGGCGCAGCGGGGCTCGCGCTGCTCGCGGCCGTGACGCTCGACGGGGTGCCCGAGAACGTCGCCCTCGGCGTCTCGCTCACCGAGGGATCGGGCGGCCTCGCGCTGCTCGCCGCCATCTTCGTCTCGAACCTCCCGGAGGCGCTCGTCGGCGCGTCCTCGATGAAGGAGCAGGGGATGTCGGGCGGGAAGGTGCTCGGGCTGTGGTCGATGTGCGCCGTGCTGCTCGTCGGTGCGGTCGTGCTCGGCGCCGGTCCGCTCGCGAGCGCCGAGGCGGAGACGATCTCACTCCCGCTCGCGTTCGCGGCCGGCGCGGTGATCGCCTCGCTCGCCGACACGCTCATGCCCGAGGCGTACGAGCACGGCGGCCCCGCTGTCGCGATGAGCACCGCTGCGGGCTTCGTGCTGTCGTTCGTGCTCTCGCTCGCCTGAGCAGCCGAGCGCGCGAGCGGATCGGGCGACCGCTTTCGACCGACTCGACCACTTCGCGCCGACTCGACCGCTTCCCGCGAACGAGCCGACCCCTTCGCGTTGACGGGACCCGTTGCGACGGGTCGCGCGAGCGAGAAGGGGTCGAGTCGCGGGCTGTGCAGGGGCCGCCGCGGGTGCGGCCGTAGACTGGACGCATGGCCACCACGCATCCGTTCACGCTGTCCGTGCGCGACATCGTGCACAAGCCGGGCCGCATGCGCGAGGTCGAGGAGACCGCGCCGTTCGGCGACAAGGTCGGCGAGGGTCTCGCCGCCGTGCTGCCCGACCAGCCCATCGAGCTCGACGTTCGCCTCGAGAGCGTGCACGAAGGCATCCTCGCGACCGGGCAAGCGAGCGTCACCGCCCTCGCGACGTGCTCGCGCTGCCTCACCGAGTTCGACCTCGACCTCGATGTCGACTTCGTCGAGCTGTTCGCGTATGATGGTGCGTCGGAAACCGACTACCTCGTGGTCGACGAGTCTGTCGACATGCTTCCGGTGGTTCGGGACGCGGTCGTGCTGGCGCTGCCGTTCCAACCGGTCGACCGACCGGACTGCTCGGGGCTCGATCCTGAGACAGGGGAGCGGCTCGAGCCTGGCACGGTCCACGAGCCGACGGAGACCATCGATCCACGGTGGGCAGCGCTCCAGGGTTTCTCATCAGACGTGTCCGACGATGAGTCGGAAGAGGGCGCGCAGGCGCCGAAGAAGGAGTGAGCAATGGCTGTTCCCAAGAGGAAGATGTCGCGGTCGAACACCCGCGCCCGCCGTTCGCAGTGGAAGGCCGTCGCGCCCAAGCTCGTGAAGACCGTCGAGGGCGGCAAGACCGTCTACAGCCTCCCGCACCGCGCGAAGGTCGTCGAGGACTCGGCCGGCACCGCGCTGTACATGGAGTACAAGGGCCGCAAGGTCGCCGACGTCTGATCCTGCTGGGATCCTTCGTCGCATGACGGACCAGCGAGGAACGGCACAGCACCGACTGCTCGAGCAGCTCGGGGTCGACATCGACCCCGAGCTGCTGTCGTTGGCACTCACCCACCGCTCGTGGGCGTACGAGCACGGCGGCGTGCCGCACAACGAGCGCCTCGAGTTCCTCGGCGACTCGATCCTCGGCCAGGCGATCACGATCGAGCTCTACCGGCGCTTCCCCGAGCTGCCCGAGGGCGAGCTCGCGAAGCGCCGCGCCGGCGTCGTCTCGATGAACGCGCTCGCCGAGGTCGCGCGCGACATCGGGCTCGGCGAGCACATCCTGCTCGGCAAGGGCGAGGCAGCCTCCGGCGGCGCCGAGAAGCCCTCGATCCTCTCCGACACGCTCGAGGCGGTCTTCGGCGCCGCATTCCTGTCGGCCGGGCACACCGCATCCGCTGGCCTCGTGCTCCGGCTCGTCGGCCCGCTGCTCGACGACCCGCTGCGCGCCGGCGCCGCGCTCGACCCGAAGACGGCGCTGCAGGAGCTCGCAGCCGCGCAGGGCAAGGGCGCGCCCGCCTACGCGATCGAGGCAGAGGGCCCCGACCACGCGCGCAGCTTCACCGCGACCGTGCTGATCGACGACGAGACCGTCGCGACGGGCACCGGCACGAGCAAGAAGGTGGCCGAGATGGCCGCGGCGCTCGAGGCACATCGGCTGCTGAGCGCGCCGGCCGCGCACTGACATGCCGGTGCGCTGACATGCCGGTGCGCTGACATGCCGGAGCTGCCCGAGGTCGAGGTCGTGCGCGCTGGGCTCGCGCCGGCCGTGACCGGCGCTCGCGTCGAGGGCGTCGAGGTGCTCGACGCGCGATCGATCGCCCGTCACGACGGCGACGCCGCCGCCTTCGAGGCGGCCCTCACCGGTCGCACCCTCGGCGCACCGGAGCGGCGCGGCAAGTTCCTCTGGGTGCCGATCCGGGACAGGGCGGATGCGCTGCTCGCGCACCTGGGGATGTCGGGCCAGGTGCTCGTGCGCGAGCCAGGCACCGCGCCTGACCGCCACACGCGCATCCGGCTGCTGCTCGACCAGCCCGACCACGGCCCGATCGAGATCCGCTTCGCAGACCAGCGCATCTTCGGCGGACTCGCCGTGCGGCCCCTCGTCGCGGCCGACGGCGGCCGGGCGGTGCCCGACCAGGCCGCGCACATCGCGCTCGATCCGATCGACGCCGGCTTCGACGCATCTGCCGTCGCCCGCCGCCTGCGCCGGAGAAGGCAGGGCGTGAAGGCCGCGCTGCTCGACCAGACGCTCGTGTCGGGCATCGGCAACATCTACGCCGACGAGGCGCTCTGGCGGTCGCGGCTGCACTACGCAACGCCGGGTGAGCGGCTCACGCAAGCGCGGGCGCTCGCCCTGCTCGCCGACGTGCGCGCCGTGCTCGAGCAGGCGCTCGCCGAGGGCGGCACCTCGTTCGACGCGCAGTACGTCAACGTCAACGGGCAGGCTGGCTACTTCGAGCACTCGCTGCACGCCTACGGCCGCGGCGGTCAGCCGTGCCACCGCTGCGGCGCGATCATGGTGCGCGAGCCGTGGGCCAACCGCTCGTCGACGCGCTGCCCGCGCTGCCAGCGGCGGCCCAGGGGCATCGCGGTCTGACGCCCGGCGGCCCACCAGGCGCCGCTCCTAGACTGGATCGATGCCCTTCGACGGATTCTCGCCCGACGCGTTCGCCTTCTACACCGACCTCGAGGCGCACAACGAGCGGCCCTGGTGGCTCGACAACAAGCACCGCTACGACGCGCACGTGCGCGCGCCGTTCGAGGCGCTCGCCGAGGAGCTCGAGCCCGTCGCGAGCGCCGTGAAGGTCTATCGCCCGTACCGCGACGTGCGCTTCGCCCACGACAAGACGCCTTACAAGACGCGGCAGGGACTCTTCGCGCAGCGCGCGCCCGGCATCGGCTGGTTCCTCAACCTCGACGCGACGGGCGTCTCGATGGGCGGCGGGTTCTTCGGGGATGCGTCGTTCACGAAGGCGTACCGCGCGGCCGTCGAGGCGGTCGCGGCGGGCACCGAGCTCGAGGGCATCGTGCGGGAGCTCGAGGCGGCGGGCTACGAGCTCGGCGGCGAGCGCGTCAAGACGGCGCCGCGCGGCGTCGACCCCGCGCATCCGCGCATCGAGCTGCTGCGCTACCGCTTCCTGACGGCGCGTCGGCACCTGACGCCAGAGCAGGCGGGCGGACCGGAGCTGCTCGACGCGCTCTTCGACACGGTCGAGCACCTGCAGCCGCTCGTGCAGTGGGCGGTGCGGAACGTGGCGCCGAAGCGGTAGCCCTCAGCCGAGGATGCGCTTCGCGAGCTTGCCCCGCCACGAGCTGAACGGCGGGTAGATCACCCGCAGCGTGTCGATGCCGGTGGGCTTCGACAGCACGGGCTTCCGGTGGCTGAACGCCTCGAACGAGTGCTTGCCGTGGTACGCGCCCGAGCCGCTCTCGCCCACGCCGCCGAACGGCAGCCCGGCCGCGCCGACGTGCGCCACGGCGATGTTGACGCCGAGCGCCCCCGACGAGGTCTCGCGCTCGACGCGACGCACCGCATCCCGGTCCCTCGCGAAGACGTACAGCGCGAGCGGCTTCTCGGCGCCGCGCATCGTCTCGAGGAAGCCGTCGACGCCGTCGACCGGCAGCACCGGCAGGATCGGGCCGAAGATCTCCTCCTGCATGACGGGGGATGCGTCGTCGACGTCGACGAGGATCGTCGGCGCGAGGAAGCGATCGGCCTCGTCGACCTCGCCGCCCGTCACCGCGGTGCCGCTGCCGAGCAGCCCCCGGAGGCGCTCGAGGTGTCGGCCGTTGACGATGCGGCCGTAGTCGGGGGAGGTGCGCGCGTCGCCGAGCTGCTCGGCGGTCGCGCGGCGCAGCTCCTCGACGAGGTCGTCGGCGATCTCGCGGTCGACGCGGATGTGGTCGGGGGCGACGCACGTCTGGCCGGCGTTGATCCACTTGCCCCACGCGAGCCGCCGCGCGGTCGCCGGGATGTCGGCGGAGCGGTGCACGTAGGCGGGGCTCTTGCCGCCGAGCTCGAGGATCGTGGGGGTCAGGTGCTTCGCGGCCGCCGCCGCGACGACGCGGGCGATCTTCGCGTTGCCGGTGTAGAAGATGAGGTCCCAGCGCTGCTCGAGGAGCGCCGTCGTCTCGTCGACCGCGCCCTCGACGACGCGCACCGAGCGCGGGTCGAGGTGCTGCGGCGCGAGCTCGGCGAGCAGCGCCGACGTCGCGGGCGCGACCTCGCTCGGCTTCACGACCGCGGCGCAGCCCGCCGCGATCGCGCCGATGAGCGGGGCGAGCGCGAGCTGCAGCGGGTAGTTCCACGGCGCGATGATGAGCGCGGCGCCGAGCGGCTGGGCGATCGTCCTCGCGACCGCCGGCTGGAGCGCGAGCGGCGCGGCGACCGGTCGCGGCGCCATCCAGCGGCGCAGCGACCGCTTCGCCGCGCGCGCCTCCGCGACGAGGAACCCGATCTCGGTCAGGTGCGCCTCGATCTCGCCCTTGCCGAGGTCGGCCCCCAGCGCCGCCTCCCAGCGCGAGGTGTGCTGCAGCAGCATCGCCATGAGCCCGTCGAGCTGCCGCTCGCGGTACTCGCGCGGGCGCGTCAGCCCGCTCTCGACCGCCTCTCGCAGCTCGGCGGCGAGGCCGTCGATGGATGCGTTGGGCCGGCTCTCGGGGCGGGCGTCGATCGTTGCGCGGTCGCTCATGCGCCCATGCTGGCAGGCGTGGCTATGGCCGGGCTCCATCGGCCGCAGCTCCGTCGTCGAGCCGCTTCTGCCACGCGCCCTCCGCGCCGACCGCGACGAAGCCGAGCGCCTCGTTGACGGCGAGCATCGGGCGGTTCTCGCTCGCGTTCCAGGTGATGACGCGCGTGCGGTCGGGGTGGAGGCGGCCGAGCTGCAGCAGGTTCTCGGCCTTCACGAGCATGCCGAGCCGGTGCCCGCGGTGGTCGGCGTGCACGAGGGTGTCCTCCTGGAACGCTGGGCGCCCGGGCGCGGGGAGCACGAGCACTGTGAACGCGACGGCCTCGCCGCTCGCGCGGTGGATCGCGACCGCCTGCAGGAGCGTCTGCCCCGCTTCGGTCAGCTCGGCCTCGAGCCGCTGCACGCGTGCGGCGTCCCACCGCTCGTCGTCGACGTCGAGGCCCGCGGCCGGCGCGTCGGTGACCATGCGGCCGTGCAGCGCAGCCATCGCGCCCAGCAGCTCCGTCGGCGTCGGGCCCTGCCAGGCGCGGGTCTCGTAGTCCTCGCCCGCGTGCGCGAGCGCATCCGCCCGGTGCCGCTCGAGGTCGGCGCGCGCGGCCTCGACGTCGAGCTCCGAGATGCGGTCGATCTGCTCGAGCGTGTAGCCGAGCGACGTCGCGAGCCGCGCGGGCGCGTCGAGCGCGATCGCGCCGTGCCCGCTCACCGCCGCCATCGCCTCGTCGCCCTCAGCAGGCGGCCGGTGGTCGACCCACGACTGCAGCGTCGTCGCGCCGAGCTCGCGCGCGATCCGCTCGAGCCGCTCCGCGATCGCGCGGCCGACGCCGCGCCCGCGCTCCTCGGGCACGACCCACGCCGAGACGAAGGCGATGCGCGAGCCCTCCTCGGCGTTGATCGACGCGATCGCGCGGCCGACGTCGCGGCCGCCCTCGATGACGAGGAAGCGCCGCGTCACCTCGTCGTCGGGGTGCCGCAGGCTCGCGACGATCTCGTCGACCGTCGTGTCGTGCGCGTCGTCGCCCCAGTGCGCCTGGGTGACGCGGTTCGCGGCGTCGACGTAGCGGGCGATGCGCGAGAGCCGTGGCTCGTCGAAGTCGCCTGCAGGTGCCTCGAGCTCGAGCCACTCGAGCTGCATCTCCGTCATCGCGCGTCCTTCCGCTGCCACTGCGCCTCGTACGCGATCGGCTCGAAGCCGCATCGCTCGTTCACCGCGAGCATGGGCCGGTTCTCCTCCGCGTTCCAGGTGACGATGCGCGTGAGCTCGGGTCGCAGCTCCCGCAGCCGCAGCATGTTGTCGAGCTTCAGCAGCATGCCGAGCCCGTGGCCGCGGTGCGGCTGCGTCACGAGGGTGTCGTGCTGGCGAGCGACGCCGCCGGTCGTCGGCAGGATGAGGGTCGAGAAGCCCGCGAGCTGCCCGCTCGCCCGCTCGCGCGCCGCGACCGTCAGGAGCGAGCGGCCGCCGCCCTGCTTCGACTGCTCGAACGCGGCGAGGCGCGCGTCGTCCCACGTCTCGGGCTCCCACGCGAGCCCCGCGACGGGTGCGTCGACCGACATCCGCTCGTGCAGCATCCGCATGCCCTCGCGGTGCTCGGCGGGCGTCTCGCCGACCCACCGCTCGAGGTCGTACCCGCTCGCGCGCTCGAGTCCTGCCGCGTGCCGCGCCTCGAGGTCGCCCAGCTGCGAGAGGTCGGCGACGCTCACGCGGTAGACCTGCTCGAGCTCGAAGCCGCGCGCGACGAGCGGCGCGACCTCCGGATGCGTCGGGTCGGCCGCACCGTGCCCCGTGCGGGCGCTCACGCCCCCGATGCGCGCGCCGACGGTGGAGGCCACGATCGTCGAGCGGCCCAGCGCGCTCGCCTCGTCGATGCCGCGCGCGACGAGCGCCTCGGCGATCGCGGCCTGCTCGAGCGCGGGGAGCGCGGGATCGAGCTGGACGCCGAGGTCGGCGACGTCGGTCGAGTCGATGAGCGTCGTGTACATCGTCAGCACGCCCGCGAGCCGCTCGCCGCACCACGCGAGCAGGCGGTGGATGCGCTCGGTCTCGTCCGAGCGCAGGAGCGCGACGAACTCGGCGAGCGTGTTCGTGTAGAGGCCGTCGCCGAAGCGCGCGGCGTTCGCGCGCTCGTTGAGCTCGAACGCGAGCCGCAGCTCGTCGTCGGGCTCGCTAGCGGGGTCGAGGCGGGGGTCGACGGCATCGGGGAGCGGCGCAGCGGGGCGGATGTCGATCTGCATGGGTCCTGCCGCTCTGCACCGGCGCCATGCCGGCGGGCAGCATTGCAGGATAGGGGCGCGCGCGCCTGCCGTGCAACACGCGAGGCGGCGACTACGGTGGTGCGAGCAAGAACCGGGAGCCGCATGCACCTCAAGACCCTCACCGTCAAGGGCTTCAAGTCGTTCGCGCGCGCCACGACGTTCCAGTTCGAGCCGGGCGTCACGTGCGTCGTCGGCCCGAACGGCTCCGGCAAGTCGAACGTCGTCGACGCCCTCGCGTGGGTGATGGGCGAGCAGGGCGCGAAGACGCTCCGCGGCGGCAAGATGGAGGACGTCATCTTCGCCGGCACGGCGACGACCGGTCCGCTCGGCCGCGCGCACGTCGAGCTCGTGATCGACAACGCCGACGGCGCGCTGCCGATCGAGTACGCCGAGGTGCAGATCTCCCGCACCCTCTTCCGCAACGGCGGCTCGGAGTACGCGATCAACGGCGAGTCGTGCCGGCTGCTCGACGTGCAGGAGCTGCTGAGCGACTCGGGCCTCGGCCGCGAGATGCACGTCATCGTCGGCCAGGGGCAGCTCGACAGCGTGCTGCAGGCGACGCCCGCCGACCGCCGCGGCTACATCGAGGAGGCCGCGGGCATCCTCAAGCACCGGCGCCGCAAGGAGAAGACGCTCCGCAAGCTCGACGCGATGCAGGCCAACCTCACGCGCCTGCAGGACCTCACGGGCGAGATCCGCCGGCAGCTGAAGCCCTTGGGCCAGCAGGCCGAGATCGCGAAGGAGGCCGCGACGATCCAGGCGACCGTGCGCGACGCCCGCGCTCGCCTTATCGCCGACGAGGTCATCGGCCTGCGCGGCCAGCTCGAGGCCGCCGCGCGCTCCGAGTCGGAGCGGAAGTCCGAGCGCATCGTGCTGCAGGAGCAGCTCGAGCAGGCGAAGCTGCGCGCGAGCCGCATCGAGGAGTCGATGGTCGGCGACGACGTCGATCAGGCCCGCACCGTCGCGCACGCGCTCGAGCGCGAGCTCTCGCGGCTGCAGTCGCTCCACGCGCTCGCCGGCCAGCGGCTCGCGCTGCTCGAGGAGGCGCCCGAGATGGGCGACGCCGGCCCGCTCGTGACGCCCGACATGGTTGCCGCCGCGCGCGACGAGGCGCGAGCGCTGCAGGACCGGGTGGCGGATGCCGAGGGTCGCCTCGCGAAGGCGGCCTCGGCGACCGCCGTGGCGCGCGCGAACCTCGACTCGCTCGACGAGGAGATCGCCGCGCAGGCGGCGCTCGTCTCGAAGCACGACCTCGAGGCGGCCGGGCACCGATCGAAGGTCGACGTCGCGCAGTCGACGCTCGCCGCCCGCGAAGCGGAGGTCACGCGCCGCGAGGCGGCGCTCGCGAACGCCGAGCAGCGGCTCGCCGACGCCACCGAGGCGGCCGAGGGGCTCGGCGACGCGGAGGAGGCGGGCGACGCCGAGGCGCTCGCGGTCGCCTACCGCGAGGCCGACGAGCGGCAAGCCGCCCTCTCCGGCGACCTCGACGAGCGGCGCGACGCCCTGCACCGCGTCGAGCGGGAGCGCGATGCCCTCGCGGCCCGCGCCTCGGCGCTCACGGTCGCGCTCGACGCGGGGAACGCATCCGCGGGTCTGCTCGGTGCCGGCATCGACGGGCTCACGGGGCTCGTGGCCGAGCACGTGAAGGTGAAGAAGGGCTTCGAGGCGGCGATCGCGGCGGCGCTCGGCACGCTCGGCGAGGCCGTGCTCGCCGAGTCGCGAGGTGCGGCCGCCGCGGCGATCGAGCACGCGCACGAGGCCGGGCTCGGCCGCATCGAGGCGGTCGTCGGCGATGCCGTGCCGATGCGCTTCGACGTGCCGGCGCTCGAGGGCGCCGTGCACGCGCCGACGGTCGTGGATGCGCCGGCCGGTGTGCTCGGGGTGCTCGCGCTGACGTTCGTCGTCGACTCGCTCGACGGCGCGCGGGAGGCGGGGCCGCGGATCGCGGCGCTCGAGCTCGGCGGGCCGGTGACGATCGTCACGCGCCGCGGCGACTTCGTGAGCGAGTACCTCATGCGCGGCGGCTCCGACGACGCGCAGTCGCGGCTCGAGCTGCTCGCCGAGCGCGACGCGGCGACCGAGCAGCTCGAGCGGCTGCGCGCCGACATCGAGCGCGAGGCCGAGGCGCTCGAGCGCGCCCGGCAGGCGCACCAGCAGGCCAAGCGCGCCGCGGCCGACGCGCTCGAGCAGCTGCGCGCGCACGACGCGGCCTCCGCGGCGCGCGGCGAGGAGCGCTCGCGCGTGCGCGCGCGGCTCGAGTCGGCGACCGGCGAGCACGAGCGGGCGCGCGCGGCGCTCGCCGAGGCGCGCACGGGCGTGACGGATGCGTCGGCGGGCGTCGAGGCGGCGCAGCGGGCGCTCGACCGCTTCCTCGCCGAGCCGCGGCCGATCCTCGACGCGTCCGCGCGCGACGGCGTGCTCGCCGAGCTCGAGGCGGCGCGCCAGGCTGAGACCGACCTCCGGATCGAGCTCGAGACGGCCCGCGAGCGCGTGCGGGCCGAGCTCGCGCGCGCCGAGTCGCTCGCGCGCGACGTCGAGGCGCAGCGGGCGCGCGCCGAGGAGGCAGCGCGCCGCGCGGTGCTGCGCGAGCGGCAGCGCGAGCAAGCCTCGCGCGTGCTCGACGCGATCCCGCCCGTGCTCGGCGTCGCCGAGCGCTCGGTCGCCGAGGCGCGCGGCGTGCTCGCCGAGCGGGAGGCGGCGCGCCGCGACCGCAACGAGGAGCTCGGGAGGCTGCGCCGGAGCGAGGGGGCGCTCCGCGAGCGCCTGCAGGAGCTCACCGAGCACGTGCACGTCGCAGAGATGGAGGCGTACGAGCAGAAGCTGCACCTCTCGAACCTGCTCGAGCGCGCCGGGAGCGAGCTCGGCCTCGAGGAGGCGGTGCTCGTCGCGGAGTACGCGCCGGGGGAGGACTGGGATCGCAGGGCCGAGCAGGCGCGGCTCAAGCAGGCCGAGGGCAAGCTCGCGCGGCTCGGACGCGTCAACCCGCTCGCGCTCGAGGAGTTCGCGGCGCTCGAGCAGCGCCACACGTTCCTCACCGAGCAGCTCGCCGACCTCGCGAAGACGCGGAAGGACCTCGAGCAGATCATCGCCGACCTCGACGTCACGATGGAGGCGATCTTCGCTGCGGCGTTCGAGGACACGAAGGCGGCGTTCACCGAGGTCTTCCCGATCCTCTTCCCGGGCGGCTCGGGCGCGCTCGCGCTCACCGATCCCGAGAACATGCTCGAGACGGGCGTCGAGGTGACGGTGCGGCCGGCGGGCAAGAAGATCGACCGCATCTCGCTGCTCTCGGGCGGCGAGCGATCGCTCGCGGCCGTCGCGCTCATGGTGGCGATCTTCAAGGCGCGGCCGAGCCCGTTCTACATCATGGACGAGGTGGAGGCGGCGCTCGACGACGCGAACCTCGGCCGGCTGCTGACGGTGTTCGAGCAGCTGCGCGAGAGCTCGCAGCTCATCATCATCACCCACCAGAAGCGCACGATGGAGATCGCGGATGCGCTCTACGGCGTCTCGATGCGGCAGGACGGAGTCTCGGCGGTCGTCGGGCAGCGCACGACCCGCGAGCGGGAGCCCGTCGACGCCTGAGGGCCTCGCGCCGGGCCACTGAGGGAGTCGCTTCGCACCTCGTTGCATCGCGGGGAGTCGTTTCTCGACTCCGCGGGAGACATCGACTCCCGCCGTGGCGGAGTCGTCGGCCGAGGGGACGGCACGACAGCCCGCGGACGGTCAACAGTGCTGCGAACGGCGGCGGAATGGCGATTCGGTCGCGAGGAGCGGCGGATCTGCGCCGAGCGGACGCGGATCACCGCTCCTCGCGACCGCACGGCGGCGGGCGAGCAGCCTCAGCGCAGCGCCGACTCGACGAACACGACGCCGTCGCCGTAGATCTCGTCGAGCGCCGCCTGCATCGAGCCGTCGTCGAAGGTGACCGAGAGCACGACGACGCCGTCCATGCCGACGTGCCCCAGCACATCCGCCCGCTCGAGCGAGTCGAGGTCGGCCTGCACCGCCGCGATCGTCGCCTCGTCGAGGTCTCCCGTCGGGTACTCGATCGCCGGCATCGTGATCGCCGCGAGGTCGAGCAGATCGCCGGCCTGCGTGACGGTGTGCGAGGCGGCGTCGTAGGTGACCTGCATCGCGACCTGCGCCCAGCGCACGCCCTCCATCTCGACGGGCTCGAGCTGCGCCCAGTCGAAGCGGGCGAGCGCGGGGCCGGAGCACTGCGGGGGTGCCGACTCCATGACCGGCCCGAGGCACAGGATCGGCTCGCCGTCGTCGAGCACGAGCCCGATCGCCATCACGGGCTCCGTGGCGCTCGGCATCGGCAGGCCGGCCAGCTGGGCCTGCGCATCGGCGCCCGTCGCGACCGGCTGGGCCGGCGCCGCGGGGGCGGACGTCGCAGACGGGGCCGGCCCGCCGGAGCTGCCTGGACCAGCCGTCGCGCAGCCCGCGACGGCGAGGAGGACGACGGTGGCGGCGAGGCCGCCCATCGGGATGCGGCGGCAAGCGATGGAGCTCATGGCCTCACGGTAGGTCGGCGCCCCGCGAAGCGCAGCCCAACGTTCGCGACGATTCGATCGTCACGCCCCGATCGAGGCGGACGTCAGTGCGGCAGCCGCCCCTCGTGGAGCACGCCGTCGGGGTCGGCCGCATCGCGGATCGACCGCAGCCGCTCGATGTCACCCGCCGACGCGCACCGCTCGAGCGTCTCGCCCGGGCCGAGGAACGTCGGCGCCATGCGCTCGGCGAGGTGCGGGCGCAGCAGCGCGTCGAGACCGGCGAGCGACTCGAGGCCGGGCTCGACGGGTGTGCCCGGGAACTGCGGCACGAGCGAGTGCGAGATCCACGACGCCCCGGCGAGCGTCGCGAACGCGGGCCGCGCGGGCTCGTCGAGCACGCCGCCGAGCATGCGGAGCGTGAAGCCGACGAGCGGCCACTGCTCCTCGCGCGATCGCCACGCGAAGAAGTCGTCGATCGCCGCGTCAGGGAGCTCGGCGAGGGCGTGCGAGCTGCCGCCGCCGGGGGAGGGCTCCTCCGGCTCCATCGACATCGCCGCCATGCCGGCCTGCGTGATCGGCCTCAGCCGCTCCTCGCTCGGCGTCGCGGCGGCTCGCAGCCCCTCGAGCAGCCCGAGGTCGCTCTCCGAGCGCGCGAGCACCTCGACGGTGACGAAGCTCCGCCCGCGGATGCGCTCGGGCAGCATCGGCGCGTCGGGCATGCGCATCGACGAGACGAACGCGCCCAGGCCCTCGGGCGCATCCGCCGCCGCATCGCGCACGGCGCGGAAGACCGCGGGCCCGTCGGCCGCGTCGAACGACAGCACGCCGCCGACCATGCTCGGCGCCTCGAGCAGGTCGACCTCGAGCTGCGTGACGATGCCGATGAGGCCGCCAGCGCCGCGGAGCGCCCACATCGTGTCGGGGTCGGATGCGTCGTCGACGTGCTCGTGCGTGCCGTCCGGTCGGAGGATCCACGCGGCCCGCAGCGACTGGGCGCCGAGCCCCGCCCAACGGCTGAGCCATGAGTGGCCGCCGCCGGTGAGGTAGCCGGCTGGCGTCACGACGCGGCTCGTGCCGGAGGGGATGACGAGGCCCGTGCCGTCGAGCGCGTCGATCACCGGCCCCCACGTGACGCCCGCGCCGATCGTCGCGACGCGCGCATCCGGGTCGATGTCGAAGCGGTCGAACGCGGCGGTGCGCACGAGGATCGAGCGCTCGAGCGCGGAGAAGGCGCCGTGGCCGCTCGGCTGCACGGCGACCGTGACGCCAGCGTCTCGCGCGGCGACGAGGATCGCGCACAGGTCGCCGAGCCCGTCGGGATGGGCGACCGCGAGCGGCCGCTGGTCGATCGAGAGGTTCCAGGGGGAGCGCTCGGCATCGAACGCGGGGTCGTCCGGCAAGGTGAGGCGGCCGGAGAGGGAGGAGGCGAGCGAGGAGAGATCGGGCGCGGTCATCTCAGATGCGGAGCCCTGCCGCTGTGCAGTCACGCGCGGGACGCTACTCGTGGCCGCCCACGCGCGCCAGGAGTCTCCTGTGCGGCGATCGGGCACATGGCGCACGTGCTCGGATGTGGCTACAATCTGCCCATGACAAGCGCCACAAGCGAGCGTCGCGTCGGCATTCGGGCGCTCCGCGACGGGCTCAGCGCCGAGCTGCGACGAGTCAAGCGAGGCGACACGATCCAGGTGACCGAGCACGGGCGCGTGATCGCCCTGATCGTCCCGGCGCGGCATGAGAGCAGCATCGAGCGGCTCGTCGCCGAGGGCGTGATCGAGCTGCCGACCGACCCGAGTCGCGACCTGCCCGAACGCATCCCGGCGCGCGGGACAGTGAGCGACCTGGTCGCCGACCAGCGGCGATGATCGCCTGCTTCGACACCTCGGCGATCGTCCCGCTGCTCGTCGAGGAGCCGACGTCGGCGCGCTGCGAGCTGGCGTGGCGGAGCGCGGCGCGCGTGCACGTCGCTGCGGTCACGATCACCGAGACCGCCGCGGCGCTCGCCCAAGCCATGCGCATGGGCCGCATCGATGCCCGCGGGCTCGACGACGCCTTGCGCGGCGCCGAGCAGCTGTGGGCGCGTTGCTCGATCAGCCCGCTCTCCGCTGAGCTCGCGCGCCGCGCGGCCGTGCTCGCAGCGGAGCACGGCTTGCGCGGCTTCGACGCGGTGCACTGCGCCACGGGGCTGGTGATGCGAGATGTCGGCGGCGTCGGTGTGGCCGGCGATCGCGCTCTGCTCGAGGCCTGGCGGGCGGCCGGGATGCCCGTGATCGACATCACCCGCTGACGTCCGGATGGGAGGATCGAGCGGTGACCGACCGCGACGCCCTCTTCGCCGGCCTCCGCCGCTGGCCCGACGTCGAGGACTCGACGCTGCAGGCCCACGACGCCTCGGACGAGCTCATCCTCGACGAGGCCGCGAAGCTCGGCCCGCTCGGCGAGGTCGTCGTCATCGGCGACCGGCACGGCGCCCTCACGCTCGGCGCGCTCGCGGCCGGCGCGACCCGCGTGCGCGTGCACCAGGACTCGATCGTCGGCGAGCGAGCGCTCGACGCGAACGCCGAGCGCACCACGAACGACGGGTCGGCCCAGCTCACCGCCTTCGCGCATCACGGCCTCGACGCATCCCTCGTCGACGGCGCGCGCCTCGTGCTGCTGCAGCTCCCGCGCGCGCTCGACGCCCTCGACGAGATCGCCGAGCTCGTCGCGACGCACGCGGCCGACGACGTCGTGCTCATCGCGGGCGGCCGCGTCAAGCACATGTCGATGAGCATGAACGCGCTGCTCGGCCGCAGCTTCAAGCACGTGCGCGCGAGCCTCGGCCGCCGCAAGTCGCGCGTGCTGCACGCCGAACGGCCGCTGCGGCCCGGAATCAGCTGGCCGCGCGGCCGCACGCACCGGCTCGACCGCGGCTCGCTCACGGTCGTCGCGCACGGCGCCGCGTTCGCGGGCACGTCGATCGACATCGGCGCGCAGACGCTGCTCGCGCACCTGGGGGAGATGCCGGATGCGTCGCACGCGATCGACCTCGCGTGCGGCACGGGGGTGCTCGGCGTCGCGCTCGCGCAGGGCCGCCCCAACGTGCAGGTGCTCGCGACCGACGCGTCCGCGGCCGCCATCGCCTCGACCCGCGCGACCGCGGTGGCCAACGGCGTCGCCGACCGCATCGAGGCGCGCCAGGCCGACGGGCTCGAGGGCGTGCCCGACGGCAGCGCCGGCCTCATCCTGCTCAACCCGCCGTTCCACATCGGCGCCGCCGTGCACACGGGCATCGCGGAGCGGCTCATCGCCGACGCGGGCCGCGCGCTCGCGCCGGGCGGCGAGCTCTGGTGCGTGTGGAACAGCCACCTCGGCTACCGCGCGGCGCTCGACGCGGTCGGCCGCACGCGGCAGGTGAGCCGCAACCCGAAGTTCACGGTCACCGCGACGCGGCGCTGAAGCGCTGCGCGGCCGGGGGAGCAGCTGGCGCCGACGCCGCCCAGCACCGCAGCATGAGGGCCGAGCGATGCCCCGCGCAGTCCGCGGCGAAGCCGGCGAGGTCGTCGATGCCGAGTAGCCGCGCACCCTTCCGCACCGCGACGTCGCCGAGCAGCAGCACGTCGGGGTCGCCGAGCCGCAGCGAGAGGTAGCCCACCGTCCACGGGCCGATGCCCTTGAGCTCGAGGAGCTGCGCGCGCACGACCTCGAGGTCGGATGCGGGGGAGACGTCGATCGCGCCCGTCGCGACCGCCTCCGCGGCCCGGCGCACGGCGGCGGTCTTCGCGGCGGGGCCGCGCAGCACGTCGGCGCCGTCCGCGACTTGCGCCATCGTCGGGAAGCACCGCTCGACCCCGTCGGCAACGAGTGGGGCGGGCAGGGCATCGCCGAGCGCGGCCAGGAGCGCGAGCTGCTGCGTCGCCGCCACCACGGAGATCTGCTGCCCGACGATCGCGCGCACGAGCATCTCGTGCGCGTCCGCGCAGCCCGGTTGGGCGAGCGCCGGCGACGCGGCGACCGCCTCGGCGAGCGCGGGCAAGCCGTGCCGAGCAGCCGCCCACGTGAGCCGCGCGTCTGCCTCGCGCCGCGCATCCGCCCCGTGGATGTCGAAGACGCGCGCCAGGTCCGCGTCGGCGGTCGACGCGGTGTCGCCCTCGACCGTCGCGGTCGCGACGCGCGGACCGGGGAGCGCCCGCCGGTAGCCGTCGGGCTCGACGACCTCGACGCCGGGCACCGCGCGCGGCCGCAGCCACGCGAGGATGCCCGGCGCCCCGGTCATGCGTCAGACCTGGCGGTCGTCGCGCTCGTCGAACTCGCGGCCCTCGCGGATGCGACGGCGCAGCTCCTCGAGATCCTCCTCCGGCATGTCCTCGCGAGCGGCCTCGCGCACGACGTCGGCGGAGAAGTCGGCGACCGGCGCCTCCTTGCCGTGCGCGTCGATGACCGTGAGCGTGCCCGTCTCGCTGTGCTCGACGCGCAGCGGCCGGTGGAAGGTCGTGCCCATCGCGTCGACGATGTGGTAGTGGCCGTCCGCGCCGAGCTCGGCCTCCGAGGGGCCGATGTGGAGCGACGTGTCGCCCGTCTCCTTGCCCTTGATGCGGATGCGGATGAGCGAGGCGACGGTCGCGATGACCATCGACGCGAGGATCACGATGAGCGAGTGCCACGTCTCGATGTGGGGCACCCACGTGATGGGCTCACCGCCGTTGACGAACGGCAGGTCGTTCTTCTCCATGGCGTGGAACACGAGCTTGACGCCGATGAAGCCGAGGATCGCCGCGATGCCGTAGTGCAGGTAGACGAGCCGGTCGAGCAGGCCGCCGAGCAGGAAGTAGAGCTGGCGGAGGCCCATGAGCGCGAAGATGTTGCACGCGAAGACGAGGAACGGATCCGTCGTCACCGAGAAGATGGCGGGGATCGAGTCGATCGCGAACAGCAGGTCGGTCGTGCCGAGCGCGATGATCACCATCAGGAACGGCGTGAAGTAGGTCACGCCCTCCGACTTCAAGCGGATCTTGCCGCCGTTCCAGGTGTCGGTGAAGTTGAAGCGCTTCTTGAGCAGGCGGACGGCCAAGTTGTCCTTCTCGCCCGCGTCGTCATCGTGGCCGAACGCCTGCTGCCACGCGACGTAGACGAGGTAGGCGCCGAAGATGTAGAAGAGCCACGAGAACGACTCGATGAGCTGCACGCCGACGAGGATGAAGATGCCGCGCAGCACGATCGCGATGAGGATGCCGATCATCAGCACCCGCTGCTGCATCTCCTTCGGCACCGCGAAGCGGCTGAGGATGATGATGAAGACGAAGAGGTTGTCGATCGAGAGCGAGTACTCGAGCAGCCAGCCGGTGACGAACTCGCCCGCCTTCTGCTGCTCACCGGAGACGAACAGCACGCCGGCGAACACGAGCGCGAGCGACACGTAGAGCGCGACCCAGGCGGTCGCCTCCTTCATCGACGGCACGTGCGGCCGCTTCACGACGATCAGCAGGTCGAAGATGAGGATCGCGACGAGCACCGCCATGGAGGCGATCTCGAAGATCTGGTACGGGGTCAAGCGCTGCGCCTCTCAATGGGTACGGGAAGGGCGCGAACGTCTCTCCCGCGCGGAACGCGCCGCCGCGACCGGGAGCCCCGGGGCTCCGTGATGACGATCGCGGCGTGACGGGATACTCCCCTTCGCCAGGGGACGAGTCTAGCGGGCAGCCCGCCTAGCATGGAGCCATGGCAGCGAAGTGGTCTCTCACCGGCGCCCTCAAGGGCATGTTCCAGCGCGAGACGATCACCGAGGAGACGTGGGACGACCTCGAGACGGCGCTCATCACCGCCGACTTCGGCCCCGACATCACCGAGCAGCTCATCGACGCGCTGCGCGCCGACGTCGACCGGCTCATGGTCGACGACCCGAAGGACCTGCGCCGCATGCTGCGCGAGCGGCTCGAGGAGCGCTTCGCCGAGTTCGACCCGACCCTCTCGCTCAAGGAGCGGCCCGCCGTCATCCTCGTCGTCGGCGTCAACGGCGTCGGCAAGACGACGACGATCGGCAAGCTCGCGCGATTCCTCGTGCGCAACGGCCAGTCCGTGGTCGTCGGTGCGGCCGACACGTTCCGCGCCGCCGCGGTCGAGCAGCTCGGCACGTGGGCGCAGCGCGCGGGGAGCGCGATCGTGCGGCCGGAGCGCGAGGGCCAGGACCCCGCATCCGTCGCCTTCCAGACCGTCGAGGCGGCGAAGGCGCACGGCCACGCGATGTGCATCATCGACACCGCCGGCCGCCTGCACACGAAGGGCGGGCTCATGGATGAGCTCGGCAAGATCAAGCGCGTGATCGAGAAGCAGTCGCCGATCGCGGAGGTGCTGCTCGTGCTCGACGCGACGACGGGGCAGAACGGCGTGAACCAGGCGATGGCGTTCATCGAGTCGGCCGGCATCACGGGGCTCGTCGTCACGAAGCTCGACGGCAGCGCGAAGGGCGGCTTCATCCTCGCCGTCCAGGAGCGCACCGGGATCCCGATCAAGCTCATCGGGCAGGGCGAGGGCATCGACGACCTGACGGGGTTCACGCCGCACGTCTTCGTCGAGCAGCTGGTCGGCTAGGAGTGGCCGCCGCCACCAGTCAGCGCGGAGGTCCACTGGACCTCCGCGTCGAGCAGCTCGTCGGGTAGGAGTGGCCGCCGCCGCCAGTCAGCGCGGAGGTCCACTGGACCTCCGCGTCGAGCAGCTCGTCGGTTGACCCACTCCGCTCGTCGAGTAGGCCCGCAGGGCCGTGTCGAGGCGGGAGTCCCCGGTCTCGATGCGCCGGCTTCGACGGCTGCTCGACCAACGGGGTCGGGAAGGTGCTCGACCAGCGGGACGGTCACTCCGCCGTGTCGGGATGCTGCAGCGGCCCGGTGATCGTGAGCCTGCCGCCCTCGATCCGCGCCTGGTCCTCCGTGATGACCGTCGCGTGCGCGCCGCGCACCCAGAGCAAGCCGCTCGCATCCCCTCGCCCCTTGTGCCCGACGATGCCGAACTCGCTGCCCGGCAGCGGCATCCCGACGGTCCCGGGGTGCTTCGAGAGCAGCTCGGGCGTCGCCATCGCGACCGTGCCGGTCTGCACCGTGCCGTAGGCGGCCAGCACGATCGGCCCCCACGTCGCGTGCACGCGGCGCACGAGGTCGGCGTCGAGGTCCTGCCCCGCAAGCAGGATGCGCCGCAGCCGCGGCGGCGCCTGCCCGGTGCGGTCGAGCTCGTCGAGGATGCCGTCGAGCTGGCCGGGGGAGGCGGAGAGCACCGAGACGAAGCGCTCCTCGATGATGCGGATGCGGTCGGCCGCCGGCGTGTGCGCGGCGCTCACGAGCGTCGCGCCCGTGAGCAGCGACATGCCGAGCAGCTGCAGCCCCTTGCCGCGATGCAGCGGCGCGCACGCGAGGATGACATCGGTGCCCTCGACGCCGAGCCGGTCGTGCAGCCCCGCGAGCTGGCGGAGGCCCTGGATGCCGAGCGCGCCCTGCACGTGCGTCGTCACGGTGCCCGCGGCCGAGAGGGCGGGGAGCGCGATGCGCACGCGGCGCCGCGTCGACGCGAGTCCTGAGCCGTCGGTCCTCGACCACTCGAGGATGCTCGCGGCACCCACGGACGGCCCGGCGTGCCAGGCCGGCGCCTCGCCGTCGTGGATGAGGAGGGCGTCGGCGGGCACCGCGTCGCGCAGCTCGTCGAGCAGCGTCGGCCGGATGGGCATGACGTCGAGGCCGAGCCGCGAGCCCGCGAGGAGCGCGATCACCATCGCCGGCCCGTCGCACGCGATCACGACCGGCCGGGGCTTCCGCTCGAGCGGCTCGCGGAAGAGCACTGCGCCGGCGCCCTCGGCCGCCTCCCAGAGCTCGCCGAAGGTCGCGCTCCAGCCGTCGATCACGAGCGCGAGATGGTCGCGGCGCACGCGTGCGGAGTGGCGCGCGAGCGCGGTGATCGTGAAGCCGTGCTCTCGCACGCTGCGCCCGAGCGAGCGCGCGTGGCTCGGCGACATCCCTCGAAGGCGCATCCGATCCCCTCCCGTGTCGACCCGAACGCAGCACCAGCATGGCAGGCCCGCCCGCAGGGCACCCCTCGCCGACGCCGGATGCGCCCGGGCCGGTAGACTCGGCGGAACCATGGCGACCTTCGGCTCTCTCTCCACTCGGCTCACCGAGACCCTCGCGAAGCTCCGCACCAAGGGCAAGCTCTCGGCGGCCGATGTCGACGGCACCGTCCGCGAGATCCGCCGTGCGCTGCTCGACGCCGACGTCGCGCTCGACGTCGTCAAGTCGTTCACCGCCGCGGTGCGCGAGCGGGCGCTCGGCGCCGAGGTCTCGGAGGCGCTCAACCCCGCCCAGCAGGTCGTGAAGATCGTCAACGACGAGCTCATCGCGATCCTCGGCGGCGACAGCCGCAGGCTCGAGCTCGCCAAGACCCCGCCGACCGTCATCATGCTCGCCGGCCTCCAGGGCGCCGGCAAGACGACGCTCGCGGGCAAGCTCGCGAAGCACCTGCGCGGTCAGGGCCATCAGCCCCTGCTCGTGGCGAGCGACCTCCAGCGCCCCAACGCCGTCACGCAGCTCCAGGTGGTCGGCAGCCAGGCGGGCGTGCAGGTCTTCGCGCCCGAGCCCGGCAACGGCATCGGCGACCCGGTCAAGGTCGCGCGCGACGGCGTGGCCGAGGCGAAGCGTCGCCAGTACGACATCGTCATCGTCGACACCGCCGGCCGCCTCGGCGTCGACGCCGAGATGATGAAGCAGGCCGCGAACATCAGGAAGGCCGTGCAGCCCGACGAGGTGCTGTTCGTCATCGACGCGATGATCGGCCAGGACGCCGTCGCGACCGCGAAGGCCTTCCAGGAGGGCGTCGACTTCACGGGCGTCGTGCTGACGAAGCTCGACGGCGATGCCCGCGGTGGTGCCGCGCTCTCGATCCGCGGCCTCACGGGCAAGCCCATCCTCTTCGCCTCGACGGGAGAGACGCTCGACGACTTCGAGCCGTTCCACCCCGACCGCATGGCGAGCCGCATCCTCGACCTCGGCGACATCCTCACGCTCATCGAGCAGGCGCAGAAGGCATTCGACGAGGACGAGGCGCACCGCCTCGCCGAGGCGATCGCGACCGACGGCTTCACGCTCGAGGACTTCCTGAAGCAGATGCAGCAGCTGCGGAAGGCCGGCAACTTCAAGCAGATGCTCGGCATGCTGCCGGGCGCGAAGGGCATGCGCGAGGCGATCGACTCCTTCGACGAGAAGGAGCTCGTGCGCACCGAGGCGATCATCCAGTCGATGACGCCGCAGGAGCGCAAGCAGTCGAAGATCCTGAACGGCTCCCGCCGCCTCCGCATCGCGAAGGGCGCGGGCGTCACCGTCACCGACGTCAACCAGCTCATCGCCCGCTTCGAGCAGGCGGCGAAGATGATGAAGACCGTCGCGAAGGGCGGGATGCCGAACATGCCGGGCATGGGGCCGATGCCTCCCGGCATGCGCGCGCCGAAGAAGGGCGGCAAGCCCCAGGGCAAGCAGCTCAAGCGCTCGGGCAACCCCGCGAAGCGCACCGAGGAGCCGGCGGCCGCGCCCCAGGGGAGCGCGTTCGGCAAGCCGAAGCCCGAGGGTGCCTTCGGCGAGCTCTCGGGCGCGGAGCAGGAGACGCTCCAGCGCATGCTCGGCAACCGGTAGCGCGCGCCGGGGGTCGTCGCGTTGCAGGTGCGCGTGCAGCAAGGTTAGGCTTGCCTTACTCGCGCATCGACGCGGCGAGATCCCCACCTTTCCGAAACGGAGTACCTCCATGTCCCGTGCCATCCGCACGACGATCGCGGCCGCCGCCGCGATCGCGCTCCTGGCCGGCTGCAGCGCGAACGCCGCGCCCGCCGAGACCGACGCCGCCGCCGAGACGGTCACCGTCCCGTCGAACCTCGGCGAGGTGCAGGTCGAGGTCCTGCCCGAGCGCGTCGCGGTGCTCGACAACACGGCCATGGAGACGCTGCTGGAGTGGGGCATCACGCCGGTCGCGCTGCCCGTGCAGCTCGTCGCGCCCGAGCGCTTCGCCGAGTGGGTCGAGGACGAGTCGATCGCCGACGTCGGCACGCACCGCGAGCCCGACTTCGAGGCGCTCGCCGAGGCCGAGCCCGACCTCATCATCGGGGGCTACCGCTTCCGCGAGTACACGGAGGACCTCGCCGCGATCGCCCCGACGATCGACATCGCCGCGAACGACGAGCACGAGGGCGGCTACGTCGAGGCGCTGCGCCGGCAGACGACCTCGCTCGGCGCGATCTTCGAGCGCGAGGACGAGGCGACCGCGATCATCGAGGAGCTCGACACGTCTGTCGCGGCGGCCACCGAGGCGGCAGCCGGGCAGAGCGTCTTCCTCGGCATCGTGAACGGCGGCAAGCTCGACAACGGCGCGGAGCGCATCTCGCGCCTCTCCGACGCGATCGACATGACCGACGTCTTCGCGGGCGACGCGGGCGACATCCACCAGGACTCGGGCCTCGCGCCCGAGACGATCGCGCAGGCCGACCCCGACTGGGCGATCGTGCTCGACCGCGACGCCGGCACCGGCACCGAGGACGCGCAGCCCGCGAAGCAGGTCATCGAGGGCAACCCCGCCCTCGCGGGCACGCGCTTCGTGCAGGAGGGCCACATCGTCTACCTCGAGGACGACTTCTACCGCACCGAGGGCGTGCAGGCCTACACGCGCGCGTTCGACCAGGTCGCCCAGGCGATGGCCGACTGACCTCCTTGTGACCGTCAGGACCGCTCGCGAGCGCCGGCTGCTGCCGGCGCTCGCTGGCGTGACTGCGCTGCTCGTCGTCGCGTCGCTGCTCGTGGGCGGCTACGGCATCTCGCTCACCGGGCTCTTCACCGATCCCGCCCAGCTCGAGATGTTCCTCATCTCGCGCGTGCCCCGCACGCTCGCGCTCATCTTCGCGGGCGTCGCGATGAGCGTCTCGGGCGTCGTCATGCAGCTCATCACGCAGAACCGCTTCGTCGAGCCGACGACGGCCGGCACGTCGCAGTGGGCGGGGCTCGGCATGCTGCTCATCCTCATCCTATGGCCGGACGCCCCGATCATGGTGCGGATGGTCTTCGCGACCGCCGCGGCCTTCGTCGGCACGCTCGTCTTCCTCGCGATCCTGCGCCGCGTCCGGACACGCGGACCGCTCATCGTGCCGCTCGTCGGCATCATGCTCGGCGCGATCATCGGCGGTGTCACGCAGTTCCTCGCCGCTCGCGCCGACCTGCTGCAGTCGATGGCCGCGTGGAGCTCGGGCGGCTTCAGCGGCATCGTGCAGGGCTTCTACGAGCCGCTCTGGGCGGCGGCGCTCGTCGCGCTCGTCGTGTGGATCATGGCCGATCGCTTCACGATCGCGGGCCTCGGCGAGGGCATCGCGACGAACCTCGGCATCGACTACCGCGTCATCACGCTCATCGGCGTCTCGGGCGTCGCGCTGTGCTCGGGCGTCACGAGCGTCGTCGTCGGCTTCATCCCGTTCCTCGGGCTCGTCGTGCCCAACGTCATGCGCCTGCTGCTCGGCGACGACCTCCGCCGAAGCCTCCCGTGGATCGCGATCGCGGGCGTCGCGCTGCTGCTCGCGTGCGACCTCATCGGCCGCACGGTCGTCGCGCCCATGGAGATCCCCGCATCCGTCATCATGGGCGCCGTCGGCGCGGTCGCGTTCCTCGCCTTCCTGCTGCGGGGGAGGCAGCGTGCCTGACGCCCCGCTCGCGCTGACAGGTCGCGCCCCGAGCGCTCCGACCGGCACCCGCCCGGCGCCGCGGCTCGCGATCGTCTGGTCGCTCGCGCTCGCCGCGCTCGTCGCGGTGCTGCTCGTCGACGTCCGCGGTCCGCTCGAGCTCGCGATGGCGCGCCGCGCCACACTCGTCGGCGGCATCCTCGTCGCCTCGTTCGCACATGCGATCGCGACCGTCATCTTCCACACCGTGACGTCGAACCGCATCCTCACGCCGTCGATCATCGGGTTCGACTCGATGTACACGCTCATGCAGACGCTCACCGTCTTCGTCTTCGGCGGCTCGGCGATCGCGGCGACCGACGGCCTGCCGAAGCTGCTCGCGCAGACGGCGCTCATGGTGATCGCCGCGACCGCGCTCTACACGTGGCTGCTCGACCGCTCCGGCGGCGGAGTGCTGACGCTGCTGCTCGTCGGCGTCGTCTTCGGGCTCGCGTTCGACTCGGTCTCGTCGTTCCTGCAGCGCATCCTCTCGCCGACCGACTACGACTTGCTGAGCCTCGAGCTGTTCGGCCGGCTCTCGTCGGTGCAGCCAGACCACCTGCCGCTCGCGCTCGCCGTCTGCGGCGCGGTCGGGGCGGTGGTGTGGATGCGTCGGCGCCGTCTCGACGTCGTCCTCCTCGGGCGCGACGGGGCCACGGCCCTCGGCGTCGATCACCGCCGCGAGCTCATCGTCGCGCTCATCTGCGTCTCGGTGCTCGTCGCGTTCGCGACTGCGCTCGCGGGCCCCATGACCTTCTTCGGGTTCCTCGTCGCGACGCTCGCCTACCGCCTCGCGGGCTCGCACAAGCACGCGCACGTGCTGCCGATGGCCGTGGGGCTCGGCGTGCTCGCGCTCGCGGGTGCGCAGCTCGTCATGCGCCACGTGTTCGACGCCGCGGGGCTCGTCACCGTCATCATCGAAGTCGTCGGCGGCATCGTGTTCCTCGCGCTGCTGCTGGGCCGGAGGAGGCCGAAGTGATCGCCATCGAGCAGGTCTCGAAGCGCTACGCCGAGCACGTCGTGCTCGGGCCCGTCTCGAGCGAGGTGCCCGCGGGCGGCATCACGGCGCTCGTGGGCCCGAACGGCGCTGGCAAGTCGACGCTCCTGTCGATCATCGGCCGGCTGCTCGAGCCCTCGGAGGGCTCGGTGCGCGTCATGGGCCACGACGTGCAGTCGACGAAGTCGGCTGACCTCGCCCGCATCGTCTCGATCCTGCGGCAGGAGAACCGGCTCGAGGCGCGGCTGACGGTGCGCGAGCTCGTCGCCTTCGGCCGCTTCCCGTGGTCGGGCGGCCGCCTCACGTTCGGCGACCAGCAGCACATCGACCGCGCGATCCGCTTCCTCCACCTCGAGGACCTCGCCGACCGCCAGCTCGACGCGCTCTCGGGCGGCCAGCGGCAGCGCGCGTTCGTCGCGATGGTGCTCGCGCAGGACACCGAGGTCGTGCTGCTCGACGAGCCGCTCGCGAGCCTCGACCCCAAGCACGCGGTCGCGATGATGCGCGAGCTGCGCGCCGCCGCTGACGACCTCGGGCGCACGATCGTCATCGTGCTCCACGACCTCAACATGGCCGCGGCCTTCGCCGACCGGATCGTCGCCCTCAAGGACGGCGAGATCTGCGTCGAGGGCACCGTCGACGAGGTCATGCAGGATGCCGTGCTCGAGCGCGTCTTCGACACACCCGTGCGCGTGCACCGCATCGACGACCGACCCTTCGCGGTGTTCACGCCCTGACTCCGTCCAGGTCGCGCGCGTAGCGTGTCGGCATGGCAGACATCCTCATCCTCGGCGGTCACGGCAAGGTCGCGCTCCTCGCGGAGCCGATGCTCATCGAGGCCGGACACAACGTCCACGCCGTCATCCGCAACCCCGATCACGTCGCCGACGTCGAGCAGACGGGCGCGCAGGCGATCGTCGCCGACCTCGAGTCGCTCGACCAAGCGGGCGTCGATGCGCTGCTCGAGGGCTTCGACGTCGTCGTCTGGTCGGCGGGCGCGGGCGGTGGCAGCCCCGAGCGCACGTGGGCGGTCGACCGCGACGCGGCGATGAAGGTCGTGGATGCGGTGGCCCGCTCGGGCGCGCGGCTCGTGATGGTCTCGTACTTCGGTGCGAGCCTCGACCACGGCGTCTCGCCGGACGAGCCGTTCTACGCGTACGCCGAGGCGAAGGCGCTCGTCGACGAGGCGATCCGCGAGCGCGTCGGCGACTTCGTCATCCTGCAGCCGTCGAGCCTCACGCTCGACGACGAGACGGGCATCGAGCTCGACGAGCCCGAGGGCTCGATCGAGTCGGGCGAGATCCCGCGCGCGACCGTCGCGCGGCTCATCGCCGAGACCGTCGAGCACCCCGGGCTGTCGCGCGTGTCGATCCGCTGCAACGGCGGCGACACCCCGGTGCGCGAAGCCCTCGCCTCGCTCGCGGGCTGACCCCCGCCCGCCCACCGAGCGGTCACTTCCGCCTGTGAGCGGTCACTTCCGCCTGTGAGCGGTCACTTCCGCCCGTGACCGGTCAAACCCGCATGCGAGCGGTCGGCGCGATCGGACATGACCGCTCGAGCGCGGAAGTGACCGCTCGAGCGCGGAAGTGACCGCTCGAGCGCGGAAGTGACCGCTCGGGCGCGGAAGTGACCGCTCGGGCGCGGAAGTGACCGCTCGGGCGCGGAAGTGACCGCTCGAGCGCGGAAGTGACCGCTCGGGCGCGGAAGTGACCGCTCGGGGTTACAGCTCGATGCTGTACATGCGGGAGCCGTGCTCCTTGACGTAGCCGAGGCTCGCGTAGAGGCCGTGGGCGCCGCTCGGGTTCTCGGTGTCGACGTCGAGCACCGCGGCCTCCATGCCGGCGTCCTCGAACGAGCGCATGCTCGCGGCGAGCGCGGCGATCGCGGCCTTCCTGCCGCGGTACGCGCGGCGCGTGCCGAGCAGGCCCGTGTAGCCGAAGGAGTACCCCCGCACCTCGAAATCGGCCTCGAACCGGCTGTTGTACGCGTACGCCACCACGAGCGGCGCGCCGGCGCGCAGCGCGTCGGCCGTCGAAACATCCGTCCGCTCGTCCGCGAGCAGCGCCTCCACGTCCGGCGAGTCGTCGACGACGACGTGCGACCACTCGGGCGCGAACTCGCTGCGGCCGCTCTGCCACTGCTCCGGCGTCTGCGGCTCGCTGCCCCAGTGGTCGCGGAACGCGTCGTTGTGCGCGAGCCGGGTCGCGTCGTCGAGCTTGGGGGAGAAGTCCGCGAGCCGCAGCGAGCCGGCGAGCTCGACCTCGGGGATGGGCGGCGCGCCCTCGCCGAGCGGGCGCTTGAGGTCGGCGAAGTAGCGGCGCGCCGCGAAGCCCGCGTGCTCGAAGATGCGGTGGCGCGCGGTGTCGGTGTCCTCCGCGTAGGCGGCGATGCGGCCCGGCAGCTCCTTGCCGGACGCTGCCAGCAGCTGCCGGGCGCGCGCGACCTGCCACGCGAGCAGCTCCCGGCCGATGCCCTCGCCCCGCCGCTCGGGATGCACGCCGCCGGAGACGAACGCGCGCACCGTGCGGACGTCGCCGGGCGTCGTCATGACGAAGCCGGCTGCGCGCAGCCGCCCCTCGTCGTCGAGGCCGAGCATCGATTGCGTCGAGAGGTCGACCCACGGCGCCTCGAGCTCCTCGCGCACTTCGTCGACCGTCTCGCGGAACGGCAGGTCGTCGGCCTCGCTCATCGCGTTGTTGAAGTCGGCGACGAGCTGAGCGTCGTCGATCGTCGCGGCGCGCCACGACAGGTCGCCGGCGGTGATCTCGGGGAGGGTCTCGGGCGCGGCGGCGCGCTCGGCGATGGGGGAGAGGTCAGGCACCCGCCAAGGGTAGGGTGCGACGACCCGTAGGGTCGAGTCCATGACGGATCGACCCACGAGGATCGGCGTGCAGCTCTCGCCGCAGCACGTCACGATGCAGCAGACGATCGATGCGGCCCACCGGCTCGAGGAGATGGGCGTCGACGCCGTCTTCGGCTGGGACCACTTCTTCCCGCTCACGGGCGACCCCGACGGCCCGCACTTCGAGGCGACGACGCAGCTCGCGGCGTGGGCGGCGACCACTGAGCGCGTGCAGCTCGGCCCGCTCGTGTTCTGCAACTCCTACCGCAACCCCGACCTGCTCGCCGACGTCGCCCGCACGATCGACCACATCTCGAACGGCCGCTTCATCTTCGGCATCGGCAGCGGATGGTTCGAGCGCGACTACCTGGAGTACGGCTACGACTTCGGCACGGTGGGCTCGCGGCTGAACGACCTCGCGGTGTCGCTCCCGCGCATCCGTGCGCGCTGGGAGAAGCTCAACCCGCGGCCCGTCGGCCCGATGCCGATCCTCATCGGGGGCAAGGGCGAGCAGAAGACGCTCCCGATGGTCGCCGAGCACGCCGACATCTGGCACTCCTTCGTCAGCCCCGACGAGCTGCCGCACAAGCTCGACGTACTCCGTGGCGCGTGCGAGGCGCGCGGCCGCGACATCGCCGAGATCGAGATCTCGAACGGCGCGAGCGTGCGCGACGGGGTCGGCGGCGTCGGCTTCGACCGGCTCGACGCGCTGCACGAGGTCGGCACGCGGCTGTTCACGATCCCGCTCTCGGGCGACGACACGCCCGACGGCTACGACCTCGACCGCGTCGACTCGTTCCTCCGCTGGCGCGACGGCAAGAACGCCTAGCGGGGCCTACGCCCGCATCGCCTCGGCGAGCTCTGCCATGACGGCCGCGTGCCCGCCGCGCTCGAACGCGGCGCGCTGCCGCGCGGGCCAGCCGCCGCTCGCGAGCACGCGCTCCACGGCGCCGAGGGAGCGCGTGGCGCCGAGGTCGGCCGCGATCGGCGCGAGCCGGTCGGCCGCCTCGGCGATCGCGTCGGAGGCGCGCTGCAGCGTGCCCTGCTCGTCGACGATCACCGTCGCCTCGAGGCCGTCGCGCGCCGCGCGCCACTTGTTCTCCTTCACGAGCCAGTAGGGCAGGTGCAGCTGCGCCTTGCCCTCGTCGAGGTCGCGCGACGCCTCCTCGATGAGGCAGTGGGTGAGCGCGGTGACGGCGGCGAGGTCGTCGATCGACGGGGCTCCGTCGGCGACCCGCACCTCGATCGTGCCGATCTCGGGGGAGGGCCGCACGTCCCAGCGCAGCTCGCCGAGCTCGTCGATCACGCCCGCGCGCAGCATGTCCTCGAGGGTGCGCTCGTACTCGGGCCAGTCGACGAGCATCGGGGGCAGGCCGCCGGTCGGCAGCTGCTGGAAGAGCATCGTGCGGTGCGATGCGAAGCCCGTGTCGACGCCCTGCCAGAACGGGCTCGAGGCGGAGAGCGCGAGGATGAGCGGCAGCTTGTCGAGCATCGTGCGCAAGAGCGGCACGGCCTTCGCGCGATCCTCGACGCCGACGTGGTTGTGGACGCCGAAGATGATGAGCCGGCGCCCCCAATCGCCCGCCTTCTCGACGACGCGCCGGTAGCGCGGGTCGTCCGCTTGCTCCTGCTGCCGCCACCGGCTCGTGGGATGCGTGCCCGTGCCGACGAGCGCGAGCCCCATGCGGTCCGCCTCGTCGACCGCGCGGTCGCGCATGCCGCGCAGCTCGTCGACCGCCGCATCCGTCGTCTCGTGCACGCCCGTGATGAGCTCGATCATGCCCCGCAGGAACTCCTTGTCGAAGCGCGGGTCGTCGATCGCCGCGAGCAGCTCCTTGGCGTGCGGCGCGATGTCGCCGGTCGAGGGGTCGATGAGCGCGAGCTCCCACTCGACGCCGAGCGTCGAGCGCTTGGAGGAGGCGAAGTCCATGCGGGAAGCGTAGGACCGCGAACCTGAGTGGCGCGCGGATCGAGCGGGGATGTGACAGAATGGGGGGTCGAGCGCGCGCCCCGACCCTCTACTCCGGCGTGCGTCGCTCACCCTGGCTCTACGGGTCGCGCATCTCCCACGTGCGCAGGCCGCGGTGCAATCACGAGAACACAAAGCAGGAGAACTGTGGCAGTCAAGATCCGTCTGAAGCGCTTCGGCAAGGTCCGCGCGCCCTACTACCGCGTCGTCGTGGCCGATTCGCGCACCAAGCGCGACGGTCGCGTCATCGAGGAGATCGGCAAGTACCACCCGACCGAGAACCCCTCGTTCATCGAGATCGACAGCGAGCGCGCGCAGTACTGGCTCGGCGTCGGCGCGCAGCCGACCGAGCAGGTCGCCGCGCTCCTGAAGCTCACGGGCGACTGGGGCAAGCACACGGGCGAGGGATCGACCGAGAACCAGGTCAAGCAGCCCGAGGGCAAGAAGGTCTTCTCGGTCGACGAGGCCAAGAAGCCGGTCCTCAAGCCCAAGGCCGACAAGCCCGCCGCGGCCCCCGCGGCCGAGGCCACCGAGGCTGACGCCTCGGCCGAGGCCACCGAGGCTGACGCCTCGGCCGAGTCGACCGAGTCCTGAGATGCTGCGCGACGCTCTCGAGCACCTGGTCAAGGGGATCGTCGATCGCCCTGACGACGTGCGCGTCGGCGCGCGCGAATCGCAGCGCGGCGAGGTCCTCGAGGTGCGCGTGCACCCCGAGGACCTCGGCCGCGTCATCGGGCGCGGCGGTCGCACCGCCGGCGCCCTGCGCACCGTGATCGGTGCGCTCCCCGGAGGACGCCGCGTCCGCGTTGACGTGGTGGACACCGATCGCTAGGCCCGCCGTCCCGGCCCGCACCCAGCTGCGCGTCGGACGGATCGCGAGGGCCCACGGGCTCAAGGGCGCGCTGAAGATCGAGCTCTACACCGACGACCCCGGTCGCCGCTTCGTGCCCGGCGCGCGCTTCGCGCTGCAGGTGCCGACGTCGTCGAAGTGGCACGGGAAGTCGATCGAGCTCCTCGAGCTGCGCGTCTACAACGGCAGCCCCGTCGCCTTCTTCAAGGGCATCGTCGACCGCACCGAGGCCGAGAGCCTCGTGAAGGCGGTGCTGTGGGTCGAGCAGGACGCGACCGAGCTGCCGACCGAGCCCGACGCCTGGTACGTGCACCAGCTCGCCGGCCTCGAGGTGCACCGCGGCGGCGAGCGCGTCGGCCGCGTCGTGCGCGTCGACGCGATGCCCGCGCAGGACATGCTGATCGTCGAGATCGCCGGCGATGAGGTGATGATCCCCTTCGTCAAGGCGATCGTGCCCGAGGTCGACCTGCGCGCCGGCCGCATCGTCATCACGCCGCCGCCTGGCCTGCTCGAGGAGCTCGAGGAGGCGGCGCCCGCCGAGGCCGAGGCGGCCGCCGCCGACGCCGCGCCCGACGCGACCGACGCCGGGCCGGACGCGCCCGCGGAGCCCGCCGACGCATCCGCCCCCGAGACCTCGGAGACCGCCGACGACGAGCGGGCGTAGCCCGTGCGCGTCGACATCGTCACGATCTTCCCCGAGTTCTTCGGCGTGCTCGACGTCTCGCTGCTCGGCCGCGCGCGCCGCGAGCAGCTGCTCGAGCTGCACGTGCACGATCTGCGCGACCACACGCACGACCGGCACCGCACCGTCGACGACACGCCCTACGGGGGCGGCGCCGGCATGGTCATGCGGCCCGAGCCGTGGGGCGAGGCGTTCGACGAGCTGCTGGGGGAGGGCGAGACGGATGCCGTGGTCGTCTTCCCGACGCCGGCGGGCGTGCCGTTCACGCAGTCGCTCGCGCGCGAACTCGCCGAGGAGCCGCGGCTGATCTTCGCGTGCGGGCGCTACGAGGGCATCGACGCGCGCGTCGCGGAGCACGTCGCGACCCGAGCGCGCGTCATCGAGGTGAGCCTCGGCGACTACGTGCTCAACGGCGGCGAGGTCGCCGCGATGGCGATGATCGAGGCGATCGGCCGGCTCGTGCCGGGCGTCGTCGGCAATCCCGCCTCGCTCGTCGAGGAGAGCCACGAGGACGGCCTGCTCGAGCACCCCTCCTACACGAAGCCCGCGACCTGGCGCGGCCTCGACGTGCCAGAGGTGCTGCGCGGCGGCAACCACGGTGCGATCGCCGCTTGGCGGCGCGAGCAGGCGCTCGAGCGCACGCGTCGCGTGCGGCCGGACCTGCTGCCCGACGCGCTGCCGACCGACGGCGCGGGCGCGTAGCCCTCAGCGAACACGCGAGCGACGCCCGGGCGCGGTCGGTAGATTCGAGCCATGGCCACCACCGCCCCCTCGACGCAGCGTCACGGTCCGCAGCGGCACTGGGCGCTGCGCGCGTTCTTCTGGGTGCTGATCGGCTCGATCGTCGTGCTGCCGGTGTGGATCATGTTCGGCCGCGCGCTCGCGGGCGCGCCGCTCGGCGACGCGCTGCTGCTGCAGGCGTTCCTCGGTCCCGGCCTCGCGATCCTCATCGGCGCGGTCGTCGGCATCACGGTCGCGCGCAAGCAGGTGCGGAAGCCCCGCGCGGCGCAGTGGCGCGACGTGCGGCTGCTCGGCCCGTGGCTGCTCGTCATCGCGCTGCTCGGCGTCACGGTCGTCGACACCGCAGGCGACCGCACGGGGAGCGCGCTCACCGCGTGGTTCGGCGACGGCTGGCTCACCGCCTCGCAGTCGTTCACCGCGATCGGCATCATGGCGACGATCATCGGCGGCGCCGTGCTGTTCTGGCTGCAGGCGCTCGAGCTCGGCCGCGAGACGCGGGCCCGCGTCGAGCGCGCCGTCAACGACCTGCAGGCGCCGCTACTCGAGCAGCAGGCGCGGCAGGCGGATGCGTCGTTCGAGCGCATCGAGGGGCCGCAGTCCGGGCGCGTCATCAGCCCCGAGGGCGACGAGCTGCGCTGAGCGCGACGTCCGCGTTGGCGCACGGGCGTCGGGTGTGGCAGGATTGATCGTTGGTGCCTCGCACCGCTTCCGCTTGAGCGCGGCCTCTGCCACAGGGGAGAGAGCGGGCACCAGAACCCCGAACCAATGACGCGGCCGACCTGTGGCGGCTGCAGAGAGCGATACCGCCATGCACATCCTCGACAAGGTCGACGCAGCCAGCCTCCGCACCGACGTCCCTGACTTCCGCCCCGGCGACAACGTCAAGGTGCACGTCAACATCATCGAAGGCTCGCGCTCGCGCGTGCAGATCTTCCAGGGCGTCGTCATCGGCCGCCAGGGCCACGGCGTGCGCGAGACGTTCACCGTCCGGAAGGTCTCGTTCCAGGTCGGCGTCGAGCGCACCTTCCCGGTGCACTCGCCGGTCATCGACAAGATCGAGATCGTCAGCCGCGGCGACGTCCGCCGCGCGAAGCTCTACTACCTCCGCGGCCTGCGTGGCAAGGCTGCCAAGATCCGCGAGAAGCGCGACTTCTCCTGATCGAAGCGTGAAGCGGGGCCGGCGTCGCCGGCCCCGCTTCCGCGTTCGCGGGCTCCGGTTCGTCACGGAATCGTGACCTCGCGCGACGCGTCCAGCGGCTGGCGGCACCCCCCGCTCGCCTAGACTTGCCGAGGCGAAAGGGCGCGCGATGACGGACACGGTCGACACGGGCGAGACCCGTGCCGCGGGCCCGTCCCGACGGCGCGGCGTGCTGCTGTTCCTGCGCGACATCGTCGTCATCTTCCTCGTCGCGCTGCTCGTCTCGTTCCTCGTCAAGACGTTCCTCATCCGGCCCTTCTGGATCCCGTCGGAGTCGATGAACGACACGCTCCAGGTCGACGACCGCATCATCGTGAGCCTCCTCACGCCGACGCTCGTGCCCGTCGACCGCGGCGAGATCGTCGTCTTCGAGGACCCGGGCGGCTGGCTCCCCGAGCCCGCGCCGCAGCCCGAGGAAGGCGGCATCGTCGGCGCGATCGACTGGTTCCTCACCTTCGTCGGCCTCGCGCCCGAGGACGACCACGGCTACCTCATCAAGCGCGTCATCGGCCTCCCCGGTGACCGCGTGCAGTGCTGCAACGACTTCGGCCAGCTCACGGTCAACGGTGTGCCGCTCGACGAGCCCTACCTCCACCTCGACGCCGCGGGCCAGCCCGCGAGCGCGCAGGGCTTCGACGTCACCGTGCCCGAGGGCCACGTGTGGGTGATGGGCGACAACCGCAACCACTCGGGCGACTCCCGCGCGCACATCGACGCGCCGGGCGGCGGCTTCGTGCCGATGCAGTCGCTCGTCGGCCGCGCGATCCTCGTCTCCTGGCCGCTCGAGCGCTGGGCGTGGCTCGACGACTTCGAGTCGACGTTCGTGGGCGTCGAGCCGCAGGGCGCGGCGGAGCTCGGGCCGGTGAGCGCAGGGGCGGTGCCCGCGGCATGACGGTCGTGTCGCCGACGCTCGACCACGAGCGCGAGCTGTGGGCGGAGGCGCCCGTCGTCATCGGCATGGATGAGGTGGGTCGCGGCGCGCTCGCCGGTCCCGTGAGCGTCGGCGCGCTCGCCCTCCGCGACGGCTGCGGGCCGCACCCCGAGCACCTCCGCGACTCGAAGGCCATGACGGCGCTCCGCCGCACGGCGACGGCCCCGCTGGTGCGCGAGTGGGGCGTGAGCGCCGTCGGGCACGCCTCGAACGACGAGATCGACCGCTTCGGCATCCAGGTCGCCCTCGGCCTCGCCGGCCGCCGCGCGCTCGTCGCCCTCCACGCGCTCGGCGTGCACGTGCCGAGCGCCGCGATCCTGCTCGACGGCACGCACGACTGGCTCGCGCCGGCCCTCCGCGTGCCCGTGCGCACGGTGCTGCGCGCGAAGGCCGACCGCGACTGCGCATCCGTCTCGGGCGCCGCGCTCGTCGCGAAGGTCGAGCGCGACGAGCGGATGGTCGAGGCCGACGCCGTGCACGCGGGCTATGCCTGGGCGTCGAACAAGGGCTACGGCTCCGCCGAGCACCTCGCGGCCATCTCCGAGCTCGGGCCGACGGCCCTGCACCGGCGCACCTGGCTGCACCGCTGAGGCGGGGCGGCCGTCCGGCCGAGGCGGCATAGGATGGATGCGTGGAACCCGAGGACATCGAGGACTACGACCGCGAGGTCGAGCTGGCCCTCTTCAAGGAGTACCGCGACGTCGTCGGCATGTTCAAGCACGTCGTCGAGACCGAGCGACGGTTCTACCTCGCGAACGACGTCAAGGTCACGCGGCACGACGCCGGCACCGACTTCTACTTCGAGCTCGAGCTCACCGACGTCTGGGTGTGGGACATCTACCGCTCCGACCGCTTCATCAAGTCGGCGCGCATCCTGACCTTCAAGGACGTCAACGTCGAGGAGCTCGCCTCCCGCGACCTCGAGCTGCCGAAGGATCTCGCGATCGAGGAGTGACCCGCCGGGGCTGACCCGGCGTTCTCCACAGCCCGGCTCCCGCCCCGCACGGTGGGGGCGCCGCATCCGCTTTCCTCTCGCCCATGCGGGCGAAGGATGAGTTGGGGCTCGACGGCGAGGCCGCCGCGAGCGTGCACCTCGAGCGCGCGGGCATGCGCATCGTCGACCGGCGCTGGCGCTGCCCGCACGGCGAGATCGACATCATCGCCCTCGACGGCGAGACGCTCGTCTTCGTCGAGGTGAAGACGCGCCGCGGCACCGAGTTCGGGCATCCCTTCGAGGCGATCACGCCCGACAAGGTGCGGCGGCTGCGCACCCTCGTGGGCGTGTGGCTCGGCGAGCACCGCCACCGCGGGCCGATCCGCATGGACGCGGTCGCGGTGATCGCGCCCCGCTCGGGGCGCTGGCGCGTCGAGCACCTGCGGGGCATCGAGTGAGCGGCTTCGGCCGCGCGGCGTGCGTCGCGCTGCAGGGGCTCGCGGGCGTCGGCGTGCAGATCGAGGTGCACGCCTCGAGCGGGCTGCCGCGCGTGCACATCGTGGGGCTGCCCGATCGCGCCGTGCAGCAGGCGCAGCACCGCACGTGGAGCGCGATCGCCCGCGCCGGCCTCACCCCGCCGCACGGCAAGACGGTCATCAACCTCACGCCCGCGTCGCTGCCCAAGGCCGGCACCCACTTCGACCTCGCGATGGGCATCGCCGTGCTGCGCGCCATGCGCGTCGTGCCGCCCGACGACGGCGAGACGGCGCTGCTCGGCGAGCTCGGGCTCGACGGCCGGCTGCGACCCGTCGCAGGCACGCTGCCGCTCGCCCGGGCCGCGGCCGAGGCGGGCATGACGCGCGTGGTGGTGCCGACCGCGTCGGTCGACGAGGCCTCGCTCGTCGCCGGCGTCCGCGTGCTCGGCGTGCCGAGCCTCGCGCACGCCGCCGCGCTGCTCGGCGCCGAGCTCGACCCGGAGCCCGTCGAGCCCGTGCCGGCGGCCGCGCCCGTGCCGCGCACGCACGCGGACCTCGACCTCGCCGACGTCGTCGGCAACCGCGACGCCGTCGAGGCGCTCGAGATCGCGGCCGCCGGCTCCCACCATCTGCTCATGGTCGGGCCGCCCGGCGCCGGGAAGACGATGCTCGCCATGCGGCTGCCGGGGATCCTGCCGCCGCTCACCGAGCAGGAGGCGCTCGAGGTCGCATCGCTGCGCTCGCTCGCGGGCGAGCCGCCGCCATCGACGCTCGACGTGCTGCCGCCGTTCGAGCATCCGCACCACTCGGCCACCGCGGTCTCGCTCGTGGGCGGCGGATCGGGCACCATCCGGCCCGGCGCCGCCGCGCGCGCGACGCACGGCGTGCTCTTCCTCGACGAGGCGCCGGAGTTCCCGCGCACCGTGCTCGACATGCTGCGCCAGCCGCTCGAGTCGGGCACGATCACGATCCACCGCGCGGCGGGCGTCGCGACCTTCCCGGCCCGCTTCCAGCTGCTGCTCGCAGCCAACCCGTGCCCGTGCGGCCTCTTCGGCAGCGGCGACTGCACGTGCCCGCCGCAGCAGCGCCGCCGCTACTTCAGCCGGCTCTCCGGGCCGCTCCTCGATCGCGTCGACCTGCAGGTGCGCGTCGACCGGGTGCTGCCCGGCGCCGACGGCGCGCGACGATCGAGCGCAGAGGCGACTGCCCGGGTGGCCGACGCGAGAGCGCGCGCCGCTCGTCGGCTCGCGGGCACCCAGTGGCGGGCGATGGGCCACGTGCCCGGGCCGTGGCTGCGGCGAAACCTGCCGCTCGGGCGGGAGCTCCTGCAGCCGCTCGAGCAGGCCGTCGAGCGCGGCGCCCTCACGATGCGCGGGCTCGACCGCGCCGTGCGCGTGGCGTGGACCATGGCCGACCTCGACGGCGACGACGGGCCGTCGCGCACGCACGTCGGGCGCGCGCTCGCGCTCAGGAAGGGGATCCCCGCATGAAGCCGTACCGCATCCAGCTCGAGCGGCTCAGGGCGGCCGTGATGCCGACCATGCCGTCTGGCGTCGAGCCGACCGACGCAGAGGTCGTGGCCCGCTTCGCGGCCGGGGCGTGGACGGTGCTGCCCGAGCCCGGCGACGGCGCGGTCGGCGTCGCTCGCGAGCTCGTCGGCGATGTGCGCGCGCTCGAGCTGCTCGTCGAGGGTGCTGGCGCGGCGACGTGGGCCGACGAGCTCGCCGACGCCGAGGCGGCGCGAGCGGTCGCGGCGGGCGTCGAGCGCTGGCGGCCGCGGCTCGAGGCCGAGCGGATCCTCGCAGCCT
This sequence comes from Agrococcus sp. Marseille-Q4369, assembly GCF_018308945.1. NCBI lineage: Bacteria > Bacillati > Actinomycetota > Actinomycetes > Micrococcales > Microbacteriaceae > Agrococcus > Agrococcus sp. Marseille-Q4369. The sequence goes on from NZ_CP070501.1 coordinate 182,837, forward strand.
TCACGCAGGGCGCCGCCTTCGGGCAGGTGCTGCTCACGCGCGCCGATCCCAGTTGGCCGGCGAGCATCGACGACCTCGGGCCGCATGCTCCCGCCGGACTGTGGGTGCGCGGCGATCCGGCGATGCTCGAGCGTTGCGAGCGCTCGGCCGCGCTCGTCGGCTCGCGCGCATCGTCGGGCTACGGCGAGCTCGTGACCGGGCAGCTGGCCGCAGGGCTCGTCGATCGCGGGTTCGCGGTCGTCTCGGGCGGCGCCTACGGCATCGACGGCACGGCGCACCGCGCCGCGATGGCGGCGGGCGGCACGACCGTCGCGGTGCTCGCAGGCGGACTCGACCGCTTCTACCCGGCGGGCCACGACGAGCTGCTCCACCGCGTCGCCGCGGCGGGCTGCGTCATCGCGGAGGCGCCGAGCGGCGTGCCGCCCACGCGATGGCGGTTCCTCGCCCGCAACCGACTCATCGCGGCGCTCGCGAGCGCGACCGTCGTCGTCGAGGCGGGGAGCCGCTCGGGGTCCATCAACACCGCCGGGCACGCCGCGGCGCTCGGGCGGCCGCTCGGCGCGGTGCCCGGGCCTGTGACCTCCGGCGCGAGCACCGGCTGCCACCGGCTGCTGCGCGACTACGGAGCGACGGTGATCGAGCGAGCCGAGCACATCGTCGGGCTCGTCGACGGCCCGGGTGACGAGCAGCTCGCGATCGGCGGACTCTCGAGCGACGAGCTGCGCGTGCTCGACGCGCTGAGCGCGAGGGCGGCGCGCGACATCGACGAGCTCGCCGTGCGCACCGGCATGGCGCGGGGCGAGGTCGTCGCGAGCCTCTCGCTGCTCGAGCTCGGCGGCCGGGCGATCGAGCGCGGCCAGGGCTGGGTGAAGGTCGCGACCTGAACGATCAGAGGCCGCTCCGGCGCGCTCGGGAGCCGGGGAAGGGGGGGCAAGGCTAGCCTGAGCGCGTGACCTACGGCATGCATCCGGACGCGGCGGTCGTGATCGCCCACCTCAGCGACACGCACCTGCTCGCGGGCGGCGCGCCGCTCGCGGGGCTGGTCGACACCGAGGCCCACCTCCGCGATACCGCGGCGCGACTGCGCGTCGCGGCCGCCGATGCCGACGTCATCGTCGTCTCCGGCGACGTGGCCGATCTGGGGGAGCCCGCCGCGTACGCGCTCGCGCGCGAGATCCTGGAACCGGTCGCGGCGGAGCTCGGCGCGCCGATCGTCTGGACGGCCGGCAATCACGACGAGCGGCCCGCGATGCGCGAGGCGCTCAGCCTCGGCGGGGCGCCGCTCGACCCGATCGACTCGATCGTCGAGGTGGGCGGGCTGCGCGTCATCGCGCTTGACTCGAGCCTGCCCGGTTGGCACCACGGCGGCTTCGACGAGGGGCAGGCCGAGTGGCTCGCCGACGCGCTCGAGGACCCGCCCGCGCTCGGCTCCGTGCTCGTCATGCACCACCCGCCGCTGCCGTACCGCACCCGGCTCATGCGGCTGCTCGAATTCCGCGACGAGGAGCGGCTGCGCGAGGTGGTCGACGGCGCCGACGTGCGCGCGATCCTCTCCGGACACCTCCACATCGGCGGGTCCGGCACGTTCGCCGAGGTGCCGGTCGTGCTCGCGAGCGCGACGAGCTACGCCGATGACCTCGCCGGCCCGCCGCCCGCGATGCACGGGATCGACGCGACGCAGTCGTTCAACCTCATCGAGGTCTACGCCGATGCGATCGCGCACTCGGTCGTGCCAGCGCTGCCGCAGGAGTCGCGCGAGACGGTGCCCGCCGAGCTCGCGCGCGCAGTCGACGCGCTCGACCCCGCCGAGCGGCTCGACCGCTTCAGCCGCAAGCCTGCTCCGGCGGACGGCGCCTGAATGGACCTCGCCGAGGCGATCGAGGGCTACCTCGCCCACCTCGCGCGCGAGCGCGGCTACTCCGCGAACACCGTGCGGGGCTACCGCGGCGACCTCCGGAGCCTCGAGGAGCACTGCGGGCGCGCCGGCATCCGCGATGCCGCTGACGTCGACCTCGACGCGCTCCGCGACTGGCTCTACGCGAGCGCCCAAGCGGGCATGGGCAAGTCGACCATCGCGCGACGATCGGCCGCGGCGCGCGGGTTCAGCAGCTGGATCGCCGCGCACGGCGGAGACGACGTCGCGGCGCGGCTGCGCACGCCGAAGCGCGACCGCCACTTGCCGCGCGTGCTCTCGCGGCAGGCGATCGATGCGGTGCTCGGCTCGCTGCACCAGGCGGCCGCGGACGGCGATGCGGCCGCGCTCCGAGACGTCGCCGTCGTCGAGCTGCTCTACGCGAGCGCGCTGCGGGTGAGCGAGCTCGTCGGGCTCGACGTCGACGACGTCGACCTCGAGCGGCTCACCGTGCGCGTCACGGGCAAGGGCTCGAAGGAGCGGGTCGTCCCGTTCGGCCGACCCGCGCTCGACGCGATCGTCGATTGGCTCCGCAGCGGCCGGCCGCGGCTCGTGAGCGCCGCGCGCTCGCAGCCGGCGCTCTTCCTCGGCGCGCGGGGCGGGCGCCTCGGGCAGCGGCGCGTGCACGAGCTCGTGACGTCGCTGCTCGAGGCGACGCCGGGCTCGGGCCCGCACGGGCCGCACACCCTCCGCCACACCGCGGCGACGCACCTCCTCGACGGGGGCGCCGACCTCCGCGCGGTGCAGGAGATGCTCGGCCACTCGAGCCTAGGCACGACGCAGATCTACACGCACGTCTCGCTCGAGCGCCTCGCCGAGGCCTACCGCACCGCCCACCCTCGCGCTTGAGGGCACCCGCGCGCCCCGGCGCATCCGCGTGCCAGGGTGCGCTTGCCGCCCCGCATGGGCAGCAGCACCGGCCGCTCGACGCCGAGGAGCGGCAGCGGATCGACGTACTGCCCGGCGAGCCGCGCCCCGACGTGCAGCCTCGTCGCGCCCGGCACGTGGCCGGGCAGCAGCGTGCCGATCCGGTCGCCGCGGCGCACGGCATCGCCGCGCGCGACGGAGGGCTCGACCGGCTCGAAGCTCGACACGAGGCCGCCCGCGTGCTCGATCGAGACGACCGGCCGGCCGGCGACCGGGCCGGCGAAGCGCACCGTGCCGTCGTCGGGCGCGACGACCGCCGACCCCGGTGCCGCCTCGAGGTCAATGCCGCGATGCCCGGGACCGTAGGGCCCGGCCGCCATGTCGAACGCGCGCGCCACGACCGCCGGCTCGACCGGCCACGCCCACGGCGCGACGGCGAGCGCGAGCAGGATCGCGAGGGCGCGCATCCCGACAGCGTGCCGCGGAGGGCGGCGGGGCGGGGCGGATGCGCGCGGCACCGGTGGAGAACGGGCTGCGACGACGGGCCCCGCAGCGTGTAGCATGAGAGGGCGTCGCCTCTCGGCGATGACTACGCGCGCCCGTCGCGACGACACCCCCGATGGTCCAGCTCTCGAGCACAGAGCCTGCAAGTTCCGTGCCCGAGCGCCTGGTGGTGGTGCGTCAGGGCGCCAGGGGCTCGGCCGACCGGTCGAGCCGGCAACCAGAACAGAAGAAGGAGGCGGCCATGGCCGTCGTCACGACTCGCCAGCTGCTCGACAGCGGCGTGCACTTCGGGCACCAGACCCGACGCTGGAACCCCAAGATGAAGCGATTCATCTTCACCGAGCGCTCCGGCATCTACATCATCGACCTGCAGCAGTCGCTCGCCCACATCGACAAGGCGTACGACTTCGTCAAGGAGACGGTCGCCCACGGCGGCAGCGTGCTCTTCGTCGGCACGAAGAAGCAGGCGCAGGAGTCGATCGCCGAGCAGGCGACGCGCGTGGGCCAGCCCTACGTCAACCAGCGCTGGCTCGGTGGTCTGCTCACGAACTTCAACACGGTCTCCAAGCGCCTCAGCCGCATGAAGGAGCTCGAGGAGCTCGACTTCGACGACACGACGCAGGGCTACACCAAGAAGGAGCTGCTGCTCAAGAAGCGCGAGCTCCTGAAGCTGCAGAAGTCGCTCGGCGGCATCCGCAACCTGCAGCGCACGCCGTCCGCGCTGTGGATCGTCGACACGAACAAGGAGCACCTCGCGGTCGACGAGGCGAAGAAGCTCGGCATCCCGATCATCGCCATCCTCGACACGAACTGCGACCCCGACGACGTCACGTACCCGATCCCGGGCAACGACGACGCGATCCGCTCGGTCGCGCTGCTGACGAAGATCGTGGCCGACGCGGCTGCCGAGGGGCTCATGCAGCGCCACGGCGGCGGCGCGGACGCCGAGGTCGAGCCGATGGCCGAGTGGGAGCGCGAGCTCCTGGAGCAGGCCAACGCCGAGCAGGCCAACGCCGAGCAGGCCAACGCCGAGCAGGCCGCTGCGCCCGCCGCTGACGAGGCCGCCGCCGAGGCGCCGGTCGCCGAGGAGGCCCCCGCCGAGGAGGCCCCCGCCGCCGAGACCACCGAGGACGCCACCGCGTCCGAGTCGAACTAAGGAGCAGCGCATGGCCAACATCAGCATCGCCGACCTCAAGATGCTGCGCGAGCAGCTCGGCACCGGCATGAGCGACACGAAGGCGGCCCTCGAGGAGGCCGGCGGCGACGTCGAGAAGGCGACCGAGATCCTCCGCCTCAAGGGCGCGAAGGGCAACGCGAAGCGCGCCGACCGCTCCACGAGCGAGGGCCTCGTCGCCACAGCCTCGGGCGAGGGTGCCGTGACGATGATCGCGCTCGGCTGCGAGACGGACTTCGTCGCGAAGAACGAGAAGTTCATCGCGCTCTCCGAGCGCGTCGTCGCGGCCGTCGCCGCGGCAGGCGCCGCCGACCTCGAGTCGGCGCTCGCCGCTCCGGCCGAGTCGGGCACCGTCAAGTCGATCATCGAGGAGCAGGCCGCCACCATCGGCGAGAAGGTCGAGCTCACGAAGGTCACGCGCGTCGAGGGCGACCAGCACGCCGTCTACCTGCACCGCACGTCGAAGGACCTGCCCCCGCAGGTCGGCGTCGTGGTCGCCTACTCGGGCGACGACGCGGAGACGGCGCGCGCCGTCGCGCAGCACATCGCGATGTTCGACCCGACCTTCGTCTCGCGCGACGAGGTGCCGGCCGAGCAGGTCGAGAAGGAGCGCGAGCTCGTCTCGGAGATCGCTCGTGGCGAGGGCAAGCCCGAGGGCGCCCTGCCGAAGATCATCGAGGGCCGCCTCACCGGCTTCTTCAAGCAGATCGTCCTGCTCGACCAGGACTACGCCCGCGACAGCAAGCAGACCGTCGGCAAGGTCCTCGAGGCCGCCGGCCTGACGGTCACCGGCTTCGCGCGCTTCAAGGTCGGCGCGTAGCAGCTCGCAGCACGCAGCACTGGAGGGCCGGGGGAGACCCCGGCCCTCTCGCGTTCCCGTCCTCGGGGTTCCCCGGTCGCGGTAGGCTTCTCAGGGCCCGCCGGGGGTCACGATCCAGGAGGAGTCCATGCCAGCACAATCGCGCCGCCGAGTCCTCCTGAAGCTCTCGGGCGAGTCGTTCGGCGGCGGCAGCCTCGGCGTGAACCCCGACGTGGTCTCGGCGATCGCGAAGCAGATCGCCGAGGCGGCCGAGACCGTCGAGATCGCGATCGTCGTTGGCGGCGGCAACTTCTTCCGCGGCGCAGAGCTGAGCCAGCGCGGCATGGACCGCGGCCGCGCCGACTACATGGGCATGCTCGGCACGGTCATGAACTCCCTCGCGCTGCAGGACTTCCTCGAGCAGGCGGGCGCCGAGACGCGCGTGCAGTCCGCCATCCAGATGACCCAGGTCGCCGAGCCGTACATCCCGCGCCGCGCCGAGCGCCACCTCGAGAAGGGCCGCGTCGTCATCTTCGGCGCCGGCGCCGGCCTGCCCTACTTCTCGACCGACACCGTCGCGGCCCAGCGGGCGCTCGAGATCGACGCCGACCAGGTGCTCGTCGCCAAGAACGGCGTCGACGGCGTCTACAGCGCCGACCCGAAGCTCGACGCAACCGCCACCCGCTTCGACGAGATCACCTACCAGGACGCGCTCGTGCGCGGCCTCAAGGTCGTCGACTCCACGGCGTTCAGCCTGTGCATGGACAACCGGATGCCGATGCGCGTCTTCGGCATGGACGGCGACGGCGCGCTCGCCAAGGCGATCCTCGGCGAGCCGGTCGGCACGCTCGTCCGCGCCTGATCCCGCGATCCGCGCACTAGAATCCACAGCAACGGAAGGAACCACGTGATCAGCGACGTTTTGGCTTCGGCCAAGGAGAAGATGGCCCAGTCGATCGAGGTCGCGAAGGACGACTTCCAGACCGTGAGCGCGGGCCGCGCCAACGCGGCGCTGTTCCAGCGCCTGAACGTCGAGTACTACGGCACGCCGACGCCGCTCATGCAGCTCGCGTCGTTCCAGCAGCCCGAGGCTCGCACGCTCGTCATCACGCCGTTCGACAAGTCGGCGCTCAAGGAGATCGAGCGCGCGATAGTCAACGCCCCGCACCTCGGCGTGACGCCGTCGAACGACGGCCAGATCGTGCGCATCACCATGCCTGAGCTCACGGCCGAGCGCCGCAAGGACTACGTGAAGATCGTCAAGGACAAGGCCGAGCAGGCCCGCGTCGCGATCCGCAACGTGCGCCGCCAGGCGATGACCGACCTCGACAAGCTCACCGGCGAGGTCGGCGACGACGAGATCGCGCGCGCCGAGAAGGAGCTCGAGCAGGTCACGAAGCAGGCGATCGAGGGCGTCGACGAGGCGCTCAAGAAGAAGGAGGCCGAGCTCCTCGAGGTCTGATCGAGGGCTCGGGAGGCGACGGATGCGCAAGGAGCACCGCAGCGCCGCCGAGATCGACGCCCAGATCCAGGCGCAGATCCACGCGGCCAGGGATCAGATCGAGGCGACTCGCGCGCGCGTCAACAAGCGCACCGGCCGCGATCTCGCCGCCGCGATCGGCATCGGCCTGCTGCTCGGCGCGCTCCTGCTCGCAAGCATGCTGTGGGTCAAGGAGCTCTTCATGCTCCTCGGCACGGTCATGGTCGGGTTCGCGCTCTACGAGCTCGCGAGCGCGCTGCGGTTCGCCGGCCGCGACGTGCCCCGCATCCCGCTCGTGCTGCTCGGCAGCGCGATCGTGCCGATCACGTGGTACTTCGGCGCCGCGGGGCTGTGGTGGTCGACGCTCGGGGCGATCGCGCTCGTCGCGCTCGTGCGCGTGCTCGAGCTCGCCGACGTGCGCACCCGCACCGGCGCATCCGCCGTCTTCGCCGACGTCACGGGCGGTGCGCTCTGCATCGCCTACATCGCGGTGCTCGGCAGCTTCGCCGTGCTGCTCACGGCGCAGGAGGGCGGCCAGTGGTGGACACTCGCGATGATCGCCATGACGACCGTCATCGATACCGGAGCGCTCGCCGCCGGCGTGCTGCTCGGCAAGCACAAGCTCGCGCCGCGGATCAGCCCCGGCAAGACGTGGGAGGGCCTGGCGGGCGGCGCGCTGCTCGCGACGCTCACGGGCATCGCGCTCTCGGTGTGGCTGCTCGACCAGGAGTGGTGGTTCGGCTTCATCCTCGCCGCGCTGCTCGTCGTCACCGCGACGGTCGGCGACCTCGCCGAGTCGATCATCAAGCGCGACCTCGGCATCAAGGACATCGGATCGTTCCTGCCGGGCCACGGCGGCTTCCTCGACCGGCTCGACTCCGTGCTGCCGAGCGCGGTCGTGATGATGGCGCTCTTCCAGGCGGTGCACGCCTGAGGCGAGCCGCCCCTGACATGATGGTGACGATGAGCACGTTCCCGAGGGCGAAGCGGTCGCAGCCCGGCTACGACATCGAGCAGGTCGAGGACTTCCTCGAGGATGCTCGGCGGGCCTACGCGACCGACGCCCGCGCCGCGACGGCGATCGACTCGTCGAGCATCCGGCGCACGAGCTTCCCGATGCAGAAGGGCGGCTACTCGCCCGCGCACGTCGACGCCGCGCTCGAGCGGCTCGAGGAGGCGTTCGCGCGGCGCGAGCACGAGCGCGGGATCGCCGAGCACGGGGAAGAGGCGTGGTACGCGCAGATCCGCGAGCGCGCCGTGCAGGTGCTCGCGCAGCTGCGCCAGGGCGACGGCGAGCGCTTCCGGCGCGTGAGCCGCATCTCGCGCGGCTACCGCGTCGCCGAGGTCGACGCGTTCGCCGCCCGCATCGCCGACTACCTCGAGGACGGGCCAGACATGTCAGCTCGCGAGGTGCGCACGGCCCAGTTCGACGCGCAGTTCGGGGGCTACGACGAGGACGAGGTGGATGCGCTCCTCGACACCGTCGTCGGCCTGATGCTGGCGGTGCGCTGACCCTCGCGCCCTCGGCTTCGTTACCATTCCGTGATAACGTCGACCCTCGTGTTCACCCGATCTGCCACCGCTTCCGCGCGCTCGACGCGCACTCGCGGCGTGCTCTCGGGCGTCTCGCTCGTCGCCGCTGCGGGCTTCGTGCTCGTCTCCGTCGCCGCGAGCCCGGGCGCGCAGGTCGCTGCCGAGCCGGCCACGCTGCTGAGCGAGCCGCGACCCGGGCAGGCGCTCGGCGAGGTCACCGGCGAGCAGGCGTCGCTCATCCGCGACACGATCGTCGTGCACACGCCCACGCCGACGCCGACGCCCACCCCCGAGCCCGCGCGCGCCGCGGCGGCTCCCGCGGCAGGCAGCGGCGCCACGGCAGCGCGCGCCGCGGTGCCGATCCCCGCGGTCGCCGCGCCCGACCCCGGCTCCGCCCAGGCGATCGCGCGCCAGATGGTGCTGAGCCGCGGCTGGGGCGAGGACCAGTACTCCTGCCTCTACTCGCTGTGGCAGAAGGAGTCGAACTGGAACGTCTACGCGCAGAACCGCTCGAGCGGCGCGTACGGCATCCCGCAGTCGCTGCCCGGCTCCAAGATGGCCTCGGCCGGAGCCGACTGGCAGACGAACCCCGTGACGCAGATCACGTGGGGCCTCGGCTACATCTCGGGCCGCTACGGCACCCCGTGCGGCGCCTGGGCGCACTCGCAGCGGGTCGGTTGGTACTGATGCCGTCGCGGCGGCCGTCTCGTCGCCGCACCACCGAGCACGTGCCGCTCGACGTCGAGCGGCTCATGCAGGGCGTGCGGCGCGTCGAGCGGCGCGCGGGCGGCGAGTGGCACGTGCAGCCGATGGCGGCGCACGCGGCGCTCAAGGACTACACGTGCCCGGGCTGCGGCCAGGTCGTCGCGACCGGCACCGCGCACGTCGTCGTCTGGCGCGCCGACTCGATCTTCGGCGAGCGGGCGATCGAGGACCGCCGCCATTGGCACACCGGCTGCTGGCGCGCCGCCTGAGCTACTTCAGATCCTGCTTCGGGATCACGACTTCCTTCAGGATGAGCTGGACCGCTGCCGCGACCGGGATCGCGACGAGCGCCCCGAGGATGCCGAGCAGCGTGCCGCCCGTGAGGGCCGCGAGCACGACGACGACGCCCGGCACCTTCACCGCGCGGTTCATGACCTGCGGGCTGATGACGTACGCCTCGAGCTGCATGTAGACGAGGTACCAGATCGCGACCGGCAGGGCCGTCTGCGGTCCGTCGAGCAGCAGCACGAGCAGTGAGATGACGACGGATGCGGTGATCGTGCCGACGAGCGGGATGGTCGAGGCGATGAGCGCGATGAAGGCGTAGACGCCCGCGAGCTCGGAGCCGACGATCGAGAGCACGATGAGGGAGAGCGTGCCGTTCAGCAGGCCGAGCGCGCCCTGACCGAGCACGAAGCGGCCGACCGACTTCATGATCTGCTCGGCGATCTCGATGAACTTGGGTCGCGACGACGCCGGCACGAGCCGGTACATGCCCGACTTGATCGCCGGCAGCGAGCCCGTGAAGTAGAGCATGAGCACGACGACGATGAGCGCGCCGCCGATCGCGAACGCGACCTGCCCGACGCTCGCGACGATCGACCCGAGCACCCCCGCCATCCACGGCGGCAGCGACGACCAGGTGTTGAAGTCGGTGAGCGCGCCGCCGAGCTGGTCGAGCGTGCCGTCGACGTCGAAGGCCGGGAACGTCTCGCGCACCCAGTCGAGCACGCTGTCGAGCAGGCCGCTCTCGACCTCCTGCGCGATCGCCTGCACGAGCAGCGAGAACTGCGCGACGATCGTCGGCACGATGAGCCAGCCGGCGCCCACGAGGGCCGCGACGATCACGATGAAGATCAGCAGCACCGCGGCCCAGCGCGGCACGCGGCGGCGGATGAGGAACTGGATGACCGGCTCGAGGCCGAGCGCGAGGAAGATGCCGGCGAACGCCCACACGAGCACGGTGCCGATCTGCTGCACCGCCGCGCCGATGGCGATGGCGAGCAGCACGCCGAGGCCGCCGAGCAGGCCGAGCACGAAGGCGTTGCGGATCTTCACAACCCGCATCCTAGGCTGACGCCGCACGCCGCTCCCTGCACGCCGCGCGGCCGAGCGGGGCCCGCGACCACCGGGCGCTTGGCAGCACCCAGGGATCGTCGGTACCCTGGAGGCTTGCCCGCTCTGCGTCGTCCGGCCGGACGGCCCGCCGCAACCCGCGGGGAGCGTGAAAGGACCTCTGACCCGTGCGATACATCCTCGCGGCCGTGAGCCTCGTGATCTCGCTCGTGCTGCTCGGCCTCGGCATCGGGCAGCGCACGATCTGGGAGCCGCCGGAGACGATCGTCGCCCAGGTCCAGGAGCCCGCCGAGTCGCAGGTCGTCATCATCCCGGGTGAGGCGATGAACGCGCACGACGGCGTGCAGACGCTCACCGTCGAGGGCGAGGGCCCTGTCACCGCGGTCGTCGGCCGCGCCCACGACGTCGCCGGCTGGATCGGCGAGAGCGCGCACGCGATCGCGAGCGTCGACGAGACCGACGCGCTCGTGCTCGACGAGCAGCGCGGCGACGAGGAGCCCCTGCCCGAGATCGCCGGCAGCGACATGTGGATCGAGGAGGCGCAGGGCGAGGGATCGCTCGAGCTGACGATCGACCTGCCGATCGGCTACTCGGTCGCCATCACGGGCGCGCCCGGCGAGGCCGCCCCGGCGGCGATCGGCGTCGCGTGGCCGTTCGATGCGAAGACGCCGCTCTTCGGCCCGCTCATCACCGCCGGCCTCGTGTTCCTCGCGCTCGCGCTGCTGTTCCTGCTGCTCGCGCTGCGCCACCACCGTCGCCGCCGCGGCCCGCAGCGCCGCAGCCACCGCGAGCTCTCGCGCGCCGAGCGCCGCGCGCTGCGCCGCGAGGCGCAGGAGGGCCTGCCGCTGCCCGCGAAGCCGATCTCGCCCACGCCGCCCGCCGGCGAGCAGGGCGCGGTCGAAGCGGATGCGTCGACGCCGTCGAGCGCGGAGCCCGCGTCCGAGACGGCTCCGGCGTCGTCGGTCGAGCACGGTGCCGACGACGCCCCCGCCGCGGCGTCCGCGCCGGAGCCCGGGACGGCATCCGCCCCCGACACCCCCGAGCGCGAGTCGAGCACTCGCGAGCGGCGCGCGACGCGCTCGCGCCGCAGCCGATTCGGGCTCATCGCCCTGCCCGTCGTCGCGCTCGTCGGCCTCACCGGCTGCGGGCCCCAGTACTGGCCGAGCGGCGAGACGGAGGCGGCGCCGACCGACGCGCCCACGCCCTCGACGCTCGAGGAGACGCTGCCGCCGGTCGCGCTCACCGAGAACCAGTTCGACCGCGTGCTCGAGTCGACGCGCGAGACGGTCGCCGAGGCCGACGAGGCGCTGAACGCCGAGGTCGCCTCGAGCCGCCTCGCGGGGCCGATGCTCGAAGCCCGCACGACGAACTACCAGGTGCGCTCGCAGAACGCCGAGCTCGCGCCGGCGCCCGGGATCCCCGACGGCGAGGTCGAGCTGCTCCTCCCGCAGCAGACGGAGGTGTGGCCTCGCTCGGTCATGGCCGTCGTCGGGTGGGAGGACGGCGCGCAAGCCCAGTCGGCGCTCATGTTCCAGCAGCGCGACGCGCGCTCGAACTACCGGCTCGCCTACATGATGACGCTCGCCTCTGGCGTGCAGCTGCCGGCGGTGGCCAGCCCGACGATCGGCGCCGCGAGCCTGCCGGGCGACACCCCGCTGCTGCTGCACCGGCCGAACGAGATCACCGCCGCGTACGCCGACGTGATCCTGAACGGCGCCGAGTCGCAGTACAACTCGTGGTTCCGCGAGGAGGGGGATGCGCTGCGCGCCGAGATCGGGCGTCCCGCGAAGGACGCGATGCGCGCGCTGCCCGAGTTCGAGCTCTCGAACCTCGAGTGGAGCGTCGCCGAGGACGAGCAGGCGCCGATGCTGCTCGTCACGAACGAGGGCGGTGCGCTGCTCGCGACGTCGTTCCTCGAGACGCAGCGCACGACGCCGACGGAGAGCGGCGTCGAGATCGAGGCGCAGGCCGGCGCGGGCATCCTCGCCGGCGTCCAGCAGTCGGACACCGGGATCGAGACGACCTACCAGATCCAGGTGCTCTTCTCGGTGCCGCCGGCGGATGCGCCGGAGGGCACGCAGATCCAGGTCGTCGGCTACAGCCAGTCGCTCGTGAGCGCAAGGGAGGTCCAGTGATGTCGGAGGCTCGACTGCCAGCGTCGATGGGGGGAGCGGTCGACCTGTCGGCCCTCGCCGCCCGCCACGAGCAGCCCGCGCCCGCGCCCGCAGGCGACGGCGCGCCCGGCGGCATGCCGAGCGCGATCATCGACGTCACCGACGCCGACTTCGCGCAGGTCGTCGAGCTCTCGAACCGCGTGCCGGTCATCATCGACATCTGGGCCGAGTGGTGCGGGCCGTGCAAGCAGCTCTCGCCGGTGCTCGAGCGCCTCATCCAGGGCCACGGCGGCCGCCTCGTGCTCGCGAAGGTCGACGCCGACACGAACCCGCAGCTCGTGCAGGCGTTCAACGCGCAGTCGATCCCGACGGTCGCGGCTGTCATCGGGGGCCGCCCGGCGCCGCTCTTCACCGGCGCCCTGCCGGAAGAGCAGGTGAAGGACGTCCTCGAGCAGGTGCTCGCGTTCGCCGAGCAGCAGGGCATCACCGGTCGCGTGCCGGTCGGCGACGCCGACGAGGCGCCCGCCGAACCCGCGCCCGAGCCGGTGCCGCCGCTGCACCAGGAGGCGTACGACGCGCTCGAGAAGGGCGACCTGCCCGCAGCGATCGCGGCGTTCGAGAAGGCGATCGCGCAGAACCCGCGCGACGCCGACGCGATCGCCGGGCTCGCGCAGGTGCGGCTGCTCTCGCGTCTGCAGGGCAAGACGACCGACGAGGTGCGCGCTGCTGCGGCCGCGGCGCCGCGAGACATCGAGGCGCAGATGCTCGCGGCCGACCTCGACCTCTCGGGCGGGCACGTCGAGGATGCGTTCCTGCGGCTGCTCGAGCTCATGGCGACGCTCTCGGGGGACGAGAAGCAGGACGTGCGGCTGCGGCTGCTCGACCACTTCGAGATCGTCGGTCTCGAGGACCCGCGCGTGATCGCGGCGCGCAAGCGCCTGACCGCGCTCCTCTACTAGCCCCGCCGGCGCTCCGCCCGCAGCGGCGGCGCCGAGTGGCGCCTCCGGCGGGTGAGGGGCGCCTGCGGCAGGTGAGCGGTCACCTCGGCGTCCGAACGGTCAGGTCAGCGTACGAACGGTCAGTTCCGCGTGTGAACGGTCAGTCCGGGATGTGAGCGGTCAGTCGCGCTTGTGAGCGGTCAGTTCGGGGAGTGAGGTGTCGGTCTCGGATGCGTCCGGCCGCTTGAGTGAGTTGGCACTGCTCACGCGTGGCCGTGACCGCTCGCGTGCTGGAGTGACCGCTCGCGCGCGGAAGTGACCGCTCGCGCGCGGAACTGACCGCTCGCGTGCGGAAGTGACCGCTCGCGCGCGGAAGTGACCGCTCGCGCGCGGAAGTGACCGCTCGGGAGCGGGAGGCGCCACGCGGGTGCGGGAGGCGCCACTCAGGTGCGGGAGGCGCCACTCAGGTGCGGGAGGCGCCACTCACTTCGCGGGCGGGGCGGTCGCCTCGCTCGCGATCGCGGCTGCCGGAGCGGGGGAGGGCGCCGCCTTCGGCTTCAGGAGCAGGCCCGCGAGCGGCGGGATCGTGATCGTCGCCGACGCGGGTCGGCCGCCCCACGGCTCGTCGGTCGCGTGGACGGTGCCGAGGTTGCCGACGCCGGAGCCGCCGAACTCGACGGCGTCGGAGTTCACGACCTCCTCCCACTCGCCCGCGAACGGCAGCCCCATCCGGTAGCCCTCGATCGGGCGCCCGGAGAAGTTGACGATCGCCGCGACCGGGTCGCGATCGGCGCCCCAGCGCAGGAACGCCACGACGTTGTCGGAGGAGTTGCCCCCGTCGATCCACTCGAATCCGCCCGGCTCGTTGTCGCGCAGCCAGAGCGCCTCGGTCTCGCGGTAGACGCGGTTGAGCTGGCCGACGAGCGACATGAGGCCGCGGTGCACCGGCTGGTCGAGGATCCACCAGTCGAGGCCGCGCGCCTCGCTCCACTCGCTCGGCTGCCCGAACTCCTGCCCCATGAACAGCAGCTGCTTGCCCGGGTGCGCCCACATGAACGTCAGGTAGGCGCGCACCGAGGCGAGCTTCTGCCACTGGTCGCCGGGCATCTTGTTCAGCAGCGAGCCCTTGCCGTGCACGACCTCGTCGTGGCTGATCGGCAGCACGAACTGCTCCGAGAACGCGTAGAGGAACGAGAACGTGATGTCGCCGTGGTGGTGCGAGCGGTACATCGGATCGACCGCCATGTACTGGAGCGTGTCGTGCATCCAGCCCATGTTCCACTTGAGCCCGAAGCCGAGCCCGTCGACGTCCGTCGGCTTCGTGACGCCCGGCCACGAGGTTGACTCCTCGGCGATCATGACGATGCCGGGGCACCGGCGGTACACCGTCGCGTTGACCTCCTGCAGGAGCGAGATCGCCTCGAGGTGCTCGCGCCCGCCGTGCACGTTCGGCAGCCACTCGCCGTCGTTGCGCGAGTAGTCGAGGTAGAGCATCGAGGCGACCGCGTCGACGCGCAGGCCGTCGATGTGGAACTCCTCCATCCAGTAGACGGCGTTCGCGACGAGGAAGTTCTTCACCTCCGGCCGTCCGAAGTCGAACACGTGCGTGCCCCAGTCGGGCTGGTCGCCGCGGCGCGGGTCGGGGTGCTCGTAGAGCGGCCGGCCGTCGAAGCGCGCGAGCGCCCACTCGTCCTTCGGGAAGTGGCCGGGCACCCAGTCCATGATCACGCCGTAGCCGGCGCGGTGCAGCCGATCGATGAGGTAGCGCAGGTCGTCCGGGTGGCCGAATCGGCTCGTGGGCGCGTAGTAGCCGGTGACCTGGTAGCCCCACGAGCCGCCGAAGGGGTGCTCGGCGAGCGGCATGAACTCGACGTGCGTGAAGCCCGTCACCTCGAGGTGCTCGATGAGCGCATCGGCCATCTCGCGGTAGTCGAGGCCCGGCCGCCACGAGCCGAAGTGCAGCTCGTAGACCGACATGGGGGTGTTGTGGGGGTCCCTCGCGGCCCGGGACCGCATCCACTCGTCATCGCTCCACGCGAAGCGGCTCGAGCCGATCTTCGACGCGGTCGCGGGCGGCACCTCGGTGTAGCGCGCCATCGGGTCGGCGCGCGTCACCCAGCCGTGGTCGGTGAGGATCTCGTACTTGTAGGCGGCGTGCTCGAGCTCGCCCGGCACGAACAGCTCCCAGACGCCGCTCGCGCCCATCGAGCGCATCGCGTGGCCGCGCCCGACCCAGTCGTTGAAGTCGCCGATGATGCGAACCGCGTGCGCGTTCGGCGCCCATACGGCGAACGTCGCACCCCGCACGCCCTCGTGCTCGCGCAGCCGCGAGCCGAGCACCTTCCACGCCTGCTCGTGGCGGCCCTCGCGCCACAGGTGCAGGTCGAGCTCGCCGAGCGTCGGCGTGAAGCGGTACGGGTCCTCCGCCTCCCACGATCCGCCGTCGCCGTACGTCGTGCGCAGGCGATAGGGGCGGATGGGGCCGCTCACCGTGGCCTCCCACACCCCGTGCCCGAGGTGCTCCATGGGCGTATCGGCCTCACCCACGACCGCGACGCCGTCGGCGAGGTGCCGCACGGTCCGCACGAGGTGCGTGGCGCTGTCGATCGGGTGCGCGCCCAGCAGGTCGTGGGGCAGCGGATGCGCGCCCTCGGCGAGCCGGCGGAGGGTTGCGTCGTCGAGCATCATGCCTCCGATCGTCGTACGTGGATGATGTGCGCGGGCTCGACGAAGGCGTCGAGCCGCACGAAGTTGTGGTCGCTCCACATCCAGGTCTCGCCGCTGATGAGGTCGTGGGCCTCGAACCGGTCGCCGGCCTTGAGGCCCAGCTTCGTCAGGTCGAGGTGCACGGTCGTCTGGCGCGCCGAGTGCGGGTCGACGTTCGCGATCACGATGATCGTGTCGTCCTCGCCGGTCTCGGTGAAGCGGCCCTCGACGCGCTTCGAGTAGACGAGGACCGCGTCGTCGTCCGACCAGTGCACGTCGAGCGCCCACAGCTGGCGGATCGCCGGGTGCTGCGCGCGGATCTCGTTGAGCCGCGTGATGTACGGGGCGATCGTCGTGCCGTTGCGCTCGGCCTGCTCCCAGTCGCGCGGCTTGAACTCGTACTTCTCGTTGTCGATCGCCTCTTCCGCGCCGGGGCGCGCGACCGCTTCGATGAGCTCGTAGCCGGCGTACATGCCCCACGTCGGCACCGCGGTCGCGGCGATCGCCGCGCGCACCTTGAACGCGGGCACGCCGCCGAACTGCAGGTACTCGGTGAGGATGTCGGGGGTGTTGACCCAGAACGCGGGCTTGAACCACGCGGCCTGCTCGCCGGAGACCTCCCGCAGGTACTCCTCGAGCTCGGCCTTCGTGTTGCGCCAGGCGAAGTACGTGTACGACTGCTGGAAGCCGACCTTGCCGAGCGCCTGCATGATCGCGGGCCGGGTGAAGGCCTCCGCGAGGAAGACGATGTCGCCGTGCTCCTCGTTGACCTCGCGGATGGTGCGCTCCCAGAACCAGAGCGGCTTCGTGTGCGGGTTGTCGACGCGGAAGATGCGCACGCCGCACGCGATCCACTGGTCGATGATGCGCCGCACCTCGGCGACGATCCCCTCGGGGTCGTTGTCGAAGTTGACGGGGTAGATGTCCTGGTACTTCTTCGGCGGGTTCTCGGCGAACGCGATCGAGCCGTCGGGGAGGGTCGTGAACCACTCCGGATGCTCGGTGACCCACGGGTGGTCGGGCGCGGCCTGGAGGGCGAGGTCCATCGCGATCTCGAGCCCGGCATCCGCCGCCTTCGCCACGAACGCGCGGAAGTCGTCGATCGTGCCGAGGTCCGGGTGGATCGCGTCGTGACCGCCGTGCTTCGAGCCGATCGCCCACGGGCTGCCCGGGTCGCCCGGCTGCGGCGTGAGGGTGTTGTTGCGGCCCTTGCGGTTGACCTCGCCGATCGGGTGCACGGGCGGCAGGTAGAGCACGTCGAAGCCCATGGCCTTGACGGCCGGCAGGCGCTTGGCGGCCGTCTCGAAGGTGCCGGAGCGCCAGGAGCCGTCGCTGCGCCGCTCGGCGCCCTCGGAGCGCGGGAAGAACTCGTACCAGGCGCCGACGGCCGCGCGCGTGCGCTCGACGCGCAGCTCGAGCTCGGCGGATGCGGTCTCGAGCGACCGCGGGCGGTGGCGGTCGACCGCGTCGAGGATGTCGGGGTCGTTGACGGACGCCCAGCGCTGCAGGATCGGTGCGCGCGAGTCGCCGAGCGCCTTCGCCGCGCCCGCGAGGAGCGTCGCGTCGGCCCCGGTCGCGCCCTTCGCCGCGCGGCTCAGCAGCTGCGCGCCGATCGTGGCCATGAGCTCGGTGTCGATATCGGCCGGGATCTTGATCTCGGCGTTGTGGTGCCACGTCGCCCACTCGTCGGCCCAGGCCTCGACGTGCCATCGCCACGTGCCGCGCTCGTCGACCTGCGCGAGCGCCTGCCAGCGGTCGAAGCCGTCGCCGAGCGGCTCCATCGGCACGCGCCGCTCGCGCCCGGAGGGGGAGCGCAGCACGAGCGTCACGCCGATGCGGTCGTGACCCTCGCGGAACGCGACCGCGCGGAACGGGATCACGTCGCCCTCCACCGCCTTCGCGGGGAACGTGTTCCCGGGCTGCTGCGGGTACAGGTCGAGCACCGGGATCCGGCCGGACAGGACATCCATCTGCTTCGCCACGAGCACAACCTACCCATCGCTCCTGCGAGCGCGCGGACAGTCGCCGACTAGGCTCTGGACACGTGAGAGCGATTCGCAAGTTCACCGTCCGCACGTCCCTCCCCGAGCGACTGCGCCGCCTCGAGCAGCTGGCCTCGAACCTGCGCTGGTCGTGGCACGAGCCGACCCGCGAGCTCTTCCGCGAGATCTCGCTCGAGGGCTGGCGCGCGACCGGGCACGACCCGCTGCAGCTGCTGGGCTGGGTCGGCACCGAGCGGCTGGGCCAGCTCGCCGCCGACGACGCCTTCGTCGCCCGCGTCGACGCGCTCGCCGACGAGCTCGACGACTACCTGTCGCAAGCGCGCTGGTACCAGTCGCTCGAGGACGTGCCCGAGTCGATCGCGTACTTCTCGCCCGAGTTCGGCATCACGAGCGCGCTGCCGCAGTACTCCGGCGGCCTCGGCATCCTCGCGGGCGACCACCTCAAGGCCGCGAGCGACCTCGGGGTGCCGATCGTCGGCGTCGGCCTCTTCTACCAGGCCGGCTACTTCAAGCAGGCGATCTCGCGCGAGGGCTGGCAGCAGGAGGCCTACCCCGTGCTCGATCCCGACGGCCTGCCGCTCACCATCCTGCGGCGCCCCGACGGCGAGCACGCGACCGTCTCGATCGCCCTGCCGGGCGGCCGCACGCTCCACGCGCGCATCTGGCAGGCCACCATCGGCCGCGTGCCGCTCCTCCTGCTCGACACGAACATCCACGAGAACGACGACGACCTGCGCGGCGTCGCCGACCGCCTCTACGGCGGCGGCGGCGAGCACCGGCTGCAGCAGGAGCTGCTGCTCGGCATCGGCGGCGTGCGCGCCCTCGACGTCTACAGCGAGCTCACGGGCGCGCCGCGGCCGGGCGTCTTCCACTCGAACGAGGGCCACGCCGGCTTCCTCGGCGTCGAGCGCATGTCGCAGCTCATCTCGCGCGAGGGCCTCGGCTTCGACGAGGCGCTCGCGGTCGTGCGCGCCGGCACGGTCTTCACGACCCACACGCCCGTGCCCGCGGGCATCGACCGCTTCGACGTCGAGCTCGTGCGCAGCCACCTGACGGGCGAGCTCGTGCCCGGCATCGACGTCGACCGCGTGCTCGCGCTCGGCCGCGAGAGCGACCCGAACATCTTCAACATGGCGCAGCTCGGCTTCTCGATCGCGCAGCGCGCGAACGGCGTCTCGAAGCTCCACGGCGCCGTGAGCCGCTCGATGTTCCAGGACCGCTGGCCCGGCTTCGACACCGACGAGCTGCCGATCACGTCCGTGACCAACGGCGTGCACGCATCCACCTGGACCTCGCCCGTGCTCAAGCACCTCGCCGAGCGCGAGCTCGGCACGCTCGACACGACGCGCTGCGACTGGGCCTCCGACGCCGTCTCGGACGAGACGATCTGGGCGGCGCGCAACGAGATGCGCCGGCAGACGATCGAGGACGCGCGCGCCCGCACGCGCGTCAAGCACGAGCGCAACGAGGGCGTCGCCCCGCGCTGGATCGACGAGATGCTCGACCCCGACGTGCTGACGATCGGGTTCGCGCGCCGCGTGCCGACCTACAAGCGGCTCACGCTCATGCTCCACGACCGCGACCGGCTGCGGGCGCTGCTCACGCACCCCGAGCGCCCCGTGCAGCTCATCATCGCGGGCAAGTCGCACCCGGCCGACGAGGCCGGCAAGGGCCTCATCCAGGAGCTCGTGCGCTTCTCGCAGGAGCCCGAGGTGCGCGGCCGCATCGTCTTCCTCGAGAACTACGACATCTCGATGGCGAAGTCGCTCTACCCGGGCTGCGACGTGTGGCTCAACAACCCGCTGCGGCCGCTCGAGGCGTGCGGCACGTCGGGCATGAAGGCGGCGCTCAACGGCTCGCTCAACCTGTCGATCCTCGACGGCTGGTGGGACGAGTACTTCGACGGCAAGAACGGCTGGGCGATCCCGTCGGCGCACGAGCAGATGGATGCGGCGCAGCGCGACGCGTTCGAGGCCAACGCGCTCTACGAGATCATCGAGCACCAGGTCGCGCCGCGCTTCTACGAGCGCGACGAGCGCGGCCTGCCGACCGCGTGGATCGAGTCGATCCGCCACACGCTCGCGACCCTGAGCCCCGAGCTCTCGGCCGAGCGGATGCTCGCCGAGTACGTCTCGCGGCTCTACGCGCCCGCGGCGCGCGCCTCGGCGCTCGCGACGGCCGACGGCCACCGGGCGGGGCGCGAGCTCGCGGCGTTCACGCGGCGGATGCGGGAGTCGTTCGGGCGCATCGAGGTGCGCCACGTCGAGGTCGAGGGGGTCGACACGCCCCCGATCATCGGCGACACCGTGCTCGTGCGCGCCTACGTCGCGCTCGACGGCATCCCGGAGTCGGACGTCAAGGTCGAGGTCGTCGCCGGCAGGATCACCGAGGAGGGGGAGCTGCGCAGCACGCGTCGCTACGCGCTCGAGCCCGTCGCGGTCGAGGGCGACGCGCACCGCTTCGAGGTGCGGGTGCAGCTCCCGGTCGCCGGCACCTTCGGCTACACCGTGCGCGTCGTGCCGCAGCACCCGATGCTCGACTCCGAGGTCGAGCTCGGGCTCGTCGCCTACGCGAAGGGCTGACCGCTCGGGGAGCCCTGCTCGGTCGTCGGGGCCGACGGCGGCGTGCGGTAGCGCGCGACCGTCGGCTCCGGCGCTCCGGCCGCGGGCATCCCGTGCACGGCGTAGACGCGCAGGCTCATGGGCGTGATCGAGATCTCGCCGCCCGGCGCGACGAGCTCGTCGCCCGCGCCGTCGAGCGCCGAGTCCCACAGCAGCTCGAAGCCGGTCGCGCCGTCGGCCTCCGGCACCACGACGATCCGCTCGCGCGGCGAGCCGTGGAAGACGACGAGCACGCGCGAGTAGGGCTCGTCGACCGACGTCGACTCGGCGAGCATCTGCATCGTGCGGTCGTGGGAGTGGTCCCAGTCGTCGATCGTCATGTGCAGGCCGTCGGCGTTGTACCAGTCGAGGCGCGAGGCGCCCGCGACGCGCTGGCCGCCCTGGCCGTACTCGCGGGGCCGCAGCGCAGGGTGATCGCGCCGCAGCCGCACCAGGCGCTTCGTCTGCTCGAGGAACGCGACCTGCCAGTCCTCGAGCTCCCATCGCATCCACGTGAGGGCCGAGTCCTGGTTGTAGGCGTTGTTGTTGCCGCGCTGGGTGCGCCCGATCTCGTCGCCCATCGTCAGCATCGGGAGGCCGGCCGAGACGAGCAGCGTGCCGAGCAGGTTGCGCATCGACTTCCGGCGGTCGAGCTCGATGCCGATGTCGTCGCTCGGCCCCTCGACGCCGTGGTCGAAGGAGCGGTTGTCGTCGGCGCCGTCGCGGCCGTCCTCGCCGTTGGCCTCGTTGTGCTTGCGGTCGTAGCGCACGAGGTCGGCGAGCGTGAACCCGTCGTGCGCGGTGATGAAGCTCACGCTCTCGACGGGTCCGCGCTCGGAGGCGAACAGGCCCTCCGAGCCCGAGACGGCGTGCGCGAGCGGGCCGACGCCCGTCGCGCCGTCGCCGCCCTGCCGGAAGGAGCGGTAGTCGCTGAGCCAGAACTGCCGGGCGGTATCGCGGAAGCGGTCGTTCCACTCTGAGAAGCCGGTGGGGAAGCGGCCGGTCTGCCAGCCGTCGGGGCCGATGTCCCACGGCTCGGCGATCATCGTCGCCCCCGAGAGCGCGGGGTCGGCGAGGATGCGCTGCAGCAGCGGGTGCCGAGGGTCGAAGGCGCCGTCGGCGCCCCGCCCGAGCGTGACCGCGAGGTCGAAGCGGAAGCCGTCGATCTGCATCTCGCGGTGCCAGTAGCGCAGCGAGTCGAGCACGAGCTCCTGCGCCGCGGGCTCGGAGGCGTCGAGGGTGTTGCCGCAGCCGGTCCAGTCGATGGGCCGTCCTTCGTCGTCGAGGCGGTAGTACGACGCGTTGTCGATGAGCCGCAGGCTCGACGGCGGGCCGTCGGCGCCCTCCTCCGACGTGTGGTTGTAGACGACGTCGAGGAAGACCTGCAGCCCCGCCTCGTGCAGCAGGCGCACCATGCCCTTGACCTCGCGCAGCACGCCGCCCGTGCCGTCGAACTGCGCTTGCCGCGAGGCGTAGGCGCTGTGCGGCGCGAACCAGCTGAGCGAGTTGTAGCCCCAGTGGTTGACCCTGCCCTGGCGGATCAGGCGCTGCTCGGAGACGAACAGGTGGATCGGCAGCAGCTGCACGGTCGTGACGCCGAGCTCCTGCAGGTACCGGATGGTCGACGGATGCGCGAGGCCCGCGTAGGTGCCGCGGAGCTCGAGCGGCATGTGGGGGCTCAGCTTCGTCATGCCCTTGACGTGCGCCTCGTAGATCACCTGCCGGTCGCGGCGGACGCGCGGCCGCGGGGCGTCGCCCCAGTCGAAGGCGTCGTCGGTGACCGTCGCGCGGTGCTGGCCGTGGGGCGTGCGCACGATGCCGCGCGCGTGCGGCGGGATGGCGTTCCGCGCCGGATCGAAGGCGTGCCCGGGCCCCACCGGCCCCTCCACGCCGATCGCGTACGGGGTGCCGACCTGCAGCAGCTCGGTGTCGATCGTGAACTCGTCGCCGACGCGCTCCATCGGGAGCGCGTGCAGCAGCCAGTCGGGGTCGCCCGCGTCGAACACCCGCAGCTCCATCGTCGTCGCGTGGCGCGACCAGACGGTGAGCCGGTGGCCGATCGCGGTGCGCGCGATGCCCCGCACCCGCTCGTCGCCCGCACTCACGCGCTCTAGGGTAGGGGAGCGTGCACCAGTTCGATCACGCCGCCGCGACGCCGATGCGCGAGTCGGTGCGGCAGGCGCTCGCGACGGCGGAGCCGCTCGCGAACCCCGCGTCGACGCACCGCGAGGGCCAGCGCGCCCGGGCGGTGCTCGAGGAGGCGCGCGAGCGCCTCGCGATCGCCCTCGGGTGCCACCCGACCGAGGTCGTGCTCACCTCCGGCGGCACCGAGTCGATCAACCTCGCGCTCAAGGGCGCGTGGTGGGCGGCTCGCGACGCCGGGGCCGCGGGCGCGATCGTCGTGCCCGTCGCCGAGCACCACGCGACGCTCGACGCCGTCGCGTGGCTCGAGGCGCACGGCGCGCCCGTGCGCTGGGTGGGCGTCGACGAGCACGCGGTGACCGACCTCGACGCCTTCCGGGCGGCGCTCGAGCAGGGCGGCGCCGCGGTCGCGACGGTGCTCGTCGCGAGCAACGAGGTCGGCTCGCTGCAGCCCGTGCGCGAGGCGGCGGATGCGTCGGCGCGCGCGGGCGTGCCCCTCCACCTCGACGCGGTGGGCGCGTTCGGGCACGTGCCGCTGCGGTTCGTGGACTCCGGCGCGTCGCTCATGAGCGTCGCGAGCCACAAGCTCGGCGGCCCGCACGGCGTCGGCGCGCTCGTCGTCGGCCGCGATGTGCGGATCGAGGCGCTCCACCACGGCGGCGGGCAGCAGCGCGGCCTCCGCTCCGGCACGCAGGACGCGCTCGGGGCCTCGCTCTTCGCGCTCGCTGCGGAGGAGGCGCTCGCCGAGCTCGACGCCGAGGCGACGCGCCTCGCGGCCCTCACCGACCGCATCCGCTCGCTCGCCTCGTCGCTGCCGGGCGTGCGGATCCTCACGGCCGACGAGCGGCTGCCGCACATCGCGCACCTCGTGGTCGAGGGCGCGAGCGGCGAGGCGCTGCAGTTCCTGCTCGACGAGGCGGGCTTCGCGGTCTCGAACGGCTCGGCGTGCTCCGCGGGCGTCGCTCGCGAGTCGCACGTCGTGCGCGCGTGCGGCGTCGAGGGCGCGGCGCCGCTGCGGCTCTCGCTCGGTCGCACGACGACCGAGGCAGAGGTCGAGGCGCTGCTCGCAGCGCTGCCGAGCGCCGTCGAGCGCGCGCGCTCGCTCGGCTGAGCGCGCGCCCGCTTCAGCGCTCGCGCTCGCGCAGCTCTGCTGCGGCATCGTCCGCTGCCGTGCCGGTCGTCGCGGCGTCGGCGGCAGCCCGGCCGCGCTCCCGCCGCTCGCCGGCCTCGACCGCGATCGCGGCGATGAGCGCGCCGATCGCGTCGGCGACGAGGTCGGTGAGCGTGTCCTCGTAGCCGACGCCGATGTCGGGCGTGATGAACGCGTGGCCCGCCCACTCGCCGAGCTCCCACAGCAGGCCCAGCATCGCGACCGCCGTCGTCACGTGCAGCACGCGGGCCGCGCGGCCGCCCGGTTCCGCCGGCAGCAGTCCCGAGCGCAGCAGGATCGTGCGGGTCAGCAGCGCGAGCACCGCGCCGCTCGCGAGGTGCGACGCGAGGTCGAGGCCCGGCACGACCTGGTACGCGCCGATCGCCGCGAACCAGGCGGAGCCGCCGAGCACCGCTTGCCCGACGACGTCGGCGGGCACGCTCATGCGGGCGAAGCGCAGCGCCATCGTGCCGCCGAGCGCGAGCAGCATCGCCGCGGCAGCCGGGCCGCTCGCGACGAGGTAGGCCGCAGGCACCGAGACGGCGATCGCGACGCGCAGCCAGTCGGTGGGCAGCCAGCGGTCCTGCCCCTCGAGCCAGCTCACCGCCGCTCCTCCCGCTCGAGCAGGCCGCGGCCCGAGACCCGGTGCAGCCAGCGGCGGCCGGCCGAGCCGTCGATCGCCCAGTTGCGGCGGAAGGTGCGCATCGCCATCGCGACGCGGCCCCGCGCGGCGGCTCGGCTGTGGAACATGCGCCCCTCGGCGCCGACCTGCAGCCGCGGCTCGAAGCGCAGCCGAGCGCGCGGGCCGAGCCGCATCGTCAGGTCGAGGTCGTCGTGCACGCTCGCGTCGCGCCGCTCGACGTCGGCCGAGACCGCCGCCCACGCCGTGCGGCGCAGCGCCATGTTCGAGCCCCACAGCGGCACGTTCGCGATCGCCGCGCCGCTCGCGCCGAATGTGCCGGCGGCGTAGGCGAGGCTCGCGATCCCGCGCCACGCTCGCGGCAGGTCGACGAACCGGCCGGGGCCGGTGAGCCCGTCGAGCGCCGGGTCGGCGTCGAAGGCGTCCCGGATGCGCTCGATCCAGTCGGTGGGGACGATCGAGTCGGCGTCGCAGCGCGCGATGACGTCGCCGATCGCCGCGTCGTAGCCCGCGGCCGCCGCCGCCGGGATGCCGCGCACCGGCTCCTCCACGACGCGCGCGCCGGCGGCGCGCGCGACGTCGGCCGAGCCGTCGGCGCTGCCGTTGTCGACCACGACCACCTCGAGCGGCGCGACCGACTGCGCGGCGAGCCGCTCGAGGCAGCGCGCGAGCGCGCGCTCGTCGTCGAGCACGGGGATCACGACCGAGATCGTGAGCGGCGCAGCGGTCACGCAGACAGCCTGGCACCTCCGGCCACGAGATCGCTGGTGCTCGATAGCCTTGTCGGCATGAAGGTGCTGGCCGCGATGTCCGGCGGGGTCGACTCCGCCGTCGCCGCCGCGCGCGCCGTCGACGCCGGGCACGAGGTCGTCGGCGTCCACCTCGCGCTCAGCCGCATGCCCGGCACGCTCCGCACCGGCAGCCGCGGCTGCTGCACCGTCGAGGACGCGATGGATGCGCGGCGCGTCGCCGACCGGCTCGGCATCCCGTTCTACGTGTGGGACTTCTCCGAGCGCTTCGCAGACGCCGTCGTGCAGGACTTCGTCGACGAGTACGCCGCGGGCCGCACGCCGAACCCATGCCTGAGGTGCAACGAGAGGATCAAGTTCGAGGCGCTCCTGGATCGCGCGATCGGGCTCGGGTTCGACCGCGTCGTCACCGGGCACTACGCGCGCGTCGAGCGCTCCGAGCGCGGTGCCGAGCTGCACCGCGCCGCCGACTGGGCGAAGGACCAGTCGTACGTGCTCGGCGTGCTCACCGCCGCGCAGCTCGAGCACTGCTGGTTCCCGCTCGCCGAGACCCCGACGAAGGCCGAGGTGCGCGCCGAGGCGGCGGAGCGCGGGTTCCTGCTCGCGCAGAAGCCCGACAGCCACGACATCTGCTTCATCCCCGACGGCGACACCCGCGGCTTCCTCGCGGATCGGCTCGGCGCCGAGCCGGGCGAGATCGTCGACCGCGACGGCCGCGTCGTCGGCTCGCACGAGGGTGTGCACGGCTACACCGTCGGCCAGCGCCGCGGCATGTCGCTCGGCGTGCCCTCGCCCGACGGCCGGCCGCGCTTCGTGCTCGAGGTCAAGCCGCAGTCGCGGCAGCTCGTCGTCGGCCCCAAGGAGGCGCTCGCGGTCGTGCGCCTCGCCGGCACCCGCATCTCCCACGCCGGCGCACCGCATCCGCAGCTCGCCGACGGCATGCACGTCGAGGTGCAGATCCGCGCGCACGCGGACCCTGTGCCGGCCTTCGCGCGCATGGTCGGCCACGAGCTCGTCATCGACCCGGCCGAGCCCCTCTCCGGCGTCGCGACCGGGCAGTCGGCCGTGCTCTACGACGGCACGCGCGTGCTCGGGCAGGTCACGATCGACCGCACCCTGGCCGCTGACGCTGCAGAGCACCTCGCCGAGGCGGGCGCCGCGTGACCGCGCTCGACGAGCTGCTCGCGCTCGAGCGAGCGGGCTGGCGCTCGCTGTGCGAGTCGACCGGCGACGAGTTCTACGGTCGGCTCATGACCGACGACGGCCTGATGGTGCTCGTCGACGGATCGGTGCTCGACCGCGCAGCGGTCGTCGCCTCGCTCGGGCAAGCGCCGCCATGGGCGACGTTCGAGATCCGCGAGCCGCGCATCGTCACCCTCGGCGCGGAGTCGGCTGCGCTCGTCTACACCGGCGTCGCGCGGCGCGACGGCACCGACTTCGTCGGCCGCATGTCGAGCGCGTACGTGCGGGTCGACGATGCGTGGCGGCTCGCGCTCTACCAGCAGTCGCTCGCCGGCCCCGACGGAGGCTGAGCGAGGCTCCGGCTAGTGCCCGACGTGCTCGTCGACATCGAGCACGACGCCGTGCTCGCCGTGCGGCTGCGCGAAGGCGCCCGCGTGCGTGCCGGTGAGCGCGATGGTCGCGACGGGCGCGACGACGACCGCGGCGCCGACGAGCACGAGCAGCGACGCGATCGGTGCCGGAGCCCGCGTCGCGCGCGACCGGCGCGCGAGCAGGCCGGCGGCGGTGAGCGCGAGCGCCGACTCGGCGAGCATCGGCCCGAGCGGCAGGGATGCGGCTGGGTCGCGAACCAGGAGCAGCGTCGCGAGCCACGCGAGGGTCGGGAGTAGCAGCGGTGCCGCGACGGCGGCGACCGCGAGCTTCGCACCGCGGAGCGCGAGCACCGAGACGATCGCCTGGCCGACGCCCGCTGCGAGGAGCGGCACGGCGAGCCACAGCGGGGCGGCGGCGCCCACCGCGAGTGCGATGAGCGCCGCGCCCAGCGCGGCGATGGCGCCGCCGAGCTGCGCCAGTGACGCCATCGGCTCGTCTAGACGGCCGCGCGGCGCGACGTCGTGTCGCGGTCGAGCGCGAGGCCGACGCCGAGCAGCACGATCGCCGAGCCGAGGTGCAGGAAGTGGTCGGGCGTGTTGAGGGCGAGGATGTTCGCCGCCGTGTCGACGATGAAGAAGCCCACGATGCCGACGAGCAGGTAGACCGCGCCGACGATGACGTTCACGCGCTTGGCCGCTGCGGTGCTGCGCAGGCCCGCGAGCAGGAGCGCCGCGCCGATCGCGAGGTGGACGATGTTGTGCAGGTGGTTCACCTGGAACACGCCGAGCAGCAGGCCACCCTCCTCGCCGACGATGTTCGTGCCGGCGACGAAGAGGCCCATGAGGCCGACGAGCAGGTAGACGGCGCCGAAGATGGTGGCGACGAGGCGATTCGGTGAGCGGGACATTGCTTCCTTCCTAGAGGTCCGGCCGGCGGTGGGGTGCCCGTCTCGGTGACGTGCGCCGGTCGTGCTGGGTTCGGAGCCCGGGCACGGCCGGATTGCCCGGATGCCGCCGGCCTCCCTGTGGGTCGCTGTGTGCAGAATGAACGCATGGTGGGAATCGGTGCAGAGGGCTCGCTCAGCGACGCGAACGAGCGGGCGCAGGAGCTGCGAGCGCGGATCGAGGAGGCGAGCGCCGCCTACTACGACCGCGACGCCTCGATCATGTCCGACGCAGAGTACGACGCGCTCGTGCGGGAGCTCGACGCGCTCGAGCGGGAGCACCCCGAGCTGCAGAGCCAGGACTCGCCCACGCAGTCGGTGCAGGGCGGCACGACGAGCGGGCTGCCGACGATCCCGCACCGCGAGCGCATGCTGAGCCTCGACAACGTCTTCTCGATCGAGGAGCTGCGCGAGTGGTGCGCGAAGACCGAGGCGGCTGCCGGGCGCGACGTCGCGTGGCTCACCGAGCTCAAGATCGACGGCCTCGCGATCGCGCTGCGCTACGAGCGCGGCGTGCTCACCTCGGCCGCGACGCGCGGCGATGGCCGGGTCGGCGAGGTCGTCACGACCAACGCGCTGCGGGTCGCAGGCATCCCCGAGCGACTCGCGGGCGACGGCCACCCCGAGCTCGTCGAGGTGCGCGGCGAGGTCTTCATCCCGGTCGCCGCCTTCGAGCGGCTCAACGCCCTGCAGGCCGAGCTGCGCGAGCGCTCCATCGCCGAGGACCGCGCGAAGTGGGAGAAGCGGCCGGCGGCGAGCCGCGGCGAGTTCGACGAGGAGCGCGCCGCCGATCGCGCCGCGAAGCGCTTCCCCGCGTTCGCGAACCCCCGGAACGCCGCCTCCGGCGGCCTGCGCCAGCAGCTCGAGAAGAAGACCGGGCTCGAGCGGGAGGCGGGCGAGGCGCGCATCGAGGCGCTCGCGATGTTCGTGCACGGCTTCGGCGCGTGGGGCGACCCGCCCGTCCGGGCGCAGAGCGAGGTCTACGGCCTGCTCGAGTCGTGGGGCTTGCCGACGAGCCCGCACGTCGAGGTGCTCCGCGGCGTCGACGACGTCGTGGGCTACGTCGAGCGCTTCGGCGAGCAGCGGCACTCGGTCGAGCACCAGCTCGACGGCATCGTCGTGAAGGTCGACGAGCTCTCGCTCCACGCCGAGCTCGGGATCACGAGCCGCGCGCCGCGCTGGGCGATCGCCTACAAGTACCCGCCGGAGGAGGTGCACACGAAGCTGCTCGACATCGTCGTGAGCGTCGGCCGCACCGGCCGGGCGACGCCCTACGCCAACATGGCGCCCGTGCAGGTCGCGGGCTCCGTCGTGCGGCAGGCGACCCTCCACAACCAGGACGTCGTGCGCGTCAAGGGCGTGCTCATCGGCGACACCGTCGTGCTGCGGAAGGCCGGCGACGTGATCCCGGAGGTGCTCGGACCGGTCGTCGAGCTGCGCGACGGCACCGAGCGCGAGTTCGTCATGCCCGAGGGCTGCCCCGAGTGCGGCACGACGCTGCGCCCGATGAAGGAGGGCGACATCGACCTCCGCTGCCCGAACGCGAAGGACTGCCCTGCGCAGGTGCGGGGGCGCGTCGAGCACATCGGCAGCCGCGGCGCGCTCGACATCGAGGCGCTCGGGGAGGTGACGGCGGCGGCGCTCACGCAGCCGCGCGTGCCGGCCGAGCCGCCGCTGCCGACCGAGGCGGGCCTGTTCGCCCTCACCCTCGAGCAGCTCGTGCCGATCGAGGTCGTCGTGCGCGACGCCGAGACGGGGCAGCCGAAGCTCGACGACGACGGCGAGCCCGTCGTGCGCCGCCCGTTCCAGGTCGTCCGCCGCGAGTACCCGGCGGGGGCCGAGTCGATGACGCCCGCGGAGCGGCGGAAAGCGGGCATCAAGCAGGTTGAGGTCGCGCATCCGTCGAAGCAGGCCGAGACGCTGCTCGCCGAGCTCGAGCGAGCCAAGACGAAGGACCTCTGGCGGCAGCTCGTCTCGCTCAACATCCGCCACGTCGGTCCGGTCGCCGCGCGCGCGCTCGCCGGCTGGTTCGGGTCGCTCGAGGCGATCGAGGCCGCGACCCCCGCCGAGCTCGCCGAGGTCGAGGGCGTCGGCCCGATCATCGCCGACGCGGTCGTGGAGTGGCTCGCGGTCGACTGGCACCGCGAGATCGTCGACGCCTGGCGCGCAGCGGGCGTGCGCTTCGCGACCCCGGGTCACCCCGGTCCCGGCGCGGCAGCCGAGCGCGGCGGCGTGCTCGTCGGCCTCACGGTCGTCGCGACCGGCTCGCTCGAGGGCTACTCGCGCGAGGGCGCCGAGGAGGCGATCATGGCCGCCGGCGGCAAGGCCGCCTCGAGCGTGTCGAAGAAGACCGACTTCGTCGCCGCCGGCCCCGGCGCGGGCTCGAAGCTCGCGAAGGCCGAGTCGCTCGGCGTGCGCATCATCGACGCCGCGCAGTTCCACCTGCTCGTCACCGAGGGCCCCGACGCGCTCCCGGCGCCGTGATCGACCGGCTCGCGATCGAGGGCTATCGCTCGATCCGCTCGCTCGTTCTCGACCTGGGGCAGCTCACGGTCGTGACGGGCCGCAACGGCAGCGGCAAGTCGAGCCTGTATCGCGCGCTGCGCCTGCTCGCCGCGGCGGGGCGGGCGCACGCGGTGGGCGAGCTCGCCCTCGACGGGGGACTGGATGCGGTGCGCTGGGCGGGCCCGGAGCGGATCGCCCGCGCGGTGCGCGATGGCGGGCCTACGCAGGGCCTCATCCGCACGGGTCCCGTCGCGCTCAGGCTCGGCTTCGCCTCGATCGAAGGGCTCGGCTACGCGATCGACCTCGGGCTGCCGATCCCCGAGCAGAGCCTCTTCGACCGCGACCCCCACATCAAGCAGGAGCACGTCTTCGCTGGCCCCGACCCGCGGCCGGCGAGCGTGCTCGTCGAGCGCCGCGGGCCGCTCGCGCGCGTGCGCGGCGACGACGGCTGGCGCGAGCTGACACGTGGCCTCCGGACGTGGGAGTCGGTCCTCGACGAGCATGCGGGTGCGGCCGACGCGGCGGAGCTCGCGGGCGTGCGGCGTTCGATGCGCCAGTGGCGCTTCCACGACGCGCTCCGCACCGACGCGGGCTCACCCGCGCGGCAGCCGCAGGTCGGCACGCGCAGTCCGCGGCTCGACGACGACGGCGCCAACCTCGCCGCCGTCCTGCGCACGTCGATCGAGGGCGGCTTCGATCGCGACATCGAGCGCGCCGTCGCCGACGCCTTCGACGGCTCGCGGCTCGAGACGGTGATGGTCGAGGGTCGCATGACGCCCGCGCTCCGCCAGCCGGGCATGCTGCGCCTCCTCACCGCCGCCGAGCTCTCCGACGGCACGCTGCAGTTCCTGCTGCTGCTCGCCGCCCTCACCTCGCTCGAGCGGCCGAGCCTCGTGGTGCTCAACGAGCCCGAGCGCAGCCTGCACGCCGAGCTCATCGCGCCGCTCGCATCCCTCATCCGCCGCGCGGCCGAGCAGACGCAAGTCGTCGTGGTCACGCACCAGCAGCAGCTCGTCGACGCGCTCGGCGGCACGCTCGTCGAGCTCGAGAAGCAGCACGGCGAGACGCTCGTCGCCGGCCGCGAGGGTCCGCTCGACCAGCCGCGTTGGCACTGGCCGAAGCGCTGACGCGCTGCGGACGCCGATCTCAGCAGACTCGGCGGATGCGCGCGTAGGTTCTGGGGCATGGCTCAGCGAGACGAGGTCCAGGCGGCGTTCGGCGAGGTGCTCACGATCGAGCCGGGCGAGTCGCTCTCGCCCTGGAGCGAGGTCTGGCCGGCGCGCGTGCACGGCGGCGACGGCGACGTCGCGGCGGTCGTGAAGCGCACGTGGAGCGCTCCCGTACCGCTCGAGGCGTGGCAGCGGGCGCTCGTCGCGCACGGCATCCGCACGGTGGCCCCGCTCGTGCCGCCCGTCGCGGTCGGCAGCGGTGATCAGGCGGAGCCGTTCGACGCCGCCACCACCGGCGGCGGGGCCGGTGACGAGATCGCCGATGACGAGAACTGGGTCGCATACCCGCGGCTCCGCGGCCGCGAATGGGATGGCGGCGCCGACGACCCCACGGCGGCCGGGCGGCTGCTCGGCCGCATGCACGCAGCCTCTGCCGGGCTTGCCATCGACGGCTTCCCACCGTTCGAGTGGGGCAGCGCGGACCGGCGCTCGATCGACGAGGACATCGACGCGATCCGCGACAGCGCCGCGCAACACTGGCCGCACTCCGATGCATCGCGCTGGATCGCCCAGCTCGACGGCTTCGCCGACCGGCTCGAGCGGATGCGCGCGGCCGACGTCCCCGCGATGCCCGTCTCGCTCGACCAC
The DNA here is from genome assembly GCF_018308945.1 of Agrococcus sp. Marseille-Q4369. Classification (NCBI taxonomy): domain Bacteria; kingdom Bacillati; phylum Actinomycetota; class Actinomycetes; order Micrococcales; family Microbacteriaceae; genus Agrococcus; species Agrococcus sp. Marseille-Q4369. The sequence continues at coordinate 215,028 of NZ_CP070501.1, forward strand.
CGCGCGGTCAACCTGCTGTTCGACGACCAGGGCGCGCTCGCGCTCGACCTCGAGAACGCCGCGTTCGCGCCGCGTATCCTCGACCTCGCGGTCGCGGCGCTGCTGTTCCCGCTTGAGCACGTGGGCTCCGGCGGGAGCGCGCTCGGCAGCGACGAGTGGGCCGCGTTCCGCGGCGGATACCTCTCCGAGGCGCACCTCACGCAGGAGGAGCGCGACATCTGGCCCAACGCGCTCACCTACATGAAGCTCGAGTGGGGCACGTGGCACCTCACGGAGGGCGTGGAATCGGAACCGGAGGGGAACCTCGGCTACCTCGACGACCTGCTGACGCTCGACGAGCACGCCCGCTTCCCGCTGCACTGAGGCGGCGCCGCCGCTCAGAAGAGCGTCGCCGCCGCGAGCATCGGCTCGCCCGACGTGCTCGGAAGCTGCTTCGCGCGGTTGCTCGGCGCGACGGCCGAGATGCCGGTGCCGGGGGCGACGACGGTGCGGCCGAGCCCATAGCGGCGCTGCAGCGGGCGGATGCGGTCGCGCAACCACGAGCGGTAGTCGGGGTGCGCGTAGGACCCGAAGCGACCGCGCGCGTCTCGGTAGACCCGGTCGTAGAGCGGCAGCAGCTCGGGATGCTCGGCGCGGAGCCACTGCAGGTACCACTCGCGCGCGCCGGGTCGCAGGTGCAGGGCGCTCGCGATCGCGCTCGTCGCGCCCGCCTCGGCGATCGCCGCGAACGCTCGCTCGAGGTGCTCGCGCGTGTCGGTGAGCCCCGGCATGATCGGCATCGCGAAGACGGCGCAGTCGAGCCCCGCCTCGCGGACGGCGCGCACCGTCTCGAGCCGCGAGCGCGTCGTCGGGGTGCCGGGCTCGACCTCCTGCTGCAGCTCGTCGTCGAAGATCGCGATCGACATCGCGATCGAGACCGGCACGTCGCGCGCGATCGACTGCAGCAGCGGCAGGTCGCGCCGCAGCAGCGTGCCCTTCGTGAGGATCGAGATCGAGGCGCCGTGCCGTGCGAGCGCGCGCAGCACGCCCGGCATGAGCCGGTAGCGGCCCTCCGCGCGCTGGTACGGGTCGGTGTTCGTCCCCAGCTGCACGGCGTCGACGTCGCGGCGCGGCCCCGCGAGCTCGCGCTCGAGCACCTCGACGAGATTGGCCTTCACGACGATGCGGGAGTCGAAGTCGGCGCCCGCGTCGAGGTCGAGGTAGGTGTGCGTGTTGCGCGCGAAGCAGTAGCGGCACGCGTGCTGGCAGCCGCGGTAGGGGTTGATCGTCCACGCGCCGCCCATGAAGCCGTCGCCCGCGACGTGGTTGAGCGCGCTCTTCGCCGTGATCTCGAGGAACGACATGCCGTCGAACCCCGGAGTCGGCCATGACTCGAGCACGCTCGAGCGCTCCTCGAGGCCCGGCAGCGCGTCGTCGTCGACGTGCGTCGCGGCTTGCGTCTCCCATCGCATGGCGATCATTCGAACACACGTTCGATCTTGCCGCAAGCGGCGCGCCGCCCGGTTAGGGTCGCAGCGTGACGGCGGTGCGGGGGCGGATGCGCGTGCTGGCTCCCGCGATCGTCGCCGGTGCGGTCGTGATCGCGATCGTCGCGATCGCCGGCGTCCTCGTGGCTGCGCCGCTCGCGCGCTGGCTCGACGCCGACGCTCGCGAGCCGCTCTGGGGCACCGTCGTCGTCGCCGCGGCGATCGCGACCACCACGCTCGGCGGCGCTTCGGCGTGGCACGGCCTCGTGCTCACGCGGCTCGTGCGCGTGCGGCTCGTCGACCGGCTCATCGCGGCGCTCGGAGTCGGCATGCTGCTGCTCGCCGCCGGCATCGTCGCCGCGGTCGGGATCGAGCCGGCGCTCGCGCGCGCCGCGCTGCTGCTCGCGTCGCCGCTCTGGGCCGCGGGCCTCGGCTTCGCGGTGCTCGTCGGCGCGATGCTGCTGCACGCGCGAGCGCCGCTGCACGAGCCGCCCGGCGCCGTGCTCATCCTCGGCGCGGGGCTCCGGGGGCGCGATGTCGGTCCGCTGCTGCGCCGACGCGTCGAGCGGGGGGCGGAGGTCTGGCGCGCAGCGCTGCCCGGCCGGCCCGACGCCCGCATCGTCGTCGCCGGCGGCCGGGGGCCCGACGAGGTGCGCACCGAGGCGTCGGCGATGGCCGAGCACCTCACCGAGCGGCTCGGCGTGCCGCCCGGCGCGATCGACCTCGAGCAGGCGTCGACCTCGACGCGCGAGAACCTCGAGCTCTCGCGGCCCTTCCTCACGGGGGAGCGGGCGCCGCTCGCGGTCGTGACGAGTGGCTACCACGCCTATCGCACCGCGTGGCTGCTCGCCGAGCTCGGCATGGACGGCGCCGTGGTCGGCGCGTGGACGCGCCCCTCGTACCGGCCCGGCGCCGTCGTGCGCGAGGCGCTCGCGATCGCCGCCGACGCGCGCCGGTGGTGCCTCGCGGCGGCACTCGCGATCGAGGCGATCGCGGTCTGGGCGCTCGTCGTCGAGCCGTAGGATCGAGGGCGAACCCCCGCTGCCGACGAGGAGACGTATGTCCGAGATCACCCGCGACGACGTCCAGCACCTGGCTGGACTCGCTCGCATCGCGCTCACCGACGACGAGGTGACGAGCCTCACGAGCGAGCTGTCCGCGATCGTCGACGCGATCGCGACTGTGAGCGAGATCGCCGGCCCCGACGTGCCCGCCACGAGCCACCCCGTGTCGCTCTCGAACGTCATGCGCGACGACGTCGTCGGCGAGACGCTCTCGGCCGAGCAGATCTTCGCCGGTGCCCCGAGCCACGACGGCGAGCGCTTCCGCGTCTCGGCGATCCTGGGGGAGGAGCAGTGATGGAGCAGGCTCAGAGCGGGGATCTCACCCGCCTCGCGGGCCATGAGCTCGCGGCGCTGCTGCGCAGCGGCGAGGTCTCGTCGGTCGAGGCGACGCAGGCCCACCTCGACCGCATCGCCGAGGTCGACGGCGACGTGCACGCCTTCCTCCACGTCAACGCGGCCGCGCTCGAGCAGGCGAAGGCGATCGACGAGCGCCGCGCCGCCGGTGAGGAGCTCCACGAGCTCGCGGGCGCCCCGGTCGCGATCAAGGACGTGCTCTGCACGGTCGGCATGCCCTCGACCGCGGGCTCGCGCATCCTCGAGGGCTGGATCCCGCCCTACGACGCGACCGTCGTCGCCCGCCTGGGGCACGCCGGCCTCGTCGCGCTCGGCAAGACCAACATGGACGAGTTCGCGATGGGCTCGTCGACCGAGCACTCCGCCTACGGCCCGACCCGGAACCCGTGGGACCTCGAGCGCATCCCCGGCGGCTCGGGCGGCGGCTCGGCGGCCGCGGTCGCGGCGTTCGAGGCGCCCTTCGCGCTCGGCTCCGACACCGGCGGCTCGATCCGTCAGCCCGCGGCCGTCACGGGCACGGTCGGCATGAAGCCGACCTACGGCGGCGTGAGCCGCTACGGCGCGATCGCGCTCGCCTCGAGCCTCGATCAGGTCGGCCCCGTGACCCGCACCGTGCTCGACTCGGCGCTCATCCACGACGTCATCGGCGGCCACGACCCGCTCGACTCGACGAGCCTCGAGCGCGAGTGGCCGTCGTTCGCGGCGGCGGCGCGCGAGGGCGCGTCGAGGGGCGACCTCGCGGGCGTCAGGGTCGGCGTCGTCAAGGAGCTCGACTCCGACGGCATCGCCGCCGACGTGCAGGCGCGCTTCCAGGAGACCCTGCAGGTGCTGACCGATGCGGGGGCTGAGGTCGTCGAGGTGTCGTGCCCGTCGTTCGCGTACTCGGTCGCCGCGTACTACCTCATCCTCCCCGCGGAGGCATCGAGCAACCTCGCGCGCTTCGACTCGGTGCGGTTCGGGCTGCGGGTCGAGCAGGCCGGGCAGACGGTCGAGGACGTCATGGCCGCGACGCGCGAGGCCGGCTTCGGCACCGAGGTCAAGCGCCGCATCATCCTCGGCACCTACGCGCTCTCCGCGGGCTACTACGACGCCTACTACGGCTCGGCGCAGAAGGTGCGCACGCTCATCCAGCGCGACTTCGACGCCGCGTTCGAGCAGGCCGACATCCTCATCAGCCCCGCTGCGCCGACCACGGCGTTCAAGCTCGGCGAGAAGCTCGACGACCCGCTCGCGATGTACGTCAACGACATCACGACGATCCCGGCGAACCTCGCGGGCATCCCCGGCATGGGCCTGCCGATGGGCCTCGGCGACGACGGGCTGCCCGTCGGACTGCAGCTGCTCGCGCCGATGTTCGAGGACGAGCGGCTCTACCGGGCAGGCGCCGCGATCGAGGCGCTCCTCGCGCAGCGCTGGGGCGGCATCCTCGCCACCAAGGCACCCGAGCTCGCAGGAGGCGCCCGATGAAGGACAAGCTGATGGACTTCGACGAGGCGCTCGAGCGCTTCGAGCCCGTGCTCGGCTTCGAGGTGCACGTCGAGCTCGGCACGCGCACGAAGATGTTCTCCGCCGCGCCCAACCCCGCGCATCCGGACTTCCACGACGCCGAGCCCAACACGCTCGTCGACCCGCTGAGCCTCGGCCTGCCCGGCAGCCTGCCGGTCGTGAACGCCGAGGCCGTGCGCTACTCGATCTCGCTCGGGCTCGCGCTCGGCTGCGAGATCGCGCAGTCGTGCCGGTTCGCGCGGAAGAACTACTTCTACCCGGACACGCCGAAGAACTACCAGATCTCGCAGTACGACGAGCCCATCGCGTTCGAGGGCGCTGTCGAGATCGAGCTCGCCGACGGACGGCAGATCTCGATCCCGATCGAGCGCGCGCACATGGAGGAGGACGCCGGCAAGCTCACGCACGTGGGCGGCTCGACCGGTCGCATCCAGGGCGCCGAGTACTCGCTCGTCGACTACAACCGCGCGGGCGTGCCGCTCGTCGAGATCGTCACGAAGCCGATCTTCGGCGCCGAGCACGACGCCCCCGAGCTCGCGAAGCGCTACGTCGCGGCCATCCGCGACATCGTGCTCTCGCTCGGCATCTCGGAGGCCCGCATGGAGCGCGGCAACCTGCGCTGCGATGCGAACGTGAGCCTGCGTCCGCGCGGCCAGGAGAAGCTCGGCACCCGCACCGAGACGAAGAACGTCAACTCGCTGCGCTCGGTCGAGCGCGCCGTGCGCTACGAGATCCAGCGGCAGGCGGCGATCCTCGCCGCGGGCGGCACGATCGTGCAGGAGACGCGGCACTGGCACGAGGACACGGGCGCGACGAGCCCGGGCCGGCCGAAGTCGGACGCCGACGACTACCGCTACTTCCCCGAGCCCGACCTGCTGCCGCTCGCGCCGAGCCGGGAGCTCGTCGAGGAGCTGCGCACGCAGCTGCCGGAGCAGCCCGTCGCGCACCGCCGCCGGCTCAAGGCCGAGTGGGGGTTCACCGACCTCGAGTTCCAGGACGTCGTGAACGGCGACATGCTGCACCTCGTCGAGGCGACGGTCGCCGCGGGCGCCACGCCGCAGGCGGCGCGCAAGTGGTGGACGGGCGAGATGGCCCGGCTCGCGAACGAGCAGGGCGTCGAGGCGTCGAGCCTCGTCGAGCCCGAGCACGTCGCGCAGCTGCAGGCGCTCGTCGACGAGGGCGCGCTCACCGACCGGCTCGCGCGGCAGGTGCTCGAGGGCGTCATCGCTGGCGAGGGCGCTCCCGCCGAGGTGGTCGAGTCGCGCGGGCTCAAGGTCGTCACCGATGAGTCGGCGCTCGTCGCCGCGGTCGACGAGGCGCTCGCGGGCCAGCCCGACGTGCTGCAGAAGATCCGCGACGGCAAGGTGCAGGCGGCGGGCGCGGTGATCGGCGCCGTCATGAAGGCGATGCGCGGTCAGGCAGACGCGGCGCGAGTGCGGGAGATCGTCCTTCAGCGGGCTATGGATTAGTCAGGTACGGCCCAGGAACCTTCCAGGAACCTGCGGGAGGCTTGCTCTCAGTTCCGCACAGGCGGGCTCGGCGGAGTAAAACCCTTGCACCGCTGCAGAGAGAAGGGACCACACTATGGGCATTCTCGGTTGGATCGTCCTCGGCCTCGTCGCCGGTGCCATCGCCAAGCTGATCCTCCCCGGCCGCCAGGGCGGCGGATGGATCATCACGCTGATCCTCGGCGTCGTGGGCGCGCTGCTCGGAGGCTTCCTCGGGTCGGTGCTGTTCAACGTCGGCCTGGAGGACTTCTGGTCCATCCAGACGTGGCTGCTGGCCATCGGCGGTGCGATCATCGTGCTGCTGATCTACGGCCTGCTGACCAAGAACCGCGGTCGCACCACGGCGTAAGCGCCACGGACGACACGGAAGGGGGCTGCCTGCGGGCAGCCCCCTTCCGCGTGCTCGGACGGCTCAGGCGGCGACCGGCACCTCGACGCCCGCGAACGATGCGAGCTCGTCGAGGTGGTCGAGGTCGGTCATGTCGAGCACCTGCAGGTAGACGCGCTCGACCCCGTCGTCGGCGAGCCGGCCGAGCAGGTCCTCGACCTCGGCGCGCGAGCCGGCCACGCCGTGCTGCCGCAGCTCCTCGGGCTCGCGACCGATCGCATCCGCCCGCCGTCGGAACGTCGCCTCGTCGTCGCCGACGCACGCGACGAGCGCGACCGAGCGCACGACGGGGCGCTCGCGCTCCTCGCGCTCGATGGCCTCGTCGAGCGCGGCGAACAGGGGTCGGATGCGCTCGAACGGCGGGAACGAGAGGTTGTGCTCGTCGCCGAACTGCGCGGCGAGCCGTGGCGTGCGCTTCGCGCCCAGTCCGCCGACGATCACGGGGATGCGCTCCTGCACGGGCTTCGGGAGCGCGGGGGAGTCCTCGAGGCGGTAGTGGTCGCCGTCGAACGAGAATCGCGCGCCCGCGGGCGTCTGCCAGAACCCCGTCACGATCGCGAGCTGCTCCTCGAGCAGGTCGAAGCGGCGCTCGGGGAAGGGGATGCCGAAGGCGCGGTGCTCCTGCTCGAACCAGCCGGTGCCGAGGCCGAGCTCGACGCGGCCGCCCGACATCGCGTCGACGTTCGCGACCTGCACGGCGAGGATGCCGGGGAGCCGGTAGGTGACGGACGAGACGAGCGTGCCGAGGCGCACCCGCTCGGTGTCGCGCGCGAGGCCCGCGAGCGTCGTCCACGCATCCGTCGGCCCGTAGCCCGGGTCGCCGTCGCCCATGCGGAGGTAGTGGTCGGAGCGGAAGAAGCCGTCGAAGCCGAGCTGCTCGGTGCGCAGCGCGACCGCGAGCAGCTCGTCGTAGGAGGCGCCCTGCTGGGGCTCGGTGAAGATGCGGAAGTCCATGGGGCGAGCCTACGGAAGCGGCGCGCCGCTCGTGCATCCGGCACAACCGGTCGGTTGCGCGGGGCCCGGGTGGGCAGGATGGGCACCATGGACTACGGCTACATGCTCGGCTACTGGAAGGCCGCGCCGCCCGCGGGGGCGCTCGAGGCGGTGCAGGCGGCGGAGCGGCTCGGCTTCGACTCGATCTGGACGTCGGAGGCATACGGGTCGGATGCGTTCACCCCCCTCGCGTGGTGGGGTGCGGCGACGTCGCGCATCCAGCTCGCGACCGGCATCGCGCAGCTCTCGGCGCGCACCGCGGCGTCGACCGCGATGACGGCGATGACGCTCGACCACCTCTCGGGCGGTCGCGTGATCCTCGGGCTCGGCGTGAGCGGGCCGCAGGTCGTGGAGGGCTGGTACGGGCAGCCGTTCCCGAAGCCGCTCGCCCGCACGCGCGAGTACGTCGCGATCCTCCGCAGCATCATGGCGCGCGAGGCGCCCGTGACGGCGCCGGGACCGCAGCTGCCGCTGCCGCTCACGGGCGAGGGCACGACGGGGCACGGCAAGCCGCTCATCTCGACGCTGCACCCGCTGCGGCAGCACATCCCGATCCACCTCGCCGCGGAGGGACCCAAGAACACGTCGCTCGCGGCCGAGATCGCCGACGGCTGGCTGCCGTTCCTGTTCTCGCCCGCGCAGGACGCCGCCTCGCGCGCGCTGCTCGAGGAGGGCTTCGCGAAGCGCGACGCGGCGCTGCCGCCCGCGGATCGCTTCGAGGTCTCGGTGCCGGTGCCGATCGTCGTCGACGCCGACGTCGAGGCGGCGGCCGACCGGGTGCGGCCGATGATCGCGCTCTACGTCGGCGGGATGGGCGCGAAGGGCGCGAACTTCCACTACGACGCGGTCGCGCGGCTCGGGTTCGAGGCGGAGTGCGCCGCGATCCAGGAGCTCTACCTCGCGGGCCGCAAGGCCGAGGCGATCGCGGCGGTGCCGACGCGGCTCGTCGACGAGATCGCGCTCGTCGGGCCGATCGAGCGCGTGCGCGACGGGCTCGAGCGCTGGGAGGAGTCGGTCGTCACGCGCATCCTCGTGCAGGGCGACCTCGCGACGCTCGAGGCGGTCGCGCGCCTGCGCGGCTGAGCGTCCCGGCACGTCTACGCTCGATCGAGTGCTGATCGACTGGGACTCGTGGGGCGGCGACGTGCTCTCGCCGGAGGCGAAGGCGGCCAGGAAGCCGCCGCCGCCCAGGCAGGTCGCGGCCGAGCGCGAGCTCGTCCTCGAGCGGCACGACGGCTACGTCGGCGCGGTCGTCGGCATCGAGGCGGGCCACGTGCAGCTCGAGGATCGGCGCGGCAAGGTGCGGCTGTTCCCGCTCGGCCGCGGCTTCCTCGTCGAGGGCGTCGAGGTCGAGCTCGTGCCGCCCGCGGTCGAGAAGAGCGCGCCGACTCGCACGGCGTCGGGCTCCCGCGCTGTCGAGGGGCTCAAGGCGCGCGTCGCGCTCCCGAGCCGCATCCTCGTCGAGGGCACCCACGACGCCGAGCTCGTCGAGCAGGTGTGGGGCCACGACCTGCGGGTCGAGGGCGTCGTGGTCGAGCCGCTCCACGGGGTCGACGACCTCGCGGGCATCGTCGCGGAGTTCGCGCCGAGCGCGACGCGCCGCCTCGGGATCCTCGTCGACCATCTCGTGCCCGGCTCGAAGGAGACCAGGATCGCCCAGGCCGTCGAGCGCGGTCCGCACGCCGCGCACGTGCGCATCGTCGGGCATCCGTTCATCGACATCTGGCAAGCCGTGAAGCCCGCGCGGCTCGGCATCGAGCGCTGGCCCGACGTGCCGCGCGGCGAGGACTGGAAGCAGGGCACGCTCAAGCGGCTCGGGATGCCGCACCGCGACCAGCAGGACGTCGCGCGCGCGTGGCAGCGCATCCGCGGTCGCGTGCGCGACTGGAACGACCTCGAGCCGGCCCTGCTCGCGCGCGTCGAGGAGCTCATCGACTTCGTGACGACGGGGCAGTCGGGGGCCTAGGTGATCGGCGGCACCTCGACGAAGCCGGGCAGCTTCGGATCGCGGCCGTCGCCCGAGGAGCGACCCGTGAACCGGCGGCCGAGCCACGGCATCACGAACTCGCGGTAGTAGGCGACGTCGCGGCGGCCCTCGGCGGTCGAGATCGCCGCGAGGTCGCGCCACGACTCGGGTGCGGGGTGACCGAGCGCCCGCAGCACGTTGCTCGCGACGTGCGCGTGCCCGGCGGCGTTGAGGTGCAGCCGATCGCGCGACCAGAAGCGGGGGCTCCGCAGCTCGACGTCCGACCAGTTGTCCACGTAGGGCGCGTCGAGGTCGGCGACCCGCGAGACGACGGCGCGCGCGAGCGCATCGCCGCGGCGCTGCATGACGGCGCCGATGGGCATGACGCCCGAGGGGTTGCCGCCCGAGAGCATGATGGGGCGGATGCCTGCGGCCGCGATGCGGTGCGCGGCATCCGCGAGGCGCTCCCCGACGTGGTAGATCGAGACCTTCGGCCGGAGGATGTCGTTGCCGCCGCCGTTGATGCTGATCGCGTCGGGGCCGAGCGCGATGGCCGCGTCGAGCTGCTCGTGCAGGATCTGCCCGAGCTTGCGGCCGCGGATCGCGAGGTTCGCGTAGCGCACCGGTGCGCCCTGCGCGGTCGCGAGGCCCGCGGCGACGAAGTCGGCCCAGCCGCGCACCGAGCCGTCGGGCAGCTCGTCGCCCACGCCCTCGGTGAAGCTGTCGCCGATGGCCACGAAGGATCCGATGTGCTGCACCCGTCGAGCCTACGCGCGCCACCCGCTCGACGCCCCGGGCTAGACTGGCTGGCGACACGGGAGTCCGGTGCGCCGGGCTGAGAGGAAGGCTGAAGCCTTCGACCGTCAAACCTGATCTGGATCATGCCAGCGCAGGGAGGACACGCACCCGTGCCATTCCACCGAGAAGGGCACTTCATGACCACTGCATCCACTGCATCCGCTTCGTCGACCGGGCGCCGCCGCATCGGCCGCTGGCGGGTCGTCGACATCGTCGTCGCCGCCGTGCTCGGCGTCGCAACCGGCCTGCTGTTCGTGCTCTGGAACAGCGTCGGCTACGCATGGTTCAGCGTCATGGACGCGCTCACGCCCGGCTTCGGCGGCCTCGCCGTCGGCATCTGGCTGATCGGCGGCGTGCTGGGCGGGCTCATCATCCGCAAGCCGGGCGCGGCGCTCTTCGTGGAGCTGCTGGCGGCGACCGTGTCGATGCTGCTCGGCAGCCAGTGGTCGATCGAGACCGTCTACTCCGGCATCGCGCAGGGTCTGGGCGCCGAGCTGATCTTCCTGCTGTTCGCCTACCGACGCTTCGGCCTCGGCGTCGCCATGCTCGCCGGCATCGGCGCCGCCGTCGCCGCGTGGACGATCGAGCTGTTCATCTCGGGCAACCTCGCCATGAGCGGCGAGTTCCTGATGATCTACCTCGGCTGCCTCGTCGTCTCGGGCGCCCTGCTCGCCGGCGTGGTCGGCTGGCTGCTGACACGGGCGCTGGCGGCGACCGGTGTGCTCGACCGCTTCGCCTCGGGTCGGTCGCGCGGCCGGTGACCGGCTCCCGCATCCGCGCTCGCGGGTGGGGCTGGCGGCACGCCGGGCGGGAGGCGCCCGCCGTGGCCGGGCTCGACCTCGACGTCGAGCCCGGCGAGCGCGTGCTGCTGCTCGGGCCCTCCGGCGCGGGCAAGTCGACGCTCCTGTCGGCGCTCGCCGGCGTGCTCGGCGGCGACGAGGAGGGCGAGGAGACCGGCGAGCTGCTCGTCGACGGCGCCCACCCCGGGAGCCGGCGCGGCCTCGCCGGGCTCGTGCTGCAGGACCCGCAGGCCAACACGATCATGTCGCGCGTCGGCGACGACGTCGCCTTCGGCTGCGAGAACCTCGCGGTGCCGCGTGACGAGATCTGGCCGCGCGTGCTGGACGCGCTCGGCGCCGTCGGCCTCGACGTCGACCTCGACCGCTCGACCGCGGCGCTCTCGGGCGGGCAGCGGCAGCGGCTCGCGCTCGCGGGCGTCATCGCCATGCGCCCGGGCCTCATCCTGCTCGACGAGCCGACCGCGAACCTCGATCCCGTGGGCGTCGTCGAGGTGCGGGATGCGGTGGCGCGCGTCGCCGCCGCGACCGGGGCGACGCTCGTGGTCGTCGAGCACCGCGTCGACACGTGGCTGCCCGTCGTCGACCGCGTCGTCGTGCTCGAGCCGCGCGGGGGCGTCGCGGCAGAGGGCTCGCCCCACGCGGTGCTCGATGTGCACGCGGAGCGCCTCGCGGCGGGCGGCGTGTGGGTGCCGGGGCTCCCGGTCGAGGTCGCGCGCGAGCGCCGCGCGGCCGGGCCGGCGCTGCTCGTCGCCGAGGCGCTGCGGTCCGGTCGCGCTGGCGAGGCCGTGCACGAGCCCATCGGCGTCGAGGTTCGTGCAGGCGAGGCACTCGTTGTCACCGGGCGGAACGGCGTTGGCAAGTCGACCCTCGCGCTGACCCTCGCGGGACTCCTGCCGCCGGTCGCGGGCGCGGTGCGCGCGACGACGGAGCTGCGCGGCGGCGCAGCGGCCGAGGCGCCGATGCGCTGGCGACCGAAGCAGCTCGCGACGCGCATCGGCACGGTCTTCCAGCAGCCCGAGCACCAGTTCGTCGCCGCGCGCGTGCACGACGAGGTCGCGGCGGGGCTGCGGGCGCTCGGGCGGGACGACGCCCAGGTGCGCGACCGCGTCGACGCGCTGCTCGCGGCGCTGCGGCTCGACCACCTCGCCGACGTCAACCCCTTCACGCTCTCGGGCGGTGAGCAGCGGCGGCTCTCGGTCGCGACGGTCCTCGCGCCCGCGCCGCGCGTGATGGTGCTCGACGAGCCGACGTTCGGGCAGGACCGCCGCACGTGGCAGGAACTCGTCCGGCTCATCGCGTCGCTCGTCGACGACGACGGATGCGCGGTCGTCGCGGTGACCCACGACGCCGACGTCGAGCGCGTGCTCGGCGATCGCGTACTGCGGCTGGGCGCCGCGTGAAGGCGCTCGAGCGGGTGAACCCCGTCACGCCCATCCTCGCGGCGGTGCTCTACTCCATCCCGATGCTGCTCACGATCGACGTCGTCACGGCGGCCGTCGCGCTCGCCGCGTGGGCGATCGTCTTCGCGAGCGTCGGGATCGGCCCCCGCACCGTCGTGCGCCGCTCGTGGCCGCTGCTCGTCGCCGCGCCGCTCTCGGCCGTCAGCATGCTGCTCTACGCCGAGCCGGCCGGACGCATCCACGCCCAGGTCTGGCTCGCCGTCATCAGCGACCGCTCGATCGAGCTCGCGCTCGCGATCGGCCTGCGCGTGCTGGCGGTCGGCGTGCCGACGCTCGTCGCGCTCGTCGGCGTCGACCCGACGCGGCTCGCCGACGGCCTCGCGCAGGTCGCGCGGCTGCCGCACCGGTTCGTGCTCGCGGCGCTCGCGGGCACGCGCCTGTTCGGCGTGCTCGGCGAGGACTGGCGGCAGATCTCGCTCGCGCGGCGAGCCCGCGGGCTCGGCGACACGGGCGCCGTGCGGCGGTCGCTGCAAGCGGCGTTCGCGCTGCTCGTCGTCGCGCTGCGGCGCGGCGGCACGCTCGCGACCGCGATGGAGGCGCGCGGGTTCGGCGGGCCGGAGCGCACATGGGCACGGCCGTCGACGCTCGGGTGGCGCGATGCGGTGCTCGTGCTGCTCGTCGCCCTCGTGACGGCGACCGCGCTCGGCGTCTCACTCGCGGCAGGATCGTTCTCGCCGGTGTGGGAGAGGGCGTGATGCTGACGATCATCGACGGGCGATCCGGTGCAGGCAAGACCGAGCTCGCCGCGCGGCTCGCCGCCGAGACGGGCGCGCGCGTCATCCACATGGACGATCTCTACGCGGGCTGGCACGGGCTCGCGACCGGCTCGCGGCTGCTCGAGCGCGGCATCCTCGCGCCGCTCGTCGCCGGTCGCACGGCGGTGTGGCGGCGGTGGGACTGGGCGGCCGGCGACTGGGGAGACGAGGATCGCGCCGAGCCGGGGGAGCCGCTCATCGTCGAGGGCTGCGGCTCGCTCACGCTGCAGTCGCGCGAGCACGCCGGCCGGGCGCTGTGGCTCGAGGCTCCGGAGGAGGTGCGGCACGCCCGCGCGCTCTCGCGCGACGGCGAGGACTCGTGGTGGATGCTGTGGCGCGAGCAGGAGGACGCCCACGTCGCCGCGAACGACCCCGCAGCGCTCGCCGACGAGGTCATCCGCACCTGAGCTGCGCCCTCCACAGCTGCTCGCCCCGCTCCTCGCATGTGGGTGGTGCACGGGAGGATCAGGGCATGGAGACGCAGCCCGGCAGCGGAGCGGAAGCGCTCGACGCGCTGCCGCTCGAGCCGCGCTCGGCGGCCGAGATCGCCGCGGACGACGAGCTCGACGCGTTCCTCGCCGAGCTGTCGGCCCAGGTCGCGGCGATGTCGGAGGAGCAGGTCGAGGCAGCGGCCGAGCGCGGCGTGCCGATCCCGCCGCTCCCGCGAGCCCCGGAGTCGGCGGCGGAGCGGCGCTTGCGGCTCGACGGGGAGCTCCTCTCCGAGCTCGTGACGATCGAGGCGCAGTCGGCGCGGCTCGAGGGCCGGCGGCGCGCGCTGCTCGCCGAGCACATGCAGAGGATGATCGACCAGCCCGGCGACACCGGCGCGATGCTGCGCGAGATCGCGTCGTTCGCGGCGGTCGAGCTCGGTCTGACGAACCCGACCGTCGAGCGGCACATCACCGAGGCCTGGACCATCGTCCGCGAGCTCCCCGCCGCCCACGAGGCAGCCGCCGAGGGGCGCATCACCGCGAGCCACCTGCGGATCATCGAGGCCGAGACCCGCGCGCTGCGCGATGATGCGGCAGTCACGCCAGCCGATCGCGACCGGGTGGTCGCCGAGCTCGTCGATGTCGCCGAGCGCACGAGCACCGCGAGGCTGCGGTCGAAGGCGAAGCAGGTCGTGAACGATGTGCTCTCGACGCCGCTGCAGGTCCGGCACGAGACGGCTCGGCAGCGGCGGCGGGTGGAGGTGTCGGATGCGGGTGATGGGATGGCGCACCTGTACGCGTTCCTGCCGGCGCTGGAGGCGTTCGCGGTGCTCGATCGGCTGACGCAGGCGGCGCGCGGGAAGCCGAAGGAGGATCCTCGCTCGTTCGACCAGTTCCGGGCGGATGCGTTCCAGGAGCTGCTGCTGTCCGGCGTGGTGCCGGAGGACCTGCACGGCACGTCCGGCATCCGGGTCAAGCCGATGATCGCGATCCCCGCGGGCGGGCTGTGCTTCGACGGCACGGCGGCGGAGGCCGAGGCGGCCGGGCACCGGTTCCCGGCGATGCTCGACGGGAAGGTGATCGTCGACCTCGAGACCGCCAGGCGGCTGGCGGGGGAGGCGTCGACCTGGCTGCGGCTCTTCACCGACCCCGTGACGGGCGTCGCGGTCACGGTCGACTCGTACACCCCGACCGCTGGGCAGCGGCACGTCCTGCTCGGGCGCGATCAGCGCTGTCGAGCACCCGGGTGTCCGCATCCGGCCCGCCGCGCCGACCTCGACCACACCCTCGCGTGGGCCGAGGGCGGCGCGACGAGCCTCGACAACCTCGGCTTCGTCTGCCGCCGAGATCACGTCCTCAAGCACAGCTCCCGCTGGTCGGTCGAGCAGCTGCCGCACGGGGTGCTGCGCTGGACGTCACCGCTCGGGCAGGTGATCGACGACCTGCCCGAGCCGGTCGGGCCCGTGTTCACCGACATGCCGCGCACGAAGCCGAGACCGCCCACCCGCACTCGCGCTGAGCGGCGTGCCGATCAGCGCGCAGCGCTCGAGCGCCTCGGCCGCTGGGACGACCCGACCACCTGGCCCGAGCCCGATCCCGCCGCGCTTCGCGACTGGTACGGGAGTCCGGCGAGCGACGCGGTCGACGACGACCCGAACGCGCCACCGCTGCCGTTCTGATCGCGACGCGGAGGGCGGCTACGCCCAGCCCAGCTCGTGCAGCTGCTCGTCGTCGATGCCGTAGAAGTGCGCGATCTCGTGCACGATCGTCGTCCGCACCTCGGCCCGCAGCTCGTCGATCGTCTCGGTCGAGTCGAGGTGCGGGAGCCGGTAGACCATGATCCGGTCCGGCAGCTCGCCGAAGCCGTACTGGCCGCGCTCGGTGATCGCGACACCCTCGTAGATGCCGAGCAGGTCCTCCTCGGGGTGCTCGTCCTCGACGAGGAAGACGACGTTGTCGAGGCCCTCGACCATCTCGTCGGGCAGCGCGTCGAGCACCTCGGTGACGAGCGCCTCGAACGCGTCGTGGTCGAGCTCGAGCACCGCGACCGCCTCCCTCTGCATCCTCATCGTGAGCCTATCGACCGCGGTCGGACGCAGTCCCGCTGATACCGTCGAGGACGATGAGCGCCCCCGTCCGTCCCCCTCGCCCCAACCGTCCGCAGCACGTGATGGAGGTCGTCCGCGTCGAGCGGATCGCTCCGAGCATGGTGCGGATCTGGATCGGCGGCGACGGCTACGCGACCTTCGCACCCAACGCGTTCACCGACGCCTACGTCAAGATCTGGTTCGCCAAGCCCGAGCTCGGCCTGGAGCCGCCCTACGACGTCGCGGCCCTCCGCGAGTCGCTCGCGCCCGACGACCTGCCGGTCACCCGCACCTACACCGTGCGCGCGATCGCCGACGACTCCTTCGCGATCGACGTCGTCGTGCACGGCGATCAGGGCCTCGCAGGTCCATGGGCCGCGCGCGTGCAGCCGGGGGAGCGCGTCGTGTTCGGCGGCCCGGGCGGCGCCTTCGCGCCCGACGAGACCGCGGCGTGGCACCTCTTCCTCGGCGATGAGTCGTCGCTCCCGGCGATCGCGCGGAGCGTCGAGTCGCTCCCCGCGACCGCGCGCGGCGCCGCGCTCATCGAGGTGCGGGATGGGTCGGAGGAGCTCCCGTTCTCGGCTCCCGACGGCTTCGAGGTGCGGTGGCTGCACCGCGGCGAGGCGAGCGCGGACACCGTCGGACTGCTCGCCGACCAGACCGCGGCGCTCGAGCTGCCGGAGGGACGAGGCCAGGTCTTCGCGCACGGCGAGCGCGAGTCGATGAAGGCGCTCCGCGACGAGCTGCTCGTGCGCCGCGGACTCGAGCGCTCGCAGGTGTCGCTCTCGGGCTACTGGGCGCTCGGGCGCACGGAGGACCGCTTCCAGGCCGAGAAGCGCGAGCCGATCGGGCAGATCCTGCCGCCGGCGCACGCGGCCTCCTAGCCGGCCCCCAGCGCCGCGCGACACACTGACCGCATGACGCGCGCGCCCGACGGCCCGATGGAGTCGGCCATCCTCGACCTCCTGGCGCGGCGCCGCGACGGTGCGACGATCTGCCCGAGCGACGCGGCGAAGGCCGTCGCGGGCCCGGACGAGGCCGACTGGCGACCGCAGATGGATGCGGCGCGCGACGCTGCTCGCAGGCTCGTCGCCGATGGTGCCGTCGAGGTCACGCAGCGCGGCGAGGTCGTCGACCTCGACAGCGCGAAGGGGCCCATCCGCATCCGCCTCGCCCAGCGTGCCGAGCCTCCCGATGGAACCGCCTAGGAGCGGCGAAGGCCCGGAGGACATGATCCTCCGGGCCTTCCGCGTGGGGTGAGTAACGGGGCTTGAACCCGCGGCCTCCTCGACCACAACGAGGCGCTCTACCAACTGAGCTATACCCACCATGTGCGCGAGCGCAACCATGACAGCATACGACATCCGCGACGCCCGCACGACATCGGCGGGACGGTGTGTCAGCTGCCGAGGTGCTCCCCGAAGCCGTCGACGACGTCGGCCGCGATCGCCTGGAGCTCTTCGCTCGAGCGACCCGGCGCTTCCGTGAACACCGCGCGCCGGTAGTAGCGCAGCTCGCGGATCGACTCGAGGATGTCGGCGAGCGCGCGGTGGCCGCCCGCCTTCTCCGGGCTCTGGAAGTACGCGCGCGGGAACCAGCGGCGCGAGAGCTCCTTGATGCTCGAGACGTCGATCGAGCGGTAGTGCAGGAAGCCGTCGAGCGCGGGCATGTACCGCGCGAGGAACATCCGGTCGGTGCCGATCGTGTTGCCGCCGACGGGCGCCGAGCGCTCGAGCGGCACGAAGCGCTGCACGTACTCGAGCACGAGCAGCTCAGCCTCGGCGAGCGAGACGCCGTGCTCGAGCTCGGCGTCGAGCCCGCTCGTCGCGTGCATCTGGCGCACGAAGTCGTTCATCTGCTCGAGCGCGGCGTCCGACGGCTTGATGACGACCTGGAGGCCCGGGTCGAGCACCTGCAGCTCGAAGTCGGTGACGACGACCGCCACCTCGACGAGCTCGTCGACCGTGGGGTCGAGGCCCGTCATCTCGCAGTCGATCCAGACGATCCGGTCAGAGGCAGCCACACGCCGAGTCTACGGGCGGCCCGCCGACGCTCAGCCCAGCTGCGCGAAGAGCTTGTCGGCGTCGATGTCGGCGAGCGTCGCGATCGTGCGCTCGGCGGGCACGGGCGACGCGGTCAGCTGCGTCGTGAGGAACCAGAGCCGGGCACCCGCGGCTGCCGCCGAGCGGGCGCCGCTGCTCGAGTCCTCGAACGCGACGCTCCCGGATGCGTCGGCCCCGAGGCGTCGGACGGCGAGCGCGTACGGCTCGGGGTCGGGCTTCGAGCGCTCGACGTCGTCGGCCGTGACGGCGAAGCGCAGCGCGCCCGCGGGCGCCGCCTGCAGGAGCGCCTCGGCGTTCTCACGCGTCGCGTTCGTGACGAGCGCCGCGGGCACGCCCGCCTCGGCGACGCGCTCGAGCAGCGCGACGCTGCCCGGGAGCCACGGCGTCTCCTCGCGCACGGCGGCGGCCACGGTGCCTGCGACGGTGGCGATGATCGACGCGCGGTCCATCGTGACGCCGCGCTCGCGCATCCGGTCGGCCCACTCGATCATCGGCCTGCCGGTCGTCCAGTGCGCGTCAGCCACGGTCCACTCGATGCCCTGCACGCGCGCGAAGGCGCGCATCTCCTCGTGCCAGAGGGGTTCGGAGTCGATGAGCGTGCCGTCCATGTCGAACAGGAGTGCGCCGGGCATGCCTCCAGCCTGGCATGCCGCCGGGGCGCGCCCGACCGCGTCAGGCAGCGCTGCGGTGTCGGCGCACGAGCCGCTGCGCGACGCGGTCGGCGGTGCCGACGAAGCGCCCGAGGGTGTGCACGGTGACGACGCGGTCGGATGCGGTGTCGACGGCGACGAAGGACCCCGAGTCGCGCACGTGGCCGTTGTGCCAGCGCACCGTGCCCGCGACCTGCCAGCCCGGTGCCCACGCATCCGCCCCTGTGTGCCGCATCGCGGCGCTCGCGTAGCGCTCGAGGGCGTCGAAGGTGCCCCAGAGGCCGCCGGCACCGACGAAGGGGCCGGTGTGCATCGTCCACTGCGCGCGCGGCGCGCCGCTCCAGGCGCGCACGACCGGGCGTCGCTCGGCGGGCGGGTCGACGGCGACGTCGACCACCCCGAGGGGCTCGAGCACGCGCGAGCGCGCGAGCTGCCACCAGGACTGGCCGGTGAGCTCCTCGAGCGCGCGCGTGAGCACCGCGTAACCGAGGTTCGAGTACTCAGGGGCCGGCTTCGGCTCGCGTCGGAGCGCCGCGAGGGCCGGTACGACCTCCATGTCGAAGCGCCGGGTCGTGAAGGCGGCGTAGGGATCGAGCGGGTCGGTCATGCCCGCGGGCACGCGCGGCAGGCCCGAACGGTGCTCGATGAGCGTGCGGACGGTCACGGCGCCGGGCAGCAGCGTCGCAGGCAGGAGGGTCGCGACGGGTGCGTCGAGGTCGAGCTCGCCGGCCTCGGCGAGCCGGGCGGCGATCGCGGCCGTGACGGTCTTCGTGATCGAGCCCCACTCGAGCATCGGCGCGCCTCGATGCAGCGGGCCGAACCGCTCGACCACCACGCGATCGCCGTCCCGCAGTCGCTGTGCGGTGCTGCGGTCTCGCGCGAGGATGCTCACCGACCCACTCTGCCACCCACGCCGTCGAGCGCCGTCAGCGAAGGGCTGCGGCCGTCGGTGCCCCCGGCAGGAATTGAACCTGCGACCAAGAGATTAGAAGGCTCCTGCTCTATCCGCTGAGCTACGGGGGCGTGCCTTGCGACACCGGCGATCCTATCGAGTCGCCCAGCGGCCCGACCGTAGGCTGTCGTGGTGCTCCCGACGATCCTGCAGTCCACCCAGCCCTCCGACGAGCTGAGCGGCGTCGCCGGTTGGGCGGTGGGGCTGATGGAGACGATCGGCGCTCCCGGCGCCGCCGTCGCGATCGCAGCCGAGAACCTCTTCCCGCCCATCCCGAGCGAGGTCATCCTGCCGCTCGCGGGCTTCAGCGCGGCGCAGGGCACCTTCACCGTCGCCGAGGCCATCATCTGGACCACGATCGGCTCGGTCTTCGGCGCGCTCGTGCTCTACCTGCTCGGCCGCTGGCTCGGCCACGACCGGCTCGTGTCGATCGCGCGGAAGATGCCGCTCGTGCGCGCGAGCGACATCGACAAGACGACCGCGTGGTTCGCGAAGCACGGCTGGAAGACGGTGCTGTTCGGCCGCTTCCTGCCCATCTTCCGCAGCCTCATCTCGATCCCCGCCGGCATCGAGCGCATGCCGGTGCTGCTGTTCCTCGGGCTCACCCTCGTCGGCTCCGCCATCTGGAACACGATCTTCATCCTGATCGGCGTCTTCCTCGGCCGGAACTACCACGTCATCGAGCCCTACATGGACTGGTTGCAGTGGGTCGTCATCGGGCTCGTCATCGTCGTGCTCGTGTGGTTCGTGGTGCACCGGATGCTCCAGAACCGCAAGGAGGGGAAGCCGCTGCTCTCGGGCGAGTGACGGGCCGCGAGGCGCGTCGCAACGGATCGGGAATGGCTTCGCGCGATAGCGTGTTGTTCGAATTCGCACGACTTCACCGACGCCCCGAAAGGCACCCATGCTGCAGAACTTCCCCGGCTACCAGCCCGGCACCTACGTCATCGACGGCTCGCACTCGAACGTCACCTTCTCCGTCCGCCACATGATGGTCGCGAAGGTCCGCGGCGAGATCGAGGGCCTCGAGGGCACGATCGTGCTCGCTGAGAACCCCGAGGAGTCGACGATCACGGCGACCGTCGACCCGTCGACGATCAACACGAAGAACGCCGACCGCGACCAGCACCTGCGCTCCAACGACTTCTTCGCGATCGAGGAGCACCCGGAGTGGACGTTCGTCTCGACCAGCGGACGCGTCGAGGGCGACGACCTCTACGTCGACGGCGACCTGACGCTCCGCGGCGTGACGAAGCGCGTCGCGCTGCTCGTCGAGTTCGGCGGCATCGGCCCCGACACGTGGGGCAACACCCGCGCGGGCGCGTCGGCCCGCACGCGCATCAAGCGCTCCGACTTCGGCATCAGCTGGAACGTCGCGATCGAGACCGGCGGCGTCATGCTCTCCGACGAGGTCGACATCGAGATCGAGATCTCCGCGATCCAGCAGGCGCCCGTCAGCGCCTGATCCGCACCGCGAGCGGGGGCGGGGCCGGGGCGAGAGCCTCGGCCCCGCCCTCGTCGTCTCGGCAGTGGATCATGGGCCGGTGAAGCACGCGAGCGCGTCGTCGAGCGACCAGCACTGGCCGATCGGCAGCATCGCGGTGCCGCCGGGCAGCAGGCGACGCGCCTCGAACGCGGGCCCGGTCGCCGCGCCGACGCGGGCGATGTAGCCGAGGGCGAGGCCGGATGCGCTGACCACCCTCCAGAGGTCGTCGCGCACGCGCTTGGTCGCGACGTGCGGCGCGTGCGGGGCGTCGCGCCGCTGGGCGGTCGACATGATGGCCATGGCGTGCTCCTTCCTTCCTGCCTGCGACGCTACGAGCGGCCACCGACATCGGGATCGCACAGCCGCCGCCGCTACGCTGGCGGCATGCAGGAGATCGTGCTCGCCGGTGGTTGCTTCTGGTGCCTCGACGCCGCCTATCGCGTCGTCGACGGCGTCGACGACGTCGTCTCGGGCTACACGGGCGGGTCGGTGGCGCACCCGAGCTACGAGCTCGTGTGCACGGGGGCGACGGGTCACGCTGAGGCCGTGAAGGTCATCTACGACGAGGAGCGGCTGCCGACCGAGGTCGTGCTCGACATGTTCTTCACGATGCACGACCCGCGACAGCTCAACCGCCAGGGCAACGACATCGGCACGCAGTACCGCTCGGCGATGTTCTACCGCGACGAGGCCGAGCGCGAGCGCTTCGAGACCGCGATCGCCCGCGCCGCCGAGTGGTGGCCGGGAGAGATCGTCACGACGCTCGAGCCGCTCGGCGACTTCTACGACGCCGAGGACCACCACCAGGACTTCTTCGCGAAGAACCCGACGCAGGGCTACTGCCTCGCAGTGGCGGCACCGAAGGTCAACAAGATCCGCGCCGGCTTCGCGGAGTACCTGCGCGCCTGACGCGGTTCTCCACAGGCCGCGCGTCGAGGCGCTCGTCGCCTGCGCTCGCCGGTGCATCCTCGCCCGCATGAGCGAAGCAATCTCCGTGGTCGGGTCCATCGGCACCGACCCCATCCTGAAGTCCGTCGCCGGCGACCAGGTCGCCGAGTTCCGCATCGGCTGCAAGTCCCGTCGCAAGGACGGCGACGACTGGGTCGATGCCCACACCAACTGGTTCACCGTCGAGGCCTGGGGCGGCTTCGCGCGGAACGTCATCACGTCGGTCCGCAAGGGCGACGTGGTCGTGGTGCTCGGCCGCCTCAAGGTCGACCAGTGGGAGTCGGGCGAGCGCCGCGGGACGAGCGTGAAGATCCGCGCCGACCACATCGGGCACTCGATGCGCGTGAGCCCCACGTCGCGCGAGCGGCGCCCCCGCGACGACGCGGAGCAGCGCGCGGCCGAGCAGCCGGGCGCCTCGCTCGATCCGATGGAGCCGTCGCCACTCGAGCCGCAGGAGCCCGCGCTCGCGGGCGCGGGCGGCGAGCAGTGGGGCGCACCGGTCATCGGCAGCGAGACGCCGTTCTGAGCCGGCATCCCTGGTGCGCGGCGCCGCGGCCGGATAGCGTGACGATGACCCGAGGGGCGAGGAGGTCCACCGATGGAATGGCTGATGATCGTCTTCCTGGTGCTGGTCTTCGCGATCGCCACCGCGTTCCTGCTCGCGATCGATGCGGTCAGCGCCGTGCTCGCGAAGGTCGTCGTCTCGCTCGCGGGCCGCGTGCGGCGCGGCAGGGGCGCCGCGCTCTGAGCCCGCGCGGGGAACGGGGCCGCGAGCGGCCGCCGCCCTAGACTGGCCGCGTCCCGTCACGCATCGGAGGAGGGCGCGTGCGCCAGCTCACGGCAGTCGCGCTCGTCGGCGTCCTCGCGCTCGTCGGCTGCGCCGCCGATGCGCCGTCGCCGTCGCCGGCGCCGTCAGCATCCGACGCGGGTCGCAGCGCGGACGTCGACGTCGAGACCGATCCCGAGGTCGACGCGTTCCGCGCAGCGCTCGAGGGGCACTCGCCCGCCGATCCCCACGCGCTCGTCGCTGCCGTCGAGGCTGCTGGCTTCGAGCGCTCCGCGATCGAGCGCACGCGCGAGCTCGACTCGCTCGGCGAGCCGGTCACGTTCCTCGAGATCGCGGTGCGGCAGGGGGAGTCGTGCCTCCTCGGCCAGGTCGGCGAGGGCGAGGCGAATGCGCTGCGCGCCGACGCCCTCGGCGGCGGCCGGTGCCTCGTGGGCGAGATCGTCACCGTAGACTGAGGGCATGGCCGAGTACATCTTCTCCATGGTGCGCGCCCGCAAGACGGTGGGCGACAAGGTGATCCTCGACGACGTCACGACCGCGATCCTGCCGGGCGCGAAGATCGGCGTCGTCGGGCCCAACGGTGCGGGGAAGTCGACGATCCTGAAGATCATCGCCGGCCTCGACACGCCCTCGAACGGCGACGCGAAGCTCACGCCGGGCTACTCCGTCGGCATCCTGATGCAGGAGCCGGAGCTCGACGAGTCGAAGACGGTGCTCGAGAACGTGCAGGAGGCCTTCGGCCACCTGACCGCGAAGATCACGCGGTTCAACGAGATCTCCGCCGAGATGGCGAATCCCGACGCCGACTTCGACGCGCTCATGGCCGAGATGGGCACGCTGCAGGAGGAGATCGACGCCGCCGACGCGTGGGACCTCGACTCGCAGCTCGAGCAGGCGATGGACGCGCTACGCTGCCCGCCGGGCGACTGGCCCGTCACGAACCTCTCGGGCGGTGAGCGCCGCCGCGTCGCGCTCTGCAAGCTGCTGCTCGAGAAGCCCGACCTGCTGCTGCTCGACGAGCCCACCAACCACCTCGACGCCGAGAGCGTGCTGTGGCTCGAGCAGCACCTCGCGAAGTACCCCGGCGCCGTCATGGCCGTCACGCACGACCGCTACTTCCTCGACCACGTCGCGGGCTGGATCTGCGAGGTCGACCGCGGCCGCCTCTACCCCTACGAGGGCAACTACTCGACCTACCTCGAGAAGAAGGCCGAGCGCCTGCAGGTGCAGGGCAAGAAGGACGCGAAGCTCGCCAAGCGCCTCTCGGAGGAGCTCGACTGGGTGCGCTCCAACGCGAAGGGCCGCCAGGCGAAGTCGAAGGCGCGCCTCGCGCGCTACGAGGAGATGGCCGCCGAGGCCGAGCGCACCAGGAAGCTCGACTTCGAGGAGATCCAGATCCCGCCGGGCCCGCGCCTCGGCTCGATCGTCCTCGAGGCGAACGACCTCGAGAAGGGCTTCGACGACCGCCAGCTGATCGACGGACTCTCGTTCACGCTGCCGCGCAACGGCATCGTCGGCGTCATCGGCCCGAACGGCGTGGGCAAGACGACGCTGTTCAAGACGATCGTGGGGCTCGAGCCGCTCGACGGCGGCTCGCTCAAGATCGGCGAGACGGTCAAGCTCAGCTACGTCGACCAGGGCCGCGCCAACATCGACCCGAACAAGAACCTGTGGGAGGTCGTCTCCGACGGCCTCGACTACATCCAGGTCGGCAACGTCGAGATCCCCTCGCGCGCCTACGTCTCGCAGTTCGGCTTCAAGGGTCCCGACCAGCAGAAGAAGGCGGGCGTGCTCTCCGGCGGTGAGCGCAACCGCCTGAACCTCGCGCTCACGCTCAAGCAGGGCGGCAACCTGCTGCTGCTCGACGAGCCCACGAACGACCTCGACATCGAGACGCTCGGCAGCCTCGAGAACGCCCTGCTCGAGTTCCCCGGCTGCGCCGTCGTCATCACGCACGACCGGTGGTTCCTCGACCGCATCGCGACGCACATCCTCGCCTACGAGGGCACCGACGAGGAGCCCGCGAACTGGCACTGGTTCGAGGGCAACTTCGAGGCGTACGAGCAGAACAAGATCGAGCGCCTCGGTCCCGACGCCGCGAAGCCGCACCGCTCGGCCTACCGGAAGCTCACGAGGGACTGATGCGACTCGCGGTGCCGGTGACGGTCCGCTGGTCGGACCTCGATGCCTACGGGCACGTCAACAACGCATCGCTGCTGACGCTCCTCGAGGAGGCGCGCGTCGCCGCCTTCTGGGCCGGCGGGCCCGAGGGCTCGCCGTCGACGGCCATCATCGACGCCGGCCACGGGGCGACGAGCATCACGGTGATCGCCCGCCAGGAGGCGGAGTACCTCGGCCAGATCCCACACCACCGCGAGCCGATCATCGTCGACACGTGGATCGGGCACATGGGCGGCGCGAGCATGCTGCTCTGCTACGAGGTGCGCTCGCCCGACCGCGCCGAGCTGTACGCGCGGGCGACGACGACGGTGGTGATGCTGGATGCGTCCACGGGCCGGCCGCGCCGGCTCACGAGCGCGGAGCGCGAGGCCTGGGAGCCGTACCTCGAGGAGCCGATCGCGTTCCGCCGTCGCTGACGCGCCGCCGATAGGCTGGAGGGGCAACGTCGCGACCCGAGGAGGAGCCCCATGACCGACACTGCCGTCGAGCCCGAGGAGCAGATCACCGACGAGGTGAGGGACGACCCGAGCGGCCCCGACCGCATCCCGCACTTCATCGACGGGCAGCGTCGACAGGGAGCCGGTGAGACGGCGCCCGTCTTCAACCCGGCCCTCGGCACGCCCGTCTCCCAAGTGCCGCTCGCCGGCGCCGACGAGGTCGGCGAGGCGATCGCCGCCGCGAGCGCGGCGTTCCCCGCGTGGCGCGACCTCTCGATCGCGAAGCGCCAGGCGATCATGTTCCGCTTCCGCGAGCTCATCGTCTCGCGCAAGGATGAGCTCGCCGCGATCGTCACGCGCGAGCACGGCAAGGTGCACTCCGACGCACTCGGCGAGATCGCGCGCGGCATCGAGGTCGTCGAGCTCGCGACCGCCTTCCCGCTGCTGACGAAGGGCGAGTACTCCGAGAACGCCTCGACCGGCGTCGACGTCTACTCGCTGCGCCAGCCCCTCGGCGTCGTCGGCATCATCAGCCCGTTCAACTTCCCGGCGATGATCCCGCTGTGGTTCGCGCCGGTCGCGCTCGCCGCGGGCAACGCCGTCGTCATCAAGCCGAGCGAGAAGGACCCATCGGCCTCGGTCTTCATCGCCGAGCTCTTCCAGGAGGCTGGGCTGCCCGACGGCGTGCTCAACGTCGTGCACGGTGGCAAGGAGGCCGTCGACACCCTGCTGACGCATCCCGACGTCCAGGCCATCTCGTTCGTCGGCTCGACGCCGATCGCCGAGTACGTCTATGAGACCGGCTCGAAGCACGGCAAGCGCGTGCAGGCCCTCGGCGGCGCGAAGAACCACATGCTCGTGCTGCCCGACGCCGACCTCGACGTCACCGCCGACGCGGCTGTCAACGCGGGCTTCGGCTCCGCGGGCGAGCGCTGCATGGCGATCTCGGTCGTCGTCGCGATCGACTCGATCGCCGACGAGCTCGCCGCCAAGATCAAGGAGAAGATGGCGTCGATCCGCACGGGCGACGGCACGCGCGACAACGACATGGGGCCGCTCATCACGGGGCAGCACCGCGACAAGGTCGCCGGCTACATCCAGACCGCCGCCGACGACGGCGCCTCGCTCGTCGTTGACGGTCGCGACCCCGAGGTCGACGGTGACCCCAACGGCTTCTGGCTGAAGCCCACGCTCATCGACAACGTGCCCACCGACTCCGCCGCCTACAAGGAGGAGATCTTCGGCCCGGTGCTCTCGATCGTGCGCGTCTCGACCTACGAGGAGGGGCTCGAGCTCATCAACTCGAACCCCTACGGCAACGGCACCGCGATCTTCACGAACGACGGCGGCGCCGCGCGGCGGTTCCAGAACGAGGTGCAGGTCGGCATGGTCGGCATCAACGTGCCGATCCCCGTGCCGGTCGGGTACCACTCGTTCGGGGGCTGGAAGCGCTCGATCTTCGGGCAGGGCAAGGCCTACGGCAAGCACGCGTTCGAGTTCTACTCGCGCGAGAAGGTCGTCACGAGCCGCTGGCTCGACCCGAGCCACGGCGGGCTCAACCTCGGGTTCCCACAGCACGACTGAACGCGGCAGGTGAAGGCGGAGGCCCTTCCGGGCTTCCGCCTTCACCTGCTTCGACTCCTACGTGGCGCGCCGCACCGCGAAGATCAGCGACGTGCCGAGCTCGCCCGTCGCGGGGTTGACCTCGTCGTCGACGAAGCGCCCCTCGAGCTGCATGCCGAGCCGCTCCGCGACCTTCCGCGAGCCGGCGTTCTGCTCGTCGAGGTGGGCGATGACGCGGTGCGCGCCCATCGCGAAGGCGAGCTCGAGCGCCGCGCGCGCGGCCTCGGTCGCGATGCCCTTGCCCTGCTGCTCGGCCGCGATCATCCAGCCGAGCTCTGCCTGCCGGCTGCCGAGGCTCGTGATGCGCAGCATGAGATCGCCGACGAGCACCCCGTCGAGCTCGATGCCCAGCTGTGCGGCGTCGCCGTCGCGCAGGAAGACGGGCGCGCCGCCCGACGTCCAGGCCATGAGCTCGGCCTCGGTCTGGTCGCGGTTGTAGGTCCAGCGGCGCTGGCCGGGTGCGTTCCGGTAGCCGCGCACCGCGTCGAGGTCGGCGGGGGAGAGCGTGCGCAGCAGCAGCCGCTCGGTGCGCAGCGGCAGCACCGCGCGCAGCGTGCGCATCGCCTCTGCGGGCGCGATCGGCCGCACCGGCATCAGTGCTGCTGCTCCTCGGTCGGCACGCGCACCATCCCCTCTTGCGCGATCGTCGCGACGTGCGTGCCGTCGGCCTTGTAGACGAGGCCGTGGCCGAGCCCGCGGCCGCCGCCGGAGGAGCTCGTCTCGAGCTCGAGCAGCAGCCACTCGTCGACTCGCGCGCGACGGTGCCACCACACGGCGTGGTCGAGGCTCGCGGCCTTGAGGCCCGGCGTCGACCACGCGGCGCCGTGCATGCGGACGATCGGTTCGAGGATCGCGTAGTCGGAGAGGTAGGCGAGCGCCGCGCGATGCAGGGCGTCGTCGTCGGGGAGGCGGTCCTTCGCCTTGATCCAGACGTGCTGCTTGCCGTGCCGCGGGCGCGAGGGGTCCGGCAGGTAGACGGGCCCCTCGACGTGGCGGATGTCGAAGGGCCGCGCGATCACGGCTCGCGCCGAGGGGTTCTCGGCGAACGGCGCGAGCAGATCATCCGAGGAGGGCAGGTCCTCGGGCGACGGCAGTCCCTCGGGCATCGGGTGCTGCGAGCTCGGGCCGGGGTCGACGTCCTGGAACGACGAGATCATCGACATGATCGGCAGCCCGTGCTGGTAGGCCTGCACGCGCCGCGTCGAGAACGATCGGCCGTCGTGGATGCGATCGACCGCGAAGGTGATCGGCAGCTCGACGTCGCCGGGCCGCACGAAGTAGCCGTGCACCGAGTGGATGAACCGGTCCTCGGCGATCGTCCGCTGCGCCGCGACCACGGCTTGCGCCATCACCTGTCCGCCGAAGACCCTGCCGAGCGGCATCGGGTGGCTCGTGCCGGTGAAGATGTCCTCGTCCGTGCGGGCACCGGTGTCGACGAGGTCCAGGGTCTCCAGCAGGATGCGGATGCGCTCGCTCATTCGGTTCCTCTCGGGGTCTGCCGCCTAGTCTAGGGAGCGCATGCACGCCATCCTCGCCCTCGACGAACGGGCGCGCGCCGACCTCGTCCTGCTGCTCGATCGCGCCGCCGTGTTCGGCGACGGCACGGTGCGACTCGTCGCCGACGGCGACGTCGCGCTCCTCACGACGCCCATGGCGGCGGCTGCCGGACTCCTCGACTCGGGGCCCACGATCCTGGTCGCGCGAGCGTCGCGCATGCGTGAGCCGGCGCGCTTCGACGGCGTCGTGCCGCTGCCGGCGCTCCGCGATGCGCTTCGCGACGGCGCGGATGTGGAGATCCCGGATGCGGTGACCCGGCCCGCGTGGGCCGCCGTCTCACCGCCTCGGTCGGGGTGGGCGCACGCGGGCGATGTCTCGCCCGAGACGATCCGCGCGCTCGCCGCACAGGCCGCCGCCGATGTCGAGGCGGCGCTGCCGACGTCGCCCGGCGAGGCGGTGCGTCGACGCGCGGAGCGAGCGGTGTGGGCGCGGCCGGTGGACCCGAGCGGCCTCACCGCGGGCCAGGCGGCAGCGCTCGTCGCGATGCGCTTCCTCGGCGACGCCCCCGTGCGCGTGACCGCTGCCGGCGGCTGGACGCGCGCGTCGGCCCGCGCCGGCGAGGTGCTCGCGCGCTAGCCGACCGCGGACGGGGCGGCGTGCGAGCGCAGCACCCGCGCGGTCGACACGAGCAGCACGACGCCTGCTGCCGCTGCCGCGAGGCCGAGCACGAGGATGAGCGCGGATCGCGGGTTCCCGGTCATCGCGAGCATCAGCCCGCTCAGCGCGCAGCACAGCGAGCCGAGTGCGAGCATGGTGCAACCGGTCACGAGCCGCGCCACGAGCAGCGGCCGAGCGCGCAGCTGGCCGACGCGCGCGACCGCATCGCCGGCGTCCGCTCCGTCTGCGAGCGCGTCGAGCAGATGCGCGCGGATCTGCTCGACCAGGAGTACGCGCTCGGCAGGGGGCAGCGAGGCCGCCTCGAGGTCGATGGGAAGCGCTAGTGCGGGTGGCTCTCGACGTACCGCAGCAGTCCCGCAGGCACGAGGTCGAGCGCCGGGTCCTTGAAGCGGTCCACGGGGAGCCACCACAGCGGGTGGCCCGCATCCGTGACCGAGGGGAGCACCGCATCCGCCGCCGCCTCGACCGCGAGCACGAAGACGTGCTCGTGCAGGGTGTGCCCGGCGAAGTCGAAGACGTGCTCGATGACGCCGAGGAGCCGGGGCGACTCGACCGCGAGGCCGAGCTCCTCGTCGAGCTCGCGCACGATGGTGTCGGTCGCGCGCTCGCCCGGCTCGATGCCGCCGCCCGGCGGCCGGACGAACGTGCGACCGGTGACGGGATCGTCGGTGCTCGTCACGAGCAGGCGGCCGGCGGCGTCGCGGATGAGCGCGAT
The DNA here is from genome assembly GCF_018308945.1 of Agrococcus sp. Marseille-Q4369. Lineage (NCBI taxonomy): Bacteria > Bacillati > Actinomycetota > Actinomycetes > Micrococcales > Microbacteriaceae > Agrococcus > Agrococcus sp. Marseille-Q4369. The sequence goes on from NZ_CP070501.1 coordinate 244,621, forward strand.
CGCGATCGGGCGGATGCGGTCGGGCGAAGCCGGGCTCACAGGATGTCGAGCTCGGGGATGGCGCCGAGCTCCTTCGCGAGCCCACCGCCGTTCGACGACCACACCCACGGGTGCATCGAGCGCGTGTCGGCGTGCTTGCGGCCACCGGCGAGCACCGCCTCCTGCGCCGAGAGCTCGCGGATGGCGACCGCGCGCACGTGCTCGGGGTGGGCGCTCGCGAACTCGCCGTAGAGCTCCTCGTCGTGCTGGCCGTCATCGCCGACCAGCAGCCACCGCACGTGCGGCAGCTCGCGGGCGAGCCGCCGCAGCTGCGCGCGCTTGTGCTCCTTGCCGGAGCGGAAGAAGCGGTCGGGGGTGGGGCCCCAGTCCGTCAGCAGCATGCTGCCGGCGGGGTAGAGGTTGCGGGAGAGGAAGCGCGTGAGCGCCGGCGCCGCGTTCCAGGCGCCGGTCGAGAGGTAGATGAAGGGGCTCCCGGGGTGTCGCTGCGCGATGCGCTCGTAGAGCACCGCCATGCCCGGCACGGGGGAGCGCGCGTGCTCATCGAGCACGAACGCGTTCCAGGCGGCGAGGAGCGGGCGCGGCAGCGACGTCACCATCACGGTGTCGTCGATGTCGCTCACCACGCCGAAGCGCGTGGCGGGATCGACGACGAACACGGGCGCCGTGACGGGCGCGCTGCCCGCGACGGAGACGGTCACCTCGCGCCAGCCGGGCTCGAGCTGCATCGGCACGCGAGCGTCGACGAGGCCGCCGCGATCGGCGGTCACGACGTGGCGCTCGCCGCCCGCCTCGATCATCACGTCGACGTCGTTGAGTGCGAGCGACGTGAACGAGCGCCAGCCGCGCACGTTCTCGTAGAGCGCGCCGCGCTCACCGCCGGGCTCGACGAGCAGCACGCGCGCGAGCACGCGCACCCAGCCCTCGCCGCCGTAGCCGGGGTAGGTGACGATCGCGGGCATGCGGCCGGATCGCAGCGCCCCGGCCTCGCGGTGCTCGTGCACCCAGTCCTCCACGCGCGCCGCGACGTGCTTGATCGGCTCGGGGATGCGGGCGAGCGGCACCAGCTCATCCATGGGCGGCTCCTCCCGCGACTCGGTCGGGATCGACCCTACCGACTCGGCACCGGCTCGATGAGCGACGGGCCCTCCTCGCGCACGCTCCCGACGCGTCGATCGACCTCGTGCATCGCGAGCGACTCGGCGACCGAGCCCGCCTCGGCGACGACGGCCCCGAGCGCGGCCTCGCCGTCCTCGTCCGGGTCGAGCCACGCATCCCGCATCTCGGGGGAGACGACGACCGGCATGCGCTCGTGGATCTCGGCGAGCGCACCCGTCGCCGCCGTCGTGAGGATCGTCGTCGAGAGCAGCCATGAGCCGTCGGGCTGCTTCCACCAGGCGTAGAGGCCGGCGAAGCTCAGCGGGCGGTCGTCGTGGATGTAGAAGGGCGTCTTCGACTCGCCCCGCTTCTGCCACTCGAACCAGCCGTCGGCAGGCACGAGCGCGCGGCGCTCGCGGACGGCGTCGCGGAACATCGGCTTCGACGCGGCGCTCTCGGCGCGCGCGTTGAACGCGCGCGAGCCGACCGAGACGTCGTCGGCCCACGACGGCACGAGGCCCCAGCGAGCGGGCTCGAGCCGCCGGATGGGCGGCGAGTCGTCGCGCGGGGCAGGCTCGACGACGATCGGCACCGTCGTCGTCGGCGGGATGTTCCAGTTCGCCGCGGGGATCTCGCCCTGCTCGTCGACCTCGAAGAGGGCCACGAGGTCGGTCGCGGGCGTCGCCATGACGTAGCGTCCACACATGTCCGACATGCTCCCACCGCTCGGGCCCCTCGTGCGAGAGGATGGGCGCATGAACGATCGCCCGGGCAGCGGATCCTCCGTCACGGTGCGCCACGAGCCGGTGCAGGCGCGCGCGGCGCTGCGCATCGAGGCGCTCCTCGACGCCGCGGCGGCGGTCGTCGTCGACCACGGCATCGAGCACCTCACGACCGCGCTCGTCGCCGAGCGCGCCGGCGCCTCGATCGGCACCGTCTACCGCTACTTCCCCGACCGCGTCGCGGTGCTCGTCGCGCTCGCCGAGCGCAACCTCGAGCGCATCCGGCTCGCGATCGAGCGCGTGCTGCTCGCCGAGCATCCCTCGCTCATGGCGACGATCGAGGCGGTCGTGGCCGCGATGGTCGAGACGTTCCGCACGGTGCCGTCGTTCCGCTCGCTCCGCGGCGGCGAGGGGCTCGACCTCGGCCCCTCCGAGCGGCCGCCCGTCGCCCCGACCTTCGTCGACGACATGGCCGCGCACTTCCGCGAGCGCTGGGAGATCGAGCTCGACGACGAGCAGCGCCAGGCGCTCGAGCTCGCGATCGGGGCGCTCGACGCGCTCGTGACCTACGCGTTCCTGCACGACCCCGACGGCGACCCGCGCTACCTCGAGGTCGGCGTGCGCGTCATGCGCGAGCACATCGTCGCGGCGCTGCCGCAGCTCGCCGAGGGCGCGTAGCGCCTATCGCTCCTGTGGGCGCTGCCCTTCGGCGCGCTCCTCGTCGTCCTCGCGCATGTGCCGTGCCTCGACCCGCGAGACGAGCTGCTTGACGCCCCACACGACGAGGAGGAAGGCCACGATCAGCCCGACGAGCACGTAGCCCGCGCCGTGCAGGTCGTCGGCGAGCTCGCGATAGCTGCCGCCGGCCGCCCAGCCGGCGCTCGCGTAGGCCGTCGCCCACAGCACGCACGCGGGGATCGTCCAGGCGAGGAACCGCCGGTAGGACATCGGCGAGGCGCCGACGATGAGCGGCACGAGCGAGTGCGCGACCGGGAGGAAGCGCGAGAGGAAGATCGCGATGCCGCCGCGCCGCGCGAGGTACCGCTCGGTGCGGCGCCAGCGCTTCGACGCCGCCGGCCAGCGGCGCGCGAGCCACCGATCGATCGATGGGCCGAGCCAGCGCCCGATCGCGAAGCCGATCGACTCGCCCGCGATCGCCCCGAGCACCGTCGCGGCGATGAGGGCGAGCCACCACGGCCAGTCCTCGACCGCGAGGGCGGCGATGATGACGACCGTGTCGCCCGGCACGAAGAGCCCGAGCAGCACGCTCGTCTCGAGCGCCATCGCGAGGAACGCGAGCAGGGTGCGCAGCCACGGGTCGATCGAGCCGACCGTCTCGAGCACGACGTCGATGACGTCATCGATCACGAGCGGCCCGCCATCACCGGAGTGCGGAGCCCCTCGAGCCGCTCCCGCCACGAGCCGACGCGGGACGGTGCGGCGAGCTGCGGCCCGCCGACCCACGCCGCGACGCCGCGGATGCCGCGCAGCGCGTTCGCGAGCCACACCTCGGCGCCCTCGAGCTCCTCCGGGTGCGCTGCGACGCGCCGCACCTCCACGCCGTCGAGGGCGGCGACCTCCTCGATCACCGCGGCGGTCACGGAGGCCATGCGGCGGATGCGCGGGGCCGGCACGTGCAGGACACCGTCCTGCCACCACAGCAGCGCCGACCGGGATGCCTCGGCGACGCAGCCGTCCGAGCACAGGATCGGCTCGACGTCGCGGCCGACCCTCGCCGACTCCTCCTCGAGCAGCGTCTGCATCGCCTCGAGGTCGGGGCCCTTCCGCAGCGGCTCGCGGCGGGGATCGCGCGACGCGGTGACGACCTCGACCCTGTCGCTCGGCGGCGGGGCCGGCCGCATCCGCAGCCGGATGCCGGCCGGGGTGAGGTCGACGCGCGGCGACCAGCGGCCCTCAGCGGGCGCGAGTCCGACGGCGCTCCTGACGGCCGCCATCGCGTCGAGACGATCCCCGCCCGCCTCCGCCACCGCATCCGCGAACCGCAGCTGGTGCCGCTGCCACGCGAGCACGCGGCCGTCGACGACGAGCCACGAATCGGCCGCGAGCGTCGCGCCGATCGGCTCGTCGACGGGCTCGAAGCCACCCGCTGTCCAGGCGCGGACGGGGTGCTCGGCGCTCATAGGATGCACCCTATGCCAGCGACCTCTGCGCACTTGCTGCCGCACCTCGGCGCTCGCTGGTCGCTCCCGGCCGACGTCTCGCCCGAGTCGGCGTTCGCCGCGCTCGAGGCTGCCGGCGGCGACGTCGTCTGGCTCGACTCCTCGTCGAGCGGCGACCACGTGATCGGCACCGGAGCGCACGTGCTGCTCGTCGAGGACGGCCGCGCGTCGCTCGATGGCCGCCGCATCGAGGGCGACGCGCTCGAGGCGCTCGAGGCGGCGGGGGCGGCGACGCCGGGCGCGTGGGTCGGCTGGCTCGGCTTCGAGGCGGGAGTGCGGATGCTCGGGCTCGAGCCCGCGCCGGGGCGCTTCCCCGAGGCGGCGTGGCTGCTGCTCGACCGCTGGGTCGTCGTCTCGGGCGGCCAGGCGCAGCTGCAGTCGCGGAGCGGCGAGGCGTGGGCGCTCGCGGAAGTGCCGCCCGGGCGCGCGCCCTCGCGCGCGCGCATCGATCCGTCGAGCCTCCGCTGGCGCGACGACGACGCCGCCTACGCCGCGAAGGTCGAGCGCTGCCGCGACCACATCCGCGACGGCGACTCCTACGTGCTGTGCCTCACGACAGCGATCGAGGCGCCGCCGCTCGACATGGTCGCGACCCACGCGCGGCTGCGCGCCGCGAGTCCGGTGCACCATGGCGGGCTGCTCCGCATCGGCGGCGTCACGGTCTCGAGCGCGAGCCCAGAGACCTTCTTGCGCGTCGAGGGCGGTGTCGCCACCACTCGCCCGATCAAGGGCACGCGCCGCCGGGGCACCGATGACGACGAGGCGCTCGCGCGCGAGCTCTTCGAGAGCGAGAAGGAGCGCGCCGAGAACGTCATGATCGTCGACCTGTGCCGCAACGACCTGCAGCGGGTCTCGGCGCCCGGCTCGGTCGACGTCGCAGGCCTGCTCGCCGTCGAGACGTTTCCGACGGTGCACCAGCTCGTCTCGACCGTGCGCTCCCGCCTGCTGCCCGGCCTCGACCCGCTCGACGCCGTCCGAGCGCTGTTCCCCGCTGGCTCGATGACCGGCGCTCCGAAGCGCCGCACGGTCGAGCTGCTGCACGACCTCGAGGGCGCCCCGCGCGGCATCTACAGCGGATGCTTCGGGATCGTCGCGGGCGAGACGTGCCAGCTCGCGATGGTCATCCGGTCCGTCGTCGCCGACGCCGCGGGCGCCCACATCGGCGTCGGCGGGGGAGTGACGGCCCTCTCGGAGCCGGCGTTCGAGGTCGAGGAGCTGCACGTCAAGGCCGCGGCGATGCTCGCGTCGCTCGTGCCGGGCTGAGGCTCCTCAGCCGCGATCGCGATCGCGATCGCTTGCCGCGCGCGCCTCGGCCATCCGCGCGACGCGGTCGAGTCGCGACTCCCACTGCCGCCCGATCGCGTCGAGCCGGTCGGCGAGCGCGCTGAGAGTCGCGCCGATCGCCCGGTGCCGCACCGAGCGCCCCTCGCGCGTCGACTCGACGAGGCCGGCGGCCTCGAGCACCGCGAGGTGCTTCGCGATCGCCTGCCGGGAGACGGGCAGCTCCTCGGCGAGCTCGCTCGCGGAGCGCGCCCGGCTGCCGAGCAGCTCGAGGATCGCCCAGCGGGTGTCGTCGGCGAGCGCCGCGAGCTGCTGCGTCGGGGCGGCCAGTCCGCTCATGCCGCCGCCTCGAGCACGTGCCGCCGCAGGCCGTCGAGCACCATCTCCCACCCGGTGGCGTTGCCGCGCATCCGATCGTCGCGCACGTCGCCGGCCACGCGCATCCACCCCGACTCCACGACCGTGACGCGAGTGCCGTCGCCGAGCGGCTCGAGGTCGAAGCGCACGTCGCACGCCGTCGGGCCCGGTTCGGCCTCGCCGATCTCGCCCCAGCGGAACGCGAGCGTGCGCTCGGGTCGCAGCACGCGGATCGCGACCGGCCACCGCTCGCCCTCGTGCTCGAACGTGCCCGTGACGCCCTCGCGGAGGCCGCCGGGGAAGTCGCCTGGATGCCCCCACCAGGCCTCGATCGAGGCCTGGTCGGTGAGGTGCCGCCAGACGAGCGAGACGGGCGCGGGGACGTCGAGCGTGCGGGTGATCGTGCCGGCGAGCGGGTCGACCGCGGAGGGCGTCCAGCGGCGGGCGATGAGCGCGACGAGCTCGTCGAGCTCGGACGTCCAGCCCTCGCGATTGTCCTCGAGCGCGGCGCGCACGGCGAGCTCGTCGCCGAGCCGCTCGAAGCCGGTCTCGACCACGGTGACGCGCGTGCCGCCGTCGACCTCCTCGAGCGTGAAGGTCGCGAGCGTGCTGGTCTCGTCGCGGAGCGGCTCGCCGCGCCGGCCCCACCGGAACGCCCACACGTTCGGCGCGTCCGCGCGCTCGACCCGCGCGGGGAACTCGCCGGCGTCGCTCCAGCCGAAGGAGCCCGACGCGCCCTCGCCGGTGCCGTCGGGGAACGTCGCGCTGTCGCCGAACCACTCCGCGAGCGAGGCGGGCTCGGTGAGGCACTCCCATACGACCTCGATCGGGGCGCGCACCGCGATCGTTCGCGTCACGCGAGCGTTCGGCTCGTCGATCGCCGCCTGGGCGTCGTGCCGGTGCCCGGACTCCGTCTGCGACATGGCTCCTCCTGCAATCGTTCGGTTGCAGGTCACGCTAGGCGCGTGAGCAGCGAAGTGCAACCCTCGGGTTGCGTCAGTCGCTCGCCGACTCGAGGTGCTCCGCGAGGTCGACGAGCTCGTCGAGCTCGACCGTCCAGCCCGCGGCGAGCGCGCGCAGCGACTCCCGCTTCGACGCGTCGTCGCCCTCGAGCGGGAACCCCGACTCGACGAGGTGCACCTGCGTCTGGCCGTCGACGTCGCGCAGCGTCACCTCGACCGTCGACGCCTTGTCCGAGAGGATGCCCTCGGCCCAGTCGAAGACGAAGCGCGAGCCGGGCTCGAGCTCGCGGATGCGCGCGGCGAGCACGACCTCGCCCGTCCAGGCGAAGCGGCCGGTCGCGCCGGCGACGACGCCGTCGGGGAACGCGGCGATGTCGCCGAGCCAGCGCGCGAGCAGCTCGGGCTCGGTGAGGCAGCGCCACACCGTGGCGCGCTCCGCGTCGACGGCGACGATGCGCGTCACGCGCACGCCTGGCACATCGACCGTGGCGGGCGGGTTCTCGAACTCCGGCACCGTTGGGCCTCCCTCCGGCTGCCCCGATTGTGCCACGCGTCGCCTGCGGGCGAGCGCCCGTAGACTGGGAAGCCGTCGTGCCGACTCCGGCCGACGACATCCAGGAGCCCACGTGACCGACGAGACCTACGACTTCGCCCGCATCCAGCAGCGGTGGCTGCCGGTGTGGGACGAGCTGCGCCCCTTCGCGACCGACGACGAGACCGACACCCGGCCGCGGAAGTACGTGCTCGACATGTTCCCCTACCCCTCGGGCGACCTCCACATGGGGCACGCCGAGTCGTACGCCTACGGCGACGTGCTTGCGCGCTACTGGCGGCAGCAGGGCTTCAACGTGCTGCACCCGATCGGCTGGGACTCGTTCGGCCTCCCGGCCGAGAACGCGGCGATCCGGCGCGGGGCGGACCCGAAGGAGTGGACCGAGGCCAACATCGAGCAGCACAAGCGCTCGATGCGGCTGTACGCGACCGCGTTCGACTGGGACCGCATCCTCCACACATCCGACCCCTCGTACTACAAGTGGAACCAGTGGCTGTTCCTCGAGATGTACAAGACGGGCCTCGCCTACCGGAAGCCCTCGAACGTCAACTGGTGCCCCAAGGATCAGACGGTGCTCGCGAACGAGCAGGTTGTCGGCGGGCTGTGCGAGCGCTGCGACACCCCCGTGGTGAAGAAGAAGCTCACCCAGTGGTACTTCAAGATCACCGAGTACGCCGACCGCCTGCTCGACGACCTGAACCAGCTCGAGGGCCGCTGGCCCGAGAAGGTGCTGCGCATGCAGCGCAACTGGATCGGCCGCTCCGAGGGCGCCGAGGTCGAGTTCGAGATCGAGGGCCACCACTCGCGCGTGCCCGTCTTCACGACTCGCCCCGACACGCTCTACGGCGCGACCTTCATGGTCGTCGCACCCGATTCCGACCTCGCGGCCGAGCTCGCGGCGGGCGCGAGCCCCGAGGTGCGGATGCGGTTCCAGGACTACCTGGACACGGTCGGGCGGATGACCGAGATCGACCGGCAGAGCACCGAGCGCCCGAAGACGGGCGTCGACCTCGGCCGCGTCGCGATCCACCCGCTGACGGGGGAGCGGATGCCCGTGTGGGTCGCCGACTACGTGCTCGCCGACTACGGCCACGGCGCCGTCATGGCCGTGCCTGCCCACGACCAGCGCGACCTCGACTTCGCGCGCGCCTTCGACCTGCCGATCAAGGTCGTCGTCGACACGCTCGCGCCGGTCACGGGTGTCATGCCGACGATCCCGCTCGACGAGCACGGCAACGCGGTGCTGCCGGACGACCTGCCCGAGCTCGACCCCGCCTCGACCGGCGTCGCGCTGCCCGGCGAAGGCCGGATGATCAACTCCGGCGAGCTCGACGGGCTCTCGAAGGAGCACGCGATCAACCGCATGATCCAGCTGCTCGAGCGCGAGGGCGTCGGCCGCGCGGCGAAGTCGTTCCGCTTGCGCGACTGGCTCGTGAGCCGACAGCGCTACTGGGGCACGCCCATCCCGATCATCCACACGGCCGACGGGCAGGAGGTGCCGGTGCCGCTCGAGCAGCTGCCGGTCACGCTGCCCGACTCGCACGGCCTCGACCTGTCGCCGAAGGGCACGAGCCCGCTCGGCGCCGCCGAGGACTGGGTCAACGTGGCGTCGCCGATCGACGGGCGCCCCGCGCGCCGCGACGCCGACACGATGGACACGTTCGTCGACTCCTCCTGGTACTACCTGCGCTTCCTCAGCCCGAACGACGACACCCAGCCGTTCGACAAGGCGCAGGTCGAGCGCTGGGCGCCGGTCGACCGCTACGTCGGGGGCGTCGAGCACGCGATCCTGCACCTGCTCTACGCGCGCTTCATCACGAAGGTGCTGTTCGACATGGGCCACGTGCCCTTCACCGAGCCCTTCGAGTCGCTGCTCAACCAGGGCATGGTGATCCTCGACGGCGGCAAGATGTCGAAGTCGAAGGGCAACCTCGTCGAGCTCTCGGACGAGCTCGAGAAGCACGGCGTCGACGCGGTGCGGCTCGCGATGAGCTTCGCCGGCCCGCCCGAGGACGACATCGACTGGCGCGACGTGAGCCCGACCGGTGCGCAGAAGTTCCTGGCGCGCGCCTGGCGGCTCTCGAAGGAGCCGCTCGCGAAGCGCGGCGCCGACCCGAAGGGCGGCGACCGGGGGCTGCGGCGCGAGACGCACCGGTTCCTGGCGGATGCGCCGGGTCTCGTCGAGTCGCTCAAGTTCAACGTCGTCGTCGCTCGCCTCATGGAGCTGACCAACGCGACGCGCAAGGCCGTCGACTCGGGCGCCGGCGCGGCCGACCCCGCGGTGCGCGAGGCGGTCGAGACGATCGCGCTCGGCCTGTCGCTCTTCGCGCCGTACACGGCGGAGGACATGTGGGCGAACCTCGGCCACGAGCCGTCGGTCGCGAACGCGGGATGGCGGAAGCCCGACCGCTCGCTGCTCGTCGAGCAGACGGCGACGGCGATCGTGCAGGTGAACGGCAAGGTGCGCGACCGCGTCGACGTTCCCGTCGACATCGCCGATGCAGAGCTCGAGCGCCGCGCGCGGGAGCTGCCGGGCGTCGCGCGCTCGATCGGCGACGGGGTCGTGCGGCACGTCGTCGTGCGGGCGCCGAAGCTCGTGAACTTCGTCGTCGGCTGACCCGACCCGCTTGCTGGCTGAGCCGGTCCGCGCGGGCAGGGCGCTGACCGTGTCGAAGCCTTGCTGATCCACAGCCGCTCCCTGCCTCGGCACCAGCGCCGAAGCATCCGTCCTACCGTTCCCGGATGGCCGGGACGGATGCGCGCTGGCGGCTGGGCGCGGGCGCCGCAGTGCTGCTCGTCCTGGGTGCTGTCACCGGCGGCGTCGCGCAGCGCATGGTGCAGGACGCCGCGCCCGCGACGATCGTCGCGGAGCCGGTCGCGACGGCAGCCACAGAGCTCGTCGTCGATGTGCAGGGCGCGGTCGCGCGGCCGGGCGTCTACCGGCTGCCGAGCGGCTCGCGCGTGCTCGACGCGCTCGCGCGGGCCGGCGGCACGAGTGCCGAGGCTGCACCGGGCTCGCTGAACCTCGCGCGCCCCGTCGTCGACGGCGAGCAGCTCGTCGTGCCGACCGTCGAGCAGGCGGCCGCCGCCCCGCCGCCCGGTGCGCCCGGCAGCGGCGTCGCCGCTGGCGGGCTCGTGTCGCTCAACCAGGCGGATCAGGCGGCGCTCGAGTCGCTGCCGCGCGTCGGCCCGTCGCTCGCGCTCGCGATCATCGCCCACCGCGACGAGCACGGGCCCTTCACCGATCTCGCGCAGCTCGACGACGTGCCGGGCATCGGGCCGGCGCTGCTCGCGACCCTCACGCCGCTCGTGTCGCTCTGATGCGCGACCTGCGCCTCGCCCTGCCGGTCGCGATCGCGTGGGCGCTGCTCGCGACGCTCAGTCCGCACCCGGTGGTGCTCGTGCCCGCCGGGATCGCCTGCGCGGTGGTCGCGGCCGGCGGCCTGCTGCTCGCGCACGTGCTGGCGAGGCGCAGCGAGCGGGCCGCGGCACTGGTGCGGACGGTCGCGGTCGGCGCCGCGCTCGCGTGCCCGCTGCTCGCGGGCGCCGACGCGGCGGCATCGAGCGAGCTCGAGCGCTGCGACGAGCTCGTCCTGCTGCTGCTCGGAGAGGCTGCGCCAACCGAGGTCGTCGTGACGGCTTGCGACGGTGCCGGTTCGGCGCGCAGCGCGACGCTGCTGCGCGCGCCGGATGCGCCGCTCGCGATCGGCGCGACCGCGGTCGGCCGCTGCGACGCGTGGCTCGACGGATCGCGCTGGCTCCTCGCGTGCAGCTCGCTCGACGTCGGCGAACCGGCCCGCTGGGCCTCGTGGGCGGGGGCGCTGCGCGACGGACTGCTCGCGGCGTCCGCGCAGCTGCCCGGCATGGGCGGCGAGCTGCTGCCCGGTCTCACGATCGGCGACGAGCGACGCGTGAGCGCGACGCTCCGGGCCGCGATGCTCGACTCCGGGCTCAGCCACCTCACCGCGGTCTCGGGAGCGAACTGCGTCATCGTCGTCGGTGCGGCGTTCCAAGCTGCCGCAGCGGTCGGCGCTCGGCGGCCGGTCCGCGTCGCGGTCGCCGCCGCAGCGCTCGCCGGCTTCGTCGTGCTCGTCACGCCAGAGCCGTCCGTCGTGCGTGCGGGAGCGATGGCCGCGATCGCGCTCGTCGCGGTCGTCACGGGGCGGCGAGCGGGCGCCGTCGCGCTGCTCTCGCTCGCGGTGCTGCTCGTGCTCGCCGTGCAGCCGCACCTCGCGTCGAGCCCCGGCTTCGCGCTCTCGGCACTCGCCACGTGCGGCCTCATCGTGCACGGGCGCCCGATCGCCGAGGCGCTCTCGCGCGTGCTGCCGATGCCGATCGCGGCGCTCGTCGCGGTGCCGGCGGCCGCGCAGCTCTGGTGCCTGCCGGTGCTCGTCGGGCTCGACGCGAGCGTGAGCGCCGTCTCGGTGCTCGCGAACCTGCTCGCCGGACCGGCGGCGCCGATCGTCACGGTCGTCGGGCTCGCGGCGTGCCTCGCGTCGCCGCTCGCGCCCGCGGTCGCGGCGGGCCTCGCGTGGGTCGCGTGGCTCCCGGCCGCCTGGATCGCGCAGGTGGCGATGGTCGCGCAGCAGCTGCCCGCCGCCCAAGTGCCGTGGCCGGTCGCGCCCTGGGGCGCGCTCACCGCATCCGCCATGCTCGCCGCGGTGGTCGTCGGCCATGCGCGCGGCCGGATCGCGCGGGGCGTCGCGATCGCGACCGCGGTCGGGCTCATCGCCGTCGGCTCCGCCGCCTGGCCGAGCGTGCGGCTCGGCGCGCTCGCCGACTGGAGCATCGCGCAGTGCGACGTGGGGCAGGGGAGCGCCACGCTCATGCGCCACGGCAGCGCGACCGTGCTCGTCGATGCCGGCCCGGAGCCGTCCCGCATCGACGGCTGCCTCACGACGCTCGGCGTGCGCCGCATCGACCTGCTCGTGCTCACCCACTTCGACGTCGACCACGCGGGCGGCGCGAGCGCGCTGCTCGGTCGCGTCGGGCTGCTCGTGCACGGCCCGGTCGACGACCGCTCCGAGGCGCTCGTCGCCGAGCTCGCCGCGGCCGGTGCCGCGACGCACGAGGCCCGGCGCGGCGATGCGTGGGCGCTCGGCGAGATGCGCGTCGAGGCGCTCTGGCCGGTCGCCGACGAGGAGCCCGGCAACGACGCGAGCGTCGCGGTCGCGATCGACGCGCCGGGCGGCGGGCTCGAGCTCGTCGTGCTCGGCGACCTCGGTGCGCAGGCGCAATCGAGGCTCCTGCGCGCGGGCGTGCCGAACGCATCCGTCGTCGTCGTCGCCCACCACGGCTCGGCCGATCAGCTGCCCGCGCTCTACCGCCGCATCGGTGCCGCCGTCGGGCTCGTGGGCGTGGGGGAGAACGACTACGGGCACCCGACGGATGCGTCCCTCCGACTCGTGCGGGAGGCCGGCGGCCAGCCGCTGCGCACCGACGAGCACGGCACGATCGCGCTCGCGGTCGACGACGATGGCGTGCGCGTGTGGTCGGAGCGCGTCGGCGGCCCGCCGTAGGCTGGGTGCGTGGCAGCGAGCGTCCCCAAGATCGCCATCCCGAAGATCACGTGGGAGCAGGTGTCTCCCGCGCCGGTCGTGCTCGTGTTCGGCAAGGAGTCGTTCCTCGCCGATCGCGCGATGCAGCGGCTGCGCGCGCTCCTGCTCATGGAGGATCCCGAGCTCGAGATCCACGACGTCGACGCCGGCCAGTACATCGACGGCGCGCTCGAGCTCATCGCGAGCCCCTCGCTGTTCGACGAGCCGCGGCTCGTGCGCGTCGAGAACGGCGTGAAGGCGACCGACGCCCTCATCGCCGACGTGCTGCGCTACCTCGCCTCGCCCGTCGACGGCACGACCCTCGTCATCCGCCACGACGGCTCCACCGTGCGCGGCAAGAAGATGCTCGACGCGATCCGCAAGACGCCCGGCGCGATCGAGGTGGTCTGCCAGCCGCTGGGGCGCTCCGAGCTCGTGCCGTTCGTGCGCGGCGAGCTGCGATTGCTCGAGCGGGAGGCGACGCCGGGCGCGATCGCGGCACTCGTGGATGCGTTCCACTCCGACATCGCCGAGCTCGCGAACGCGGTGCGCCAAGTCGCGCTCGACACGCAGGGCGACGTGACCGAGCAGGTCGTGCGCACCTACTACTCGGGCCGCGTCGAGACGACGGCGTTCGCCGTCGTCGACGCCGTGATCGCGGGCGACGTCGCCACCGCGCTCGTCACGCTCCGGCACGCGATCGCGACCGGTGCCGATCCCGTGCCGATCGTCGCGGCGTTCGCGATGCGCTTCCGGCAGCTCGCGAAGGTCTCGGGCGCGGGCGGCGGCGACTCGCAGGCCGCGCGGCAGCTCGGCATGCAGGACTGGCAGGTGCGGAACGCCCGCAAGGATCTGCGCGGCTACTCCGACGCGACGCTGTGCGACGCGATCGAGGCGATCGCCCACGCCGACCACGCCGTGAAGGGCGCCGAGCGCGACCCGCACTACGCCGTCGAGCGGCTCGTGCGGCAGCTCGCCGCGCGCGCCTGACGGCCCGCGACCGCTGGCCGCAGGCTACGCCGAGCCGCTCCACGGGGCGGGGGCGAGCACCCAGATCGCGACCGCGTGCTCGTCGCCCGCGACCCGCCACGTGTGGGGCTCGCGGCCCGGCATGGTCAGCGCATCACCCGCTCCGACGAGCACGGTGCGGTCGGCGAAGCGGACTTCGACCGCGCCCGCGACGACGTGCAGCACCTCGACCTCGCAGCTGATCGTGTAGAGCTCCGAGCCGCCGTGCGCGCCGGGCTCGAGCTCGGAGCGCAGCACCTGCAGCTGCTCCTGCCCGCGCGGCGAGAGCATGCGCTCATCCGCACCGACGCCACCGAGGTTGATGCGCGGCGCAGCCGCCCACTGCACGAGCTGCACGTCCGGCTCCTCGAAGAGCGCGCCCACCGGCAGCGAGAGCACCTGGCACAGCTGCACGAGCGTCGCGACGCTCGGCGACGTCTCATCGCGCTCGAGCCGGCTGAGGAAGCCCTTCGAGAGCCCCGACGTCGCCGCGACCTGGCTCAGCGACATGCCCTGCGCGGTGCGCGCCGACCGCAGCTTCGCGCCGATGGCGATGGAGCTGTCGTCGGCATCGGGGTGGATGGGGCGCATGTCGATCCTCGCTGTTGGTCGCTCACCTTGACGGACGCTCCGCGACGGGCGTACGGTGACCACACTAGTTGCACAAAGCGTATCGAAAGTTGTCTAATATGCAACCCACCGAGAACCGTCCCTCGGCGCCGCGCGGACCGGTCGACGCGAGCGCGGTGCCGCGCTTCGCCGGCATCGCCACCTTCGCCCGGCTGCCGCGGCTCGACGAGGTCGGCCGCGCCGACATCGCGGTGGCGGGCGTGCCGTTCGACAGCGGCGTGAGCTACCGGCCCGGGGCGCGCTTCGGCCCGTCGCACGTGCGGGAGGCCTCGCGACTCCTGCGCCCGTACAACCCGGCGCAGGACGTCTTCCCGTTCGGCGCGCAGCAGGTCGCCGACGCGGGCGACATCGTCGCGAACCCCTTCGACCTCGAGGCGGCGGTCGCCGACATCGAGGCCGGCTCGCGCGCCCTCCACGAGAGCGCCGACCGCATCGTCGTCATCGGCGGCGACCACACGATCGCGCTGCCGCTGCTGCGCGACATCGCCAAGCAGCACGGGCCGGTCGCGGTGCTGCACTTCGACGCGCACCTCGACACGTGGGACACCTACTTCGGTGCCCCGATCACGCACGGCACGCCGTTCCGCCGAGCGTCGGAGGAGGGGCTCATCGACCTCACCGCGAGCATGCACGTCGGCACGCGCGGTCCGCTCTACGACAAGCAGGACCTCGTCGACGACGAACGGCTCGGCTTCGCGGTCGTGACGAGCGAGTTCGTCGAGGAGCACGGCGTCGCCGCCGCGATCGAGCGCATGCGCGCGCGCATCGGCTCCGCGCCGCTCTACATCTCGATCGACATCGACGTGCTCGACCCGTCGCACGCGCCCGGCACCGGCACGCCCGAGGCCGGCGGTCTCACGAGCCGCGAGCTGCTGCGCATGCTGCGCGCGCTCTCCGACCTGCACATCGTCGGCGCCGACGTCGTCGAGGTCGCCCCCGCCTACGACCACGCCCAGCTCACCGCGATCGCGGCGAGCCACGTCGTCTACGAGCTGCTGAGCGCGATGGCGCCGACGGCGGCTGCCTCCGGTGACGGCAGTGCGGACGCCTGACGCCGCCGAGGTCGAGGCCGCGGCGGCCGCGATCGTCGACGCCTTCGCAGCCACCGACGGCGAGCGCTACTTCGCCGCCTTCGCCGACGACGCATCCTTCGTCTTCCACACCGAGCCCACCCGGCTCGACAGCCGCGCCGAGTACGAGCGGCTCTGGAGCACGTGGGTCGAGAGCGGCTGGCACGTCGTCTCGTGCGCCTCGAGCGAGCCGCTCGTGCAGCCGCTGCCCGGCGGCGCCGTCTTCAGCCACACCGTCGACACGACGGTCGAGACGGGCGAGGGTCGCGAGTCGTACCGCGAGCGCGAGTCGATCGTCTTCGCCGTCGACGGCGACCGCCTCGTCGCCGTGCACGAGCACCTCTCGCCGCTCGCCTGATCACTCCCTGTCCCGTCCCAAGCCCCACCCGTCGAAGGAGACCGATGTCGCTCTACTCCCGCCTCGAACGCCGACTGGAGGCGAGCGCCGACGACGCCGGTCCCGTGCGCGGCACCTACTCGTCCAGCCGCATGCTCATGATCTGGCTCGCGGCGAACCTCGTCGTGACGACGCTGCTGACCGGGACGCTCTTCGTGCCCGACGTGCCGTACGGCCTCGTGCTCGGCCTCATCGTCGGAGGCACCGTGCTCGGTGCGTCGGTGCTCGTGCTCATCGGCGCGATCGGCACCCGCACGGGCCTGCCGACGATGGCGCTCACGCGCGGCCCGTTCGGCACTCGCGGCAGCCTGCTGCCCGCCGCCGCGAACCTCGTGATCCTGATGGGCTGGAGCTGGGTGCAGGCGATGCTCGCCGGCATCTCGCTCAACTACATCGTCGAGGCGGTCACCGGCTTCTCGAGCCCGGTGATCTTCGCCGTGCTGTGCCAGACGGTCGTCGTCATCCTGGCGATCTTCGGCCACGCGGGCGTCGCGCGCGTCGAGCCGTGGTTCGCCGCGGTCATCCTCGCGATCTCCGCCTACGTCTTCATCACCGCCTTCTCGACGTTCACGCCCGCCGAGTTCGCGGCGATCCCCGGCACCGCCGAGCCGTTCTACACGCCCGGCCTGATGTTCGACGTCGTGCTCGCGACGGCGATCTCGTGGACCGTCCTCTCGGCCGACTTCAACCGCTTCGCGCGCACGACGAAGGGCGGCGCGATCGGCTCTGGCGTCGGCTACACGCTCTCGACCGTCACCGCGATGACCGTCGGCGCGACCGCGATCGGCTACGTCGTGCTCAGCGGCGGCGAGCCGGTGGCCTTCGACCCGACGACGATCATCGATCCCTTCGGCGCGCTCTTCGCCGTCGCGATCTTCCTCTCGGTGATGGCGACAAACACGATGGTCGTCTACGGCATGGTCACCACGGTCGTGAACGCGCTGCCGGGCAAGCGCGTGCCGTTCCTCGCGAGCGCGCTCATCCTCGGCGCGATCTCGATCATCGGCGCGACCTTCTTCGGGCTGCTCGACCAGTTCACGACGTTCCTCGTCACGATCAGCGCACTCTTCGCGCCGGTGTTCGCGATCATGATCGTCGACTACTACCTGCTGCGGCGCCGTGCCTACAGCGCCGACATCCTCGAGGCGCGTGGCGGTCGCTACTGGTACACCGGCGGCGTCAACTGGATCGCCGTCGGCTCGTGGGTCGTGGGCGCGGCGCTCGCCTACGTCTGGGCGTACGTGTGGCCGCTGCCGTTCGGCGCGACCGTGCCGAGCTTCGTCGTGACCTTCGTGCTCTACCTCGCGCTCTCGTGGCCGAGCCGCGCGAAGGGCGCACCGGAGCGCGCGCCGCACCTGGCCGAGACGGCGGATGCGCGCTGAGACCGCGGGGGAGCGTCGCGGCACGATCGTCGACCTGAGCCATCCCGTCGTCGACGGGATGCAGGTCTACCCCGGCGACCCGGAGGTGCGGATCGCTCCCGCGCTCACCGTCGCAGCCGATGGCGTCGACGTCGCGAGCATCCGGATGGGTTCGCACGCCGGCACGCACGTCGACGCCCCCTCGCACTCGATCGAGGGCGGCCGCACGATGGCCGACGTCGCGCTCGACGAGCTCGTGGGGGAGGCGCTCGTCGTGCGCGTGCCCGGACTCTCGGGCGGCGACGCCTACGGCTGGCGCGAGCTCGAGGCCAGTGGCTCGCTGCCCGAGCGGCTGCCGCCGATCGTGCTCATCGACACCGGCTGGGCCGCGCGCTTCGACACCGAGCTCGCGCTGCAGCATCCCGCGCTCGCGGCGGACGCCGCGCGAGAGCTCCAGCGTCGCGGCATGCGGGTGCTCGCGGTCGACACGCTCAGCCCCGACCCGACGGGGGCGGCGGATGCGTCGTTCCCGGTCCACGAGGTCGTGCTCGGCGCAGATGGGCTCATCATCGAGAACGTCCGCGGCCTCGAGTCGCTGCCGGCGCCCGTGCGGGTCGGCTTCTTCCCGCTGCGCCTCGCGGGCGACGGCGCCCCGGTGCGTGCGGTCGCCTTCCTCGACTGACCGCTCACGCGCGGGAGTGACCGCTCGGGGGTGGAATTGACCGCTCGGGGGCGGAAGTGACCGCTCACGGGCGGAATTGACCGCTCGGGGGCGGAAGTGACCGCTCGCGGGCGGAAGTGACCGCTCGGGGGACGACGAGGGCGGGAGCCCATCGGGCCCCCGCCTGTCAGCGCTGCTGCTCAGCTCAGAGCGCGGCGACCTGCTTCGCGATCGACGACTTGCGGTTCGCGGCCTGGTTCTTGTGGATGACGCCCTTCGAGGCAGCCTTGTCGAGCTTGCGCGCCGCCACGGCGACCTTCTCCTGCGCCACGGCCTTGTCGCCGGCGGCGATGGCCTTCTTGGCCTCGCGGACAGCGGTCTTGACCTCGCTCTTGACGGCGCGGTTGCGGTCGGTCGCCTTCTGGTTGGTGAGGATGCGCTTGATCTGCGACTTGATGTTCGCCACGTGGGGTCCTGTTCTGATCGGAAGATGGTTGGCGGCGGCTTGCGCTCCTTCAGAGCCCCGCCGCGACCCGCCCTCGCGCGACGGGCACGCGGAAGAAGGGGAAGCCAACGAACGACTCTACCAGCGCGCAGCCCGCGGTCGCAACGCGGCCCGACGCATCCGCTGTGGGAGAATGGACCATTCCGCACCACTCCATCGAGACCCCCATCGAGAAGGACCCGTGAGCCCCAGAGCGACCAAGGCACTCGAGCCTGCCTCGACCGATCCCGCGAGCATCCGCAACTTCTGCATCATCGCGCACATCGACCACGGCAAGTCGACCCTCGCCGACCGGATGCTGCAGCTCACGGGCGTCGTCGACGACCGCTCGATGCGCGCGCAGTACCTCGACCGCATGGACATCGAGCGCGAGCGCGGCATCACGATCAAGTCCCAGGCCGTGCGGATGCCGTGGGAGCTCGACGGCGAGACCTTCGCCCTCAACATGATCGACACCCCCGGCCACGTCGACTTCACCTACGAGGTGAGCCGCTCGCTCGCCGCGTGCGAGGGCGCGATCCTGCTCGTCGACGCCGCGCAGGGGATCGAGGCGCAGACGCTCGCGAACCTCTACCTCGCGATGGACAACGACCTCGAGATCATCCCGGTGCTCAACAAGATCGACCTGCCGGCCGCCGACCCCGACAAGTTCGCGGCCGAGATCGCCGGGCTCATCGGCGGCGACCCCGACGACGTGCTGCGCGTGAGCGGCAAGACGGGCGTCGGCGTCGACGCGCTGCTCGACCGCGTCGTGCGCACGATCCCCGCGCCGCAGGGCGACGTCGACGGCCCCGCTCGCGCGATGATCTTCGACTCGGTCTACGACAGCTACCGCGGCGTCGTCACCTACGTGCGCATGGTCGACGGCAAGCTCTCGCCGCGCGAGCAGATCCAGATGATGTCGACCGGCGCACGCCACGAGCTGCTCGAGATCGGCGTCTCGAGCCCCGAGCCCGTCCCCGCGAAGGGCCTCGGCGCTGGCGAGGTCGGCTACCTCATCACGGGCGTGAAGGACGTGCGCCAGTCGAAGGTCGGCGACACCGTCACGACCTTCCGCGCCCCCGCGACCGAGCCGCTCAAGGGCTACGCCGACCCGAAGCCGATGGTCTTCTCCGGGCTCTACCCGATCGACGGCAGCGACTACCCGGTGCTGCGCGAGGCGCTCGACAAGCTCAAGCTGTCGGATGCGGCGCTCGTCTACGAGCCCGAGACCTCCGTCGCGCTCGGCTTCGGCTTCCGCTGCGGCTTCCTCGGCCTCCTGCACCTCGAGATCATCACCGAGCGGCTCGAGCGCGAGTTCAACCTCGACCTCATCGCGACCGCCCCGAGCGTCATCTACGAGGTGCAGACCGAGGACCGCGTCGTGCACACCGTGACGAACCCGAGCGAGTTCCCCGACGGCAAGATCCACTCGATCGTCGAGCCGATGGTGCGCGCGACGATCCTCGCGCCGAAGGACTACGTCGGCGCGATCATGGAGCTGTGCCAGTCGCGCCGCGGCACGCTCGGCGGCATGGAGTACCTCTCGGAGGATCGCGTCGAGCTGCGCTATCGCCTGCCGCTCGGCGAGATCGTCTTCGACTTCTTCGACCAGCTGAAGTCGAAGACGCAGGGCTACGCCTCGCTCGACTACGAGCTCGACGGCGAGGAGGAGGGCGACCTCGTCAAGGTCGACATCCTGCTCCAAGGCGAGCAGGTGGATGCGTTCAGCGCGATCGTGCACCGCGACAAGGCCTACGCCTACGGCGTGCTCATGGCGGGCAAGCTCAAGGAGCTCATCCCGAGGCAGCAGTTCGAGGTGCCCATCCAGGCCGCCGTCGGCGCGCGCATCATCGCGCGCGAGACGATCCGCGCGATCCGCAAGGACGTGCTCGCGAAGTGCTACGGCGGAGACATCTCCCGCAAGCGCAAGCTGCTCGAGAAGCAGAAGGAGGGCAAGAAGCGCATGAAGATGGTCGGCCGCGTCGAGGTGCCCCAGGAGGCGTTCATCGCCGCCCTCTCGAGCGGCGAGTCGAAGAAGGACGCGAAGTGAAGCCCATCCGCGAGCGCTCGACGAACTACGGCGCGGTCGGCGCCACCTCCCACTTCGACTTCACGCGCTTCCCGCCGAAGGGCTTCGAGGTCGTGCAGCGCCGCTCGCGCATCGGCCACGGCCGGCCGCGCTTCGACGCCGCAGTCGCGGCGCTGCGCACCTGGAAGGTGCAGCGGCTCGCGGGCATCGAGGTCGACGTCGTCGGCACCGAGGGCGGCACTGTCTACCGCCCGGTCGGCTTCCAGGACGGCGAGGCGACGCGCGCCGCGAGCGTCGAGCCGCAGCAGGACTTCGGGCCTGACGGCGAGCCGTTCCTGCAGCCGGGCGACTCGATCGACCAGCGCATCCGCTTCCTCGGCGTCCAGCTCCACGCCCCGATGCGCGTCATCGCGGTCGAGGAGGAGCCGAACAGCCACGGCGTGATCCTCGGCTCGCTCGAGGGCCACCCCGAGGCGGGCGAGGAGCGCTTCACCGTCGAGATCGCCGAGGACGAGACCGTCTTCCTGCACTTCCGCGCGATCGTCCGCAACGCCGCCTGGTACGCCAAGCTCGGCGCGCCCGTCTCGAAGGCGCTGCGCGCGAAGTACCACGACCGCTACATGGACGTGCTGCGCTCGATCGACGTGCGCTGACGTGGGTCGCCTGCCCGACGGCGAGGCGGCTCCCGCCGACGGCCGGCTGCCCGAGGGCACCGCGGCCGACGCGCCCTTCGGCGCCTACATCCACGTGCCGTTCTGCTCCGTGCGGTGCGGCTACTGCGACTTCAACACCTACACGGCCGACGAGCTGCGCGGGGCGAGCCGCGCGGGCTACCCCGGCGACGTCGCCGCCGAGATCCGCCTCGCGCGCGAGGTGCTCGGCGAGCTCGGCCCGCTCCGCCCGATGCAGACCGTCTTCTTCGGCGGCGGCACGCCCACCCTCCTGCCCTCGGGCGACCTCGTCTCGATGCTCGCGGGCGTGACGGATGCGTTCGGGCTCGCCGAGGGCGCGGAGGTCTCGGTCGAGGCGAACCCCGACTCGATCGACCTCGCCGGGCTCGTGCAGCTGCGCGCGGGCGGCGTGACGCGCGTCTCGATCGGCATGCAGTCGGCGGTGCCGCACGTGCTCGCCGCGCTCGACCGCACGCACGACCCCGAGCGCGTGCCGCTCGTCGTCGAGTGGGCGCGCGAGGCGGGCCTCGAGGTGAGCCTCGACCTCATCTACGGCGCGCCGGGGGAGTCGCTCGACGACTGGCAGCGATCGCTCGACGCGGTCGTCGCGATGGCGCCCGACCACGTCTCGGCCTACGCGCTCATCGTCGAGGAGGGCACCGCGCTCGCCCGACGCATCCGCCGTGGAGAGCTCGCCGCGCCCGACGACGACCTGCAGGCGGCGATGTACGAGGCGGCGGATGCGTCCCTCGGCCAGGCGGGCTACTCCTGGTACGAGATCTCCAACTGGGCGCGGGGCGACAAGGTGGCGCGCCACAACCTCGCCTACTGGCGCGGGCACGACTGGTGGGGCTTCGGCCCCGGCGCGCACAGCCACGTGGGCGGTGTGCGCTGGTGGAACGTCAAGCACCCCGCCGCGTATCGCGATCGGCTCGTCGCGGGGTCGTCGCCCGCGCTCGCGCGCGAGGTGCTCGACGACGAGACGCGCCGGGTCGAGCGCGTGCTGCTCGAGTCGCGGATCGCCGAGGGGCTCGCGATCGACGTGCTGGACGCGGAGGGGCGCCGCGCGGTCGCGGGACTCGTCGCCGATGGCCTCGTGGACGGCAGAGCCGCCCTCGCCGGCCGGGTGATCCCGACGCTGCGAGGGCGGCTGCTGGCCGACGCCGTCGTGCGGCGCCTGCTGCCGTAGGGCCTACTTCACCAGCCGCCAGTTGAACGGGTAGCGGTAGGAGCCGCCGGCGTTGACGCGCACGCCGCCGATGATCGAGAAGATCACCTGCAGCAGCGGCGGCACCCAGTAGAAGGCGCCGAGGATCGAGCCGATGCCGAAGGTGATGATGCCGAGCACGACGGCGAGCACCCAGATGCCTACGACCAGGATCGTCATGAAGATGCCGAAGTTCAGCGCCTCCTTCGACTCCTGCCGGGCGAAGGCGCTGCGGTCCTTGTAGATCAGGTAGACGATGAGCGGCCCGATCCAGCCGCCGAAGCCGCCGGTGACGATCGTCGAGAGGCCCGAGAGGTGGCCCCACATGCCGGCGTTCTTCTCGTCGACGGGCGACATCGGGGCGCCGGCCGCGTACTGCGGCTGACCGGGGGCGCCGTACTGCGGCGACCCGGGCTGGGGAGAGCCGTACTGCGGGGCGCCGTACTGCTGGCTGCCGGGCTGGCCGTAGCCCTGCTGGCCGTAGCCCTGCTGGCCGTAGCCCTGCTGGCCGTACTCGGGCTGTCCGCCGGGAGGCTGGTTGAAGGGAGCGCTGCCCTGCTGGCCGGGCTGCGGCTGGCTCCACTGGCGGTTGGGGTCTGCGCCACCCGTCCCGAACGCCGGCTGGCCCGGGGCGCCGGGTGCGCTGCCGGTCGCGGGAGCGGAGAACGGCTCGGCCGGCTGGCCGAGCGCGGGAGCTGCGGGCGCACTGGGGGCTGCGTGCTGCTCATCGGTGACCGAGAAGCCCTCGACGGAGGGGTCGGTCGAGTCGTGCTGATCGTCTCGGCGGGGCACGTTGGGGTCGGACATGGGGAGTGCCTTTCGTGAATGGTCCGCGAAGTCTGCGGACGTTCCGCACGGCCATTGTCGCCCGGGTGCCTGGGGACGCGGTGAGCGATCAGGCGCGGCGCGTGGCGGCGCGGTAGGATTGGCAGTCAGCATCGGAGAGTGCCAGTCAGGGGAGGAGCGCGGGATGGTCTCGGATCGCGGTCTCGACGTCCTCCGGGCGATCGTCGAGGACTACGTGGCCCTGCGCGAGCCGGTGGGCTCGAAGTCGATCGTCGAGCGGCACGCCTTCGGCGTCTCCGCGGCCACGATCCGCAACGACATGGCGCTCCTCGAGGAGGAGGAGCTCATCGTCGCGCCCCACACCTCCTCGGGACGCGTGCCGACCGACAAGGGCTACCGAGTCTTCGTCGACCGGCTGCAGCGCATGCAGCCGCTCACGCCCGCGCAGCGGCAGGCGATCGCGCGCTTCCTCGACGAGTCCGTCGACCGCGACGACGTGCTCGCTCGCACGGCGCGGCTGCTCTCGAGCCTCACGAACCAGGTCGCGCTCGTGCAGGTGCCGCTCCGGCGTCCCAGCGCCGTGCGCCGCGTCGAGCTCGTCGCCGTCACGGAGTCGAAGGTGCTCGCCGTGCTCATCTTCGACTCGGGCCGCGTCGAGCAGCGCCTGCTCGACGTCGGGCAGCGCATCGAGCCCGACCAGGCCTCGGTGCTCGGCCGCGCGTTCACCGAGACGATCGCCGAGCTCGCGCCCGCCGAGGCCGTCCAGCGCCTCTCGTCGACCGCCGCATCCGCCCCCGCCTCCATCGCCGCCGCGACCGGTGCCGTGGCGCAGACGCTGACCGAGATCCTGCAGGGTGCCGGCGGCGACCGCATCGTGATGGCGGGTGCCGCGAACCTCGTGCGCGAGGAGCGAGACTTCCAGGGCACCGTGACGCCCGTGCTCGATGCGATCGAGGAGCAGGTGACGCTGCTGCGCCTCTTCGACGAGATGGGCTCCGAGGGAGAGGTCGCGACCCGCATCGGGCGCGAGCTCTCGGGGCCGCTCGGCGAGGCGGCGGTCGTGGCATCGACCTACACCGCCGACGGCAGTGAAGGGCACGTGGGCGTCCTGGGCCCGACCCGGATGGACTACGCAGGGAACATGGCCGCGGTGCGCGCAGTGGCGCGCTACCTCACGCGGCTGCTGAGCGAGGACTGAGTGAGCGACCACTACGAGACACTCGGCGTCGAGCGCGACGCCACGCAGGACGAGATCAAGAAGGCGTACCGCCGCCTCGCGCGCGAGCTGCACCCCGACGTCAACCCGAGCGAGGACGCGGCGGAGCGCTTCAAGGACGTCACGCACGCCTACGACGTGCTGGGCGACCCGCAGTCGCGCGCGGAGTACGACCGCGGGCCCTCGCTCGACGGCGGGAGCTTCGGATTCGGCGACATCTTCGAGCAGTTCTTCGGCGGCGGCCGCTCGGCCGGCCCGCGCTCGCGGCGCCAGCCGGGGCAGGACAGCCTGCTGCGCGTCGACCTCGACCTGGCCGATGTCGTCTTCGGCGTGCACCGGGAGCTGCGCGTGCAGACGGCCGTGCTGTGCGAGACGTGCGACGGCGCGTGCACCGCGCCCGGCACGAGCCCGCAGCGCTGCACGATGTGCGGCGGCTCCGGCCACGTGCAGCGGCAGGTGCGGTCGCTGCTCGGCAACGTCGTGACGTCGCAGCCGTGCGCGGCGTGCCAGGGCTACGGCAGCATCATCCCCGAGCCGTGCCCGACGTGCGCCGGCCACGGCCGCGTGCGCGCCGAGCGCACGATCCCGGTCGACATCCCCGCGGGCGTCGACACGGGCCTGCGCATCCAGCTGCCCGGCCAGGGCGAGGTCGGCGAGGCCGGGGGACCGGCCGGCACGCTCTACCTCGAGATCAACGTGCGCCACCACGATGTCTTCTCCCGCTCGGGCGACGACCTGCTCGGCACGCTCGAGGTGTCGATCTCGGACGCGGCGCTCGGCGCGCGCAGCACCGTCGATGGCATCGACGGGCCGGTCGAGGTCGAGGTGCGCCCCGGCACGCAGTCGGGCGACGTCATCACGATCGGCGAGCGCGGCGTCTCGCGCCTCCGCGGCGCCGGTCGCGGCGACCTCAAGCTCGGCGTGCAGGTCGTCACGCCGCAGCGCATCGATCGCCGCACGGAGGAGCTGCTGCGCGAGCTGCGCGACCGCACGAAGGCGCCCGCGCCGCAGCTCGCGCAGTTCAAGCAGGGGCTGTTCGCGAAGATGCGCGACCGCTTGCGCCTCTGATGGCCCACTGCTACTGGCACGACGCGCTCGCGGGCGCCGAGCCGGGCGCCGTGGTGACGCTCGAGGGCGAGGAGGCGCACCACGCCGCCGTCGTCTCGCGGATGCGCCGCGGCGAGCGAGTGCTCGTGAGCGACGGCGCGGGGACGCTCGCCGAGGGGATCATCGACCGCGTCGAGCGCGACGGGGTCGATGTCGTGCTGCAGCGCGTCGAGGCGGTGCCGCAGCCGAGCCCGCGCATCGCGCTCGCCCAGGCGCTCGCGAAGGGCGACCGGGCCGAGCTCGCCGTGCAGGCCTCGACCGAGCTCGGCGTCGACGTCATCGTGCCGTGGCAGGCGCGGCGCAGCGTCGTGCAGTGGAAGGGCGATCGCGGTGACAAGGCGATCGAGCGCTGGCGGCGGATCGTCCGCGAGGCGGGCAAGCAGGCGATCCGCGCGCGGCTGCCCGAGGTGACCGGCGTCGTCGACACCGCGGGGCTCGCGGCGCTCGGCGCGCGATGGCAGCTCGTCGTGCTCGACCCGACCGCGCCCGCCTCGATCGCGGAGGTGCCGATCGAGCGCGACGCGCTGCTCGTCGTGGGACCCGAGGGGGGCATCGACCCGGGCGAGCTCGAGGCGCTCGACGCGGCCGGCGCCGTGCGCGCTCGCATGGGCGACCACGTGCTGCGCACGTCGACCGCTGGCCTCGCGGGGCTCGCTGCCCTCTCGCTGCGGCTCGGGCGCTGGTGAGCCCGGCGCGGGTAGGCTGACTGGCATGGCTGAGCCCACCGTGTTCGAGCGGATCGTCGCCCGAGAGATCCCGGCGGAGATCGTCCTCGAGACCGACCGCATCATCGCCTTCACCGACATCGCGCCGCAAGCGCCGATGCACGTCGTCGTGACGCCGAAGTCTGCGCAGTACCGCGACGTCGTCGAGCTCGCGGCCGGCGATCCCGACCTCATGGCGGAGATGGTGCAAGCGGCGCAGGCGATCGCCCGGGAGCGCGCCGAGGGCGACTTCCGGCTCGTGTTCAACACCGGCGAGCTCGCCGGGCAGACCGTCTTCCACGTGCACGCGCACGTGCTCGCCGGCGCACTCAGAGAGGGATCGCTTGCCTGACGCAACCCGTTCGATCGAGGTCGACGGCATCGAGATGGTGCGACTGCTGGGGCCGCAGGACCGGCTCCTCACGCGCCTCGAGCACGAGCACCCCGACGTGCGCGTCGCCGTGCGCGGCAACCTCGTCACGCTCGAGGGCCCCGAGCAGGATGTCGAGGTCGCCGGCCGGCTCGTGCAGGAGCTCGTCGACCTCGTGCGGCAGGGCACGGCCCTCAGCCAGACGGAGGTCGCCGAGGGCAGCCGCATCCTCCGGCAGGACAGCTCGCGGAGCCTCGCCGACGCGATCGGCGAGGTGATCCTCACGAGCAAGGGCAAGTCGATCCGCGCGAAGACCGAGGGCCAGCGCGCCTACGTCGAGTCGATCGATGCGCACACGATCGTCTTCGGCATCGGCCCCGCCGGCACGGGCAAGACCTACCTCGCAATGGCCAAGGCGGTGCAGGCGCTGCACCGCAAGGAGGTCAACCGCATCATCCTCACGCGTCCCGCGGTCGAGGCGGGAGAGCGGCTCGGCTTCCTCCCGGGGACGCTCACCGACAAGATCGACCCCTACCTCCGGCCGCTCTACGACGCGCTCAACGAGATGATGGACCCCGAGCTCGTGCCGAAGCTGCTCGCGACCGGCGTCGTCGAGGTCGCACCGCTCGCCTACATGCGCGGCCGCACGCTCAACGACTCGTTCATCGTGCTCGACGAGGCGCAGAACACCACGCCCGAGCAGATGAAGATGTTCCTCACGCGCCTCGGCTTCGGCTCGAAGATGGTCGTCACCGGCGACGCGACGCAGGTCGACCTGCCAGCCGGCACCTCTGGGCTGCAGGTCGCGCAGCAGGTGCTCGGCAAGATCGACGACATCCGCTTCGCGATGCTCACGAGCGCCGACGTCGTGCGGCACACGCTCGTCGGCGAAATCGTCGACGCCTACACGGCGCACGACCAGAAGGTGATGGCGCGGCAGGCCCGTCAGGGCCAGCCGACGCACCACTCGCGGCGAGGGCGGCACTGATGTCGATCGACCTCCTGAACGAGGCGGATGCGTCGGTCGACGAGGCGCAGCTCGTGCGGCTCGTCGCCCACCACCTCGAGAAGCTCTTCGTGCACCCCGACGCCGACGTGTCGATCGCGCTCGTCGACGTCGGCGCGATGGAGCAGCTGCACGTGCAGTGGATGGACGAGCCCGGCCCGACCGACGTGCTCTCGTTCCCGATGGACGAGCTGCGTCCCGGCAGCCACGACCGGCCGGCGCCCGCCGGCCTGCTCGGCGACATCGTGCTGTGCCCCGAGGTGGCGCAGCAGCAGGCGCTCGAGGCGAACCACTCGCTCATGACCGAGCTGCGGCTCCTCACGACGCACGGACTCCTGCACCTGCTCGGCTTCGACCACGCCGAGCCGGCGGAGCGCGACGAGATGTTCGAGCTGCAGGACACGCTGCTCGCGGCGTTCGAGGCGGTCGACAGCGGCACGCCCGGCCGCGTCCGCTGATGTTCGAGGTCGTCCTCTTCGTCGTCGCAGGGCTGCTGATCGTCTTCGGCGCCTGGCTCGCCGCGTGCGATGCGGCGCTCGGTGTCGTCTCGCGCGCCGAGCTGCAGGAGGCGGCGGTCGCCGCCCGCCGCGGCAGGAAGATGCTCGCGATCGCCGACGACCTGCGCGGCCACGTCATGACGCTCCAGTTCGGCCGCATCATGTGCGAGACGATCGCGGCGGTGCTCGTCGCGCTCGCGGTCGACTCGCTCGTCACCGAGTGGTGGATCACGCTGCTCGTCGCCGGGGGCGTCATGATCGTCGTCTCCTTCGTGCTCGTCGGCACGAGCCCGCGCGCCGTCGGCCGCCAGCACGCCGTCGCGCTTCTGCGCGCATCCGCCGGCTTCCTGCGCTTCTGGCGCGTGCTCATGGGACCCATCGCGATGCTCGTCGCGACCGTGGGCGAGAAGGTGACGCCCGGTCGGCAGCGCGAGACCGCGTTCACGACCGAGGCGCAGCTGCTGTCGATGGTCGACGCCGCCGCTGAGAGCGACGTGCTCGAGGACGAGGACCGCGAGCTCATCCACTCGATCTTCGAGTTCAACGAGACGCTCGTGCGCGAGGTGATGGTGCCGCGCCCCGACATGATCGTCGTCGAGCGCGATGTCACGGCGCAGGATGCGCTTCGGCAGTTCCTCGACAACGGCCTCTCGCGCATGCCGGTCGTGGGGGAGTCGACCGACGAGATCCTCGGCATCCTGTACTTGCGCGACGTCGTGCGCTCCCGCACGTGGCGGCCCGACGCATCCGAGACCGCCGAGGAGCTCGCGCGCCCCGCGCTGCTCGTGCCGGAGTCGAAGAAGGCCGACGACACGCTCGCGCTCATGCAGGCCGATCGCGTGCACGTCGCGATGGTCGTCGACGAGTACGGCGGCATCGCCGGGCTCGTGACGCTCGAGGACCTCGTCGAGGAGCTCGTGGGCGAGATCCACGACGAGCACGACCGGGGCCGCAGCGAGGTCGTCGAGGTCGGCGACGGCTCGTGGCGCGTCTCGGCGCGGCTGCAGATCGACGAGCTCGGCGACCTGTTCGACCTCTCGCTCGACGACGAGGAGGTCGACACCGTCGGCGGGCTCGTGCAGAAGGAGCTCGGCCGCATCGCCGAGGTCGGCGACGTCGTGCACGTCGCGGGGCTGCGCATCGAGGTGCGCTCGCTCGACGGCCGCGGGCGGCTCGCGGGCGAGATGGAGGTCTCGCGCATCGTCGAGGCCGAGACGACGGCGGAGGCCGAGGCATGAGCGAGCACCGGAGCGGATTCGTCACCTTCGTCGGGAGGCCCAACGCGGGCAAGTCGACGCTCATGAACGCGCTCGTGGGCGAGAAGATCGCGATCACGTCGTCGAAGCCGCAGACGACGCGGCACGCGATCCGCGGCGTCGTGCACCGCGACGACGCGCAGCTCGTCATCGTCGACACCCCGGGCATGCACAAGCCGCGCACGCTGCTCGGCAAGCGGCTCAATGCCGTCGTGCAGACGACGCTCGGCGACGTCGACGTCATCTGCCTGTGCGTGCCGGCCGACGAGCCGCTCGGCCCCGGCGATCGCTACATCGACCAGCAGCTCGAGGGCTTCCCGCGCGCGAAGAAGGTCGCCGTCGTGACGAAGACCGACGCCGCCTCGAAGGAGCGCGTCGCGCAGCAGCTGCTCGCGGTGAGCGAGCTGCGCGAGTGGGATGCGATCGTGCCGCTGTCGTCGGTCGCGGGCCACCAGCTCGACGTGCTCGTCGACGCGCTCGTCGAGCTGCTTCCCGAGGGGCCGCCGCTCTACGAGGCCGAGACGACGACCGAGGAGCCGCTCTCGGTGCGCATCGCCGAGCTCATCCGCGAGGCCGCGCTCGAGGGCGTGCGCGACGAGCTGCCGCACTCGATCATGGTGACGCTCGACGACGTCGTGCGCCGCGAGGACCGCGAGCTCACCGACGTCTACGCGAACCTCTGGGTCGAGCGCGACAGCCAGAAGGGCATCATCATCGGCAAGGGCGGCTCGCGGCTGCGGCAGGTGGGGGCGGATGCGCGGCGCGAGATCGAGCGCATCGTCGGCACCCAGGTGCACCTCGACCTGCGCGTGAAGGTCGCGAAGGAGTGGCAGGGCGACCCGAAGCAGCTGGGCCGCTTCGGGTTCTGACGTGCGGGTGCGGGCGGGCGCCCGCCTTGTCCCCCTGCCGGATGATTCAGCGCCCGCGCAGGCCGACGCATCCGCTGCCCGCCATACGCTGGCAGGCGTGACCGCCGACACCCTCGCGCCCGACGCGCAGCCCGCCGTCCCGGCGCGGGTGCGCGCCCCGCTCGATCGCGACGCGCTCCGCACCGACGGCCTCATCGCGGCCGTCACGCTCGGCATGCTCGCGGTGCCTACGCTGCTCATCGGCGGGCTCTTCTTCAACTGGGGCTGGCACTGGCTGCTGCTCGTGGTCGAGACCGCCGCGATCGGCGCGGCGATCCTCGTGCGCCGCCGCTGGCCGCTGCTCGCGCTCGCCGGGCTCGTCGCGCTCGCGGCCGTGCACGTCGCGCTCGCCGCACCGCTCTTCCCGGTCTGGTTCGCGGTGCTCGTGCCGCTCTACTCCGCCGGTCGCTTCTGCCGCTGGCCCGGCAGGCTCGTGGCGGCGGGGCTCTCGCTCGTCGCCTCGGTGCTCGCGGCCTACTGGATCACGACCACGGGCGGCCTCGCCGGCTACTCGCCGGGCGTGCTCGTGCCCTTCGACGAGGTGCTGCGGCTCGCGGTGGTCGTGTGGGTGCCGCCGATGCTGCTGTTCTCGATGACGATCCTGATCGGCTGGGGCGTCTCCTCGGTCGCCCGCTCGGAGGCCGCGGTCCAGGTCGCGCAGGTCTCGAGCCGGCGCGCGACCGAGCAGGAGGAGCGCGCCGCCCTCGCTCGCGACATGCACGACGTCGTCGCCCACTCGCTCGCGGTCGTCATCGCGCAGGCGAACGGCGCGCGCTACACGCGAGACCCCGCGGTGAAGGACGCGACGCTCGAGACGATCGCCGGCACCGCGAAGCAAGCGCTCGGCGATGTGCGGCTGCTGCTCGCGCAGCTGCGCCACAGCGAGGCGCCCGACCCCGTCGCGTCGCTCGACGACGTCGACGCACTCGTCGAGCGGATGCGCGGCAGCGGCCTCGACGTGCGGCTCGAGCGAGTGGGCGGCCGGCCGCCGCTGCCGCGCACGGCCGACATCGCCGCCTACCGGATCCTGCAGGAGGCGCTCACGAACGCGCTGCGGCACGGCGATCGCGACCAGCCGGTGCACGTGCGGCTCATGACGCTCGGCCCTGGCATCGTGATCGACGTGCACAACCGACTCGCCGCCGCGCCCGGCCCCATCGGTCACGGGGTGAGCGGCATGCACGAGCGCGCGAGGCTCGCGGGCGGCGACGTCTGGACGGGCGTCGAGCACGACTGGTTCCGCGTGCGCGCAGCGTTCCCGGCGGGGCTCGCATGATCCGCGTCCTCATCGTCGACGACCAGGCGCTCTTCCGCAGCGGCATCCGCATGCTCATCGAGTCGCAGCCCGACCTGCAGTGCGTCGGCGAGGCCGCCGACGGCGCGCAGGCCGTGCGGCTCGCCGAGGCGCAGCAGCCCGACGTCGTGCTCATGGACGTGCGGATGCCCGTGCTCGACGGCATCTCGGCGACCGACCGCATCGTGCGGGCGCAACCCGATGTGCGGGTCGTCGTGCTCACGACCTTCGACCTCGACGAGGCGGCCGCGCGCGCCATCCGGGCCGGCGCATCCGGCTTCGTGCTCAAGGATGCCGAGCCCGAGCTCGTGCTCGCCGCGATCCGCACGGTGCACGCCGGCAACGAGGTCGTCGCGGCGAGCGCGACGCGCGAGCTGTTCAAGGCGTTCGGCCGCCAGCGGCATTCGGCGCCGGCGGCGTTCGCCGAGCTCACCGAGCGCGAGCGGCAGATCTTCGCGCTGGCCGCGAAGGGCCTGTCGAACACCGAGATCGCCCGCAGCGAGTTCGTCTCCGAGGCGACCGTGAAGACCCACATCTCGCGCATCCTCGGCAAGCTGGGCCTGCGCGACCGCGTGCAGCTCGTCGTCTTCGCCTACGAGCACGGGCTCACGGGCGAGTCGCGCTGACCGCGCCGCGTCGCATGCACGTCGACGAGCTGGGACAGGCGGATGCGCCGCCGCTCCTGCTGCTGCACGGCGGTGGGGTCGCCGGCTGGATGTGGCGACTGACGCTTGCCGCGCTGCGGACCCCCGTGTGCGCGCTCGTGCCCGACCTGCCCGGGCACGGGCGCAGCGCCTCCGAGCCCTACCGCTCGCACGCCGACACCGTCGCCCGGCTCGAGGCGCTGCTCGAGGAGCGCGCGCCCGGGGGCGCGGTCATCGCGGGCTTCTCGCTCGGCGCGCAGCTCGCGGTGCTGCTCGCCGCCCGCCGCCCCGAGCTCGTCGCCGACGCGGTCGTCGTGAGCGCGCAAGCGAGGCCGCTGCCGCTCGCCGGCCCGACGCTCGCGCTGCTCGGGCTCAGCGCGCCGCTCGCGCGCGTGCCGTGGTTCGCAAGGCTGCAGGCCCGCGAGCTCCTCGTGCCCGACGAGCTGCTGCCCGAGTACGTCGCGGGCAGCGCCGCGACCACGCGGGCGACGCTCCTCGCGAGCGTGGGGGAGAACCTGCGCTTCACCGTGCCGGACGGCTGGGGCGCGAGCGGCAGTGCGCTCGTCGTCGTCGGCGGCAGCGAGCGGCGCGTCATGCGGGACTCGGCGAGGCTCCTGCACGAAGCGCACCCGCGCAGCGAGCTGCGCGTCGTCTCCGGCGCCGGCCACGGGCTGCCGCTCGAGCACCCGGAGCGCACGGCGGCGATGCTCGACGAGCGGCTCGCGCGGCTCGACGCGTGACGGCCGGATGCGCGGCTCCTTCTGCGCGGATCATCCTGCGCGGCTCATCCTGCGCGGATCATTCTGCGCGATCATCCCGGCGGATGACCTCGGTTCCGGCGCCCGGCTGACGACGCGCGTGAGCGCCGGCCCTTGACTGGGAGCATGCACAGCAACGCACTCCCGTCCTCGCACGCCCTCCTGCTGCGCGGCGTCACGAAGCGCTACGGCACCGGCGCCGCCGTCGTCACCGCGCTCGACGGCGTCGACCTCGCGATCGAGCCCGGCTCGATCACTGCCGTCATGGGCCCGTCCGGCTCGGGCAAGTCGACCCTCCTGCACCTCGCGGCCGGGCTCGACGCGCCGAGCGCCGGCGACGTCGTCATCGGCGGCCGATCGGTCGTCGGCCTCGACGACGACGCGCTCACGGCGCTGCGCCGCGACGAGGTGGGCGTGGTCTTCCAGTCGTTCAACCTCGTGCCGAGCCTCACCGCGCTCGAGAACGTCGAGCTGCCCGCGCGCCTCGCGGGGCGCGCGCCCGACCACGAGCGCATCGCCGCGCTGCTCGACGACCTCGACGTCGCGGCGCTCGCCGAGCGTCGCCCGCACGAGCTCTCGGGCGGCCAGCAGCAGCGCTTCGCGATCGCCCGCGCCCTCGCGCAGCGACCCGCGATCGTGCTCGCCGACGAGCCGACCGGGGCGCTCGACTCCGCGACCTCCCGCGAGGTGCAGGACATCCTCGTCGCGAGCGCCGCGGCCGGGCAGGCGATCGTCGTCGTCACCCACGACCCCGCGGTCGCCGCTCGCGCCGAGCGCATCGTGCTCCTGCGCGACGGGCGCATCGAGGAGGAGCTGCCCGCGACCGACGCCGCGACTGTCGCCCAGCGCATGCTCGAGGCCGCCCGATGAGCGGCACCGACCGCCGCGCCTCGCGCTCGGGGCTGTGGCTCGCGTTCGCCGTCTCGGCGCTCGCCGCGGGCTTCGGCACCGCGCTGTCGACCGTCATGGAGCACGCCGCGCTCGAGCTGTACGGCGAGGCGCTCATCGCAGGCAGCGAGACCGGCCGACTGCTGCTCGCGCTCGCGCAGTCGCTCCTCATCGGCGTCTCGATCGTCGTCGGCGCGATCGTCACTCGGCAGGCGCTGACCGGCGCGGTGGAGGACCGGCGCGCGGAGATCGCGCTGCGGCGGCTCCTCGGAGCGTCCTCCCGCGCCGAGCGGCGCCGCCTGCTCGGCGGCTTCGCGATCGTCGGCATCGGCGGCGCCGCCGCGGGCTGGGCGCTCGGCGTCGGCGGCGCCGTCCTCGCGAGCGAAGCCTTCGCGGCGCTGCCCGAGGGGCTCGACCTGCGCGGCCTGCCCGTCGTCGAGCCGTGGGCCGCGGTGCCTGCCGCCATCGTCGCGGTCGCCGCGGTGCTCGCGGCGCTGTTCGCGACCCGCTCGGTGCTCGCCGTCTCCCCGCTGGAGGCGCTCCGGAGCTCCGCGGTCGACGTCGAGACCACGGTGGCGCGCCGTCGCACCGGCGGCGTCGTGACGCTCGTCTCGGGTGCCGTGCTGCTCGCGGCGGCGGTGCTGCTCGGCCCCGTCTCGCCGCTCGCCGTGCTCGTCGGCTTCGCCGGCGGCGTCGTGGCGACCGCCGGCATCGTGGCGCTCGCGCCCGCGATCGCCCCGCCGCTCGTGACGCTCGCCTCGCGGGCGCTCGGACGAAGCGTGCCCGCGCGAGCCGCGGCCGGCACGCTCGCGACGCATCCGGGACGCACGTCGGCCCTCGTGCTCTCACTCTTCGCCGGGACGGCGGTCGTCACGATGATGATCGCTGCCGGCTCGTCGCTCACGACCGCGGCCCACACGATCGAGCGCGACCCCTTCTTCCAGCAGCAGCTGCGCGAGCTGATCGTCGGCGTCACGAGCGTCGTCGCCGGCATCGTCGGGTTCTCGGCGCTGCTCGGCGTGCTCGGCTTCGTCGCCTCGATGCTGCTCTCGGTGCGCCGCCGCACGCGCGAGATCGGGCTGCTGCGCACGCTCGGCCTCCGCCGCGGCCAGACGCGCTCGATGCTGCTCGCCGAGGCGGGGGCGATCACGATCGTCGCGGTCTCGACCGGCTTCGCGGTCGGCACGCTCTACGGCTGGATCGGCGCGCACGCGATGCTCTCGTCGGTGCAGGGCGTCGTCTCGACCGCGCCGTCGCTGCCGTGGCAGCTGCCGCTCGCGCTCGCGGCCGTCGGCCTCGCCGTCGCGGTCGCGACGAGCCTCCCGGCGGGGCAGCGCGCGGCGCGCATCGCACCGCTCGCCGCGGTCGCCGCGGAGTGACGCACCCGGCGCCGCACGGGCGCCGGGTGTAGTCTGATCGCATGCAGAGCGTGCTGCTCCTTCGTCGCCGCGGCGAGGCCTGAACCCCGGGCTCCCTCGTCGCGGAGGCTGTCCTGCCCGGACTACAGGAGCAAGCGACAGGAGCGATCGATGAAGAACATGCAGCAGCCGTCCGGGATGCCGGCGCACCGCTACACCCCGTACCACGAGCAGATCCGGGTCGAGCTGCCCGACCGCACGTGGCCCTCGAAGCGCATCGAGCGCGCGCCCCGCTGGTGCGCCGTCGACCTGCGCGACGGCAACCAGGCCCTCATCGACCCGATGACGCCCGACCGCAAGCTGCAGATGTTCCAGCTGCTCGTGCGGATGGGCTACAAGGAGATCGAGGTCGGGTTCCCGTCGGCGAGCCAGCTCGACTTCGACTTCGTGCGGAACCTCATCGACGGGGGGCTCATCCCCGAGGACGTCACGATCCAGGTGCTCACGCAGTGCCGCGACCACCTCATCCGCCGCACCTTCGAGGCGATCGAGGGCGCGAAGCAGGCGATCGTTCACATCTACAACTCGACGAGCGTGCTGCAGCGCGACGTCGTCTTCCGCTCCGACCGCGAGGGCGTCAAGCAGATCGCGATCGACGGTGCGAAGCTGTGCCTCGAGCTCGAGGGGATGCTCGGCGACACGCAGGTCTTCTACGAGTACAGCCCCGAGTCCTACACGGGCACCGAGCTCGACTACGCGCTCGAGGTCTGCAACGCGATCATCGAGACGCTCGACGCGCGCCCCGAGCGGCCCGTCATCATCAACCTGCCCGCGACCGTCGAGATGGCGACGCCCAACGTCTACGCCGACTCGATCGAGTGGATGCACCGGCACCTCGCGCGCCGCGAATCGGTCATCCTCTCGCTGCACCCGCACAACGACCGCGGCACGGGCGTCGCGGCCGCCGAGCTCGGCTACCTGGCCGGCGCCGACCGCATCGAGGGCTGCCTGTTCGGCAACGGCGAGCGCACCGGCAACGTCGACCTCGTCGCGCTCGGCCTCAACCTGCTGACGCAGGGCATCGACCCCGAGATCGACTTCTCCGACCTCGACGGCATCCGTCGCGTCGCCGAGCACTGCAACCAGCTGCGCGTGCACGAGCGCAGCCCGTGGGCGGGCGACCTCGTCTACACCGCCTTCTCGGGCTCGCACCAGGATGCGATCAAGAAGGGCTTCGAGCGGATGGCCGACGACGCCGCCGCCGCAGGCAAGCACGTCGACGACATGCCGTGGGCGGTGCCGTACCTGCCGATCGACCCGAAGGACGTCGGCCGCACGTACGAGGCCGTCATCCGCGTCAACTCCCAGTCGGGCAAGGGCGGCGTCGCCTACCTGCTGAAGACCGATCACGGCCTCGACCTGCCGCGCCGGCTGCAGATCGAGTTCTCGAATGTCGTGCAGGCGCGCACCGACAGCGAGGGCGGCGAGGTCTCGAGCGACGAGATCTGGACGATCTTCGGCGACGAGTACCTGCCGAGCGACCCGGTGACGGGCGCCGAGCAGTGGGGCCGCTTCGAGCTCGTGACCTTCGAGACCACCTCGTCGCACGAGGGCTCGGCGCAGCTGCACGCGCGGCTCCGCGACGGCGAGAGCGTGCGCGACGTCGCCGCGAGCGGCAACGGCCCGATCGACGCGATGCTGCAGCTGCTGCGCGGCGAGGGCGTCGACGTCAGCCTCACCGACTACGTCGAGCACACCATGAGCGCCGGCTCCGACGCGACCGCCGCGTGCTACATCGAGCTCGCGGTCGCCGGCAACGCGGTGTGGGGCGTCGGCCTCGACCCGAGCTCGACCTCGGCGGCGCTCAAGGCGATCGTCTCCGGCGTCAACCGGGGGCTGCGCATCCACGACCGCAGGGTGCAGCCGGTCGGCTGAGCCGTGCCCACGTACCGCGACGAAGGCGTCGTCCTCCGCACCCACCAGCTGGGGGAGGCCGACCGCATCGTCACGCTCCTGACGCGCGAGCACGGCAAGGTGCGCGCCGTCGCGCGGGGCGTGCGGCGCACGTCGTCGCGGTTCGGGGCCAGGCTCGAGCCGTTCATGGTCGCCGACCTGCAGCTCGCGGTCGGCCGCAGCCTCGACATCATCACGCAAGCGGTGACGCTCGGCGCCTACGCGCCGGTCATCGTGGCCGACTACCGCGCCTACACCGCGGCGACCGCGATGGTCGAGACCGCCGACCGGCTGACCGATGAGGACGGCTCGCGCCAGCAGTACCTGCTGCTCGTCGGGGCGCTCCGCTCGCTCGCGCGCGCCGAGCACGACCCGTCGCTCACGCTCGACTCCTACCTGCTGCGGGCACTCTCGATCGCGGGCTGGGCGCCGTCGTTCGGCGATTGCGCCGTGACCGGCGAGCCCGGCCCGCACCGCGCGTTCGTGCCGCAGCTCGGCGGCATGGTCTCCGACGAGGCGGCCCCGCCGGGCGCGCTCCGCATCGACCCCGCGACGCTCGAGCTGCTCGGGGCGCTGCTGACGGGCGAGTGGCAGATCGCGGAGGCGTCGCCCGCGGGCGTGCGCACGCGCGCCTCTGGCGCGGTCGCTGCCTACGTGCAGTGGCACCTCGAGCGCGGCTTGCGCTCGCTCGAGCACGTCGACCGGGGAGCGCGGTGAGCGAGGTCAGGCCGATCGACTGGACGGGCCAGCAGCCGCCGCCGTACCCCGCCGGCAGCCTGCCCTCGCACGTCGCGATCATCATGGACGGCAACGGCCGCTGGGCCAACCAGCGCGGACTCACGCGCACGCAGGGGCACGCGGCGGGGGAGGAGCGGCTGCTCGACGTCGTCGCCGGCGCGCTGCAGGTCGGCATCCAGCACCTGTCGGTCTACGCCTTCTCGACCGAGAACTGGAAGCGCAGCCCCGACGAGGTGCGCTTCCTGATGGGCTTCAACAAGGACGTGCTGCGGCGCCAGCGCGACCAGCTGGATGCGTGGGGCGTGCGGGTGCGCTGGGCCGGCCGTCGGCCGCGGCTCTGGGCGAGCGTCATCCGCGAGCTCGAGGAGGCGGAGCGCCGCACCGCCGGCAACCGGGCGATGACGCTCCAGATGTGCGTCAACTACGGCGGCACGCACGAGATCGCGGATGCGGTGCGCTCGATCGCCGAGGACGTGGCGGCCGGGCGCCTCAAGCCCTCGGGCATCGACGACAAGCTCGTGCGCCGACGCATGTACAATCCCGACGTCCCGGACGTCGACCTCTACATCCGCTCGTCGGGCGAGCAGCGCATCTCGAACTTCCTGACGCTGCAGGGCGCATACGCCGAGATGGTCTTCCTCGACCGGTTGTGGCCCGACTTCACGCGCGAGGACCTCTGGCACGCGCTCGACCAGTACACGGGCC
The DNA here is from genome assembly GCF_018308945.1 of Agrococcus sp. Marseille-Q4369. NCBI lineage: Bacteria > Bacillati > Actinomycetota > Actinomycetes > Micrococcales > Microbacteriaceae > Agrococcus > Agrococcus sp. Marseille-Q4369. The sequence continues at coordinate 283,017 of NZ_CP070501.1, forward strand.
GCGACCGTCGCTTCGGCGCGGCTGTCGACGCCCCGTCGCGACCCCGTTGATCGAGCAGTGACCGAAGGCCGCGGATCGAGATCCGCCGGCCGCGTCTCGATACGGCTCGGGGCCCGCTCGACGAGCGGGAAAGGGCGGGGCCGCTCGACGAGGCGCGCGAACCGCCGTCCGCGTTCAGGTCCTGTTGACCCAGTCGCGCAGCAGCTCGCCGATCGCCACCTCGTACTGCTGTCGGTCGAAGGAGACGCTGCGCAGAGGTGGATCAGTCCAAACCTCGCCAGTCAGGCCATCCTGATGGTTCAACGCCCGCCACTCGACGGCGTCATGCGTGAAGTGCAGTTCTGCGCTGATCGCGCCACAGGCAAGCTCGCCGCAGAGCGGGCAGAAGAGGATCGCGACGCGTCCATCGGCGAAGCGCACTGCAGCGTCCAGTCTGCGATCGCGCTCACCCAGCAGTGCCAGCAAGCTCCTCTCGATCATGTCCGGGTCGTTGTCGCCCTGCACGAGCCACGTCACCCCGTACCTCGGGTTCCTCTCGTTCGCGAACCAGTCGCCGATCGCTTCGCCATCGACTGTCCAGTCCAGGTATCGGCGCGCGGACGACCGGATGCGAATGCGTCGGATGGGTGGCCGCGCCGAGCTCATGGCGGAGCAGTAGCGCTGCCGCGATGAGGCGCCCCGGGTGCGGTTTCCCTCGACGAGCCCCACCCCCTTGATCGAGTGGCGGCGGAGGGCCGCGTACCGAGATCGGCGCGGTGGTCGATGCCCCGTCCCGGCGAGCGAGCTCGTCTGGTGTATCGTGGGTGTATGGCGCGCACCAACATCGACCTCGACGAGTCGGCCGTCGAAGCGGTCATGCGCCGCTTCTCGTTCACGACGAAGCGCGAGGCCGTGAACTACGCGCTCCGCGCTCTGGCGTCAGAGCCGCTCGACGTCGCGGGCGCTCTCGCCTTGGAGGGCTCCGGGTGGGACGCGGATCTGGACGAGCTCCGCGCATCGAGGGCCTGACCGTGCTCGTCGACACGTCTGCGTGGATCGAGTTCCTGCGCGCGACGGGATCGCGCGCGCACGTCGCGCTCCGGGACGCCCTCCGCGACGAACGCCGGCTGGTCGTCTGCGAGCCCGTGCAGATGGAGGTGCTCGCCGGCGCCCGCTCCGAGCAGCACGTCGCCGAGCTGCGCGGGCTCCTCGCCCGATGCGAGCTCGTACGCACCGTCCCGAGCGACTGGGACGACGCGGCTCGCATCTACCGGACGGGGCGTCGACAAGGAGTGACGATCCGCAAGCTCGTGGATTGCCTCATCGCCGCGATGGCGATGCGGGCAGGTGAGCCGCTGCTGTACGCCGGTGCGGACTTCGACGCGATCGCTCGCGTGACCGACCTCGACGCGGTCAGGGGATAGGCGACGGCGCGACGTCCGTCGACGCGCTGAGCCGCTCGCGCCACGGGTGGTCGTCGGCGAGGCGCTCGAGCAGCCACGCGCGGGCGCCGTCGTCGAGCGTGGGCAGCGCATCCTCGAGCCACGAGACGTCGGCCCGCTCGGCCGCGGCGTAGGCGAGCACGATCTGCGGCTTCGCGTAGCGGATGCCGTCCTTCTCGAAGAGCGCGTCCTCGAGCGGCATCGTGACGGCGGTGTCGCGTCGGAAGCGCCACGACTCGGTGTCGCTCGGGTCGAGCAGGATCTCGTACTCCCACTGGCCGTAGGCGCTGCGGCGCAACCAGATGCTCGTGGTGCCGATCGGCAGCACGTCGGAGTCGTGCGGGCGCAGCGGCTTGAGCGCGCCCTGGAAGGCCGACCACAGCTGCCAGCGGCCGCCGAGCCAGCCGCGCAGCAGGCTCAGCTCGCTGCGGGGGATGACGATGTCGATGTCAGTGCGCGGCCGCTCGACGCCGGTCGCGGCGCCGATCGCCCAGCTGCCGCCGATCCACCAGGAGCCGGAGTAGCCGTCGAGCAGCTCTGCCGCGTCGGACGGCCAGCGCTCCGCCCAGGCGCCGTAGAGCTCGCGGCCTTCCTCGCTCTGCATCCGACCTCCTCGCACACGACGGGGCGCCCGCGCCCCGAGAGAAGACACTATCTCAGCGACGCATGGCGACACCCTGCACAGCCCACCTCGAGCGCGGGCGGCAGCGCCCGCCGCGCTCGGTAGAATCGAGGTTCACGTGTCGCGCCGCGATCCAGCAGGCGCGCGCAGCCGCATCCTCGAGGAGCATCCGTGGTCCAGAACCGTCTCGACGCCGTCATCAGCCTCGCGAAGCGCCGTGGCTTCGTGTTCCAGGCGGGCGAGATCTACGGAGGCTCCCGCTCCGCGTGGGACTACGGGCCCCTCGGCGTCGCGCTCAAGGAGAACATCAAGCGCCAGTGGTGGAAGACGTTCGTGCAGGGCCGCGACGACATGGTCGGCCTCGACTCGTCGATCATCCTGCCCTCGGCCGTCTGGAACGCATCCGGTCACGTCGCGACCTTCACCGACCCGCTCGTCGAGTGCCTGCAGTGCCACAAGCGGCACCGCCAGGACCACCTCGAGGAGGCGTTCGAGGCGAAGAAGGGCCGGGGGCCCGAGTCGATGGCCGACATCACGTGCCCCGATTGCGGCACGACCGGCAAGTGGACCGAGCCGCAGCTCTTCTCGGGCCTCATGAAGACGTTCCTCGGCCCCGTCGACAACGAGGCCGGCCAGCACTACCTGCGCCCCGAGACGGCGCAGGGCATCTTCGTGAACTTCTCGAACGTGCTCACCGTCTCGCGGAAGAAGCCGCCGTTCGGCATCGGCCAGGTCGGCAAGGCGTTCCGCAACGAGATCACGCCCGGCAACTTCATCTTCCGCACGCGCGAGTTCGAGCAGATGGAGATCGAGTTCTTCACGCACCCCGACGACGCCGCCGCGTGGTTCGACCGCTGGGTCGAGGCGTGCTGGGACTGGTTCGTCGACCTCGGCGTCGACCCGGCGAACATGCGCCGCTTCGACGTGCCGGAGGAGGAGCGCGCCCACTACTCGGCCGGCACGATCGACGTCGAGTACCGCTTCGGCTTCCAGGGCTCCGAGTGGGGCGAGCTCATGGGCATCGCGAACCGCACCGACTTCGACCTCTCCTCGCACTCGGAGGCCTCGGGCAAGGACCTCGTCTACTTCGACCAGGCGTCGGGGGAGCGCTACACGCCCTACGTCATCGAGCCGTCGTTCGGCCTCACGCGCAGCCTCATGGCGTTCCTCGTCGACGCGTACGTCGAGGAGGAGGTGCCGAACGCGAAGGGCGGCACCGACACCCGCACGGTGCTGCGCCTCGACCCGCGCCTCGCGCCCGTCAAGGTCGCGGTGCTGCCGCTGTCTCGCAACGAGCAGCTGTCGCCGCTCGCGCGCGACATCGCCGCGCGCCTGCGCAAGCACTGGGCGATCGACTTCGACGACGCCGGCGCGATCGGCCGCCGCTACCGCCGCCAGGACGAGGTGGGCACGCCCTTCTGCGTCACGGTCGACTTCGACTCGCTCGAGGACGGCGCCGTCACGGTGCGCGAGCGCGACTCGATGCAGCAGCAGCGCATCGCGATCGACGACCTCGAGGCGCACCTCGCGCAGGGGCTCGTCGGAGCGTGACGACCACCGTGAGCACGCCGGCGCTGTCGATCGGGCCCATCGGCCTCGACTCGCCGGTCGTGCTCGCGCCCATGGCCGGCATCACGAACACCGCGTTCCGGCGGCTGTGCCGCGAGTACGGCGCGGGGCTGTACGTGAGCGAGATGATCACCTCGCGCGCGCTCGTCGAGCGCACCCCCGAGACGATGCGGCTCATCAGCCACCACCCCTCCGAGTCGCTGCGCTCGGTGCAGCTCTACGGCGTCGACCCGAAGACCGTCGAGACGGCCGTCGGCATCCTCGTCGACGAGGACCGCGCCGACCACATCGACCTCAACTTCGGCTGCCCCGTGCCGAAGGTGACGCGCCGCGGCGGCGGCAGCGCGCTGCCGTGGAAGCGCGACCTGTTCGGCGCCATCGTGCGCCGCGCGGCCCGGCGCGGGGGCGACATCCCCGTCACCGTGAAGATGCGCATCGGCATCGACGAGAGCCACGTCACCTACCTCGACGCGGGCCGCATCGCCGAGGACGCCGGCGTCGCCGCCGTCGCGCTCCACGGCCGCACGGCCGCGCAGCACTACTCCGGCAAGGCCGACTGGACGGCGATCGCGAAGCTCAAGCAGGCCGTCACCTCGATCCCTGTGCTCGGCAACGGCGACATCTGGCAGGCCGAGGATGCGCTGCGCATGGTCGACGAGACGGGCGTCGACGGCGTCGTGGTCGGCCGCGGCTGCCTCGGCCGCCCGTGGCTCTTCGGCGACCTCGCCGCAGCGTTCGCGGGCTCCGACACGCGGTTCCGCCCGGGCCTCGGCCAGGTGGCGGATGCGTTCCGTCGCCACGCCGAGCTGCTCGTGGAGTTCTTCGGCGAGGAGGACCGCGCGTGCCGCGACATCCGCAAGCACGTCGCGTGGTACTTCAAGGGCTACCCGGTGGGCGGCGACGCGCGCCGCGAGCTCGCGGCGGTCGAGTCGCTCGCGCACATCGACGAGCTGCTCGGCCGGCTCGACCGCGACATCCCCTACGTCGCCGAGGGCATCGAGGGCCAGCGCGGCCGCGCCGGCAGCCCCCGCACGCCCGCGCTGCCCGACGGCTGGCTCGACAGCCCCGAGCTGACGCCCGCCCAGCGCGAGGCGCTCATCGAGGACGAGAGCGACACCCGTGGCGGCTGACGCGCGCGGCTACGGCGCCCACGACGTCGAGCGCCGGCTGCCCGAGACGCACTCCTCGTCGCGCACCGACTTCTCGCGCGACCGCGCGCGGCTGACGCACTCGAGCGCGTTCCGCCGCCTCGGCCAGAAGACGCAGGTGCTCTCGCCCACGATGGGCTTCGACGACTCGCGCACGCGCTTGACCCACTCGCTCGAGGTCGCGCAGATCGGGCGCGAGATCGCGGGTGAGCTCGGCCTCGACCCCGACGTCGTCGACACCGCGTGCCTCGCGCACGACATCGGTCACCCGCCCTTCGGCCACAACGGCGAGAAGGGCCTCAACGAGTGGGCGCTCGGCATCGGCGGCTTCGAGGGCAACGCGCAGACGCTCCGCGTCATCACGCGCCTCGAGCCGAAGGTGATCCGCGATCGGCCGTACGGGCTCAACCTCACGCGCGCGAGCGTCGACGCGGCCTGCAAGTATCCGTGGCCCGCCGCATCCGACGTCCACGACGCATCCGGCCGCATCAAGTTCGGCTACTACCACGACGACTGCGAGGCGTTCGAGTGGATGCGCGAGGGCGCCCCCGAGGGACGCCCGAGCATCGAGGCGCAAGCGATGGACCTCGCCGACGACATCGCCTACTCGGTGCACGACTTCGAGGATGCGGTGGTCGGCGGCTACGTCGACGTCGCGAAGCTGCAGAGCCGCGTCGGGCACGACGAGCTCGTCTCGATGATGCTCACGTGGGTGGGGCCGGAGTACACGCGCGACGAGCTGCTCGACGCCTTCGACCGGCTCGACGATCTCGAGACGTGGCTGCGCTCGTTCGACGGCTCGCGCGCCGACCACGCGCGGCTGAAGAACCTCACGTCGAAGCTCATCGGGCGGTTCGCGAACGCGGCCATCCGGCTCACGCGCGAGACGCACGAGGGGCCGCTCGCTCGCTTCGGCGGCACGATCGAGGTGCCGCGCGAGGTGCGCGCAGAGATCGCGGTGCTCAAGGGCACGGCGGCGAGCTTCATCCTCGCCGAGCGGCGCCAGCCGATCTACGCGAGCCAGCGGCGCATCCTGCAGGAGCTGTGCGACGCGCTCGTGCGGCTCGGGCCGTCGGCGCTCGATCGCGCCTACGCCGACGACTGGGCGGCGGCGCCCGACGACGCGGCTCGCGCTCGCGTGGTCGTCGACCAGGTCGCGAGCCTCACCGATCGCGGCGCGTTCGCCTGGCACGAGCGCTACGTGGGGGACTGAAGCGGTCATGGCGGGCAGGATCCGGCGCAGCGACATCGACGAGCTGCGATCGCGCATCTCGATCGTCGACGTCGTCGGCGAGCACGTCACGCTGAAGTCGGCGGGCGTCGGGAGCATGAAGGGGCTCTGCCCCTTCCACGACGAGCGCACGCCGTCGTTCCACGTGCGGCCCGCCGTCGGCCGCTACCACTGCTTCGGCTGCGGCGAGGACGGCGACGCCTTCCAGTTCGTCATGGCGATGGACCACACGTCGTTCCAGGAGACGGTCGAGCGCTTCGCGGCGCAGCTCGGCTACACGCTCCACTACGAGGACGGCAAGCCGCAGGAGGAGACGAGCGGCCGCGTGCGTCTGCTCGCCGCGAGCCGCGACGCTGAGGCGTTCTTCCGCGAGCAGCTGCTTACGCCCGCCGCGGCGCTCGGGCAGCGCTTCCTCGGCGAGCGCGGCTTCGACCTCGCGGCCGCCGAGCGCTTCGGGGTCGGCTTCGCGCCGCAGTCGTTCGACGCGCTGAAGCACCACTTGCGCGGCAAGGGTTACACCGAGGCCGAGCTGCTCGGCGCGGGCCTGCTGAGCGAGGGCCAGCGCGGCAGCTACGACCGCTTCCGCGGCCGGCTCGTGTGGCCCATCCGCGACGTCACGGGCGCGACCGTCGGCTTCGGCGCCCGTCGGCTCTCCGACGACGACAAGGGCCCAAAGTACCTCAACTCGCCCGAGACGCCCATCTTCCGCAAGAGCCAGGTGCTCTACGGCCTCGACCTCGCCAAGCGCGACATCGCCCGCGGCCACGAGGCGGTCGTCGTCGAGGGCTACACGGATGTCATGGCGTGCCATCTCGCGGGCGTCACGACCGCGGTCGCGACGTGTGGCACCGCCTTCGGCGTCGACCACATCAAGGTGCTGCGGCGCGTGCTCGGCGACGTCTCGACGACCGACACCCGCTCGCTCGGCCGCGTCATCTTCACGTTCGACCCCGACGAGGCCGGCCAGCAGGCCGCGGCGCGCACGTTCGCCGAGGAGCAGCGCTTCGCCGCCCAGACGTTCGTCGCGGTGCCGCCGCAAGGGCTCGACCCGTGCGACCTTCGGCTCGAGCGCGGCGACGACGCGGTGCGCAAGCTCGTGCAGCAGCGCCGGCCGCTGTTCGAGTTCATGCTGCGGCGCATCGTCGCCGAGCACGACCTCGAGACGGTCGAGGGCAGGGTCGCGGCGATGCGCCGCGCGGCGCCCGTGCTGCTGTCGATCCGCGACCGCGCGCTCGCCGACGGCTACCTGCGCACGGTCGCGGGCTGGCTCGGCGTGAGCCCGGACGAGGTGCGGCGAGCGGTGCGGCAAGCGACGCCCCGGCCGACGCCGACGCCGGGCGACCGGCCCGCCGAGGCCGGCCCCGCGCATCCGCCACCCGAAGTCGCGCTGCAGCAGCTCGAGCGCGACCCCGCGTCGCGGCTCGAGCGCGATGCGATCGCGGCGCTCCTGCAGCAGCCGGCGGTCGTCGGGCGCGACCTCGCGGCCCGCGGCGCGTCGGCGTACGTCGCGAACCCGTCGCTCGCGGTGGTGCGCGACGGCATCCTCGCGTCGCTCGATCGCATCGAGGCGCCCGACTTCTCGGAGCACGTCGCGCAGGCGGTGCCGGCCGAGCTCGTGCCGCTCGTGCGCACGCTCGCGATGGCGCCCATCCCGCAGTCGTCGAAGGAGGGGGTGCGCGCCTACGTGCAGGGCATCGTCTCATCGCTCGTCGACCGCGACATCCTGCGACGGAAGGCCGAGATGCTCGGCAGCCTCCAGCGGCTCGGGGCGAGCGACCCGGAAGACTCGAAGCGGCTGCAGGAGCAGCTGCTCGAGCTCGAGCGCGAGCGGCGCTCGCTGCGCGAGGAGCTGTAGCGCGGGAGCGTCAGGGGAGCAGGAAGTTGATCTGGAAGTGCTCCGAGATGACGTCGTCGATGTGCTCGATGCCGCCCGCGTCCGGCCCGCACTCCGCGCGGATCGCGCTCGTCGTCTGGCTCGACTGGAAGTTGCGCGCGTAGATCGCCTGCACGGAGCCGTCGTCCGCCTCGCTGAAGATCGACAGGAGCACGACGCTCACGCCCTGCGACGCGGAGGGCTCGAGCGCGAACTCGTCGGCCTCCCAATCGCCGGGCGCCGTGCCGGTGATCGCCGCGAGCGTCGCCTGCGTGTTGGCGACCTCGTCGGGGTCGGCGCTGTCCTGCTGGCCCTGGTAGGCCCAGAACGTGCACCCGGTCGCGGTCTCGACGACGCTGATCGTCGGCCCGATGGGGAAGTCGGAGTCGGGCTGCACCTCGAAGTCGCTGTCGGTGATGATGCTCGTCTCCCAGCCGGGCAGCGCGCCCTCGGCGGCGATCATGCCGAGCTCCAGGACCTCGGGGAGTGCGCCGGGGTCGGGGTCGTCGGCGGATGCGCTCGGCGCGGGGGTCGCGTCGACCGTCGGTGCCGGGGCTGGCGCCGGCCCGTCCGGCTGGAGCTCGACCGGCGGCTCCGCGATGACGCAGCCCGTGAGCGACACCAGGGCGGCCGCGACGACCAGGAGCTGCGAGACGGGCGAGCGGCGGGCGGTCGAGCGGGGCATCGGGACTCCAGACGAGCGGCAGCGGTGGTGCGTCGAACGCTACCGCGTGCCGGCCCGGTGATTCCCGGGCATCGCCGAGGGCGCGCGAGCGGTCAGCCCTCGGCCTCGCCGGCGACCGCGCGCTCCTTGCGACAATCCTCGGCCTGGATCGCCTCGAGCTCGCCGGGCTCGAGGTCCGGACAACCGGCGTCTTGCTCGCTCATCGGCCTGCCCCCGTCCTCTGGGTTGCCATGCTCTCGCGAGCTGCCCGGAGCGGAGCGGCGATTGCCGCAATCCGCATGGAATCCTGAGGTCGGTCAATCGCCCTTCACGTTGACGATCTGCCGCAGGGTGTGACGGATGCGCACGAGATCGGCTGCGTCGGCCATGACGGTGTCGATGTCCTTGTAGGCCTGCGGGATCTCGTCGAGGAACGCATCCGTGCGCCGCCACTCGATGCCCCGCATCGCTTCCTCGAGCTGCGCGCGCGTGAAGGTGCGTCGCGCCCGCGATCGCGAGTACTCGCGGCCCGCGCCGTGCGGCGAAGAGTTGAGCGCCGTGCGGTTGCCGAGCCCCTCGACGACGTACGAGCGCGTGCCCATCGATCCGGGGATGAGCCCGAGGACTCCTTCGGCGGCGTCGATCGCGCCCTTCCGCGAGAGCCAGACGTCCTCGCCGAAGTGGCGCTCGCGCGCCGTGTAGTTGTGGTGGCAGTTGATGCGCTCGAGCTCGCCCGCTCCGGCGCCCGTCCAAGACTCGAACGCGGCGACGACGCGGTCCATCATCTCCTCGCGGTTGAGGAGCGCGAAGTGCTGCGCCCACTCGAGCTCGGCGATGTAGCGGTCGAACTCGCGCGTGCCCTCCTCGAGGTAGGCGAGGTCGCGGTCGGGCAGCTCGATCCGGTGCGCCTTGGCGTACGCCTGCGCCACGGCGATGTGCCGCTGCGCGATCTTGTTGCCGACCCCGCGCGAGCCGGAGTGCAGGAACAGCCAGACGCGGTCCTGCTCGTCGAGGCTGATCTCGATGAAGTGGTTGCCCGAGCCGAGGGAGCCGAGCTGCATGCGCCAGTTCTTGGCGTAGTCGGCCGGGTCGAAGCCGGCGCGCTGCGTGAGCGCCTCGAGCTCGGCGACACGATCGGCGGCGCTCGGCGTGAGGCGCTTGTTGTAGTGGCCCGCCGAGAGCGGGACCGCGCGCTCGATCGCCGTCCGCACGATGGATCGGTCGCTCGGCAGCGCGGCGGCGGTGTGCGAGGTGAGCACGGCGATCATGCCGCACCCGATGTCGACGCCGACGGCCGCCGGCATGATCGCGCCGAGGGTCGGGATGACCGAGCCGACCGTGGCGCCCTTGCCGAGGTGCGCGTCGGGCATGAGGGCGAGGTGCGGCTGGACGAACGGCATCTTCGAGGTCCGCTTCGCCTGCTCGAGCGTCTGGTCGTCGATGATCGATGCCCAGTTGTAGAGCTTGGGCGAGACTTGGGTGACGGTCATGGAGCCCTCCTTCTGGCGGCCAGCGTGCCGGTCGGGGTCGGCCGATGTGACCCCGGCCCGCGCGGGATGCTACGATGGTCGTCGCTCCCGCAGCGATCCTCGATAGCTCAATTGGCAGAGCAGCCGGCTGTTAACCGGCAGGTTGATGGTTCGAGTCCATCTCGGGGAGCGACAGGCCCTCACCCTTCGGGGTGAGGGCCTTCTTCGTGCGCGCCGGAGGCACTCAGCGGCGCCGGTTGCGGCCGCTGATCCACCCGAGCGCCGAGCTGAGGAGAGAGCCGCGTCCGCGAGCGCCGCCCGCGCCGCCCATGCCGGTCGAGCGCCTGCCGCGGGCAGAGCCGCTCGAGCGGCGTCCGGAGACGGCGTTGCGCAGCTGGGAGAGGAAGTTCATCGTGCACGCTCCTTCGTGTCGGTGCACGGAACGTAGCGCCCCCTCCTGGAGGATCGCCGGGCAGACGCGTTCCCGCTCAGGCGTCGAGGTCGTCGACCCCCGGCGTCCAGCTCAGGCCCTCGACGCCCCACTTGTTGCGCTTGATCGCCTTCTGCACGCCCTTCGTGCCGAACGCATCCAGCCGGTCGGCGTAGAGGATGCCGTCGAGGTGGTCGTACTCGTGCTGCAGGATGCGCGCGAGCCAACCGGACGCCTCGAGCTCGTAGTGCTCGCCGTGCTCGTCCTGCGCGCGCAGGATCGCGCGCTCGGCGCGCTTGAGGGCGAAGCGCTCGCCGGGGATGGAGAGGCAGCCCTCCTCCTCGTGCTCCTCAGGCACGCCGATGGGGAGCGGCGAGATCCACAGCTCGGGGTTCGCCGCGACGCCGCGCGTGCGCACGCCCTCGGAGTCGGTCCAGTCGTAGACGAACAGCCGCGTGCCGATGCCGATCTGCGGCGCCGCGAGGCCGACGCCGGGCGCGGCCTCCATCGTGGCGAACATGTCGGCGACGAGCGTCCCCAGCTCCTCGTCGAAGTCGGTGACGGGCTCGGCGACGGTGTGCAGCACGGGATCGCCCGTGATGCGGATGGGCAGAACGGTCATGTCCTCCAGGGTATCGGCGAGCCGAACGGTAGGTTTTCTTGGTGCTGTTCACCTCTCTCGACGACCTGGCGGCGGAGATCTCGCTCACGCCGATGCAGGCCCTCGGGATCCCGGTGGCGATCGTCGGCGCCGTCTTCCTCTCGGTCGGCACCCAGTTCCAGCACCGCGGCGTCGACCAGTTCGAGGGCGGCGACCAGCGCGGCGCGCACCTCGGCGGCTCGGCCGTGCTGCGGCTGCTGCGGAACCCCGCGTGGGTCGTCGGCACGCTGCTGCTCGGCCTCGCGGTCGTCATGCAGCTCGGTGCGCTCGCGCTCGCGCCGCTCATCGTCGTGCAGCCCCTCGGCGCGGTGGCGCTCGTCGTCACCGCGATCCTGAACGCGCGGCTCGCGAAGATCAAGCTCGATCACCGCACGATCCGCGCGATCGCGCTGTGCCTCGTCGGCATCGGCATCTTCGTCGGCGTCGCCGCGATCTTCGCCGTCGAGCGGCCCATCAGCGACCGGCAGCTGCTCACGGTCCTCGCGCTGCTCGTCGTGGGCCTCGCGGGCGTCGGCGTCGCGTGGTGGTTCTACCGCAAGCGCGCGAACGCGATCTTCTACATCGTCACCGCCGGCGTCCTCTACGGATTCGTCGTCACGCTCTCGAAGATCGTCATCAACCGCATCATCTCCGGCCAGTTCGAGTGGCTCACGATCGTCTGCGGCATCGGTGTCGTGATCGCCCTCGCGGCCGGCAGCTACGCCGTGCAGCTCGCCCACGCATCCGGCCCGCCCGATCTCGTGATCGCCGGCCTCACGGTCGTCGACCCGCTCGTCGCCGTGCTCATCGGCGTGACGGTGCTCGGCGAGGCCGCCGCGACGCCGCCGTGGGCCATCATCGTCTTCGCCGCCGCGGGAGCGATCGCCGTCACCGGCGTGCTGCAGCTCGCTCGGCACCATCCCCAGATCCGCCCGCTCGCCGAGGCGCCCGAGGAGACTCCATGACCGACCGACCGCTTCGCGTCCTGATCGCGACGGACACCTTCGCGCCCGACGTGAACGGCGCCGCCAAGTTCACCACCCGGCTCGCAGCGCGGCTCACGAAGCGCGGGCACGAGGTGCACGTCGTCGCCTCCTCGCTCGGCCGCGGCCGGCACGGCACGCACGTCGAGGAGCACGAGGGCGAGCGGTTCACGGTGCACCGGCTGCGGTCGCTGCTCTACCCCGGGCACGAGTGGCTGCGGTTCGCGGAGCCGTGGCGCATGTTCTCGAACGCGGCGTCGCTGCTGGACGCGCTGCGCCCCGACGTCGTGCACTTCCAGTCGCACATCGTGCTCGGCCGGGCGTTCTCGATCGAGGCCAAGAAGCGCGGCATCCGGGTCATCGGCACGAACCACCTCATGTTCGAGAACCTCATGGACCACTCGAACATCCCGCAGGCGCTGCAGGGCAAGACGGTCGACTTCGCCTGGCGCGACGCGGCGAAGGTGCTCGGCCGCTGCGACGTCGTCACGACGCCGACGCGCCGCAGCGCCGATTACCTCGAGAAGATGACGGGTCTCACGGGCGTGCACGCCATCTCGTGCGGACTGCCGGGGGACGAGTACCGGCCCAACCCGGAGCGGCAGCACGGCCGCATCGTGTTCGTCGGCCGCGTCACGAGCGAGAAGCGGCTCGAGACGCTCGTGCGCGCCGTGGCGCAGCTGTCGACCGATCTCGACTGGCACCTCGACATCGTCGGCGGCGGCGACCAGATCGACGAGCTCGCGGCGCTCGCTCGCGAGCTGCACATCAGCGACCGCGTGACGCTCACCGGCTACGTGAGCGACGAGGAGCTGCGTGAGCGCCTGCGCAGCGCCGAGGTCTTCGCGATGCCGTCGACGGCCGAGCTGCAGTCGATCGCCACGATGGAGGCCATGGCGACGGGGCTGCCCGTCGTCGCGGCCGACGCCATGGCGCTGCCGCACCTCGTGCGCGACGGTGCGAACGGCTGGCTCTTCCGGCCGGACGATGCCGTCGACCTCGCCGAGAAGCTCGAGCGCGTCCTGCGGCTGAGCGACCAGGAGTACGGCAAGTTCCGCCAGCACAGCCTCGAGATGGTCGCGCCGCACGACATCGAGCGGACGATCACCGCGTTCGAGCGCCTCTACCGGGGTGAGGACATCCGCGACCCTGACACCCGGGTCGAGCTCAGCGACTAGGCTCGACCGGTCGGGCCTCGCGCCCGCGGGGCGGTAGCTCAGCTGGTCAGAGCAGGGGACTCATAATCCCTCGGTCACGGGTTCAAGTCCCGTCCGCCCTACGAGAGGCGTTCGGGCAGAGCCCGCGATGGGCGGCTCCTCGTGCAACACTCTCCTCGGAGCGACGAGCACCCCAGCGCGGCCGCCCGATCGTCCCTCTCGAGAGGCTCGTCTATGCGACGCACGCTCGCCGCGCTCACCATCAGCGCCGCCGCAGCGGTCGGACTCACCGGCTGCGTCATCGTCCCGCCGTTCGCCGACCCGTTCAGCTACGGCTTCGTCGGCGGCTACGGCCCCTACGACCCGTCGAGCGACGACGGGTTCGACCCGGCCGAGGAGGAGATGTACCAGGAGGAGCACCGCACGTGGGAGCGGGACTTCGCCGCCTCCGTCGCCGAAGAGCTCCGCCTGATCGGCTCGGAGCTGCCGCCCGCCGAGGGCGAGCCGATCGAAGCGTTCCGGCACGTCGTCATCGGCGCCGGCTACCAGTGGTGCGACCGCCTCTACATCGACGAGGAGCGAAGGGGCGACGCCGACGAGCACGCCGAGCAGGCTGAGCTCTACGGCTGGACCGCGGACGAGTACCGCGTCATCGCCGAGGCCGCGGAGACCGAGCTGTGCGGCATGTGATCCTGGGTCGGCACTGCGATCGCTGTCGCCGCGCCTCATTCGCGCACCTCTGCCCGACGCACGGGCGCTGAGCGGCGGACCTCTCCCACGGCGACCTGGCACTGGCCAGGGAATGCTCGCGGCCGCTCGCACCTTGCACCCCTCATGCGAGCCATCGTCTACTCCCAGCCCGGATCCTCGTCCGTCCTCGAGCTCACCGACCGCGAGCCCGGGGTGCCGGGTCCGGACGAGGTGCGAGTCCGTGTCGCCGTGTCGGGCGTCAATCCGACCGACTGGAAGGCGCGCGCGGGCAGCAGGCCGCTCGAGTTCGCCGAGGTCGTCCCGAACCAGGACGGCGCGGGCGTCGTCGATGCCGTCGGTTCGGACGTCGAGGATCTGCAGGTCGGCGATCGCGTCTGGATCCACCTCGCCGCCCATCAGCGACCGACGGGGACCGCGCAGGAACTCACGGTCGTGCCTGCAGACTGCGTCGTCCGTCTGCCCGACGGCATCGGATTCGACGTCGCGGCGAGCCTCGGCGTGCCCGCGATGACCGCCCACCGCGCGCTCACCGTGCACGAGCTCGGGCCGGCGCGGCTCGCGCCCGGGGCGCTCGACGGGCGCGTCGTGCTCGTGCAGGGTGGCGCAGGCGCGGTGGGCCACGCCGCGATCCAGCTGGCAGCCTGGGCGGGCGCGACCGTGATCGCGACGGTCAGCAGCGACGAGAAGGCCGCGCTCGCGCGCGCGGCGGGGGCGCTCCTCGTGCTGCAGTACCCGGATGACGAGCTCGCGGCCAAGGTGCGCGCTGTCGCTCCGGACGGCGTCGACCACATCGTCGAGGTCGCACCGGCGCAGAACGCCGCGCTCGACGTCGAGGTGCTCGCCAACCACGGCAGCATCGCGTACTACGCGAACAACAACGGCGACGAGTTCACTGCCCCGATCGCGGCGAGCTTCGCGAAGAACGCGCGCTGGCAAGGACTGCTGCTCTACACCGTCGGTCGGGAGGCGCTCGCCGCCGCCGCGGAGGACATCACGGCCGCGCTCGAAGCCGGCGCCCTTCCGGTGGGGGAGGCCGCTGGCCTGCCTCTGACCTGGTTCCGGCTCGAGCAGACGGCAGCGGCCCACGACGCGGTCGAGGGCGGCGTCACCGGGAAGGTGCTCATCTCGGTGGACGACGACCTCCGCTGAGCTCGTCGAGCTTGACAAGGTCGCTCTTGGGGCGCGTCACTCATCCTCGCTATCCCTGCTTGACGGCTGAGGGGTCGACGCAGACGACGCCCCGGTTGCCCTCTCGGTCGGCGATCACGGTGAGCCACGGAGCCTTGCTGTCGTCGACGACCGTCCCGCCGGCGGCGAGCGCGGCCGCGATCCGCTGCGGGCCGACCTCAGGCGGTACGTAGACCTCGATGTGGAAGCGCTCCTGGTCCCGCTCCGCAGCGTCCCCGAACCACAGGTTCGGCACCCGTCCCGTGGGGTCGCGGATCTCGTCGCTCGGAGAGCCGAGGCCCCGCGCCGCCGGGTCGCCCGTCAGGAGCGCCGCCCACACCGGTGCGATCGCGGCGGAGTCTGCCGTGTCGAGTCCGAGCTCGATAGCCGTGACCGCAGCCGGGTCGGCCGTGAGTCCCTGCTCGGCCGCGATCTCGGAGATGCGCCGGGCGAGGTCGAGATCCTTCTGGGTCACCCACTGCACGACGTGCTCGTTGCCGGCGTCGTCGCGGTAGATCGCGTCGTCGCTGAGGAGCTTGAGGTCGACGTGCCCGTCGCCGAGGGCGACGCTCGGATGGTGACCGAGCGCATCCCCCGCGTCTCCCACCGCGACGAGGAAGCGCGCCCCGGCACCGAAGCCGTCGATGCGGTAGCGAGCGTGCAGCCCTTGCGCGAGCTTGCGCCAGTCGGCCAGGTCAGCGGCGGCGATCTCCTCGCCAGACAGCATGTCCATGCGACCTCCCTCGGTCAGCCGCAACGCTTGCAGAGCATGGCGGTCGGCGCAATCGCCTCTCGTGCACAGCGCCCCGGCAGGACGCGCGCGCTAGCGTCGGCGCACACGAGCGGGCGACGGCGAGGAGATCGACATGCGGGTGCAGGGCACGCCGGACGAGCACGGCACCACGGGTGAGCGGGTCCACGACGCGGGCGAGCCGGAGGTCGAGCTCGCGCGCTCGAGCTCACCGCTCGCGCGCTGGATCTCGGGGCTCACCGCGAAGCTCGGCGAGCTCGTCGGCCCCTACGGCACGCTCATCCTCACCCTCGCGATCGGCGCGGTGGTCGCGTTCG
The DNA here is from genome assembly GCF_018308945.1 of Agrococcus sp. Marseille-Q4369. Classification (NCBI taxonomy): domain Bacteria; kingdom Bacillati; phylum Actinomycetota; class Actinomycetes; order Micrococcales; family Microbacteriaceae; genus Agrococcus; species Agrococcus sp. Marseille-Q4369. Next base: position 299,170 of record NZ_CP070501.1, read on the forward strand.
CGCTCGCCCTCGGCGCCGTCGGCGTCTACGACGCGGTCACCGACGAGGACGGCGTGGCGGGCATCGACCGCCCGCTGCTCGACGCCATCCTCACCATCCGGGATCCACGGGCGGATGCGTTCATCACGGGGTTCACGGATCTCGCGGGCACGATCGGCATGCCCCTCATCGCGATCCTGTCGCTCCTCATCCTGAGCCTTCGCCGCCGCTCGTGGACGCCCCTCGTGCTCGTCGTCGCCGCGGGCGCGGGCTCGCTGCTCATGACGGTCGCGGGCAAGGTGCTCATCGGGCGCGACCGCCCGCCGCTCACCGACGCCGTGCCGCCCTACGAGGTCTCCGCGTCGTTCCCGAGCGGGCACACGCTCAACGCGGTCGCGATCCTCGGCATCATCGCCTACCTGCTCGTGCTCCGACGCCGCTCGGTGTGGGCGCGGGCGGGGATCATCGCGATCGCGGTGGTCGCCTCACTGCTCGTCGCGGCGAGCCGCGTCTACCTCGGGCACCACTGGGTGACCGACGTCGTCGCGGGCTGGCTGCTCGGCGCGGCATGGCTCGCGATCGTCATCACCGCCCACCGGCTCTACCTGCTCACTCGTCTCGGGCACGATCGGCAGCGGGAGCCGGCGCCGGCTTCGTGACCCCGAACCGCGTCGCCGCGTAGGCGACGAGGCCGACCGCGATCGCGATCGCACCGAGGAGCCACACGTGCGGGTCCTGCTGCGTCAGCAGCAGCACGCACGAGGCGATCCCGAGCACGGGCACGAAGGTCCAGACCCGGAAGTGCTCCCGATCGACGTGCTCGCGGCGCAGCACGAGCACCGCGACGTTCGTGCTGAGGAAGACGAACAGCAGCAGCAGCACGACGGTCTCGGCGAGCGTGCCGAGGTCGCCGATGAACGTCAGGCCGATCGCGATCGCGGTCGTCACGAGGATCGCGACCCACGGCGTGCGGCGCTTCGGCAGCACACGCCCGAGCACCGAGGGCAGCAGCCCCTGCTCGGCCATGCCGTACGCGAGCCGGCTCGCCATGATCATCGTCAGCAGCGCACCGTTCGCGACCGCGATGAGCGCGATGGCGCTGAAGACCCAGCCGGGCACGGCGAGCCCCGTGGCCTCGAAGACCTCGAGCAGCGGGGCGCTCGAGTCGGCGAGCTCGTCAGCCGGCATCGCGATCGAGCTCGCGAGCCCGACGAGCACGTAGACGACGCCCGCGACGATGAGCGAGCCGAAGAGCGCGCGGGGGTAGACCCTGCGCGGGTTCCGCACCTCCTCGATGACGTTCGCGGAGGTCTCGAAGCCGACGAAGGAGTAGTAGGCGATGATCGCGGCCGAGAACGTCGCGATCGCCGGGTTGACGCCCGCGGGGAACTCGCCGACGCGCGAGACGTCGCCGCCTCCGCCGCCCATCATGAGCCCGACGGCGATGATGATGATCAGCAGGCCCGAGAGCTCGATGACGGTCATGACGACGTTGCCGGCCATCGACTCGCGGATGCCGCGCGCGTTGAGCGCGGCGACGAGCAGCAGGAAGATCGGCGCGGCCACGACGGCGGGCACCGGCACGAACTCGGCGAGGTAGTCACCGGCGAACGCGAGCGCGAGTCCCGCGGCGCTCACGACGCCAGCGGCCATCATGCTGAAGCCGACGAGGAACGAGACGATGGGGCTCTTGAACGCGCGCTGCGCGAAGACGGCCGCGCCGCCCGCTTGCGGGTACTTCGTCACGAGCTCGGCGTAGGAGCCGGCCGTCAGCAGCGCGAGGAGCAGCGCGACGATGAGCGGCACCCAAAGCGCCCCGCCGACCTCGGCGGCCATCGTGCCGGTGAGGGCGTAGACGCCCGCGCCGAGCACGTCGCCGAGGATGAACAGGAACAGCAGCGGTCCCGTGATGCCTCGCTTCAGCTTCGTCGTGATCTCGCCGCTCTTCGCCGCTGCCTGCTCGTCCACGCTCATAGCCGAAGCCTAGGTCGGCGCCCCTGCGGGAACGCCGAGCGGGGCGGCCGATAGCCTCCAGGCATGGCACCCTCGACGCCCTTCCTCGCGATCGACCTCGAGCGGATGCAGGCGAACATCGCGCGCGCGGCCGAGGCCGCCACCGCGCGCGGCATCGCCCTCCGGCCGCACGCGAAGACCCACAAGACGATCGAGATCGGGCGGATGCAGCTGGCGGCCGGGGCGCACGGGCTCACGGTCGCGACGGTCGGGGAGGCGGAGGCGTTCGCCGCCGCCGGGCTCGACGACCTCTTCATCGCCTTCCCGCTGTGGATCGACGGCGACCGCGCGGCCCGGCTGAGCCACCTCACCGCGGCCGGCGCCGCGATCTCGATCGGCGTCGACTCCGTCGAAGGCGCCGAGCGCATCGCCCGGGCCGGGCTCGCGGGTCGCGTCGCGGCGCGCGTCGAGGTCGACGTCGGCCATCACCGCTCCGGATGCGCGCCCGAGCGCGCGGGCGAGGTCGCGGTCGCCGCGGCGGGGGCGGGCATCGACGTCGAGGGCGTCTTCGCCTTCCCCGGGCACGCGTACGCGCCCGACGCTCGCGCGGAGGCCGCGCGGCAGGAGGCTGCGGGGCTCCGCGTGGCAGCGGACGCGATGCGCTCGGCGGGCCTCGCGCCGATGGTCGTCTCGGGCGGCTCGACGCCGAGCTTCGCGGCGGCGCTCGAGGTCGATTCGCCCGTCACCGAGCTGCGGCCGGGCGTGAGCGTCTTCGGCGACGCGCAGCAGTGGGAGCTCGGCACGATCGACCCGACGGCGATCGCGCTCACGGCGCACGCGACGGTCGTCTCGCACGCGGGCGGCCGGATGGTGCTCGACGCCGGCTCGAAGGTGCTCGGCCCCGATCGCGCGGCGTGGGCGAGCGGCCACGGCCGCCTGCTCGACCACCCGGAGGCGCGCATCGTGCAGCTGAGCGAGCACCACGCCGTCGTCGAGCTCCCCGGCGACCTCCCGCCGCTCGGCTCACGCGTGCGCGTGGTGCCGAACCACGTCTGCATGGCGGTCAACCTCGTCGACGAGCTGCACGTCTTCGACCGCGGCGACGACGAGCGCGCGTCGACCCGCTGGCGAGTCGCGGCTCGCGGCCGCAACGACTGAATCGCCCTGCTCATCGCCCTGGCTGATCGCGCTGGCTCATCGCCCAGGCTGATCGTTCAGGCGCCGAGCGAGCCGATCGTCTCGGCGAGCCGCGGGATGCCGTCGCCGACGTCGATGCGGCCGTCGGGGTCGAGCGCGAAGATCGGCACGCTCGTCGCGCCCGCGTCGGCGAGCGCGGCCGCGACGTCCGTGACCTCGGCCGCCGACGCATCCGCTCGCACGCTCGTGAACTGCACGACCTCGAACGGTGCGTCGAGGCCGCGCTCCGAGCGCACGGCTCGGATCGTCTCGACCGCGGCCCGCGCCGAAGCCGGCGTCGCGTCGCCCGCGAGGATCACGCCGTCGCCGAGCTCGGCCGCGAGCGCGAGCGTCTTGGGCCGCTGCGCGCCGAGGTAGAGCGGCGGCCGCGCCGCGGGCGGCCAGCGCAGCTGCACGCGGTCGAGCTGCACGTACCGGCCGCGCGCGCTCACCTCGTCGCCCGCGAGCAGCCGCGAGAGCGCCTCCGCGTGCTCGCGCAGCAGCGTGAGCGGTGACTGGGCACGCACGCCGGCCTGGCCCATCCACTCGAGGATGCCGTGCCCGACGCCCGGCAGCACGCGACCGGGCGCCATGCGCTCGAGGGTCGCGATCTCCATGGCGGTGAGCGCGACGGCGCGGAGCGGCACGGGCATGAGACCGATGCCGACGCGCAGCCGCTCGGTCGCGGCGAGCACCGCCGCCGCGGTTGCCGAGCCCGACTCGGCGAAGCAGTCCTCCCACACCCACACCTCCTCGACGCCGACTCCCTCTGCGGCGCGCGCGATCGGGACGAAGCGCTCGGGTGCGACGTCGGGAGGGAGGATGAGGCTCAGCTGCGGCATCGCGTCCATGGGCCTACGGTAGGGGGTCGCGCCGACGCCTGGGCCTCCTTGGCGAACCGGTCGGCCGCGAGCTCGTCGTCGAACACGCCGCGCACCGTGTTGTCGGGGGATTCGTCGTGCTGCACGATCCAGATCCGCTGCGCCATGCCGCGATCCTAGGCCGATCGATGCCGGCTCGGCAGGCTCGGGCACAGCCGGGCCTCGGCTGCCGCCGCACGCCGATCGGTAGGCTTGGGCCATGACCGACGCCGCCGTCACGAGCCCCGACACCACCGTGCCCGAGTCGCACCTCGCCTTCCGCCGCAAGCGCGACGCGAGCGTGCGCGGCCCGCAGGGCGCGGTCGCGCTCGTCACCACCGCGTGGGTCTCGGAGCCGACCGAGGTCGAGGGCGTGCCGGGCACGTGGGCGCCCTCGCCCGCGGGTGACGGGCTGCAGGTGACGGCGGATGCGTCGGCCGAGATCATCGTCGACGGCCAGGTGGTCGACGGGGTGGCGATGGTCTACAGCCACGACTCGATGACGCCGAGCTCGGTGCGCTTCGACGACCGTCGCACGGCATTCGTGATCGGGCCGGACTTCCACGGCCGGTTCGCGCTGCGCGTGTGGGACGCGGAGGCGGGCGACGACCGCGGCTTTGACGGCATCTCGACCTTCGACTACGACCCCGCGTGGGTCAAGCACGGCACGTTCGAGCCCGTCGACGGCGGCGTCGCCTTCGAGTACGGCAAGTCGCAGGGCGGCTCCATGCGGAAGGGCGTCTCGCCCGGCACGATCCGCTTCGAGCACGAGGGCGCATCGGTCGAGCTCGTCGCGCTGCCCGACGGCGACAGCCTGCAGATCGTCTTCGCCGACGCGACGACGGGGGAGGCCACGTACGACGTCGGCCGCTTCCTGTTCGTCAAGCCCCGGCACGACGGCACGGTCGAGCTCGACTTCAACCGCGCGATCGTGCCCCCGTGCGCGATGAGCGACCAGTTCAACTGCCCGCTCCCGCCGGCGGGCAACCGCCTCGCCTTCCCGATCGAGGCTGGGGAGCAGCGGCCGATCTTCGCGGAGGCCGCGCAGACCGAGTAGCGAATGACACGCTTGGAGTTCGCAGCCGGCGTGTGACACACTCGAGGCATCGACTCGGGCTCGTTCGACCGATGGGGAAGTCGCATCGAACGAGGGAGAGACGATGACTGCTGCGAACATGCTCAGGCGACGTCCCGCGACCACCGCGGGGGTCGTCTGGATCCACGCGTCCCAGCGCGTCATGCGCACCCACCTCGAGTGGGCCATCGGCCAGGCCGTCGGCGATGCGCTGCGCTTCGTGTGGCAGCCGCAGCCGGCCGAGCCGGGCGCCGAGCGCACCGAGGTGCACTGGACCGGGCCCGCCGGCACGGGCGCCGCGATCGCGAGCGCGCTCGCCGGCTGGCGCGACGTGCGCTTCGAGGTGACGGAGGACCCGACGCCCGGCACCGACGGCATGCGCTGGATGCATACGCCGCAGCTCGGCATCGCCGCGCGCCGCATCGACGCCGCAGGCTCCCTGCTCGTGCCCGAGGACCGCATCCGCAGCGCGATCGAGGCCGCCGGACCCGACTCGCGCGCCCTGCTCGCCGAGCTCGACGAGGCGATGGCGGGCCCGTGGGATCGCGAGCTCGAGGACTACCGCCACGCCTCCGATGCGTCGCCCGTCGCGTGGCTGCACCGCGTCGGCTGACGCCCCCCGAACGACCGAGGCCCCCGCTGCGAACAGCGGGGGCCTCGGTGCTTCGCGCCGATCAGCGCTCAGACCGAGCGGATCGCGATGACAGCGTTGTGGCCGCCGAAGCCGAACGAGTTCGACACCGCGAGCTGCGGCTCGTCGCCGAGCGGCATCGGTGCGTTCGAGATGCGCAGCGGCGCGTCGGGGTCCTGCTCGGTGACGTTGATCGTCGGCGGCGCCTGGCGCTCCTGCACCGCGAGCGCGGTGAAGATCGCCTCGAGCGCGCCCGTGCCGCCGAGCAGGTGGCCGTGGGCCGCCTTCGTCGCCGAGACGGGGATCTCGCGGATCCGCTCGCCGAAGACGCGCTCGAGCGCGCGCACCTCGGCGACGTCGCCGACGGGCGTCGACGTCGCGTGGGCGTTGATGTGGGTGACCTCGTCGGGCGTCGCACCGGCGGCCTCGAGCGCCATGTGCACGGCCCGGCTTGCGCCGAGGCCCTCGGGCTCGGGCGCGGTGATGTGGTACGAATCGGCCGTGACGCCGCCGCCGGCGAGCTCGGCGTAGATCTTCGCGCCGCGTGCGAGCGCGTGCTCCTCGGTCTCGACGACGAGCACGGCGGCGCCCTCGCCCATGACGAACCCGTCGCGGGCGATGTCGTAGGGGCGGGATGCGGTGGCCGGGTCGTCGTTGCGGCGCGAGAGCGCCTGCATCGACGAGAACGCGGCGAGCGTCAGCGGGTGGATCGCCGACTCGCTGCCGCCGGCGAGCACGACGTCGGCGAGGCCCGCCTGCAGGTGCTCGTAGGCGTTGACGAGCGCCTCGGTGCTCGAGGCGCACGCGGCGGCGACCGTGCGGGCGTAGGCGCGCGCCTCGAAGTGCATCGAGATGGCCGCGGAGGGCGCGTTCGGCATGAGCATCGGCACCGTCATGGGCAGCACGCGCCGGGGGCCGCGCTCGCGCAGCGTGTCCCAGGCGTCGAGCAGCGTCCAGAGGCCGCCGATGCCGGTCGAGAAGTCGACGCCGAGGCGCTCGGGGTCGATCTCAGGGGAGCCGGCGTCTTCGAACGCCTCCTTCGCGGCGACGAGCGCGAGCTGGCTCGAGGGGTCGAGCCGCTTCGCGACCGGCCGCTCGAGCACCGTGTCGGGCCGCACCTTCGCCTCGGCGGCGAACGTGACGGGCAGCTGCAGCTCCTGCACCCAGTCGTGCTCGAGCGAGCGCGCGCCGGACTCGCCGGCGAGCAGCGCGTCCCAGCTCTCGCGAGCGGTGCCGCCCATCGGCGTCGATGCGCCGATGCCGGTGATGACGATCTTCTTCGTCATGGCTCTCCTCACAGATCGCGCGTGCGGCCGGTCGAACCGGCCGCACGCGCAGTCAGACGGGCCTCAGGCGGCCTGGGCGTTCGTGATGTAGTCGACCGCGTCCTGGACGGTCTTGAGGTTCTTGACCTCGTCGTCCGGGATCTTGACGTCGAACTTCTCCTCGGCGTTCACGACGATGGTCATCATCGAGATCGAGTCGATGTCGAGGTCGTCGGTGAACGACTTCTCGAGCTGGACGTTCTCGGTAGCGATGCCGGTCTCGTCGTTCACGAGGTCGGCGAGCCCTGCGAGGACCTCGTCCTTGGTGTAGGCCACGGGATGTCTCCTTCTGTCGGTCGGACGGGTTGAAGTCTAGGGGAGGACCACGACCTGGGCGCCGTACACGAGACCGGCGCCGAAGCCGATCTGGAGCGCCAGGCCGCCCGAGAGCTCGGGGTGCTCCTCGAGGATGCGGTGCATCGCGAGCGGGATCGATGCCGCCGAGGTGTTGCCGGTCGTCGCGATGTCGCGGGCGATCACGACCGACTCGGGCAGCTTCAGCTGCTTCGCGAACTCGTCGATGATGCGCATGTTCGCCTGGTGGGGGATGAACGCGGCGAGGTCGCCGGGCTCGATGCCGGCGGCGTCGAGCGCCTCTCGCGCCTTCTTCGCCATCTCCCACACGGCCCAGCGGAAGACTCTCTGGCCGTCCTGGCGGAGCGTCGGCCACGCGGCGCCCTCGCGCATCGAGCCAAGCGTGTTCGTCATGCGGATGGTGTCCCACTGCGCGCCGTCGGAGCCCCACACCGAGGGGCTGATGCCGGGCTCGTCGGAGGGGCCGATGACGACGGCGCCCGCGCCGTCGCCGAGCAGGAAGCTGATCGAGCGGTCGGTCGGGTCGACGATCTCGGAGAGCTTCTCGACGCCGACGACGAGCACGTGCTCGGCCATGCCGCTGCGCACGAGCGCGTCGGCCTGGGCGACGCCGTAGGCGTAGCCCGCGCACGCGGCCGAGATGTCGAACGCGGGCGCGGGGGTCGCGCCGATGCGCTCGGTGAGCAGCGCCGCCATCGAGGGCGTCTGCACCGTGTTGCTGATGGTCGAGACGATCACGGCGTCGATGCGCGCGCCGTCGAGGCCGGCCCGCTCGATGGCCTCCTTCGCGGCCGTCTCGGCGAGGTCGACCGCCTCGATGCCCTCGGAGGCGCGCACGCGGCTGATGATGCCGGTGCGCTGCCGGATCCACTCGTCGGAGGAGTCGATCGGGCCGACGAGGTCGTCGTTGGGCACCTCGCGGTCGCCGCGCGCGGCTCCGACCGAGAGGATGCGCGCGCCCGCGCGGGTGGGGAGGCTCGTCAGGGTGGGCTTGCCCGTGGTGCTCGTCATGCTGCGGCTCCGCTCTCCAGCAGCCCAACGGCTGCCTCCAGGTCGTCGGGGGTGCTCACGCCGACCGCCGGCACGCCGCGCAGGCCGCGCTTCGCGAGCCCGACGAGCGCTCCCGCGGGGGCGAGCTCGATGATGCCGGTCACGCCCGCCTCCTGGAAGGCGGCCATGCACAGGTCCCAGCGCACGGGGCTCGAGAGCTGCCCGACGATGAGCTCGAGGAACGCCGCGCCGCTCTCGACGGCGCTGCCGTCGCGGTTCGTCCACAGCGTCGTGGTCGGGTCGGCGGTGGGGGTGGATGCGGCCTTCGCGCGGAAGCGCTCGACGGCCGGCTCCATGAAGCTCGTGTGGAAGGCGCCGGCGGTCTGCAGCGGGATGACGCGAGCGCGAGCGGGCGGCGCCTCGCTGAGCGCCGAGAGCGCGTCGAGCGGGCCCGCGACGACGACCTGGCCGCCGCCGTTGTAGTTCGCCGGCTGGAGGCCGAGCTCCGCGAGCCGCGTCTCGAGCTCCGTCTCGTCGGCGCCGATCACGGCGGCCATCCCCGTGGGAGTCGCGGCAGCCGCATCCGCCATCGCGCGCGAGCGCTCGCCGACGAGCGCCATCGCGTCCTCGGCCTCGAGCACGCCCGCGGCGACGGCCGCGGTGATCTCGCCGACGGAGTGGCCGGCGACGCCGCTCGCGAGGCTCGCGCGCTCGCCGAGGGCGTCGAGCGCGAGGATGCCCGCGGCGACGATGAGCGGCTGGGCGACGCGCGTGTCGCGGATGGTGTCGGCGTCGCTCGCGGTGCCGTGCTCGATGAGGTCGATGCCCGCGGCCTCGCCGAGGGCCGCGAGGCGCGCTCGAGCGCCGGGCAGCTCGAGCCACGGGGAGAGGAAGCCGGGCTTCTGCGAGCCCTGCCCGGGAGCGACGATGACGATCACGTCGTTCATCCTCCCACCGCACCCTTGCCCGGCGAGGCATGGCGGCTCGGCTGCGGCGGCCGCTGGGCGCGCTCGCGCGAGGCGTCGTGGATCGCGCCGAGGATGATCGCGGTGTGCATGGCGAGCGCCTCGCGGGCGCCCGTCGCGTCCCAGCCGATGATCTCGCTGATGCGCTTGAGCCGGTAGCGCACGGTGTTGGGGTGCACGAAGAGCTCGCGCGCGGTCGCTTCGAGCGAGCGACCGGTGTCGAGGTAGCACGCGAGGGTCGCGAGCAGGTCGGAGGAGTGGTCGCGCAGCGGCTGGTAGACGGTCCGGACGAGCTGCTGGCGGGCGAGCGGGTCGCCGGCGAGCGCCCGCTCGGGCAGCAGGTCGTCGGCGCGCACGGGCCGCGGCGTGCGCCGCCACGCGTCGGCGACGGCGAAGCCCGCGAGGGCGGCCTTCGCGCTCTTCGCGGCGTCGGTGATGCCGGGCACCGCGGGGCCGAGCACGAGGTGCCCCTCGCCGAAGCCCTCGGCGAGCTGCGCGGCGATCGCGAGGAACTCGATCGGCTCCGGCTCGCGCTCGTCCTCGCTCGCGGCCTCGCGACCGATCACGACGACGAGCCGCGTGCCCTGCACCCCGACCAGCACGTCGCATCCGGCATGCCTCGCCTTCCGGCGCACGACGTCGACGTCGAGCATGCGCGGAGCGACGCCCACGAGCACGGCGCACTCGCCGCGGCCGTGCCAGCCGAGCGCCGCCGAGCGGCTCGGCAGCTCGTCGTCGTGCTCGCCCGTGAGGATCGAGTCGACGACGAGCGCTTCGAGGCGCGCGTCCCACAGGCCGCGAGACTCGGCGGCGCGCGCGTAGACGTCGGCGGCCGCGAACGCGATCTCGCGCGAGTAGCGCAGGATCGGCTCGCGCATGGCCGGGTCGGCGTCGCCGATGCGCTCCTCGAAGACCGACACGACCGTGCGGATGAGCTGCAGCGTCTGCTGCAGGCTCACGCTGCGCAGCAGCTCGCGGGGGGCGGCCGCGAAGACGTCGGCCGCGATCCACGGCTGCGCCTCCGGGTCCTCGTGCCACGCGATGAACGACGTGATGCCCGATTGCGCGACGAGGCCGACCGCGCTGCGCCGCGACGGCGGCATCGTGCGGTACCACGGCAGCCGGTCGTCGAGCGCGCGCATCACCTGCGTCGCGAGGTCACCGGAGGTGCGGCGCAGCCACGCGAGCTGCTGCGCCTTCAGCTCGGCGTCAGCGGTCAGCGGCGGCCGCCTAGGAGTCGCCGCCGACGGTGCCGGACACGCCGGCGTTCACGTCGTGGATGCTGTACTTCGCGATCGCCTGCTGCACCATGCCGAGCGGCACCTTGCCCTGCTTCGCGAGCGCGTCGAGCGCGCGCACGACCACGGAGTGGCTGTCGATCTTGAAGAAGCGGCGGGCGGCGGCGCGGGTGTCGGCGAAGCCGAAGCCGTCGGCACCGAGCGTCGCGTAGTCGCCGGGGACCCACTCGCGGATCTGGTCGGGCACCGCGCGCATGTAGTCGCTCGTCGCGACGAACGGGCCGTCGGCCTCCGACAGGCGCTGCGTGACGTACGGCACCTTCGCGGGCTCCTGCGGGTGGAGCAGGTTGTGCTCGTCGGCCTCGAGGCCGTCGCGACGCAGCTCGCTCCACGACGTCACCGACCAGATGTCGGCCGAGATGCCCCAGTCGGTGCCGAGCAGCTCCTGCGCGTGGTGGAGCCACGGCAGGGCGACGCCCGAGCCGAGCAGCTGCACCTTGATCGGGTGGTGATCGCTCGTCGAGACGCGGTGGATGCCGCGGCGGATGCCCTCGACGTCGACGCCCTCGGACTCGGCCGGCTGCACCATCGGCTCGTTGTAGACGGTGAGGTAGACGATGACGTTCTCGGGCTCCTCGCCGTACATGCGCTCGAGGCCCATCTGCGTGATGTGGGCGATCTCGTAGCCGTAGGCGGGGTCGTAGGCGAGCACCGCGGGGTTCGTCGACGCGAGCAGCGGCGAGTGGCCGTCGGCGTGCTGCGTGCCCTCGCCCGCGAGCGTCGTGCGGCCCGCGGTCGCGCCGATGAGGAACCCGCGCCCCATCTGGTCGGCGGCCGCCCAGATCGAGTCGCCCGTGCGCTGGAACCCGAACATCGAGTAGAAGACGTAGATGGGGATGAGCGGCTCGCCGTGCGTCGAGTACGACGTCGCCGCCGCGGTGAACGCCGCCATCGCGCCCGCCTCGTTGATGCCGACGTGCACGATCTGGCCGTCGGGCGCCTCGCGGTATTTCAGCAGCAGGTCGCGGTCGACCGACGTGTAGTTCTGGCCGTGCGGGTTGTAGATCTTCGCGGTCGGGAAGAACGCGTCGATGCCGAACGTGCGGGCCTCGTCCGGGATGATCGGCACGAAGCGGTCGCCCCAGCCCTTGTCGCGCAGCAGGTCCTTGAGGAGCCGCACGAAGGCCATCGTCGTGGCGACCTGCTGCTTGCCCGAGCCCTTCTTGGGCATGTCGTAGGTCTTGTCCTCGGGCAGCGGGATGATCGTGTGCTTCGAGCGGCGCTCGGGCGTGAAGCCGCCGAGCTCGCGGCGGCGCTCGAGCATGTACTGGATCTCGGGGGAGTCCATGCCGGGGTTCCAGTACGGCGGGTGGTACGGATCGCTCTCGAGCTGCTTGTCGGAGATGTCGATCTGCATCGCGTCGCGGAACGACTTGAGGTCGTCGAGCGTGAGCTTCTTCATCTGGTGGGTCGCGTTGCGGCCCTCGAAGCTCTTGCCGAGGCCGTAGCCCTTGATCGTCTTCGCGATGATGACGGTCGGCTGGCCCTTGTGCTCGGTCGCCGCCTTGTAGGCCGCGTAGACCTTGCGGTAGTCGTGGCCGCCGCGCTTGAGCGCCCAGATCTCGTCGTCCGAGAGGTGCTTGACCATCTCGAGCGTGCGCGGGTCGCGGCCGAAGAAGTGCTCGCGCACGAACAGGCCCGACTCCGCCTTGTAGGTCTGGTAGTCGCCATCCGGCGTCGCGTTCATGAGGTCGCGGAGGGCGCCCTCGTGGTCCTGCTCGAGGAGCGCATCCCACTCACGGCCCCAGATGACCTTGATGACGTTCCAGCCGGCGCCGCGGAAGAACGACTCGAGCTCCTGGATGATCTTGCCGTTGCCGCGCACCGGGCCGTCGAGGCGCTGGAGGTTGGCGTTGATGACGAAGTTGAGGTTGTCGAGCCCGTCGTTCGCCGCGAGCTGCAGCGCGCCGCGCGACTCGACCTCGTCCATCTCGCCGTCGCCGAGGAACGCCCACACCTGCGAGTCGAGCTCGCTCTTGATGCCGCGGTTGACGAGGTAGCGGTTGGCCTGCGCCTGGTAGATCGCGTTGATGGGGCCGAGGCCCATCGAGACCGTCGGGAACTGCCAGAAGTCGGGCATCATCCGCGGGTGCGGGTAGGAGGGGATGCCGTTGGGCGCCTTCGACTTCTCCTGGCGGAAGGCGTCCATCTGCGCCTCGCTCAAGCGGCCCTCGAGGAACGCGCGGGCGTACATGCCGGGGGAGGCGTGGCCCTGGTAGAAGATCTGGTCGCCGCCGCCGGGGGCGTCCTGGCCGCGGAAGAAGTGGTTGAGGCCGACCTCGTAGAGCGACGCCGAGGAGGCGTAGGTCGAGATGTGGCCGCCGACCCCGATGCCGGGCGCCTGGGCGCGGTGCACCATGATGGCCGCGTTCCAGCGGATCCAGCGGCGGTAGGTGCGCTCGAGCGCCTCGTCGCCGGGGAACTCGGGCTCGGCGTCGGGCGCGATGGTGTTGAGGTAGTCCGTCGTGGGCACCATCGGCACGCCGAGGTGCAGCTCCTTCGAGCGCTTCAGCAGGCTCAGCATGATCTCGCGCCCGCGCTGGTGGCCGTTCGCCTCGACGAGCTGCGAGAGCGACTCCTGCCACTCGGCGGTCTCGCTCGGGTCGGGGTCGTTCACGTGGGCCGAGTACGGGTCCTGGTCGTTCAGCACCGAAGCTCCTGACGTCGATTGGGCGCGTGCGCTCCTGGGTGGCGGGCGCAACCCCTCCACTCTATCCACCGGCCGGTCCTCGAAGGGCGCGCGCGGGGGTGCTCTGGCACGATGGTCGAGCGGATGCGCGAGATCACTTGAGGAGGCCCGCATGGCACTGCAGATCGGCGACGAGGCACCCGACTTCACGCTCACGGATCACACGGGGGAGGCTGTGACGCTCTCGGAGCTCCGCGGCCGTCCCGTCGTGCTCGTCTTCTACCCGGCGGCCTTCACCGGGCGTTGCACGGGAGAGCTGTGCTCGATCCGCGACGAGATCAGCGACTTCGAGGGCTCCGAGGCCGAGGTGCTCGCCATCTCGGTCGACACCGCGGCGTCGCTCCGCGTCTTCGCCGAGCAGGAGGGCTTCTCGTTCCGCCTGCTGAGCGACTTCTGGCCGCACGGAGCGGTCGCGCAGGCCTACGACGCATTCCTGCCGGAGCGCGGCGTCGCGACCCGTGCGACCTACGTCATCGACCGCGAGGGTCGCATCGCCGACCACTTCCGCGTCGCGACGACCGAGTCGCGCGACCTCGAGGCGTACCGCGAGGCGCTCGCGAAGGTCGCCTGACCTTCCCGCCGCGGGGCCGCTCCGCCCCGCTGCCGCTCGCTGAGCCGCTCCGCCGCGGCAGGCGGCTGAAGCGTGTCGAAGCGCCGTCGCGGCGCCGGCCGAGTTCTCCACAGGCCCCTCGATCCTCGAACAGACATTCGAGTGGCTCGGTAGAATCGGGGGACAGCGACGGCGTCGGTGTGGTCGTGTTGGAGGGTCGTGATGGACGGGCAGCAGCGGCAGGGCAGGTCGCCCGAGGCTGCTCGCCTGCGCGAGCGGCTGGCCGCGGTGCAGGCGGATGTCGAGGCGATCCTGGCCGCGTTCGGGTCCATGGGCGATGTCGAGCGCTGGGATGCGTTCGCCGCTGTCGGCGAGCTGGCCCGGCTGGCCGATGGCGCGCTGGTGCGGGTGGCGGGGGTGGTGGAGCGTTCGGTGCCGGCGATGGATGCGCCGAACCAGGCGCGCACGTTCGGCTACCACTCGACGAAGACCGCGCTGCGGCACGAGGCGGGCGTCTCGGCCTCGCGGGCGAAGGCGATCCTGCAGCTCGCGCGGGCGTCGACGCCGCGGGTGGGGTCGACCGGGCTGCCGCTGGAGCCGCTCTACCCGCACGTCGCGGGCGCGCTGGAGGACGGGTCGATCGCGATCGACCAGGGCCGGGCGATCGTGGGGGTGCTGGAGTCCGCCGGCGGCCGCGCCGACCCCGACGCCCGGCTGGCCGCGGAGGAGGACCTCGTGGGTGCGGCGGTGGGGGAGCAGCGTCCGGGCGAGCGCGGCTACGACGACGCGGTCCCCACCCCGCCGGAGCTGCTGGCGGTCACGGCGCGGCAGTGGCTCTCCGCGCTCGACCCCGACGGGGCGGAGCCGCGTGAAGATCAGCAGGTCGCCGAGCGCGAGTTCACGCTCGCGCAGTGCGCGGACGGGGTCTTCCGCGGCCGGGTCGCGTTCCCGCCGGTGGAGGGGGCGGAGGTGATGGCGGTGCTGGCCGCCTACGACTCGCCGCGCACCGGCGACGGCTTCGAGAACCCCGACGCGCCGGCCGATGATGAGCGCACCGACGCGCAGCGGCACGCGGACGTGCTGGTGGGCCTGTTCCGCGCCCACGCCCGCTCGGGCGAGCCGCCCCGGCCCGGCGGCGACGCGCCGACGCTGCTGGTCGCGATCACCCAGGCGCAGCTCGACAAGCACGCCGAGGGGCGGCCGGCGACGTGCGACATCGTCGAGACCGGCGAGACCGTCCCGGCCGGGCTCGCGGCCCGGATCGTCTGCGACGGGTTCGTGCAGGCCGCGCTCGTCGACAGCGACGGCCACGTCCTCAAGCTCGGCCGCCGCAAGCGGCTGTTCTCCCTCTGGCAGCGGATCGCGATCATGCTCCGCGACCGCCACTGCCAAGGCCCCGACTGCCACATCCCCGCCACCTGGGGCGACGTGCACCACGTCATGCGCTGGGCCGACGGCGGCCCCACCGACACCGACAACGGCATCCTGCTATGCCCGACGTGCCATCGCGAGGTCCACAGCGGCAGACTCCGCATCGACAGGATCGGCACCCGCTGGCGCGTCACCCGCACCCTCCTGCCACCCATCCGCAGACCCCGACGACGCCAGCGCGAACGCATCGCGGGATGGCTCGGAGCAAGCCCTACCCGACTCGGCACGACGCCTCCGTCGGTCCCGATGCGCACCTAGGCCGTCCGACGCGAAGGGACGGCAGATCGCTCAGCCGTCGAGGTGGGCCTTGGCGAACGCCGCGCTCGGCGCGATCGGCTGGATCACGTCGAGCAGCGCCCCATCCGGCGCTTCGAAGATGCAGTGCCAATGCCCGAAGTCCTCGTCGCGCAAGGGGAGCCGCGGCTCGAGCCCGAGCTCGCGCGTGAGCCGCTCGTGCACCGCGTCGACGTCGTCCACCTCGAGGTTCAGCAGCACGCCGCTCGGCAGCGCTCGGCGCCCGGCGGGGATCGTCGGATGGTCGTGTGCCAGGATCGCGAGCTCGAAGTCGCCCAGTCGCAGGGGCACGTACCACTCGGTCTCGTACGAGCGAGCGCGCAGTTCGCCGCCCGAGGCGTCGCCGCGGTCTCTCTCGACGATGTGGCACGCGCGGCGGGGGTGACGCGCGGGGCGGTCTACCACCACTGCGGCCGCGAGGCTGGGGTGCTCGCCCCAGTGGTCGACCGTCTGCACGGGGAGGTGGCCGAACGCGTGGTCGCCGCCGCCGACGAGGCCGACGAGGATCCGCTCGAGCGGCTGCGCGCTGGATCGCACGCCTTCCGAGACGCCATCACCGCCCGCGCGACCGCTCGCATCCTGCTCGTCGACGCGCCAGCAATCCTCGGCTGGGAGGCGTGGCGGCGGAGCGACGCCGAGCACTCGGGTGCCCACCTCCGCGACGCGCTCGAGGAGCTGGGGTGAGCGCCGCCTGCTCGCCGCGCAGCTCTCCGGAGCGATGAACGAGAGCGCGGTCTGGGTCACCGCCCAGCCCGACCCGGCTGCGGCGCTGCGGTCGGCGCACTCGGCACTCGACCGGCTGCTTCGGGCCACAGTCGATCGAGGCCGCTCGTGGGCGGTGCCGGGCTCGAACCGGCGACCCCTTCGGTGTAAACGAAGTGCGCTACCAGCTGCGCCAACCGCCCTCGACCATCATCGCACCGACCGCGGTGGCCCCGTGCGCTCCCTAGGATGGGGCCATGACGACCGTGGCGGATGTGCAGCGTGCCGTCGAGGCGCTCTGGCCCGCCGCGACCGCCGAGGACTGGGACGCCGTCGGGCTCGTCGCGGGCGATCCCGCTGACGAGGTGTCGCGCATCCTGCTCGCCGTCGATGCGACCGAGGCCACTGCGGCCGAGGCCGTCGAGCGCGGCGACGACCTGCTGCTCGTGCACCACCCGCTGCTGCTCCGCGGCGTCTCGAGCGTCGCCGCGACGACGCCCGCCGGCCGCGTCATCACGCGGCTCGTACGCGAGCGCGTCGCGCTGCTCGCCGCACACACGAACGCCGACGCCGTCGACCGCGGCACGAGCGGCGAGCTCGCCGCGATGCTGCGCCTCGCGGGCGCCGAGCCGATCGTCGTCAACCGCGTCGACGACGCCAAGGGGCTCGGTCGCGTGGGCGACCTGCCCGAGCCGGTCTCGCTCTCGGGCCTCGCTCGCACCCTCGCGCAGCTGCTGCCCGCCGTCGCGGGCGGCGTGCGCGTCGCGGGTGATCCCGAGCGCTCGGTGCGCCGCGTCGCGATCTGCGGCGGCGCGGGCGACTCGCTGCTGCGCGAGTCGGCGGTGCTCGGCGCGGACGTCTACATCACGAGCGACCTGCGCCACCACCCGGCCTCCGATGCCCGAGAGCGGCACATCGCTGGCGAGGGCCCCGCGCTCATCGACGTCTCCCACTGGGCGAGCGAGTCGCTGTGGCTGCGGCCCGCCGCCGAGCAGCTGCGCTCGGCGCTCCCGGGCGTCGCCGTCGAGGTGAGCGAGATCAGGACCGACCCATGGGACTTCGCCGTCCCCCAGGAGGAGCACGCATGGCACTGAAGGCCTCGAACCACGAGCAGCGCCGACTGCTCGAGCTGCAGGACGTCGACACCCGCATCGTGCGGCTGACCGCGAAGGCGAAGGCGCTGCCGCAGGCCAAGCGCATCGCCGAGCTCGACGCGCGGCTCGCCGAGCTCGACCGCGAGGTGCTCGACCGGCTCGGCGCGCACGACGACGCGACCGCAGAGGTCGCCCGCACCGAGAGCGACGTCAAGGTCGTCGAGGCGCGGCTGCAGCGCAACCGCGAGCGGCTGCCCTCCATCACCGACGCGAAGGTCGCGACCGCGACCGAGCACGAGATCGTGACGCTCGAGCGCCGGCGCAGCGACCTCGAGGATCTCGAGCTCGAGGCCATGCAGGCGCAGGAGGACGCCGCGACCGCGCTCGAGCAAGCGCGCGCGGCGGCCGGCGAGGCGCGCGCCGAGCGCGACCGCCTCGACGCCGAGCGCTCCGCCGAGGCCGCTGGCATCGAGCGCGAGCTCGAGGATGCTCGAGCCGAGCGCGAGCAGCGCACCGCCGTCATCTCGCCCGAGCTGCTCGCGCTCTACGAGCGCCAGCGCGCCCGCTACGGCATCGGCGCGACGCTCCTGCAGCGCCGCACGTCGGTCGCCTCGGGCGTCGAGCTCACCGCCGCCGAGCTCTACACGATCCAGTCGGCCGCCGACGACGACGTGCTGCTCGACCCCAACTCCTCCGCGATCCTCGTGCGCACGGAGGAGAGCGGCATCTAGCGCGGGCCGCCCAGGCGCGCCCGTACGATGCGAGGCATGGGCAGCGGCCTCCACGTCGAGCAGGTCGCCGACGAGGCGGGCCTGGATGCCTTCCTGCGCCTCGGGCACGACACCCACGGCGGGCTCGCGGTGCCGCTCCCCGAGCGCACCGTGCGCAGCTGGTTCAAGGGCTGGCACCCGCATCCGCACCCCATCGCGCTGCTGCTCGCGCGCCGCGGCGACGAGCCCGTCGGCCGCGCGGTCGTGCACCGCGACGACCGCCTCGACGCCCGGCTCGGCTCCCGCGCGCTCGTGTTCGGCGCGCTCGTCGCCCCCGACGCATCCGTCGTCGACGCCCTGGTCGACGACTTCGAGGCGCGCGCGGCGAGCGCGGGCGCGACAGAGCTCTTCGGGCCAGCGCAGCTGCTGCCCAACCAGTCGGGCGGCGTCATCACCGGCGGCTTCGAGGAGCGCGGCTTCCTCGACTCGGCGTGGAACCCGCCGTGGCTCCCCGACGCGCTCGAGGCCCGGGGGTTCGAGCGCTGGTACGAGGCCGACACCTGGATCGTCGAGGTCGTCGACGACGACGGACCGAGCGAGGCCGAGCTCGACCGAGCCGGCATCCGCATCGACGAGGTGACGCGCTTCGGGCTCGGTCGTGGCCTGCGGGCGCTCCTGCCGCTGCTCAACGACTCGTTCGCGCTGCTGCCGACCTTCACGCCCTACTCGCGCGAGGAGCTGCGCGCGCAGACCGACGGGCTGTGGTGGCTGCACGAGGAGGGGCTCTTCCTCATCGCCCGCGACGAGCAGGAGGAGCCCGTCGCGTTCGTGCTCGCGGTGCTCGACCCCTCGCGCGTGCTGCAGCGCTCGGGCGGCCGGCTCGGTCCGCGCGAGCGCTGGGAGCTCATCGCTCGGCGCGGCGCGCTGCGCCGCGAGGCGGTGCTCGTCATGCAGGGCGCGAGGCCGCACGCGCAGGGCAAGGGCATCGTCACGCTCCTGACGCGGCGGCTGCACGCCAACCTCGCCGAGCTCGGCTGCACGACGCTGCGCTCGACGCTCGTCGGGCGCATGAACCCCGGCTCGGTGCGGCAGTTCACGCGCTTCGGCGGCCGCCCGCTCCACGCGACCGCCTACTACCGCAAGGCGCTCGAGCGGTGAGGGGCGGATGCCTCAGGCCGGCACGGGCGGGTACCCTGGGGTCGTGAACCGGTCGGCTAGGCGGTCGCGTCGCCGCTCCCTCGGGAGCGGTGCCGAGGAACGTCCGGGCTCCGCAGAGCAGGGCGGTGGATAACGTCCACCCGGGGCAACCCGCGAGAAAGTGCAACAGAGAGCAGGTCCACCGGTCGGGCGACCGATCGGCCAGGAGTGAAACGGTGGGGCAAGAGCCCACCAGCGTCGCGTGCGAGCGCGGCGGCTAGGCAAACCTCGCCCGGAGCAAGACCAGACAGCGGATCATGGGGCTGCTCGTCCCGTCCGCGGGTAGGTCGCTGGAGGGCTGCAGCAATGCATCCCCGAGAGAGATGACCGTCCACGACAGAACCCGGCGTATCGGCCGGCCGGTTCACACCACCGCCGTCAGACGACGAGGCTCCAGCGCACCGCGAGCCACAGCGCGATGTGCGCGTCGCTCGCTGCCCGGCCGACCCGCGGCGGCACGAGGTCGTGGTCGCGCACGAGCGAGTACTCGCTCACGATCACGTCGATCGGCGCCGCCCAGCCGCGCGTCGCGACGAGCACGCCTTCCCCTGAGCGCAGCGTGAGCGCGAACGGCAGCACCCGGTAGCGCAGCTCGAGCGCTGCGCCGGCCAACGCGGCGTCGCCGGTGACGCGCATCGACGCCCGGCGCACGATCCCGCCCGGTCGCTCCTCGGTGAGCGTCGCGACGCGCTCCCCGCCCAGGAGCACCGGCACGCCGTCGACCTCGGGTCGGCACCAGGGCTCGGCGCGCTGCGCGGCGAGGGTCCTGCGATCGGTGCGGTCGAGCTCGACGACCGCTTCGCCGACGCTCGCGCGCACGCGGGCGCCGTCGAGCTCGACCGTCACCGGTCCCCAGGAGGTGCGGCGGAACATCCGCCACTCCCGCCGCCCCTGCGCGCCTCGGCGCTCGTCTGCGTGCTTCCGGTGCCGGGCGCGACGATCGCGACCCGGCCGTGCGCGCCGCTCGCTCACACCCCGCGCGCGAGCGCGGCGGCGCCGATGATGCCCGCGTTGTTGCGCAGCGCGGCCGGCACGATCGGTGTCGTGAGCTGCAGCAGCGGCAAGAACTTCTCCGACGACTTCGACACCCCGCCGCCGACGACGAACAGGTCGGGGGAGAAGATGAACTCGAGGTGGCTGTAGTAGCGCTGCAGCCGCTCGGCCCACTCCTCCCAGCTGAGGTCCTCGCGCTCGCGCACCTTGTTCGAGGCACGCGTCTCGGCGCCGACGCCGTCGAGCTCGAGGTGGCCCAGCTCGGCGTTCGGGACGAGCACCCCGTTGTAGATGAGGGCGCCGCCGATGCCGGTGCCGAGCGTCGTCAGGATGACGAGACCCGACGCATCCTTCGCCGCCCCGTAGTGGTCCTCGGCGAAGCCCGCGGCGTCCGCATCGTTGACGAAGTGGATGTCGCGGCCGAGAGCCCGCTCGAAGAGCTGCTCGGCCTCGAGCCCGATCCAGGACTTCGACACGTTCGCGGCGCTCATCGTGCGACCGTGCCGCACGATCGCGGGGAAGGTGACGCCGATGGGCGTCTCGTCGTCGATCTCGAGCAGCTCGACGAGGCCCACGACTGCGTCGCGGATCGCGTCCGGCTCGCCGCCCGCGGGCGTCGGCACCTTTACGCGATCGCTCAGCAGGGTGCCGGTGCGCACGTCGACGAGCGCCGCCTTCACACCCGTGCCGCCGATGTCGACGCCGACTGCCTGATCGCTGGAGCTGGTCACGCTTGCCGATCCTGCCATGGATCGGATCAGGCCGACGGCAGGGTCAGGATCTCGGCACCGCCCTCGCGCACGACGATCGTGTGCTCGAACTGCGCCGTGATGGATCGGTCGCGCGTGACGATCGTCCAGCCGTCGTCCCAGCCATCCCACTCGTGCGTGCCGAGCGTCAGCATCGGCTCGATCGTGAAGACCATGCCGGGCACCATCTCGGTGTCGTACTGCTCGGTGTCGTAGTGGGGGATGATGAGCCCCGAGTGGAACGATGTGCCCACGCCGTGGCCGGTGAAGTCGCGCACGACGCCGTAGCCGAAGCGCTTGGCGTACTGCTCGATCGAGCGGCCGATGACGTTGACGCGGCGGCCGGGCATCGCGACCTTGATCGCGCGCCGCAGCGCCTCCTCGGTGCGCTCGACGAGCTGCGTCACCTCGTCGCTCGCCTGGCCGACGATGAACGTGCGGTTCGAGTCGCCGTGCACGCCGTCCTTGAACGCCGTGATGTCGATGTTGACGATGTCGCCGGCCTCGAGCACCGTGTCGTCGGGGATGCCGTGGCAGACGACCTCGTTGACGCTCGAGCACACCGACTTCGAGAAGCCGCGGTAGCCGAGCGTCGACGGGTAGGCGCCGTGGCTCGTGACGAAGTCGTGGCCGATGCGGTCGAGCTCGTCGGTCGTGACGCCGGGTCGCACCGCCGCGCCGACGGCGGCGATCGCGTCGGCGGCGATCGTGCCCGCCGCGCGGATGCGGTCGATCGTCGCCTCGTCGTAGACGTCGCCGCCGACGTGCTTCGCGGGGCGCGGCTTGCCGACGTACTCGGGGCGGGCGATGGATGGGTCCACGGGCCTCAGGGGAGAGACGCGACCGGGGATCAGGTGACCTCGCACGTCCTTCGGCATAGGCTCCATCCTAGGCAGACGGCCTAGGCAGACGGCCTAGGCAGACGGCCGAGGCAGACGGCCGAGGCAGACGGCCGAGGCAGACGGCCGAGGCAGACCGACCCGCGGCGGATCCCGAGGAGGCGCGCATGACCGAGTACTGGTACAACCTGGAGACCGGCGTCGTCGAGGAGGGCATGGTCTCGCCCGGCTACGACCGCGCTGGCCCCTTCGCCACTCGCGAGGAGGCGGCACGCGCCCCCGAGATCATCAAGGAGCGCTCGCGGAAGTGGGCGGCTGAGGAGGCCGCAGAGGACGACTGGGGCGGCTCCTCCCGCTGACCGGGCCGCGCAGCGTCAGGCGACCGCGACGATGCGGCGCAGCGTGCGCAGGTTGCGGGTCGTGACGCGATCCTTCGCCTGCCGCTCGAGCGCCTTGCCGAACGGGCTCGAGAGCGTCGTGCCCTTCGGGTTCGACCAGTGGACGACCGCGTCGCCCGCGGCGATCGCCTCGCCCTCGCCCGGCTCGAACGCGGCGAGCTCCGCCGCGATCCCCGGCTCGAGCGCGAACACGACGTAGGGCGTGTGGTCGTCGTCCTCGCCGTGCGGGTAGTCGGCGATGATGCGCTCGAGGTCGTCGATCGCGACGCCGAGCACCCGGATGCGCCTGCCGTACCGCGCCTCGAGCGCGACCTCCGCCGCCCGAGCCGCGCCCGACGCATCCGCCGCCGTCACCACGGCGTTGCCGCTCGCGAGCACCGTCACGACGTCGTCGAGCCCCGCGTCCTCGAGCAGCGCCTTGAGGTCGGCCGATCGCACGGTGACGCCGCCGACGTTCACGCCGCGGAGGAGCAGGGCGATGCGCATGGGATCGCGCTCCCCCCGACTACTCGTACTCATGCTCCGGCGCCGGGTAGGCGCCGGAGGAGACGTCCTCGCGGAACGCGTTCGCGGCATCCTCGAGGTCCTGGCCGATCTGCGCGTACTGCTTGACGAAGCGGGGGATCCGCCCGGTCGTGAAGCCCGCCCAGTCGGTCCAGACGAGCAGCTGGCCGTCGCAGTGCGGGCCCGCGCCGACCGAGATCGTCGGGATCGTGAGCGCCTCGGTCACCGCGCGCGCCGACTCCGAGGGCACCATCTCGAGCACGACCGCGAACGCGCCGGCTGCCTCGACGGCCTTCGCATCGCGCAGCAGCTTCTCGGCGCCTTCCGCGCCGCGGCCCTGGATGACGTGGCCGCCGAGCCCGTGCTCGGCCTGCGGCGTGAAGCCGACGTGCGCCATCACCGGGATGCCCGCCTCGACGATGTGGCGGATCTGCTCGGCCGAGCGCTCGCCGCCCTCGAGCTTGACGGCGTGCGCGCCGGTCTCCTTCATGAAGCGGATGGCGGTGTGCACGGCTTCGCGCGGATTCGTCTCGTAGGAGCCGAACGGCAGGTCGGCGACGACGAGCGCCCGCTTCGCGCCGCGCGCGACCGCGCGGGTGAGGGGGATGAGCTCGTCGACCGTCACCGGCAGCGTCGTGTCGTAGCCGAAGACGGTGTTGCCCGCCGAGTCGCCCACGAGCAGGAAGTCGATGCCCGCGCGGTCGAAGATGCCGGCCGAGAGGTAGTCGTAGCTCGTGAGGCCGACGATCTTCACCCCGTCGCGCTTCGCCTGCTGGAAGTGCCGGATCCTCACGCGCTTGGGGCTCGCTGCCCCGCCGCCGTAGGGCGCTGCGGGCTCCTGCGCGCTGTCGCTGAATGCCATGCGGCCGAGCCTATCGACAGGCGCGCGCCCACTAGCCTGAGGGCAGGCCTTCAGGAGGGACTCGGATGGACAAGCAGCGGGACTTCGTGCTCCGGACGATCGAGGAGCGCGGCGTCAAGTTCGTGCGGCTGTGGTTCACGGATGTGCTCGGCACGCTCAAGTCGGTCGCGATCGCGCCTGCCGAGGTCGAGGGCGCCTTCACCGAAGGGCTCGGCATCGACGGCTCGTCGATCGAGGGGCTCTCGCGCTCCTCGGAGGCCGACGTCATCGCGAACGCCGATCCGTCGACGTTCCAGGTGCTGCCGTGGCGCGGCGAGATCGACCCGACCGCGCGCATGTTCTGCGACATCGCCACCCCCGACGGGCAGCCCGCGGCCGCCGATCCGCGGCACGTGCTCAAGCGCACGCTCGCGAAGGCCGCCGACCTCGGGTTCAGCTTCTACACGCATCCCGAGTGCGAGTTCTACCTGCTCAAGTCGGCCGACGTCCACAACCCCGAGCCCGTCGACCGCGCCGGCTACTTCGACAACGTGCCCGGCGGCACGGCGCACGACTTCCGGCGCGCGAGCGTGCGGATGCTCGAGGACATCGGCATCTCGGTCGAGTTCAGCCACCACGAGGCTGGCCCGGGCCAGAACGAGATCGACCTGCGCTACGCCGACGCGCTCTCGACCGCCGACAACATCATGACGTTCCGCACGGTCGTGAAGGAGGTCGCGATCCAGGAGGGCGTCTACGCGACCTTCATGCCGAAGCCCTTCGAGGGGCAGCCCGGCAGCGGCATGCACACCCACATGTCGCTGTTCGAGGGAGAGCGGAACGCCTTCCACGACCCCTCCGGCCAGTACCAGCTCTCGAAGGTCGGGCGGCAGTTCGTCGCGGGCCTCCTGCACCACGCGCCCGAGTTCACGGCGGTGACGAACCAGTTCGTCAACTCCTACAAGCGCATGTGGTCGGGTGACGAGGCGCCGAGCTACGTCTCGTGGGGCCACAACAACCGCTCCGCGCTCGTGCGCGTGCCGCTCTCGAAGCCCAACAAGGCGACGTCGGCGCGCGTCGAGTACCGCGGGCTCGACTCGGCGGCCAACCCCTACCTCGCCTTCTCGGTGCTGCTCGCCGCGGGCCTCAAAGGCATCGAGGAGGGCTACGAGCTGCCCGAGGAGGCGACCGACGACGTGTGGGCGCTCTCGAACAAGGAGCGCCGCGCGCTCGGCTTCACGCCGCTGCCGGCGAGCCTCGACCGGGCGCTGCAGCACATGGAGGAGTCGGAGCTCGTCGCCGAGACGCTCGGCGAGCAGGTCTTCGAGTACTTCCTGCGCAACAAGCGCGAGGACTGGCAGCGCTACCGCGCCCAGGTCACGCGCGTCGAGCTCGAGTCGAACCTCCTCTCGCTCTAGCGCATGCGCATCCCGTCGCCGCGCGCTCGGCTGGCGCAGCTCGGGTTCCGCGAGCCGAGCCGTGCCGCGGCGTGCCTCGAGGAGCTCCCGGATGCGTGGCGGGGCACGGGCAGGACGGCCCTCGTCGAGGCCGCGGCGCGCGCCGCCGACCCCGACACGGCGCTCGAGTCGGCGGTGCGGCTCGAGCGCGCCGGCGTCTCGCTCGACGAGGCGCTCGCCGACGCGGGCTCGCGCGAGTCGCTCCTGCGCGTGCTCGGCGGCTCGATGGGCATCGCCGAGCACCTCGAGCGGCACGCCGAGGACCTCGACGTCGCTGCCCGGCCGATGGCGCCCGCACCAGCCGAGCGCTACGTCGACAGCCTGATCGAGTCGGTCGACGCATCCGCCGCAGCCGACGGGGTCGCCCCGGTCGCCCGGAAGCCGCGGGTCGAGGCGATCGCCGCGATGCGCGGCCGCTACCGGCGCCACCTCACCGAGCTCGTCGCGTGGGACCTCGGGCTCGACGACCCGGGTGCTTCGGTCGACGTCGTCTCGGCGGCGCTCGCCGACCTCGCCGCCGCCGCGCTCGAAGCGGGCCTCGCGATCGCCCGCGCCGCCGCGCGCGAGCGGTACGGCGACGACGCCGACCGCGTGCGGCTCGCGGTGATCGCGATGGGCAAGACCGGCGCGCGCGAGCTCAACTACCTCAGCGACGTCGACGTCATCTGGGTGCACGAGGCCGAGGGGGTCGAGGATCCGAGGGCGACGCAGATCGCGACGCTGCTCGCGCGCGAGACGACGGCTGCGTGCGCGCAGTTCCAGAAGGCGCCGCCGCTGTGGGAGGTCGACGCGAACCTGCGCCCAGAGGGCAAGGACGGCGCGCTCACGCGCACGCTCGCCTCGCACGTCGCGTACTACGACCGGTGGGCGAAGTCGTGGGAGTTCCAGGCGCTGCTCAAGGCCCGCGCGGTCGCGGGCGACGCCGAGCTCGGCGCCGCCTACGAAGCGGCCGTGCGCTCGAAGGTGTGGGAGTCGTCGAGCCGCGACGGCTTCGTCGAGTCGGTGCAGCGGATGCGCGAGCGGGTGAGCGAGCACATCCCGGCCGACGAGGTGGCGCGGCAGCTCAAGCTCGGGCCCGGGGGCCTGCGCGACATCGAGTTCACGGTGCAGCTGCTGCAGCTCGTGCACGGCGCCGACGACGAATCGGTGCGGCAGCGCAGCACGCTCGAGGCGCTCGACTCGCTCGCCGAGCTCGGCATCATCGGCCGCGCCGACCGCGACGAGTTCAGCGATCACTACCGGTTCCTGCGCGTGCTCGAGCACCGCATCCAGTTCTGGCGCATGCGTCGCACGCACCTCATGCCGGTAGAGCCCGACGAGCTGCGGCGGCTCGCGCGCTCGGCGGGTCTGCCGGATGCCGCGGCGCTCACCGAGCGCTGGCAAGCGGTGCGGCGCGCGGTGCGCTCGCTCCACGAGCGGCTCTTCTACCGGCCGCTGCTCGGCGCCGTCGCGTCGCTCGGCCACGACGACGTGCGGCTCACGCCAGAGCACGCCGCGAAGCGGCTCGAGGCCTCCGGCTACGCCGACGCGCGCGGCGCCCTCGGCCACATCGCCGAGCTCACGGGCGGGGTGACGCGCCGGGCGCAGATCCAGCGGCTGCTGCTGCCGGTGCTGCTCGGCTGGTTCGCGGAGGGCGTCGACCCCGACATGGGGCTGCTCGCGTTCCGACGGCTGAGCGAGGCGCTCGGCGAGAGCCCCTGGTTCCTGCGCATGCTGCGCGACTCGCCCGTCGCCGCGCGCCGGCTCACGAAGCTGCTCTCGTCGTCGCGCCTCATCGGCTCGCTCATGGAGCGCATCCCCGAGGCCGCGTCGTGGCTCGACGGCGACGAGCAGCTGCGGCCGCGCTCGGAGGAGTCGCTCCGCGAGGAGGCGGCCGCCGTGCTCGGTCGCCACCGCGGCGACCCGGATGCGCTGCGGAACGCACTGCGGGCGCTCCGCCGCCGCGAGCACTTGCGGGTCGCGATGGCGAGCGCGCTGCAGCGCATCGACGAGTCGACCGTCGGCGTCGCGCTCACCGCGATCGCGGGGGCCCTCGTCGACGCCGCGCTCGCGCTCCACACGCCCGAGGGGCTGCGGCTCGCGACCATCACGCTCGGTCGCACGGGCGGTCGCGAGATCGGCTTCGGCAGCGACATCGACGTCATGCACGTCGCGGCCGGCGAGGGCGACCCGATCGCGGTCGCGACGACCGTCATCCGCAAGGTGCAGGAGACGCTCGCCGACCCGTCGCTGCCGTTCGAGCTCGATGCGGCGCTCCGGCCCGAGGGACGGCAAGGGCCGATCGTCCGCACGATCGACAGCTACCGCGCCTATTACGAGCGCTGGTCGGAGCCGTGGGAGGCGCAGGCGCTCCTGCGTGCGCGGCCCTTCGCGGGCGACGCGGAGCTCGCGGCCGAGCTCATGGCGATCATCGACGAGCGCCGCTACCCGGCGGAGCTGCCCGCCTCGGCGGCGCGCGAGGTGCGGCGCATCAAGGCGCGCGTCGAGTCGGAGCGGCTGCCGAAGAACGCCGATCGGCGTCGCCACCTCAAGCTCGGCGACGGCGCGCTGAGCGATGTCGAGTGGCTCGTGCAGCTGCTGCAGCTGCAGCACGCGGGACACGAGCCGAGCCTGCGCACGCCCTCGACGCTCGAGGCCCTCGCCGCCGCCGCCCGCGCCGACCTCATCAGCGATCGCGACGCCGAGATCCTGCGCGAGGCGTGGACGCTCGCGACCCGGCTCCGCAACGGGCTCGCGCTCGCTCGCGCCCGCTCGATCGACGTGCTGCCGAACGAGCGCACCGAGCTCGAGGCCGTCGCGCGCCTCATCGGCATGCCCGCGCGCTCGGCGCTCGCGCTCGAGGAGCAGTACCTCGCGGTCACCCGCCGCTCGCGCCGCGTCTTCGACCGCCTCTTCTATGACGCCTGACCAGGCTCCTCGCAAGCGAGCGGCCTACGCTGGCGCGATGTTCTTCATCTTCGGCTTCGGCCCCAAGCAGGAGGAGCTCGGTCCTGGGCTCACCCGCACGTGCGTCCGCTGCGGCAACACGGCGGTGTGGCAGCGCATCCGCGAGTCGAAGCGCTTCACGCTCTTCTTCATCCCCATCGCCCGCTGGGGCAAGCGCGAGTTCGAGGCCTGCCCGATCTGCGGCTACGCGGTCTCCGCCTGAGCGCATCCGCAGAGTGTCGGCACTCTGCGGTGCCGAGTGCGCGAGATCGCAGAGTCCCGGCACTCTGCGCCAGATCCGCCCGTCGACGCCGAGAGCCGGCCACCCGCAGGTGACCGGCTCTCGCGCAGGGAGCGTCAGACGCCGTAGTAGAGCTCGAACTCGTACGGGTGCGGGCGGAGCGCCATCGGCAGGATCTCGGTCTCGCGCTTGAGCGAGATCCACGTGTCGATGAGGTCCTTCGTGAAGACGTTGCCCTCGAGCAGGAACTCGTGGTCGTTCTCGAGCGCGACGAGCGCCTCCTCGAGCGTGCCCGGCACCTGCGGGATGCCCTTGGCCTCCTCGGGCGGCAGCTCGTAGAGGTCCTTGTCGATCGGGTCCATCGGCTCGATGCGGTTGCGGATGCCGTCGAGGCCCGCCATCATCTGCGCCGCGAACGCGAGGTACGGGTTCGACGCCGCGTCGGGCGCGCGGAACTCGATGCGCTTCGCCTTCGGGTTCGAGCCCGTGATCGGGATGCGGATCGCGGCCGAGCGGTTGCCCGCCGAGTAGACGAGGTTGACCGGCGCCTCGAAGCCCTTCACGAGGCGGCGGTAGGAGTTGATCGACGGGTTCGTGAACGCGAGCACCGCCGGCGCGTGCGCGAGCAGGCCGCCGATGTACCAGCGAGCCGTGTCGGAGAGGTTGCCGTAGCCGTTCTCGTCGAAGAAGAGCGGCTTGCCCTCGAGCCACAGCGACTGGTGCGTGTGCATGCCCGAGCCGTTGTCGCCGAAGAGCGGCTTCGGCATGAACGTCGCCGTCTTGCCCCACTCGAGCGCCGTGTTCTTCACGATGTACTTGAAGGCGAGGATCTCGTCGGCCGCCTTGACCATCGTGTTGAAGCGGTAGTTGATCTCGGCCTGGCCGCCGGTGCCGACCTCGTGGTGGCTGCGCTCGACCTGCAGGCCGATCGCCTCGAGCTTGAGGCAGATGTCGTCGCGCAGGTCGGCCTGCTTGTCGACGGGGGAGACGGGGAAGTAGCCGCCCTTGAAGGGCGTCTTGTAGCCGAGGTTGCCGCCCTCCTCGACGCGACCGCTGTTCCAGGCGCCCTCCTCCGAGTCGACGGAGTGGAACGACTGGTTCGCCGTGACGGAGTAGCGCACGTCGTCGAAGATGTAGAACTCCGCCTCGGGGGCGAAGAACGCGGTGTCGGCGATGCCCGTGGAGGCGAGGTACTGCTCGGCCTTGTGCGCGACCTGACGCGGGTCGCGGTGGTAGATCTCGCCCGTGCGCGGGTTGTAGATGTCGAAGATCATCACGAGCGTCTTGTGCTCGCGGAACGGGTCGAGGTAGGCGGTCGACACGTCGGGGATGAGCTGCATGTCGGACTCGTTGATGGTCGCGAAGCCGCGGATCGAGGAGCCGTCGAAGAGCTGGCCGACCGAGAAGAACTCCTCGTCCACCGTCGACGCGGGGATGTTGAAGTGCTGCTGCACCCCGGGGAGGTCGGTGAACCGGATGTCGAGGAACTTCACCTCCTCGTCCTTGATGAAGGCGAGGGCCTCGGACGGGTCCTTGAACATGGTGCTCCTGACTTGGCGGTTCGGTTGAGCTGGTGCCTGACCTCGACGCTACGCGGGAGCCGTTGCCCGGCCGTGACGCCGATGTTTCGGCGGTGTTACGTCAGCGCGGCCGGCCGGGTCGCACCCGGCGGGGATCGATGCCCTTCGGGATGGGCAGGTTCGTCTGCCCGAGCGAGGTGAGCCGGTTCGCGACCGCCATCACCTCGGCGCGGCTCAGCACCTTCTTCAGCCGGCGCATCGACTTCGTCATCTTGCGCAGCTCGAGCGCCGAGTCGGGCCCGATCTCGAGCACGTTGACCGGCACGTTCGGCACGATGCGCTTGAGCTTGCGCTGCTCCTCGCCCACGAGTCGCGCGACGCGCTCTCGCGGGCCCTCGGCGATCAGCACGATGCCGGGCTTGCCGACCGCGCGGTAGACGGCGTCCTGCGTGCGCGGGTTGACCGCGACAGGCATCTCGCTCGTCGACCAGTTGCCGCGCAGGCCGCTCTTGAGCACGGCGCCCACGGCGCCGGGGCGGCCCTCGATCTGCGAGAACGCGATCTTCTCGGCGCGCCACGTGAGCGTCATCATCATGAGCATCAGGCCGATGAGCACGCCCGAGATCACCCAGAGGACGAACCACAGCACGTCCTGTCGCATCACGATCGCGAGCACGACGACGACGATGATGGGCCCGAAGAAGGCGAGCAGCATCAGCGGCAGCGCCGCCTTGTCGTTCTTGCGGGTCATCTGGAAGATGGACCACATCGTCTTGAGCCTGCCGGGCTCCTTCTCGGTCTCGCGCGCCATGCTCCCCAGGATACCGGGGCGCGGAGCCTCCGCTCTCCACAGCGAGGTGCGGATTCCGCTCGCTCCCTCCCGCCGCCGTGGCATGGTCGCGCCGTGGATGTCGAGGCAGCGTCGATCGCCGGCTACCCGCTCGTGCGCGCGGTGCGGCGGTCGTTCGATCGCGAGGTCTGGGTGGCGGATGCGTCTGGGCGCGGCGTCGAGGTGCACCGTGCCCTCGCGGGCGGTGATGCGCCGCTCGCGCGCGAGGCCGAGGCGCTGCTGGTCGCCGAGCACGAGCACCTGCTGCCCGTCGTCGACGTCGCGACCGACGACGGCGTCGTCGTGGTGCGGCAGCTCGAGCCGCGCGACCTCGCCGACTGGCTGCTCGAGCGCGGCGAGCCCGAGCCCGGGGAGGCCGTCACCGCGCTCGCGCCGATCGCGGCGGCGCTCGGCGCCCTCCACGCGATCGGCGCCGTCGCGGGCGGCGTGACGGCGCACGACGTGCGCGTCGACGCCGACGGCGCGCCGCTGCTCGCCGCCGAGGGCGCGCACCTCGAGACCGACCGCCCGACCGAGGCGTGGCGGGAGGCGAGCGACGGCGTCGCGGCCGACGCGCTCGGCTGGCGTGAGCTCGCGCTGCTGCTCGCCGACGCGAGCGGGCAGCCGCTGCCGCAGTCGGTCGAGGCGGCCGTCGAGCGCCGCGACCTCGCTGCCGCGGGCGCAGCCCTCATCGCCGCGTGGCCCGCGCTGCCGCTCGCGCTCGACCCGCCCGTCGCGCGCGGCGAGCCGGCACCGTCGCGGATGCGTCCGCGCGAGCGGGCGAGCGGGCTCGAGGCGGTGTGGGCTCGCGTCGCGCTGCTGCTCGAGCGGCTCCCGCGGGGCGCGCCGGTCGCAGCACGGTTGCTCGACTCGGCGCGCGCCGTGCGCCCGCGCTACTGGGCCGTCGGCGGCGGGGGCGTCGTCGCGCTCGTCGTGGCGGCGGTGCTGCTGGGCGGCAGCGGTCCGCCGGTGGCGGACGCGGCGGCGGAGCCATCGCCGACGCCGACCCTCGGCGACGTGGCTGCCGCGCCGCCCCCGGCGGTGCCGACCGCGCAGCCGCCGCCGGGCGGCGTGGCGGCCGACCCGCTCGCGGGCGCGGCCGTGCTGCTCGCCGAGCGCGAGGCGTGCCTCGATGCGGACGACGCGGCGTGCCTCGTCGGGCTGCACGAGCCCGACAGCCCGCTGCTCACCGCTCCAGCGCCATGGCGGATGCCCGACGACGGGGTGCTCGAGGTCGTGCAGCAGCTCGGCGACGCGTGGCTGCTGCGCGTGGTGTCCGGAGACGAGCCTGCCTCGGTGCTCGTCATGAGCACCGAGGCAGGCTGGACCCTTCGGGACGCGTGGTCTGACTAGACCTCGAACGCACCCGACTCGAGGCGCTGCTTGACCGCCGCGAGGTAGCGGGCGGCGTCGGCGCCGTCGATGATCCGGTGGTCGTACGACAGGGCGAGGAACACCATCGATCGGATCGCGATCGAGTCCTGGCCGTCGACCGAGACGACGACCGGGCGCTTCACGACCGTGCCGACGCCGAGGATCGCGCGCTGCGGCTGGAACACCACGGGGGTGTCGAAGAGCGCGCCGCGCGAGCCGGTGTTCGTGAGCGTGAAGGTGCCGCCGGCCAGCTCGTCGGGCTTGAGCTGGTTGTCGCGCGTCCGCTGCGCGAGATCGGCGATCTCGGCGGTCAGCTCGCGGATGCTCTTCGACGACGCGTCGCGGATGACCGGCGTGAGCAGGCCGCGCTCGGTGTCGACCGCCATCGCGAGGTTCTCGGTCTCGGGATAGGTGATCGTCTCGCCGTCGTCCGTCGCGTTGATGAGCGGGTGCGCCTTGAGCGCCTCGACCGCCGCTTGCGTGAAGAACGGCAGGAAGGTGAGCTTGTTGCCCGTCTCCTGCTGGAACGAGGCCTTCTTCGCCTCGCGCAGCTGCGCGACCTTCGTCACGTCGACCTCGACGACGGTCGTGAGCTGGGCGAGCTCCTGCATCGACTCGACGGCGCGCTTCGCGACGACCTTGCGCAGGCGCGACATCTTCGCGGTCGTGCCGCGCAGCGGCGAGACCTCGACGGGAGCCGGTGCGGCCTCGGCCGCGGGCGCTGCCTGCGGGGCCTCGGCGGGCTTCGCCTCGGCTGCCGCGAGCACGTCCTCCTTGCGGATGCGGCCGCCGACGCCCGTGCCCGAGATCGAGCCGAGGTCGACGCCGCGCTCGTTCGCGAGCTTGCGGACGATCGGTGTCACGTAGACGCCGGTCGACGCGGGCTGCGCGGGCGACGCCGACGCCGACGGAGCGGCGGGTGCCTGCGCCGCGGAATCCGACTGCGCGGGCTTCGACGGCGCGGGCGGTGCCGGCTGCTTCGGCGCCTCGGCCTTCGGGGCCTCCTGCTTCGGCGCCTCGGCAGCGGGTGCCGCCTGCTGGTCCTCGGCCTCGGGTGCCTTCGCGGGTTCGGGCTGTTCGGTCGAGGGCTTCGCGGGCTCGGGCTGCTCGGCCGGCGTCGCGTCCTGCTCCTCGGCGGAGCTCGACGACGGCGCGGGCTCGTCGGTCGCGGCGTCGTCGGTCGTCGGCTCGCCGCCGGACGGCGCGCTCGCCGAGCCGCCGACGCGCGCGATGACGCTGCCGACCTCGACCGTGTCGTCCTCGGCCACGAGCAGCTCCGAGATGGTGCCGGCCACGGGGGAGGGGACCTCGGTGTCGACCTTGTCGGTCGAGATCTCGACGATCGGCTCGTCGACCTCGATCTCGTCGCCGACCGCCTTGAGCCAGCGGATGATCGTGCCTTCGGTGACGCTCTCGCCGAGCTCCGGGAGCTTGATGTCGGTGCCGCCGCTCGACTGCTGCTCGTCGGCCTGCGGCGCGGGCGCCGACTCCTGCTGCTCGTCGGCCTGCTTCGAAGGCGACTCCTGCGCCTCGGCGGCCGACTCGTCGTCGGCCTCCTGCTCGGGCTCGGGGTCGGTGCCCTCGGTCGCCGTCTCGGCGTCGGTCTCCGGCGCCTGCTCGGCGGGTGCGTCGCCCGCGTCGCCGACGCGCGCGATGACTGCGCCGACCTCGACGGTGTCGTCCTCGTCGGCCAGGATCTCGGTGAGCGTGCCGGCGATCGGCGACGGCACCTCGGTGTCGACCTTGTCGGTCGAGATCTCGACGAGCGGCTCGTCGACGGCGATCTCGTCGCCGACGGCCTTCAGCCAGCGCGTGATCGTGCCCTCGGTGACGCTCTCGCCGAGCTCGGGGAGCTTGATGTCAGTCATTCTCGGATCTCCTGTGGCTGTCGATCAGATGGCGTGGAGTGGGGTGCCCGCGAGCTTCATCATGGTCTCGCCGAGCGCCTCGTCCTGCGTCGGGTGGGCGTGCACGAGCTGCGAGACGTCCTCCGGGTAGGCCTCCCAGTTCACGATGAGCTGGGCCTCGCCGATGAGCTCGCTCACGCGGCGCCCGATCATGTGGACGCCGACGACGGGTCCGTCCTTGACGCGCACCGCCTTGACCGAGCCCGTCGTGCCGACGATCTCGCTCTTCGCGTTGCCGCCGAGCGAGTACTCGTACGACTCGATCCTGTCCTCGCCGAACTGCTCCTTGGCCTTCGCCTCGGAGTAGCCGATCGACGCGACCTCGGGGTCGGAGTAGGTGACCTTGGGGATGTTGATGTCCTGCACCATGCGCGGCTCGAGCCCGGCGATCTCCTCGGCGACGAAGATGCCCTGCTGGTAGCCGCGGTGCGCGAGCTGCAGGCCCGGGACGATGTCGCCGACGGCGTAGACGCCGGGGACCGAGGTCTGCAGCCGGTCGTCGACGGTCACGAAGCCGCGGTCGAGCTGCACGCCGACCTCCTCGTAGCCGACATCGGCGGTGTTCGGGCCACGGCCGACGGCCACGAGCAGCAGGTCGGCGTCGATCGTCTCGCCCGTCTCGAGCGAGACGTGCACGCCCGTGTCGTCCTGCGTGACGCCCGAGAAGCGCGCACCGAGCTTGAACTGGATGCCGCGCTTCTTGTAGGCGCGCTCGAACTGCTTCGAGACCGACTCCTCCTCGTTCGCGACGAGGTGGGGCAGGCCCTCGATGATCGTGACCTCGGCCCCGAAGGCGCGCCAGACGCTCGCGAACTCGACGCCGATGACGCCGCCGCCGAGGATCGCCACGCGCTGCGGGATCCAGTCGAGGCGGAGCGCCTGCTCGCTCGTGATGACGTTGCCCGTGATCTCGAGACCCGGGAGCGTCTTCGCGTACGAGCCGGTCGCGAGCACGATGTTCTTGCCCGTGAGGGTGCGGTCGCCGACCTGCACGGTCGTGGGGGAGGCGAGCTTGCCGTCGCCCTCGACGACCTCGATGCCCTTGGCCTTGATGAGACCCTGCAGGCCCTTGTACTTCTTCGAGACGATGCCCTCGCGGAACGCGGTCACCCGCTCGATGTCGATGCCCTTGAGCTCGGCGTCGACGCCGGCGTGACCCGCGTCGCGCACCTCGTCGGCCACCTCGGCCGAGTGCAGCATCGCCTTGGTGGGTATGCAGCCGCGGTGGAGGCACGTGCCGCCGAGCTTGTCCTTCTCGACGATCGCGACGGTCTTGCCGAGCTGCACGGCGCGCAGCGCGACGGCGTAGCCGGCACTGCCTCCACCCAGGACGACGATGTCAAAGCTCTGATCGGACACGCACTTGCTCCTCATGAGTCTCTTGTGCCGCGCCGGTGGGCGCAGCGGTGCACGGCATTTCCTGCCCGAGCCAGCCTAGCCGCTCAGCCCTGACCGGCCGGTGTCAACCGGTGAGCCGGTGTCACTCCGCCGAGCGCGACATCTTCGAGATCATGCGCAGCACGCCGCGCACGACGACGCCCGTCGCGCCCGAGGGCGTGTGGCCGAAGGGCTTGCCGGTGTTCATCGAGGGACCGGCGATGTCGATGTGCGCCCACGGGATCGGGGAGCCGTCGCGCTCGCCCACGAACTCGCCCAGGAAGGCGGCCGCGAGGAGCATGCCGCCCGAGCGGTTGCCGACCTTGGCGTTCTGGAGATCGGCGACCTCCGAGTCGAGCATCGAGCGCATCTCCTCGGGGATCGGCATGGGCCAGACGAGCTCGCCCACCTCGCGCGAGGCGCGCACGAAGGCGTCGACGAACGCCTCGTCGTTGCCCATCACGCCGCTCACGCGGTCGCCGAGCGCGACCTGCTGCGCGCCGGTGAGGGTCGCGACGTCGATGATCGCATCGGGCTGCGCCTCGGAGGCGAGCACGAGCGCGTCGGCCATCACGAGCCGGCCCTCGGCGTCGGTGTTCGTGACCTCGACGCTCGTGCCGCCGCGGATGACGATGACGTCGTCTGGCCGGGTCGACGTCGACGAGACCATGTTCTCGGCGAGCGCGAGGTGCGCGGTGACGCGGATCGGCAGCTGCAGCGCGGCGGCGGCGGCGGTCACCGCGTACACGGTCGCGGCGCCCGTCATGTCGTACTTCATGTGCTGCATCGAGCCGGCGGGCTTGAGCGAGAGGCCGCCCGAGTCGAACGTGATGCCCTTGCCGACGAGCACGACGTGGCGCGTCGCGTTGTCGGGCGCGTGCTCGACCGTGACGAGCCGCGGCGGGCGGCTCGAGCCCTGGCCAACGCCGACGATGCCGCCGAAGCCCTCGCGACGGAGGCGCTCCTCGTCGCGCACGACGACGCTCAGGCCGGCCTGCTGCGCCTCGGCGGCGACGCGGTCGGCGAAGTGGACGGGGCTCAGCAGGTTCGGCGGCGTGTTCGCGAGGTCGCGCGTGAGCCAGACGGCGGTCGAGGCGGCCTTCGCCATCGCGACGACGGTCTCGGTCACCTCCGCCTCGCCGGCGACGGCCGCGATCTCGACGACGCCGGGCTTGGGCTCGCGCTTGAGCCCGTCGAAGCGGTAGGCGCCGAGCGCCGCGCCCTCGAGCACCGCGAGCACGTCGTCGGTCGTCCGCACCGGCAGCGCGAGCGCGAGCGTCGGCACGTCGCGCAGCGCACGCACCGCGGCGCCGGCGATCTGCCGCAGGCGCACCGACCCGGTGTCGTCGCCGAGCCCGACGAACGCGACCCGGCGGCCGTCGACGACCGCTCGCACGACCTGCTCGCGCTCGCCCGTGGCGCCGATGCCGCGGAGGAGCTCCGGGTCGAAGCCCTCGGCGGTGGGCTCCTCCCCGGGGTGCACGCCGTGCACGATGAGCTCGGCGGTAGCGTCCTCGGGGCGGGCGATGATGGAGAGTGCGGGGATGGGCATGGGTCACGAG
Source organism: Agrococcus sp. Marseille-Q4369 (assembly GCF_018308945.1). Taxonomy (NCBI): domain Bacteria; kingdom Bacillati; phylum Actinomycetota; class Actinomycetes; order Micrococcales; family Microbacteriaceae; genus Agrococcus; species Agrococcus sp. Marseille-Q4369. Next base: position 335,920 of record NZ_CP070501.1, read on the forward strand.
GATACCTGCGGCTCGACGGTCACTAGGCTGGGAGGGTGTTCGATCCGCGCGCGCTGACCCTGCACCTCGAGGACCTCGAGACGGTCCCGCGCGGCCTCGACCTCGTGATCGCGATCCACGGCTTCGTCGACGCGGGCGCCGCGGCCGAGGCCGCCGCCGCCGCGATCCTCGACACGCTCCCGCACCGCCCGGTCGTCGCGTTCGACACCGACGTGCTCATCGACCACCGCTCGCGCCGGCCGCGCATGCTCTTCAACGAGGACCACGTCGAGGAGTACCTGCCGCACTCGCTCACGCTGCTGCAGGTCGAGGACGACGCGGGCGCGCCCTTCCTGCTGCTCACCGGGCCCGAGCCCGACTGGATGTGGGAGCGGTTCACGGATGCGCTGCTCGAGCTGCACGAGGAGCTCGAGATCGCCTCGACGACGATCATCAGCTCGATCGGCATGCCGGTGCCGCACACGCGGCCGCTCGTCTCGACCGTCTCCGGCAACCGCGCAGAGCTCATCGAGCAGTACTCGGCCTGGCGGCCGGTCTCCTCGGTGCCGGCCTCCGTCATCCACCGCATCGAGCACCGCCTGCACCCGACCTCGCCCGTCGCGTCCTTCACCGTGCTCGTGCCGCACTACGTCGGCGAGTCGGGCTCGGCGGGACCCGCGCTCGCGGCGCTCGAGGGCGTGACGAGCGCGACCTCGCTCGCGTTCCGCACCGAGGAGCTGCGCCAGGCCGATCGCGAGTTCCAGCAGCTCGTCGCGCAGCAGATGGAGACGAACGAGGAGCTGCAGCGCGTCGTGCGCACCCTCGAGGCCCGCTACGACGCGTTCATGGCGCAGTCGTCGGTGAAGTCGCCGCTCACCGACGAGGACGGCTCGCTGCCGAGCGCCGACGAGATCGCGGAGGAGCTCGAGCGCTACCTGCAGGAGCGGCGGAAGCCGGGCTCGGATCCCTTCGGATGAACAGCGCGCGCTCCTGGCTGGTCTGGGGCGTGGCGGCGCTGGCGTACATCGCGGCGGTGCTGCACCGCTCGTCGCTCGGCGTCGCCGGTCCCGCGGCCTCCGAGCGATTCGAGGTCGCCGCGACGGAGCTCTCGACGCTCGGCGCCGTGCAGGTGGGCGTCTACGCGGCGATGCAGATCCCGGTCGGCGTGCTGCTCGACCGGCTCGGCCCGCGCGTGCTCATCGCCTCCGGCGCGGCGGTCATGGCCGGCGGTCAGCTGCTCGTCGCGATCGCTGAGGACATGCCGCTCGCGATCCTCGGCCGCGTGCTCGTCGGCATCGGCGACGCCGCGACGTTCATCTCGGTCATCCGCCTGCAGTCGGGCTGGTTCCGGGGGCCGATCCTCGCGCAGATGTCGCAGTACACCGCCATCAGCGGCCAGGTCGGGCAGCTGCTCTCCGCCGTGCCGTTCGTCTGGCTGCTCTCGGCGGCCGGCTGGACCCTCTCGTTCGGCACGCTCGCGGCCGTCGGCGCCGTCGCCTTCGTGCTCGTCCTCCTCATCGTCTTCGACGCGCCCCCGGGCGGTGCCCCGCCGACCGGCTCGATCGACGTGCCCGAAGGATGGCTGCCGCGGCTCCGCAGCGCCTTCCGCACGCCCGGCACGCGGCTCGGCTTCTGGACGCACTTCTCGCTCCTGGGCTCCACCAACCTCTTCCTGCTCCTGTGGGGCTTCCCGATGCTCGTCGAGGGGCTCGACTACTCGCAGGCCCAGGCCGCCGGCCTCATGAGCATCGTCGTCGTGACCGGCATGGTCGTCGGCCCGATCGTCGGCATCACGACCGCGCGCTTCCCGCTGCGGCGCTCGACGCTCGTGCTCGCCCTCGTCGCCCTCGTCGTCGCAGCCTGGGCGGCTGTGCTCGCGTGGCCGACGCAACCGCCGACCTGGCTCGTCGTGCTGCTGCTCGTCGTGCTCGGTGCGGCCGGCCCCGGCTCGACGGTCGGCTTCGACTTCGCCCGCACGTCGAACCCGCTGCGGGTGCTCGGCTCGGCGAACGGCATCGTCAACGTCGGCGGCTTCATCGCGACCTTCGCGGCCATGCCGGCGGTCGGCATCATCCTCGACCTCGTCCACTCGGCGCGCGTCGCGGGCGGCGAGGCCGTCGGCCTCTACGACTGGGAGGGCTTCCGCGTCGCCCTCTCGTTCCAGTTCGTGCTGCTCGCGCTCGGCTTCCTCATGGTCGTGCGGATGCGTCGCATCACTCGCTCGCGCCTGCGCGAGGAGGAGGGGATCGAGGTGGGTCCGCTGTGGGCGGCCATCGCCAGGCGCATGCGCCGACGCCCCGATTGAGCACTCGATCGACGACCTGGGAATGCCCATGCCACATCCGGCGCTATACTGTCAAGACCGACCCAGTCGAGATCGTGCCCGCGCCCGGACTTGACATGGGTCATTCGACTGCCCTCAGCGCGACTGGACCGAGTCTGGACGCTTGACCGACCGGAGGACGCATGCCAGCTGACAAGACCACGAGCCCGCGAAGCCGAACGACGAAGGCGGCTGTCGACGCTGAGCAGAGCGCCACGACCGCCGCGCCGAAGGCTGCCCCCGCCAAGGCCGCCGCCGCGAAGACGACGACGCCGAAGACGACGGCCGCGAAGTCGACGGCCGCGAAGTCGACGGCCGCGAAGACGACGGCGGCGAAGGCGCCCGCCGCGAAGACGACGGCCGCCAAGACGACCGCTGCGAAGACCGCTGCCGCGAAGGCGCCGGCCAAGACCGCCGCTGCCAAGACGACGGCTGCCAAGACGACGGCCGCGAAGACGAGCGCCGCCAAGACGGCCGCTGCGAAGAAGGCCGCCGACTCCTCGACCGGCCCGGCGAAGCCCGCGCGCGGCGGTCGCCGCAAGGCGGTCGACCCGGTCGCCGAGGTGATGGCCGAGGAGGCGACCGAGGCAGCACCCGAGGAGGACGAGGAGGAGGTCCACGTCGAGAAGCTCCCGACCGGCGCCCTGCGCCTCTCGGGTGACGACGACGAGCCCGCCGCCACGCAGATCACCGGCGCGACGGCCGACCCGGTCAAGGACTACCTCAAGCAGATCGGCAAGGTCGCGCTGCTCAACGCCGAGCAGGAGGTCGACCTCGCGATGCGCATCGAGGCGGGCCTGTTCGCCGAGGAGAAGCTCTCGCTCGAGGGCGACGACCTCGACTGGCAGCTCAAGCGCGACCTCACGCGCATCGCGCGCGACGGGCAGCGCGCGAAGAGCCACCTGCTGGGCGCGAACCTGCGCCTCGTGGTCTCGCTCGCGAAGCGCTACACGGGCCGAGGGATGCAGTTCCTCGACCTCATCCAGGAGGGCAACCTAGGCCTCATCCGTGCGGTCGAGAAGTTCGACTACACGAAGGGCTTCAAGTTCTCGACCTACGCGACGTGGTGGATCCGCCAGGCGATCACCCGCGCGATGGCCGACCAGGCCCGCACGATCCGCATCCCCGTGCACATGGTCGAGGTCATCAACAAGCTCGCCCGCGTGCAGCGGCAGATGCTGCAGGACCTCGGTCGTGAGCCGAGCCCCGAGGAGCTCGCTCGCGAGCTCGACATGACCCCCGAGAAGGTCATCGAGGTGCAGAAGTACGGCCGCGAGCCCATCTCGCTGCACACGCCCCTCGGCGAGGACGGCGACAGCGAGTTCGGCGACCTCATCGAGGACACCGAGGCGGTCGTGCCGGCCGACGCGGTGGGCTTCACGATGCTGCAGCGCCAGCTCGAGTCGCTGCTCGACTCGCTCTCGGAGCGCGAGGCGGGCGTCATCCGCATGCGCTTCGGCCTCGGCGACGGCATGCCGAAGACGCTCGACCAGATCGGCGACACCTTCGGCGTGACGCGCGAGCGCATCCGTCAGATCGAGTCGAAGACGATGGCGAAGCTACGGCACCCGTCGCGCTCGCAGCAGCTGCGCGACTACCTCGAGTGATCGACGCGTGATCGAGGGCCGCCCCGCGAGGGGCGGCCTTCGCGTTCTTCCATGCGATCGGATGCGCTCGGCTGGTTCTAAGATGGAGTTCTGTCCCCGAGAAGGAGAAGTCATGCCCCGTCGTTCCACCCTCGCCGGTCTCGCAGCCGTCGCCGCCGCATCCGTCGCCCTCGTCGGCTGCTCGAGCAGCGCGGAGCCCGGCGCGAGCGGGGAGGCCGAGTCGACGGGCGTGACGCTCGAGCAGGTGCAGGAGGCGGGCGTGCTCTTCGTCGGCACCGAGGGCACCTACTCCCCGTTCTCGTTCCACGAGGGCGGGTCGGGAGAGCTCACCGGCTACGACGTCGAGGTCATCACCGCGGTCGGCGAGCAGCTCGGCGTCGAGGTCGAGTTCGTCGAGACGCAGTGGGACGCGATCTTCGCCGCCCTCGACGCGGGCCGCATCGACGTCATCGCGAACCAGGTCTCGATCACGCCGGAGCGCCAGGAGCGCTACCTCTTCAGCGAGCCGTACACCTACTCGAACGGCGTGCTCGTCGTGCCCGAGGGCAGCGACATCGCCTCGCTCGACGACCTCGCGGGCCGCGTGAGCGCGCAGTCGCTCACGAGCAACTGGGCCGAGGTCGCGCGCGGCGCGGGCGCCGAGGTCGAGGAGGTCGAGGGCTTCGCGCAGGCCGCCGAGCTGCTGCGCTCGGGCCGCGTCGACGCGACGATCAACGACTCCCTCACGTTCCTCGACTACGAGCAGGCGCAGGGCGGCGAGACGGGCCTCGAGGCCGTCGCCGAGACCGACGAGGTGAGCGAGAGCGCCGTCGCGATGCGGCAGGGGAGCGAGTCGCTGCTCGCCGCGATCGACGAGGCGCTCGCCGCGCTCGCCGCCGACGGCACGCTCGCCGAGATCTCCGAGGACTACTTCGGCGAGGACGTCTCACAGCCGTGACCCCGGCCGTCACGACACGGCCCCGGCACATGCCGGGCCCGCGTCCTCGCAGGTCGGCGACGTAGGCTCCGCGCGTGGACTGGCAGCTCGTGCTCGACTCGATCGGGCCCATCGCGCTCGGCGCGATCACCGGCACGATCCCGCTCACGCTCGCGTCGTTCTCGCTCGGCCTCGTGATCGCGATCGGCATGGCGCTCGCGCGCATCTCCGGCATCGCGTGGCTCTCGGGCCTCGCTCGCGCCTACATCTCGATCATCCGCGGCACGCCCATGCTCGTGCAGCTGTTCGTGATCTTCTACGGCATGCCGCAGATCGGCATCACGCTCGACCCGTGGCCGAGCGCCATCATCGCGCTCTCGCTCAACGTGGGCGGCTACGCGGCCGAGATCATCCGCGCGGCGATCCTCTCGATCCCGCGCGGCCAGTGGGAGGCGGCGGCGATGATCGGCATGTCGCGCGGCCAGGCGCTCGGCCGGATCGTGCTGCCGCAAGCGGCGCGCGTCTCGGTGCCGCCGCTGTCGAACACGTTCATCTCGCTCGTGAAGGACACGTCGCTCGCGTCGGTCATCCTCGTCACCGAGCTCTTCCGCGTCGCGCAGCGCATCGCGGCGCCGAGCGGCGAGTTCCTCACCATCTACCTCGTCGCCGCGGCGGTCTACTGGGTCATCTGCCTCGTGCTCGCCGGCGGCCAGGACCGCCTCGAGCGGAAGCTGGATCGCTATGCCGTCTGAACCGCTCGCCTCCGCACCCCTCCTCTCCGCACGGGGCCTCCACAAGTCGTTCGGCGACAACCACGTGCTGCGCGGCGTCGACCTCGACATCGCTCCCGGCACCGTGCACGCGCTCATCGGGCCGTCCGGATCCGGCAAGACGACCGTGCTGCGCTCGCTCAACGGCCTCGAGTCGCCCGATCGAGGCTCGCTGCGCATCGCAGACCTCGAGCTCGACTTCACCCGCCCGCTCGGGCGACGCGAGCGCGCGGCGCTGCACCGCGCATCCGCCATGGTCTTCCAGCAGCACCACCTCTTCCCGCACCTCACCGTGCTCGGCAACGTCACGGTCGGCCCGATCCGGGTGCAGGGGCGGGGGAGGGAGGAGGCGACGGCGGATGCGCTCGCGCTCCTCGAGCGCGTCGGCCTGCGGGAGAAGGCCGACGCCTACCCCTCGTCGCTCTCGGGCGGCCAGCAGCAGCGGGTCGGCATCGTGCGCGCGCTCGCGCTGCAGCCGTCGATGCTGCTGTTCGACGAGCCGACGTCGTCGCTCGACCCCGAGCTCGTCGGCGAGGTGCTCGCCGTGATGACCGAGCTCGCCGGCGAGGGCTGGACGATGGCCGTCGTGACGCACGAGCTCGGATTCGCGCGCGAGGTCGCCGACGAGGTGTCGTTCTTCGACGAGGGCGCCGTCGTCGAGCGCGGCGCGCCCGAGCGGGTCTTCGGCGATCCGCGGCACGAGCGCACGAAGCGCTTCCTGCAGCGGCTGCAGGGCCCCTTCGCCTGATCGAGCGCCCTCCACCGGGACAGCGAAGCGGCCCGCCCCGATCGGGGACGGGCCGCGCTCAAAGTCGCCGGGGCCTAGACCTCTGCGAGCTTCGCGGTCTCGTCGTGCCACACGGTGGCGAGCGGCTGCAGCGCCTCGCGGTGCTTGGCCGCGTGGTGCGCGCAGAAGAGCAGCGTGCCGCTCTCCATCGTCGCGCGGACGTATGCCTGGGCGCCGCAGCTGTCGCAGCGGTCGAGCGCGCTGAGCGGCGCGTTCGCCTCGTCGGTCTCGAGCGTCGCGGTCTGGGTGTCGTTCACGGTGCCCTCCTTCATCACGTCTGGTGTCCATCGTGGCACGCCATCCTGGCAATGCCGCATCACGCGGGGCGCGGTTCGCCAGCGGCGCAACGCCGCGACGAGCCGCGCCACCTGCCGTCGGGCGGCGATCGGCGGCCGTAGGCTGGAGCGTCGACCGCCCGACGACTGCAGACCCCGGGCGTGTCACGCGAAGGGGGATCGGTTGGCGACTGCGGCATCGGACTACTCGGCTCGGCACCTCACGGTGCTCGAAGGGCTCGAGGCGGTGCGCAAGCGCCCCGGCATGTACATCGGCTCGACCGACTCCCGCGGCCTCATGCACTGCTTGTGGGAGATCATCGACAACTCCGTCGACGAGGCGCTCGGCGGCCACGGCGACGAGATCGCGGTCGTGCTGCACGCCGACGGCTCCGTCGAGGTGCGCGACCGCGCGCGTGGCCTGCCGATCGACGTCGAGCCCCGCACGGGCCTCACGGGCGTCGAGGTCATCTTCACGAAGCTGCACGCGGGCGGCAAGTTCGGCGGCGGCGCCTACAAGTCCTCCGGCGGCCTCCACGGTGTCGGCGCATCCGTCGTCAACGCCCTCTCGGAGCGGCTCGACGTCGAGGTCGACCGCGACGGCGCGACGTGGGCGATGTCGTTCCACCGCGGCGAGCCCGGGGAGTTCCTCGACGAGGGAGAGCCGTCGCCGCACTCGACGTTCCTGCCGTTCGTGGATGCGTCGAGGCTGCGGAAGGTGGGCAAGGTCGCGAAGGGCGTCACGGGCACCCGTGTGCGCTACTGGGCCGACCCGCAGGTGTTCACGAAGGGCGCCGACTTCCTCGCCGACGAGCTCGCGCGCCGCGCGCGGCAGACGGCGTTCCTCGTGCCGGGACTCGCGATCCAGATCATCGACGAGCGCGGCGACGAGCGCGTCGTGCACGACTTCAAGTACGACGGCGGCATCAGCGAGTTCGCCGAGTACCTCGCGCCCGACCCGGCGCTCACCGCGACGTGGCGGCTGACGGGCGAGGGCGCGTTCCAGGAGACCATCCCGGTGCTCGACGAGGCGACGGGCCACATGGTCACGCGCGAGGTCGACCGCGTGTGCGAGGTCGACATCGCGCTGCGCTGGGGCACGGGCTACGACACCGTCGTGCAGACCTTCGTCAACATCATCGCGACGCCGAAGGGCGGCTCGCACCTCGCGGGCTTCGAGCAGTCGCTGCTCAAGCTGCTGCGCGACCAGGTCGCCGCGAACGCCCGCAAGCTCAAGGCCGGCAACGACAAGGTCGAGAAGGACGACGTGCTCGCCGGACTCACGGCCGTCGTCACCGTGCGGCTGCCCGAGCCGCAGTTCGAGGGCCAGACGAAGGAGGTGCTCGGCACGCCCGCCGTGCGGCAGATCGTCGCGCAGGTCGTCGCGCGCGAGCTCGGCGGCATCCTCACCTCGTCGAAGCGCGACGAGAAGGCGCAAGCGGGGCAGCTGCTCGAGAAGGTCGTGAGCGAGATGAAGGCGCGCCTCTCGGCCCGCTCGCTCAAGGAGACCGCGCGGCGCAAGAGCGCGCTCGAGTCGTCGTCGCTCCCGGTGAAGCTCGTCGACTGCCGCTCGAACGACGTCGCGCAGACCGAGCTCTTCATCGTCGAGGGCGACAGCGCGCTCGGCACGGCGAAGCCCGCGCGCGACAGCGAGTTCCAGGCGATCCTGCCCATCCGCGGCAAGATCCTCAACGTGCAGAAGGCATCGATCGGCGACATGCTCGGGAACGCCGAGTGCGCGGCGATCATCCAGTCGATCGGCGCGGGCTCCGGCCGCTCGTTCGACATCTCCGCCGCCCGCTACGGCAAGATCATCATGCTCTCGGACGCCGATGTCGATGGCGCCCACATCCGCACGCTGCTCTTGACGCTCATCCACCGCTACATGCGGCCGCTCATCGACGAGGGCCGCGTGTTCGCGGCCGTGCCGCCGCTGCACCGCGTGATGGTCAAGCACCGCGGCAAGCCCGACGAGGCGGTCTACACCTACTCCGACGCCGAGCTGCACCGGCTGCTCGCGAAGCTCAAGAAGAGCGGCAAGAGCTGGGTCGAGCCGCCGCAGCGCTACAAGGGCCTCGGCGAGATGGACGCCGACCAGCTCGCCGAGACGACGATGGATCGCTCGCGCCGCACCCTGCGGCGCGTGACGATCAGCGACGCCGAGCGGGCGAGCGAGATCTTCGAGCTGCTCATGGGCAACGACGTCGCCCCGCGCCGCGAGCTCATCCAGAGCTCGCAGGTCGACCGGGAGCGCATCGACGCCTGAGCGCCGCTTCCCGAGGCGGAGCCGTCGAACTTCCTCGAACCGCCGGGTTCGGACGCCGATTCCGACGGTTCGGGGAAGTTCGCTCGATCGAGCCGATCGGGTGGGAGCCGGGGTAGGGGTCAGGCGCCCAGGCGAGCGCCGATCGCGCCGATCGCTCCGTCGATCGCGACGCCCGAGCCCGCGCGCGGCGCGCCGCCGGGCGGCAGCTGGCGCTGCGAGCCGTCGGCCCCGACCGCGAGCGGCGAGGGGCCGGCCCATGCGAGCGCGAGCCCGACCTCGCCCTTCAGCAGCCGGTGCGCCTGCACGCCGCCCGTGCCGCGCCCCTTCGCGGGAAACTCCTCGAGGCTCGAGACCTTGACGCGCGGCTCGTCGAGCCCCGCGAGCGTCTCGGCCGCCTCGGTGACGGTGACGACCTCGGCGCCCTCGGCGACCGCGCCCGCGAACCGCACCGACGCATCCGCCTTGAGCCCGATGCCCTTCATGCCGCCCGCGCCCGGGCCCTGCGGGTTGATCGCCGCGGCGGCGAAGCGCAGCAGCTGCGCGTCGCTCGTGACGAGCACGACCCACGACTCGTCGGGCGCGGGCGCGACGCCCACGACCCGGTCGCCGGCCTTGAGCGCGATGACGCTCTCGCGGTCGCGGTCGCGCAGCTCGGCGGGCTTCACGCGCTTGACGATGCCCTGCGCGGTCGCGACGAGCCACGGCTCGCTCGAGCCGAGGTCGATGAGCGCGACCGCCTCCTCGCCGCGCTCGAAGGCGCCGAGGTCCCGCACCTTGACGCCCGCGGTGAGGCCGACGGATGCGGGCGGCACGGAGGGCAGGTCGGCGGGCGTGAGGCGCAGCACGGCTCCCGTCGACGTGACGAGGCCGAACGCGCCGCGCGTCGTCGTCGCGATCGTCGAGCGGATCGCGTCGTGGCGCGAGCGCCGCGCGGGCACCGGGATCGGCTCGTCGCCGTCCACGCGCACGAGCCTGCCGGTCGCCGACATCACGACGCGCGTGGGCGCATCCGCGATCTCGAGGCTCACGGCCGTCTTCGCGCTCGCGCGGCCCGTCGTCGCCTGCCCGTTGCCCTCGGTGAGGGCCGTGCGGCGCGGCGTGCCGAAGCGCTCGGCGACCTCGTCGAGCTCGCCGGCGACGACCTCGTGCAGCGCGGCCTCGGAGCCGAGGATGCGCTCGAGCTCGGCGATCTGCGCGAGCAGCTCGCGCTGCTCGGCCTCGAGCTCGATGCGGCTGAACTTCGTCAGCCGCCGCAGCCGCAGCTCGAGGATGTACTCCGCTTGCGGCTCGGAGAGGTCGAAGACGCTCTGCAGCCGCGAGCGCGCCTGCTCCGAGTCGTCCGACGTGCGGATGACCTGGATGACCTCGTCGATGTCGAGGATCGCGATGAGGAGGCCCTCGACGAGGTGCAGCCGCTCGCGCTTCTTGCGCAGCCGGAACTCGCTGCGGCGGCGCACGACGCCGACGCGGTGGTCGAGGTAGACGCGCAGCAGCTGCTTGAGGCCGAGCGTCTCGGGCTTGCCGCCCACGAGCGCGACGTTGTTGATCGAGAAGCCGTCCTCGAGCGGCGTGTAGCGGTAGAGCTGCTGCAGCACCGCCTCGGGGTCGAAGCCGGTCTTGATGCTGATGACGAGCCGCAGCCCGTGCTTGCGGTCGGTGAGGTCCTGCACCTCGGTGAGGCCCTGCAGCTTCTTCGACTGCACGCCGTCCTTGATCTTCTCGATCACCCGCTCGGGGCCGACGAGGTAGGGCAGCTCGGTGATGACGATCTGCGTCTTGCGGCCGTGGCGCTCGATCGACGCCCGCGCGCGGGTCTTGAACGACCCGCGGCCGCCCTCGTACGCATCCCGCACGCCGTCGAGGCCGACGATGACGCCCCCGCCGGGGAGGTCGGGGCCGGGCACGTGCCGCATGAGGTCGGCGACGGTTGCATCCGGGTGGGCGAGCAGGTGCTTGGCGGCCTGCACGACCTCGACGAGGTTGTGCGGGGCCATGTTCGTCGCCATGCCGACGGCGATGCCGCTCGCGCCGTTGACGAGCAGGTTGGGGTAGGAGGCCGGCAGCACGTCGGGCTGCTGGTACGAGTTGTCGTAGTTGGGGACGAAGTCGACGACGTCCTCGTCGAGGCCCTCGGTGAGCGAGAGGCCGGCCGCGGCGAGCCTCGCCTCGGTGTAGCGGGGCGCGGCGGGCCCGTCGTCGAGCGAGCCGAAGTTGCCGTGCCCGTCGATGAGTGGCAGCCGCAGGCTGAAGGGCTGCGAGAGGCGCACGAGCGCGTCGTAGATCGCGGTGTCGCCGTGCGGGTGCAGCTTGCCCATGACGTCGCCGACGACGCGCGCGCTCTTGACGTGGCCCTTCTCGGGTCGAAGCCCCATCTCCGACATCTGGAAGAGGATGCGTCGCTGCACGGGCTTGAGGCCGTCGCGCGCGTCGGGGAGGGCACGGGCGTAGATGACGGAGTAGGCGTACTCGAGGAACGAGTCCTGCATCTCGCTCGCGACGTCGACGTCGTCGATCCGCTCGGCGATCGCGGCGGAGGGGTCGGGGGGAGGGGTGGCAGTCATAGGCTGAAGGAATGCTACCGACGAGGGCGCCCGGGTCACGGAGCCTTGCCGACGTTCTCGAGAGCTCGTCGCAAGCGATGCGGGGCGAGCCGAACGCGCTCGGGCTGCCGAGCGTCGCCGGGGCGATCGTGCTGCTCGTCGACGGGCTCGGTGCCGCGCAGCTCGGGCAGCGCGCGGGCCACGCGCGCACGCTCGCCGGGGCGCCGGGCGGCTCGATCGACGCGGGCTTCCCGTCGACGACGGCGACCGCGCTCGCCTCGCTCGCGACCGGTGAGCTCGCCGGCGCGCACGGCATCGTCGGCTACGACGCGTTCGTGCCGGGCGCGGGCGTGCGCAACCAGCTCCGCGACTGGGGAGGCCCGATGGACCCGGCCGCGTGGCAGCGCAGCCCGACGCTCTTCGAGCGGGTGCCGGCGATCGCGATCGGCGAGCCGAAGCATGCCGCGAGCGGGTTCACGAAGGCCGTGCTGCGGGGCGCCGACTACCGCGGCGGGTCCTCGGTGGATGACCGCTTCGCGCTCGCTCGCGAGGCTGCGCGCGAGCGGGCGCTCGTCTACCTCTACGTGCCAGAGCTCGACCGCGCCGGCCACGAACGCGGTTGGCAGTCGCCCGAGTGGACCGACGAGCTCGAGCGGCTCGACGGTGGCGTCGCCGAGCTCGCCGGGGCGCTGCCGCGCGACGTCGGCCTCGTCGTCACCGCCGATCACGGCATGGTCGACGTCGACCCGACCGGGCACCTGATCGTGCCGCGAGAGCTGCTCGAATCCATCGCGCACGTCGCGGGGGAGCCGCGCTGCCTGCAGCTGCAGCTGCAGGTCGAGGGCGACGCGGATGCGGTAGCCGAGGCCTGGCGGGCATGGCTCGGCGATGCGGCGTGGGTCGCGACCCGCGCCGAGGTGGCCGCCGCCGGCTGGCTCGGCGAGGTGGACCCTGCGGTCGAGCCGCGCCTCGGTCACGTGTTCGTCGCGGCGCGGAAGCGGTTCGCGATCTACGTCGACGAGGTCGATCCCGGGCGCGGCATGGTCGGCCAGCACGGCTCGCTCACGCAGGACGAGCTGCGTGTGCCGCTGCGCCGGTTCGGCGCCTTCGCCTGAGCGAGGCGTCCACCGCGCGTCCAGCGACGCCGGTCAGGATGGGCGTCCGCCGGCACGGCCGGACACCGAGGGAAGGGACCGCACCATGCGCAGGTGGCTCATCACGACCATCGCGACTGCCGTCGTCGGCATGATCGTCAAGAAGTTCACGAGCGGCGACGACGAGAAGAGCCGCAAGGGCCGTCGGCGCTGACGTCGCGCGGCGACCGGGGCTGCACCGCCCGAGCGGGGCGCTCGCGCCCGCCCCGCTCGGGCGCGAGCGCCCCGGTCGCGGTCAGCTGAATCGCACGACCTGTCGGATCGCGCGGCCGTCGGCGAGCGTGTCGAGCGCTTGGTTGAGGTCGTCGAGCGCGATCTCGCTCGTGACGAGCTCCTCGACCGGCAGTCGCCCCTCGCGCCACAGCTGCTCGTAGCGCGGGATGTCGCGCGACGGCACCGCGGAGCCGAGGTAGGAGCCGATCACGGTGCGCGCCTCGGCCGTGAACGCGAGCGGCGAGAGCGATGAGCGGGCGTCCGGATGCGGGAGGCCGACCGTCACGGTCGTGCCGCCCGGCGCGGTGAGGGCGAAGGCCGTCTCGAACGCCTTCGGGTGCCCGGCCGCCTCGATCACCACCGGCGCGCGGAGCCCCTGCTCGAGCGCGTCGTCGGGGGAGAGCGCGACGTCGGCGCCGAGCTCGCGCGCGCGATCGAGCTTCGCCGGCACCGCGTCCACCCCGATGACCCTGCCGAGCCCGAGCGAGCGCGCGGCGAGCAGCGCCGCCATGCCGACGCCGCCGAGCCCCACGATCACGATGTCGTCGCCCTCGCGCGGCTGGCCCGCGTTGATGACCGCGCCGCCGCCCGTGAGCATCGCGCAGCCGAGCACGGCCGCGACCTGCGGGGGCACGTCGGCGCCGACCGGCACGATCGAGCGGCGATCGACGACGGCGTGCGTCGCGAACGCGGAGACGCCCAAGTGGTGGTGCACCTCGCCGCTGCGGCCGTCGAGCGCCGCCTCGTGCAGGCGCCGCCCGCCGCCGAGCAGCTCTCCCGCGCCGTTCGCGGCCGAGCCCCGTTCGCACGGCAGTCGGCCGTCGGTCGCGCACGCCGCGCACTCGCCGCAGCGCGGGAGGAACGTCGTGACGACGCGGTCGCCGACCGCGAGGTCGGTGACGCCCTCGCCGACCGCCTCGACGATGCCCGCCGCCTCGTGGCCGAGCAGCATCGGCACGGGCCGGGGGCGTGCGCCGTCGACGACCGAGAGGTCGCTGTGGCACAGGCCCGCCGCCTCGATGCGGATGAGCAGCTCGCCCTCGCGAGGCGCGTCGAGCTCGAGCTCGGTCAGCTCGAGCGGCCGCGACTGCGCGAACGGCCGCTCGGCCCCGATCGCGCGCAGCACCGCGCCGCGCACGCGCATCAGCGGCCGTCCCAACCCGCGACGGTGCCGTCGGGGCTCGCCTCACGCACGACGAGCGTGCAGTCCTTGCCGCCGAGCCCGTCGTCGAGCAGCCGCTGCAGCTGGTCGCGGATGAGCGTCGCGGCCGGCACCTTCACGCCGGCCGCCTCGGCGCCCTCGACGGCGAGCGAGACGTCCTTGTGGCACAGCATGGCCGAGAAGGATGCGTCGAAGTTGCTGTTCACGGCGGCACCGGGCACGACGCCCGGCACCGGGTACCACGTGCGGAGCGCCCACGAGTCGCCGGAGGAGACGCGCGCGACGTCGAAGAACGCCTTCGGGTCGAGCCCGAGCTGGGCGGCGAGCTGCGAGCCCTCCGAGATCCCCAGGAGCGAGACGCCGAGCATCATGTTGTTGACGAGCTTCGCCGCGATGCCGTGCGTCGGCCCGCCGACGGCGAGGACGTTGCCGGCCATCGGCATGACGACCTCCCGGGCTCGCGCGACGTCGTCCTCCTCGCCGCCGAGCATGAACGTGAGCGTCCCGGCCTCGGCACCTTGGATGCCGCCCGACACGGGGGAGTCGACGAAGCGGAAGCCGCGAGAGCCGGCCTCGCCGTGGCTCCAGCGCGACGTGTCGAGGTCGACCGTGGAGGTGTCGAGGATGAGCGTGCCCGGCGTGGCGTGCTCGAACACCCCGTGGGGTCCCGCGAGCACGTCGCGGCAGTGCTCGCCCTTCGGCAGGCTCAGGATGACGACCTCGGCGCCCTCGACGGCCTCGGCGACCGAGGCGATCGGCACGATCCCGTGCTCCGCCGCAGACTGGCGCAGCGCATCCACCACGTCGAAGCCCCGCACCTCGTGGCCCGCGGTCACGAGGAGGGCGGACATCCGGCTGCCCATGTTGCCGAGCCCGATCCAGGCGATTGACGTCATCGTCGATTCCTTCCCTAGTGCTTGTCGCAACGCTATCGGCCCCGACGGCGACGGGCGGCGAGATCGCTCTCGCCGCCCGTCGCGTGGGGACCCCGTCAGGGGATCAGGCGCTGCCCTTCTCGGCGAGCAGTCGCTCGCGGTCGATGTCATCGACGTCGTGGAGCGAGATGCCCTTCGTCTCCTTGAGCGCGATGACCGCCACGAGCGTGACGGCGCACGCGATCACGAGGTAGATCGCGACCGGGATGTAGCTGCCGAACTCGCCGAGCAGCGCGGTGGCGATGATCGGCGCGAGCGAGCCCGCGACGATCGACGTCACCTGGTAGCCGAGCGAGACGCCCGAGTAGCGCATGCGGGTCGGGAAGAGCTCGGCCATGATGGCCGGCTGCCCCGCGTACATGAGCGCGTGGAACGCCAGGCCGAGGATGATGCCGCCCAGGATGACGATGTCGTTGCCCGACTCGAACATCGGGAAGGCGATGAAGCCCCACGTCGCGCCGAGCAGCACGCCGATGAGGTACATCGGCTTGCGGCCCACGGTGTCGACGAACCGGCCCACGATCGGGACGAAGATGAAGTGCGCGATGTGCGCGATCGCCATGAGGCCCAGGATGCGCGAGACGTCGTACTCGAGGTACGTGCGCAGGTAGACGATCGAGAACGTGACGACGAGGTAGTAGAGCACGTTCTCCGCGAAGCGGAGGCCCATGGCCGTCAGCACGCCGCGCGGGTAGCGCTTGAGCACCTCGAGCACGCCGTACGACTGCGCCTTCGACTCCGCGACTTCATCGCGGACCTGCTGGTAGATGGGCGCGTCCGTCACGCGAGTGCGGATGTAGTAGCCGACCGCGACGATCACGACCGAGAGCCAGAAGGCGATGCGCCAGCCCCAGCCGAGGAAGTCCTCGTCCGACAGCGTCCACTGCAGCACGAGCAGCACCACGGTGGCGATGAGGTTGCCGGCGGGCACCGCCGCCTGCGGCCACGACGCCCAGAAGCCGCGCTCCTTGTTGGGGGAGTGCTCGGCCACGAGCAGCACGCCGCCGCCCCACTCGCCGCCGACCGCGAAGCCCTGGAAGAAGCGCAGGATGACGAGCGCGGCGGGGGCGAAGTAGCCGATCTGGTCGAACGTCGGCAGGCAGCCCATCAGGAAGGTGGAGACGCCGACCAGGATGATCGCGAACTGCAGCATCTTCTTGCGGCCGTACTTGTCGCCGAAGTGGCCGAAGACGATGCCGCCCAGCGGGCGGGCGATGAAGCCGACCGCGTAGGTCAGGAACGCGCTGATGATCGGGAAGTACGGATCATCGCTCGGCGGGAACATGATCAGGTTGAAGACGATCGTCGACGCTGTCGCGTACAGGAAGAACTCGTACCACTCGACGACCGTGCCGGCCATGGCGGCCGTGACGACCCGGCCGAGGCCCTTGCGGTCGTTGTCTCGAGCGGTGCCATGCGCGGATGCGCTCATGCCTACCTCCTTGTAGGGGCACGGGACTGTGCGCCGAGAACTTAACATGACGACGCCTTCAGCTCTGCCAGGCGCGCGGGCAACCTCCCCGAGATCCTCGGTCGTCAGTCGTCGCTGCGCGAGCCGAAGACGATCTCGTCCCAGCTCGGCATCGCGGCGCGGGAGCCGCGCTTCTTGCCCCCGACCGGGCCCGTCGCCTGCGCCCGGGCGGGACGCTGCTGCTCCTCGGCCTCGGGGGCCTGCGCGGCGGGCTGCTCCGGCTCGAGCAGCGCGGGCTCGCTCTCAGCGGTGCGCAGCGCTGCCTCGCGCTCGCTGCGCCGGCGCCGCAGCGCATCGAGCAGCTCGGCCGTGTGGTTCGGCTGGGTCGCGGCGGCGGGGCGGTTGATCGCCGCGGCCTGCACGTTCTCGGGCTGGCTGCCGACCTCGCCGGAGCGACGGCGCAGCCACGGGTTCTCGGCGCGCGTCGGCTCCTTGGGGCGCTCCTCGGGGGAGCCCTCGGTGAGGGTGGCGGAGGCGACGGCTTCCTCGAGGCCGACGCCGGGCTCGACGGGGCTCGGCGCCGACCGCTGCGCGCCCCGCTGGATGCGGAAGGCGTCGGAGTCGAACCGGCCGGTGTCGTGTCGACCGGTGTCGTGTCGATCCGGGTCGTGCGTCGCCGCGCGCTGCGAGATGGGCGGGGCCGCCGGCTCCTCGGCGGGCGCGTCGGCGGGCGCGGCGGGTGCGGTCGCCGCGGCATCGGGGGTCGTCGGCCGCGACTGGCGGTCGATCGCCCGCAGCCGCGGCACGAGCACGCTAGCCGCCTCGCTCGACTGGCTGAGCGACGTCGCCTCCTTGCCCCGCGGGGTCAGCGTGGCCTTCTTCGGCTCGTAGCCCCAGAGCGCCTCGTGCTGGATGCCCTCGGTCGTGAAGCGCAGGCGCACCGTCCAGGCGCCGCCGTCCGCGTCTTTCCACGCGGCCCAGGAGCGCTCGATCGCCCGCAGGTCGTCGAGGCGCTCGCCGATCGCGGCGCCGAACGCCGTCTCGCCCGCGAGCGGATCGATGTCGCCGGTGGCCACCGGGATCGAGAGCGCGGAGTCGAGCATGTGCGCGCGCTCGGCGAGCACGGGGCCCTCGAAGCGCTCGACGTAGGCGAGCTCCTCGCCGGTGGAGGAGGCGACCTGCTCGGCCGTCATGCCGCCACGGATGAGCGACTGGATCTCGCGCGGCGTGGCCTTGCGCTCGCGGTGCGGCACGGCCGCCGTGGGCTTGCGGTGCTCCGGGAGGTCGGCGACGGGCACGCGGAAGCGCTCACCCGACTCGGACTCGAGGATGAGCACCTCGTCCTCGATGCCGATGACGCTCAGCTGCTGCATGATTCGTCGGTCCTTCCTTGCGGTGTCGGGTCGCGTCAGCCTCCCACGCGACCCGCGGTCAGGGCGGGAATGGAGCGGGCGCGCCGCGCGTTCCGTCGAATGCAGGCACGACCTGTCGCCCCGCACCGGCGCAGTCGCGGAGCGCCACCTGATATCTGATTTGCTCCGGCGTTCTGTTTCGTGCAGAATGTGCGCCGACGCCGACCCCAACCCCCTCGAAGGACTGCCGCATGGCCACCGATTACGACGCCCCCCGCAAGACCGACGACGAGAGCGAGTCGATCGAGGCGCTCAAGGAGCGTGTGCCTGCGAAGAGCGTCTCCACGGACGAGGACGCCGACAACCCCGGCAGCTTCGATCTCTCGGCCGCCGACCTCGCCGACGTCGAGCTCGACGTCGTCGTGCTCCCGCCCCAGGAGGACGAGTTCACGTGCGTCAGCTGCTTCCTCGTGAAGCACCGACTGCAGTTCGACCACGAGTCGAAGCTCGGCCCCATCTGCCGCGAGTGCGCCTGAGCTAGCGGGCCGCCCCGATCGCCGCGGCGAGGGCCTCCGGGCGCCGCGAGCTGATCAGCCACGCCGGCGTCGGATCCTCCGGGTCCTCGACGGCGACCCGGACGAGCGCGCGGGTCCACGGCGAGACCACGTGGTGGTCCGCCGGGTCCCAGCCCGCCCGCAGCGCCGATTGCGCGGCATCGCCGAGCAGCACCTCCGGCGACCCGAGCTGGGCGACCGGGATGCGCGCGCGGCCGGCGCGGAGCTCGGCTCCCTCGACGGCGACCACGGGCGCGCTGAGCCACAGCAGCGCGACGACGGCGACGTAGAGCACGATCGCGATCGCGACGCCGACCTGCAGGTTGACGGGCAGGAAGACGAGCAGCACCGCGGGCACGATGAGCAGCAGCACGAGCGGGAGCCACCACGGCGGCACGAGCCGCTCGCGGTACGAGGGGGCGGTTTCCATGCCCCCATCCTCTCGCGATCGGAGGCCGCGGTTCTCCGTCCCGCTCCCGCTCGGCTAGCCTCGAGTGCGATGGAGCAGGTCGAAGTCCTCATCACCGGATCGCCGGTGCCCGCATACGCGCACCCTGGCGATGCCGGTGCCGATCTCCATGCCGCCGAGGCGGTCACGCTCGGCGCGGGCGAGCGCTCGCTCGTCGGCACCGGCGTCGCGATCGCGCTGCCCGACGGCTACGCCGCGTTCGTGCACCCGCGCAGCGGGCTCGCCGCGAAGCACGGCATCACGATCGTGAACGCGCCCGGCACCGTCGACGCGGGCTATCGCGGCGAGATCAAGGTCAACCTGCTCAACACCGGCGGGGAGCCGCATCGGATCGAGGTCGGGGACCGCATCGCTCAGCTCGTCGTGCAGCGCGTCGAGCGCGTGCGCTTCGTCGAGGTCGAGCGGCTGCCGGGCTCCGATCGAGGGGAGCGCGGGCACGGGTCGACCGGCCTGAGCGCCGTCCAGGAGGGGATCGCACGATGACCGACACGACCGACAGCGCCGACGAGCAGCCCATGGAGGAGGAGGCGGTCGTCGAGAAGACGGCCCCCGAGGACCGCGCCGTGGCGGGGCCGCTCGACGAGGCCGAGGCGCCCGTGCGGCCCTACGTCGACCTCGGCGGCCTCCGCATCGTCCCGCGCCCCGGCATGCAGATGCGGCTCGAGGTCGAGGAGAAGACGAAGCGCATCGTCGCGGTGACGCTCGAGCACGAGGGCTCGACGGTGCAGCTGCAGCCGTTCGCGGCGCCGCGCAGCGAGGGCATCTGGCTGCCCGTGCGAGAGGTGCTGCGAGGGCAGCTCGAGCGCCAGGGCGCCGCGGTCGAGGACACCGAGGGTCCGCTCGGCCCCGAGCTCCGCGCCCGGCTGACGGTCGGCCCCGACGGCGCACCGCGCGCGGTGCGCATCATCGGCGTCGACGGCCCGCGCTGGATGCTGCAGGGACTCATCGGCGGCAAGGCCGCGCTCGACGACGATGAGGCGGCGAAGGCGTTCGAGCTGTTCCGCTCGACCGTCGTGTGCCGCGGCGTGCAGCCGATGCCCCCGCGCGAGCTCATCCCGCTCAGCGCGCCGAAGGCCGTCTGACGGTGCCCGCCGAGCAGGCCGGTCCCGCCGACGAGGCCGAGCCCGCTGAGGCATCCTTCGCCGAGCAGGTCGGCGCAGCGATCCGCGGCTCGAAGCTCGGTCACCTCGACCCGGCCGCGAAGCCGAGCGCCGGCGCGCTGCTCGACGCGATGGGCGGCGTGCGCGGACTCGTCGAGTCGCTCCTGCCCGGCGTGCTCTTCCTCGTGCTCTACGCGACGACGAAGGACGTGCTCGTCTCGGTGCTCGTGCCGCTCCTCGCGTCCGTGGGCTTCGTGGCCTGGCGCGTGCTGCAGAAGGGCCAGCCCGTGCTCGCGTTCGCGGGCCTCATCGGGGTCGGCATCTCGGCGGCGATCGCGCTCATCACCGGGCAGGGGGAGGACAACTTCCTCTGGGGCTTCACGGTCAACACCGTCGTCATCCTCGTGCTCGTCGTGTCGATGCTCGCGCGCCGGCCGCTCGTCGGGATCATCGCGGGCGCCCTCACCGCGAAGCCGCACGCCTGGCGGACGGAGCGCGCGAAGCGCGCGGTCGCGTGGCGCGCGACGGTGCTGTGGCTCGTCGTGATCGGTGCGCGGCTCGCGGTGCAGGTGCCGATGTACCTCGCGGGCGCCGTCGAGGCGCTCGCCGCGACGAAGCTGCTCATGGGCGTGCCGCTCTACCTCGCCGCGCTGTGGGTGACGTGGCTCATGGTCCGGGCCGTGCTCGCCACGCCTGCGGATGCGGTCGATCGGGAGTCGCGGTAAGATATCTTGACGTCAAGATATTTTGCGTCCAGCCACCCGCGGTCGAGGGCGCAGGCATAGACTGCAGGCGCAGCCAGCGCAACCCGTGAGACCCAGAAGGAGTCACGATGGCGAACCCGAACAGCTTCGACAGCAAGGCATCGCTGTCGGTCGGCGGCACCGACTACACGTTCTACCGGATCGACAAGGTCGCGGGCCACGAGCGCCTGCCGTTCAGCCTCAAGGTGCTGCTCGAGAACCTGCTCCGCACCGAGGACGGCAAGAACGTCACGAGCAGCCAGATCGAGGCGCTCGGGTCGTGGGACGCATCCGCCGAGCCGAACGTCGAGATCCAGTTCTCGCCGGCTCGTGTCGTCATGCAGGACTTCACGGGTGTGCCCTGCATCGTCGACCTCGCCACGATGCGTGAGGCCGTCGCCGAGCTCGGCGGCGACCCGACGAAGATCAACCCGCTCGCGCCCGCCGAGCTCGTGATCGACCACTCCGTCATCGCCGACCTCTTCGGCACGGCCGACGCGTTCGAGCGCAACGTCGAGATCGAGTACCAGCGCAACGGCGAGCGCTACCAGTTCCTCCGCTGGGGCCAGACGGCGTTCCAGGACTTCAAGGTCGTCCCCCCGGGCACGGGCATCGTGCACCAGGTGAACATCGAGAACCTCGCGAAGGTCACCTACTCCCGCACCTTCGACGGCGAGCTCACCGCATACCCCGACACGGTCGTCGGCACCGACTCGCACACCACGATGGTCAACGGCCTCGGCGTGCTCGGCTGGGGCGTGGGCGGCATCGAGGCCGAGGCCGCGATGCTCGGCCAGCCCGTCTCGATGCTCATCCCGCGCGTCGTCGGCTTCAAGCTCACCGGCGAGATCGCCACGGGCGTCACCGCGACCGACGTCGTGCTCACGATCACCGACATGCTGCGCAAGCACGGCGTGGTCGGCAAGTTCGTCGAGTTCTACGGCACCGGCGTCGGCGCCGTGCCGCTCGCCAACCGCGCGACGATCGGCAACATGAGCCCCGAGTTCGGCTCGACCGCCGCGATCTTCCCGATCGACGACGTCACGCTCGACTACCTGCGCTTCACCGGTCGCGACGAGCAGCAGGTCGCGCTCGTCGAGGCCTACTCGAAGGAGCAGGGCCTGTGGCACGACCCGGCGGTCGAGCCGGTCTTCTCCGAGTACATGGAGCTCGACCTCAGCACCGTCGTGCCGTCGATCGCCGGCCCGAAGCGCCCCCAGGACCGCATCGAGCTCACGCGCGCCAAGGAGCAGTTCGCGCAGGACATCGCGAACTACGCGGTGCCGACGACCTCGCGCGACATCGTCGACCTCGAGTCGAAGCACTCGTTCCCCGCGTCGGACCCGGGCAACGTGCCCGGCGAGGAGGAGGACGACACCCGCGAGGTGCACATCAACGGCGGAGGCCCGGTCGAGTTCTCGAAGCCGGTCACTGTCTCGACGCCCGACGGCGAGACCTACACGCTCGACAACGGCGCCGTCACGATCGCCGCGATCACGTCGTGCACGAACACGTCGAACCCCTCGGTGATGCTCGCCGCGGGCCTGCTCGCCCGCAAGGCGGTCGAGAAGGGCCTCAAGGCGAAGCCGTGGGTCAAGACGACGCTCGCTCCCGGATCGAAGGTCGTCACCGACTACTACGACAAGTCGGGCCTGACGAAGGACCTCGACGAGCTCGGCTTCTACACGGTCGGCTACGGCTGCACGACGTGCATCGGCAACTCCGGCCCGCTCATCGACGAGGTCTCGACCGCCGTCAACGAGCACGACCTCGCCGTGACGGCGGTGCTCTCGGGCAACCGCAACTTCGAGGGCCGCATCAACCCCGACGTCAAGATGAACTACCTCGCGTCGCCGCCGCTCGTGATCGCCTACTCGCTCGCCGGCACGATGGACTTCGACTTCGAGACCCAGCCGCTCGGCAAGGGCAAGGACGGCCAGGACGTCTTCCTCGCCGACATCTGGCCCTCGGCCGACGAGGTGCAGCAGACGATCGACTCGTCGATCGACACCGAGATGTTCACGAAGCAGTACGCGGCCGTCTTCGACGGCGACGAGCGCTGGCGCAGCCTGCCCACGCCCGACGGTGACGTCTTCGAGTGGGACGAGCAGTCGACGTACGTGCGGAAGCCCCCGTACTTCGAGGGCATGACGATGGAGCTCACGCCCGTCGAGGACATCCAGGGCGCCCGCGTGCTCGCGAAGCTCGGCGACTCGGTCACGACCGACCACATCTCGCCGGCCGGCAGCATCAAGGCCGACAGCCCCGCGGGCCAGTACCTCACCGAGCACGGCGTCGACCGGAAGGACTTCAACTCCTACGGCTCGCGTCGCGGCAACCACGAGGTCATGATCCGCGGCACGTTCGCGAACATCCGCCTGAAGAACCTGCTGCTCGACGGTGTGGAGGGCGGCTACACCCGCGACTTCACGACGCCCGACGGCGAGCAGGCCTTCATCTACGACGCGTCGCAGCACTACCAGGAGCAGGGCACCCCGCTCGTCGTCCTCGGCGGCAAGGAGTACGGCTCGGGCTCGAGCCGCGACTGGGCCGCCAAGGGCACGAACCTCCTGGGCGTCAAGGCGGTCATCACCGAGTCGTTCGAGCGCATCCACCGCTCCAACCTCATCGGCATGGGCGTCGTCCCGCTGCAGTTCCCGCAGGGCGAGAGCTGGGAGAGCCTGGGCCTCGACGGCACCGAGGTCATCTCGATCTCGGGCCTCACCGAGCTCAACGAGGGACGCACGCCCAAGACCGTGCGCGTCACCGCCGAGCCGAGCGAGCACAGCCCCGAGGGCAAGCAGACGATCGAGTTCGACGCGGTCGTGCGCATCGACACGCCGGGCGAGGCGGACTACTACCGCAACGGCGGCATCCTGCAGTACGTGCTGCGATCGCTCGTCTGATCGAGCCGCGACTCGTGGAAGGCCCCCAGCTCCGGCTGGGGGCCTTTCCCATGTCGCTCGGTAGCATTGGGGGACTATGGCGCTCCTCGATCAGATCCACGGCCCGCGCGACCTCGACCGGCTCTCGCAGACCGAGCTGACCGAGCTGGCTGGAGAGATCCGCGCATTCCTGATCCGCGAGGTCGCGCGCACGGGCGGCCACCTCGGCCCCAACCTCGGCGTCGTCGAGCTCACGATGGCGATGCACCGCGTCTTCCACTCGCCGCGCGACGCGTTCGTGTTCGACACGGGCCACCAGTCCTACGTGCACAAGCTCCTCACGGGCCGGCAGGACTTCTCCCGCCTGCGGCAGAAGGGCGGCCTCGCGGGCTACCCGCAGCGCGCCGAGAGCGAGCACGACATCGTCGAGTCGAGCCACGCATCCTCGTCCCTGTCGTGGGCCGAGGGCATCAGCCGGGCGTTCGACATCACGGGTCAGCACGACCGCTCGGTCGTCGCCGTCGTCGGCGACGGCGCGCTCACGGGCGGCATGACGTGGGAGGCGCTCAACAACATCTCCGACGACAACAGCCGCCGGCTCGTCATCGTCGTGAACGACAACGGCCGCTCATACGCGCCGACGATCGGCGGCATGGCGCGCTTCCTCAACGGCGTGCGCACGCGCCGCTCGTACGCGAACCTCCGCACCTCAAGCGAGCGGGCCTTCGCGAAGCTCGGCCGTCCGGGTCGCGCCGTCTACCGCGGCGTCCGCGGCGCGACGCACGGCTTCCTCACGCGCTTCGTCAACAACGAGGCGCTCTACTCGAACCTCGACATCAAGTACCTCGGCCCGATCGACGGGCACGACCTCGAGGCGCTCGAGGAGGCGCTCACCCAGGCCCGCGACTTCGGCGCTCCCGTCATCGTGCACGTCATCACGCAGAAGGGGCAGGGCTTCGACCCGGCCATCCGCGACGAGGCGGACCAGTTCCACGCGGTCGGGCAGATCGACCCGGAGACGGGGGAGTCGCTCTCGAGCGCGGGCCGCCCGGCCTGGACCTCGGTCTTCGCCGAGGAGCTCGTCTCGCTCGCCAAGCAGGACGAGCGCATCGTCGGCATCACTGCCGCGATGCTGCGCCCGACGGGCCTCGACCGGCTCGCCGCCTACGATGCCTCGCGCGTGCTCGACGTCGGCATCGCCGAGCAGCACGCCGTCACGACTGCGGCGGGCCTCGCGTACGGCGGCCTCCACCCGGTCGTGGCGATCTACGCGACCTTCGTCAACCGCGCGTTCGACCAGGTGCTCATGGACGTCGCGCTGCACAAGGCCGGCGTGACCTTCGTGCTCGACCGAGCCGGCGTCACGGGTCCGGACGGCCCGAGCCACCACGGGATGTGGGACCTCGCGCTGCTGCAGTTCGTGCCCGGCATCCGGCTCGCCGCGCCGCGCGACGCAGCGCGCCTGCAGGAGGAGCTGCGCGAGGCCGTCGCGGTCCAGGACGCGCCCACGGTCGTCCGCTACCCCAAGGGCTCGGTACCGAACGAGATCGAGGCGGTGCGCCGCACCGCCGACGGCGTCGACCTGCTGCTCGAGGCCCCGCACCGCGACGTGCTCATCATCGCGATCGGCTCGTTCGCGCACCTCGCCATGGAGGTCGCGCAGCGCGTGCAGGCGCAGGGCATCGGCGTGACGGTCGTCGATCCGCGCTGGGTCGTTCCGGTCGCGCCGTCGATCGTCGAGCTCGCGCGCGACCACCGCATCGTCATCACCCTCGAAGACGGCGTGCGGGTCGGTGGCATCGGCACGCGCGTGCGCCAGGAGCTGCGGGCCGCGGGCGTCGACACGCCGGTCGACGAGCTCGGGCTCCCGGATGCGTTCATCGACCACGCGGAGCGCTCCGAGATCCTCGAGGAGGTCGGGCTCTCGGCGCAGACCATCGCGCGGAACGTCATCCAGCAAGTGCTCGGCACCGGGCGCGTGCCGGTCGCGCGGCCGCTGCCGGAGGACCGGCCGCTCGTCCTCGAGGCCGACGACGCGGCGAGCGCGCCGCACCCGGGCACCGTCGCGGACTGACGCTCTCCACAGGCGGGCCACCCCACCCTGACGGGGAGGTCTCGGATGCGGTTCCCTGCCGCCATGGACGACCTCACGACCGATCGCCTGCTCGAGCTCGGCGACGTGCCCATCCTCGACGACGACGCGCTGCTCGAGCGCGCGACGACGCTCATCCAGCAGGGCTTCGTGCGCCGCATGTGGCTCCTGCTCCTCGACCACGAGCGGCGGCAGCTGCCGCTCCTGCCGCAGATCGAGGGCGCCCCCGTCTCGCCCGACGCCGAGACGGTCGCGACGCTCACCGCGCTCCTGACGGGCGTCGCGGAGATCGCGGCGCACGTCGCGATCGTGCTCGAGCGGCCGGGCCAGGCTCGAGCCACGCCCGACGACCTCGCCTGGACCGACGTGATCGTGCGCGCCGCCGCCCGCACACCGCGCGTGCAGCTGCTCGGCGTGCTCGTCGCGCACGGGCGCGGCGTCGACGCGCTCTGGTGAGCGCCCGCGGCGACCGGCACCGGCGGCTCGGGAGGCAGCGCGCCGTAGGGTGGCGGCATGGAGTGGCTGCGTGCGCCGGGTGCCGACGACGACAAGCGCTCGATGGGCGTGCTCGGGGTCATCACCGGCTCCGAGCGCTACCCGGGCGCGGCGGTGCTCGGGGTCGAGGCAGCGTGGCGCACGGGCATCGGCATGGTGCGGCTGTGGGCGCCGCGCCGCGTGCAGGACCTCGTGCTCGCGAGGCGACCCGAGACCGTCTGCCACGCCCTCGACGAGCCGGCGGACGGCGTCGACGCATGGCTGCTCGGCTCGGGCCAGGACGCGCGGGAGCGCGACCCGCGGCTCCGCTCGCTGCTGCTCGAGGCGCTGCGCTCGAGCGTTCCGTGCGTCGTCGACGCGGGTGCGCTCGACCTCGTGCCGGGGCACGCGGGGCCGGCGGTCGTCACGCCGCACGGCCGCGAGCTCGAGCGCATCCTCGAGCAGCTCGGCGTGCGGGTCGACGAGGACGAGCGGATGCGCGCGGCGGCCGCGGCCGCGGCGCTCGACGCCGTCGTGGTCGCGAAGGGCGCCGCGACGCACGTGGTCGAGCCGAGCGGCGCGACGGCGACCGTCGAGGCGGCGACGCACCGCCTCGCGACCGCCGGCACGGGCGACGTGCTGGCCGGCATGCTCGGCGCGATCGTCTCGGTGAACGCCGAGGCGGCCCGCGGGGCCCAGGCGCTCGCGTCGATCGCCGCGCTGGCGGTCGCGCTGCACGGTGCGGCGGCCGCGGCAGCGGCCGTCGGCGGGCGCCCCATCACGGCGCTCGACGTGGCGGAGCACGTGCCAGCGGCTGTCGCCGCGCGCATGGCTCGCTGACGCGCGAGCGTCAGGGGAGGTGCCGCAGGAAGCCCGTCTGCACGAGCTCGCGCACGCGCGGCAGCACGTCGGCGGCGAGCACGGGCTCGTCGACCTCGAGCAGCCCGGCGATCGCCGCGAGCAGGGTGCCGATGGGCAGGTCCCCGTCGCTCGCGCCCACGAGCGCGGCGAGCGCGGTGTCGACCGAGAGCGAGCGGCCGAGCCCGCCGCCCTGGCGCAGCTCGATGACGTTCGGGCCGCCGGCGCCGGGCAGCTGATGCCGTGCCTCGGTGACGTCGGGCGACGCGACGAGCACCGTCTCGCGAAGCGCATCGTCGTCGACGGTCGCGAGCCATGCGGCGTCGTCGAGCGCGGCGCGGAGGTGCGCGCCGGCGTGCTCGAGCGCCACCGCCTGCGAGACGCGCTCGAGGCGGCGGAGCGGTGCGCGGCCGGCGGCCGGGCGAGCCGCGATCCAACCCATGCCGATCGCGGTCACGCCCCGCGCCTCGAAGTCGTCGAGCCACGCGCCCGCGAGGCGCGGGAAGTCGTCGTCGCGCGGCAGCGTGCCGCCGTCCCGCAGCCACAGCTCGGCATACCGCACGGGATCGAGCGACTCGCGCTCGATCGCCCACACGTCGAGCCCGTCGCCCGCCCACGCACCGGCGCGGTCGAGGCCCTCGGCGCCACCGACCGACTCCCAGTTGCCGAGCAGCCGGGCCTCGCCGGCGGCCGTCACGTGGTCGGCGAGGCCTGCGACGACCTCGGCCATGAGCGCGTCGCCCGTCCGCCCGCCGTCGCGGTACTCGAACGCCGGCACGCCAGGCTCGCGCGGCGTGATGACGAACGGCGGGTTCGAGGCGATGAGGTCGAATCGCTCGCCCGCGACGGGCTCGAAGAGCGAGCCGAGCCGCGTCTCGATGCCGTCGACGCCGTTGAGCCGCGCGTTGAGCTCGGCGAAGCCCAGGGCGCGCTCGGAGACATCGGTCGCGATGACCCGGTCGGCGAAGCGCCGCAGGTGCAGGGCGATGACGCCGCAGCCCGTGCCGAGGTCAAGCGCGACGTCGACGGGAGCGTCTGTCGGCGGCAGCAGCGACGCGAGCGTCCGCGCGGCGCCGCCGACGCCGAGCACGTGGTCTGATCGAAGCGGCGCGATGCCCGCGAGCTCGTCCAGGTCGCTCGCGATCCACCACTCGCCCTCGCCGAGCGCGTCGCGGTAGGCGTGCGGCCGGATCGCGACGAGGGGACGGGCCGTGTCGCCGGCGAGGGCGATGAGGCCGAGCGCGACCGCGCCGTCGAGACCGAGCGAGGGGAGCGCATCCGTCAGCTCGTCGGTCGGCACCGGGTCGCCGAGCACGAGCGCTCGCAGCAGGGTCGAGCGGGCACCGGGGGAGCGCAGCGCCGCTCGGCGGGCGGGCGCCGCGACCGCGCGACCGAGCGCGGCTTCGGCATCGGCGCCCACGAGCGCACGGATGCCCTCGCCCGTGAGGCTCGCTGTCGCGAGGTCACGGGCGAGGGCATCGATGTGCGCGGGGTGCATCCCGCCAGTCTGCCGGACGGCGTCAGGCCTTGACGCCCTCGATCCGCGGTTCGTGGAACGTGCCGCCGAAGACGCGCTCGGATGCGCCGACGCGGTCGAGGTAGGGCGTGATGCCGCCCATCTGGAACGGCCAGCCCGCGCCGAGGATCATGCAGAGGTCGATGTCCTCGGCCGCCTCGACGACGTGATCGTCGAGCATGCGCTTGATCTCGTCGGCGAGGCCGTCCTCGATGCGCAGCCGCAGCTCATCGACCGAGAGCGGCACGGCGCCCTTCGGCGTGTGCTTCGCGACGATCTTCCGCGCGCGCTTGTCGATGCCCTTCGGCTCGCCCTTCGAGTCCCTCTCGAGCAGGACGCCCTGCTCGGCGAGCTCGTGGAGCGCCTTCGACTCGAAGAACCGGTCGGGGAAGGCGCCGTGGTGCGTGTCGAGCACGTGGGCGCCGACCTTGAGGCCGACGAGGTCGAGGAGCACGAACGGGTCCATCGGGAAGCCGAACGCCTGCTGCGCCTCGACGACCGACTCGAACGGCGTGCCCTGCTCGACCGCGTGCATCGCCTCGCCGAGCAGCTTCGCGAGCACGCGGTTGACGACGAAGCCCGGGGTGTCGCGCGTGATGACGGCGTTCTTCTTCAGGTCCTTCGCGACGCGCATGGCGGTCGCGAGCGTCGCGTCGTCGGTCTGCGGGGTCTTCACGACCTCGATGAGCGGCATGACGGCGACGGGGTTGAAGAAGTGGAAGCCGACGAGGCGCTCCGGGTGCGCGAGCTTCGCCCCGATCTGCTCGACCGAGAGGCTCGACGTGTTCGTCGCGATGACGGCCGTCTCGGACAGGTGCGGCTCGACCTCGGCGAAGACCTGCTGCTTGACGCTCAGCTCCTCGAACACGGCCTCGATGACCCAGTCGCAGTCCGCGAAGTCGGCCTTGTCGACCGTGCCGCTCACGAGCGCGCGGAGGCGCTGCTGCTCGTCGCTCGAGATGCGGCCCTTGTCGGCGAGCTTGTCGATCTCGCCGCGGATGCCCTCGAGCGCCTGGTCGACGCGCGACTGGTCGAGGTCGGTGATGACGACGGGCACCTGCAGCCGGCGCACGAAGAGCAGCGCGAACTGGCTCGCCATGAGGCCGGCGCCGATGATGCCGACCTTCGACACCTTCTTCGCGAGCTCCTTGTCGGGCGCACCCGCGGGACGCTTCGCGCGCTTCTGCACGAGGTTGAACGCGTACATCGACGCGACGAACTGATCGCCGGC
This sequence comes from Agrococcus sp. Marseille-Q4369, assembly GCF_018308945.1. Classification (NCBI taxonomy): domain Bacteria; kingdom Bacillati; phylum Actinomycetota; class Actinomycetes; order Micrococcales; family Microbacteriaceae; genus Agrococcus; species Agrococcus sp. Marseille-Q4369. Next base: position 365,532 of record NZ_CP070501.1, read on the forward strand.
GGCGAGGTCGGTGATCGCCTCGTCCTCGGCCGCGAAGCCCGCCTTGCGGTCGTTCTTGCGGGCGAGCTCGAGCAGCTCGAGCGCGCGGTACGGCGCCGCGGGCACCGTGCCGATGCGCTTCTGGAGCGACTCGCGAGCGATCCTGAGCGCGACCGGCCACTTGACGGTGCGCTCGATCGTGCCGGGCACGTGGCGTCGCTCGACCTTCTTGCCGCCGAGGACCTCGTCCGCCCAGCGCAGCGACGACTCGAGGAACGTCGCGGGCCCGAACATCGCGTCGGCGATGCCGAGCTCGAACGCCTCGGCGGGCTTCAGCATGCGGTTCTGCTTGAGCGGGTTCTCGATCACGACCTTGAGGGCGCTCTCGATGCCGATGAGGTTCGGGAGGATCGTGGCGCCGCCCCAACCGGGGATGAGGCCGAGGAAGACCTCCGGCAGCGCCACGGCGGGCGCCGCCGCGTTGATCGTGCGGTAGTCGGCGTTGAGGCCGATCTCGAGCCCGCCGCCGAGCGCGAGGCCGTTGATGAACACGAACGTCGGCACCGGCGCCTCGTGGAGGAGACCGAGCACGCGGTGGCCGAGGCGCGGCAGCTCAGCCGCCGTCGCGCGGTCGGGGATGTCGGCGACGTTCGAGAGATCGACGCCCGCCGCGAGGAAGTAGGGCTTCCCCGTCACGGCGATCGCGGCGATCTCACCGGCCGCGCCGCGGGCGCGCTGCGCCTCGAGCACGTCACCGAGCTCGAAGAGCGTCTCGGGGCCGAGCGTCGACGGCCGGGTGTGGTCGCGCCCGTTGTCGAGCGTCACGAGCGCGAGCGTGCGGCCGGAGGCGAGGCGGACGTCGCGCACGTGGCTGTGCGTGACGACCTCGTCGAACGCCGAGGCTGCGAGGCGGGGGAACTCGTCGCGGATCGCCATCAGTTGCCCTTCCCGTAGCGCTTGTGGTGCGGGTTCTCCCAGATGACGGTGCCGCCCTGGCCGAGGCCGACGCACATCGCGGTGACGCCGTAGCGCACGTCGGGGCGCTGCTCGAACTGGCGCGCGAGCTGCAGCATGAGGCGCACGCCCGAGGAGGCGAGCGGGTGGCCGATCGCGATCGCGCCGCCCCACGGGTTGACGCGCGGGTCGTCGTCGGCGATGCCGAAGTGATCGGTGAACGCGAGCACCTGCACGGCGAACGCCTCGTTGAGCTCGAACAGGCCGATGTCGTCGATCGACAGGCCCGCCTTGCGGAGCGCCTTCTCGGTCGACGGCACCGGGCCGATGCCCATGATGTCGGGGTCGACGCCGGCGAAGGCGAACGAGACCATCCGCATCTTCGTCGAGAGGCCGAGCTCCTTCGCGGCAGCGGCCGAGGCGACGATCGACATCGTCGCGCCGTCGTTCAGGCCGGATGCGTTCCCGGCGGTCACGCGGCCGTGGTCGCGGAACGGCGTCTTCAGTGCCGCGAGGCCCTCCATGGTCGTCTCGGGTCGCGGCGCCTCATCGGCGGTCGCGAGACCCCAGCCCGAGGGCGTCTGCGTCGCGACGGGGACGAGGTCGGGCGTGATGTGCCCCGCGGCGAGCGCGGCGGCGTACTTCTGCTGCGACGCCATCGCGTAGCGGTCCGAGCGCTCCTTCGTCAGGTGCGGGTAGCGGTCGTGGATGCGCTCGGCGGTCTTGCCCATGTTGAGCGCGTCCATCGAGACGAGCTTCTCCGAGACGAAGCGCGGGTTCGGGTCGGCGTCGAGGCCCATCGGGTGGTGTCCCATGTGCTCGACGCCGCCGGCGATCGCGACGTCGTAGGCGCCGAAGGCGATGCCGCCCGCGACGGTCGTGACGGCGGTCATCGCTCCGGCGCACATGCGGTCGAGCGCGTACCCGGGCACGGTGACGGGGAGGCCCGCGAGCATGCCGACGGTGCGACCGAGCGTGAGGCCCTGGTCGCCGGTCTGGGTCGTCGCGGCGATCGCCACGTCGTCGACCCGGTCGAGCGGCAGGCTCGGGTTGCGCTCGAGGAGTCCCGTGAGCGCCTTCACCGCGAGATCATCCGCTCGGGTCTGCCAGTACATGCCCTTCTCGCCCGCGCGCCCGAATGGGGTGCGGACGCCGTCCACGAACACGACGTCGTCGTTGGCCACTGTGCCTCCTGGTTGGGTGGTTGCGGCTTCAGTGTAGGAAGCCGACACCCGTGGCCGGTCGGCGGTTGCCGCTTCCTACGACTCCGCCTCGGGCGCCTCGGCGGGCGCTTGGTCTGCCTCTACAAAGGCGGCGGCGATCCTCTGTGCGGTCGCCGCAACCTGCCACGGGCGTGCGTCGCGTGCCCGGAGCGCCTCGCCGATCGCGTCCGCGGTCGGCTCGATGGGCTCCCAGGCGAGGCGTCGCAGTGTGTCGGGCATGAGCACGTTCTCCGCCGGGATGGCGAGCTCGTCCGAGACCTGCTGCAGCGCGGCGCGCGCCGCCTTGAGCCGCGCGTCGGCCTCGGGCCGTCGCTGGCGCCAGAAGCGCGGCGGCGGCGGCTCGTCGCTCTTGACGCGCAGCGCCGGCGGGTCGTCGGTCGCCCGGCCCGCCTCGATCGCGGCCCACCACCGGTCGAGCTCGGAGCGGCTCGCGCGACCCGTGAAGTCCTTGCGCGCGGCGAGGCGCTGCTTTGCGTCGACGTCCGCGGTCGCGGCGACGAGCAGCGAGCGGTCGGGCACGAGCCGGCCCGGCGCGGTGTCGGTCTCGCGGGCGAGCGCGTCGCGGGCGAGCCACAGCTCGCGCGCGAGGGCGAGCTGCCGGCGGTCGCGGATGGCGTGCAGGCCCGAGAGCCGCCGCCACGGCTCCGCCGCGGGCGGCTTCGGGCGCCGCTCGAGCGCGTACGCGAACTCCTGCTCCGCGATCGCCTGCTTGCCCTGGGACTCGAGCTCCGCAGCGAGCGCATCGCGCGCATCCGGGAGCACCTCGACGTCGAGCGCGGCGTACTCGAGCCAGGACTGCGGGATGGGCCGGGTCGACCAGTCGCTCGCGCCGTGCTCCTTGCGGAGCCGCAGGCCGACGAGCCGCTCGCTCACGGCGGCGAGGCCGACGCGCTCGAAGCCCGCGAGCCTGGCGCCGAGCTCGGTGTCGAAGAGCGTCGCGGGCTCGAGGCCGATCTCGCGCAAGCACGGGAGGTCCTGGCTCGCGGCGTGGATGATCCACTCCTCGCCGCCGATCGCCTCCTGCACGGGGGAGAGGTCGTCGACTGCGATCGGGTCGATGAGCACCGTGCCGCTGCCGCGGCGATGCAGCTGCACGAGGTAGGCGCGCGAGCTGTAGCGGAAGCCGTTCGCGCGCTCCGCGTCGACGGCGACCGGCCCCGTGCCTGCCGCGAGCCGGTCTGCGGCGCTCCGCAGCGCATCCGCGTCGACGATGACGTCGAAGGGGCCCTGCGCCACGGCGTGCGGCAGCTGCGGCGCCTCCGCCTCGGGCGCGCGCTCGTCGGGCTCAGCCACGCGATCGCCTGTGGGCGTCGAGGCCGGCCGCGCCGGGCTGCACGGGCAGGCCCGCGATCGCGCACAGCAGGTCGGTCCACGCGGTCAGGTGCGCGCCGAAGTCGCGGCCCGTCGGGGTCCATGACGCGCGCAGCTCGATCTGCGCGCCATCGCCCTGCGCGGCGAGCTCGCCGAAGCCGCTCGAGAGGATCTTCGTCGCCGTGCCCGACTCGGAGTGGTACTCCGCGCCGCGCTGCTCGAGGGCCTCGAGCAAGTAGGTCCACGTGACCTCGGCGAGGAAGGGGTCGACGCCGATCTCCGGGTCCTGCGACGCCTGCGTGAAGCTCACGATGCGGAAGTCGCCGCCCCAGGCCTCGGGCTCCTCGGGGTCGTGCATGAGGATGAAGCGGCCGGTGCCGATGTCGGAGTCGCGGCCGTGGACGGGCACGCCGACGTCGGCGGCGATGGCGAACGAGTGCGGCGCGATGCGACCGGGGGCCGGGATCTCGCGCACCGACAGCTCGCTGCGCAGCTCCGCGCGCCGCAGCTGGTCGATCGCGGCACGGAAGGCCTGGGGCTCCGCACCGGGTGCTGCACTGCTCGTGTCCACCCGGCAAGACTACGATTCGAGGGTGAGCACCCAAGCGAGGCGCGCCGCCGCCGGAGACGCGCGAGCCGGCCGCGTGGTGCTCGCAGCGGGCGGCGCGGTCGTCGCGGGCGCAGCGCTCGCCGTGACGGGCGCATCCGCCGTGCTCGCCTCGATGCTCGTGACGCTGCCGCGCGAGCAAGCCGACGACGTCGCGGTGCTCGGGCTCGAGGAGCGCGGCGTGCGGCTCGCGCGCACGCTCGACACCGGGCTGCCCGGCGTCTACGCGCTGCGGGTCGGCGAGCGCATCGTCGTGCTCGGCGCGGTCGTCGAGGAGGACGCTTCGAGCGTCGTGCGCGCCGTCGACGCCGACGGGCGAGCGCTGCTCGAGGGCGTCTCGGCGGCGCGCTGGTCGGGCTACGTGCTCCACGAGCCCGAGCAGGTGTCGGATGCGGTGGAGCGCGTGACGGTGCCGACCGAGGTCGGCGGTGCCCCGGCGTGGGTCATGGGCGACCAGCAGGCCGAGACGTGGTGCATCCAGGTGCACGGGCGCGGCGTCACGCGACACGAGACCATCCGTGCGGCGTCCATCTACCTCTCCCGCGGCATCCCCGTCATGGCCGTCTCGTACCGCAACGACTCGGAGGCGCCGCCGAGCCGCGACGGCAAGCTGCGGCTCGGGCTCGACGAGTGGCGCGACGTCGACGACGCGATCGGCCTCGCCGTGGCTCGCGGAGCGCGCCGCATCGTGCTCCACGGCTGGTCGATGGGCGGGCAGATCGCGCTGCAGGTCGCGCGCCGCTCGCGCCACCGGCGGCGCATCGCCGCGGTCGTGCTCGACTCGCCCGTGGTCGGCTGGCGGCCGACCCTGCTGCTGCAGGTCGGCCTGCTGAGGCTGCCCGCGTGGCTCGCGTCGAGCGCCGTGCGGCTGCTCGAGTCGCCCGCGTCGCTGCTGAGCGGGAGCCGCAGCCTCGACTTCGACGAGCTCGACAACGTGCTGCACGCGGACGGGCTCTCGCAGCCCATCCTGCTGCTGCACTCTGCCGACGACGGCTTCGTGCCGCCGGATGCGTCGCGGTCGCTCGCGGAGGCGCGCCCCGATCTGGTCGACTACCGGGAGTGGACGCGAGCGCGGCACACGAAGCTGTGGAACCTCGACCGGGCGCGCTACGAGCGCGAGGTCGGCGACTGGCTCGACGAGACGCTCGCAGCCGACGGACCCAGCGCCGACTGAGACGGCTCAGCCGGCCGACTGCTCGCGCACCTGCCGCTGGATGCGGCCGAGCATGCCCGCCATGCCGCGCAGCCGCAACGGCGACACCGCACGGTCGAGGCCGAGCAGCCGCGGCATGTCGGCGGGCACCGCGAGCACCTGCTCGACGCTCGCACCTTCGAGCCCCTGGGCGAGGATCGACGCGAAGCCGCGCGTCGTCGGCGCCTCCTCGGGCGCCGTCGCGTGCACGTGCACCCGCTCGTCGACCTCGACGAAGAGGAAGACGGGCGACTGGCACTCGGCGACGCGCTCGCCGAGGTCGGGGTGGTCGGCGTAGCGCTCGGGGAGCGCCGGCAGGTCGTCGGCGTACTCGAGCAGGAGCTGGAGCCGGTCCTGCTCCGCCATCGACTGGAACGCATCCACCGCCTCCTGGAGCGCGGGCGTGAGGCTCATCGCGACGGCACCTCCCCGGGCTCGGCGCCGATCGCGATCGGCACACCGACGAGCGATCCCCACTCCGTCCACGAGCCGTCGTAGTTGCGCACGCGGGGCAGGCCGAGCAGGTGCTGCAGCACGAACCACGTGTGGCTCGAGCGCTCGCCGATGCGGCAGTAGGCGATGACGTCGTCGGCGCCGCGCAGGTTCGCGCCGTCGAGGTAGATCGCCTCGAGCTCCTCGCGGGAGCGGAAGGTGCCGTCCTCGTTCACCGCCTTGCCCCACGGCACGCTCGCCGCGGTCGGGATGTGGCCGGCGCGGAGCGCGCCCTCCTCGGGATAGGCGGGCGCGGTCGTGCGCTCGCCCGAGTACTCCTCGGGGCTGCGCACGTCCACGAGCGGCTTGCCGAGGTGCTGCAGCACGTCGTCGCGGAAGGCGCGCAGCGTCGCGTCGTCGCGCGGCGTGACGGGGTAGTCGACTGCCGGGCGGCTCGGCCGCTCGCGCGTGAGCTCGCGCCCCTCGGCGATCCACTTGTCGCGGCCGCCGTCCATGATGCGGGTGCTGTCGTGGCCGTAGAGCGCGAACACCCACAGCGCGTAGGTCGCCCACCAGTTCGCCTTGTCGCCGTAGAGGACGACGGTCGTGTCGCGGCCGATGCCCTTCGAGCCGAGCAGGCGCGCGAACTCCTCCGGCGAGACGTAGTCGCGCTGCACCGGGTCGTTGAGCTCGGTGTGCCAGTCGATCTTCACGGCGCCGGGGATGTGGCCGACCTCGTAGAGCAGCACGTCCTCGTCGGACTCGACGATCACGACGTCGGGGTCGTCGAGGTGCGCGGCCACCCACTCGGTCGACACGAGCCGCTGAGGCGCGGCGTACTCGGCGAAGCGGGGCTCGGACTCGGGCATGGATGCTCCTCCTGCGGGGCTGGCGTGACGTCGAGGTGCGGATCGCGCCCTCGGTAGGCTTCTGCGATGGGAGAACGCCATCCTCCCACTCCATCTTCCCCGCGGCGCTCGGCGCCGATGAAGGAGCGCGCATGTCCGCACCGATCTCGCTCGTCGATCGCCGGCCGCAGGCCGACGCGGAGCAGATCGTCGCGAGCCTCGTGCCGCCGCCGCAGTTCGACGGCGCGACGTTCGACTCCTACCGCCCCGACCCCGCGCATCCCTCGCAGTCCGAGGCGCTCGAGCGGATGCGCGAGCTCGCGACCGTCTGGACGTCGCCGAAGCGCGGCCTCTTCAAGCGCCGCGCGCCCGAGGTCAAGCCCGGCATCTACCTCGACGGCGGCTTCGGCGTCGGCAAGACGCACCTGCTCGCGGCCCTCTGGAAGTCGATGCCGGGGCCGAAGCGCTTCGGCACGTTCATCGAGTACACGGCGCTCGTCGGCGCGCTCGGCTACGCGGAGACCGTGCGCGCGCTGCAGGGCTCGACGATCGTGTGCATCGACGAGTTCGAGCTCGACGACCCCGGCGACACGATGGTCATGACGCGCCTGCTCGGCGAGCTCGTCGCGAACGGCACGAAGCTCGCCGCGACGAGCAACACGCCGCCGAACGCGCTCGGCGAGGGCCGCTTCGCCGCCGCCGACTTCCTGCGCGAGATCCAGGCGATCGCCGACCGCTTCCAGATCATGCGGATCGACGGCGACGACTATCGCCACCGCGACGTCTCGGGCCACGCGCCCGTCACGGCGGACGACGACATCCCGGGCGAGCTCGAGCGCATCGGCGGCACGGTCGCCCTCGACGACTTCGACGCGCTCGTCGCGCACCTCTCGCACGTGCACCCCTCGCGCTACGTCGGCCTCGTCGACGGCGTGCGGGCACTCGGCCTCCGCGACGTGCGGGTGCTGACCGACCAGAACGACGCGCTGCGGCTCGTCGCACTCGTCGACCGGCTCTACGACGCGCAGGTGGCGCTCCGCGCGAGCGGCGTGAGCCTCGACCGCGTCTTCAGCGAGGAGATGCTGGGCGGCGGCTACCGCAAGAAGTACCTGCGGGCGATCTCGCGCCTGCACGCGCTGGCAGCCGAGGGCTGAGGCCGGCTCACTCCGCGTCGGTGCGGCGCCGCTGCTCCTCGGCGTCGAGCGCGGCGCGCTCGCCCGTGTCGACGGAGGGGTAGCGGCGGTCGAGCACCGCGAGGTAGACCCCGCCGAGCACGGCCGAGATGAGCGATCCCGCGAGCACGCCGAGCGTGCCCTCGACGATGAGCTCGGGCGTCGTGCGGTGCGCGAGCTCGTTCATGAGCAGCGAGACGGTGAAGCCGATGCCGCCCAGCAGCCCGACCCCGATGAGCTCGGGCATGCGCACGCGCGTCTCCTTGGGCACGCGCAGCGCCGCTTGGCCGATGAGCCCGGCGATGCCGATGCCGAAGAGCTTGCCGACCGGCAGCGCGATGACGATCGCCCAGAAGACGGGGCTCAGCTCGCCGAGCGGCACCTGCGGGATCGCGACCGACGCGGAGACGAACGCGAACAGCGGCAGCACGATGCCGTTCGAGAGCGGTTCGAGCTGCACTCGACCCGACTCGGCGGGCGCGGGGGCGAGCACGAGGCCGAGCGCGACGCCAGCGATCGTCGCGTGGATGCCGCTCATCGCGACGAGCCACCACGTCACGAGCGCGACGACGACGAGCAGCGCCTTGAACGCGAGGCTGCCGCGGCGCGAGCGGTAGGCGCGGCCGAGCAGCCAGAACAGCACGACGCCGACGGCCGCGGCACCCAGGTGGGGGATCGAGAGCGACTCGGTGAAGAAGACCGCGATGAAGAGGATGCCGATGAGGTCGTCGATCACCGCGAGCGCGAGCAGCAGCGCGCGCACGCGCGGTGGCAGGCGCTTGCCGAACAGCGCGAGCACCCCGAGGGCGAAGGCGATGTCGGTCGCGGTGGGGATGGGCCAGCCCTGCGCACCGTCGGCGCCCGCGACGTTGAAGTAGATGAGCGCCGGGAGCGCGACGCCGCCGAGGGCCGCGATCGTCGGCACCGCGGCCTTCGAGACCGAGTTCAGCTCGCCCTGCGTGAACTCGTAGCGCAGCTCGACCGCGACGACGAAGAAGAAGATGACGAGTAGGCCGTCGGTCACCCAGTGGGCGGCTGAGAGATCGAGCCCGACGATCGTGAACGGCAAGTGGGCGCCCTTGAGCTCCTGCAGGCCGGGACCGAGCGCCGTGTTCGCGACCACGAGGCCGAGGATCGCCGCTCCCAGCAGCAGCATCGCCGACACCTGCGGGTTGCGGATCCAGGAGAGCGCCATGCCCTCGATCCTTTCACTCGCGGGTTGCGCGCGACGCCCGAAACGCGTCCGTAACAGCACCGCGCATCCGTTCACGAACCCGAAACGCACGCGCGCAGCCGGGCGAAACAGGGCGGGAGGATGCTCGGCTCACGTCCCTTCCAAGACCCTCAAGGAGCACTCCATGGATGCAGGCAGCATCGCCTTCGGCGTCGTGGCCACAGCCCTCGTGCTGTTCATGACGCCCGGGCTCGCGTTCTTCTACGGCGGCCTCGTGCGTGCGAAGAGCGTCATCAGCATGATGATGATGTCGTTCGGGGCCATCGGCCTCGTCGGCACCCTCTGGATCCTCTACGGGTTCAACATGGCGGCGGTCGACTCGCCGCTCGCCTTCTCGGGCAACCCGTTCAGCGACTTCGGCCTCGCGGCGCTCGCGGCGGGCGAGAGCGCGAACACCGACCTCGTCGGCGTCGCCTACGGCTCGACCTTCGCGATCATCACCGTCGCGCTCATCTCGGGCGCGATCGCCGACCGGGCGAAGTTCGGCGCGTGGATGCTCTTCGCGGGCGTCTTCGCGACGCTCGGCTACTTCCCGATCGCGGCGTGGGTGTGGGGCGGCGGCTGGGCGTACTCGCTCGGCGAGCTGCTCGGCCTGCCCGCGGTCATCGACTACGCCGGCGGCACCGCCGTGCACATCAACGCCGGCGCCGCGGCGCTCGCCCTCACCTTCGTGCTCGGCAAGCGCATCCGCTTCGGGAAGGGCGAGCACAAGCCGCACAACGTGCCGTTCGTGATCCTCGGCGCGTCGATCCTGTGGTTCGGATGGTTCGGGTTCAACGTGGGTGCGGAGTGGCTGAACGGCCTCGGCAACGCCGGCCTCATCACGCTCAACACCATCGGCGCGACCGCCGCGTCGATCTGCGCGTGGCTGCTCGTCGAGAAGCTCAAGGACGGAAAGCCCACCTCGGTCGGCGCCGCCTCGGGTGCCGTCGCTGGCCTCGTCGCGATCACGCCGGCGTGCGCAAACCTCACGCCCGGCTGGGCACTGCTGCTCGGCGCGCTCTCGGGCGCGCTCTGCGCCCTCGCGGTCGAGCTGAAGTTCAAGCTCGGCTTCGACGACTCGCTCGACGTCGTCGGCATCCACCTCGTCGGCGGCATGCTCGGCACCGTCTACCTCGGCTTCTTCGCGACCGACACGGGCCTGCTGCTCGGCGGCGGCATCGGTCAGCTCATCGTGCAGCTCATCGCCTCGCTCGGCGTGATGCTCTACGCCTTCGTCGCCGCGTTCGTCATCGGCTTCGCGATCGAGAAGACGATCGGCTTCCGCGTGAAGCACGAGGACGAGCTCGCGGGCGTCGACCTCATCGTGCACGGCGAGGAGGCCTACGAGTATGAGCTCGAGCGCGCGAACGCCTGAGCAGATCTCGGTGGGGGCCCCGGGCGCACGCCCGGGGCCTCATCGCGCGCCGGGTGTGTGTCGAGCCCTTGGAAGGACGGGTCAGCGTGCGGCGCCGGCGAGGTCGCACGTGCAGTCGTTGAGGTGTGCCCATGGCGGGTCGCTCGCGGTGCACTTCGCCGGTTCATCGCTGGAGAGCTCCCAGATGTCGACCCCGCGGTCGAGGAACGCCGGCCCGGCGGGTTCGGGTTCGTCGAGGTAGATCTTGCCGGTGGGGCTGGTCCATTCGAGGACGCCTTGGTCGAGCTGTCGGACGGTCCAGGCGGTGGCGTGCTTCATGAGATGGTGTCGTCGGCAGAGGTGGGCGAGGTTCGAGAGCGTGGTGGGGCCGCCGTCGGCGTGGGCGAGGGTGTGGTCGGCGTCGGCTCTGGAGACGCGGTTGGTGCAGCCGGGCCAGCGGCAGCGGCCGTCGCGGCGCTGGAGCCAGCGGCGCATGGCCCGGTTGGGCTTGTACGTGTCGACCGCGACCGGGATGCCGGTGACGGGGTGGAGGAAGAGCCGCTCCCAGGTGATCGTCTCGGAGGCCAGTGCGCGCACGGTGGCGGCGTCGACGAGCGCGCCGCCCTCGAGGGCGCCGGAGAAGCGCAGCTGCGGCTCGTCGGCATCGTGGGTGCGCTTGAGCAGCTCGGTCGCGGGGATCGTGATCGTCACGGTCGCGCTGATCGGGTTGATGCCGTGGAGGTCCTCCGGCGTCTGCCCGGTGAGGAGCGTCTCCATGAGCGCGTCGAGCCGGTACTGGTCGAAGGTGCGGGGGTCGTCCTTCGGCTTGGCGCGCGCCGCGTCGGTCGCGCGGTTGAACGCGCCGTGGATGGTGACGGACGGGCCGGAGAGCGACAGCGTCGAGATCCCGTCGTCGCCGTCGTCGACCCAGGCGCGGCGCTGCTCGACCGCCCGGTCGTGGCGGCGCTGGAGCGGCTCGGCCATGGCCCGGTCGACGATCCGGCGGGCGCGGGAGCGCAGCTGCGACGGGGTGACGCGCTCGGCGATCTCCACCAGCTCCGCCTCGACCTTCGCCCGGTCGGCCGGGTCGACCGAGGGGTCGGTGCGCAGCGCCTCGGTCGCCTGCTCGATCGCGCGCAAGTGGGTGCCGGTGATGCGGCCGGCCTTGTGGGAGGCGTGCGCGGCGGGAAGGTCGGTGACGGTCGTCCAGGCTTCGACGAGCTTGCGCTCCATGACGCGATCCGAGAGGCGCAGCTCCGCGGCGAGGATCGAGGCGCTCTCCTTGACGGCCATGCCGACGTCGCCGCCGGCGTCGCGCAAGTGCTGCAGCTCGGGGGCCTGTCAAGTTGTTTGTGTAAGCGGCGCGTTCCGGGGTGGTTAGAGGTGGCGGTTGATGCGTTCGGGGTAGACGAGCGAGAGCTGCTGCAGGGCTTGCTTCCAGTTCGTGGTCACTTGTCCTTCGACGAGCCTGCCTTCGGCTTTGCGCTGCTCTGATCGCAGGCCCTTCTCCTTCGCGCGGTCTCTGGCTCGCTTGTCCTCGATGTCGCAGATCGCCAGCCAGAGCAGCTTCACGACCGCCTGGTCGTTGGGGAAGTGGCCGCGGTTCTTGGTCACCTTCCGGAGCTGGAAGTTCAGCGACTCGATCGAGTTGGTCGTGTAGATCACGCGCCGCAGCTCCGGCGGGAAGGCGAGGAAGGGCGTGAACCGCTCCCACGCGTCGCGGAACGTCTTCACCGCTGACGGGTAGCGCTTGCCGAGCTCCGACGCCTCGAGCGCGCGCAGCTCCGCCAGCGCGGCGTCCGCGTTCGCGGCCTCGTAGATGAGCTTGAGCGCGGCGGAGACGGCCTTGCGGTCCTTGTAGTTCACGAACCGGTTCGCGGCCCGGATCAGGTGCACGACGCACGTCTGCACGGTCGCTTCCCGCCAGGTCGCCTCGACCGCCTCGGGGAAGCCGGTCAGCCCGTCGCAGCAGACGATCAGGACGTCCTTCACGCCGCGGTTGGCGAGCTCGGCGCAGACGGCCGCCCAGAACTTCGCGCCCTCGGTGTCCTGCACCCAGATGCCCAGCACGTGCTTGATGCCGTCCATGTCCACGCCCACGGCGATATGCGCGGCCTTGTTGCGCACGTGCCCGCCGTCGCGGACCTTCACGACGATCGCGTCAAGGTAGATCACCGGGTAGAGCGCCTCCAGCGGCCGCTGCTGCCAGGCGAGCACCTCGTCGCCGATCTGGTCGACGATCTTCGAGATCGTCTCGTGGCTGAGCTCCGTGCCGATCGTAGACGCCAGGTGGTGCTGGATGTCGCGCAGCGTCATCCCGCCGGCGTAGAGCGAGATGATCATGCCGTCCAGCCCGTCGAGCCGGCGCGAGCCCTTCGGCACCAACATCGGCGTGAACGTGCCGTTGCGGTCACGCGGGATCGCCAGCTCGAGATCACCGATCTCGGTCGCGACCGTCTTGACCGACGTGCCGTTGCGAGAGTTCTCGTGCAGCGACGCCTCCGCGTCGCCGCGCTCGTAGCCGACGTGCTCGGTCAGCTCCGCCTCCAGACCACGCTCGAGCGCCGCTTTCAGCATGCCGCCGATCAGGCCCTGCTCGCCCGTGAGCGCCTCACCGGCATCGATCTTCGCGAAGATCTCATCCAACGCGCCCGAGGCCTTGAGCGAGTCCGCGATCTCCTTCTGCTTCCGGCGCCGCTCCTCGCGCTCCGGGTTCGTCTTCGCCATAGTCACAGTCTGTTCTCCTTCGTAAGGGGAACACCCCGCTTACACAGACCATCTGACACGCCCCAGCTCGGCCGCGAGCACCTCGCGGTGCTCGGCCTCGAGCCGCGCCCGGCGCAGCTCGATCGCGCGGATGCGGCCCGCGAGCGCCTCCTGCCGGCGCACCGACTCGGGCCGCTCGGCGGCGGGCACAGTGCCCGGCAGCGGCGGCACCTGCTTGCGGCCGGCGATGACCTCCTCGACCTCGGCATCGGTGAGGCGCGTGAGGCGTTCGCTCCAGTCGCGGTCGTAGGCGGCGAGCTCCTCCTCGAGCTCGTCGGCGGTGCGGCCGTGCGGGTCGATCGCGCCCGCTCGGATCGACGCGATGTACTCCTCCGCATCGACGCCCCACCACTCATCCATGACGGCATTCCACCACGAGCCACTGACACGCGAGCGGCCGCAGAAGAGGGCTGTGGAGAACGCGTTCTGTCCGGTCAGGCGCCGACGAGGGTGCGCTTCGACACGCTCAGCGCGCTGCACGCGCGGAGCCGCTCAGTGGGCTGCAAGCGCGTCAGAGGAAGACGGCTCCCCGCACCTTGTGGCCCGTCGCGATCGACTCGCCAGAGAGGCTCGAGCGAGGCGAGACCAGGAACGCGACGAGGTCGGCGATCTGCTGCGGCGACGACTCGCCGGGCTTGCCCGCCGCGACCTCCGAGCTCGGCGAATCCGTGACGGGGCCAGGGTTCACGACGTTGACCGCGACGCCCGTGCCGGCGAGCTCGTCGGCGAGGTTCTTCGCCGCGATCAGCAGCGCGGCGTTGCGCACCGAGCCGGTGATGTTGCCCGTCAGCAGCGCGTTCTGCCCGCTCACGCCCACGATGCGGCCAAAGCCCGCGTCGCGCATTCCTGGGATGACGGCGTTCGCGACGCGCAGGAACGCCATCGCCTTGCCCTCGACCGCGTCGGCGACCTGCACCGGGTCGCTCAGCCGCGATTGGTCGAGCGTCTGCGCGGCCGGGGCGGCGGTGACGACCACCGCATCCAGTCGCCCGTGCTCCGAGCGCACGCGCTCGAGGGCGGCGGCGATGGATGCGTCGTCGGACGCGTCGAGGACGACGTCGGCCGCATCCCCGCGCGCTGCCGAGACGACGGTCGCGCCCTCGGCGCGGATGGTGTCGACGATCGCACTGCCGATGAAGCCGGTGCCGCCGACCACGAGCACGACCCGGTCTGAGAGCTGGAGGTCCATGGCTCGACGCTAGCGCGCACCGCGTGCTCAGCATCCGGGCGTACGCTCGCGGGCAACCGATGCGCGGGCGCCTGCCCGCCGGAAGGAGGGACGATGCACCACGGTCACGAGGAGGAGCACGCCGGAGGAGCGAGCGCTGCGGGAGCGAGCGGACCGGGCGGCGATCACGGCCCCCACGTCGCCGAGCTCGAGCGCTGCGCGACCGCGTGCCGGGAGTGCGCCGCCGCCGACACGCGCGAGGGGATGCTCGACTGCGCCGCGATGTGCGAGGCGTGCGCCGAGCTCTGCACGGCGGTCGCGGGCATCCTGCGGCGCGGGGTCGCGCTGCCGTCGGAGACGGTCAGTGCGCTGCTCGCGGCGTGCGCGTCGATGTGCCGAGCGTGCGCGGCGGAGTGCCGGCGCCACGACGCCGACCACTGCCGCGAGTGCGCTGAGGCGTGCGAGCGCTGCGCCGAGCACTGCGAGGCCGCTGCCGCGTAGGGCGCGCAGGAACGAGTGAGGGCCCGCACCGTGATGGTGCGGGCCCTGCCGGTGGGCGATACCAGACTCGAACTGATGACCTCTTCCGTGTGAAGGAAGCGCGCTACCAACTGCGCCAATCGCCCGTGCCGCTCGGCGCGCGAGGCGCGTGCGGACCGATCCAGTGTGCCACATCCGGAGCCCCGAGCATGACCAGGACGAACCGCGGTGCCGCGGCGCGGCTCGATTTTGCATCGCGCTGGAGCCGTGGGTATAGTCTTCCAAGGCGCTCAGCGATGAGCCCCGCGGATGTGGCGCAGTGGTAGCGCATCACCTTGCCAAGGTGAGGGTCGCGAGTTCGAATCTCGTCATCCGCTCGAGAGCAATCTCATGAGAGCGAATCTCACACCACCTGGTGGGGTGGCCGAGTGGTGAGGCAGCGGCCTGCAAAGCCGTCTACGCGGGTTCGAATCCCGTCTCCACCTCGATTCCCCTCCCAGGGCGATTGGCGCAGCGGTAGCGCGCTTCCCTGACACGGAAGAGGTCACTGGTTCGAACCCAGTATCGCCCACCATAAGACCCCCAGCTCGCCTGGGGGTCTTCGTGTTCCTCCGGGCGGATGCGTGAGGGCAGACCGCGGTCGGCTACCGGGTGCGCGACCAGGCGCCGTCGATGAGCGAGAACTCGACCCATCCGCCTCCGGGCGTCTTGCCCGGCAGCCGCACGGAGCTCACGAGCCGGCTCGCGCGCACGAGCGCCGTGCGCACCTCCTTGCGCGCCGCCCAGCGGCGCAGCGCGAGGGGATCCGGGCCGCACGCGCGCAGCTCGTCGAGCACCGCCGCGATGTCGGCGGCGGAGTAGACGATGTGCTGCGTGGGGTGACTCATGCTCATGCTCGGAGCCTACGCCCCGCGGGTCGCGCCACGCGTGGACCGAGCGGGCGGCACGCGCGCCGATGCGGACCGGATCGCCAGCCGGCGCCGGGCGCGCGATCAGGGTGCGCGGCTAGCCTCGCCGCGTGATCGCACTCCCCGGCACGGCCGTCGCGCTCGGCGCGAAGTTCGCGAGCGAGCTCCCCGAACTCGCGATGCCGTGGCAGGCCGTCGAGCCGCCCGAGCCGCGGCTGCTCGCGCTGAACGAGACGCTCGCGGCAGAGCTCGGCCTCGATCCGGCCTTCCTGCGCAGCGAGCACGGCGTGCGCCTGCTCGTCGGCAACGCGCTGCCCGAGGGCGCGCAGCCCGTCGCGCAGGCCTACGCGGGGCACCAGTTCGGCGCCTACTCGCCCGTGCTCGGTGACGGCCGGGCGCTCCTGCTCGGGGAGCTCGTCGATCGCGAGGGGCGCCTCCGCGACCTGCACCTCAAGGGCTCGGGCGCGACGCGCTTCGCGCGGGGCGGCGACGGCCTCGCGGCGGTCGGACCGATGCTGCGCGAGCACATCGTGAGCGAGGCGATGCACGCCCTCGGCATCCCGACGACCCGCTCGCTCGCCGTCGTCGCGACCGGTCGCTTCGTGCGCCGCGACGAGTGGCTCCCGGGCGCCGTGCTCGCGAGGGTCGCGAGCAGCCACCTGCGGGTCGGCACCTTCCAGTTCGCCGCCTCGACGGGCGACGTCGACGTGCTCCGCCGCCTCGCCGACCACGCGATCGCCCGCCACGCCCCAGCGGCCGCCGAGAGCGCCGCCCCGTACCTCGGGCTCTACCGCGTCGTGATCGCGGCACAGGCCGCCCTCATCGCCCAGTGGATGCTCGTGGGATTCGTGCACGGCGTCATGAACACCGACAACACGACCATCTCGGGCGAGACCATCGACTACGGGCCGTGCGCGTTCATGGAGGCGTACGACCCGGCGACGGTCTTCAGCTCGATCGACCACCGCGGGCGCTACGCCTACGGCAACCAGCCGGGCATCGCCGAGTGGAACCTCGCCAGGCTCGGCGAGGCGCTCATGCCGCTGCTCGCCGACGACCAGGAGCGGGCGCTCGAGCTCGCCGTCGGAGCGCTCAAGGGGTTCGCGCCGCAGTACCGCGCGGCGTGGCTCGCCGGTATGCGCGCCAAGCTGGGCCTCGGCGACGACGTCGACGACGAGGCGGCCGCGCTGCTCGTCGACGAGCTGCTCGCAATGCTCGAGTCGAGCCGCGTCGACCTCACGACCTTCTTCCGCGGCCTGAGCGACGTCGCACGCGGCCGCACGGATGCGACGCGCGATCGCTTCGTGCACCGGGCCGCCTTCGACGCGTGGGCCGAGCGATGGCTCGCCCTGCGCCCCGAGGCCGCGGCGATGGACCGGGTGAACCCCGTCTACGTGCCGCGCAACCACCTCGTCGAGGAGGCCCTCGCCGCGGCGACCGAGGGCGACCTCGCCCCGGTCGAGCAGCTGCTCGACGCGGTGCGCCGACCCTTCGACGAGCGCGAGAGCCTCGAGCGCTACGCGGAGCCCGGCCCCGAGGCCGACTTCCGCGCCTACCGCACGTACTGCGGAACCTGACCGCAGGCCGCGCCTACGATGGAGCGGTGACCACCGGATTCGATCTCTTCTCCGACCGTGCCATCGTCGCCATGCGCGTCGACGGCGAGTTGCAGGACCTCGCTCGCGAGGTGCCCGACGGCGCGAGCGCGGAGCCGGTGACGATCGAGAGCCCCGACGGCCTCGAGATCCTGCGCCACTCCGCCGCGCACGTGCTCGCGCAGGCCGTGCAGCGCGTCAACCCCGAGGCGCGGCTCGGCATCGGCCCGCCCGTGCAGGACGGCTTCTACTACGACTTCGACCTCCCCGAAGCGTTCTCGAGCGACGACCTCAAGGCGCTGCAGAAGGAGATGGAGCGCATCGTCAAGGCCGGCCAGCGCTTCGTGCGCCGCGTCGTGACCGACGAGGAGGCGCGCGCCGAGCTCGCCGACGAGCCCTACAAGCTCGAGCTCATCGGCCTCAAGGGCGGGGCGGAGAAGGCCGCAGAGGGCGCATCCGTCGAGGTCGGCGCGGGCGAGCTCACGATCTACGACAACGTCGACCCGAAGACGGGCGAGGTCGCGTGGAAGGACCTGTGCCGCGGCCCGCACCTGCCGAGCACGCGCCTCATCGGCAACGGCTTCGCCCTCACGCGCGTCGCCGGCGCCTACTGGCGCGGCAAGACCGACCTGCCGCAGCTGCAGCGCATCTACGGCACCGCGTGGCCCTCGAAGGACGAGCTGCGCGCCTACCAGCAGCGCCTCGAGGAGGCAGCGAAGCGCGACCACCGCAAGCTCGGCCGCGAGCTCGACCTCTTCTCGTTCCCCGACGAGATCGGCTCCGGCCTCTCGGTCTGGCACCCGCGGGGCGCGATCGCGCGCGGCGAGATGGAGCAGCACGCCCGCCGCCGCCACATCGAGCAGGGCTACAGCTACGTCTACACGCCGCACGTCACGAAGCGCGACCTCTTCGTCACCTCCAACCACCTCGTCACGTACGGCGAGGGGATGTGGCCCCCGATCCACATGGACGAGGAGCGCGACGACGAGGGCAACGTCACGAAGCAGGGCGTCGACTACTACCTCAAGCCGATGAACTGCCCGATGCACATCCTCGTCTACAAGTCGACCGCTCGGAGCTACCGCGACCTGCCGCTGCGGCTCGCCGAGAACGGCACCGTCTACCGCAACGAGCTCTCCGGCGCGCTCCACGGCCTCACGCGCGTGCGCGGCTTCACGCAGGACGACGCGCACCTCTTCGTCACCCCCGAGCAGCTCGAGGAGGAGACGACGAAGGTGCTCGAGTTCGTGCTCTCGCTCCTCAAGGACTTCGGGCTCACCGACTTCCGCCTCGAGCTCTCGATGCGCGACGACGAGAAGGAGAAGTGGATCGGCGACGAGTCCGTCTGGGAGACGGCGACGGATGCGCTGCGGCGCGTCGCGCGGGCATCCGGGCTCGAGGTCGTGGAGGAGCCGGGTGAGGCCGCCTTCTACGGGCCGAAGATCGACCTCAAGGTGACCGATGCGATCGGCCGCTCGTGGCAGCTCTCGACCGTGCAGCTCGACTTCAACCTGCCCGAGCGCTTCGAGCTCGAGTACACCGCCGCCGACGGCTCGAAGCAGCGGCCCATCATGATCCACCGGGCGCTCTTCGGCTCGATCGAGCGCTTCTTCGCGATCCTGCTCGAGCACTACGCGGGCGCCTTCCCGGTGTGGCTCGCGCCCGTGCAGGTCGTCGGCGTGCCCGTCGCGGCGGACTACGCCGAGTACCTCGACGACATCGCGGCGCAGCTGCGCGCCAAGGGCGTGCGCGTCGAGGTCGACCGCTCCGACGAGCGGATGCAGAAGAAGATCCGCACGCATACGCTCATGAAGGTGCCGTTCCAGCTCATCGCGGGGGAGAAGGACCGCGACGCGGGCAGCGTCTCGTTCCGCTTCCGCGACGGAACGCAGGACAACGGCGTGCCGGTCGACGAGGCGATCCGCCGCATCGTCGAGGCGATCCAGACGAAGGCGCTCGTATGACCGACGAGCGGCACCTCAGCGACCGGGACCTCGGCGACCGGGACCTCGACGAGCCGGCTGAGCGCGCCGCGGTGCAGCGCGATGCACTCCCGGCGTTCGACCCGGCGGAGCCGCCCGAGGAGCCGCTCGTCGCCGAGCACGCGTGGGGCGCGCCGACCCAGATGTCGAGCGAGCTGCCGGGCGTGCCGGATGCGTTCCAGCGCCTCTGGACGCCGTATCGGATGGTCTACATCCAGAACGGCCAGATGCCCGACGAGCACGCGTGCCCGTTCTGCCGCGCCCCGGAGCTGCCGGACGACCAGGGGCTCATCGTGCACCGCGGCGAGACGTGCTTCGTGCTGCTGAACCTCTACCCGTACAACACGGGTCACATGATGGTGTGCCCCTACCGCCACGTCGGCATGTACGACCAGGCGACGACCGAGGAGGTCGCCGAGATGGCGGTGCTCACGCAGACCGCGATGCGCGTGCTCTCGCAGGTCACGCGCTGCCAGGGCTTCAACATCGGCATGAACCAGGGCCGCATCGCCGGCGCGGGCATCGCCGACCACCTGCATCAGCACATCGTGCCGCGCTGGTCGCTCGACTCGAACTTCTTCCCGATCATCGCGAAGACGAAGGCGCTGCCGATCCTGCTCGAGGACATGCGCCAGGACATCCAGTCCGCCTGGCCGGTGTGACGATCGGTCACGCCCGGTGACGCGCCGGGTGCGCGCCGGAGGCTCCGCACCCGCGTAGCATTGACCGACGTGACCGAGAACCGCACCAGCACCACCAGCACGTCCACGACCGGCTCCGCGCGCGTCAAGCGCGGCCTCGCCGAGATGCTGAAGGGCGGCGTCATCATGGACGTCGTCACCCCCGAGCAGGCCCGCATCGCCGAGGACGCGGGGGCCGTCGCGGTCATGGCGCTCGAGCGCGTGCCCGCCGACATCCGCGCGCAGGGCGGCGTCGCCCGCATGTCCGACCCCGACCTCATCGACGCGATCAAGGCCGAGGTCTCGATCCCGGTGATGGCGAAGGCGCGCATCGGCCACTTCGTCGAGGCGCAGGTGCTCGAGGCGCTCGAGGTCGACTACATCGACGAGTCGGAGGTGCTGAGCCCCGCCGACTACGTCAACCACATCGACAAGTGGCCCTTCACGGTGCCGTTCGTGTGCGGCGCGACCAACCTCGGTGAGGCGCTCCGCCGCATCACCGAGGGCGCGGCGATGATCCGCTCCAAGGGCGAGGCCGGCACGGGCGACGTCTCCGAGGCGACCAAGCACATCCGCACCATCAAGGGCGAGATCCGTCGCCTGCAGGGCCTGTCGAAGGACGAGCTCTACGTCGCGGCCAAGGAGCTGCAGGCGCCGTTCGACCTCGTCGCCGAGGTCGCCGAGCGCGGGTCGCTCCCCGTCGTGCTCTTCACCGCCGGCGGCGTCGCGACGCCCGCCGACGCGGCGATGATGATGCAGCTCGGCGCCGATGGCGTCTTCGTCGGGTCCGGCATCTTCAAGTCGGGCAGCCCCGAGCGCCGCGCGGCCGCGATCGTGAAGGCGACGGCCGCGTTCGACGACCCCAAGGCGATCGCGGATGCGTCGCGGGGCCTCGGCGAGGCGATGGTCGGCATCAACGTGGCCGACCTGCCCGCGCCGCACCGGCTCGCCGAGCGCGGCTGGTGACGAGCGGCGCGCCGCGCGTCGGCGTGCTCGCCCTCCAGGGCGACGTCCGCGAGCACGCGGCGATGCTCGAGTCGCTCGGGGCCGAGGTGTCGCTCGTGCGCTCGCCCGCGCAGCTCGCGGCCGTCGACGGCCTCGTGCTGCCGGGCGGCGAGTCGAGCGTCATCGACAAGCTCGCGCGGCAGCTCGGGCTTCGCAAGCCGATCCGCGAGCGGATCGCGACGGGCATGCCGGTGCTCGGCACGTGCGCTGGCCTCATCCTGCTCGCCGAGCGCATCCTCGACGGGCTGCCGACCCAGCTGCCCTTCGGCGGCCTCGACGTCGACGTGCGGCGCAACGCCTTCGGCAGCCAAGTGGACTCGTTCGAGACGGAGCTCGACGTCCCCGCGCTCGGCGACGAGCCCGTGCACGCGACCTTCATCCGCGCGCCCGTCGTCGAGCGCGTCGGCGAGGGCGTCGAGGTGCTCGCAGCCGTGGGGGAGCGGATCGTCGCGGTCGAGCAAGGCACCGTCACCGGCATCGCCTTCCACCCGGAGGTCGGCGGCGAGCCCCGCTTCCACCGCCGCTTCCTCGATCGCGTGGAGCGTGTCGGGCGTGCGTGATCGGATGCGCCGGTGACCGTCACCGAGCTCGAGGCACCCGCGCGCGGCCTCGCGCGCCTGCCGTGGCAAGCGCTCTGGATCGCGCTCGCCCTCATCTGGGGCTCGTCGTTCCTGCTCATGAAGCTCGGCCTCGACGGGCTCCACCCGATGCAGATCGCGACGCTGCGCATCGGCGTCGCCGCCATCACGCTCGTGCTGCTCGCGCTCGCGATGCGCGTGCGGCTGCCGAGCGATGCGCGCACGTGGGCGCTGCTCGCGGTGTGCTCGTTCTTCCTCACCGCGCTGCCGTTCACGCTCTTCGTCGTCGCCGAGACGCGCATCTCGTCGAGCCTCACGGGGCTCGCGAACGCCGCGACGCCGATCGCGACGGTGGTGTTCGCGCTCCTGCTGCTCCCGAGCGACCGGCTGACGCCGCGGAAGCTCGGCGCCGTGCTGCTCGGGCTCGTCGGCGTCGTGCTCATCGCGCAGCCCTGGACGGCGCACTCGGGGCCCGACGTCGTGGGCCTCCTCATCGCGGTCGGCGGCGCCGCGTCCTACGGCGTCGGGTGGACGCTCAACCGGCGCCTCCTCGCGCACCGCGAGGTGCCCGGCATCGCGCACCCGACCGCGCTCATGGTGACCGGGCTGCCGATGGTGCTCGTCGCCCTGCTCGCCTGGAGCGCCCTCGAGGGCTGGTCGCCGATCGGCTCGCACGCGCCCGAGGCGCTGCCGCTCGCGCTCGTCGCGACGATCGCGCTCGGCGTGCTCGGCACCGGGCTCGCCTACGTGCTGCAGTTCGAGGTCGTGCGCGCCGTCGGCCCGACCGTCGCCGCGACCGTGACCTACCTCATCCCGGTCGTCGCCGTCGCGCTCGGCGTGCTCGTGCTCGGCGAGCGGCTCGGCGTGTGGGAGATCGTGGGCGCCGCCGTCGTGATCGGCGCCGGCGTGCTCGTCGGGCAGCGACCGAAGGGGAGTGGCGCCGCGGCGCGAGCCGCGACGCGATGAGCCTGGGCGCATGGTTCGATCGAGCCGTGCAGCTCTACTCCAGCCGTCCTTCGGCCGCGCTCTGGCAGGTCGTCGCCGACCTCGCCGCCGTGGCGACCATCGTCGTCGCCGTCTGGGTCTCGCAGCAGGTGGCAGGCGCCATCCGCTCGCTCGGGGGCTTCGGCAGGCAGATCGAGGATGCGGGGAGCGGCTTCTCGACGACCCTGACGGACGCGGGGACGGCGCTCGAGCAAGTGCCGTTCGTGGGCGAGGGGATCGCTGCGCCGTTCCGCGATGCCTCCGGCTCGGCCGACGACCTCGCGGCGGCGGGCGTGGCGCTCTCGAGCGGCGTCGAGGCGCTCGCTGCCGCGGTCGGCATGGCGCTGTGGCTGCTGCCGACCCTGCTCGTCGTGCTCATCTGGCTCGTGCCGCGCTTGCGGTTCGTCTTCCGCGCCCGCTCGAGCCGCCGGCTCGCGGCGACGCGGGCCGGTCGCGACCTGCTCGCGATGCGCGCGATCGTCGGGCAGCCGACCGCGCGGCTGCTGCGGGCGGTCGACGACCCCGTCGCGGCGCTGCGCGCGGGCGACGAGGCCGCGCTCGGCGCGCTCGCGGCGCTCGAGCTGCGCAGCGCGGGGGTGCGGGCCCCCGCCGCTTGAGGGACTCGCCGCGGATCCCGGGGCCCGGGACGGACCCCGGCGCTGGCGTCGCGGTCGAGGCCCGAAATGGCCTCGACTCCAAGCTCCAGCGCGCAGTCGTAGGATGGACACCCCCTCCCGCGATCAGGAAGCAGCATGTCCGGACACTCCAAGTGGGCCACGACCAAGCACAAGAAGGCCGTCATCGACGCCCGGCGCGCGAAGTCGTTCGCGAAGCTCATCAAGAACATCGAGGTCGCCG
This sequence comes from Agrococcus sp. Marseille-Q4369, assembly GCF_018308945.1. Lineage (NCBI taxonomy): Bacteria > Bacillati > Actinomycetota > Actinomycetes > Micrococcales > Microbacteriaceae > Agrococcus > Agrococcus sp. Marseille-Q4369. The sequence continues at coordinate 388,824 of NZ_CP070501.1, forward strand.
CGAAGATCGGCGGCGCCGACCTCTCGGGCAACCCGACGCTCGTCGACGCCGTGCAGAAGGCGAAGAAGACGAGCGTCCCGAACGACAACATCGACCGCGCGATCAAGCGCGGCGCGGGCCTCACGGGCGAGTCGGTCGAGTACACGACCATCATGTACGAGGGCTACGCGAGCGGCGGCGTCGCGCTCATGATCGAGTGCCTCACCGACAACAAGAACCGCGCTGCCGCCGAGGTGCGCGTCGCGATGAGCCGCAACGGCGGCACGATGGCCGACCCGGGATCCGTCGCCTACAACTTCACCCGCAAGGGCGTCGTCTCGATCGAGAAGACCGACGGCGTCGACGAGGATGCGATCCTCGAGGCCGTGCTCGACGCGGGCGCCGAGGAGGTCGTCGACCAGGGCGGCGGCTTCGAGGTGCTCTCCGAGCCGAGCGACCTCGTGCAGGTGCGCACGGCGCTGCAGGACGCGGGCATCGACTACGACTCTGCCGAGGCCGAGTTCGTGCCGAACCTCAAGGTCGAGGTCGACCTCGAGACGGCGCGGAAGGTGCTGCGGCTCGTCGACGCGCTCGACGAGCTCGACGACGTGCAGAGCATCTACGCCAACTACGACATCCCGGCCGAGGTGCAGGCGCAGCTCGACGAGGAGGAGTAGGGCGTGCGCCCCGGCGCCGTGCGCGTGCTCGGGGTCGATCCCGGCCTGACGCGCTGCGGCGTGGGCGTCGTCGACGTCGAGCGGCGCACGCCGACGCTCGTGCACGTCGAGGTCGTGCGCTCGAGCGCCGACGAGGCGATCGAGCAGCGGCTGCTGCGCATCGCGCGCGGCGTCGAGGCGGCGATCGAGGAGCACCGCCCCGATGCGATCGCGCTCGAGCGGGTGTTCGCGCAGGCGAACCTCCGCAGCGTCATGGGCGTCGCGCAGATCTCGGGCGTCGTGCTCCGCGCGGCCGCCGAGCGCGGCATCCCCATCTCGCTGCTCACGCCGACCGAGGTGAAGGCCTCCGTCACGGGCTACGGCGCGGCCGACAAGCGTCAGGTGGGGGAGATGGTGCGCCGGCTGCTGCGGCTCGACGCCGCCCCGAAGCCGGCGGACGCGGCGGATGCGCTCGCGATCGCGATCGCGGAGGGCTGGCGCACGCGCGTGCCTGCGAGCGGGATGCCGAGCGGCTCGGCGACGCCGGCGCAGCGCGCGTGGGCCGCTGCCGAGGCGCGCGCTCGTCGCTAGCGCTGGCGCAGGCCCCGACGGCCGATCTCGACGGCGATGAGCACGACGAGGCAGAAGGCCAGCAGGCCGACGGTGAAGACGATGCCCTCGAAGCCCACGAACTGCGCCGAGGAGCCCATGAGCACGAACGACCCGATCATGACGATCATGAGCAGCAGGAACAGGATGTAGCGCATGGGATCTCTCGGGTCGGGACCGGCAACGGGCGGTGCAAGGCTATCAGCGCACGGCGCGGCCGACGGTGCCGCGCGAGCGGCCCGGCATAGGCTGATCGGGTGATCTCCTCCCTCGACGGCACGGTGCTCGCCGCGCGCGGCCAGCGCCTCGTCGTCGGGGTCGGCGGCGTCGGCCTCGCAGTCGCGGTCACTCCGCAGGCGTCGCTCGCCGCGCGCGTCGGCGCGGCGGTGTCGCTCCGCACGCACCTCGTCGTGCGCGACGACGAGCTCTCGCTCTACGGCTTCGAGACCGAGGCGGAGCTCGAGGCGTTCGAGCTGCTCATCGCCGTCTCGGGCGTCGGGCCGAAGTCGGCGCTCGGCGTGCTCGCGCACCTCTCTCCCGACGAGCTCGCGCGAGCCGTCGAGGCGGAGGACGAGAAGGCGTTCAAGGCCGTGAGCGGCATCGGTCCGAAGACGGCGAAGCTCATCATCCTGCAGCTCACGGGCAAGCTCGCGGCGCCGGCCGCGCCGCAGCCGGTCGCGCCCGGGGCGGATGCGCGGGCGGACGTGCTCACGGCGCTCACGGGGCTCGGATGGCCCGAGCGCACCGCTGCCGACGCGATCGAGCGCGCGGCGGTCGCGGCGCCCGAGGCCGCCGCGTCGACCGGCTCGCTGCTGCGCGCCTCGCTCGCGATCCTCGGACCGGGAGCGCGGCCGTGACCGATCCGCTCACCGATCCCGCCGCGACGCCGGACGAGCTCGCCTTCGAGGGCGCGCTGCGCCCGACGAGCCTCGCCGAGTTCGTCGGCCAGCCCAAGGTGCGCGGGCAGCTCGAGGTGCTGCTGCAGGCCGCTCGGCTGCAGGAGCGCACGCCCGACCACATCCTGCTCGCCGGCCCTCCCGGGCTCGGCAAGACGACCCTCGCGACGATCATCGGCGCCGAGACCGGCCGGCCCATCCGCTACTCGTCGGGCCCCGCCATCCAGCACGCCGGCGACCTCGCGGCGGTGCTCTCGGCGCTCGTGCCCGGCGAGGTGCTCTTCGTCGACGAGATCCACCGCATGGCGCGCTCCGCCGAGGAGATGCTGTACCTCGCGATGGAGGACTTCCGCATCGACATCATGGTCGGCAAGGGCGCCGGCGCGGCCTCGATCCCGCTCGAGCTCGCGCCGTTCACGCTCGTCGGGGCGACGACGCGCTCGGGCATGCTGCCCGCGCCGCTCCGCGACCGCTTCGGGTTCACCGCCCACCTCGAGTTCTACGAGCCCGACGACCTCGAGCGCGTGCTCGCCCGCTCGGCGCGGCTGCTCGACCTCGAGATCGAGCGCGCCGCGCTCGCCGAGCTCGCGCGCCGCTCGCGCGGCACGCCGCGCATCGCCAACCGGCTCCTGCGGCGCGTGCGCGACTGGCTGCTCGTGCACGCCGGCTCGAGCGACCTCGACGGCGTGCGGGCGGCGCTCGAGCTCTACGACGTCGACGAGGCCGGGCTCGACCGCATCGACCGCGCCGTGCTGCACGCGATCGCGCACCGCTTCCGTGGCGGGCCCGTCGGGCTCTCGACCCTCGCGGCGGCGATCGGGGAGGAGACGGACACGATCGAGTCGGTCGTCGAGCCCTTCCTCGTGCGCGAGGGCCTCATCGGCCGCACCCCGCGCGGCCGCGTCGCGACGCCCGCAGGCATGCGGCACGCGGGCGCCCAGCACCTGGACGCGACGCTCGACGGGGTATGATGGGCCCTTGGTCGAGCGCGGAGCCGCGCCCGGCGAACCACCCCGAGAGGTCCCTTCACGACGATGCTGTTCCTGCAGACGACGCCCGCCGCCCAGACCGGGTTTGCCCTCGACCCGCTCACCATCATCATGCTCCTCGTCCTCGCGGCGATGATCTTCTTCATGTTCCGGAGCAACAAGAAGCGCAAGGCGCAGGCTGAGGAGCTCCAGTCGAAGATGGTGCCCGGCTCCGAGGTCATGACGAACTTCGGCCTGTTCGGCGAGCTGCGCTCGATCGACGAGGAGCGCAACGAGGCGTTCATCGAGATCTCGCCCGGCACGATCGTGCGCGTGCACCGCCAGACGCTCGCCCGCGTGGTCGACGACCACGTCGAGGAGGCCTCCGACAGCTCGATCGAGGACGCCGGCGACGCCGGCGAGCCGCGCGACCGCGCCTGATCAGTGGCGAAGGCTCGATCGAAGGGGGCGCGCGCCCTCATCTGGCTCGTGGTGCTCATCGCGGGCCTCATCGGCGTCAACTTCGGCGCCGTGCAGTGGGGCGGCGGCTCCTGGACCCCGGAGCTCGCGCTCGATCTCGAGGGCGGCACGCAGATCGTGCTCGAGCCCGTCGTCGCCGAGGGCGCGTCCGTCTCGCAGGAGCAGCTCGACCAGGCCGTGGCGATCATCCGCCAGCGCGTCGACGCCTCGGGTGTCTCCGAGGCCGAGATCACCACCCAGGGCGGCCGCAACATCGTCGTCGCCCTCCCGGGCGAGCCCGACGCCGCCACGATGCAGCGGATCCAGGCGAGCGCCAAGATGGAGTTCCGCCCGGTGCTCGCCTCCGCGCCCGCGAACGCGCCCGGCGCGACGCCCGCGCCCGCCGAGACCCCCGCGCCGAGCGAACCGACCGTGACGCCCGAGACCGCGTGGGACCAGGCATGGATCACGCCGGAGCTGTTCTCCGAGTTCGAGGCGTTCCAGTGCGCCGACGTCGACACGACGACGGTCGCGCCCGCCGATGAGCCCTTCATCACGTGCTCGACCGACGGCACCGCGCGCTTCATCCTCGGACCGGTGACGGTCGAGGGCGCCGACATCGCCGACGCGCAAGTGGCCCCGGCGACCAACTCGCAGGGCCAGGCGACAGGCGGCTGGGCCGTGAACCTCGAGCTCGACGGCGAGGGCCCCGCCGGCTTCGAGGCCACGACGCGCGGCATCACGAACCTGCCCGAGCCGCAGAACCAGTTCGCGGTCGTGCTCGACCAGACCGTGCTCATGCCGATCACGTCGAACGTCATCATCACCGACGGCAACGCGCAGATCTTCGGCAACTTCACGCAGGAGGCGGCGCAGAGCCTCGCCGATCAGCTGCGCTTCGGCGCGCTGCCGATCGGCTTCCAGGTGCAGTCGAACGAGACGATCTCGGCGACGCTCGGCGCCGACCAGCTGCGCGCGGGCCTGCTCGCTGGCCTCATCGGCCTCGTGCTCGTCGTCGTCTACTCGGTCTTCCAGTACCGCGCGCTCGGGCTCGTGGTCGTGCTCTCGCTCGCGATCGCGGCGGTGCTCACCTACCTCGTCGTGACGTTCCTCTCGAGCACCGAGGGCTACCGGCTCTCGCTCGCGGGCATCGCGGGACTCGTGATCTCGATCGGCATCACCGCCGACTCGTTCATCGTGTACTTCGAGCGCATCCGAGACGAGCTGCGCGAGGGCAAGCACCTCTCGAGCGCGCTCGAGACGGGCTGGAAGCGCGCGTTCCGGACGATCCTCGTCTCGGATGCGGTGAGCTTCCTCGCCGCCGTGATCCTGTTCCTGCTCTCGGTCGGCAACGTGCGCGGGTTCGCCTACACGCTCGGCATCACGACGTTCATCGACATCGTGGTCGTCGCGCTGTTCACGCATCCGCTGCTGCGACTGCTCTCGCGCACGCGCTTCTTCTCGCAGGGGCACCGGCTCTCGGGCCTCGACCCGCAAGCGCTCGGCGCCGTCTACCGCGGCCGCGCGAAGTTCCGCGAGCCCGTGGCCGCCGGCAAGGGCGTGCGCTCGGCCGGTGAGGCGCAGCGCCGCCAGACGATCGCCGAGCGGAAGGCCGCCATGGCCGACGCGACGGCCAAGGAGGACTGATGGCTTCGCTCACCACGATCGGCAACGAGCTCTACACGGGCGAGCGATCGCTCCCGGTCGTCGGCAAGCGCAAGCTCTGGATGGCCGTCGCCGTCGGCGTGCTCATCCTGCTCGCGCTCGGCACCGTGATCCGCGGCGGCTTCGTCTTCGGCATCGAGTTCACCGGCGGCAGCGAGTTCCGCGTCACGGGGCTCTCGTCGGCGTCCGCCGAGGGGGCCGCCGAGGCCGTCGAGTCGGTCGCGCCCGAGGCCGAGGCGCGCGCCGTCACGCTCGGCTCCGACACCGTGCGGGTGCAGACCGACGCCGTGACCGAGGAGCAGGCGGCCGAGATGCGCGCAGCGCTCGCCGACCTCTACGGGGTCGAGAGCGGCGAGGTCGCGTTCTCCTTCATCGGCCCGTCGTGGGGCGCCGACGTCTCGCAGCAGGCGCTCCGCGCGCTCGTCGTCTTCCTCGTGCTCGTCTCGATCGTGCTCGCCGTCTACTTCCGCACCTGGAAGATGGCCGTCGCGGCGCTCGCCTCGCTCGCGTTCGACCTGCTCGTGACCGCGGGCGTCTACGGCATCGTCGGCTTCGAGGTGACGCCGGCCGCCGTGATCGGCTTCCTGACGATCCTCGGCTACTCGCTCTACGACACGGTCGTCGTGTTCGACAAGGTGCGCGAGAACACCGCGCCCGGCACGAGCGGCGGGCTGCTCGACAACATCAACCTCGCGGTCAACCAGACGATCGTGCGATCGATCAACACCTCGATCGTCGCGACCCTGCCGATCGCGTCGGTGCTCTTCATCGGCGCGCTGCTGCTGGGCGCCGGCACGCTGCGCGACATCTCGCTCGCGCTCTTCATCGGCACGATCGTCGGCACCTGGTCGTCGATCTTCGTCGCCGCTCCCGTCTACGCGCAGCTGCGGCAGGGCGACACGATCGCCGAGGCGAAGGCCAAGCCCGCGGCGAGCGAGCGCGGGGCGGTCGTCTAGCAGGGAGGGGGAAGGGCGATGAGCGACACCCAGCAGTCCTCGGGCGGCTTCCGCACGCTCCTGCCCTTCCTCTTCTCGCGCTCGCACCGCGCGGGCGCCGTCGACGAGCTCATCCGCACGGTCAAGGCGCAGCACCCGAAGGCCGACACGGGCCTCATCCAGCGCGCGTACATCGTCGCCGAGGAGGCGCACCGGGGGCAGTACCGCAAGTCGGGCGAGCCCTACATCACGCACCCCGTCGCGGTCGCGCAGATCCTCGCCGACCTCGGGATCGGCGCGATCACCGTCGCCGCCGCGCTCCTGCACGACACGGTCGAGGACACGACCTACACGCTCGAGCAGTGCCGCGCCGACTTCGGCGACGAGATCGCGATGCTCGTCGACGGCGTCACGAAGCTCGACAAGCTGAAGTACGGCGAGTCGGCGCAGGCTGAGACCGTGCGCAAGATGGTCGTCGCGATGTCGAAGGACATCCGCGTGCTCGTCATCAAGCTCGCCGACCGCCTCCACAACGCGCGCACGTGGGGCTTCGTCTCGGACGAGTCGGCGCAGCGGAAGGCGCGCGAGACGATCGAGATCTACGCGCCGCTCGCGCACCGGCTCGGCATCCAGACGATCAAGGTCGAGCTCGAGGACCTCTCGTTCGCGGTGCTGCAGCCGAAGGTCTACCTCGAGATCAAGAACCTCGTCGAGGCGCGCGCGCCCGAGCGCGAGCGCTACCTCGACGAGGTCGTCGCCGGCCTCACGGAGGACATGCGGGCCCAGAAGATCCGCGGTCGCATCGCGGGACGGCCGAAGCAGTACTACTCGATCTACAACAAGATGCGACTGCGCGGGCACGACTTCGCCGACATCTACGATCTCGTGGGCGTGCGCGTCATCGTGCCGACCGTGCGCGACTGCTACGCGGTGCTCGGCGCGATCCACGCGCGCTGGCAGCCCATGCCGGGGCGGCTGAAGGACTACATCGCGACCCCGAAGTTCAACCTCTACCAATCGCTCCACACGACGGTCATCGGCCCGCGCGGCCACCACGTCGAGATCCAGATCCGCACCGAGGAGATGCACCGCCGCGCCGAATACGGCGTCGCGGCGCACTGGAAGTACAAGCAGGGCGGCGGCGCGATGTCGCCGACCGACATGGCGTGGCTGCAGCACATCAACGACTGGCAGGAGGAGACGACCGATCCCGGCGAGTTCCTCGAGTCGCTGCGCTTCGAGATCGGCGCGAAGGAGCTCTACGTCTTCACGCCGAAGGGCAAGGTCATCGGCCTGCCGGCGGGCGCGACACCCGTCGACTTCGCCTACGCCGTGCACACCGAGGTCGGCCACCGCACGATGGGATCGAAGGTCAACGGCCGGCTCGTGCCGCTCGACACGAAGCTCGCGACCGGCGACGTCGTCGAGGTGCTCACGTCGAAGAGCCCCGACGCGGGTCCGAGCCAGGACTGGCAGGGCTTCGTCACCTCGCAGCGCGCGCGCAGCAAGATCCGCCAGTGGTTCCAGCGCGAGCGGCGCGACGAGGCGGTCGAGGTCGGCAAGGAGGCGATCGCGAAGGCGATGCGCCGCCACGACCTGCCGCTGCAGAAGCTCATGGGGCGGGATGCGTTCGCGCAAGTTGCCGCGCAGCTCAAGTACGACGACGTCACGGGTCTCTACGCGGCCGTCGGCGAGGGCCAGGTCTCGACCCAGTCGGTGCTCGAGAAGGTCGTCGCGGCGGTGCGGGCGGAGGAGTCGGCCGACGAGGACGACCAGCCCGTCCCGATGCTCCCCACGCGCGCGCCGCGACCCGCGTCGAGCGCCTCCGGCGTGCTCGTGCGCGGCGCCGACGACATCCTCGTGAAGCTCTCGAAGTGCTGCGCCCCGGTGCCGGGCGACGACATCGTCGGCTTCGTCACGCGCGGTCAGGGGGTGAGCGTGCACCAGCGCTCGTGCCCGAACGTGCAGGGGCTGCTGCAGGAGCCCGAGCGCATGATCGAGGTCGAGTGGGCCGCTGCCTCGAAGGGCCTGTTCCTCGTGAACACGCAGGTCGAGGCGCTCGATCGCTCTGGCCTGCTGAGCGACATCACGCGCGTGCTGAGCGAGCACCACGTCAACATCCTCTCGGCGAGCGTGCACACCGGCAGCGACGCCCTCGCCATCAGCCGCTTCGCGTTCGAGATGGGCGACGTCACGCACCTCGACAGCGTGCTGAACGCCGTCCGCCGCATCGACGGCGTCTACGACGTCTACCGCATCACGACCGGCTGAGCGCGCTCACGCCATCGCGCGGGTCTCGGCGTCGAGCACCTCGGGCGAGAGGGCGTGCTCGATGAGGCAGCCCTCGTTGCCTCAGCGGCACGGCGCGCTCGAGCCCGGCACGCGCACGTGCGCGAGGTCGCCCGCCGTGCCCTTCGCGCCGCGCTGGAGCCGGCCGCCCGAGATGATGCCCGCACCGATGCCCGTCGCGACCTTCACGAGCACGAAGTCGTCGGTCTCGGGCCACGCGGTGCGCTGCTCGCCGAGCGCGCGCACGTTCCAGCCCGAGCGGCCGGGCCCATCCGGCCCCGAGCGCGTGAGCGTCGACGACGCGGCGTGGGCGCTGCTCGACCTCGAGCGGCTCAACGAGCTCACGGTCACCTCGGGCCGCGACGGCTGGCCCGCGCGCGTGCTGGTGACCGAGGCGCACCACCCGCTGCTCGAGGGGTGGTGGCCGCCCGGGCACGTGCTCGGCTGGGACAGCACCTTCACGGCGCAAGCGGCCGACCTGCTGCGGGCGATCGCCGCGGGCGCTCCGCCCGAGCCGTCGTTCGCCGACGGCCTCGCGGTGCAGCGCGTGCTCGACGCCGTCGGGCGCAGCGACGCGGCGGGCGGTGCGAGGATCGACCTGAGCGAGACCGACCAGGGCCACGACGACCGAGCGGAGACGACGCGATGACGCGACCCTTCACCCTGTTCACCGGCCAGTGGGCCGACCTGCCGTTCGAGGAGGTCGCGCGGCTCGCGGGCTCGTGGGGCTTCGACGGGCTCGAGATCGCCTGCTGGGGCGACCACCTCGACGCCTCCCGCTGGGACGACGCCGACTACGTCGCGGGCCGCCGCGAGATCCTCGAGCGCAACGGGCTCGGGGTGTGGGCGATCTCGAACCACCTGCACGGGCAAGCGGTGTGCGACGACCCGATCGACTTCCGCCACGAGGCGATCGTGCGCCCGCGCGTGTGGGGCGACGGCGACCCCGAGGGGGTGCGTCAGCGCGCCGCCGCCGAGCTCATGGACACCGCGCGGATGGCGCGCGCGCTCGGCGTGCAGACCGTCGTCGGGTTCACCGGCTCGTCGATCTGGCAGTACGTCGCGCAGTTCCCGCCCGTGCCCGACGCCGTCATCGAGCGCGGCTACCAGGACTTCGCCGAGCGCTGGCACCCCATCCTCGACGTCTTCGAGGAGTGCGGCGTGCGCTTCGCGCACGAGGTGCACCCGAGCGAGATCGCGTACGACCACTGGTCGACGGTGCGCACGCTCGAGGCGATCGGGCACCGCGCATCCTTCGGCCTCAACTGGGACCCGAGCCACATGCTGTGGCAGGGGATCGACCCGGTCGCGTTCCTGACGGACTTCGCCGACCGGATCTACCACGTCGACTGCAAGGACACGAGGATGCGGATGGGGGATGGGCGCAACGGCATCCTCTCGTCGCACCTCCCGTGGGGGCACCCGCGGCGCGGCTGGGACTTCGTCTCGGCGGGGCGCGGCGACGTGCCGTGGGGCGACGCGTTCCGCACGCTCACCGCGATCGGCTACGACGGGCCCATCTCGATCGAGTGGGAGGACGCCGGGATGGACAGGCTGCAGGGCGCTCCCGAGGCGCTCGCGGCGCTGCGGCGCTTCGACCTCGACCCCTCGGCGGCGCGCTTCGACGCCGCCTTCGGACAGGCCTGAGCCGGCTGCCGCGGGCGGGGACGACGGAGGGCCGGGATCTCGCGATCCCGGCCCTCTCCGTCATCGGCTCAGCCGGCGGCGGCGACGACCTCGAGCCACGAGCGCTTCGTCTGCAGCTCGGCCTCGAGCTCGGCCTTCCGCGACGCGTCGCTCGTCTCGGCGATCTCGGCCTCGAGCTTCTCGATCGCCTCCTCGAGCTGCCCGGCGAGGCCCTCGGAGCGCGCCTTCCGCTCGGGGTTGGAGGCGTTCCAGTGCCGCTCGTCGAGCTCGCGCACGTGCGTCTCGATCTTGCGCATGCGGTCCTCGACCTCGCGCAGCGCCTCGCGCGGCACGCGGCCGATCTCGTCCCAGCGTCGCTGGATGCTGAGCAGCGCCTCGCGGGCCTTCGCGCGGTCCTTCATCTCGAGGATGGGCGCGGCCTCGTCGAGCAGCGCGCGCTTCGCGGTGAGGTTGCCGGCGTACTGCTCGTCGTCGATCGCGGCCTGCTCGGCCTTCGCCGAGAAGAGCACGTCGCCCGCCTCCTTGAACTGCGCCCACAGGGCGTCGTCGACCTTGCGGCCCGCGCGGCCGGCGGCCTTCCACTGGTCGAGGAGCGAGCGGTAGGCGGGGATGCCATCGGAGCCCTTCGGCGCGAGCGCCTGCGCCTGCTCGACGAGCGCCTGCTTGCGGGCGCGCACGTCCTTGTGGGAGGCGTCGAGCTCCGCGAAGAACTTGCGGCGCGCCGACTCGAGCGTCGCGCGAGCGTCGCGGAAGCGCTTCCAGAGCGCGTCCGCCTGGCTCTTCGACAGGCGCGGGCCGTCCTTCTGCAGGCGCTGCCAGTCGGCGAAGAGCGCGTCGACCCGCTGCATCGTCTGCTTCCACTGCACGTTCTCGAGGTCGCCGCTCGCGAGCCGCTCGATCGACTCGACGACCGTCGTGCGCTCGGCGAGCGCGGCCTCGACCTCGGCGCGGCTCGCGGCCTGCTGCTGCGCCTCGAGCTCGCCGAGCTCGCCGCGCAGGGCGTCGAGCCGAGTCAGGAGCGAGGCGATGTCGCCGACGGCGTTCGCGTCCTGCACCGTGCTGTGGAGGTGGGAGGCCGCCTTCGCGACGTCGCGCGCGCTCGCACCGCCGCGGATGCGCTGCTCGAGCAGGCGAACCTGGCCCTCGAGGTCGGCGAACTTGCGCTCGAAGTAGGCGAGCGCCTCGGTGGCCTCGACGTCGGGGAACTGGCCGACGACGCGCCAGCGCTCGCCCTCCTGCACCGCGACGGTGCCGGTCGCGTCGACGCGGCCGAGTCCCCGCTCGACGACGGGCTCGCCCATCTGCTGCTCGGTCTCGGCCGCGGGCTGCTCCGCCTCGGCGGCAGGCTGCTCCGCCTCGGCGGGCTGGGCTGCCTCGGCGGGCTGCGCTGCCTGCGCGGGCCCCCCGGCGTCGGCGGGCTGGGCTGCCGCTGCCGGCTGCTCGGGAGCGGGCGCGGACTCGACCGGCGCCTCGTCGGCCGACAGCTCGGCGACAGCCTGCTCGACCGGCGCCTCGTCGGCCGACAGCTCGGCGACAGCCTGCTCGACCGGGATCCCGGTCGCGGCGTCGGCGGCCGCGGCCATCTCGGCGGCGCTCGCCTCGACCTCGGGCTGCGCGTCGTCGAGCGGCTCGGGGGCAGCGGTCGGCTGCTCCGCGACGGCGCTCTCCTCGGTGAGGGCGGTCTCCTCCGCCGGGGCGGAGTCGGTGGGCTGGGTGGAGTCGGTCATGACGGGATCTCTCAGACGAGGGGAGGGGCGCATCGAGCGTACCGCGATGCGCGACGGCGGCTACTCGAGCGTGAAGTCGTCGATCGTCACCGGCTCGGCGGGCGGGCCGTCGGGCACGTCGCCCTGCGTGCCCTTCGCGATGACCTCGTCGCGGAGCGCGTCGAGCCCCGAGGTGACGCGGCCGATGACGGAGTAGCCGCCGGCGCTGTCGGAGGGGATCATCGTGTCGCCGTAGACGATGAAGAACTGGTGGCCGTTCGAGTCGGCGTTGTTGCCCTGGCGAGCCATGGCGATCGTGCCCTCGGCGTACATGTCGTCGGCGGGCGCGTTCTCGATCGGGCCGTACATGAACGACGGATCGCCGCCGCCCTGGCCGTCCGCCGAGCCGCACTGGAGCACCGAGAAGCCCTCGCTCGTCGTGAGGCGGTGGCACGTCGAGCCGTCGTAGTAGTCGCGCTGCGCATCGAACAGCACCGCCGAGACGGCCTGCGGCGCAGCCGCGCCGTCGAGCTCGACCTCGAGCTCGACGCCGTTGATCGTCATCGAGCCGTTCCAGGCCCGGCCTTCGGCGAGCGAGGGATCGGGCACGAGCGACTCGGCAGCCGGGTCGCTCGCCGCCGGTGCCGCCGTGTCGGCCGGATCCGCCGGATCGGCCGGCTGCTGCAGCCCGATGAGCGCCGCCCCGCCGAGCAGGACGGCGAGCGCGAGGCCGCCGCCGATCAGGGAGTCGCGACGCTGCCGGCGCTTGCGGCGCTCGTGCACCGTCTGCCGCGCGCGGTAGTCGCGCACCCGGCGCTCCTGCTCCTGCTTCGTGACCACTCGGCTCTCCTCCCGCTCCGCGCGCCCGCGCGATGCGGCGTTCAGGCTACCGCCTGCGCGGCGCGGCGCCCGCCGGGACGGGCCGTCGTGGGTGGCCGCGCCTAGGGTGGAGGCATGGCCATGGGGACGACTGCGCCGCTCGCGGTGCGCATGCGCCCGACGAGCCTCGACGAGGTCGTCGGCCAGCGCCACCTGCTCGGCCCGGGCTCGCCGCTGCGGCGCCTCGCAGCGTCGAGCCAGACCGCCGCCGGCGGCGCCGCGAGCGGGCAGAGCGTCATCCTGTGGGGGCCGCCCGGCACCGGCAAGACGACGCTCGCGCAGTCGATCGCGCACTCGTCCGACCGCCGCTTCGTCGAGCTGAGCGCCGTGACCGCGGGCGTGAAGGACGTGCGGCAGGTGATGGAGGCGGCGCTGAGCGACCGCGACCTCTACCAGCGCTCGACGGTGCTCTTCCTCGACGAGATCCACCGCTTCACGAAGGCGCAGCAGGACGCGCTGCTGCCCGGGGTCGAGCAGGGCTGGGTCACGCTCATCGCGGCGACGACCGAGAACCCGTCGTTCAGCGTCATCAGCCCGCTGCTGTCGCGCTCGCTGCTGCTGACGCTCGAGCCGCTCGACGACGACGACATCACCCTGCTGGTCGAGCGGGCGATCGCCGATCCGCGCGGCTTCGACGGACGCATCCAGCTCGACGACGACGCTCGCGCGCAGCTCGTGCGGCTCTCGTCGGGCGACGCGCGGCGCGCGCTCACGGCGCTCGAGGCCGCGGGCGCGCACGCGCTCGAGGCGGCCGCGACCGAGTCGGCGGGCGACGACGAGGACGGCGATGAGGCGGATGCGCCGGTCACCGTGACGGCCGAAGCGCTCGCGAGCGCGGTCGACCGCGCGCTGCTGCGCTACGACCGGCAGGGCGACGAGCACTACGACGTCATCTCCGCGTTCATCAAGTCGGTGCGCGGCTCCGACCCGGACGCGGCGCTCCACTACCTCGCGCGCATGATCGAGGCGGGGGAGGATCCGCGCTTCATCGCTCGCCGCATCATCGTGCTCGCGAGCGAGGACATCGGGATGGCCGATCCCCAGGGGCTCGTCATCGCCGCCGCCGCCGCGCAGGCCGTGCAGCTCATCGGCATGCCCGAGGGCCGCATCCCGCTCGCCGAGGCGACCGTCTACCTCGCGACCGCCCCGAAGTCGAACCGCTCCTACCTCGGCATCGACCGCGCGATCGCCGACGTGCGCCGCGGCGACTTCGGCCGCGTGCCCACCCACTTGCGCGACGCGCACTACCCCGGCGCCAAGCGGCTCGGCCACGGCAAGGGCTACCGCTACGCCCACGATGCGCCGCACGGCGTCGCGACGCAGCAGCACCTGCCCGACCCCCTGGTGGGCGTGCGCTACTACGAGCCCGGCGCGCACGGCTTCGAGCGCGACGTCGCCGCGCGCCTCGAGCGGATCCGGCGGATCCTCGCCGGCGAGCGCTGATCTGGTAGTCTGGACGACGGTCCAACGGCAGCCATGCCGACGCATCCGGACCCGCAACCCTCCTTAGGTCCCGGCACTCGGCCGAGACAGCCGCTCGCGCGGCAGCGAATCAGCGAAGGAAGTCATGTCCACGAAGTCCCGTACCCGTTCGAAGGTGCGCCTCTCGCGCGCCCTCGGCGTCGCCCTCACCCCGAAGGCCGCGCGCTACCTCGAGAAGCGCCCCTACGGCCCCGGCCAGCACGGCCGCACCAAGCGCAAGGCTGACAGCGACTACGCCGTCCGCCTCCGCGAGAAGCAGCGCCTGCGCGCCCAGTACGGCATCCGCGAGGCGCAGCTGCGCACGACGTTCAACGAGGCGCGCCGCCAGGCCGGCCTGACGGGTGAGAACCTCGTCGAGCTGCTCGAGATGCGCCTCGACGCGCTCGTGCTGCGCGCCGGCTTCGCCCGCACCATCTCGCAGGCTCGCCAGCTCGTCGTGCACCGCCACATCATGGTCGACGGCCAGCGCGTCGACCGCCCGTCGTTCCGCGTGAAGCCGGGCCAGCTCATCCACGTGCACGAGCGCAGCGAGGGCATGGAGCCCTTCCAGGTCGCCGCCGCCGGCGGCCACGCCGGCGTGCTGCCCCCGGTGCCCCCGTACCTCGACGTGCAGCTCGACCGCCTGCAGGCGCGCCTCGTGCGCCGCCCTGCGCGCGCCGAGGTCCCCGTCGTGGCCGAGGTCCAGCTCGTCGTCGAGTACTACGCCGCTCGCTGATCGAAGCGGTGCATCGAGAGGGGTCGCCGGAAGGCGGCCCCTCTCGTCGTTAGACTGACTGCGCCCCGGCCGCGACCGGCGTCGGGCGCACCCAGACACCCGAGGGGGACCCGCTGTGAAGAAGCTCCTGTTCCTGGCCATCGGCGTCGTCATCGGCGTCTTCGCCGCGCGCCGCATCGAGGAGACCGAGAAGGGCAAGGCGTTCCTCGACAACGTCGACGCCCGGGGCCGCGAGTTCACGGACGCCGTCAAGGACGGCTACCAGGCTCGCGACCGCGAGCTGCGAGGCGAGTGACGAGATCCGATCCGAGCCCGGGCGCCGAGCGCCCGGGCTCGTCATGCCCCGCTGGGGCTGGAGAGACCTGACCGAATGCAGACCGCAGAGATCCACCGCCGCTTCCTCGAGCACTTCGAGCGCCGCGACCACCAGATCGTGCCCTCGGCGCCGCTCGTGAGCGACGATCCGGCGATCATGTTCACGATCGCCGGCATGGTGCCGTTCATCCCGTACCTCTCGGGCCGCGTGCCCGCGCCGTGGCCGCGCGTCGCGGACGTGCAGAAGTGCATCCGCACGAACGACATCGAGGAGGTCGGCCGCACGCCGCGGCACGGCACCTTCTTCCAGATGGCGGGCAACTGGTCGTTCGGCGACTACTTCAAGCGCGAGGCGATCGTCTGGGCATGGGAGCTGCTCACGGGCTCCGAGGCCGACGGCGGCTACGGCTTCAGCCCGTCCGACCTGTGGGTCACGGTCTTCGAGACCGACGACGAGGCCGAGCGGCTCTGGATCGAGTCGACCGACATCGACCCGGCGCGCATCCAGCGCCTCGGGCTCGAGGACAACTACTGGATGACCGGCCAGCCCGGTCCCGCAGGCCCCGACTCGGAGATCTTCTTCGACCTCGGCCCCGAGCACGGCCCCGACGGCGGCCCCGCGACCGGCAGCGATCGCTACGTCGAGATCTGGAACCTCGTCTTCATGCAGGACGAGATCGCCGACGTGCGCTCGAAGACCGAGTTCACGATCGTGCGCGAGCTGCCCCGCAAGAACATCGACACCGGCATGGGCCTCGAGCGCGTCGCGTTCCTCAAGCAGGGCGTGCAGAACATGTACGAGATCGACCAGGTGCGCCCGGTGCTCGACCTCGCGAGCGAGCTCTCGGGCCGGCGCTACGGCGCCGACGGCGAGGACGACGTGCGGATGCGCGTGGTCGCCGATCACGTGCGCTCGTCCCTCATGCTCATGGGCGACGGCGTGACGCCGGGCAACGACGGCCGCGGCTACATCCTCCGCCGCCTGATGCGCCGCTCGATCCGCTCGATGCGGCTGCTCGGCGTGCACGAGGCGACCTTCCCGACCCTCTTCCGCGCGAGCTTCGACGCGATGTCGACCGCCTACCCTGAGCTCCAGCAGTCGTTCGGCCGCATCGAGCGGATGGCGATCGCCGAGGAGGAGACGTTCCTCAAGACGCTCGAGTCGGGCTCGACGGTGCTCGACCTCGCGATCGAGGGTGTGCGCTCCGACGCGGGGCACGTCGTGCCCGGCAAGACGGCGTTCCTGCTGCACGACACGTACGGCTTCCCGATCGACCTGACGATGGAGATCGCCGAGGAGGCGGGCCTCGAGGTCGACCGCTCGACGTTCGAGACGCTCATGAGCGAGCAGCGCACGCGCGCGAAGGCCGACGCGAAGTCGCGCCGTCGGCAGCTCGCCGACCTCTCGGTCTACGCCGACCTGCGCGCGAAGGGCGAGACCGCGTTCCTCGGCTACGACGAGCTCGAGGCCGACGGCGAGGTCATCGGCATCATCGCCGATGGCGCCTCAGCGCAGTCGGCGGGCGTGGGCGAGGAGGTCGAGGTCGTGCTGACCGCGACGTCGCTCTACGCCGAGGCGGGCGGGCAGGACAGCGACCAGGGCCGGCTCATCGGCGCGGGCTTCGAGGCCGACGTGCTCGACGTGCAGCGCCCGGTCGCGGGCCTCACGAGCCACATGGTGCGGGTCACCTCCGGCGAGATCGCGGTCGGCGACGTCGCGCGCGCGGTCGTCGATGAGCGCTACCGGCGCGGTGCGAACCAGGCGCACTCCGCGACGCACGTCGTGCACGCGGCGCTCCGCCAGCTGCTCGGCCCCGACGCGGCCCAGTCGGGCTCCTACAACAAGGCGGGCTACATGCGGCTCGACTTCTCGTGGTCGAGCGCGCTCTCGCACGACATGCGGCAGGAGCTCGAGGGCATCGCGAACTCGGCGATCCGCGACGACCTGCCGGTCGAGACGCGGCTCATGCCGCTCGACGAGGCGAAGGCGCTCGGCGCGATGGCCCTCTTCGGCGAGAAGTACGGCGACACCGTGCGCATGGTCGACATCGGCGGACCGTGGTCGCGCGAGCTGTGCGGCGGCACGCACGTCGACGCGTCGAGCCAGATCGGCCTCATCTCGATCACGAGCGAGGCGAGCGTCGGCTCGACGAGCCGTCGCGTGGAGGCGGCGGTGGGGGCGGATGCGTTCCGCCAGCTCGTCGCGGAGCGCACGCTCGTGAGCGAGCTCACGGGCATGCTCAAGACCCCGCGCGAGCAGCTGCCCGGCCGCATCGAGGAGCTCGTGCTCTCGCTCAAGGCGGCCGAGAAGCGCATCGCCGAGTTCGAGTCGAAGCAGCTCGCGTCGCGCGTGCAGCCGATCGCCGAGGCCGCGACCCGCGTGGGCGACGTGCTGCTCGCCGCCGTCGACCTCGGCACCGTCGGCTCGCAGGACGACCTCCGCTCGCTCGCAGGCCAGGTGCGCGAGCGCCTGGGCGCCGAGCCCGCGGTCGTCGCGATCGGCGGCGCGGTCGACGGCAAGCCCGCGATCGTCGTCGCGACGAACGATGCGGCGCGCCGCGGCGGCGCCGCAGCGGGTCCGCTCGCCAAGGCGGCAGCGGCGGTGCTCGGCGGCGGCGGCGGCGGCAAGCCCGACATGGCGCAGGGCGGTGGGCAGGACGCGAGCGCGATGCCGCGCGCGCTCGAGGCCGTGCGCGAGGGGCTCGGCCGCTGAGCGGCCCGACGACCGTGCGACGCGGCATCCGCATCGGCGTCGACGTGGGCCGCGCCCGCGTCGGCGTCGCCCGCTGCGATCCCGACGGGCTCCTCGCGACGCCCGTCGAGACGATCCAGCGCGCCGACGTCGACGTCGTCGCGCGCATCGCCTCGATCGCGGTCGAGCTCGGCGCGATCGAGGCGGTGGTCGGCCTGCCGATCTCGCTCTCGGGCGGCGAGACCCCGAGCACGCAGGACGCGCGCGACATCGCCGCGGCCCTCGCGGCGACGATCCCGGTGCGGCTCGTCGACGAGCGGCTCTCGACCGTCACGGCATCCGCGGCCATGCGCGCCGCGGGCCGCTCGTCGCGCCAGCAGCGCGCGAGCATCGACCAGGCTGCGGCGGTCGTGATCCTGCAGCACGCACTCGACAGCGAGCGGGCGGCCGGGCGAGCGCCCGGCGAGCTGCTCGACGACGGCGGCGCTGCCGCCACGGAGGACTGACATGGCAGGACGACGAGCTCGCGCGCGACAGGCGCGCAACCGCCGCCGCATCATCGGCTGGAGCATCGCGCTCGTGGCCGTCATCGGCATCGTGGTCGCGGTCGCGCTCGTGGTCCCGCGGCTCGCGGACCGCTTCAGCGGCCCCGAGGACTTCGCCGGGCCCGGCACGGGCGAGGTCGTCGTGCAGGTGCAGCAGGGCGACAACGGCTACGCCGTCGCCGAGACGCTCTTCGAGCAGGGCGTCATCGCGAGCACCGAGGCGTTCACCGACATCCTGATCGCCGACCCGTCGATCCAGCTCCACCCCGGCGCCTACCGCGTCCAGCTCGAGATGTCGGCGCAGGGCGCGCTCGACGCGATCCGCGACCCGGCCAACAAGGCCGAGCTGCGCGTCACCGTGCCCGAGGGCTTCACGCTCCCGCAGGTGTACGAGCGGCTCGAGCGCGACCTCGGCATCCCGCAGGCCGAGTTCCTGCAGCTCGAGAGCGACCTCGGCCGCTTCGACCTGCCTGCCGACGCCGTCACGCTCGAGGGCTGGCTCTTCCCCGCGACCTACACGTTCGATGAGGGCGTCACGGCCGAGGGCGTGCTGCGGGCGATGATCGCGCGGCAGGTGCAGGCGCTCGACGCCGCCGGCGTCGCCGAGGCCGACCGCCAGCGCGTGCTGACCTTCGCGTCGCTCGTGCAGCGCGAGGCGCGGCTGCCCGACGACTTCGGCCGCGTCGCCCGCGTGTTCCAGAACCGCCTCGACATCGGCATGCGCCTGCAGTCGGATGCGACCGTCGCCTACGGCACCGGCAACCTCCACGTCGTCACGACGACCGCCGACGAGCGCGCCGACGCCGACAACCCCTACAACACCTACGCGCGGACGGGCCTGCCCGTCGGGCCGATCGGCGCACCCGGCGACATCGCGATCCAGGCGTCGCTCTCGCCGACCGAGGGCGACTGGCTCTACTTCGTCACCGTGAACCCCGACACGGGCGAGACCGTCTTCTCCGAGACGCTCGCGGAGCACAACGTCGCGGTGCAGCAGTTCCAGCAGTTCCTGCGCGACAACCCCGGTTGGGGCGGCTGACGTGACGACCGGCGAGCCCGGCGCGAGCCGCCGGCTCGCGGTCGTCGGCTGGCCGATCGAGCACTCGCTCTCGCCCGTGCTCCACGGCGCCGCCGCACGCGAGCTCGGGCTCGACTGGCGCTACGAGCGCCGACCGGTGCGCGAGGGCGAGCTCGCGGGCTTCGTCGACGTGCTCGATCGCGCATGGCTCGGGCTCTCGGTCACCGCGCCGCTCAAGCTCGAGGCGGCGCGCCTCGCCGGGTCGCTCGACGAGCGCGCGCGACTGACGGGCGCCGCGAACACGCTCGTGCTCGGCACTCGCCCGCGGGGCTGGAACACCGACGTCGGCGGCATCGTGCGGGCCTTCGCCGGATCGGGCCTCGAGGGTGCCGAGACCGGCGCGATCGCCGGCGCCGGGGCGACCGCGGGCTCGGCGCTCGTCGCCCTCGCCGAGCTCGGCGCGGCCCGCGTCGCCGTCGCGCTCCGCAGCCCCGCGAAGGGCGAAGCGCTCGTCGCGCTCGGCGAGCGGCTGGGGGTCGAGGTCGTGCTGCAGCCGCTCGAGGCGCCGCTGCCCGCCGTCGACGCGGCGGTCTCCACGCTCCCCGCCGCGGCCGACGTCGTGCCGGTCTTCGCGCATCCGCCCTCGAGACTCCTCGACGCCGACTACGCGCGTGCCGACGGGTCTCGCTACCGGGACGCCGTGCCCGCGGGAGCGCTCATCGATGGGCGGGAGATGCTGCTCGGGCAAGCGGTGCTGCAGGCGCGGATCTTCACGATCGGGCACGTCGATGCGCCGCTGCCCGACGAGGGCCGCGTGGCCGCCGCGATGCGGTCGGCGCTCGCGGCCGCGACGGGTCTGGAAGAATCGTGAGCATGCTGCGCTGGCTCACCGCCGGGGAATCCCACGGCCCCGAACTGCTCGCCCTCCTCGAAGGGCTGCCCGCGGGCGTGCCCGTGACGGCGGAGGCCATCCAGGCCGACCTGCAGCGCCGCAAGCTCGGCGCGGGCCGCGGCGCGCGCATGAAGTTCGAGCAGGACGAGCTCTCGATCTCGGGCGGCGTGCGGCACGGGCTCAGCCAGGGCGGGCCGGTCGCGCTGCGCATCGGCAACACCGAGTGGCCGAAGTGGCAGGAGGTCATGAGCGCCGCGCCGCTCGAGGGCGAGCTGTCGGGCGCCCGCGCCGCGAAGCTCACGCGCCCTCGGCCAGGCCACGCCGACCTCGTCGGCATGCAGAAGCACGGCTTCGACGAGGCGCGCCCCGTGCTCGAGCGCGCGAGTGCCCGCGAGACGGCCGCGCGCGTCGCGCTCGGCGCGGTCGCGCGCGCGTTCCTCGCCGAGCTCGGCGTGCGGCTCGTGAGCCACACGCTCTCGATCGGCCCCGTGCGCGTGCCCGACGACGCGCCGCTCCCGCTGCCCGACGACGTCGATCGGCTCGACGCCGACGAGCTGCGCTGCAACGACCCTGCCACGAGCGCGGCGATGCTCGCCGAGGTGGAGGACGCTCGGCGCTCGGGCGACACGCTCGGCGGCATCGTCGAGGTGCTCGCCTACGGCCTGCCGCCGGGCCTCGGCTCCTACGTGCACTGGGACCGCCGCCTCGACGGCCGGCTCGCGCAGGCGCTCATGAGCATCCAGGCGATCAAGGGCGTCGAGGTCGGCGACGGCTTCGAGACAACCCGCCGGCGGGGGAGCGTCGCGCACGACGAGCTGCTCGTCGACGAGGAGGGCGTGCGCCGCGAGACCGGCCGCGCCGGCGGCATCGAGGGCGGCATGACGACCGGCGGCGCGCTGCGCGTGCGCGCGGGCATGAAGCCGATCGCGACCGTGCCCCGCGCGCTGCGCACGATCGACGTCGCGACCGGCGAGGCCGCGCAAGCGCACCACCAGCGCAGCGACGTGTGCGCCGTGCCCGCATCGGGCGTCGTCGCGGAGGCGATGGTCGCGCTCGTGCTCGCCGACGCGATGCTCGAGAAGTTCGGCGGCGACTCGGTCGGCGAGACCCGGCGGAACCTCGAGGCGTACCTCGCCGCGATCCCCGAGCGCCTCCGCACGCTCCCGTGACGGCCGGCGCGGCCGGGTCGGGCGCGGGGCCGCGGCCCGGCGACGAGGCGAGCGACCGGCCGCCCATCGCCCTCATCGGGCCGATGGCCGCGGGCAAGACGTCGCTCGGCCGCAAGCTCGCGAGCCGCATCGGCCGCACGTTCGCCGACACCGATCGCCTCGTGGTGCTCGAGCACGGCCCGATCCCCGAGATCTTCGCCACGCACGGCGAGTCCGTGTTCCGCCGCTGGGAGGCCGAGGCGGTGCAGCGCGCGCTCGTGCCGGGCACGGTCGTCGCCCTCGGCGGCGGCGCGGTGCTCGACGAGGGGTCGCGCGAGCTGCTGCGCTCGGCGACCGTCGTGCTCGCGACCGTCGACGAGCGCGCCGCCGAGCGCCGCCTCGGCGGCGGCGGGCGGCCCCTCGTCGCCGACGGCATCGACGCGTGGCGACGCATCGCCACCGAGCGCGAGCCGCTCTACCGCTCGCTCGCCGACGTCACCGTCGACACATCCAGGACCCCGATGGCCCGCTTGCTCGACGAGCTGCAGGCCTGGCTCGCCGAGCGCGGGCTGTGACCGCGAAGGAGACCCCCATGACCACGATCCGCGTCGAGACCGATGCCCCCTACGAGGTGCACGTCGGCCGCGGCGTGCTCGTCGAGCGCCTCCGCGCCTCGCTCGGCGACGCGCAGCGGCTGCTCGTCGTGCACCAGCCGGCGATGAGCCGCGTCGCCGACCACCTCAAGGCCGAGCTCGACGGAGTCGAGGTGCTGCTCGCCGAGGTGCCCGACGCCGAGGCCGCGAAGCGCATCGAGGTCGCGCAGTTCCTCTGGCAGATCATGGGGCAGGCGGAGTTCACCAGGACGGATGCGGTGCTCGGCCTCGGCGGCGGCGCGGTCACCGACCTCGCGGGCTTCGTCGCCGCGACGTGGCTGCGCGGCGTGCGCGTGCTGCAGGCGCCCACGAGCGTGCTCGGCATCGTCGACGCGGCCGTGGGCGGCAAGACGGGCATCAACACCGAGCAGGGCAAGAACCTCGTCGGCGCCTTCCACCACCCCGCGGTCGTCGTCGCCGATCTCGAGCTCGTCGACTCGCTGCCGCGCAACGAGCTCCTGACGGGCTTCGCCGAGATCGTGAAGACGGGCTTCATCGCCGACCCGCGCATCCTCGAGCTGCTCGAGGGCTCGTTCGACGCGGCGACCGATCCGACGACGCCGGAGTTCCAGGAGGTCGTCGCGCGGTCGATCGAGGTCAAGGCGCGCGTCGTCGCGAACGACTTCCGCGAGCGCGGGGAGCGCGAGTTCCTCAACTACGGCCACACGCTCGGCCACGCGATCGAGCACACCGAGCGCTACCGCTGGCGCCACGGCGCCGCGGTGTCGATCGGCCTCGTGTTCGCCGCGGAGCTCTCGCGACTCGCCGGCCGGCTGCCGGAGGGCGTCGTCGACCGCCACCGGGCGATCCTGCAGTCGCTCGAGCTGCCGACGACGTACCCCGTCGGGCGCTGGCAGACGCTGCTCGGCACGATGCGCAAGGACAAGAAGGCGCGCGGCTCGATGCTGCGCTTCGTCGTGCTCGACGACGTCGCGAAGCCGCGCATCCTCGAGGGCCCGGACGACAGCTTGCTGT
The DNA here is from genome assembly GCF_018308945.1 of Agrococcus sp. Marseille-Q4369. Classification (NCBI taxonomy): domain Bacteria; kingdom Bacillati; phylum Actinomycetota; class Actinomycetes; order Micrococcales; family Microbacteriaceae; genus Agrococcus; species Agrococcus sp. Marseille-Q4369. The sequence continues at coordinate 411,947 of NZ_CP070501.1, forward strand.
TCATGGCCTACCAGTCGCTCGCCGACTGACCGGTCACTCCCGCCTCCGAGCGGTCACTTCCGCCTCTGACCGGTCACTCCCGCCTCCGAGCGGTCACTTCCGCCTCTGACCGGTCACTTCCGCCTCCGACCGGTCACTTCCGCCTCTGACCGGTCATCTCGGGCCGTGACCGGTCAACTCAGCCTGTGAGCGGTCATCTCCACACGCATCCGCCTGGAGTGACCGCTCGCGCGCGGGAGTGACCGCTCACGGGCGGAAGTGACCGCTCACGGGCTCGCGCGGCGGCGCGGGTCGGGCAGGATGGGGGCATGCGCATCCTCGTCCTCAACGGCCCGAACCTCGGCCGGCTCGGCACTCGCGAGCCAGAGGTGTACGGCACCGCGACGATCGCCGACATCGCGCCGCTCGTCGAAGCGGCTGGCTCGCTCGAGCAGCGCGTCGAGGCCGACGTGCGCCAGACCGACGACGAGGCCGAGCTCGTGGGCTGGATCCACGATGCGGTGGATGCGCGCACCCCGGTGATCCTGAACCCGGCGGCCTTCACGCACTACTCCTACGCGCTCCGCGACGCGTGCGCGCAGCTGCAGGGCGTCGCCCCGCTCGTCGAGGTGCACATCTCGAACCCGCACGCGCGCGAGGCGTTCCGGCACACCTCGGTCATCTCGGGCGTCGCGACCGGCGTCATCGCCGGCTTCGGGCTCGACGGCTACCGCCTGGCCGCGGCCGCGATCGTCGGCCGCTAGACTCGTTCGTCGGCCCCGCGGGGGTCCCAGCACGCACCACGGAACGGAACCCCATGGCAACCACGAACGACATCAAGAACGGCGCGGTCCTCAACCTCGACGGTCAGCTCTGGAGCGTCATCGAGTTCCAGCACGTCAAGCCGGGCAAGGGCGGCGCCTTCGTGCGCACGAAGCTCCGCAATGCGCGCAGCCAGAAGGTCGTCGACAAGACCTTCAACGCCGGGACGAAGATCGACTTCGCGACCGTCGACCGCCGCGACTACCAGTTCCTCTACAACGACGGCACCGACTTCGTGTTCATGGACAACGACACGTACGAGCAGCTGCCGATCCCCGCCGACATCGTCGGCGACGCGTCGAAGTACCTGCTCGAGAACGGCACCGCGACCATCTCGATGCACGAGGGCGAGGCGCTGCAGGTCGAGCTGCCCGCATCCGTCGTGCTCGAGATCACCTACACCGAGCCGGGCCTCCAGGGCGACCGCTCGAGCGCCGGCACGAAGTCGGCGACGGTCGAGACGGGCGCCGAGATCCAGGTGCCGCTCTTCGTCGAGCAGGGCACGCGCATCAAGGTCGACACGCGCGACGGCAGCTACCTCGGCCGCGTCAACTGACGTGAGCGGCCAGGAGACCTACCCCTCGCGCCGCAAGGCGCGCAAGCACGCCGTCGAGGTGCTCTACTCCGCGCAGGCGCGCGACGAGGCGCCCGAGACGGTGCTGCGCGACACCGCTGCCCGCCTCGGCTGGGCGAAGCACCCGTGGTTCGCCTTCGCGCGCGAGATCGTCGCGGGCGTCGCCGACGAGGTTGAGGGGCTCGACGAGCTCATCGCCTCGTCGAGCGAGCACTGGACGCTCGACCGGATGCCGCGCACCGACCTCGCGATCCTGCGGGTCGGCGCGTGGGAGCTCGAGCACGAGACGGCCCCCGCGAGCGTCGTGGTTTCGGAGGCCGTGCACCTCGCGAACGAGCTCTCGACCGACCGCTCGGGCGCGTTCATCAACGGCGTGCTGGGCCGGATCGCGGCGCAGCGCGCCTGAAGCGACGCTCGCGCCCAGCCGCGCGGGCGCGGATGATGGCTGCATGGCCGAGCGCACGCACGACTGCATCGTGGTGGGCGGCGGGCCCGCCGGCCTCATGCTCGGCCTGCTGCTCGCCCGCGCGGGCGTGCGCACGGCCGTGCTCGAGCGCCACGGCGACTTCCTGCGCGACTTCCGCGGCGTCGGCATCAACCTCGCGATCCAGGATGCGGTCGCGGCGGCGAACGCACTCGCGCCGGGGCTGCGGACCGGGCGACCGAGCGAGGCACTGCTGCACCGCATCCAGCGGCGACGGGAGCCCTCCGCCCGCGCTGTGCAAGCGGTGCAGCGCCGGCTCGAGACCGGGCTCGTGCGGGTCGCCGAGCCTGGCGCCGCCGTGCCCGTGCCGCTGCCGCTGCGCGTGCTGCAGCGCGTGCCGGCGCTCCGGCACCTCATGGGGAGGTTCATCGGGCTCGGCCTCCGGCCGGAGCACGCGACGCGATAGCGCGACCCAGTAGAGTGGAGCCATCAGACAACCTTGAAGCCCGTCCCGTGAGGCGGAGAAGGGAGTCGCTGTGACTCAGCGTGCAGGAGCGCGCACCGTGCTCGGGCCCGACGAGATCGGCCGGGCCCTCACGCGCATCGCCCACGAGATCCTCGAGGCGAACCACGGCGCGGACGACCTCGTCCTGCTCGGCATCCCGACCCGCGGCGTGCACCTCGCCCAGCGGCTCGCCGACCGGCTCGCCGACATCACCGGCATCGGCTTCGCCGATCGCGTCGGCGCCCTCGACGTCACGATGCATCGCGACGACCTGCGCGGCCGGCCGACGCGCGCCCCGCACCCGACGCGCGTGCCGGCCGCCGGCATCGACGACCGGGTCGTCGTGCTCGTCGACGACGTGCTCTACTCGGGCCGCACGATCCGCGCCGCCCTCGACGCGCTCGCCGATCTCGGTCGCCCGCGCGTCGTGCGGCTCGCCGCGCTCGTCGACCGCGGCCACCGCGAGCTGCCCATCCGCGCCGACTTCGTCGGGAAGAACCTGCCGAGCGCCCGCAGCGAGCACGTCAGCATCCTGCTCGAGGAGGTCGACGGCGCCGACGCCGTGACGATCGAGGACGACGTCGCATGAGGCACCTGCTCACCGCATCGATGCCGCGCGACGAGGCGATCGCCCTCCTCGACCTCGCCGAGGACATGCACCAGATCCAGGACCGCGAGCTCAAGAAGCTGCCGGCCCTGCGCGGTCGCACGGTCGTGAACCTCTTCTTCGAGGACTCGACGCGCACGCGCTCGTCGTTCGAGATCGCCGGCAAGTGGCTCTCGGCCGACGTCATCAACGTGTCGGGCAAGGGCTCGAGCGTCTCGAAGGGCGAGTCGCTGCGCGACACGGGCCTCACGATCGCGGCGATGGGCGTCGACGGCGTCGTCGTGCGCTCCGGCGCCTCCGGCGCGCCCGCCCTGCTCGCCGACTGGATCGGCAAGCCGGTCATCAACGCGGGCGACGGCACGCACGAGCACCCCACCCAAGCGCTGCTCGACGCCTTCGCCCTCCGTCGCCGCGTGCACGGCGACGCGGCTCGCGGCAAGGCGCTCGACGGCTTGCGCATCGCGATCGTCGGCGACATCGCCCACTCGCGCGTCGCGCGCTCCAACGCGCTCCTGCTGCCCGCGCTCGGCGCCGAGGTCACGCTCGTCGGCCCGCCGCCGCTCCTGCCGCCCGCCGCGAGCGACGGCACTCGGCTCGGCGTGCACGCCGAGCCGAGCCTCGACCGCGTCATCGACGAGGGGCCCGACGCGATCATGCTGCTGCGCGTGCAGCTCGAGCGGCAGGCGGGGAAGGTCGCGCCGAGCGCCGCCGAGTACATCACCGGCTGGTCGCTCACCGACGAGCGGCTCGCTCGGCTCGGCGACGCGCACCTGCTGCACCCCGGCCCCATGAACCGCGGCCTCGAGCTCTCGAGCCGCGCGGCCGACTCCGACCGCTCCGCGATCCTCGAGCAGGTGACCGCCGGCGTCTCGGTGCGCATGGCCGTGCTGTACTCGCTGCTCGCATCCGACCACCCGGCCCCGGACCACGCATCCTCCGACCACGGATCCTCAGACCACGGAGGCGCCCGATGACGACCCTGCTCACCGGCGCTGCCGTGCTCGGCGGCGAGCCGCGCGACCTCGCGATCGAGGACGGCGTGCTCGTCGACCCGAGCACGATCGACCGTGACCGCGCCGAGGTGGTCGACGCAACCGGCCTCGTCGCCCTCCCGGGCCTCGTCGACCTCCACGCGCATCTCCGCCAGCCCGGCGGCGAGCAGGCCGAGACGGTCGCGAGCGGCGTGCGGGCCGCCGCCGCGGGCGGCTTCACGTGCGTCTTCGCGATGGCGAACACGAACCCCGTCGCCGACACTCCCGCGGTCGTCGAGCAAGTGCACCGGCTCGGCCTCGAGGCCGGGCTCGCGACGGTGCGCCCCATCGGCGCCGTCACCGTCGGCCTCGCGGGGGAGCGGCTCGCCGACATGACGATGCTCGCCCGCAGCGCCGCCCGCGTCACCGTCTTCAGCGACGACGGCCACTGCGTGCACGACGCCGAGCTCATGCGACGCGCGCTCGAGCACGCGGCGGCGCTCGACGCGGTCGTCGCGCAGCACGCGCAGGACCCGGCGCTCACGCGCGGCGCCGTCATGCACGAGGGGCCGCTCTCGGCCGAGCTCGGCCTCGGCGGCTGGCCATCGGTCGCCGAGGCGTCGATCGTCGCGCGCGACGCGATGCTCGCCGAGCTCGCCGGCGCCCGCCTGCACGTGTGCCACGTCTCGACCACCGAGACCGTCGAGGTCGTGCGCGCCGCGAAGGCGCGCGGCGTGCGCATCACCGCCGAGGTCGCGCCGCATCACCTGCTGCTGACCGAGGAGCTCGTGCGCTCCTACGACGCGCGCTTCAAGGTCAACCCGCCGCTGCGCACCGACGCCGACGTGCAGGCGCTCCGCGAGGCGCTCGCCGACGGCACGATCGACATCGTCGCGACCGATCACGCGCCGCACGCGCCCGAGGCGAAGCTCTCGGCGTTCGCGGATGCCTCGTTCGGCATGGTCGGGCTCGAGACGGCGCTGTCGGTGGTGCAGCTGGCGATGGTCGAGACGGGGCTGCTCGACTGGGCCGGCGTCGCGCGAGTCATGTCGACGACGCCCGGCGCGATCGGCCGCGAGCCGGGCTACGACGCGCCCCTCGAGGTCGGCTCGCCCGCGCACGTCGTGCTCGTCGACCCCGCCGCGCGCGCGGTCGTCGAGGAGCGGCACCTCAAGGGCCGCTCGGCGAACTCGCCGTACCTCGGCCGCGAGCTGCCGGGCCGCGTGCTGCACGTGTGGCACGCCGGCCGCCGCACGCTCGCGGCCGGGGAGATCGTCACCGGGGAGATCGTCACCGGCGAGATCGGGACCGGCAGATCGTGACCGGGCAGATCGGGACCGGGGACGTCGGGTGATGACGAAGGAGACGTTCGCGCTGCTGAGCGCAGGGTTTGTGGCACTCGTCGCGCTGCTCGCGGTGCTCGGCGTGCTCGCGCACCGACGACGCCAGCGCGACGTCGAGCCGCCACTGCCGTGGATCGACGCCGCGCCGACCCTCGTCGCCGAAGCGCTCTACGTCGCCACGACGCGCGCCGGCGAGCCCTACCAGCGCATCTTCGCCCACGGCCTCGGCTTCCGCGGCCGCACCCAGGTCGCGATCGACGCGGCCGGCGTGCAGCTCGTCGCCGACCGACGCGAGGTGCGCATCCCCGCCGACCGCATCCGCGCGGTCGAGCGGGCCACCTGGACCATCGATCGCGTCGTCGAGCCCGGGGGGATCGTCGTGATCGCCCACTCGCTCGGCGCCGACGTCGACACCTACCTCCGCATCATCGGCGACGACACCGAGGCGTTCGAGGCGCTGCGCGCCCTCGCCCGGGAAGGAGCACCCTCATGACCAACCCCGCACCCGCGGCCCTCGTGCTGGAGGACGGCACGATCTACCGCGGCTCCGCCTACGGCGCCACCGGCCGCGCGCTCGGCGAGGCCGTCTTCGCGACCGGCATGACCGGCTACCAGGAGACGCTCACCGATCCCTCCTACGCGGGCCAGATCGTCGTGCAGACGGCGCCGCACATCGGCAACACCGGCGTCAACGACGAGGACGCCGAGTCGCGCCGCGCGTGGCCCGCCGGCTACGTCGTGCGCGCCGCGAGCCGCGTCGTCTCGAACTGGCGCGCCGAGGGCTCGCTCGAGGCGCAGCTCGCCGACGACGGCATCGTCGGCATCGCGGGCATCGACACGCGCGCCGTCACGCGCCGCCTCCGCGACGCGGGCGCCATGCGCGCCGGCGTCTTCTCGGGTGACTCGCTAGGCACCGACGAGGCGATGCTCGAGGCGGTGCGGGCGAGCCCCGCGATGACCGGCCGCAGTCTCGCCGAGCTCGTCTCGACGCCCGAGGTGTACCGGCTGCCCGCGATCGGCGACTCGATCGGCACGCTCGCCGTCCTCGACCTCGGGGTCAAGGCATCCACGCTCCGCTACCTGCAGCAGCAGGGCTTCGACCTCGTCGTGCTGCCGCAGGACGCGACGCTCGAGCAGGTGCTCGAGCACGAGCCGATCGCCGCGTTCTACTCGAACGGCCCCGGCGACCCGGCGGCGAGCGACGACCAGGTGTCGCTCCTCCAGGGGCTGCTGCGCGAGGACCTGCCGTTCTTCGGCATCTGCTTCGGCAACCAGCTGCTCGGCCGCGCGCTCGGGTTCGGCACGTACAAGCTGCCCTTCGGCCACCGCGGCATCAACCAGCCCGTGCTCGACACCGCGACCGGCCGGGTCGAGATCACGAGCCAGAACCACGGCTTCGCCGTCGACGCGCCGCTGCGACAGCAGCTCGAGAGCCCCGCTGGCTTCGGCCGCGTCGAGGTGAGCCACTTCTCGCTCAACGACGAGGTCGTCGAGGGCCTGCGGGCGCTCGACATCCCGGCCTTCAGCGTGCAGTACCACCCCGAGGCCGCCGCCGGCCCCAACGATGCCCACCACCTCTTCAGCCGCTTCCGCGAGCTCGTGCTCGAGCACCGCGCAGCCGCCAACGACCAGCAGAAGGACGCCTAGTGCCCAAGCGCGACGACATCCGCTCCGTCCTCGTCATCGGCTCCGGGCCGATCGTCATCGGCCAGGCGGCCGAGTTCGACTACTCCGGCACCCAGGCGTGCCGCGTGCTGCGCGAGGAGGGCGTGCGCGTCATCCTCGTCAACTCCAATCCGGCGACGATCATGACCGACCCCGACTTCGCCGACGCGACCTACATCGAGCCGATCACGCCCGAGGTGATCGAGACGATCATCGTCAAGGAGCGCCCCGACGCGATCCTGCCGACGCTCGGCGGCCAGACGGCCCTCAACGCCGCGATCGCGCTGCACGAGCAGGGCATCCTCGCGCGCCACGGCGTCGAGCTCATCGGCGCGAAGGTCGACGCGATCCAGCGCGGCGAGGACCGCCAGCTCTTCAAGGAGCTCGTGCTCGAGGCCGGCGCCGACGTCGCCTCGAGCGCCATCGCGCGCTCGGTCGACGACGCGATCGCGTTCGCCGAGGAGTACGGCTACCCGGTCGTCGTGCGCCCCTCGTTCACGATGGGCGGCCTCGGCTCGGGCTTCGCGCACGACGAGGCGGAGCTGCGCCGCTTCGTCGGCGACGGCATCCACTCGTCGACGATCGGCGAGGTGCTGCTCGAGGAGTCGATCCTCGGGTGGAAGGAGTACGAGCTCGAGCTCATGCGCGACCAGGCCGACAACACGGTCGTCGTCTGCTCGATCGAGAACGTCGACGCCGTCGGCGTGCACACGGGCGACTCGATCACCGTCGCCCCCGCGCTCACCCTCACCGACCGCGAGTTCCAGCGCCTGCGCGACATCGGCATCGACATCATCCGGCGCGTCGGCGTCGACACGGGCGGCTGCAACATCCAGTTCGCCGTCGACCCCGCGACGGGCCGCATCATCGTGATCGAGATGAACCCGCGCGTCTCGCGCTCCTCGGCGCTCGCGTCGAAGGCGACGGGCTTCCCGATCGCGAAGATCGCCGCGAAGCTCGCGCTCGGCTACCGCCTCGACGAGATCCCGAACGACATCACCAAGGTGACGCCCGCGTCGTTCGAGCCCGCGCTCGACTACGTCGTCGTCAAGGTGCCGCGGTTCAACTTCGAGAAGTTCCCGGCGGCGGATGCGACCCTCACGACGACCATGAAGTCGGTCGGCGAGGCCATGGCGATCGGGCGCACCTACGCGCAGGCCCTGCAGAAGGCGCTCCGCTCGCTCGAGAAGCGCGGCTCGTCGTTCCACTGGGAGGGCGAGCCCGGCGACGCGGCGGCGCTGCTCGAGACCGCGAGCGTGCCGACCGACGGCCGCATCGTGACGCTGCAGCAGGCGCTGCGCGCGGGCGCGACGATCGAGCAGGCGCACGAGGCGACCGGCATCGACCCGTGGTTCCTCGACCAGCTCGTGCTCATCAACGAGGTCGCCGACGCCATCCGCACGTTCTCGGGCGGCTCCGGTGCGCTCGACGAGGAGCACTTGCGGCTCGCGAAGGAGCACGGCTTCTCCGACGCGCAGATCGCGCAGCTGCGCGGCATCGCCGAGGCGGAGGTGCGCCAGGCGCGCTGGGCGGCCGGCGTGCGCCCGGTCTACAAGACCGTCGACACGTGCGCGGGGGAGTTCCCGGCCGAGACGCCGTACCACTACTCGAGCTACGACCTCGAGACGGAGGTCGAGCCCTCTGACCGCCGGAAGGTCATCATCCTCGGCTCGGGCCCCAACCGCATCGGGCAGGGCATCGAGTTCGACTACTCGTGCGTGCACGCGTCGTTCGCGCTGTCCGACGCGGGCTTCGAGACCATCATGGTCAACTGCAACCCCGAGACGGTCTCGACCGACTACGACACGAGCGACCGGCTCTACTTCGAGCCGCTCACGCTCGAGGACGTGCTCGAGATCGTGCACGTCGAGCAGGCGGCTGGCGAGCTCGTCGGCGTCATCGTGCAGCTCGGCGGGCAGACGCCGCTCGGGCTCGCGCGCGGCCTCGAGGCCGCGGGCGTGCCGATCCTCGGCACGACGCCCGACGCGATCGATGCGGCGGAGGAGCGCGGCCTGTTCCAGCGCATCCTCGACGAGGCGGGCCTCGTCGCGCCTCGCAACGGCATCGCGACGAACGAGCAGGAGGCGATCGAGATCGCCGAGGGCATCGGCTACCCCGTGCTCGTGCGACCCTCGTTCGTGCTCGGCGGCCGCGGCATGGAGATCGTCTACGACACCGCGAGCCTCCGCGGGTACTTCGACCGCATCGCGTCGCACGGCATCGTGGGGCCGCAGGCGCCGCTGCTCGTCGACCACTTCCTCGACGACGCGATCGAAATCGACGTCGACGCCATCTTCGACGGCGACGAGCTCTACGTCGGCGGCATCCTCGAGCACATCGAGGAGGCGGGCATCCACTCGGGCGACTCGTCGTGCACCCTGCCGCCCGTCGGCCTCGGCCGCGCGCAGCTCGAGGAGATCCGCGACGCGACGCTGCGCATCGCCGCGGGCCTCGACGTGCGCGGCCCGATCAACGTGCAGTTCGCGTACGGCGCGGGCGTGCTGCACGTCATCGAGGCGAACCCGCGCGCGAGCCGCACGGTGCCGTTCGTCGCGAAGGCGATCGGCACGCCGATCGCGAAGGCCAACGCGCGCGTGCTCGCGGGCGCGACGATCGCGGAGCTCCGCGCGGAGGGCATGCTGCCCGAGCGCGACGGCACCGTGATGCCGATCGACGCGCCGGTCGCGGTCAAGGAGGCCGTGCTGCCCTTCCGCCGCTTCCGCACCGCCGACGGCCGCATGGTCGACTCGCTGCTCGGGCCCGAGATGCGCTCGACCGGCGAGGTGATGGGCATCGATCGCGACTTCCCGACCGCGTTCGCGAAGAGCCAGGCCGCCGCCTACGGCGGGCTGCCGACCTCCGGCACCGTCTTCGTCTCGCTCTCCGACCGCGACAAGCGGCAAGCGGTGCTGCCGATGCACCGGCTGCAGCAGCTCGGCTTCGACATCGTCGCGACGACCGGCACGGCCGAGGTGCTCGCGCGCAACGGCATCGCCGTGCGCACGGTGCGCAAGCACTCGGAGGCGGGGGAAGAGCCCTCGATCGTCGACCTCATCGACGCGGGGGAGATCGACATCATCATCAACACCCCCACGGGCGGCATCGCGCGCGCCGACGGCTACGAGATCCGCGCCGCGACCGTCGCGGGCGACAAGGCGCTCTTCACGACCGTCGCGCAGCTCGGCGCCGCGGTCGCGGCGATCGAGGCGGCGCGCGAGAGCTTCGAGGTGACGAGCCTGCAGGAGTACCACGCGCGGCGGTCGGCGTGACCTTCCTCGCCCGGCTCGGCGACGCCGTCCGGCAGCGCGGGGCGCTGTGCGTCGGCATCGACCCGCACCCCGCGCTGCTCGATCGGTGGGGCCTGAAGGCGGATGCGTCGGGCCTCGAGCGCTTCGGGCGCGCGGTCGTCGAGGCGGCCGCGGGGCGCGTCGGCGTCGTCAAGCCGCAAGTGGCGCTCTTCGAGGCGATCGGGCCCGCGGGGCTCGGCGCGCTCGAGCGCGTGCTCGCCGACGCCCGCGCCGCCGGCCTCCTCACGATCGCCGACGCGAAGCGCGGCGACATCGGGTCGACGACGCTCGGCTACGCGGCCGCGTGGCTCGAGCCCGGCGCGCCGCTCGAGGCGGATGCGCTCACCGCGAGCCCCTACCTCGGCGTCGGCGCGCTCGAGGGCCTCTTCGAGGCCGCCGAGCGCAGCGGCAAGGGCGTCTTCGTGCTCGCCGCGACCTCGAACCCCGAGGGGGCGGCGATGCAGCTCGCGCGGCTCGACGACGGCCGCACGGTCGCCGCCGCGGTCGCCGACGCCGTCGCGGCCCGCAACGCCGCGACGGGCGCGGGCCACGGCCTCGTGATCGGCGCGACGATCGACCGAGCCGCCTACGGGCTCGCGCCCGACGCATCCACCCCGGTCCTCGCACCGGGCTTCGGCGCGCAGGGCGCGCGCCTCGCCGACCTGCACCGGCTCTTCCCCGCCGACGCGCTCGTGCTCGCGAGCGCGAGCCGCAGCATCCTGCAGGCCGGGCCCGACGGGCTCGCGGCGGCGATCGATGCGGCCGTCGCGGAGCTGCCGTGACCGGCATCCCCGACCGGACGATCCCCGACCCCGGCGCGGCCGGCCGCGCGGCGATCGAGGCGCGTCGCGCCCGCGCCGCAGTCAAGCGCGCGCTCGCCGCGGGGGAGCGCGGGCCCCGCGACGTCGCCGAGCGCGCGTGGCAGGAGCCGGGCGGCGTCGAGGCGCGGCTGCGCGTGCCGGAGTACCTCGGGAGCCTCCGCGGCATGGGGCCCAAGCGCGTCGAGGTGCTCATGCGCGAGCTCGCGATCGCGCCGTCGAAGCACCTCGGCGGGCTCGGCGGTTTGCAGCGCGAGCGCGTTCGCGCTTGGCTTGACCTCGTGGATCCCTCGCGTCGCCCTCGCCTCATCGTGCTCGCGGGACCGACGGCGGTCGGCAAGGGCACGGTCGCGCAGTACGTGCGCGAGCACTTCCCGCAGATCCGCCACTCGGTGAGCGCCACCACGAGGGCCCCCCGGCCGGGCGAGATCGACGGCGTGCACTACGCCTTCGTCTCCGACGCCGAGTTCGACCGGATGGTCGAGGACGGCGAGTTCCTCGAGTGGGCGACCGTGCACAACCTCTCGCGCTACGGCACGCCGCGCTCGAGCGTGCAGGCCGCGCTCGACGAGGGCTCGTCGGTGCTGCTCGAGATCGACCTGCAGGGCGCTCGGCAGGTGCGGGAGTCGTTCCCCGACGCCGTGCTGCTCTTCCTCGCGCCGCCGTCGTGGGACGAGCTCGTACGCCGCCTGATCGGGCGCGGCACCGAGACGCCCGCCGAGCGCGCGAAGCGGCTCGAGACCGCGAAGGTCGAGCTCGCGAGCCAGCCCGAGTTCGACGCGACGATCGTGAACGCCGACGTCGCCGAGGCGGCGCGCGAGGTGGTGGAGCGCATCCTCGCGGCGGAGGCGGAGGCGGAGGCTCGGGAGTAGTCAGAGCCCGGGGCCCGGGACGGGCCCCGGCGCTGGCGTCGCGGCGACGGTCCGAAAGGACCGTCGCCCAAAGCTCCAGCGCGCGATAGGATGGACGCTTGCGCCCACCGGCGCCACGAGCTTCGCGGGGCGACCCCGCGCATCCGTCACCGTCCACAGCCGCAGGAGGCACGCATGGCCACGCAGGGCATCATCAACCCGCCGATCGACGAAGTGCTCGACAAGGTCGACTCGAAGTACCAGCTCGTGATCTTCGCCGCGAAGCGCGCTCGCCAGATCAACGACTACTACACCGACATCCACGAGGGTTCGATGTTCGACAACGTCGGGCCGCTCGTCGACTCGACGATCGAGGACAAGCCGCTCTCGGTCGCGCTGCACGAGATCCACCAGGACAAGCTCGTCCTGACCAAGGACGAGACCGCGCAGGGCTGATGCGCGTCGTCGTCGGGATCTCCGGCGGCATCGCCGCCTACAAGGCCGCGCTCGCCATCCGCGAGCTCGTGAAGGCGGGCCACGACGTGCACGTCGTGCCGACCGCGTCGGCGCTGCGCTTCATCGGGCGCCCGACGCTCGAGGCGCTCAGCCGCAACCCCGTCACCGACGAGGTCTTCGACGACGTCGCCGCCGTGCGCCACGTCGCGCTCGGCCAGTCCGCCGACCTCATCGTCATCCTGCCCGCGACCGCGAACACGCTCGCGAAGCTCGCGACCGGGCTCGCCGACGACCTGCTCGGCACGACGGTGCTCGCCTCGCGCGCGCCGCTCGTGCTCGCCCCCGCGATGCACACCGAGATGTGGGAGCAGCCCGCGGTGCAGGCGAACGTGCGCACCCTCGCCGAGCGCGGCGCGACGATCGTCGGCCCCGTCGCCGGTGCGCTCACCGGCAGCGACGAGGGCTTCGGCCGCATGGCCGAGCCCGCCGACGTCGTCGCCGCGGCGCTCGAGGTCGCGGGGCGCTCCGCCGCGCTCGCTGGCCGCTCGGTCGTCGTCTCCGCCGGCGGCACGCGCGAGCCGATCGATCCCGTGCGCTTCCTCGGCAACCGCTCGAGCGGCGCGATGGGCGTCGCCCTCGCGAGCGCAGCGCGCGCGGCGGGCGCGACCGTGACGCTCGTGGGCGCGAACCTGCACGTGCCGGTGCCCGCGGGCATCGAGCTCGTCGAGGTCGAGACGACGGCGCAGCTGCGCGAGGCGATGCTCGAGCGCGCGAGCGCCGACGTCGTCGTGATGGCCGCGGCCGTCGCCGACTACCGCGTGCGCGGCGCCTCCGACGAGAAGCGCTCGAAGGAGTCGTGGGGCGACGCGCCCACGATCGAGCTCGAGCTCAACCCCGACATCCTCGCCGAGCTCGCGAGCCTGCCGCGCGAGAGCCTGCTCGTCGGCTTCGGCGCCGAGACCGAGGCCGACGACGCCGCGCTCCTCGAGCGCGGCCGCGCGAAGCTCGCGCGGAAGGGCGCCGACCTGCTTGTGCTCAATCGCGTCGGGCACGAGGAGGGCTTCGGCGCGGTCGAGACGCGCGTGCGCGTGCTCGACGCCGACGGCGTCGTGGCGGATGCGTCGGGGCAGAAGGCGTCAGTGGCCCGCGCGATCATCGATTGCGTCGCGGAGCGACTCGCGAGCGGATCGAGCAAGGAGCACGAGTGAGCAGCAGTCCAGGCAGCCTTCGGCTGTTCACGTCGGAGTCGGTGACCGAGGGCCACCCCGACAAGATCTCGGACCAGATCTCCGACGCGATCCTCGACGCGATGCTCGCCCAGGACCCGGAGGCGCGCGTCGCGGTCGAGACGCTCGTCACGACCGGCCTCGTGCACGTCGCGGGCGAGGTGCGCACGACGGGCTACGTCGACATCGCCTCGGTCGTGCGCAAGGTCATCGTCGACATCGGCTACGACTCGAGCGAGGTCTCGTTCGACGGCAACTCGTGCGGCGTGACGGTCTCGATCGGCGAGCAGAGCCCCGAGATCGCCACGGGCGTCGACACGGCGGTCGAGGCGCGGGGCGGCTCGGTCGACCCGCTCGACCGCGACGGCGCCGGCGACCAGGGCATCATGTTCGGCTTCGCGACCGACGAGACGCCGACGCTCATGCCGGCGACGGCGTGGGCCGCGCACCGGCTCGCCGAGCGGCTCGCGCGCGCGCGCCGCGACGCCTCGATCCCGTTCCTCCGCCCCGACGGCAAGACGCAGGTGACGATCGGCTACGACGGCTTCACGCCCGTCTCGGTCGACACCGTCCTCGTCTCCACCCAGCACGCGCCCGGGGTCACGAACGACGAGATCCGCGACGCCGTCGTCGAGCACGTCATCGACCCGGTCGTGGCCGAGCTCGGCCTCGACGCGAGCGGCATGCGCGCGATCGTCAACCCATCCGGCTCGTTCCTCACCGGCGGACCGAAGGGCGACGCGGGCCTCACGGGCCGCAAGATCATCGTCGACACCTACGGCGGGGCCGCGCGCCACGGCGGCGGCGCGTTCAGCGGCAAGGACCCGTCGAAGGTCGACCGCTCGGCCGCCTACGCGCTGCGCTGGGTCGCGAAGAACGCCGTCGCGGCGGGGCTCGCGAAGCGGCTCGAGGTGCAGGCGGCGTACGCGATCGGCATGGCGCAGCCCGTCGGCCTCTACGTCGAGTCGTTCGGCACGGGCGTCATCGACGACCTCGCGATCGGCGAGGCGATCCAGCGGGTCTTCGACCTCCGGCCCGGCGCGATCGTGCGCGACCTCGACCTCCGGCGGCCGAAGTACCGCCAGACCGCCGCCTACGGCCACTTCGGGCGCGAGCTGCCGGAGTTCACGTGGGAGCGGCTCGACCGCGTCGACGCGCTGCGCGCCGCCGCGGGGCTGTGAGGCCTTGAGCCCCGCGCCCGCCTTCGCGCGGGTCGTCGTCGACTCGCGGCTGCCGCAGCTCGACCGGCTCTTCGAGTACCGCGTGCCGCCCGGGCTCGCGGGCGTCGCGCCGGGCGTGCGCGTGCGCGTGCCGCTCCGGAACGAGCGCGAGGCGTCGGGCTACGTCGTCGAGGTGACGGATGCGCGCGATTGGGAGGGCGAGGTCGCCGACGTCGCGCACGTCGTCTCGACCGTGCCGGTGCTGCAGCCCGAGGTGTGGGCGCTCGCGCGCGCGGTCGCCGACCGCGCCGCCGGGGGAGCGGCGGACGTGCTGCGCGTCGCGATCCCCGGCCGCCAGGCGCGCGTCGAGAAGGCGTGGCTCGCGCGCGACCCGGAGGCCCGCCCGGCGCTCCCGGCGCTCCCGGCGCTCGCCGACGCGTCCGTCGTGCTGCCGGGACTCGTCGAGGGCCGACGGCGCGTCGCGCTCGAGTGCGCGGGCGGCGTCGCCGAGGTCGTCGACGGCGACGGCGACGGCACCGCGTGGATCGGCCGGTGGGCGGTCGCGCTCGCCGCGCTCGCCCGGCAGGCGCTCGAGCGTGGCGAGCAGGCGATCCTCGTCGTGCCCGACCACCGCGAGCAGCGGCAGCTGCGGCTCGCGCTCGTCGCGGCGGTCGGCGAGGAGCGGGTCGTCGAGCTCGACGCGCGGCAGAAGAACCCCGAGCGGTACCGCGCGTTCCTCCGCTGCCTCGACGACGAGCCGGTCGCGATCATCGGCCCGCGCTCGGCCGTCTACGCGCCCGCGAAGCGGCTCGGGCTCCTCGCGGTGTGGGAGGACGGCGACCCGCTGCTCGCCGAGCCGCTCGCCCCCGGCGTCCATGCGCGCGACGCCGCGCTCGTGCGGCAGGCGCAATCGGGCTGCGCACTCGTGCTCGCGGGCCACGCGCGCTCGACCGATGCCGAGCGGCTCGTCGAGGTCGGCTTCCTCGAGCACGAGCGCGTGGGGGAGCACCGCGTGCGCGTGCTGCCCGCCGCGCTCGCCGACGACGGCCGCCGCGTGCCCGCCGCGGCGTTCGCGGCCGCGCGCGAGGGGCTGCAGCACGGGCCGGTGCTCGTGCAGGTCGCGCGGCCCGGGCACGCGCCGGGCCTCGCGTGCGGCGATTGCGGCGCGCGCGCCCGCTGCCGAGCGTGCGGTGGCCCGCTGGGCGTGCGCTCGCGCGGCTCCGCGCCCGCGTGCCGGCTCTGCGGGCGGCTCGCGGCCGCGTGGTCGTGCCCGTCGTGCAGCGGCACGCGGATGCGGGAGGTGGGCCGCGGCTCGAGCCGCGTCGCCGAGGAGCTCGGTCGCGCGGTGCCGGGGATCCCGGTCGCGGTCGCCGACGGGGAGCACGAGCGGCTCGCGGTCGACGCGCGACCCCGCATCGTCGTCGCGACGCGCGGCGCCGAGCCGATCGCCGAGGGCGGCTACCGCGCGGTGCTGCTGCTCGACGGCGACTCGCTGCTCGCGCGGGAGGGCCTCCGCGTCGCCGAGGAGGCCGTCCGGCAGTGGGCGACGGCGCGCGCGCTCGCCGCCGACGGCGCGAGCGTCGTGCTCGCGGGCGTCATGGGGCCAGCGGCCGCCGCGATCACGGGAGCGACGACCGTGCCGTTCGCGAAGGCCGAGCTCGCCGAGCGCCGGGCGCTGCGGTTCCCGCCCGCCGTGCGCACCGCATCCGTCGTCGGGCACCCCGACGCGGTCGCCGAGGCGCTCGAGGCGCTGGGCGGCATCGAGCACCTCGACGTGCTGGGCCCCGTGCCCGCTGCGGATGCGCGCCCCGGGGAGCAGCTCGAGCGCGCGATCGCGCGCTTCGCCTACGCCGACGGGGCACGCGTCGCGAGCGTCGTGCGGGCCCGCGTGCTCGCCGCCGCCCGCCGCCCGGCCCGCCCCGGCGCGCCCGCGAGGCTCCGCATCCGGTTGGATGATCACGAGCCCTTCGACGGCCTGTAGCGCCGTCATCCGAGTGAGGAACGTCATGCGCATCGTCTTCGCCGGCAGCCCCGCCGCCGCCGTGCCCAGCCTCGAGGCCCTCGCGGCCGAGCACGAGATCGCCGCGGTCGTCACGCGCGCAGCGTCGCCGCAAGGCAGGAAGCGCGTGCTCACGCCGACGCCGGTCGCGGCGCGAGCCGCCGAGCTCGGCCTCGACGTCATCGAGGCGAACCGGCTCGACGCGGAAGCGACCGAGCGGATCGCGGTGCTCGAGCCCGAGCTCGCCGCGGTCGTCGCCTACGGCGGCCTCGTGCGCGAGCCGCTCCTGTCGCTGCCGCAGCACGGCTGGATCAACCTGCACTTCTCGGTGCTGCCCGACTACCGCGGCGCCGCGCCCGTGCAGCGCGCGCTCATCGACGGCCGGAGCTCCACGGGCGTGAGCGTGTTCCGGCTCGTCGAGGAGCTCGACGCTGGGCCGCTCGTGCGCGTGCGCGAGGTCGGCATCCCCGACGGCGCGACGGCGGGCGAGCTGCTCGCCGAGCTCGCGGCGCTCGGGGCGACCGAGCTCGCCGAGGCCGTGCGCGAGATCGAGGCCGGCACCGCGAGCTTCACCGAGCAGGTCGGCTCGCCGTCGCTCGCGCCGAAGCTCGCGCTCGCCGACGGCGCGCTCGACCTGACGGGCCCGGCACCCGCCGTGCTGAGCCGCTGGCGCGGCGTCACGCCCGAGCCGGGCGCGCACGGCACCGTCGACGGCCAGCGGGTGAAGCTGCTCGCGCTCGCGCGATCGGGCGCCGAGCCGGTGCCGCCCGGGCACGCCACGATCGCCGGCCGCGCCGCGGTCGTCGGCACCGGGAGCGCGCCGCTCGAGCTCGTCGAGGTGCAGCCGGCGGGGAAGCGCCCCATGCCCGGCGTCGACTGGCTGCGAGGCCGCGGCGGCACCGCCGCCTTCGAGCTCGCGCCCGCGGAGGCCGGCCGATGAGCGCCCGGCTCGTCGCGCGCGACGTCGTGCTCGCGGTCGACCGCGACGACGCGTACGCCAACCTGCTGCTGCCCGCGCGCATCCGCGAAGCCGGCCTGAGCCCCGCCGATGCGGGCTTCGCGACCGAGCTCGCCTACGGCACGCTCCGCTGGCAAGGGCAGCACGATGCGCTCATCGCCGACGCGGCGGGCCGCCCCGTCGACGAGATCGACGCCGAGACGCTCGCGACGCTCCGCATCGGCTCCCACCAGCTCAGCCGCATGCGCGTGCCGGCGCACGCCGCCGTGCACGAGACGGTCGCCCTGCTCGGCCGCCGCAACAAGGGGCGGCTCGGCTTCGCCAACGCGGTGCTGCGCCGCCTCTCGGAGGAGCCGTGGGAGCAGCGCCTCGCCCGCATCGCCGAGCGGCTCGGAGCCGACGAGCGGCTCGCACTCGAGTCGTCGCACCCGGCGTGGGTGCTGCGCGCGCTGCGGCGCTCGCTCGACCGCGAGGGCGCCACGGACGAGCTCGAGTCGCTCCTCGCGGCCGACAACGAGCCGCCGGCCGTGCAGCTCGTCGCGCTCCCCGGGCTCGCCGACCCTGCCGAGCTCGACCTCGCGCCGACCGCGAGCCCGCTCGGTCGCGTCGCGCCCGGCGGCGACCCCGCGCGAGTGCCGCAGGTCGCCGACGGCTCGTGGCGCGTGCAGGACGCGGGCAGCCAGCTCGCGGCGCTCACCCTCACCCGCGCCCGGCCCGTCGCGGCGGGGGAGCGCTGGCTCGACCTGTGCGCGGGACCCGGTGGCAAGGCGGCGCTGCTCGCGGCCGAGGCCGCGGTGCACGGCGCGCGGCTCGAGGCGAACGAGGTCGCGCCGCATCGCGCGAAGCTCGTGCGCGACGCGGTCCGGTCGATCGACCCGCGCCCCGACGTCGTCGTCGGCGACGGCCGCCGCTACGGCCGCGGGGAGACCGAGGGCGCCTTCGACCGCGTGCTGCTCGACGCGCCGTGCACGGGCCTCGGTGCGCTGCGCCGACGCCCGGAGGCGCGGTGGCGCAAGCAGCCGACCGACGTGCCGGAGCTCGCCGCCCTCCAGGTCGAGCTGCTCGAGGCCGCCGCGCGTGCCGTGCGCCCCGGCGGGCTCGTCGCCTACGTCACGTGCTCGCCGCACCTGGCCGAGACGCGCGCGGTCGTCGAGCGCGCATCCGCCCTCGGCCTCGAGCCGGTGCCCACGCGCGAGGTCGTCGCGACGCTCTCGCCCGGCATCACGCTCGGCGACACCGGCGAGGCCGTGCAGCTCTGGCCGCACCGGAACGGCACCGACGCGATGTTCATCCAGCTGCTGACGCCCTCGCGCTAGCGCACGAGGGAGCCCGCCTCGCCGCTCACGGGGCGGATAGGGTGGCGGGCATGGTCAGGATCCACCCCAGCATCCTGTCGGCCGACTTCGTCAACCTCGAGCGCGACCTCGATCGCATCCGAGACGCCGACGGCGTGCACGTCGACGTCATGGACGCGCACTTCGTGCCCAACCTCACGTTCGGGCTGCCGATGGTCCAGCGCATCACCGAGGTGACGGAGCTGCCCATCGACGTGCACCTCATGATCGACGACCCCGACACGTGGGCGCCCGAGTACGCCATCCGCGGCGTCGAGTCGGTCACCTTCCACGCCGAGGCGACGAACGACGGCGTCGCGCTCGCGCGCGAGCTGCGGGCGCGCGGCACGCGGGCGGCGATCGCCCTCAAGCCGGGCACCGCGGTCGACGCCGTGCTTGAGCACCTCGCCGAGTTCGACATGGTGCTCGTCATGACCGTCGAGCCCGGCTTCGGCGGTCAGTCGTTCATGGCCGACATGATGCCGAAGCTCGTCGAGCTGCGAGCTCGCGCCGACGAGGCCGGCATCGAGCTCGCGCTGCAGGTCGACGGCGGCATCACCGCCGACACGCTGCCGATCGCGGCGGCCGCCGGCGCCGACGTCTTCGTGGCCGGCTCGGCCGTCTACGGGCACGACGACGTGGCCGCGCGCATCGCCGCGCTCCGCGACGCCGGTAGCCTGGAGGCGTGAAGACCTTCGACGAGCTGTACGCCGAGCTCGAGCAGACGCTCGCCGAGCGCCGACCGGGCTCCGGCACGGTCGCGGCGGTCGACGCCGGCGTCCACGAGATCGGCAAGAAGATCGTCGAGGAGGCGGCCGAGGTCTGGATGGCCGCCGAGCACGAGAGCGACGAGGACGCGGCGATCGAGATCTCGCAGCTGCTCTACCACCTCCAGGTGCTCATGCTCGCGAAGGGCATCTCGCTGCAGGACGTGTACCGACATCTCTGACGCGCCGTCCGCTGACCGTCAGACCTGGAGGAACCCATGCTGAAGATCGCCGTGCCCAACAAGGGCTCGCTCGCCGAGACGGCCGCCCAGATGCTCGACGAGGCCGGATACCGCGGCCGCCGCGACGGCAAGGAGCTCATCGTCGTCGACGCGCGCAACGAGGTCGAGTTCTTCTTCCTCCGCCCGCGCGACATCGCGACCTACGTCGGCTCGGGCGCGCTCGACGTCGGCATCACGGGTCGCGACCTGCTGCTCGACTCCGGCTCGCCCGCGCTCGAGGTCGAGGGCCTGGGCTTCGCGCGCTCGACGTTCCGCTTCGCGGGTCCCGCCGGCCGCTTCGGCGATGCGCGCGACCTCGCGGGCATGCGCGTCGCATCCTCCTACACGGGCCTCGTCGAGCGGCACCTCGCCCAGCACGGCGTCACCGCCGAGCTCGTGCGGCTCGACGGCGCGGTCGAGTCGGCCGTGCGGCTCGGCGTCGCGGATGCGGTGGCCGACGTCGTCGAGACCGGTGCGACCCTGCGGGCCCAGGGCCTCGAGGTCTTCGGCGAGCCGATCCTCGTGAGCGAGGCGGTGCTCATCACGAACGACGAGGGGGAGCACGGCACCGACAAGCCCGGGCTCTCGACGCTCAAGCGGCGTCTCGACGGCGTCATCGTCGCGCGCGACTTCGTGCTCGTCGACTACGACGTCCAGCGCTCGCGCCTCGACGCGGCGATCGGCGTCGCGAGCGGCTTCGAGAGCGCGACCGTGAGCCCGCTGCACGACCCGGACTGGGTCGCCGTGCGCGTCATGGTGCGCAGCCAGGAGACGAACCAGATCATGGACGCCCTCGCTGACGTCGGCGCGCGCGCGATCATCGTCACGAACATCCACGCCGCCCGCATCTAGGAGGACCGCCGTGCTCGCCACCCGCGTCATCCCGTGCCTCGACGTCGCCCACGGGCGCGTCGTGAAGGGCGTGCGCTTCCAGGGGCTCACCGACCAGGGCGACCCGGTCGAGCTCGCCGCCCGCTACGCCGAGCAGGGGGCCGACGAGTTGACGTTCCTCGACGTCAAGGCGACGGTCGAGGACGCCGGCACGATGCTCGAGGTCGTCGAGCGGTGCGCGGAGCAGGTCTTCATCCCGCTCACCGTGGGCGGTGGCGTGCGCAGCCGCGACGACGTCGCGCGGCTGCTCGCGCACGGGGCCGACAAGGTCGGCGTCAACTCCGCGGCGATCCGCTACCCCGAGCTCATCGACCGCATCGTGGCCGACTTCGGCTCGCAGGTGCTCGTGCTCTCGCTCGACGTGCGCCGCTCGCCCGAGACGCCCTCCGGCTTCGAGGTGACGACGCACGGGGGCTCGCGCGGCGCGGGCCTCGACGCGCTCGAGTGGGCCGCAGAGGGTGTTCGCCGCGGCGTCGGCGAGCTGCTCGTCAACTCGATCGACGCCGACGGCACGAAGGACGGCTTCGACCTCGAGCTCACGCGCGCGGTGCGGCGCGTCGCGACGTGCCCGATCATCGCGTCGGGCGGCGCGGGGGAGCCGGCCGACTTCGCGCCCGCCGTCGCCGCCGGCGCCGACGCCGTGCTCGCCGCGAGCATCTTCCACAGCGGCCAGTGCACGATCGGCGAGGTCAAGGCCGCGATGCGAGAGGCAGGGGTGACGGTGCGATGAACAGCGGTGCGATGAGCGAGCTGCCCGAGCTCAAGAAGGACGCCGACGGGCTCGTCGCGGCGGTCGTCCAGGACGACGCGACGGGCGACGTGCTCATGGTGGGCTACATGGACGACGAGGCGCTCCGCCGCACGGCGACCGAGGGCCGCGTGACGTTCTGGTCGCGCTCCAGGCAGGAGTACTGGCGGAAGGGCGACACCTCCGGCAACATCCAGGTGCCGCGCTCGATCGCGATCGACTGCGACGGCGACGCGCTCCTCATCCGCGTCGACCAGTCGGGCCCCGCGTGCCACACGGGCGCGCGATCGTGCTTCTTCACGCCGGTGCCCGTGACCGTCGAGGCGCAGTCGTGACGCTCGGCTCCACGACCCGCGAGGCGTTCGACGCGCTCCTGCCCGACCACCGCATCGTGCCGGTCGTGCGCGAGGTCTTCCTCGACGCCGAGACGCCGGTCGGCGTCTACCGCCGCGTCGCCGCCGGCCGACCCGGGTCGTTCCTGCTCGAGTCGGCCGAGCAGGGCGTCTGGAACCGCTACTCGTTCGTCGGCGTCGAGGCGTTCGGCCTCCTCACCGCCGATCGCGGCCGCGTCGAGTGGCGCTCCGCGTCGCTGAGCGCCGAGCGGCTGCTCGGCGACGACCTGGAGCGCAGCGGCCTCGACACGATCGAGCACGTGCTGCGCCGCTGGGCGACACCCCGCATCGAGGGGCTCCCTCGCCTCACGAGCGGCATGATCGGCCACATCGGCTGGGAGGCCGTGCGCGAGCTCGAGCACCTCCCCGACGCTCCGGAGCGCGACGTCGACGTGCCCGCGATCGCGATGGCGCTCACGGCGACGCTCGTCGTGCTCGACCACCGCACCGGCGCCGCCCACCTCGTCGCGAACGTCGTCAACGACGGGGTGGAGGGGCCGGATGCGCTGTGGCTCGACGCGCAGTCCCGGCTCGACGCGCTCGAGGCCGCCCTCGCCCGCGTCGAGCCCGGCTCGGTCGCCGCGATCGACCGGGACGCCGAGCCGGCCCCGAGCGCGCGCGTCGACGCCGAGGCGTTCCGCGCGATGGTCGAGCGCTCGAAGCGCCACATCGTCGACGGCGACGTCTTCCAGGTGGTGCTCTCGGCGCGCTTCGACCTGGAGACCTCGGCCGACCCGCTCGAGGTCTACCGCGTGCTGCGCATGCTCAACCCCTCGCCCTACCTCTACCTGCTCGCGCTCGAGGACGCCGATGGCGGCTCGTACGCCGTCGTCGGATCGAGCCCCGAGGCCCTCGTGACCGTGCACGAGGGGCGCGCGACGATGCATCCGATCGCCGGCAGCCGCCCGCGCGGCGCCGACGCCGCCGCCGACCGCGACCTCGGCGACGAGCTGCTCGCCGACCCGAAGGAGCGCAGCGAGCACGTCATGCTCGTCGACCTCGCGCGCAACGACCTCGCGAAGGTGTGCGTGCCCGGCAGCGTCGCGGTCACCGAGCTCATGGCGATCGAGCGCTTCAGCCACATCATGCACATCGTCTCGACGGTCGAGGGGCGGATGCGCGACGACGCGAGCGCGCTCGACGCGTTCCGCGCGACCTTCCCCGCCGGCACGCTCTCGGGCGCACCGAAGCCGCGCGCGCTCGAGATCATCGACGAGCTCGAGCCCGCGCAGCGCGGCGTGTACGGCGGCGTGGTCGGCTGGCTCGACTTCGCGGGCGACGCCGACCTCGCGATCGCGATCCGCACGGTGACGATGCGCGACGGCGTCGCGCACGTGCAGTCGGGCGCCGGGCTCGTCGCCGACAGCGACCCGGAGAGCGAGCTCCAGGAGGTGCGGAGCAAGGCGGCCGCGCCGCTGCGCGCCGTGGCGGTCGCGAGCACGATGCGAGGGCTCGGCGCGTGAGGCGCGGCCGGCTCGTCGCGGTGCTCGCGCTGCTCGCGGCGGGCGGGCTCGGGCTGCTCGCCGCGACGCAGCCGTGGGCGAGCGCGTCGCTCGTGGACGGCCGCGAGCTCGCCGTCCCCGGCCAGGACCTCGCGGGCGGCCTCTCGATCCTCTCGCTCGCGATCGTCGCGCTCGCGCTCGTGCTGCCCATCTCGAGCCTCGCGTGGCGCTTCGCGCTCGGCGTGCTCGCCGTGCTGCTCGGCGCGCTGACCGCGGTGCACGCGCTCGCCTCGCGAGCCGGGATCCCGGCAGCGGTCGAGGCCCTCGTCGCCGACGCCACGGGCCTCGCCGGCACGGCGCAGGGCGCCGAGATCGCGAGCCTCGCCGAGGGTCCGTGGCCGATCGTCGGGGCCGCCGCCGGCCTCGTCGCGATCGCCGGCGGGCTCGTCGCGCTCGTGACCGCCCGCCGCTGGCCCGAGCGCGCGCGCCGCGCGGAGCGCTACGAGCGCGGCACGGGCCTCGCGTGGGACGTCATGGACGACGGCGAGGACCCGACTCGATAGACTCGAGGGGTGCGGGCGCGCGAGCGCGCCCGGAAGACCGACCAAGGAGCATCGTGAGCGCACGCAAGGGCATCAGCGATCAGCATGCAGCTGATCACGGGATCGCGGAGTACGAGGCGTCGTTCGTCGACCCCGGCCACGGCAACTCGCGAGCCGCGTGGACGAGCGTCATCGTCATGATCCTCGCGTTCACGCTCGGCACGCTCTTCTTCTTCCTCGACATGCCCGCGCTCGTGTGGGCGAGCGCCGGCCTGCTCGTCATCGGCATCCTCCTCTGGCCCATCCTCGCGAAGGCCGGCTTCGGGGCGAAGGACCACTGAGCGTGCTCGACGCGCTCACCGCGGGCGCGCTCGAGGATGCTGCCCGGCGGCGCGATCAGCTGCCGGCCGATCGCCTGGAGGCGATCGCGCTGCAGTCGCGCACGCCCCTCGCCGCCGCATCCATCCTCAGCACGCCGAAGGCCGACTCGCCCGGGCCGCACATCATCGCCGAGGTGAAGCGCGCGAGCCCGTCGAAGGGGCCGCTCGCCGACATCCCCGAGCCCGCCGCCCTCGCTTCGAGCTACGCGGCCGGCGGGGCGAGCGCGATCAGCGTGCTCACCGAGGAGCGGCGCTTCCTCGGCAGCCTCGACGACCTGCGTGCGGTGCGCGAGGCCGTCTCGGTGCCCGTGCTGCGCAAGGACTTCATCGCCGACGAGTACCAGCTGCTCGAGGCGCGGGCGTTCGGCGCCGACATCGCGCTGCTCATCGTCGCCGCGCTCGAGCCCGCGCGGCTCGTGCAGCTGCACCGCTTCGCCACGGGGCTCGGGCTCTCGGTGCTCGTCGAGGTGCACGACGAGCGCGAGATCGACGCCGCCCTCGAGGCCGACGCGCGCATCCTCGGGGTCAACACGCGCGACCTCAAGACGTTCACGATGCACCCCGAGCGCTTCGCCGAGCTGCGCGAGCGCATCCCGGCCGGCACCGTCGCGGTCGCCGAGTCGGGCGTGCGCTCGGCCGCCGACGTCGCGCGCTACCGGCAGGACGGCGCGGATGCCGTGCTCGTCGGCGAGGCGCTCGTCACCGACGGCGACCCCGCGTCGCGCGTCCGAGAGTTCGGGAGGGCCGCATGACCCAGCACCAGACCCCGCTGCGGGAGCAGCACGGGCCGTGGTTCGGCGAGTTCGGGGGCGTGTTCATGCCCGAGCCGCTCATGGCCGCGATCGACGAGCTCGCCGCGTGCTACGAGGAGTGCAAGCGCGACCCCGAGTTCCAGGCCGAGTTCGCCGCCCTCTCGCGCGGCTACACCGGGCGCCCCTCGATGCTGACCGAGGCGAAGCGGCTCTCCGAGATCGCCGGCGCGCGCATCCTGCTCAAGCGCGAGGACCTCAACCACACCGGCAGCCACAAGATCAACAACGTGCTCGGTCAGGCGCTCGTCGCCCGCCGGCTCGGCAAGTCGCGCCTCATCGCAGAGACGGGCGCGGGCCAGCACGGCGTCGCGACCGCGACCGCCGCTGCGCTATTCGGCATGGAGTGCGTCGTCTACATGGGCGAGGTCGACACCGAGCGGCAAGCGCTCAACGTCGCGCGCATGCGGCTGCTCGGCGCGCAGGTCGTGCCCGTCAAGACCGGCTCCCGCACGCTCAAGGACGCGATCAACGAGGGCCTGCGCGACTGGGTCGCGAACGTCGACTCGACGCACTACCTCATGGGCACCGTCGCCGGTCCCCACCCGTTCCCCGAGATGGTGCGCGACTTCCACCGCGCGATCGGCGAGGAGGCGCGCGAGCAGACGATCGCGCTCACCGGCGCACTGCCCGACGCCGTGCTCGCGTGCGTCGGGGGCGGTTCGAACGCGATGGGCATCTTCCACGCCTTCCTCGACGACCCGGGCGTGCGCCTCATCGGCCTCGAGGCCGCGGGCGACGGCGCGGGCACCGAGCGCCACGCGCTCTCGATCGAGCGCGGTGCGCCGGGCCTGCTGCACGGCATGCGCACCTACCTGCTGCAGGACGACGACGGCCAGACGCTCGAGTCGCACTCGATCTCTGCCGGTCTCGACTACCCGGGCGTCGGTCCCGAGCACGCGTGGCTCCACGACCTCGGCCGCGCCGAGTACCAGCCGGTGAGCGATGCGGAGGCGATGGATGCGTTCCTCGCGCTCACGCGCGCCGAGGGCATCATCCCGGCCATCGAGTCGGCGCACGCGATCGCGGGCGCGATGCGGCTCGCGAAGGAGTCGCCCGGCTCGACGCTGCTCGTCTCGCTCTCGGGGCGCGGCGACAAGGACGTCGCGACCGCGGGCCGCTGGTTCGGCCTGCTCGACGAGGACGCGGGGCAGGCATGACCCGGATCTCCACCGCCGACGCCATCCGCGCGACCGGCGAGCGCGCGCTCATCGGCTACCTGCCGGTCGGCTTCCCCGACCTCGCGACGAGCGTCGAGGCGGCCGTCGCCATCGCCGAGGCCGGCTGCACCGCGATCGAGCTCGGCGTGCCCTACTCCGATCCCGCGATGGACGGCCCCGTCATCCAGGCAGCGACGCAAGCCGTGCTCGACCGCGGCTTCCGGCTCGACGAGCTCTTCGATGCGATCGAGGCGATCACCGCGCGCACGAGCGCGCCCGTGCTCGTCATGACGTACTGGAACCCGGTGCTGCGCTACGGCGTCGACCGCTTCGCCGAGCGCCTCGCCGCCGCCGGCGGCGCGGGCCTCATCACGCCCGACCTCACGCCCGAGAACGCGGCGGAGTGGCTCGCGGCCGCCGAGCGGCACGGGCTCGACCGCATCTTCCTCGCGGCGCCCTCGTCGTCCGACGCGCGGCTCGACGCCGCGATCTCGGCCTCGCGCGGCTTCGTCTACACCGTCTCGACGATGGGCACGACCGGCGCCCGCACCGACGTCGACCGGGCAGCTCGAGCGCTCTCGGAGCGCATCGCCGAGCGCGCCGCGGCGACCGGCGGCGAGGCGCTGCGGTGCGTCGGCCTCGGCATCTCGACCGCTGAGCAGGTGCGGGACGTGCTCGAGTACGCCGACGGCGCGATCGTCGGCTCCGCGCTCGTCCGCGCGCTCGACGAGGGCGGCGTCCCCGCCGTGCGCGCGCTCGCCGCCTCGCTCGCCGAAGGTACACTCGCACCGACCGAACGAAAGGGCGCGACCGCGTGACCGTCTTCCAGAGCATCCCGAGTCCCGCGCCCGAGTGGCAGCAGGTGCCGGTGGGCCAGTGGCTCGACGCGATCGGCGTCCTCGGCCTCGTCCAGGGCTCCATGACCGGCGCGGTCGTCTTCGGCATCGTGCTCGGCGTCGTGCTCGCGATCCTCGCGCTCGCCGGGATGCTCGTCACCGGTCGCCTCACGCGCCGCGACGCGGCCTGGACGGTCGTCGCCTCGCTCGCCTTCGCGCTCCTCATCACGTGGGTGCTGCGCATGGTCGGCCCCTCGTGGGGGATCCAGACCTACGCGCTGTGCATCCTCGCCGGCATCGTCGTCGCCGCGGTGCTCACCGGCTGGCGCCTGCACCAGCGCGGCGTCGAGGCGGGCTACGTCATCGACGTCGCCGTCTGGGCCGTGCTGCTCGGCATCGTCGCCGCTCGCGCCTTCCACGTCATCACGCATCCCGACGACTACTTCGGCCCCGGCCGCGACCCGCTCTCGGCGCTCTACATCTGGGAGGGCGGCATCGCGATCTTCGGCGCCCTCATCGGCGGCGCGATCGGCGTGTGGATCGGCTGCCGCCAGACGGGCCTGCGCTTCTCGACGTTCGCCGACGCGCTCGCGCCCGGCCTGCTGCTCGCGCAGGCCTTCGGCCGGCTCGGCAACTGGTTCAACCACGAGCTCTTCGGCCAGCCGACGTCGCTGCCGTGGGGCCTGGAGATCGAGGCGACGAACCCCGCCTACCCCGTCGGGCTCCCCGAGGGCGTGCTCTTCCACCCGACCTTCGCGTACGAGATCGTCTGGAACGTGCTCGGCGCCGCGCTGCTGCTGTGGCTCGACCGCAAACGCGACATCCAGTGGGGCCGCCTCATCGCGCTCTACCTCATCTGGTACGGCGTCGGCCGCTCGGTCTTCGAGACGATCCGCCTCGACCCCTCCGAGCTCTTCCTCGGCATCCGCACGAACGTCTGGATGGCGTTCCTCGCGATCGTCGTCGGCGTCGTCGTGTGGGTGGTGCAGTCGCGCCGCCACCCGGGCCTCGAGCCGTCCCCGTGGCAGCCCGGGCGCGAGCCCGGCACCGATCAGGTGCTAGATTCTGACGTCTACACCGAGACCCCCGAGTCCCGCACCCAGGACGAGGCGGCCCCAGCCGCAGAACCCGCGGCAGCACACCAGTAGGACTGCGCGCTCCCAGCGCGCGGCGGGCCGACGGCGTCCCGCTCCCGATCGCGAGAGCAGGAGCAGCATGCGATCAGTCAGCGAGCCCATTTCCTCGAGCTTCCAGGGCATGGCGGTGCCGGCGAAGGCCGGGATGTACGACCCGCGCCATGAGAAGGACTCGTGCGGCCTCGCCATGGTCGCCACCACGCGCGGCACGCCCGGGCACGACATCGTCGCGCTCGCGCTCGACGCGCTGCGCAACCTCGAGCACCGCGGCGCGGTCGGCTCCGACGCCGGCACGGGCGACGGCGCGGGCATCCTCACGCAGATGCCGGATGCGTTCCTGCGCGAGGTCGCGCCCTTCCCGCTCCCCGAGGCGGGCACCTACGCCGCGGGCCTCGCGTTCCTCCCGCTCGACGAGCGCGAGCGCGCCCGGGTCCGGGACGGCATCCGCGAGATCGCCGGGCAGGAGCGCCTCTCGGTGCTCGGCTGGCGCGAGGTGCCCACCGTGCCCGACGCGCTCGGCAAGCTCGCGCGCGCCGCTTGCCCCAAGATCGAGCAGCTCTTCGTCGCCGCGGCGGGCTCGCCGGTGTCGGGCATCGAGCTCGACCGGCTCACGTGGCGGCTGCGCAAGCGCATCGAGCGCGAGCTGGGGGAGTACCTCCCGTCGCTCTCGAGCCGCACGATCACCTACAAGGGGATGGTCACGACGCTCCAGCTCGAGCCGTTCTACCCCGACCTCTCCGACCCCCGCTTCGAGACGCGGCTCGCGATCGTCCACTCGCGCTACTCGACGAACACCTTCCCGTCGTGGCCGCTCGCGCAGCCGCTGCGGATGATCGCCCACAACGGCGAGATCAACACCGTCGAGGGCAACCGCAACTGGATGCGCGCGCGCGAGTCGCAGCTCGCCTCCGAGCTGCTCGGCGACCTGCGGCCCGTGCGGCCCATCATCACGCCGGGGATGAGCGACTCCGCCTCGTTCGACGAGGTGCTCGAGCTGCTGACGCTCGCCGGCAGGTCGCTCCCGCACGCGCTCATGATGATGGTGCCGCAGGCATGGGAGAACCAGCCCGACATGCCGCAGGAGCTGCGCGACTTCGCCGAGTACCACTCGCTCCTCATGGAGCCGTGGGACGGGCCCGCCGCGATCGCCTTCACCGACGGCTCGCTCGTCGGCGCGACCCTCGACCGCAACGGGCTGCGCCCGGGCCGCTGGCTCGAGACCGACGACGGGCTCTTCGTGCTCGCGAGCGAGACGGGCGTGCTGCCGATCGCGCCCGAGCGCGTCGTGCGCCGCGGCCGGCTCCAGCCGGGCCGGCTCTTCCTCGTCGACACCGAGGCGGGCCGCTTCGTGCCCGACGAGGAGGTCAAGGCCGAGCTCGCGGCGATGGAGCCGTGGGGCGAGTGGCTTGACTCGAGCCGCATCCACCTCGCCGACCTCCCCGAGCGCGAGCACGTCGCGCACACGGCCGCGTCGGTCACGCGTCGCCAGCGCACCTTCGGCTACACCGAGGAGGAGGTGCGGCTGCTCATCGGGCCGATGGCGAAGACGGGCGCCGAGCCGCTCGGCGCGATGGGGAGCGACACGCCCATCGCGGTGCTCGCGAAGCGGCCGCGGCTGCTGTTCGACTACTTCGCGCAGGCCTTCGCGCAAGTGACGAACCCGCCGCTCGACAGCCTGCGGGAGTCGATCGTGACGAGCACCTCGATGGGGCTCGGCCCGGTGCGCAACCTGCTCACCGCGACGCCCTCGCACGCGAGCCAGATCATCCTCGACTTCCCGGTGATCGACAACGACCAGCTCGCGAAGATCCGCTCGATCGACCGCACGCCCGGCTCGCGCCGTACGGTCGTCGTGAAGGGGCTCTACCGGGTCGACGGCGGTCCCGAGGCGATGGAGCAGCGCCTCGAGGAGCTCTGCCGCGAGGTCGACGAGGCGATCGCCGACGGCGCGCAGTTCATCGTGCTCTCCGACCGCGACTCGACCGACCAGCTCGCGCCCATCCCGACCCTGCTCATGACGAGCGCCGTCCACCACCACCTCATCGCCGCATCCACTCGCATGCGCGCCGGGATCGTCGTCGAGGCCGGCGACGTGCGCGAGGTGCATCACGTCGCGCTCCTCATCGGCTACGGCGCGAGCGCCGTCAACCCCTACCTCGCGATGGAGACGGCCGAGCAGCTCGCCCTCACGGGCCAGCTCGGCGCCGACGTCGACACCGCCGTGCGCAACCTCATCAAGGCGCTCGGCAAGGGCGTCATCAAGATCATGTCGAAGATGGGCATCTCGACCGTCGGCGCCTACGGCGGCGCGCAGGCGTTCGAGGCCGTCGGCCTGTCGCAAGAGCTCGTCGACCGCTTCTTCGTCGGCACCCACTCGCCGCTCGGCGGCGTCGGGCTCGACGTCATCGCCGAGGAGAACCGGCTCCGCCACCGGTCGGCCTATCCCGACGAGCGCGCCCCGCTCGCGCACGAGCGGCTCGCGACCGGCGGCGAGTACCAGTGGCGCCGCGACGGCGCCCCGCACCTGTTCAGCCCAGAGGCCGTCTTCAAGCTGCAGCACTCGACCCGCACGGGCCGCTTCGACGTCTTCGAGCAGTACACGCGGCTCGTCGACGAGCAGGCGGAGCAGCTCCAGACCCTCCGCGGCCTGCTCGCCCTCCGCCCGGCCGCCGAGCCGATCCCGATCGACGAGGTCGAGCCGGTCGCCGAGATCGTCAAGCGCTTCTCGACCGGAGCGATGAGCTACGGCTCGATCTCGGAGGAGGCGCACGAGACGCTCGCGATCGCGATGAACCGGCTCGGCGCGAAGTCGAACACCGGCGAGGGCGGCGAGGACGACGACCGGCTGCTCGACCCCGAGCGGCGCAGCGCGATCAAGCAGGTCGCCTCGGGCCGCTTCGGCGTCACGAGCATGTACCTCTCGCACGCCGACGACCTGCAGATCAAGATGGCGCAGGGCGCGAAGCCCGGCGAGGGCGGGCAGCTGCCGCCCGGCAAGGTCTACCCCTGGGTCGCGAGCACGCGGCACGCGACGCCGGGCGTCGGCCTCATCTCGCCCCCGCCCCACCACGACATCTACTCGATCGAGGACCTCAAGCAGCTCATCTTCGACCTCAAGCGCGCCAACCCGCGCGCTCGCGTGCACGTCAAGCTCGTGTCGCAATCGGGCATCGGCGCGGTCGCCGCGGGTGTCGTGAAGGCCAAGGCAGACGTCGTGCTCGTCTCCGGCCACGACGGCGGCACGGGTGCGAGCCCGCTCAACTCGCTCAAGCACGCGGGCACGCCGTGGGAGATCGGGCTCGCCGAGACGCAGCACACGCTCATGGTCAACGGCTTGCGCGAGCGGGTGAGCGTGCAGGTCGACGGGCAGCTGAAGACGGGGCGGGACGTCGTGATCGGCGCGCTGCTCGGCGCGGAGGAGTTCGGCTTCGCGACCGCTCCGCTCGTCGTCTCCGGCTGCATCATGATGCGCGTCTGCCACCTCGACACGTGCCCCGTCGGCGTCGCGACGCAGAATCCCGTGCTGCGCGAGCGCTTCACGGGCAAGCCGGAGTTCGTCGTGCAGTTCTTCGAGTTCATCGCGCAGCAAGTGCGCGAGCTGCTCGCCTCGCTCGGCCTCCGCAGCCTCGACGAGGCTGTCGGTCGCAGCGATCTGCTCGAGGTCGACCGCGCCGTGCGGCACTGGAAGGCCGACGGCCTCGACCTCGCGCCGGTGCTCGCGACGCCCACCGGCCTCGAGGGCGCGCCGCGCCGCACGACCGAGCAGGACCACGAGCTCGAGCAGCAGCTCGACTCGCGCTTGCTCGAGCAGCTCGAGCGGGCGCTCGAGGCGGGGGAGCGGCTCGAGCTCGAGCTCGAGATCGCCAACACCGACCGGGCGGTCGGCACGATGCTCGGCAACGCCGTGACGATGCACGCTGGCGCCGCCGGGCTCGAGCCAGGGAGCGTGACGCTGCGGATGCGCGGCTCGGCGGGCCAGTCGCTCGGTGCGTTCGTGCCGCGCGGCATCGCGCTGCACCTCGAGGGCGACGCGAACGACTACGTCGGGAAGGGCCTCTCCGGCGGACTCGTCACGGTCCGGCCCGAGCCCGGGGCCGCGCTCGTCGCCGAGCGCAACGTCATCGCCGGCAACGTCATCGGCTACGGCGCGACGAGCGGCGAGCTCTACCTCCGCGGCGTGGTCGGCGAGCGCTTCCTCGTCCGCAACTCCGGCGCGACGGCGGTGTGCGAAGGGGTCGGCGACCACGCGCTCGAGTACATGACGGGCGGCACCGCGGTCATCCTCGGGCCGACCGGCCGCAACCTCGGCGCCGGCATGTCCGGCGGCGTCGCGTACGTGCTCGACCTCGACGAGCGCCGCCTCAACCAGGAGTCGTTCCACCAGGGCGAGCTGCGCGTCGAGCCGCTCGCCGACGAGGACGAGATCGAGCTGCGGGCGATCCTCGCCCGGCACGTCGAGCTCACGGGCTCCGCGGTCGCCGAGCGGCTGCTCGGCGAGGACCTCGCGCGCGTCTCGAAGCTCGTGCCGCGCGACTGGGCGGCCGTGCGCACCATCCGACTCGACGCCGAGCGCCACGGCGTCGACCCGGACTCGGACAACATCTGGCGGCAGATCCTGGAGGTGACCGGTGGCTGACCCGCGCGGATTCCTGAAGGTGACGGAGCGGGAGCTGCCGAAGAAGCGCCCTGTGCCCGTCCGCATCCTCGACTGGCGCGAGATCGGCGAGCCCGGCGACAAGGCCGTGCTGCGCCGGCAGGCGAGCCGCTGCATGGACTGCGGCGTGCCCTTCTGCCACCAGGGCTGCCCGCTCGGCAACCTCATCCCCGAGTGGAACGACCTCACGTGGCGAGGCGAGGGCCGCGCGGCGAGCGACCGCCTGCACGCGACGAACAACTTCCCCGAGCTCACCGGTCGCTTGTGCCCCGCGCCGTGCGAGTCCTCGTGCGTGCTCGGCATCAACCAGCCCGCCGTGACGATCAAGTCGATCGAGCAGGCGATCGCCGACGAGGCGTTCGCGAACGGCTGGACCGAGCCGCACCCGCCGGCGCGCCTCACCGGCAAGACCGTCGCGGTGGTCGGCTCCGGTCCCGCGGGGCTCGCGGCCGCGCAGCAGCTCACGCGCGCGGGCCACACGGTCGTCGTGTACGAGCGCGACGACCGCATCGGCGGCCTGCTGCGCTACGGCATCCCCGACTTCAAGCTCGAGAAGCGCACGCTCGAGCCGCGCCTCGCGCAGATGCAGGCCGAGGGCACGCGCTTCCGCGCCGGCGTCGAGATCGGCCGCGAGCTCGGCTGGCAGGAGCTGCGCGAGCGCTTCGACGCCGTGCTCGTCGCGACCGGCGCGCCGGTCGCGCGCGAGCTCGACATCCCCGGCCGCCGCCTCGACGGCGTGCACCTCGCGATGGAGTACCTCGTGCAGCAGAACCGCGCCGTCGCCGGCACGGTGCCCGCCAACCAGATCTCGGCGCGCGGCAAGCACGTCGTCGTCCTCGGCGGCGGCGACACGGGCGCCGACTGCATCGGCACGGCGCACCGCCAGGGCGCGCTCTCGGTGACGAACCTCGCGATCGGCGTGCAGCCGCCGAGCGAGCGGCCCGAGCACCAGCCGTGGCCCGTGCACCCGAGCCTGTTCGAGGTCCAGTCGAGCCACGAGGAGGGCGGCGAGCGCGCCTACCTCGTCTCGACCGTCGAGCTGCTCGCGAACGCCGCGGGCGAAGTGCGGGCGCTCAAGGTCGCCGACACCGAGGTCGTCGACGGCGTGCGCCGCCCGAAGGCCGGCACCGAGCGCGAGATCCCCGCCGACCTCGTGCTGCTCGCGCTCGGCTTCACGGGGGCGGATGCGTCGATCGGCGAGGCGCTCGAGGTCCCGTTCGAGCGCGGCCTGCCCGTCCGCACACCCGACTTCGCGACCGACGTGCCCGGCGTGTTCGTCGCCGGCGACGCGGGACGGGGCGCATCCCTCATCGTGTGGGCGATCGCCGAGGGCCGCGCCGCGGCCGCGGCCGTCGATGCGCACCTCGAGGGGGAGTCGTCGCTGCCGGCGCCGGTGCGGGCGAGCGACCGGCCCTTCGCCATCGCCTGAGCCGCGCGCGCGCGGGCCTCTGAGAGGATGGAGGGGTCCGCGCCGATCCCACCCAGGCGGCACGAGCCACGGAAGCGAGAGACCTTTGAGACGAGCCAAGATCGTCGCGACGTTCGGGCCGGCACTTGCCGGCTATGAGATGACGAAGGCCGCGATCGCGGCCGGCATCGACGTCGCGCGCATGAACCTGAGCCACGGTGACCACAGCGTCCACGAGGAGGTGTACGCGAACATCCGGAGGGCATCCGACGAGCTCGGCAAGCCCGTCGGCATCCTGGTCGACCTCCAGGGGCCGAAGATCCGCCTCGGCAAGATCCCCGGCGGGCCGTTCGAGCTCCGCGAGGGCGAGCGGTTCACCATCACCACCGACGAGATCGAGGGCGACGGCCGGCGCGCCGGCACGACCTTCAAGGGCCTCCCGGCCGACGTGAGCCCCGGCGACCCGCTGCTCGTCGACGACGGGCGCATCGTGCTGCGCGCGGTCGAGGTCACCGACACCGAGGTCGTGACCGAGGTCGAGGTCGGCGGACCGGTGAGCA
Organism: Agrococcus sp. Marseille-Q4369; assembly: GCF_018308945.1. Lineage (NCBI taxonomy): Bacteria > Bacillati > Actinomycetota > Actinomycetes > Micrococcales > Microbacteriaceae > Agrococcus > Agrococcus sp. Marseille-Q4369. The sequence goes on from NZ_CP070501.1 coordinate 446,872, forward strand.
GCAACAAGGGCATCAACCTGCCCGGCGTCGCCGTCAACGTGCCCGCGATGAGCGAGAAGGACGAGGACGACCTGCGCTGGGCGCTGAACCTCGGCGCCGACATCATCGCGCTCTCGTTCGTGCGCGACGCGAAGGACATCGAGCGCGTGCACGCGATCATGGACGAGGAGGGCCGCCGGCTCCCCGTCGTCGCGAAGATCGAGAAGCCGCAAGCGGTGCAGAACCTGCCCGACATCATCGACGCGTTCGACGCGATCATGGTCGCGCGCGGCGACCTCGGCGTCGAGCTGCCGCTCGAGCAGGTGCCGCTCGTGCAGAAGCGCGCGATCGAGCTCTCGCGCCGCTGGGCGAAGCCCGTGATCGTCGCGACCCAGGTGCTCGAGTCGATGATCGAGAACCCCCGCCCGACGCGCGCCGAGGCGAGCGACTGCGCGAACGCGATCTTCGACGGGGCGGATGCGGTGATGCTCTCGGGCGAGACGAGCGTCGGCAAGCACGCGATCACCACGATCGAGACGATGGCCCGCATCGTCACGGCGGCGGAGGAGCACGGCCTCGGCCGCATCCCGCCGCTCGGCACGAAGCCGCGCACGCAGGGCGGCGCGATCACGCTCGCCGCGCTCGAGGTCGCCGAGTTCGTGGAGGCGGCGGCGATCGTCGTCTTCACCGAGTCCGGCGACTCCGCGCGGCGCATGGCGCGGCTGCGCACGGCGATCCCGACGTTCGGCTTCACGCCCGACCCCGAGATCGAGTCGCGCATGCAGATGATCTGGGGCATGCAGACGCACCTCGTCGACCGCGTGATGCACACCGACGACATGATCGCGCAGGTCGACGACGTGCTGATCGGCAAGCAGCTCGTGCCGGTCGGCAAGAAGGTCGTCGTGATCTCGGGCATGCCGCCGGGCATCTCCGGATCGACGAACGACATCCGCATCCACGTCGTCGGCGATGTGCACGCCGAGGCCGCGCCCGCGTACCACGGCAAGCGCCGCATCGAGGTGCACCACCAGTCGGCGCCGCACCCCGCAGAGGGCTGAGCCCGCGACGCTCGAGAGCCCGGTCGATCCTCGGATCGCCCGGGCTCTCGCTCGTGCCGGTGGTGGGACTCGAACCCACACTCCTCGCGGAAGCGCATTTTGAGTGCGCCGCGTCTGCCGATTCCGCCACACCGGCTCACGGCCCGGACGATCGCCGGGTCGCTGCGAACACTAGGCTAGTGGCCATGACCGACGACCTCTTCGCCGAGCCCATCATCGACCAGGCTCCTGCCGAGCACGCGACGACCGCGCGCACCGTGCTCGTCGCGGAGGACGAGTCGCTCATCCGCCTCGACATCGTCGAGACGCTGCAGGCCGCGGGCTTCGAGGTCATCGGCGAGGCGGGCGACGGCGAGCGCGCCGTCGAGCTCGCGACCGAGCTCGAGCCCGACCTCGTCGTCATGGACGTCAAGATGCCGAAGATGGACGGCATCAGCGCCGCTGAGAAGATCAGCGCCGCGAAGATCGCGCCCGTCGTGCTGCTCACGGCGTTCAGTCAGAAGGAGCTCGTCGAGCGGGCCGGCGAGGCGGGCGCGCTCGCCTACGTCGTGAAGCCGTTCACGCAGAACGACCTGCTGCCCGCGATCGAGATCGCGCTCGCGCGCTGGGACCAGATCCGCGCGCTCGAGAGCGAGGTCGCCGACCTCGCCGACCGCTTCGAGACGCGCAAGCTCGTCGACCGCGCGAAGGGCCTGCTGAACCAGCGCATGGGCCTCGCCGAGCCGGAGGCGTTCCGCTGGATCCAGAAGGCCTCGATGGACCGCCGCCTGACGATGGCCGAGGTCGCGCAGGCCGTCATCGAGCAGCTGAGCGCCAAGAAGTAGCCCCCACCCCCGCTGAGTGGCGCCTCCCGCCGCTGAGTGGCGCCTCCTGCACCTGAGTGGCGCCTCCTGCACCTGAGTGGCGCCTCCCGCAGGTCAGTGGCGCCTCCCGCACCTGAGTGGCGCCTCCCGCGCCTGAGTGGCGCCTTCCGCAGATCAGTGGCGCTCTCCGCGCCTCAGTGGCGCCGCGGGCATCCGCTCGTCCTGACGTTCTCCACAGCCGATCGCTGCGGGGGAGCAGCGGCGGCCGGGCGGCGTCAGGATGCTCGCCATGCGCAGTCCACATGGCTTCACGGTCCGAGACGGACTCGAGCGCGGGTACTCCGCTGCCGAGCTTCGCTCCATGGCGTTCACGGCTCCTGCGCGAGGCGCGCGGATCACGGCGGCGATCGGCGACGAGAGCCAAGCGCTCCTCGAAGCGGTTCGTGTCGTCGCGCAGGACGACCAGTTCTTCTCGCACACCACCGCCGCGCGCGTCCATGGCATCCCGTTGCCCACGCGCTTCGAGCGCGAAGCTCGGATACACCTCGCGTCTCCGACGGGCCGTTCCCGCATGCAGCGTCCCGGCGTGGTGGGTCATCGGCTCAAGTCGGAGGTCGAGGAGGTCGACGGGATGCGCGTCGAGGCGAGGGCTGACACGTTCGTGCACCTCGCGCCGCTGCTGAGCCTCGAGGAGCTGGTCACCGTTGGCGACTGGCTCGTGTCGACGAAGCGCCGCGATCCGCTGACCGTCGAAGACCTGACCAATGCGCTGCGGCGCTACCCGGGAGTGCGAGGGCTCCACCGCGCACGACAAGCGGTCGCCCTCGTGAGGGTCGGGTCAGAGTCGCCACGCGAGTCTCTGGTGCGTCTGCTGATCATGGGAGCGCTGCCGGAACCAACGCTGCAGCACGAGGTGTTCGACGCGACCGGCCTGTTCGTCGCTCGGCTCGACGCGAGCTGGCCGCACCTCAAGCTCGCCGTAGAGTACGACGGCGAGCACCACACGGATCCGGCCCAGCAGGAGCGAGACCGCATCCGCCGCGGGAAGCTGCGTGCGCTCGGCTGGCAGGTCGTCGTGGTGACGAAGGATGACCTGGAGGACGGCGGCGAGGCGATCCTGCGCGAGATCGTCGCGGCGCACCGGCGCCTGAGCTCGTGGACGGCGGCCTGAAGGGCCCGCGGTGCTATGCGGGAGGCGCCACTCACGTGCGGGAGGCGCCACTCACGTGCGGGAGGCGCCACTCACGTGCGGGAGGCGCCACTCACGTGCGGGAGGCGCCACTCACGTGCGGGAGGCGCCAACCGACCTCGGGCGGGGCTGGGGCGGGCGGGGCGGGTCAGCGGGTCTTGATGAAGTTCGTGATGCGGAGGGTCGAGGCTCGGCGGCCCTCGTCGTCGGTGCAGACGATCTCGTGCACCGTCATGGACCGCCCGAGGTGGACGGCCGTGCACTCGGCCGTCACCCATCCGCTCGTGATCGAGCGCGTGTGGGTCGCGTTGATGTCGGTGCCGACGGCGTAGCGGCCCTCGCCCGCGTGGATGTTCGCGCTCACCGAGCCGAGCGTCTCGGCGATGACGCAGTAGGCGCCGCCGTGCACGAAGCCCGCCGGCTGCCGGTTGCCCTCCGCCGGCATGCGCGCGATCGAGTGCTCGGCCGAGAGCTTGAGGAACTCGATCTGCATGCGCTCGGCGAGCTCCCCCCCCGGCCGCTGCTCGAGCCGCGCGAGCACCGCTCGCGTCGCCTCGTCGACCTCGTGCTCGATCGGCTCCTGGCTCACGCGCGCTCCTCGCTCGGCTGGGGTGTCGGCAGCCCCGGCTAGGCTGACTGCCGTGTCGGATCCGAAGCCTACCCTCATGGTCATCGACGGCCACTCCCTCGCGTTCCGGGCGTTCTTCGCCCTGCCGCTCGAGAACTTCGTCAACAGCGAAGGGCAGCACACGAACGCCATCCACGGCTTCCTGTCGATGCTGCTCAAGCTGCTGCAGGACCACCGGCCCACCCACCTCGCGGTCGCGTTCGACATCTCCCGGTTCTCGTTCCGCACCCGCGAGTACGCCGAGTACAAGGGCACGCGCGACGAGACGCCGAAGGAGTTCAAGGGCCAGGTGCCGCTGCTCGAGGAGGCGCTCCACGCGATGGGCGTGCGCACCCTCTCGAAGGAGGACTACGAGGCCGACGACATCCTCGCGACCCTCTCGGTGCAGGGCGCGAAGGCCGGCATGGACGTCTACGTCGTCTCGGGCGACCGCGACACGATCCAGCTCGTCAACGACGACGTGACGCTGCTCTACCCCTCGGTGCGCGGCGTCTCCGAGCTCAAGCGCTACACGCCCGAGACGGTGCGCGAGCGCTACGGCATCGAGCCGGCGCAGTACCCCGAGATCGCCGCGCTCGTCGGCGAGTCGAGCGACAACCTCATCGGCATCGACAAGGTCGGCGAGAAGACCGCCGTCAAGTGGATCACGCAGTACGGCACGGTCGAGAACCTGCTCGCGCACGCCGACGAGATCAAGGGCGTCGTCGGCAACAACCTGCGCGAGCAGCGCGAGCGCGCCGAGCGCAACCGCCGCCTCAACCAGCTGCTCACCGACGTCGACCTCGGCGTCGAGATCGACGAGCTCGCGCGCGGGCAGGTCGACGAGGCGAAGCTGCGCGAGGTGTTCCAGCGGCTGCAGTTCCGCACGCTGCTCGACCGCGTGCTCAAGCAGGAGGGCAGCGGCGACTCGGCCGCCCCGCTCGAGCCCGACGTGCAGGCGCCCGCGGTGCAGAAGCTCGTCGACGAGGAGCTCGACCTGTGGCTCTCGCGCGCGAAGGGCACGGTCGCCGTCTCGATCGCGCCCGACGGCGCCGGCGGCATCGCGGGCTTCGGCGTCGCGACCGAGGGCGCGAGCGCCTACGTGCCGTTCAAGGCCGGCACGGCCGACTACGACGGATTCGTCGAGTGGCTCGCGTCGGACGCCCCGAAGGCGCTCCACGACGTCAAGGCGTCCATCAAGGTCCTCGAGCGCGCGGGGCTCCGCCTCGGCGGGGCAGCGCACGACACGCGCGTCGCCGCGTGGCTGCAGACGCCCACCGCGCCGCCCAAGACCTTCGAGCTCGACTGGCAGACCGAGGCGCTGCTCGGCGCGACACTCCCGGCGCCCGACCCCAACCAGCTCGTGCCCGAGGTCGAGCCCGAGCAGCTCGGCACCGTCGCGTGGCTCACGGGCGAGCTCTCGCGCGCGCAGCGACCGCGCCTCGACCCCGGCACGCTCGGCGTGCTCGACGACATCGAGCTGCCGCTCATGCCGGTGCTCGTGCGCATGGAGCGCCAGGGCGTGCGCATGGATCGCGACGTGCTGCAGCGCATCCTCGACGAGATGCGGGCGAAGGCCGCGGGGCACGCCGAGGCCGCGTACGCCGAGATCGGCCACGAGGTCAACCTCGGCAGCCCCAAGCAGCTGCAGACGGTGCTGTTCGAAGAGCTCGACATGCCGAAGACGCGCGCGACGAAGACGGGCTACTCGACCGACGCGCAAGCGCTCGCCGACCTGCAGGAGACGAACCCGCACCCGTTCCTCGGGCTGCTGCTGCAGCACCGCGAGACGTCGAAGCTCGCGCAGATCATCGAGGGGCTGCTGCGCGCGATCCAGGACGACGGCCGCATCCGCACCCGCTACGACCAGACCGGCTCGGCCTCCGGCCGCCTCTCGTCGAACGACCCGAACCTGCAGAACATCCCGGTGCGCACGGAGGTGAGCCGCGAGATCCGCTCGGCGTTCGCGCACGGGCCCGAGTTCGAGACGATGCTCACCGCCGACTACTCGCAGATCGAGATGCGCATCATGGCGCACCTCTCGGGCGACGAGGGACTCATCGAGGCGTTCCTCTCGGGCGAGGACCTGCACCGCTTCGTCGGCAGCCGCATCTTCGGCGTCGACCCGAGCGAGGTCACGGCGCTGCAGCGCGTCAAGGTCAAGGCGATGAGCTACGGCCTCGCGTACGGGCTGAGCGCCTTCGGGCTCTCGAAGCAGCTGCGCATCTCGCAAGCCGAGGCGAAGCAGCTCATGCTCGACTACTTCCAGCGCTTCGGCGGCATCCGCGACTACCTCCGCGGCGTCGTGATGCAGGCGAAGGACGACGGCTACACGACCACGATCTTCGGCCGCCGCCGCCCGTTCCCCGACCTGACGTCGTCGAACCGCGTGTTGCGCGAGAACGCCGAGCGGCAGGCGCTCAACTCGCCCATCCAGGGCTCGGCCGCCGACATCATCAAGCGCGCGATGATCGCGATCGACCGCCGCATCGCCGACGAGGGGCTCGGCTCGCGCATGCTGCTGCAGGTGCACGACGAGCTCGTCTTCGAGGTCGCGACCGGCGAGCGCGAGGCGCTCGAGGCGATCGTCCGCGCCGAGATGGGCGGCGCGGCCGAGCTCTCGGTGCCGCTCGAGGTGCAGGTCGGCGTCGGCCCGAACTGGGACGCCGCCGCGCACTGAGCCGCGACCTCCGTGCCCGCCGGGCCCACCGCATCCGTCCCCCAGGGGCCGACGCCTAGGCTGTCGGCATGAACGACTCCGCGCTCCGGTTCGGCCTCTTCGTCCCGCAGGGATGGCGCCTCGACCTCGTCGGCATCGAGCCCGCCGAGCAGTGGGGGCGGATGCTCGAGGTCGCGGAGCGCGCGGACGCCGGCCCCTGGCACTCGGTGTGGGTCTACGACCACTTCCACACCACGCCGCAGCCGACCGATGAGGCGACGCACGAGGCGTGGACGCTCATGGCCGCGCTCGCCGCGAGCACGAGCCGCGTGCGGCTCGGCCAGATGTGCACGTGCATGGGGTACCGGAACCCCGCCTACCTCGCGAAGGTCGCCGCGACCGTCGACGTCATCTCCGGCGGCCGGCTCGAGTTCGGCATCGGCGCCGGCTGGTACGAGCACGAGTGGCGCGCCTACGGCTACGGCTTCCCGGGCGTTGGCGACCGCATCTCGGCGCTCCGCGACGGCGTGCAGATCATCCAGCGGCTGTGGGCCGAGGGTCGCGCGACGCTCGAGTCGGAGTCGTTCTCGGTCGACGGCGCCATCTGCCGGCCGCAGCCGCTGCAGATCGGGCGCGACGGCCGTCCCCGCATCCCCACCTGGATCGCGGGCGGCGGCGAGCAGCGCACGCTCCGCTACGCGGCGAAGTGGGCGGATGCGACGAACTTCGGCGGCTCGCCCGAGCAGTTCGCGCGCAAGCGCGACGTGCTGCTGCGCCACCTCGAGAAGGAGGGGCGCGACCCCGCCGAGGTGCGGCTGACCTCCAACCTCAACATCGTCGTGCGCGAGCGCGAGGCTGAAGCGCGCCGCGTCGTCGACGAGGTCAACGCGCGCGCCGACTCGGCGCTGCCCGCCGAGCACGCCGGCACGGGCTTCTCGGCGCGCGGCGCCGTCGTCGGCACGCCGCAGATGGTCGTCGACCACGTCGGGGCGCTCCGCGAAGCCGGCCTCGGCACGCTCATCGCCTACATGCCGGAGGTCGCGTTCGAGCAGGACGGCATCGAGCTCTTCGAGCGGGAGGTCATGACCGCCCTCCGCTGATGCGTAGGCTTGCGGCATGACTGACGAGAGAGTCGGCGCGACGTCGCGCCAGCAGACCGAGATCGACCGGATCGCGGAGGACTACGTCCACCGCGCTGCCGCCATGAACCCCGAGATCAACGTGTACGTGGGCCTCGAGGGCGACAACGCCGGCTACGGCGACTACTCGCCGAGCGGCCGCGACGCCGACGCCGCGCTCGCGCGCGAGGTGCTCGCCGCCCTCGAGGCCGCCGAGCCCGTCGACGACGTCGACTGGGTGACGAAGACCGACCTCTCGCGCGAGCTGCAGCTCGAGCTCGACGTGCACGACTCCGGCTGGGGCGACCGCGACCTCAACAACCTCGCGAGCCCGGCCTCGGGCATCCGCGACATCTTCGACCTCATGTCGACCGGCAGCGAGGACGACTGGTCGACGATCGCGCAGCGCTTGCGCAACGTGCCCGCCGCGATCGACGGCTACATCGCCTCGCTTCGCAACGGCATCGCCACCGGCAACACGCCCGCGGCGCGCCAGATCGACAACGTGCTCGAGCAGTTCACCGACTACGCGCCAGGCAAGGGCTTCTTCCACGACTTCGCCGCCTCCGCGAAGGCGGGGGACCGGGAGCTGCCCGCCTCGCTCCGCGACGACCTCGCGAAGGCCGCAGGCGAGGCGACCGAGGCGCACGCGCGGTTCGCGGAGTTCCTGCGCACCGAGCTCGCCGCATCCGCCAACCCCGTCGACGCCGTCGGCCGCGACTTCTACTCGCTCATGTCGCGCCGGTTCCTCGGCGCCGCCGTCGACCTCGACGAGACCTACGCGTGGGGCATCGAGGAGCTCGACCGGATGCGCACCGAGCAGGAGGCGATCGCGAACGAGATCCTCCCGGGCGCGACCGTGCAGGAGGCGATCGCGCACCTCGACCAGGACGCGAGCCGCAAGCTCCACGGCACCGACGCGCTCAAGGCGTGGATGCAGGAGACGAGCGACCGCGCGATCGAGGAGCTCGGCCGCACCCACTTCGACATCGCCGAGCCCATCAAGGCGCTCGAGTGCATGATCGCGCCGACGCAGACCGGCGGCATCTACTACACCGGTCCCGCCGACGACTTCTCGCGGCCGGGGCGGATGTGGTGGTCGGTGCCCGAGGGCGTCACCGAGTTCGACACGTGGCGCGAGCTCACGACCGTGTACCACGAGGGTGTGCCGGGCCACCACCTGCAGATCGCGCAGGCGACGTACAACCGCGCGCAGCTCAACCTGTGGCGCCGCGCGTTCGCCGGCACCTCGGGCCACGCCGAGGGCTGGGCGCTCTACGCGGAGCGGCTCATGGAGTCGCTCGGCTACCTCGACGACCCGGCCGACCGGCTCGGGATGCTCGACGGTCAGCGGATGCGCGCGGCGCGCGTCGTGCTCGACATCGGCGTGCACCTCGGCAAGCCGCGCCTCGACGGCACGGGCGAGTGGGACTTCGACTACGCCTTCGAGTTCATGAAGTCGAACGTCAACATGAACGAGCCGTTCGTGCGCTTCGAGGTCAACCGCTACTTCGGCTGGCCGGGCCAGGCGCCGTCCTACAAGATCGGCCAGCGCATCTTCGAGCAGATCCGGGATGCCGCGAAGGAGGCCGAGGGTGACGCGTTCGACCTCAAGCGCTTCCACACCCGAGTGCTCAACATCGGCGGCGTCGGCCTCGACACGCTGCGCGAGGCCGTGCTCCGCAGCTGAGCGCTGGAGCTCCGGTTGTCCGGGATGCCCATCCGCGTATAGGATTGCCGGGCCACTCGTGTGGCGCGCAATCAATCCGAACCGCTGGATGGGCATTCCCATGCCCACAGCCCGACAGACCCCCATAAGGCACCTTGAACTCTATGACCACTGCAACGACCACGGCTCCCAAGCAGGTCGCTGTGAACGACATCGGCTCGGCCGATGACTTCATGGCCGCCGTTGAGAAGACCCTGAAGTTCTTCAACGACGGCGACCTCATCGAGGGCACCGTCGTCAAGATCGACCGCGACGAGGTCCTCCTCGACGTCGGCTACAAGACTGAGGGCGTCATCCCCTCGCGCGAGCTCTCCATCAAGCACGACGTCGACCCCTCCGAGGTCGTCGAGGTCGGCGACACCGTCGAGGCGCTCGTCCTCCAGAAGGAGGACAAGGAGGGTCGCCTGATCCTCTCGAAGAAGCGCGCGCAGTACGAGCGCGCCTGGGGCGATGTCGAGCGCATCAAGGACGAGGACGGCGTCGTCACCGGCACGGTCATCGAGGTGGTCAAGGGCGGCCTCATCGTCGACATCGGCCTCCGTGGCTTCCTGCCGGCCTCGCTCATCGAGCTGCGCCGCGTCCGCGACCTCACGCCGTACCTCGGCCAGGAGATCGAGGCGAAGATCCTCGAGCTCGACAAGAACCGCAACAACGTCGTGCTCTCGCGCCGCGCGCTCCTCGAGGAGACGCAGTCGGCCTCGCGCGGCCAGTTCCTGCAGTCGCTCCAGAAGGGGCAGGTCCGCAAGGGCGTCGTCTCGTCGATCGTCAACTTCGGCGCGTTCGTCGACCTCGGCGGCGTCGACGGCCTCGTGCACGTCTCGGAGCTCTCGTGGAAGCACATCGAGCACGCCTCGGAGGTCGTGGAGGTGGGCCAGGAGGTCACCGTCGAGATCCTCACCGTCGAGCTCGACCGCGAGCGCGTCTCGCTGTCGCTCAAGGCGACGCAGGAGGACCCGTGGCAGATCTTCGCCCGCACGCACGCGATCGGTCAGGTCGCACCGGGCAAGGTCACGAAGCTCGTCACGTTCGGCGCGTTCGTGCGCGTCGCGGACGGCATCGAGGGCCTCGTGCACATCTCGGAGCTCTCGGCGAAGCACGTCGAGACGGCTGACCAGGTCGTCGCGGTCGGCGACGAGGTCTTCGTGAAGATCATCGACATCGACCTCGAGCGCCGCCGCATCTCGCTCTCGCTCAAGCAGGCGAACGAGGGCGTCGACCCCGACGGCACCGACTTCGACCCGGCGCTCTACGGCATGCTCGCCGAGTACGACGAGCAGGGCAACTACAAGTTCCCGGAGGGCTTCGACCCCGAGACGAACGAGTGGAAGGAAGGCTTCGAGTCGCAGCGCGAGGCCTGGGAGGCCGAGTACGCGGCCGCGCAGGCGCGCTGGGAGGCGCACAAGGCGCAGGTCGCGGCGGCCCGCGACGCCGAGCTCACCTCGAACGACGTGCCCTCGGGCGCATCGTCGTTCGGCGGCAGCTCCGACGACTCGGGCGCCGGCACCCTCGCCGACGACGAGGCGCTCGCCGCGCTCCGCGAGAAGCTCACCGGCTCCTCGGAGTAGTCACCACCACCGGTGCGGGCCGTGCCTTCGGGCGCGGCCCGCTCTGCGTTCCCCGGTTGCGACGCCCGGGTTGCGATCCGGTGGCAGGATCGAGGCATGCCCACCGACGACGCGATCACGCACGCCCTCGACTACGCCGACCGCTGGCTCGCCTACCGCCGCTGGCGGCTGCGGGTGCCGGGCGTGCAGCTCGCCGTGCGCATCGGCGGCGAGCTCGTGCTCGAGCGCGCGATCGGTGTCGCCGACGAGGCGACGGGCGAGCCGCTCACGAACGAGCACCGCTTCCGCATCGCCTCCCACTCGAAGGCGCTCGCGGCGATCGCCGCGATGCGGCTCGTCGACGACGGCGCCCTCCGGCTCGACGATCCGCTCGGCGCGCTCGTGCCGGCGCTCACCGGCACCGACGCCGCTGGGCTCACGGTGCGCGAGCTGCTCTCCCACGGGAGCGGCGCGACGCGCGATGGCGACGACGTCGCCTTCTGGCAGCTCGCCGACGACTTCCCGGATGCCGACCGGCTGCGTTCGATCGCGACGTCCGGCGTCGCTCGGCTCGACGCATCCGCCGAGTTCAAGTACTCCAACATCGGCTTCGGCCTGCTCGGCCTCGCGATCGAGGCGGTGACCGCGGAGCCCTACGCCGACGCGCTCGCGCGCCTCGTGCTCGCGCCGCTCGGGCTCGAGGCCACGAGCGCCGACATCGAGGGCGCTTCGCAGCCGCTCGCGACGGGGCACTCCGCGCTGCACTCGAGCGACGTGCGGGCGCCGCTCGGCAGCCCTTCCTCGCGCGCGCTCGCCGCCGCGACGGGCGCCGTCTCGACGGCGGCGGAGCTCTCGGATGCACTCCGCACGATCGCGGACGCCGACGACCGGCTGCTGAGCGGCACGGCACGACGGCGGATGCGGCAGCGCCAGTGGTCGACGTCGGGCCGCGACGGCGCGGTGGCGGGGTACGGCCTCGGGCTCATGCTGCGCGAGATCGACGGGCGCACGTGGCACGGCCACGGCGGGGCGTGGACGGGACAGGCGACGCGCACGCTCGTCGACGCCGAGCGCGACATCGTCGTGAGCGTGCTCGCGAACGCGATCGACGCGCCCGCCGAGGAGCTCGCCGTCGGCGTCGCCCGCATCGTCCAGGCTGCGCTCGAGCCCACGGCCGAGCTCGCGGACGACGACCTCACGCTGGCGCGCTCGTTCGAGGGGTCCTTCGCGAGCATCTGGGGCCGACTCGACGTCGTCGAGCTCGGCGGACGGTTGCTCGGCATCGCGCCGACGGCGGCCGATCCGCTCGCCTCGGTCGACGTGCTCACGCCGCGCGGCACCGGCCGCGTGGTGATCGCCGCCGCGACCGGCATGGGCTCCGGTCACGAGGAGGCGATCGCCGAGCGCGACGAGTCGGGCCGCGTGGTGCGCTGGCGCGGCGCGTGGCACCAGCACGCGGTCGACCCCGTGCCCGCCGAGGCGGGGACGACCGCTTAGTCGGCGCCGTGCCTGTCGGTCGCCGGCCGCAGATCGGCGTTCCGCCGGCGGCGGGCCGAGCGCCACAGCGACCAGCCGAAGAGCCACAGCAGGAGCAAGCCGAGCACGACGAGGATCGGGGCGACGATCGCGAGCAGCGAGAGCCCGATCGCGCTCACGTCCTCGACCGTCGAGATGACCGGCGCCGCCGCGCCCGCGGTCGCGACGTTCGCTGCCGGGCGCACCGCGGTCTTGCCGACGTGGACCGCGAGCGCGATGACCGCGCCGACGACGATGGGCACCCACTGGTTCGAGGCGAAGAACTCGGCGGGGTCGCTGACCGCGACGGTCGAGGCGGTCGAGGACGAGCCGAACACGAGGCCGCCCGCGGCCGGGCGCACGAGCGACTGCAGCACGTCGTTCACGCTGTCGACGGCCGGCACCTTGTCGGCGACGACCTCGACGACGAGCAGCACCGCGACGATGCCGATCACCCACCAGCTCGAGAGCCACGCCCAGCCCTCGGGGAGCGCGAGCAGGCCGGGGAAGAGCCGATCGGCGACCCCGACGACGAGCAGGGGGATGTACGCGTTCATGCCCGCGGCCGCGGCGAGCCCGGCACCGGTCAGGGCCTCCAGCACGATCCCTCCTCCCGCGGCGAGGGGCCGCTCGCGCCGATCGTAGCCCGCTCCCGCACTGCGAGGCGGGGGAATCGCCCCGTGCGCGGTAGCGTCGGAGCATGATGGCGGCGGTCACGACTGCTCGCGCCGATGGCGCGCGCCCCGACCGTACTCGCGAGCGCGCGACGGCCGTCAACCAGCTGCTCTTCGGCGCCGCCGCGCTCGTGGCGTGCGCGCTCATCGTCGTCGTCGCCGACGTGCGCGAGGGTGAGCTGCTCTTCGGCGGCATGCTGCTCGTGTTCGCGCTCACGATCGCCGCGCTCGTCGTGCCGTGGAACCGCCTCCCGGTGCGCTGGAGCGGGATCGTGCCGGTCGGCGACCTCGTCGCGGTGCTGCTGCTGCAGCTCTCGTACCCGGACGGCGAGGCGTGGCTGCTGTGGACGGTGCCGGCGACCTGGCTCGCCACCGCGCTCGGCTGGCGCGGCCTCGTGCTCGGCGCGGGCGGCTCGACGGTGCTCTTCTGGACGGCGCGGCTCGTCACCGACGACCTCGGCGCGGGCATGCGCGACGTGCTCGGCCCGCTCGCGCTCGCCACCGCATCCGTCGTCGCCTTCATCGCCGCGCGCCGCTCCGCGGCGCAGCGGTCGCTGCTCGACGAGCAGGCCGACTACCTCGACCACGCCGTCGAGCGCGCCAGGCGGCAGGAGGACGCGGTGAGCGAGCTGCTCGACGCGGTCGACTTCGGCGTCGTGCGGATCGGCGCCGACGGCAGCATCTCGGTCGAGAACGACGCCCACGCGCGGCTCATGACGCCCGCGGACGACGCGCAGCTGTTCGAGGCGGACGGCGTGACGCCGACCGAGCCGGGAGCCGTGCCGGTCGCGCGCGCCCGGCGAGGCGAGACCTTCGAGAACCTGCTGCACTGGCAGGGGCCGTCCGGCGACCAGCGCCGCGCGCTGCTGTCGACCGCGCGCCGGCTGTTCGACATCAACGGCGCCGACGTGGGCGCGATCCTCGTCACCCGCGACGTGACCGCCGAGCAGCAAGCGGTGCACATCCGCGACGAGCTCGTCGCCTCCGTCTCGCACGAGCTGCGCACGCCGCTCACGAGCGTGCTGGGACATCTCGACCTCGCCCTCGACTCCGGCGACGTCGGGCCCGGGGCGCGGCGCAGCCTCGAGATCGCCGAGCGCAACGCCTCGCGCCTGCTCGTCATCATCGGCGACATCCTCGCCGCGACCGCCGACGGGCCCGGGCGCTTCGACGTGCGTCCCGTGCGCGAGGACCTCGCGCGCGTCGTGCTCGCGTCCGTCGAGGCGCTCGAGCCGCGCGCCGCCGAGCGCAACATCCGCATCGACAGCTCTGGCATCGAGCCGGCGGAGGCGGAGTTCGACCCCAACCGCATCCGGCAGGTGGTCGACAACCTCGTCGGCAATGCCGTCAACTACCACACGGGCGACGGCCTCATCGAGGTCGGCGTCACGGCCGACGACAAGCACGCGTGGCTCGTCGTGCGCGACGACGGGCCGGGCATCGCGGAGGACGCGCTGCCGCGGCTCTTCGAGCGCCGCTATCGAGCCCAGCCCTCCGGCAGGGCGACGGGCACCGGCCTCGGCCTGTCCATCAGCCGCGATCTCGTGCGCGCGCACGGCGGCGAGATCACCGTCCAGAGCGAGCCGGGCGGCGGCGCCACGTTCGTCGTCCAACTGCCTCGCCGCACCACGGGAGCGACCGCATGACCCTCGATCCAGACACCGTCATCCTCATCACCGCGATCGTCGTCCACGTCGCCGGCGGGCTCTTCGTGCTCGAGACGATGGTCCGCAAGGACGATCGCGCCGGCCGCGTCTGGGCGCTCGGCTTCCTCGCCGCGATGGTCGCGACCGAGGCGTTCGTCGTCGAGGCCGTCATCGACGTGGGCGAGTGGCCGGTCGGCATCGGCCAGGGCACGTGGGTCGCGAGCATGGGCCTGCTGTGGATCGGGTGCCGCGTCTTCAACGGCTGCCACAGCGGCCGCGCCTCGCTCGTCGTCACCCTCGTGTCGCTGCTCGCCTTCCTCGCGGTGCTGCTCGTCGGCACGGGCGAGGAGGGCTGGTCGGCGCGCTGGGTGATGTTCGCCGCGAACGCCGCCTTCTCGGGCCTCGGCGCCGCCGAGGCGCTCCGGGGGTCGCTGCGGCGCACGCGCACGGGCGTTGCGCTCGGCGGCGTGCTCGTCGCGGTCGCCGTCTTCCAGCTCGCGCGGCTCCTCGCCGGCGTGACGATGATGAGCGGTCGCGACACGCTGCGCGTGTGGGCGGATCCCGGGGTCGCCGGCATCGCGACGATCGCCCTCACGATCATCGTCGTCGTCGTCACCTCGGTGCTGCGCGCCGAGCAGGTGCGGCTGCGCGGCACCGAGGACTCCTCGCTCATGGCGATCGCGGCCGATGGCGTGCTGCTCGCACCGTCGTTCTCGCGCGTGCTCGGCGGTCGGCTCATGCGCGCGAACCGCCGGGGCGAGCTCTTCGCGGTGCTCGCGGTGCGCATCGACGCCCTCTCGCGCATCTCGACCGCGTTCGGCGTCGACGAGGCCGAGCACGTCCGGCAAGCCGCGCGCGCGGCCGTCCGCCGGCTCGCGCCGACGACCGCCGCGCTCGGCAGCGACGAGCGCGGTCTGCTGCTGCTCGCGTTCCAGCCGTCGTCGCCGGCGGACGCCCGGCAGCTCGCCGCGCGCATGCACCGCGCGATGCTCGACCAGCTCCGCACCGCCGGGGTGCCGGTCGTGCCGCCCATCGGCATGGGCGTCGCGCTCACGAGCATCACCGGCTACGACCGCGATGTGCTCGTCGAGGCCGCGCGCTCCGCCGCGCGGCGCGCGATGCGCAGCGACGACGTCTCGGTCGTCGTCGCCGGGGAGGACGGCGAGGGGGAGGACGCCGAGCGCGGTCAGGCGGTGCGGCGGTAGCCGACGCCGCGGACGGTCTCGATCCAGCGCGGCTCCGACGGCGACTCGCCGAGCTTCCGGCGGAGGTTCGCGACGTGCACCTCGATCGCTCGCGCGTCGTGCTCGCTCAGGAAGTGGTCCGGCTCGCCGCGCTCGCCGCGCAGCATGCCCGCGAGCTGCAGCTTGCTCACGACCCGGCGGCCGGAGCCCAGCAGCATCCGCAGGATGTCGAACTCACTCCGCGTGAGCTCGATCTCCTGGCCGTCGAGCTCGACGACCCGCGCCCCGGGCTCGAGCCGCAGCCCGCGGTGCTCGAGCATCGACTCGTCGGACTCGTCGTCGACCGGCGCGGGCTGCAGACCCGGAGCCGAGGGCGCGCGATGCGCGGCGGGAGCGGCCTGCGGGGGTAGCGGTGCCGACGGATGCGTCGACGCGAGCGCGCGCGGACGGCGCATCATCGCCTCGATCCGAGCGCGCAGCTCGCGCGGCCGGAAGGGCTTGACGACGTAGTCGTCGGCGCCGGCCTGCAGCCCGACGAGCGTGTCGATCTCGTCGCCGCGCGCCGTGATCATGACCATGTAGGCGGTCGTGAGGCTGCGCACCTGGCGAGCGGTCTCGAAGCCGTCCATGCCGGGCATGTTCACGTCGATCGTGACGACGATCGGGTCGTGCTGCCGGACGAGCTCCACACCGCTCGGGCCGTCGGCCGCCGTGTGCACGGTGAAGCCGCCCCGCGTGAGCACCTGCGCCAGCAGCTCACGGATGTCCTCGCCATCCTCGATGACCACCGCGACGTCCTCGTGCATCGGTTCTCCCGCATCCAGCACCGCGCGTCCCGGTGCGATCTCGCCCATGCTAGCGGGCACCGCCGACGTCTCCGGTGCCCCGCCGCCGAGCCGGCGCCCCGGGCGTGCGAGACTCGAGCCATGCCACTCGTCGCGCTCACCGGCGGCATCGCCTCCGGCAAGTCCACGATCGCCGGTCGGCTCGCGGAGCGCGGAGCGGTCGTCGTCGACGCCGATGCGCTCGTGCGCGAGCTCCAGCAGCCCGGCCAGCCGGTGCTCCGCGAGATCGCGGAGGCGTTCGGCGAGCACCTCCTGCTGCCCGACGGGTCGCTCGACCGAGCCGCGCTCGGCGCGCTCGTCTTCGCCGACGACGCCGCGCGGCGGCAGCTCAACGGCATCGTCCACCCGGCGGTCGGCCGCGAGTCCGCGCGCCGCTTCCGCGCGGCGCTCGACGCCGACCCTGAGGCGGTCGTCGTCTACGACGTGCCGCTCCTCGTCGAGTCCCGCGCGAGCGACCCGTGGGAGCTCGTCGTCGTCGCGCACGCCCCCGCCGACGTGCGGGTCGCGCGGCTCGTGGCGCTCCGCGGCATGGACGAGGCGGATGCGCGGGCTCGCGTCGCGTCGCAGGCGAGCGACGAGCAGCGGCTCGCGATCGCCGACGTCGTGATCGACACCGCGGGCGACCTCGAGCAGACGCTCGCGCAGGCCGACGCCCTGTGGGAGCGGCTGCGCGGCGACGCTCGCGGCGGCGGCCCCCACAGCCGCGATGTGGGTGGCCGCTCCTAGGCTGGAGGCATGGAACCCACGCGTGCCGTGCGGCCGTTCGAGGTCGTGAGCGAGTACGAGCCCTCCGGCGATCAGCCGAAGGCCATCCGCGAGCTCGCAGCCGCCCTGGAGCGAGGGGAGACCGACGTCGTGCTGCTCGGCGCGACCGGCACCGGCAAGAGCGCGACGACCGCGTGGCTCGTCGAGCAGGTGCAGCGCCCGACGCTCGTGCTCGCGCACAACAAGACCCTCGCCGCGCAGCTCGCGAACGAGTTCCGCGAGCTCATGCCGAACAATGCCGTCGAGTACTTCGTCTCGTACTACGACTACTACCAGCCCGAGGCGTACGTCCCGCAGACCGACACCTTCATCGAGAAGGACTCGTCGCTCAACGCCGAGGTCGAGCGGCTCCGGCACTCGGCGACGAACGCGCTGCTGTCGCGCCGCGACGTCGTCGTCGTCTCGACCGTCTCGTGCATCTACGGCCTCGGCACGCCCGAGGAGTACCTCGAGGCGATGGTCGCGCTCCAGGTCGGCATGCGCATCGACCGGCAGGCGCTGCTGCGCCGGTTCGTCGCGATGCAGTACCAGCGCAACGACGTCGCGTTCACGCGCGGCACGTTCCGCGTGCGCGGCGACACGATCGAGATCATCCCGATGTACGAGGAGCACGCGATCCGCATCGAGCTCTTCGGCGACGAGATCGAGGCGCTCTCGACCCTGCACCCGCTCACGGGCGAGGTGCTCTCGCGGCACGACGCGGTGTCGATCTTCCCCGGCAGCCACTACGTCGCCGGCACCGAGCGCATGCACCACGCCATGGAGCGCATCCGCACCGAGCTCGAGGAGCGGCTGAAGGTGCTCGAGCGCGAGGGGAAGCTGCTCGAGGCGCAGCGGCTGCGCATGCGCACGAGCTTCGACCTCGAGATGATGGAGCAGATCGGCTTCTGCTCGGGCATCGAGAACTACTCGCGGCACATCGACGGCCGCGAGCAGGGCGAGCCGCCGCACTGCCTGCTCGACTACTTCCCCGACGACTTCCTCGTCGTGATCGACGAGTCGCACGTGACCGTGCCGCAGATCGGGGCGATGTACGAGGGCGACGCGAGCCGCAAGCGCACGCTCGTCGAGCACGGCTTCCGGCTCCCGAGCGCGCTCGACAACCGGCCGCTCAAGTTCGACGAGTTCCTCGAGCGCACGCCGCAGAAGGTCTACCTCTCGGCGACGCCCGCGAAGTACGAGATGTCGCTCGCCGACACCGTGGTCGAGCAGATCATCCGCCCGACGGGGCTCGTCGACCCGAAGCTCGTCGTCAAGCCGACGAAGGGGCAGATCGACGACCTGCTCGAGGAGATCCGTGTGCGCGCGGAGCGCGACGAGCGCGTGCTCGTGACGACGCTCACGAAGAAGATGGCCGAGGAGCTCACCGAGTACTTCACCGAGGCGGGCGTGCGCGTGCGCTACCTGCACTCCGACGTCGACACGCTGCGCCGCGTCGAGCTGCTCACGCAGCTGCGGCAGGGCGTCTTCGACGTGCTCGTGGGCATCAACCTGCTGCGCGAGGGCCTCGACCTGCCCGAGGTCTCGCTCGTCTCCATCCTCGACGCCGACAAGGAGGGCTTCCTGCGCTCGTCGACGTCGCTCATCCAGACGATCGGCCGCGCGGCGCGCAACGTCTCGGGCGAGGTGCACATGTACGCCGATCGCATCACCGACTCGATGCGGAACGCGATCGACGAGACCGAGCGCCGCCGCGCGATCCAGATCGCCTACAACGAGGAGCACGGCATCGACCCGACGCCGCTCCGCAAGCGCATCGCGGACATCACCGACGTGCTCGCGCGAGAGCAGGCCGACACGGCAGAGCTGCTCGCGGGCGGGCGGCGCGGCGCGCCGACGCCGCGGCTCGCGAAGGACCGCTCGAGCCTCGACGGGCCGGCGCAGCTCGAGTCGATCATCGCCGACCTCACGGCGCAGATGACCGAGGCGGCCGCCGAGCTGAAGTTCGAGCTCGCGGCGCGGCTGCGCGACGAGCTCCACGACCTGAAGCGCGACTTGCGGCAGATCCGCGAGGCGAGCTGAGCGCCCGCCGGCCGCTCAGGCCCTGCCGAGCCGCGCGTAGGCGCCCAGGATGCGCCGCTCCGACTCGGTGAGGTAGCGCTCGAGCTCGGCGGCGGCGGCCTCGGGGCCCTCGTCGACGAGCGCATCGAGCACGACGCGGTTGCGGGTGACGAAGGGCCGGTGGAGCGACTCGAAGTCGGCGATGGCGAGGAACGCGAGCCGCAGCTCCGTCGTCCCCGGCGCGCCCGTCGCCCTCGACGACGGCGACGAGCTGCGGATCGGCGCGATCACCGCGGGCCTCCGCGCGCTCGT
This sequence comes from Agrococcus sp. Marseille-Q4369, assembly GCF_018308945.1. Taxonomy (NCBI): domain Bacteria; kingdom Bacillati; phylum Actinomycetota; class Actinomycetes; order Micrococcales; family Microbacteriaceae; genus Agrococcus; species Agrococcus sp. Marseille-Q4369. The sequence continues at coordinate 466,503 of NZ_CP070501.1, forward strand.
GACCGTGCGCGGCGGCATCGCACTCGAGTCCGCGCTCGGCAGCCTCGCGACCGACACCCTGGCCGACCTCGGCCCTGAGCCGCTCGCCGCGGGCGACGTGGTGCCGCTCCACGGCCCCGCGGCGGCGCCCTACGCCGTCGAGCCCGTGCCCGAGCCCCTCGCCTCGCCGCCCGCGCCGGGGCAGGAGGTGCGGCTGCGCATCGTGCTCGGCCCGCGGTCCGACTGGTTCACGCCTGCCGCGCTCGAGGCGCTCACGGCCCAGGCCTGGCTCGTCACGCCGCGCTCGGACCGCGTCGGCGTCCGGCTGGAGGGCACGCCGCTCGAGCGTGCGCGCGACGGCGAGCTCCCGAGCGAGGGCGCCGTGACGGGCGCCATCCAGGTGCCGCCCGACGGCCAGCCCGTGCTGTTCCTGCCGGACCACCCGCTCACGGGCGGGTACCCGATCGTCGGCGCCGTCGTCGACGCCGACCTCGACCTCGTCGGCCAGCTGCCGCCCGGCGCCCGCATCCGCTTCGTCCTCGCCGACGACCACCTGATCGACCTCGGAGCCTCCGCATGACCCGCATCCAGACCGTCCTCATCGCCAATCGCGGCGAGATCGCCGTTCGGGTCGCGCGCGCGTGCGCCGAGGCGGGCATCCGCTCGGTCGCGGTGTACGCCGACCAGGACGTCGATGCGATGCACGTGCGGGCGGCCGACGCCGCCGTCGCCCTGGGCGGCTCGACCGCGGCCGAGACGTACCTCGACATCCCCTCGCTGCTCGAGGCGGCGCGCGCATCGGGCGCCGACGCCGTGCACCCCGGCTACGGCTTCCTCTCCGAGAGCGCCGCGTTCGCGCGCGCTGTCGAGGAGGCGGGCCTGACCTGGATCGGGCCGGCGCCCGCGAGCATCGAGGCGCTCGGCGACAAGGTCTCCGCCCGGCGCATCGCGATCGAGGCCGGCGCGCCGCTCGCGCCCGGCATCGACCGCCCGCTCGAGGGTGCGCACGGGGCCGTCGCCTTCGCCGAGGAGCACGGCCTGCCGATCGTCGTGAAGGCGGCGTTCGGCGGCGGCGGGCGCGGCATGCGCATCGCCAGGACGCTCGAGGAGGTTCCGGAGGCCTTCGAAGCCGCCTCTCGCGAGGCCGTCGGCGCCTTCGGCCGCGGCGAGTGCTTCGTCGAGCGCTACCTCGAGCACCCCCGCCACGTCGAGGCGCAGGTGCTCGGCGACGGCGCCGGCCGCGTCGTCGTCGTGGGCGACCGCGACTGCTCGCTCCAGCGTCGCAGCCAGAAGCTGCTCGAGGAGGCGCCCGCGCCGGGCCTCACCGACGAGCAGCGCGCGCGCATCCACGCCGCCGCGCGCGACATCTGCGCGGCCGTCGACTACCGGGGCGCCGGCACGGTCGAGTTCCTGCTCGCCGCCGACGGCACGATCGCCTTCCTCGAGGTGAACACGCGACTGCAGGTCGAGCACCCGGTCACCGAGATGGTGACCGGTGTCGACCTCGTGCGCGAGCAGCTGCGCATCGCCGAGGGCCGCGGCATCTCGTTCGACGCGACGCCCGCGCCGTCCGGCCACGCGATCGAGCTGCGCGTCAACGCCGAGGACCCGGGCCGCGGCTTCCTGCCGAGCCCCGGGGTGGTGTCGGGCCTGCGGGTCCCCGGCGGACCCGGCGTGCGCTGGGACGCCGGCGTCGAGGCGGGCGACCGCGTCGAGGCGGCGTTCGACTCGCTCGCGGCGAAGCTGATCGTCCACGCGCCCGACCGCGACGCGGCCCTCGTGCGGCTCCGCCGCGCGCTCGGCGAGCTCGAGGTCGAGGGCGTCGCCACGGTCGCGCCGTTCGCGCTCGCCGTGCTCGACGAGCCCGCGTTCTCGACCGAGGGCTTCGCGGTGTCGACGCAGTGGATCGAGGCCGAGCTCATGCCGCGCCTCGAGCCGCAGCTGCGCCCGGCGCCCGCGCCCGCCGACGCGCTCCGCCGCGTCGCGATCGAGGTCGACGGGCGCCGCGTGGTGCTCGGCCTGCCCGACGCGCTCCTCGCGGCCGCAGCGGGAGCGGGCGGCGGAGCGCCCGCGGCGCCGGCGCGCGACGAGGCGGCCGTCGAGGCGCCGGTGCCCGGCACGCTCGTGCGGTGGCTCGTCGACGACGGCGCCGAGGTCGCCGAGGGCCAGGAGCTCGCGGTGCTCGACGCGATGAAGATGGAGACGAAGGCACTCGCGCACCGCGCGGGCACCGTCTCGCGGGTCCTCGAGGAGGGCGCGGCGGCCTCGGTGGGGGAGACGATCGCGCGCATCGGCTAGCGGATCCGAGTGCGCCCTGAGCGAAGCCGAGGGATGCGTGTCAGCGGCCGGTCGTAGGCTTCTTCGGTGACATCCACGACCACGAACACCGCCGAGCTGCACGTCCGCGGCGCCCGCGAGCACAACCTCAAGGACGTCGACCTGCGCATCCCGCGCGACTCGCTCGTGGTGTTCACCGGGCTGTCCGGATCCGGCAAGTCGTCGCTCGCCTTCGACACGATCTTCGCCGAGGGGCAGCGCCGCTACGTCGAGTCGCTCTCCGCCTACGCGCGCCAGTTCCTCGGCCAGGTCGACCGGCCCGACGTCGACTTCATCGAGGGCTTGAGCCCCGCCGTGTCGATCGACCAGAAGTCGACGAACCGCAACCCGCGCTCGACGGTCGGCACGATCACCGAGGTGCACGACTACATGCGCCTGCTGTGGGCGCGCATCGGTGTGCCGCACTGCCCGATCTGCGGCGAGCGCATCCAGCGCCAGACGGTGCAGCAGATCGCGGACGAGCTCATGGAGCTGCCGGAGCGCACGCGCTTCCAGATCCTCGCGCCGGTCGTGCAGCAGAAGAAGGGCGAGTTCGCCGACCTGCTGCGCAACCTCGTCGCAACCGGCTACTCGCGCGCCGTCATCGACGACGAGCTCGTGCAGCTCGCCGACGCGCCCGCGCTCAAGAAGCAGAACAAGCACGACATCTCGGTCGTGGTCGACCGCATGGTCGCCGAGCCCGGCATGCTCTCGCGGCTCACCGACTCGCTCGAGACCGCGCTGCGGCTCGCCGACGGGCTCGCGACGATCGACTACGTCGACCTCGAGTCGAGCGACCCCGAGCGCACCCGCACGTTCAGCGAGAAGCTCTCGTGCCCGAATCGCCACCCCGTCTCGCTCACCGAGATCGAGCCGCGCACCTTCTCGTTCAACGCGCCGTTCGGCGCGTGCCCCGAGTGCACCGGCATCGGCACGAAGATGTCGGCCGACCCGGAGCTCGTGATCGCCGACGAGGCGCTCTCGATCCGCGAGGGCGCGATCTTGCCGTGGACGCAGTCGGGCAAGGGCCTCTACACCTACTTCGAGCGGCTCCTCGGAGGCCTCGCGCGCGAGATGGGCTTCTCGCTCGACACCCCGTGGCGCGACCTCGAGACCGAGGTGCGCCAAGTGGTGCTGCACGGCACCGACGGCAACGTCATGGTGCAGTGGCGCAACCGCTACGGGCGCCAGCTGAAGTACGCGACGGGCTACGAGGGCGTCATGCCCTACATCCAGCGCAAGCACGAGGAGGCCGACAGCGACTGGGTGCGCGCGAAGCACGGCGAGTTCCTGCGCGAGGTGCCGTGCCCCGAGTGCGGCGGCGCGCGGCTCAAGCCCGAGGTGCTGAGCGTGCTCGTGCACGGCTCGTCGATCGCGACGGTCTCCGACATGAGCCTCGACGACGCGCACGCCTACATGGAGGGCCTCGACCTCGACGAGCGCGAGGCGACGATCGCGGCGGCGGTGCTGCGCGAGATCCGCGCGCGGCTCGACTTCCTCATCCGCGTCGGGCTCGGCTACCTCTCGCTCTCGCGCGCCGCCGCGACCCTCTCGGGCGGCGAGGCCCAGCGCATCCGCCTCGCCACGCAGATCGGCGCGGGCCTCACCGGCGTGCTGTACGTGCTCGACGAGCCGTCGATCGGCCTCCACCAGCGCGACAACCGCAAGCTCATCGGCACCCTCGAGGCGCTCCGCGACCTCGGGAACACCCTCATCGTCGTCGAGCACGACGAGGACACGATCCGCACCGCCGACTGGATCGTCGACATCGGCCCGGGCGCGGGGGAGCGCGGCGGCGAGGTCGTGCACTCCGGCGGTTTCGAAGAGCTGCTCGAGCACCCGACCTCGCTCACCGGCAAGTACCTCTCGGGTCGAGAGTCGATCCCGACCCCGACCGAGCGGCGAGCGGTCGACCCCGAGCGGATGCTGCGGGTCGAGGGCGCGCGCGCTAACAACCTCAAGCACCTCGACGTCGACATCCCGCTCGGCGTGTTCGTCGCCGTCACCGGCGTCTCGGGCTCGGGCAAGTCGACGCTCGTGAACGACATCCTCCACAAGGTGCTCGCGAACGCCCTCAACGGCGCACGGCAGGTGCCCGCGCGGCACACGCGCGTGACGGGCCTCCACCACCTCGACAAGGTCATCCACGTCGACCAGGGCCCGATCGGGCGCACGCCGCGCTCGAACCCCGCGACCTACACGGGCGTGTTCGACAAGATCCGCAACCTGTTCGCCGAGACTGCGGAGGCGAAGGCGCGCGGCTACCTCGCCGGCCGCTTCTCGTTCAACGTCAAGGGCGGGCGCTGCGAGGCGTGCATGGGCGACGGCACGCTGAAGATCGAGATGAACTTCCTCCCCGACGTCTACGTCGAGTGCGAGGTGTGCCACGGCGCGCGCTACAACCGCGACACGCTCTCGGTGCACTACAAGGGCAAGTCGATCGCCGACGTGCTGCAGATGCCGATCGAGGAGGCCGCCGACTTCTTCGCGCCCATCTCGTCGATCCACCGCTACCTCAAGACGCTCGTCGACGTCGGCCTCGGCTACGTGCGGCTCGGTCAGTCGGCGACGACGCTCTCGGGCGGCGAGGCGCAGCGCGTCAAGCTCGCGACCGAGCTGCAGCGGCGCACGTCGGGCCGCGCCATCTACGTGCTCGACGAGCCGACGACCGGGCTCCACTTCGACGATGTGCGCAAGCTGCTCGAGGTGCTCGACGGACTCGTCCAGAAGGGCAACACCGTGCTGACGATCGAGCACTCGCTCGACGTCATCAAGAGCGCGGACTGGGTGATCGACCTCGGCCCCGAGGGCGGCTCGGGCGGCGGCACGATCGTCGCGACGGGCACGCCCGAGCAGGTCGCCGAGGTCGAGGGCAGCCACACGGGAGCCTTCCTCAAGGAGATCCTGGGCGCGGGAGTGCGATGACCGCGGCACGCGCGCCGCGGACCGTGCCCTACAAGCCGGCGCCCGGGACGATCCCGACGGCGCCCGGCGTCTACCGGTTCCGCGACGAGCACGAGCGGGTGCTGTACGTCGGCAAGGCGAAGAACCTGCGCCAGCGCCTCTCGAACTACTTCCAGCCGCTCGAGGCGCTGCACGAGCGCACGCGCCGCATGGTGCTCACGGCCGTCCGCGTCGAGTGGACGATCGTCGCGAGCGAGTTCGAGGCGCTGCAGCTCGAGTTCACCTGGATCAAGGAGTACGAGCCGCCGTTCAACGTGCAGTTCCGGGACGACAAGTCGTACCCGTACCTGTCGGTGACGATGGGCGAGGACGTGCCGCGAGCGCTCATCACGCGCAATCGCGGCATCCGCGGCGCCCGATACTTCGGCCCCTACACGAAGGTGTGGGCGATCCGCGAGACGCTCGACCTGCTGCTGAAGGCCTTCCCGATGCGCTCGTGCAGCCAGTCGGTGTACGACCGCGCCGAGCGCTCCGGGCGGCCGTGCCTACTCGGCGACATCGGCAAGTGCTCCGCGCCGTGCGTCGGCCGCGTCACGCTTGCGGAGCATCGCGAGATCGCCCGCGACCTCGTCGCGTTCATGAACGGCGGCGACCAGGACTTCGTCGACCGCGTGCGGGAGGAGATGCAGCGCGCGAGCGCGCGGCTCGAGTTCGAGCGCGCCGCGCGGCTGCGCGACCAGCTCGTCGCCCTCGAGTCGGTGCTCGAGCGCACGAGCGTCGTGCTCTCCGATCGCGTCGACGCCGACGTGTTCGGGCTCGTGCATGACGAGCTGAGCGCCGCCGTGCACCTGTTCGCGGTGCGGGGAGGACGCATCCGGGGCACGAAGTCGTGGGTCGTCGACACCGAGATCGACCTCGACGACAGCGAGCTCGCGACGCAGATCCTGCGCATCGCGTACGACGAGGGCGACCCGCCCGCGCGCGAGGTGCTGCTGCCCAAGCAGCCCGACGCCGTCGCCGAGGTCGAGGCGTGGCTCACCGACCGCCGTGTCGACCACGGGCTGCCCGGGCGCGTCGAGGTGCGGGTGCCGCAGCGCGGCGAGAAGCGCAAGCTCGCCGACTCCGCCACCGTCAATGCCGCGCACGCGCTGCAGGTGGCGCGCACGAAGCGCACGAGCGACTACGTCACGCGCTCGCAGGCGCTGGCCGACCTGCAGGAGGCGCTCGGCATGGCCGAGGCGCCGCTGCGCATCGAGTGCTTCGACGTCTCGCACCTCGGCGGGCAGGGCGTCGTCGCCTCGATGGTCGTGTTCGAGGACGGGCTGCCGCGCAAGGACCAGTACCGCCGGTTCGGCATCGCGCAGACGACCGACGACACCGACTCCATCCACCAGGTCATCACCCGCCGGGCGAAGTACCTCGTCGAGGGCGATCCCGACGCGTCGTCGACCCGCTTCGCCTACGCGCCGCAGCTGATGCTCGTCGACGGCGGCCGGCCGCAGGTGCAGGCGGCGAAGCGCGCGCTCGACGAGCAGGGCGTCACGGGCGTCGCGCTCGCCGGCATCGCGAAGCGCCTCGAGGAGCTCTGGCTGCCGGACGACGAGTTCCCGGTGATCCTCCCGCGCTCGAGCGAGGCGCTCTACCTCGTGCAGCGGCTGCGCGACGAGGCCCATCGCGTCGCGATCAGCTATCAGCGGCAGAAGCGCTCGAGCGCGATCCAGTCGCAGCTGAGCGGCATCCCGGGGCTCGGGCCGTCGCGCGTACGCGCGCTGCTCAAGCACTTCGGCTCCGCGAAGCGCGTGCGCGCAGCGTCCCCCGAGGAGCTGCGCGAGGTGCCCGGCGTCGGGCCTGCGCTCGCGGAGGCCATCGCACGCGCTCTGCGCGCCGATACGATGGAGGCTGACACGCGAGGGTGAGGAACGGCAGGCTGTGAACGCGAGAGAGATCGTCATCATCACCGGCATGTCCGGTGCAGGACGCACGACGGTCGCGAACGCGCTCGAGGACCTCGGCTGGTTCGTGGTCGACAACCTGCCGCCGAGCATGCTGCGCGCGCTCGTGCGCACGGCTGCGGCGGGCGATGCGACGGAGGCGAAGCTCGCGATCGTCGTCGACGTGCGCGGCGGCGTGCTGTTCGACGACGCGAAGCGGTTCGTCGAGATGCTGCGCAACGAGCACTCCGTGCGCGTGCTGTTCCTCGAGGCGAGCGACGCAGAGCTCGTGCGCCGCTACGAGCAGGTGCGCAGGCCGCACCCGCTGCAGGGCGACGGCACGATCCTCGACGGCATCCGCATGGAGCGCCACCGGCTCGAGCAGCTGCGCGGCATGGCCGACCAGCTGCTCGACACCACGGGCCTCAACCCGCACCAGCTCACGACGCGCGTGGGGGAGAGCTTCGCGCCGGGCGGCGAGCTCGAGGTCGTGCTCACGGTCATGAGCTTCGGCTTCAAGTACGGGCTCCCGGTCGACGCCGACCTCATCGCCGACATGCGCTTCCTGCCGAACCCGTTCTGGAACCCCGACCTGCGCGGTCACAATGGCACCGAGGAGGTCGTCTCCGACTTCGTGCTCGAGCAGGAGGGTGCGCGAGAGTTCGCCGACCGCTACGTCGAGGCACTCGAGCCGGTGCTCTCCGGCTTCGCGCGCGAGAACAAGCTGCACGCCGTGCTGGGCGTCGGCTGCACCGGCGGCAAGCACCGATCGGTCGCGATGGCGCAGTACCTCGCCTCGCGCCTCTCGGAGCACCCGGGCGTGCGGGTCGCGGTCAAGCACAGGGATCTGGGACGCGAATGACGAGAGGAACCGGCGTGACATTGACCGACGACGTCAAGGAGGAGCTCGCGCGCGTGCGCGTGACGCGACCTCAGACGAAGGCGGCCGAGGTCGCGACCCTGCTGCGCTTCGCCGGCGGGCTGCACGTCATCTCGAACCGCGTCGCGGTCGAGAGCGAGCTCGACTCCGCGGCCGCCGCGCGCAGGCTCGCGCGCAGCATCCTCGAGCTCTACGGCGTCAAGGCCGAGATCGCCCGCATCTCGTCGTCGTCGAGCCGCTCGAGCGGCGCCTACCTCGTGCGCGTCATCGCCGAGGGCGAGACGCTCGCGCGGCAGACGGGGCTCATGGATGCGCGACGCAAGCCCGTGCGCGGACTCCCGAACAAGGTCACCACCGGCTCGCTCGAGGACCTCGCGGGCGTGTGGCGCGGGGCGTTCCTCGCGCAGGGCTCGCTGTCGGACCCGGGCCGCTCCGCCGCGCTCGAGATCGCCTGCCCGGGCAACGAGGCCGCGATGGCGCTCGTCGGCGCGGCCGGTCGGCTCGGCGTGCCGGCCAAGTCGCGCGAGGTGCGCGGCGCGCACCGCGTCGTCATCCGCGAGGGCGAGCCGATCTCGCGGATGCTCACGACCATGGGCGCGCTCGACACCGTGCAGGCGTGGGCCGAGCTGCGGCAGCGCCGCGAGGTGCGAGCGACCGCGAACCGGCTCGTGAACTTCGACGACGCGAACCTCCGCCGCAGCGCCCAGGCCGCCGTCGCGGCGTGCGCGCGCATCGAGCGGGCGCTCGACATCCTCGGTCCCGAGGTGCCAGAGCACCTCGCGTACGCGGGCCGACTGCGCCTCGAGCACCGCGACGCGAGCCTCGACGAGCTCGGCCACCTCGCGCAGCCGACGATGACGAAGGACGCGGTCGCGGGGCGGATCCGGCGACTGCTCGCGATGGCGGATCGCGCCGCGCAGGAGCGCGGCATCCCGAGCACCGAGGATGCGGTGCCGGCCGACATCGACGACGTCTGAGCCGGCCGTCGCGACCCTGCTCGCGATCAGGCCGCCGTGGATAGGATCGAGACGACCCATCGGCGCGCGCAGCGCGCGAGAGAGGAGCCAGCCATGGCCGTCTACACCCTGCCGGAGCTGCCGTACGACTACGCGGCGCTCGAGCCCCACATCTCGGCGAAGATCATGGAGCTGCACCACAGTAAGCACCACAAGACCTACGTCGACGGCGCGAACACCGCGCTCGACAAGCTCGCCGAGGCGCGCGACTCGGGCGACCTCGCGAACGTCAACAAGCTCGAGAAGGACCTCGCCTTCAACCTCGGCGGGCACACGAACCACACCGTCTTCTGGAACAACCTCGCAGGCGACGGCGGTGGCGAGCCCGAGGGCGAGCTGCAGGCCGCGATCGCCGAGTTCTTCGGCGACTTCTCGAAGTTCCAGGCGCACTTCACCGCGAACGCCACGGGCATCCAGGGCTCCGGCTGGTCGGTGCTCGCGTGGGACTCGATCGGCGCGCGCCTCAACGTCTTCCAGCTCTTCGACCAGCAGGGCAACGTGCCGGTCGGCACGCACCCCGTGCTCATGCTCGACATGTGGGAGCACGCCTTCTACCTCGATTACCTCAACGTCAAGGCCGACTACGTCGAGGCGTTCTGGAACATCGTCAACTGGCAGGACGCGCAGGCGCGCTTCGAGGCCGCCCGCTCGCAGACCTCCGGTCTGATCCTCCGCTAGCGAATCGTCACCCCGTGACCGGGACCCCGGGCACGCGCCCGGGGTCCCTCCACCCGACAGGCAGGAACCCCAAACCATGACACTGAAGGTCGCCATCAACGGCTTCGGCCGGATCGGCCGCAACTTCGTCCGTGCAGCGCTTGCCCAGGGCGCTGACATCGACATCGTCGCGGTCAACGATCTCACCGACAACAAGACCCTCGCCCACCTCCTCAAGTACGACTCCGTCGCCGGACCGATCGATGCTCCCGTCACCTTCGACGAGGGCACGATCACGGTCGGCGACGACCCGTTCCGCGTGCTCGAGGAGAAGGACCCGTCGAAGCTCCCGTGGGGCGAGCTCGACATCGACGTCGTCATCGAGTCGACCGGCCGCTTCACGAAGGTCGAGGACGCATCCGCCCACATCGCCGCCGGCGCGAAGAAGGTCCTCCTCTCCGCGCCCGCGAAGGGCCCCGCCCCGACGTTCGTGATGGGCATCAACCACGAGGACTACAACCCCGAGACCGACCACGTCATCTCGAACGCCTCGTGCACGACGAACTGCCTCGCCCCGCTCGCGAAGGTCTTCCACGAGTCCTTCGGCATCGAGCGCGGCCTCATGACGACCGTGCACGCCTACACCGCCGACCAGAACCTGCAGGACGGTCCCCACAGCGACCTGCGGCGCGCGCGAGCCGCGGCGCTCTCGATCATCCCGACGAGCACGGGCGCGGCGAAGGCGATCGGCCTCGTCATCCCCGAGCTCAAGGGCATTTTGGACGGCTACGCCCTGCGCGTGCCGACGCCGACCGGCTCGATCACCGACCTCACGATCACGACGCGCGACGGGCTCACGGTCGACGAGATCAACGCCGCCTACCGCGCGGCCGCGGAGTCGGGCCCGCTCAAGGGCTACCTCCAGTACACCGAGGACCCGATCGTGTCGGCCGACATCGTCGGCAACTCGTTCTCGTCGATCTTCGACTCCGGCCTCACGCGGGTGATCGGCGACCAGGTCAAGGTCTCCGCGTGGTACGACAACGAGTGGGGCTACTCCTGCCGCCTCGTCGACCTCGCCGAGCACGTGGGCTCGCAGCTCTGATGACCCTGCGCACGCTCGACTCGCTCGGCGACCTCGCCGGCAGGACCGTCCTCATCCGGTGCGACTTCAACGTGCCGCTGACGGACGGTCGGATCGCCGACGAGGGCCGCATCGTCGCGTCGCTGCCCACCCTTCGCGCCCTGCTCGAGCAGGGCGCGAAGGTGGTGGCGATGTCGCACCTCGGCCGGCCGAAGGGAGAGCCGGACCCGAAGTACTCGCTCGCGCCGGTCGCCGAGCGGCTCGGCGAGCTGCTGGGTGCGGAGGTCGCATTCGCCGCCGACACGGTGGGGGAGGACGCGCACCGCGTGCGCATCGCGCTGGAGGACGGGCAGCTCGCACTGCTCGAGAACCTGCGGTTCGACCCGCGCGAGACGAGCAAGGACGCGACCGAGCGGGCGACGTTCGCGGCGGAGCTCGCCGCGGGCGCCGACGCCTTCGTGTCGGACGGCTTCGGGGTCGTGCACCGAGAGCAGGCGAGCGTGTTCGAGATCGCGCAAGCGCTCCCGAGCGCCGCCGGCCTGCTCGTGCAGCGCGAGCTCGAGGTGCTCTCCCGCCTCACCGAAGCGCCCGAGCGCCCCTACGCGGTCGTGCTCGGCGGCTCGAAGGTGAGCGACAAGCTCGGCGTCATCGAGCACCTGCTGCCGCGCGTCGACCGCTTGCTCATCGGCGGCGGCATGCTTTTCACCTTCCTCGCCGCGAAGGGGCTCGGGGTCGCCTCCAGCCTCCTCGAGCGGGATCAGCTCGAGCGCGTGCGCGGCTACATCGCCGACGCCGAGCAGCGCGGCGTCGAGCTGCTGCTGCCGACCGACGTGGTCGTCGCGGAGCGCTTCGACGCCGACGCCGAGCACGAGGCGGTCGCCGCCGACGCGATCGAGTCGTCGCGCTTCGGGGGCTCGGGCATCGGTCTCGACATCGGCCCAGACACGGCAGCGGCCTTCGCGGATGCCATCCGCAGCGCGCGCACGGTGTTCTGGAACGGGCCGATGGGCGTGTTCGAGATGGATGCGTTCGCGGCCGGCACGAAGGCGGTCGCGCAGGCCCTCACGGAGACCGACGGCCTCGCCGTCGTCGGCGGCGGCGACTCCGCCGCCGCGGTGCGGCAGCTCGGCTTCGACGACGACGCGTTCGGCCACATCTCGACCGGTGGCGGCGCGAGCCTCGAGTTCCTCGAGGGATCCCGACTGCCTGGACTGGAGGTCCTCGGATGGTGAACCGCACGCCGCTCATCGCGGGCAACTGGAAGCTGCACAACGATCACCTGCAGGCGATCGCACTCGTGCAGAAGCTGGCATGGACGCTGCAGGACGCGAGGCACGACCACGCCGCGGTCGAGGTCGCGGTCTTCCCGCCGTTCACCGCCCTGCGCAGCGTGCAGACGCTCGTGTCGGCGGAGAAGTTCGAGCTGCGCTTCGGCGCCCAGGACGTCTCCGAGCACGACTCGGGCGCGCACACGGGCGAGGTCGCCGCATCCATGCTCGCGAAGCTCGAGTGCTCGTACGCGATCGTCGGGCACTCCGAGCGCCGCCAGGACCACGGGGAGAGCTCCGCGCTCGTCGGCCGGAAGGCGGCAGCGGCGATCCGCCATGGCGTGACGCCGATCATCTGCGTCGGCGAGACGGAGGCCGACCTCGAGCAGCACGGCGCCTCGGCCGTACCGGTGCAGCAGCTGCGCGAGGCGCTCGCCGAGCTGCCCGCGACCGGCGAGATCGTCGTCGCGTACGAGCCGGTCTGGGCGATCGGCTCGGGCAAGGCGGCGACGGCCGACCAGGCGCAGCAGGTCGCGCACGCTCTCCGGCAGGCGATCGCCGAGGTCCGCGGCGACGAGGCGGCAGCGAGCACGCGCATCCTCTACGGCGGCAGCGTGAAGTCGGGCAACATCGCCGGCTTCATGCGCGAGCCCGATGTCGACGGCGCGCTCGTCGGCGGGGCGAGCCTCGACGCGGCCGAGTTCGCTGCAATCGCGCGCTTCCAGCACCACGTCGGCACCTGACGCCGTCGCGTCGCCCGCCCGCCGCGGGAATCCCTGCGGTAGGATGCTCGTTGGACTTCTCGTGGATGGGCGATGCCCGGAACGCGAAACCGGAAAGAGGGCTAGTGGAGATTCTCCAGATCATCATGCAGGTGATCCTCGGCGTCACATCCGTGCTGCTGACGCTGTTCATCCTGCTGCACAAGGGCCGCGGCGGCGGCCTGTCCGACATGTTCGGCGGCGGGGTCGGCTCGTCGCTCGGTTCGTCGGGCGTCGCGGAGCGCAACCTCAACACCATCACCGTCGCCGTCAGCCTGACGTGGGTCGCATCCATCGTCGTGCTCGGCCTGATCACCAAGTTTGCAGGCATCTGATGGCTTCCGGAGGCAGTGCGATCCGTGGTTCGCGCGTCGGCGCGGGCCCCATGGGCGAGCAGGACCGGGGCTTCCACGCCGAGCGCGTGGCGGTCTCCTACTGGGACGCGATGGGCAACGAGACGGTCCGCTACTTCGCGGCCGACCTCCCCGAGGACGAGATCCCCGAGGTGATCGACTCGCCGTCGACCGGGCTCCCGGCCGGCCGCGACAAGGCCAGCCCGCCCCAGGTCGCCAAGAACGAGCCGTACAAGACGCACCTCGCCTATGTGAAGGAGCGCCGCACGCCGGAGGAGGCAGCCGAGCTGCTCGAGGAGGCGCTGCAGAAGCTCCGCTCCGCCGAGGGGCGCGGCTGACGCTCTGATCGAGCGGCGCCGACGGCGCACGCAGACCCCAGCGGCCGTCCTGCTCAGCAGGGCGGCCGCTCTCGCGTCGCCGCCCGCCGCAGGTGCGGCATCGCCAGCACGCCCGGGCGCCGCTCACGCACTGCGGGCGCCACTCAGGCGCGGGCGCCACTCAGCCGCTAGAGCCGCGAGGCGGCCTCGGCGTCGAGGTGCATGAGCGTCTCGAGCCGCCCCGCGACGCCCACCGCGGGCGCCTCGGCGAGGTCGGCTCCGCCGAGCACGCGGGCCACCGCATCCGCCTTGTCGGCGCCCGCGACCACGAGCCAGACCCGGTCGGATGCGTTGATCGCCTCGAGCGTGAAGCTCAAGCGCTCGGGCGGCGGCTTGGGGGAGTCGCGCACCGCGATCACGGCGGACCCGCCGGCGCGCACGCCCGGCAGCCCGGGGAAGAGCGACGCGACGTGCGCGTCGGGTCCCATGCCGAGCAGCGTCAGGTCGATGGGACCGAGCTCGCGCAGCATCGCGGTCGCGGCCTCCGCCGCGGCGTCGAGCGAACCGCCGTCGGCCGCCGGGAGCTCGCGCACCCGGTCGCTCGGGATCGCGACGCGGTCGATGAGCGCCTCGCGCGCCTGCGTCGCATTGCGATCGCTCGAGCCTGCTTCGACGAAGCGCTCGTCGCTCCAGGTGAGCACGAGGCGCTGCCAGGCGATCGTGCGATCGGCGAGCGCTGCGAGCAGCTCGGTGCCGACCGAGCCGCCGGTGAGCGCGATCGTCGCGCGGCCCTGCCGCTCGACGAGCTCCGCGATGAGGGATTCGATCGCGTCGGCGACGGTCGCGACGAGTGCCGCTCGATCGGCGTGGACGACCGGCTTCATGCTGCCTCCTCGAGGGTCGATGCGAGCACCTGGCGGTACATGTCGTCGGGCGCGAGCTTCCGCAGCTCCTCGGCGAGCTGATCCTCGAGGCCGCGCGTCGAGAGCGCGACGTGGTGCTCGGGCTGGCCGGGCTGGCGGAGGATGCCGACGGAGTCGCGCACGCGCGTGAGCGACGAGTCGCCGCTCGAGCGGTGCAGCTCGACGGCGTGGAGCCCGCTCGAGCCGGTCGGCGTGTCGCCGGCCTCGACCTTGTCGATCGGCACTCGCAGCCGCAGCTGCAGCCACGCCGCCATGAGGTGCACGCTCGGGTTCGTGAGGTCGCCGGAGACGACGCCCCCGTGCACCGGCTCGAAGGGCGGCTGGTCGAGGAGCGCCGCGAGGTGCGCGCGCCAGTTCGTCAGCCGAGTCCACGCGAGGTCGGTGTCGCCGGGCTGGTAGCAGCCGGCGAGCGTCATGATCGCGGCGTGCGGATCAGGCTGCTTGCCCGAGTCGGTGATGCGGCGCTGGGAGATCTGGCCGAGCTGCGACGCCGAGGGGGTCTCGGGCATGAAGCTCGGCCACCACGCGACGACCGGCGCATCCGGCAGCAGCAGGCCCTGCACGATGCCGAGCAAGTGGGAGCCGAGCTCGCCGTAGCACTGCAGTAGCACAACCTCGCTCGCGCCGGCGTCGGCGCCGACGCGCAGCTCGGCGTCGAGCCGCGGCTCCTCGTCGGCGTTCACGTGGTCGGGGTTGCGGGAGACGACGATGACCCGCATCGGGTGCTCGCGCGAGGCCTGGTTCGCGGCGCGGATCGCCTCCTCCTCCCCGCCGATCTGCGTGTGGATGACGAGTGTGAGCACGCGACCGAGGGCGACGACGCCGCCCTCCTCGCGGATCTCGAGCATCCGCCGCTGCACCTCGGCAGTCGTGGTGCGGGAGAGTCGGATGATCACGGTCGCCTCCAGTGCCGTCCGTCGCGGGCGAGCAGCTCGTGCGCGCTCCGCGGCCCCCACGAGCCGGGCTCGTACTGGTCGATCGGGCCGCCCTGCGCCTCCCAGTGCTCCTCGATCGGGTCGAGGATCTTCCAGGAGAGCTCGACCTCCTCGTGCCGGGGGAAGAGCGGCGGGTCGCCGAGCAGCACGTCGAGGATGAGGCGCTCGTAGGCCTCTGGGCTCTCCTCGGTGAAGGCATGGCCGTAGCCGAAGTCCATCGTGACGTCGCGCACGTGCATGCCGTGCCCCGGCACCTTCGAGCCGAAGCGCATCGAGACGCCCTCGTCGGGCTGCACGCGGATGACGAGCGCGTTCTCGCTCATCGTGCGGATGTCCGACTCCTCGAAGAGGTACTGCGAGGCGCGCTTGAAGACGATCGCGATCTCGGTGACGCGGCGGCCGAGGCGCTTGCCCGCGCGGAGGTAGAAGGGCACGCCCGACCAGCGCCGGGTGTCGACCTCGAGCTTGATCGCCGCGTAGGTCTCGGTCGCCGAGTCGGGCCGCATGCCGTCCTCCTCGAGGAAGCCCTTCACGTGCGTGCCGCCGTGCCAGCCGGCGTCGTACTGCCCGCGTGCGCTCGAGTGCTCGAGGGGGAGCGGCACGCGCGCGGCGCGCAGCACCTTCTCCTTCTCGACCCGCAGGTCGGCGGCGTCGAACGAGACGGGCTCCTCCATCGCGGTGAGCGCGAAGAGCTGCAGCAGGTGGTTCTGGATGACGTCGCGCGCCGCGCCGATGCCGTCGTAGTAGCCGGCCCGGCCGCCGACGCCGATGTCCTCGGCCATCGTGATCTGCACGTGGTCGATGTGGTTGGCGTTCCAGATCGGCTCCCACAGCGCGTTCGCGAAGCGCAGCGCGAGGATGTTCTGCACCGTCTCCTTGCCGAGGTAGTGGTCGATCCGGAAGACGCTGTCGGCCGGGAACACCGACTCGACGACCTGGCCCAGCTCGCGCGCCGACTCGAGGTCGTGCCCGAACGGCTTCTCGATCACCACGCGTCGCCAGCGGTCGCCCTCGCCCTCGGCGAGGCCGGAGCGCTTGAGCTGCTGCGTGACGACCGGGAACGCGTTCGGCGGGATCGACAGGTAGAAGGCGTGGTTGCCCATCGTGCCGCGCGTGCGGTCGAGCTCGGCGAGCACCTCGGCGAGCCGGTCGAAGGCCGCGTCGTCGTCGAAGTCGCCCTGCACGAAGCGGATGCCCTCGGCGAGCTGCCGCCACACCGACTCCCGGAAGGCCGTGCGCGCGTGCTGCTGCACCGATTCGCGCACCATGCGCGCGAAGCCCTCGTCGTCCCAGTCGCGACGGCCGAAGCCGACGAGGCCGAAGCCCGGCGGCAGCAGGCCGCGGTTCGCGAGGTCGTAGACC
The DNA here is from genome assembly GCF_018308945.1 of Agrococcus sp. Marseille-Q4369. Lineage (NCBI taxonomy): Bacteria > Bacillati > Actinomycetota > Actinomycetes > Micrococcales > Microbacteriaceae > Agrococcus > Agrococcus sp. Marseille-Q4369. The sequence goes on from NZ_CP070501.1 coordinate 483,189, forward strand.
GCCGGCAGCAGCTTCTTCCGCGCGAGGTCGCCCGTGACGCCGAAGAAGGTCATCGCGTTCGGACCCGGGATGCGCGTGAGGCGCTGGTCGGAGGGGTCGCGCAGCGGGTTCCGGCCCGCCGCGATCGTGACGGCCGGAGCCGGCGCCACGGTCATCGCCGGGCGGCCGCGAGGAGCCGGTCGAGCCCCTCGTCGAGGTCGTCGAGCGTGAGGGTGAGCACGGGCCTGCCGTGCTCGGCGAGCACGCTCGCGTCGCCCGACGCCTGCGCCTGCAGCAGCTGCCCGAACGTGAACGAGCGGCCAGGGATCTCGAGGTCCTCGTGCGGCTGGCCGAGCAGCTGCAGGAACACGCCGTTCGGCGTGCCGCCCTTGTGGTACTGCCCCGTCGAGTGCAGGAAGCGCGGGCCCCAGCCGAAGGTGACGGGTCGGCCGGTGCGCGCGGCGAACGCCTCGCGCAAGCGCTCGAAGCGAGGCTGCCCGATGCGGTCGAGGTACGCGTGGATCGCGAGGTAGCCCTCGCCCGTGAGCCGGGCGAGCAGGGCGTCGACGGATGCCTCGAGCGAGCCGTGCACGACGCCGGCGGTGCCGCGCAGCTCGATCCCCGCGTCGACGTGCTCGGCGGCCGCGGGCGGCTCGAGCGCGTCGAGCAGGCCGCGCGCGGCGACCTTCGCCGACTCGACGTCGGGCTGGTCGAACGGGTTGATGCCCAGCAGCCTGCCGGCGACGGCGGTCGCGAACTCCCAGACGAGGAACTGCGCCCCGAGCGTGCCGGCGACCTCGATCTCGCCCGGCTCGACGTGCTGCGCCTCGCGGGCGGAGCCGACGAGGCGCACGACCTGCAGGTCCGGCAGCTCGGCGGCGAGCTCGGGGGCGTGCTTCTCGAGCACGACCGGCAGGATGCCGACGCCGTCCTTGCCCGTCGACTCGGCGATGAGCTGCTCGGCCCAGTCGCCGAGGCCGACGATGTGGGTGCCGTCCGCGACGAACGCGAGCTTGTCGCGCAGCGGCCGCGTGCCCGCGATCGCGGCGGCGAGCCGGAGCCCCGGGTTGTCGTCGGCGTCCTCGGAGATCTCGGGCAGCGCCGCGATCGCCTCCTCGAGCAGCGAGCGCACGTCGACGCCCGCGAGGCCCGAGGGCACGATGCCGAAGGCGGTGAGCGCGGAGTAGCGGCCGCCCACGTTCGGGTCGGCGTTGAACACGCGGTAGCCCGCGCGACGCGCATCCTGGTCGAGCGGCGAGCCCGGATCGGTCACGACGATGATGCGCTCGACCGGGTCGATGCCCGCATCGCGGTACGCCTGCTCGAAGGCGCGGCGCTGGCTGTCGGTCTCGAGCGTCGAGCCCGACTTCGATGAGACGACGAGCGCCGTGCGTGCGAGCCCGTCGCGCAGCGCTCGCCGCACCTGGCCCGGCTCGGTCGAGTCGAGCACCGTGAGGTGCACGCCCGCGGTGCGCGTGATAACCTCGGGCGCGAGCGAAGAGCCGCCCATGCCGGCGAGCGCGATGCGGTCGACGCCGCGCTGCCGCAGCTGCTTGCGCAGCGCCTCGATGTCGTCGACGAGCCCCGCCGTCGAGGCGGCGGCGTCGACCCAGCCGAGCCGCACGGAGGCCTCGGGCTCGGCCGCCTCGCCCCACAGCGTCGCGTCGCCCGAGACGAGCCGCCCGGCGACGCCGTCGACGACGAGCTGCGGCACGACCCGCTCGATCGCCTCCTGCGCGGCGCCCGAGGCCGTGATCGTGAACGTCATGCCTCCGCTCCCGCCTGCTCGAGGTGGCCGCGCACGGTCTCGACGAGCTCGGCCCACGACGCGTCGAACTTCTCGAGGCCCTCGGTCTCGAGCAGCTCGACGACCTCGGTGTAGGAGACGCCCACGCGCTCGAGCGACTCGAGCACCGCATCCGCCTCGCCACCGCGGCCCGAGACCCGGTCGCCCTCGATGCGGCCGTGGTCGGCGAGCGCCTCGAGCGTCTTCTCCGGCATCGTGTTGACCGTGTGCGGAGCGACGAGCTCGGTCACGTAGAGCGTGTCGGGCAGCGACGGGTCCTTGACGCCCGTCGACGCCCACAGCGGCCGCTGCGTGTTCGCACCCGCGTCGAGCAGCGCCTTCGCGCGCTCGGAGTCGAACGACTCCTGCCAGACGCGATAGGCGAGGTGGGCGTTCGCGAGGCCGGCCTTGCTCTTGAGCGCGAGCGCCTCGTCGGTGCCGATCGTCTCGAGCCGCTTGTCGATCTCGGAGTCGACGCGCGAGACGAAGAACGACGCGACCGAGTGGATCTTCGACAGGTCGAGCCCCGCCTGCTGCGCGCGCTCGAGCCCCGTGAGGTAGGCGTTGATGACGTCGCGGTAGCGCTCGAGCGAGAAGATGAGCGTGACGTTGACGCTGATGCCCGCCGCGATCGTCGCGGCGATCGCCTCGAGGCCCTGCTGCGTCGCGGGGATCTTGATGAGCACGTTCTCGCGACCGACGAGGCGGTGCAGCTCGGCGGCCTGCGCGACGGTGGCCTCGGTGTCGCGCGCGTGGCCGGGGTCGACCTCGATCGACACGCGCCCGTCGAAGCCGTCGGTGGATGCGTAGAGGTCGGCGAAGAGGTCGCACGCGTCGGCGACGTCACGGGTCGTGAGCGCCGTGATCACCTCGTCGACGCTCGCGCCGTCCGCCGCGAGCTCGTGGATCGCCGCCTCGTACGACTCGCCCTGGGCGATCGCGTTCGCGAAGATCGTCGGGTTCGTCGTGACGCCGACCACGTCGCGCTCGGTGATGAGCGCGGCGAGCGTGCCGCTCTCGATGCGCTGCCGCGAGAGGTCGTCGAGCCAGATGCTGACGCCCGCGTCGGAGAGCGCCCGGGTGTTCTCGTTCATGTCCTTGCCTCCTGCCGGCCCGCTCAGCGGGCCGCTTCGATGGATGCGCGAGCGGCCTCGACCACGGCTTCCGCCGTGATGCCGAACTCGCGGAACAGGGTCTTCCAGTCGGCGCTCGCGCCGAAGTGGTCGATCGCGACCGAGCGACCGGCGTCGCCGACGATCGGGTGCCACGTGAGCGGCGAGCCGGCCTCGACCGAGACCCGCGCGCGCACCGCGGCCGGCAGCACCGACTCGCGGTACTCGTCGGGCTGCTCGGCGAACCACTCGAGCGACGGGGCTGCCACCACGCGGGCGGCGACGCCGTCGGCCTGCAGCTGCTCGCGCGCCTGGAGGGCGAGCTGCACCTCGGAGCCCGTCGCGATCAGGATGACGTCGGGGGAGCCGCCCGCCGCCTCGACGAGCACGTACGCGCCCTTCGCGACGTTCGAGGCGTGCGCGAGGGTCTCCTCGGTCGCCTCGCCGTCGCCGCGCTCGAGCACCGGGATGTTCTGGCGGGTGAGGGCGATGCCGACCGGCTGATCGCGCCGCTCGAGGATCGTCTTCCACGCCCACGCCGTCTCGTTCGCGTCGGAGGGTCGCACGATCTCGAAGCCCGGGATCGCGCGGAGCGTCGCGAGCTGCTCGATCGGCTGGTGGGTCGGGCCGTCCTCGCCGAGCGCGACGGAGTCGTGCGTCCAGACGTGGATGGGGTGCACCCCCATGAGCGCCGCGAGCCGCAGCGCCGGGCGCTGGTAGTCGCTGAAGATCAGGAACGTGCCGCCGTACGCGCGCGTCGGGCCGTGCAGCGCGATGCCGTTGAGGATCGCGGCCATCGCGTGCTCGCGGATGCCGAAGTGCATCGTGCGGCCGCGGGGCGATGCCTCGGGCCACGACGTCGTCGAGCGCTCGGCGGGCGCGAACGAGCCCTTGCCCTCGAGCGTCGTGTTGTTCGACTCCGCGAGGTCGGCCGAGCCGCCCCAGAGCTCGGGCAGCACGTCCGCGAGGGCGTTGAGCACCTTGCCCGACGCGGCCCGGGTCGAGACCTCGGTGCCCGCCTCGAACGTGGGCAGCGCATCCTCGATGCCGTCCGGCAGGCTCCCGGAGAGCAGCCGGTCGAGCAGCGCCTTCCGCTCGGGATTGGCGCTCGCCCACAGGTCGAAGCGGCGCTGCCACGCGTCGCGCGCGTGCTCGGCGCGCTGCGCGGCGTGCTGCCGCGTGTACTCGAGCACGGCGTCGTCGACGTGGAAGGAGCGCTCGGGGTCGAAGCCGAGCACCTCCTTGACCGCCGCGATCTCGTCGGCGCCGAGCTTCGCGCCGTGCGCCTTGCCGGTGCCCTGCTTCGTCGGCGCGGGCCAGCCGATGATCGTCTTGAGGATGATGAGGGAGGGCTTGCCCGTCTCGGCCTTCGCCTCCTCGATCGCGGCGTGCAGCGCCTCGACGTCCTCGACGTACTCGTCGGCCCTCGGCGCGTCGCCCTGCCGCCACGCGACCTCGAGCACCTGCCAGCCGTAGGCCTCGTAGCGCGCCCGCACGTCCTCGCTGAAGGCGATGTCGACGTCGTCCTCGATCGAGATCGCGTTCGAGTCGTAGATCGCGATGAGGCGCCCGAGCTGCTGGTGGCCCGCGAGCGAGCCGGCCTCGCTCGTGACGCCCTCCTGCAGGTCGCCGTCGCCGGCGATCACGTAGGTGTAGTGGTCGAAGGGGCTCTCGCCGTCGGGCGTCTCGGGGTCGAGCAGCTCGCGCTCGAAGCGCTGCGCGTAGGCGAAGCCGACCGCGGATGCGAGGCCCTGGCCGAGCGGGCCGGTCGTGATCTCGACGCCCTTCGTGTGGCGGTACTCCGGGTGCCCCGGAGTGAGGGAGCCCCACGTGCGGAGAGCCTCGAGGTCGCTCTTCTCGAGGCCGGAGCCCGTGAGGTAGAGCTGCACGTACTGCGTGAGGGACGAGTGGCCCACCGAGAGGATGAAGCGGTCGCGACCGAGCCAGCGGTCGTCGGCCGGATCGCGGTCCATGACGTGCTGGTACAGCAGGTGCGCGACGGGCGCGAGGCTCATCGCCGTGCCCGGGTGGCCGTTGCCGACCTCCTCGACGGCGTCCGCCGCGAGCAGGCGGGCGGTGTCGACGGCACGCTGGTCGTCAGTGGTCCATTCGAATGCCAAAGCGGCTCCTTCTTCCGGCGGCGCGGAGCCGCGGCGATGCGGGCGGTGGGCGTCCTCCCCAGCATAGTGAGCGAGCGCATGCGGGTCCCGGGCGATTCCCGCGAGCGACGTCGCGAGTCAGATAGGATGGCCGTTGGCCCTCGCCCGCTCCCGATCACTCGAACAGGACTCCGCTGCATGTCGAATGCGACCTCGTCAGGCGTCTCGGCCCCCGCGGCGCCGGAGGCTCCCGGACGGGCGACCCTGAAGGTCAAGGCCGGCGCGTACGTCGCGCTGACGAAGCCGCGCGTGATCGAGCTGCTGCTCGTCACCGCCCTCCCGACGATGTTCCTCGCCGCCGGCGGCGTGCCCCCGCTCGGAGCGCTCGTCGCGACCCTCGTCGGCGGCTTCCTGAGCGCCGGGAGCGCGAACGCGTTCAACATGATCCTCGATCGCGACATCGACCGCGTCATGCACCGCACGCAGCACCGGCCGCTCGTGACCGGCACCCTCTCGGTGCGCGAGGCGCGCGTGTTCGCGTGGACGCTCGCGGTCGTCTCGACGCTCGTGCTCGGCCTCTTCGCGACCTGGCTCGCCGCGGCGCTCTCGGTCGCCGCGATCGCCTTCTACGTGCTCGTCTACACGATGCTGCTCAAGCGCCGCACCGAGCAGAACATCGTCTGGGGCGGCATCGCCGGCTGCTTCCCGGTCGTCATCGGCTGGGCCGGCGTCACGGGCACGCTCGACTGGCCCGCGTGGATCCTCTTCACGCTCGTCTTCCTCTGGACCCCAGCGCACTACTGGCCGCTGTCGATGAAGTACCGCGACGACTACGAGGCGGCCGACGTGCCGATGCTCGCGGTCGTGCGCGGCCGGCCGATGGTCGGCATCCAGGTGATCCTCTACGCGTGGGCCTCGCTCGCGTGCACCCTGCTGCTCATCCCGGTGGGTGGGATGGGCTGGCTCTACACGGGCGTCGCGGTCATCGCGGGCGCGTGGTTCGTGGGGGAGTCGCACGGCCTCTACCACCGCGCGATCAAGGGCGAGCGCGAAGTGCGCGCGATGCGCGTCTTCCACGCCTCGAACACCTACCTGACGCTCATCTTCCTCGCGGTCGGCGTCGACCCGCTGCTGCCCTTCTGACCCGCGCGGTGGAGCTGAGGGCAGCGTCGGGTCAGACGCGGTCGAGCATCTGCAGCAGGCGTCCCTCGCGGAGCGCCCACGGGCTGACGTCGAGCTCCTTGACGCGGAACGCGCGCATGGCCTCCGACAGCACGATGCCGCCCGCGACGATCTGGAACGTGCGATCGGTCGTGATGCCGGGCAGCGCCGTGCGCGACGCCGCGTCCATGCGCGCGATGCGCGGCACCCAGTCGTCGAGCTGGCGGCGCGTCAGCACGGCACGGTCGCCGTCGCCGACCCCCGGGAGCGCGTTGCCCGCGAGCCGCGCGAGCGAGCGGATCGTCTTCGACGACCCGATCACGTGGTCGGGGCGCCCGAACGGCTGCACCTGCGCGACCGCGTCGTCGAGCACGGCCTTCGCGTAGATGCGCAGCGCCCGCTGGTCGGCGAGCGACGGCGGGTCGGAGCGGAAGAAGCCGACCGTCGACCGCCCCGCCCCGAGCGGCGCCGAGAGCGCGATCGCCGGCTCCTCGTCGTCGCCCATGGCGATCTCGAGCGAGCCGCCGCCGATGTCGAGCAGCAGGATGCGCCCGGCCGCCCAGCCGAACCAGCGCCGCACCGCGAGGAACGTCAGCCGCGCCTCGTCGGGCCCCGAGAGGATGTCGAGGGTCACCTCCGCCTCGCGCTCGATGCGCGCGACGACCGCCTCGCCGTTCGCCGCCTCGCGCAGCGCGCTCGTGGCCATCACGACGAAGTCGTCGAGCGGCTCGCTGCGCGCGATCGTGACGCACTCGCGGATCGCGGCGAGCAGCGCCTCGACGCCCTCGTCGGTGATCGCGCCGTCCTCGTCGAGGTAGCGCATGAGCCGCAGCGTCAGCCGGTGCGAGCGCGTCGGCACCGGCCGGCCGCCGAGGCGCATGTCGACGAGCAGCAGGTGCACGGTGTTCGAGCCGATGTCGAGCACCCCGAGCCTCGCGCCGTGCTGCACGTCGCCGAGCGAGCCGTCGACCGGGCGGTCGCCGCTCATGCGCGCACGACGGCGGATGCGTCGGCGCGCGTCGTCTGCGCGTCCGTCGTCTGCGGCGGGCGGAGCGAGAGCACCACGGCAGCGCCGATCGCGGCCGAGACGACCGAGAGCACCATGTGGATGCCGACGAGCATGATCGGCAGGCCGAGTCGCGACTGGACGATGCCGACGACGACCTGGACCAGGATGACGCCGAGCAGGGCGAGCGACCAGCGCAGGTGGAGTCGCGGGCCGCGCCGCCAGGCGACGGCCGCGACGGCGACGGTGAGCGCGAGCAGCGCGTAGCCGGGCCAGGCGTGCACGTGCTGCATCACCGCGGGGTCCAGGCCGTTCCGGGCCGCGCCCCCGTCGCCCGCGTGCGGACCGGAGCCCGTCGTGAGCACGCCCACCACGACGACGACGACGAGCGCGAACGTCATGAGGTGCACGAGCGCCGACTGCCAGCGGGGCACGACGCGCGGGCCCGGGCGGCCGACGACGACCTTCCAGACCAGCACCGCCGAGAGCGCGACGAGGATGACCGAGAGGAAGAAGTGCACGCCGACGGTGTCGGGTCGCAGCTCCATCCACACGACGACGGCGCCGATGAGCGCCTGCGCGACGCTCAGGCCGAGCACGAGGCCCGCGAGCCACACGATGGAGCGGTCGGCGCGGCGGCGGATCGCCATCACGAGCATGACCACCGCGATCGCCACGACGACCGCGCCCCAGACGCGGTTCGTGAACTCGATGACCCCGTGGATGCCCTGCTCGGGCACGGGCACGAACGACTCCGGTTCGCAGTTGGGCCAGGTCGTGCATCCGAGCCCCGAACCCGTCAGGCGCACGGCGCCGCCCGTGCCGACGATGACGATCTGCGAGACCAGGGTGGCCCAGGCGGCGGCCATCAGGCTGCGCGAGCGCTCCAGCACAGTGCACCTCTCATGCCGTTCGCGGTAGGATCGTGGGGAGCCCATCGGCTCCGAACCCCTGCGCCGGTCTTCGGCGAGGCGTGTGCGACGGCCCTTCAAGTATGGCCGAACGCGGCGGTTCGCGAGTCGCGCGGAATGCCGAGGAGCACCGCTGGGTTGCAATCCGTGGATGGAAGGGGGAGCGATGTCCGATGTCCTGATCGACCGGCCCGAGCTCGAGAGCCTGGGTCAGTACGAGTTCGGCTGGCACGACTCCGACGAGGCTGGAGCCACGGCGAAGCGTGGTCTGAACGAGCAAGTCGTGCGCGAGATCTCCGCGCTCAAGAACGAGTCCGAGTGGATGCTCGAGCGCCGCCTCAAGGGGCTGCAGCTGTTCGAGCGCAAGCCGATGCCGACGTGGGGTGCCGACATCTCCGGCATCGACTTCGACAACATCAAGTACTTCGTGCGCTCGACCGAGCGCCAGGCGCAGTCGTGGGAGGACCTCCCCGAGGAGATCCGCAACACCTACGACCGGCTCGGCATCCCCGAGGCCGAGCGCTCGCGCCTCGTCGCCGGCGTCGCCGCGCAGTACGAGTCGGAGGTCGTCTACCACCAGATCCAGGAGGACCTGGAGCGGCAGGGCGTCATCTTCATGGACACCGACACGGCGCTCAAGGAGCACCCGGAGTTCTTCGAGGAGTACTTCGGCACCGTGATCCCGACGGGCGACAACAAGTTCGCCGCGCTCAACACGGCGGTGTGGTCGGGCGGCTCGTTCGTCTACGTGCCGAAGGGCGTCCACGTCGAGATCCCGCTGCAGGCCTACTTCCGCATCAATACGGAGAACATGGGCCAGTTCGAGCGCACGCTCATCATCGCCGACGAGGGCTCGTACGTGCACTACATCGAGGGCTGCACCGCGCCGATCTACTCGAGCGACTCGCTGCACTCCGCCGTGGTCGAGATCGTCGTGAAGAAGAACGCCCGCGTTCGCTACACGACGATCCAGAACTGGTCGAACAACGTCTACAACCTCGTCACCAAGCGCGCCATCGCCGAGGAGGGCGCGACGATGGAGTGGATCGACGGCAACATCGGCTCCAAGGTGACGATGAAGTACCCGTCAATCTACCTCGTGGGGGAGCGCGCGAAGGGCGAGACCCTCTCGGTCGCGTTCGCCGGGCCCGGCCAGCACCAGGACGCCGGCGCGAAGATGATCCACATGGCGCCGTACACGACGTCGTCGATCGTCTCGAAGTCGATCGCGCGCGGCGGCGGCCGCTCGGGCTACCGAGGTGAGGTGCGGGTCGACGCGAACGCGCACCACTCGGCGAACAGCGTCGTCTGCGACGCCCTGCTCGTCGACACGATCTCGCGCTCCGACACCTACCCCGCCATCGACATCCGCGTCGACGACGTCGTCCTCGGCCACGAGGCGACGGTGTCGAAGGTGAGCGAGGAGCAGCTGTTCTACCTGATGTCGCGCGGTCTCGAGGAGACCGAGGCGATGGCGATGATCGTGCGCGGCTTCATCGAGCCCATCTCCCGCGAGCTGCCGATGGAGTACGCGCTCGAGCTCAACAAGCTCATCGAGATGAGCATGGAAGGATCCGTCGGCTGACATGACCGCGACCGAGACCACCCCCGCCCACCTCGCGACGGAGGACCGCTTCGTCCCGATCCAGACCCGATCGGAGCGGCCGACCTCGTTCGACCCGGCCGACTTCGGCACGCCGACCGGCCGCGAGGTCAACTGGCGCCTCTCCGACCTCAAGCGGCTCGCGCCGCTGCTGGTCGATGAGGAGACCGAGACGGGTGCCGAGCACGCGATCGAGTACGCCCTCGCCGAGCTCGAGGCAGCCGGCATGCTCGTCGCGTCGACCGGCCACGACGCCGCCCCACGCGGCGAGATCTTCCGCCCCGAGGACGTCGTGAGCGCGATCGCGTGGAAGCGCTGCGAGAACGCCCTGCACATCCGCCTCCCCGAGGGGAAGGTGCAGGAGGAGGCCGTGATCGCCCGCCTCCACGGCACGGGCGCCGACCGCCACGCGAACGCGCACATCGTCGTCGAGGCGATGCCCGGCTCGGTCGGCACGATCGTGCTGCACCACTCGGGGTCCGCGCGCTACGCGCAGAACGTCGAGGTCATCGTGCGCGAGGGCGCGCGGCTCACGCTCATCTCGGTGCAGGACTGGCAGGACGACGCGGTGCACGCGGCCGCCCACCAGGCGGTCGTCGGCGACGGGGCGTACCTGAAGCACATGGTCGTCTCGTTCGGCGGCGGCGTCGTGCGGGTCAACCCGTCGATGCGCCTCGCTGGCCACCGCGCCGAGGGCGAGATGTTCGGCCTGTCGTTCTCCGACAGCGGCCAGCACATCGAGAGCCAGGTCTTCATGTTCCACGAGGGCGTCGAGACCCGCGGCGACGTGCTCTACAAGGGCGCGCTGCAGGGCGAGGGCGCGCGCTCGGTGTGGATCGGCGACGTGCTCATCGGGCAGGACGCGACCGGCACCGACAGCTACGAGAAGAACCAGAACCTCGTGCTGACCGACGGCGCGCGAGCCGACAGCATCCCGAACCTCGAGATCAAGACCGGCGACATCGCCGGTGCCGGCCACGCCTCGGCGACCGGCCGCTTCGACGACGAGCAGCTCTTCTACCTGCAGTCGCGCGGCATCGAGGAGGAGGAGGCCCGTCGCCTCGTCGTGATCGGCTTCCTCATGGAGATCGTCCAGAAGATCGGCGTGCCCGAGATCGAGGAGCGGCTCGCCGACGCGATCGAGGAGGAGCTCCGCCGCGGTGCCGGCCTCGCTCCGGCCTCGAAGGCGGGGGCATGACCGCCCAGCGAGCATGCGGCGTGGATGACGTCGCCGTGAGCGCGGCCGTGCGGGTCGAGCTCGACGGCATCGCGATCGCGATCGTCAAGGACTCGGCCGGCGCGATCCACGCGATCGGCGACACCTGCACCCACGGCGAGATCTCGCTCTCGGAGGGCTTCGTCGAGGACGACGCCATCGAGTGCTGGGCGCACGGCTCGCAGTTCGAGCTGCGCACCGGCAAGCCGAAGAACCTGCCGGCCTACGAGCCGGTGCCGGTCTTCCCCGTGACCATCGACGGCGACGACGTGCTCGTCGACGTCCAGAACCCCGTGAAGCTGTAGCGCGGCGGCAGCCGCGAAGGAAGGAAGCGCGATGAGCGTCCTGGACATCAAGGACCTGCGTGTCTCGATCGAGACCGAGCAGGGCAGCAAGGAGATCCTCCGCGGAGTCGATCTCACCATCAACTCCGACGAGATCCACGCGATCATGGGCCCGAACGGCTCCGGCAAGTCGACCCTCGCGTACACGCTCGCGGGCCACCCCCGCTACACCGTCGACGGCGGCTCCATCACGCTCGACGGCGAGGACGTCCTCGAGATGAGCGTCGACGAGCGCGCTCGCGCGGGCCTCTTCCTCGCGATGCAGTACCCGGTGGAGATCCCCGGCGTGACCGTCTCGAACTTCCTCCGCACCGCGAAGACCGCCATCTCGGGCGAGGCCCCGCGCGTGCGCGAGTGGATCGGCGACGTTCGCGGCGCCATGGAGAAGCTGCGCATGGACTCGTCGTTCGGCGAGCGGAACGTCAACGAGGGCTTCTCGGGCGGCGAGAAGAAGCGCCACGAGATCCTCCAGATGGAGCTGCTCCGCCCGCGCTTCGCGGTGCTCGACGAGACCGACTCGGGCCTCGACGTCGACGCGCTGCGCGTCGTCTCCGAGGGCGTCAACCGCATCAAGGGCGAGACGGGCCTCGGCGTGCTCCTCATCACGCACTACACCCGCATCCTCCGCTACATCCAGCCCGACCACGTGCACGTGTTCGTGAACGGCCGGATCGCCGAGCAGGGCGGCCGCGAGCTCGCCGACCGGCTCGAGGAGGAGGGCTACGACCGCTACCTCAAGGCAGGCGTCTGATGGCACTCGTCGAGATCGACGCGGCGAAGTTCGACGCGGTCACCGACGCGCTCAAGGACGTCGTCGATCCCGAGCTCGACGTCAACATCGTCGACCTGGGCCTCGTCTACGACCTCGCGTGGGATGACGAGCAGGACGCGCTCGTGATCTCGATGACGCTCACGTCGGCGGGCTGCCCGCTCACCGACGTCATCGAGTCGGAGATCGCCGAGAAGCTCGACGGCATCGTGCAGCAGTTCCGCATCAACTGGGTGTGGATGCCGCCGTGGGGCCCGGAGCGCATCACCGAGGACGGCCGCGAGATGATGAGGGCGTTGGGTTTCACCATCTGAGGCTCGCTGCCTCAGGCAGCAGTCGTGGATCGGGACCCGGACGGTCCTGCGGACCGTCCGCCCCAACGCCGTCGCGAGCGCAAGCGAGCGAGCTCGGCTTCACTGCCCCAACGCCGTCGCGAGCGCAAGCGAGCGAGCTCGGCTTCACTGCCCCAGCGCCGTCGCGAGCGCAAGCGAGCGACCCCGGCTTCACTGCGCACGAGGGGGACGACCACGACGGTCGTCCCCTTTGTCGCGCTCCGGGGCAGTTGAGCGGTCTTCAACCGGATAGCCGGTAGGGCGAGCCGATATGTGTCGCGCTCCACCGGCTATCCGGTTGAAGATTCCTCCAGAGGGCGGGCGGCGGCGGTCACGCGGCGTCGCGCCGCACGCGCGGCGTCCACGCCCGCTCCGGCTCGGCCGGCTCGAGCATCGACCAGACGGTCGGCGCGAGCTGCGGGTAGTCGTCGACGATGCGCCGGAGCACTCGGTCGCTCACCTCGTGACCGGGGCGCACGGCGTGCGGCGGGAGGATCCGCTCGGATCGCAGGAGCAGCACGACGATCTCGTCGACGCTCGGCAGCTGCGACATGAAGTCCCAGGGATCCTCACCGGAGCGCAAGCGCTCCGCGACGAGCACCGAGCGCTCGTCCGCGGCCTCGGCGCGCAGCACCTCGAGGCTCGCCCGCCTGCGGGGCGAGGGGTCGGCGGTGGCCTCCGGAGTCACCGATCGCGCCCGTGGCGCGGCTTGCGCGGCGGCCGCTCGTCGCGCTCCCGGCGGGGCGCCCGATCGTCGCGGTCGCGGCGAGGACCGCGCTCGTCGCGCTCGCGACGGCCGGTGTCGACGCGGATGTCGATCGGCACGCCGAGGATGCGCGTCTGCGAGAGCCGCTCGAGCTGACCGGGGGAGAGCTCCGGCAGCTCGACGAGCGTGAAGTCGTAGCGGATCGTGATGCGCCCGAAGTCGTCGCGGCCGAGGCCGCCCTCGTTCGCGAGCGCGCCGACGATCTGCCGCGGTTCCACGCCGCGCTTGCTCCCCACGGCGAGCCGGTAGGTCGTCGCGTCCGACGGACCGCGGCGCGAGCTGCGCTCGGGACGGTCGCCGCCCGCGTCGCGATCGCGGTCGCGCTCCTTGGGAGCCTGGAGCGCGCGGTCCGCCTCGGCGTCGAGCAGCAGCGGCGTGTCGCCCTGCGCGACGACGGCGAGCGCGGCGGCGACGTCCTCCTGCTGCGCGTCGTGGTGCGCGACGTAGTGCGCGATGATCTCGCGGAAGCGCTCGATGCGCTCCGTCTCGCCGAGGGCGGCGGTGATGGCCTCGTCGAAGCGCGTGAGCCGCGTGGCGTTCACCTCGCCCGCGCTCGGCATCGGCATGATCTCCACCGTGCCGCGCGTCGCCTTCTCGATCGCGCTCAGCATCCGCCGCTCGCGCGGCGTGACGAAGCTGATCGCGTCGCCCGTGCGGCCCGCGCGGCCGGTGCGGCCGATCCGGTGCACGTACGACTCCGTGTCGATCGGCAGGTCGTAGTTGATGACGTGGCTGATGCGCTCGACGTCGAGGCCGCGCGCGGCGACATCGGTCGCGACGAGCACGTCGAGGTCGCCCGAGCGGAGCTGATCGATCGTCTTCTCGCGCTGCGGCTGCGCCACATCGCCCGAGATGGCGGTCGCCGCGTAGCCGCGCGCGCGCAGGCGCTCCGCGACCGTCTCGGTCTCGTTGCGCGTGCGGGTGAAGACGATCGCCGCCTCGAACGGCTCGACCTCGAGCACGCGCGTGAGCGCCTCGAGCTTCTGCTGGTACGAGACCATGAGCGCTCGCTGGGTGATGCTCGGGGCCGTCGTCGTGCTCGCGCGCACCGTGACCTCGGCGGGCTCGCGGAGGTGCTGCTGCGAGATCGCCCGGATCTGCCGCGGCATCGTCGCCGAGAACAGCGCCACCTGCTTCTCCACGGGCGTCTGCTGGAGGATCTCGTCCACGTCCTCGGCGAAGCCCATCCGGAGCATCTCGTCGGCCTCGTCGAGCACGACGTGGCTGAGGCTCGAGAGGTCGAGGGTGCCCTTCGCGAGGTGGTCCATGATGCGGCCCGGGGTGCCGACGACCACGTGCACGCCGCGGCGCAGCGCGGAGAGCTGGACGCCGTAGCCCTGGCCGCCGTAGATCGGCAGCACGTGCACGCCGCCGAGATGCGCCGCGTAGCGCTCGAATGCCTCGCACACCTGCACCGCGAGCTCGCGTGTCGGGGTGAGCACGAGCGCCTGCGGCTCGCGCCGGGCGACGTCGATCGCCGAAAGCACCGGCAGCGCGAAGGCGGCCGTCTTGCCCGTGCCCGTCTGGGCGAGGCCGATGATGTCGCGTCCCTCGAGCAGGAGCGGGATCGTCTCGGCCTGGATCGCGGAGGGCGTCTCGTAGCCGACGTCGTCGAGGGCGCGCAGGATCTCGGGCGGCAGGCCCAGTGCGGCGAACGTCGCGCGATCGCCCTCGTCGTCGGTGGCGGGCGCGGTCTGCGTGTCGGTCATGCCTCCAACGCTACGCGCTGCGCGAGCCTCGCGCGGACCTACGCTGGTGGGATGGACCTCGACTGGCTCGCCGCGATCTACGGCGCGACGATCCCCGTGGGCGGAGGGCAGGAGCTGCTGCTGCGCGAGGTCGTGGGGAACGCCTTCGGCCTCGGGAGCGCGGTGGGCGGCATGCTGCGGCGCGTCTGGGCATGGCCCGTGGGCATCGTCGGCAACGTGCTGCTGCTCACGGTGTTCCTCGGCGCGATCCTCGACCCGGAGCACACCCTGCCAACGCTGCTCGGCCAAGCCGGCCGGCAGGTGATGTTCATCGCGGTCGCGGTCTACGGCTGGGTGCGCTGGCGGCAGGCGCGCGCCGCCGACGGGCAGATCGTGCCGCGCTGGGCCACGTGGCGGCAGCGCACCGGACTCGCCGTCGTGCTCGTCGTCGGCACGGTCGCCCTCACGCCGCTCTTCGCGGCCCTCGGCTCCTACGAGCCCGTGTGGGCCGACGCCTGGACCTTCGTCGGCTCGCTCCTCGCGACCTACGGGATGGCACGCGGCTGGACGGAGTTCTGGCTCATCTGGGTGCTCGTCGACCTCGTCGGCGTGCCGCTGCTGCTCTCGGCCGGCTACTGGGCGACGGCGGCGATGTACGCCTTCTACGGCGGGTTCACCGTGTGGGGCTTCGTCGTCTGGGCACGGGCGCGCCGGAAGCCCTCGGTCGAGGTGCTGCTGCCGGATCCGCGGGTCGAGCGCGCCGACCGCTGACGCTGCGGCGTCGAGCCGGGGCGGTCGTCGTCAGTCGATCGAGCGGTCGATGCGGCGCGCGCCGGCCCATGCGGCGGGCATGATCGCCGCCGCGAGCGCCCACTTCACGATGCCGCCGACGATGAACGGCACGAAGCCGAGCTGCAGCGCGCCCGCGATCCCGACGGGCGTCCCCATCGCCGCGAGCACGGCCGCCATGTAGGGGATGCCGAAGGCGAAGGGGATGAGGCTCGCGAGGCCGAAGAGCGCGATCGCGAGCAGCGGGCGGCGGTCCCAGCGCCGCTCGGCGAGCCAGCCGACGACCGCCGCGGTCGCGATGAAGCCGATGATGAAGCCGAAGCTCGGCTTGCCGACCGCGAGCAGGCCGCCCGTGAAGCCGGCGAAGATCGGCGCCCCGGCGACGCCGAGCGCGAGGTAGCCGACCATCGCGGCGACGCCGCGGCGGAAGCCGAGCGACGCGGCGACGAGCATGACCCCGAGCGTCTGCCCCGTGATGGGCACGGGCCACATCGGGATCTCGACCTGCGCGAGCGCCGCGACGACGGTGATGCCGGCGGCGACGAGCAGCACGTCCTTGACGAGCGAGCGGTGCCCGACGAGCGCGTCGGCGAGGACGGTGCGGCGGGGGAGCGGGAGAGCGACAGCGGTCATGGAACCACCATAGGGCCGCGGCTCGTAGGATCCCGGCATGAGCGATCTCGCAGGCAAGGCCACCGCCCTCCTCACCATGCACGACGACTTCGTCGTGCTGCCGACCGCCTGGGACTCGTGGTCGGCCCGCACCCTCGTCGACGCCGGCTTCGAGGCGCTCACGATCGGCAGCCACCCGCTCGCGGAGTCGCGCGGTCAACGCGACAACGAGGGCATGAGCCTCGACGACGCGCTCGAGGGCATCACGCGCATCACCGCATCCGTCGATGTGCCCGTGAGCGCCGACATGGAGTCGGGCTACGGCGCGGAGCCCGCCGAGCTCATCGAGCGGCTGCTCGAGGCCGGAGCCGTCGGGCTCAACGTCGAGGACACCGTGCACGCCGAGGGCCGCATGCGCGAGCCGCAGGAGCACGCCGACTACATCGCGGGGCTGCGCGCCGCCGCGGACGCCTCGGGCGTCGACGTCGTCATCAATGCACGCACGGATGCGTTCGCCCGCCCCGAGCTGCACGGTCGCGATCCGCTCGAGGAGGCGATCGCGCGCTGCGAGCTCATGGAGCAGGCCGGCGCGCGCTGCCTCTACCCGGTCAAGCCGACGGATCGCGCGGCGCTCCGCGCGATCCTCGAGCGCGTCTCGCTCCCGGTCAACGTCACGGCGCACCCCGTGCGCGGCTCGCTCCTCGGCGACCTCGCCGCCACGCGCGAGGGCGGCGCGCGCCGCGTGAGCTTCGGACCGCTGCTGCAGGCGGCGCTCACCGACCTGATCGGGGAGCTCGCGCGCCCCTGGCGCTGAGCCAGGGCGCTGTGACCGGGCGCTGTGGCCGGGCGCTGAGCCCTGGCACCGGTCGCTGGTAGGCTGGTGGGCTGGCCCGCTCGTCGGGCCCGCCCCCATCCCCATCCAGAGAGGCTCCCGCGCGCATGATCGCCGTGTCAGGCTTCGAGCTCTCGGTGGGCCCCCGCACCCTCATGAGCGACGTCTCGTTCCGCATCGACGCGGGCGACAAGATCGGCCTCGTCGGCCGCAACGGCGCCGGCAAGACCACCATGACGAAGGTGCTCGCGGGCGTGAGCGACGACCGCGACGGCCACACCTTCTCGGGCCGCATCGAGCGCTCGGGCGAGATCGGCTACCTGCCGCAGGACCCGCGCTCCGGTGACCCGAAGCAGACCGCGCGCCGACGCATCCTCGACGCCCGCGGCCTCGGCGAGCTCGTCGAGGGCATGCGCCTCGCGACCGAGCAGATGGGCGAGGGCGGCTCGGTCGCCGACGAGGCGATGCGCCGCTACGGCCGCCTCGAGGACCGCTTCCTCGCGCTCGGCGGTTACGCGGCAGAGGCCGAGGGCGCCGCGATCGCGTCGAACCTGCAGCTGCCCGACCGCATCCTCGACCAGCCGCTCGAGACGCTCTCGGGCGGCCAGCGCCGCCGCATCGAGCTCGCGCGCATCCTCTTCTCGGGCGCCGACACGATGCTGCTCGACGAGCCCACGAACCACCTCGACGCCGACTCCGTGACGTGGCTGCGCGAGTTCCTGAAGGGCTACTCCGGCGGCCTCATGGTCATCAGCCACGACGTCGAGCTCGTCGAGGAGACGGTGAACCGCGTCTTCTACCTCGACGCGAACCGCCAGGTCATCGACATCTACAACATGTCGTGGAAGCTCTACCTCCGCCAGCGCGAAGCCGACGCCGAGCGTCGCAAGCGCGAGCGCGCGAACGTCGAGAAGCAGGCGACGCAGCTCGAGCTGCAGGCGGCGAAGATGGGCGCGAAGGCGACGAAGGCCGTCGCGTCGAAGCAGATGGCGAGGCGAGCAGAGCGGATGCGCTCCGGGCTCGAGGACGTGCGCGCGGTCGACAAGGTGGCGAAGCTGCGCTTCCCGAAGCCGGCCCCGGTGGGGAAGACCCCGATCGTGGCGCGCGACCTGTCGAAGTCGTACGGCTCGCTCGAGATCTTCACCGCCGTCGACCTCGCCGTCGACCGCGGCTCGCGGGTCGTCATCCTCGGCCTCAACGGCGCGGGCAAGACGACGCTGCTGCGGATCCTCGCGGGCGTCTCGGAGAGCGACACGGGCGAGATCGAGCGCGGCCACGGACTGCGCGTCGGCTACTACGCGCAGGAGCACGAGACGCTCGACGTCGAGCGCTCGGTGCTGCAGAACATGCTCTCGGCGTCGCCCGAGATCACCTCGACCGAGGCGCGCCGCGTGCTCGGCTCGTTCCTGTTCACGGGCGACGACGCCGACAAGCCCGCGCGAGTGCTCTCGGGCGGCGAGAAGACCCGACTCTCGCTCGCGATGCTCGTCGTCTCGAGCGCCAACCTGCTGCTGCTCGACGAGCCGACGAACAACCTCGACCCCGCGAGCCGCGAGGAGATCCTCGGCGCGCTCGGCGCGTACGAGGGCGCCGTCATCCTCGTGAGCCACGACGAGGGCGCCGTCGAGGCGCTCGACCCCGAGCGAGTGCTGATCATGCCCGACGGCACCGAGGACCTCTGGAGCCCCGAGTACCTCGACCTCATCGGCCTGGCCTAGCGTGACGGCAGGTCGCGAGGGAGGCCCGCATGCTCGATGAGCCGATCGGCTGGCTGTCGGCGGTCGGCGGCGCGCTCAACGCGATCGGCATCGTCGCGTTCGCGATCTCCGGCGCGCTGCTCGCGGTGCAGAAGCGCATGGACCTCGTCGGCATGGCCGGGCTCGCGGTCGTCACCGCCACCGGCGGCGGCATGCTGCGCGACCTGCTGATCGGCGCGACGCCCGTCGCCGTCCTCCAGGAGTGGTGGATGATCGGCGCCGCGCTGCTCGGCGCACTCGCAGTCTTCCTGCTCCACCGATGGATGGACCGGCTCGACCGGCCCGTGCTCATCTTCGACGCGATCGGCCTCGGCATCTTCGTCGTCGCGGGCGCGACCAAGGCCGTGCACCACGGCGTCGACCCGGTCGGCGCGGCGTTCGTCGGCATGCTCACGGGCATCGGCGGCGGCATCCTGCGCGACGCCCTCGCGAACGACATCCCCGCGGTCTTCCGGCGCGACTCGCGGCTCTACCTGCTGCCGGCGCTGCTCGGCTCGAGCGCGGCGGCGACTGCCGAGTGGCTCGGCTGGGGGCACTGGGCCGTGCTCACGGGCATCGCCATCGTCGTCTGCGCGCTCCGCATCGCGAGCGAGCTGCTCGACTGGCGCGTGCCGTCGCTGAAGACGCAGGCGATCTCGACGGTCCGCGACTGACGCCGCGATGATCCGGAGCGCTCAAGCGCGGTCGAGGATGTCGTCCTCGACGTCGGCGTCGGAGCGGCGCTCGCGCTTCGGCCTCGGCGGAGGAGCATCGCCCCGCAGCTCCTCGCGCATCCCCCACGCGACCGCGGCGTAGCCGAAGAGCGCGAAGACGAACCACTGCAGTGTGTAGGAGAGGTGCGGGCCCTCGTCGAGCACGGGGCGCGTGGCGATCGCGACGTCGGCGGGCGCGGCGCCGTCCTCGCTCACGAGCAGCCCGTAGGCGCCCACGTACGTCTCGCCATCGATGCCCTCCGCGAGCGCGGGGAGGTTGACGGATGCGATCTGGCCTGCGGGAGCGCCGCGGCCGGGGATGTCGCCCTCGTTCGGGCGCAGCCGGGCGACGACCGTCGTCGGCCCCGCGGGGGTCTCCGGGTCGGTCACGGGCCGCTCGGCGCCGGAGGCCTGGTCGATCCAGCCGCGGTCGACGACGAAGACGGCGCCCTCGGTCGTCCGGAACGGTGCGATGACGTCGAAGCCGACCTCGCCGCCGCGCCAGCGGCCCCGCAGCAGCACCTGCTCGTCGAGCAGGTACTCGCCCTCGAGCACGACGGGCGTCCACTGCTTCGCGGGGTCGAAGGTCGCGGGGTCGGGCATGACCTCAGCGATCGCGGCCGGCGAGCGGTCGTAGTTCGACTCGAGCCGCTCGATCGCGGCGAGCGCCTCCTCCCGGCGGTTCCACTGCCAGACGCCGAACAGGCAGCACGCGATCGCGAAGATCGTCGCCAGCGCGACGTAGCCGAGCCAGCGCGGCTGGCGGAGGAGGGTGAGCATCAGGCGACTCGCTCCACCGTCTCGCCGAAGGCGGTCTCGACCACGGGGAAGCCGCGCGAGCGCAGCCACGCGGCGAGGCTCTCGCGGTGCTCGGGGCAAGCCGCCCACGTCTTCACGCGATCGGCGTCGTGGATGCGCGGGTTGCGCCAGTGCAGCGCGTGCGCGGCCGCTGCCGAGCACCCGGCCGACGAGCACACCGCCGACGGGCTCGGCGCGCCGGCGCCGCCGTCGAGCATGCCGAGCAGGCTCATCGAGCCGTTCCAGGTCCGTCGCGCTCGGTGGACGCGGTGCCGTCGAGCGGGTCGGGCGTGGCGCTGCCCCGCCACACGCGGTCGTCATCGGCGTCGCCGCTCGCGGCCGACGCACCGGCGGGCAGCGCGTTGGGTGCCTCGCGCACCTCGACGGGCGCGTGCGTCGAGACGTTCGCGACCACGACCGCGAAGTAGGGGATGAGCACGGCGACGAGGGCGGGCGCGAGCTTCCACCAGCCCGGCACGACGAAGAAGATGCCGAGGCAGCCGACGCGCACCAGCATCATGTACAGGTACATGCGGAAGCGCCTCTCACGATCCTCGTCTGGGGAGATCGGGAGGTCGGTGATCGACGCGGACCGTGCTCGCATGGCCTCACCACTCTACGCGCGCGCCCTTTGCGCCAGCCCTGTCTTTCGGGCCCGCCCCGCCTCCTCGGATCGCCCGGTCTTCTAGGCTGGCTCGCATGACCCCTCGCACCGTGCTCGTCACCGGCGGCAACCGCGGCATCGGCCGCGCGATCGCCCAGTCCTTCCTCGACGCCGGTCACCGCGTCGCGATCACCTCGCGCGACGGCTCGGGCCCCGAGGGCGCGCTCGCGGTCGCGGCGGACGTGACGGATGCGGCCTCGATCGACGCAGCCTTCACGCGCATCGAGCAGGAGCTCGGCCCGGTCGAGGTCGTCGTCGCGAACGCGGGCATCACGCGCGACACGCTGCTCATGCGCATGAGCGAGGAGGACTTCGCGGCGGTCGTCGACACGAACCTCGGCGGCGCGTTCCGCGTCGCGCAGCGCGCCTCGAAGGGCATGCTGCGCGCCAAGTGGGGCCGCGTCATCCTCATCTCGAGCGTCGTCGGCCTCTACGGCGGGCCCGGTCAGGTCAACTACGCCGCCTCGAAGGCGGGCCTGGTCGGCATCGCCCGCTCGATCACGCGCGAGCTCGGCGCCCGCGGCATCACGGCGAACGTCGTGGCGCCCGGCTTCATCGCGACCGACATGACGGCGGAGCTCGACGAGAAGACGCAGGCCGAGTACAAGGCGGCGATCCCCGCGGCGCGCTACGGCAGCGCCGAGGAGGTCGCCGGGGTCGTGCGCTGGCTCGCGGGCGACGAGGCCGCCTACATCTCCGGTGCCGTCATCCCCGTCGATGGCGGCCTCGGCATGGGCCACTAGCCGACGTCCGGCAGCCGCGGCGCTCAGGCGTGGCGCTGGTAGACGCCCGTGCGCAGCTCGGCGATCCAGTGCTCGAGGAACGGGATGCCGGCGGCGCGCGCGACGGCGATCTCGGCCTCGACGTCGTAGGGCACGCGCTCGAACTGCACCGAGAGAGCGCCGGCGTCGCCCGCCTCGAGCAGCGCGTACGCCGCGGTCGGGTCGCCGTCGAGCTCGTTGCCGGCGCTGCCGACGTTCAGCAGCCACCGGCCGCGGCGGATGTCGAGCCACTGGTCGTGCAGGTCGCCGTACGCGACGACGTCCGCGCGCGGCACGGCACCCGTCGCATCCGTCGCCTCGAACATGGCGTCGTACGTCGCGTCGTCGGCGTCCGAGCGCACGCGGTGGTGGACGGAGTCGGCGGATGCGTGGAAGAGGCGCACGAGGCGGGAGCCCAGCAGCGCGTCGTGATGGAACGGCAGCGCGGCGAGCCACGGGAGGGCGTCGGCGCCGAGCTCGTCGCGGTACCACGCGGGCGCCGTCCACGGCGAGCGCTCCGGGGTCGCGACCGCCTCGTCCCAGTTGCCGCGCACGACGACATCGCAGGCCTCGCGCGCGAGCTCGACGACCGCCCGGCCCCGCGGCCCCTTGCCGACGAGGTCGCCGCCGCACCACACCGCATCCGCCCCGCGCCGCCGCGCGTCGGCGAGCACGGCCTCGAACGCCGTCAGGTTGCCATGCATGTCGGAGACGATCGCGACGCGCTCGGCGGGAGGGGCCACGGGCGCCTCAGCCCGGCAGGATCGGGATGAGCTCGCGGAAGTCGGGCACGTCGACGACGTTGGTCGCGACCTCGCGCACGAGCGGCTTCGCGCAGAAGGCGACAGAGATGCCGGCCGATTCCATCATGAGCACGTCGTTCGCGCCGTCGCCGACCGCCATGACGCGCTCTCGCGGCACGCCGAGGTTCAGCCGCAGCGACTCGAGCGTGTCGCGCTTGGCCGCGCCGTCGATGACGGGACCGATCGAGCGGCCGGTGAGCCGCCCATCCGCGACCTCGAGCCGGTTCGCGCGCGCGTGGTCGATGCCGAGCTCGGCCGCGAGCGGGTCGAGCACCTCGTGGAAGCCGCCCGAGACGGCCGCGATCCGGCCGCCGCGCGCGTGCACCTCGGCGATGAGCTCGGGCACGCCGTCGGTGACCGTCACCTGCTCTCGAGCCTCGTCGAGCACCGAGACGGGCAGCCCCTCGAGCATGCGCAGGCGCTCGGCGAGCGAGGCGGCGAAGTCGAGCTCGCCCCGCATGGCGCGCTCGGTGACCGCCGCGACGTGCCGCTCGGCGTCGGGACCGACGGCGCGCGCGAGCAGCTCGATGACCTCGTCGCGGATGAGGGTCGAGTCGACGTCGGTGACGACGAGGAGCGAAGCCCCCGTCACAGGATCGTCGAGCCCTTCGGCACCGTGACGATGCCGGAGGCGGAGATCGAGAAGCCGCGCGCGCGATCCGCGTCGTGGTCGACGCCGATCTGCACGCCCGGGCCGATCTCGACCGCCTTGTCGATGATCGCGCGGCGCACGACGGCGCCCGCGCCGACGTGCACCTGGTCGAAGAGGATCGCGTCCGAGACCGTCGCTCCCGCGTCGATGGTGCACCACGGCGAGACGACGCTGCGCACGATGCTCGCACCCTGGACGACGGAGCCCGCGCCCACGATCGCCTCGTTGACGTCGGCCGCGCGACCCCACGCATCCCTCGTGAACTTCGCGGGCGGCGCGTTGACGGTCTGGGTGTAGATCGGCCACTCGCGGTTGTAGAGGTTGAAGATCGGCAGCGCCGAGATGAGGTCCATGTGCGCGTCGAAGAACGACTCGATCGTGCCGACGTCGCGCCAGTAGTACTTGTCGCGCTCGGTCGCGCCGGGCACGGTGTTGTTCTTGAGGTCGTACATCGCGGCCTCGCCGCGCTCGACGAACCACGGGATGATGTCGCCGCCCATGTCGTGGTTCGAGTCCTCGAGCCGGTTGTCGGCGATCACGGCCTCGACGAGCGCGTCGGCGTCGAAGACGTAGTTGCCCATCGAGGCGAGCACCTCGCCGGGCGCGACGGCGAAGGCGGATGCGTCGGCGGGCTTCTCGTGGAAGGCGCGGATGTAGCCGGGCTTCTCGTCGTCCTCCTCGATGACGCCGAACTGGCTCGCGAGCTCGAGCGGCTGACGGATGCCGGCGACCGTCGCGCGCGCCCCCGAGGCGATGTGCGCGTCGATCATGTCGCGGAAGTCCATGCGGTAGACGTGGTCGGCGCCCACGACGACGACGATGTCGGGCTTCTCGTCGGCGATGAGGTTGAGCGACTGGAAGATCGCATCGGCGCTGCCAGCGAACCAGTGCTTGCCCGTGCGCTGCTGGGCCGGCACCGACGTGACGTAGGAGTTGAGCATCGACGACATGCGCCAGACCTGCGAGATGTGGCGGTCGAGCGAGTGCGACTTGTACTGCGTCAGCACGACGATCTGCCGCAGGCTCGAGTTGATGAGGTTCGAGATCGCGAAGTCGATGAGGCGATAGGCGCCGCCGAACGGCACCGCCGGCTTCGCCCGATCGGCGGTGAGGGGCATGAGTCGCTTGCCCTCGCCGCCTGCGAGCACGATCCCGAAGACCTTCTTGTCCATGCGCTCACCCTACGGTTCTTGTCTGCACGCTGACCAGGAGCCGGATGATCGTCGAGAGCCGCTGGCGTACTGTGAGGGCATGCGCGTCGACCTGCTCACGAAGGAGTATCCGCCGGAGATCTACGGGGGAGCGGGGGTGCACGTCACCGAGCTCGTGAAGGCGCTCCGCGAGTCGATCGACGTGCGGGTGCGGTGCTTCGGCGCCCCGCGCGACGAGGAGGGCGTGACCGCCTACGACGTGCCCGCCGAGCTCGCCGACGCGAACGGCGCGCTGCAGACGCTCGCGGTCGACCTGCAGATCGCCGACGCGGTCGCCGACGCCGATCTCGTGCACTCGCACACCTGGTACGCGAACGAGGCGGGCCGGCTCGCCCAGGAGCTGCACGGCATCCCGCACATCGTCACCGCGCACTCGCTCGAGCCGCTGCGCCCGTGGAAGGCCGAGCAGCTCGGCGGCGGCTACCGCATCTCGAGCGACATCGAGCGGCGCGCCTACGAGGCGGCCGACCGCGTGATCGCCGTGTCCGACGGGATGCGCGCCGACATCCTGCGCTCGTACCCATCGCTCGACCCCGAGCGCGTCGTGACCATCCACAACGGCATCGACCTCGAGGCGTGGGCGCCGCTGCCGGACGCGGACCGCGCGCGCGAGCTCGGCATGGACCCCGATCGGCCGGCCGTCGTCTTCGTCGGCCGCATCACCCGGCAGAAGGGCCTGCCGCACCTGCTGCGCGCGGCCCGGGAGCTCCCGGAGGACGTGCAGCTCGTGCTCGTCGCGGGCGCTCCCGACACCCCGGAGATCCTCGCCGAGGTCAAGGGCCTCGTCGACGAGCTGCGCTCTGCGCGCGGCGGCGTCGTCTGGATCGACGACGTGCTGCCGCGCGACGACGTGCGCGTGCTGCTGAGCCACGCGACGGCGTTCGTCTGCCCGAGCGTCTACGAGCCGCTCGGCATCGTCAACCTCGAGGCGATGGCGTGCGGCGCGCCCGTCGTCGGGAGCGCGACCGGCGGCATCCCCGAGGTCATCGTCGACGGCGAGACGGGCTTCCTCGTGCCGATCGACCAGGTGCAGGACGGCACCGGCACGCCCACCGACCCCGATCGCTTCGTCGCCGACCTCGCCGACGCGCTCACCCGCATCGTCGCCGACCCCGAGTCGGCCAAGCGGATGGGCGAGGCGGGCCGTGCGCGCGCCGCCGAGCACTTCGACTGGCACCGCATCGCGGCAGCGACGCGCGAGGTCTACGAGCGCGTCATCGCCGAGCGCGCCGGTCGATAGGCTCGAAGCCATGGCGAACGTGCTCGAGCTCCGCGATGTCTCCTTCGTCCGGAACGGCAACCGGATCCTCGACCGCATCTCCTGGAGCGTCGACGAGGCCGACCGCTGGGTCATCCTCGGCCCGAACGGCGCCGGCAAGTCGACGATCCTGCAGCTGGCCGCCGCCGCGACGCACCCCACCGCCGGCGAGGTGCACGTGCTCGGCGAGCGCATCGGCAAGGTCGACGTCTTCGAGCTCCGCACCCGCATCGGCCTCGCCGCGACGGGCCTCGCGCGCCGCATCCCCGCCGCCGAGCGCGTCGGCGACGTCGTGCTCACCGCCGCCTATGCCGTGACCGGCCGGTGGCGCGAGCAGTACGAGTCGCTCGACCTCGAGCGCGCCGCCGAGGTCATGGACGCGTGGGATCTCGGCCCCCTCGCCACCCGCCCGTTCGGCACGCTCTCCGACGGGGAGCGCAAGCGCGTGCAGATCGCCCGCGCCGTCATGACCGACCCTGAGCTCATGCTGCTCGACGAGCCGGCCGGCAGCCTCGACCTCGGCGCGCGCGAGTCGCTGCTCGCGTCGCTCGAGGAGTACGCGTCGAGCCCGCTCGCGCCGGCGATCGTCATGGTGACGCACCACGTGGAGGAGATCCCGCCGGGCTTCACGCACGCGATGCTGCTGCGCGAGGGCGGCATCGTCGCGGCGGGACCGCTCGACGACGTGCTGACGGATGCGCGCCTCACCGAGACCTTCGGGATCCCGCTCGCGGTCGCGCACGAGGGCGGCCGCTGGTCGGCGCGGGCGAAGCGCTGACCCGCCCGGCAGCCGTTCCCACCTGATACACTCGTCTGTCGGCCCGCACGCCGACCGAAGACTTCCGCGCCCGAGCGACCAAGGAAACCCATGAAGACCGAGATCCACCCCGACTACCGCCCGATCGTGTTCCGCGACCTCGCCTCGGGCGAGACGTTCCTCACGCGCTCGACGATCACGAGCGACAAGACGATCGAGCTCGACGGCGAGACCTACCCCGTCATCGACGTCGAGATCTCGTCGGCCTCGCACCCGTTCTACACGGGCAAGCAGCGCATCATGGACTCGGCCGGCCGCGTCGAGAAGTTCAAGAACCGCTACAAGGGCTTCGGCGGCTGATCGCAGCAGCACGCACAGAGGGCGACGGGCTTCGGCTCGTCGCCCTCTGTCGTGTCGCCGCAGCCTGCACCGCTCCGTGCTCGTCAGAGCGCAACGACGTCGGCTCAGGCGCAGACATCACGTCATCAGAGCCCGACCTTGTCCTCGTCGCAACGACCTCCATGACCACCTTCGCCCGATCGGCATGAGCTCGGCATCCGGAGGGGCGCCTTCGTGCAGGAGTTCTCCGGCGGATGCCGGTAGCCCGAGTATGCCGATCAGTCGGTGCGGGAGGGCCTCAGACCAGGGCTCCCTCGCGAGAGCACGAAGCGCCGCGGCGTCCTCCTGGCTCCTGCCCAGCTCCGCGAGCACACGGTCGATCGTGGCGTCGCTCGAGCCATGCAGACCATGCCAGGAGCGAGGTTCGGCACGCAGCGCGGCCAGCTCGGGGCCAAAGAGCGTGGGATCGCCGAACGGGATGACATGCAACCAGTGGAGATCGAGATCGGCGATCACGGAGCGCCAGCGGTGCTTCCCACCCTCGTGATAGCCGCTCGGCGTGAAGACTTCCAGAATCGACCCATGCGCGTGAGCGGTGACGGCGACGACGGGTCGCACGTACGGCGCCCAGTTCCAAGCCGCTGGATCGTCAGTGAGCAAGACGCTCCGGCCTTCGAGCACGACGTGCGTCGCGGCGCTCGGCACGATGGCGTGGATGGGATCGGTGGGTAGCCACCGATCGACGCCCAGTGCGTTCAGCGTCGTGGGGAGCACGTAGATCGCCGTCGTCAGGGGTGGGGGCGTCCTGACGCGGTCCCTGGCGGCGGCGACGGAGCCACTGTCCGGGGCTCCGGCGAACCGACCCCACTGCACCTCGGCACCGGTTCGCTCTGCGACCGACGCTGCGAGCTCCGGGACGGCGGCGCCGGAACCGATCGCGCGCCCGTTCAACGTGGCGATGACGACCTCGACACCGGTGATCGGCGCCCAGGACGCCAACCCGGTCGTGCCGAGCTGCGCGAAGAGCTCCGCGGCCAGGTCAGGGGTGATCGGGGACCGGTCCCAGCCCTCGTCGATCCGGAACCACTCGACCGCACTCGCTGCAGACGTCACGAGCTGGACGCTAGCAGCCGGTACCGCGCCGATGAGCGATCAGCATCCTCGCGGCTCCGTGCCAGCAGCGTGGCTGTCAGGCGCGCAGCGGCCAGCCTCGGCCCGCGCTGAACGTGGGGTCGCTGCGGCGCTTGAACTCCTCGAAGCCCGCCGCCTGCTCGTCGGCCCACCGCTCGGTGAGCTCGTGGAGCGAGATCGGGTCGATGCGCAGCTCGGGGTAGCGGGCGGTCATCACCTGCGCGAGCCGGCCCGCGGCGATCGCGTCGGCGCTCGCGTCGTGCGCATCGACGAGCTCGATGCCGTACACCTCCGCCGCGACCGAGAGCGTGCGCTTGCCGCGGCGGTAGCGGTCGACCTGCCGGTCGATGACCATCGGGTCGATGACCGGGCGGGCGTCGAGCGGCTCGATGCCGTAGCGGCGGCACTCGGCGGCGAGGAGCGAGAAGTCGTAGGCGGCGTTGAACGCGCACACCGCGAGCCCCGCGGCGAAGTGGCGCGCGAGCTCCTCGCGGATCTCCTGCACCGCGACCGGTGCCTGCGCGCCCTCGGCGCGCGCCCGCTCGGTCGTGACGCCGTGCACGGCGGTCGACGCGGCCGGGATCTCGACGCCCGGGTCGACGATCCAGTAGCGACCCTCGATGACGGCGCCGCTCGCGTCGAGCACGCCGACGAACGCGGTGACGATGCGCGACTGCGCGGGGTCGATGCCCGTCGTCTCGAGGTCGAAGACGGCGAGCCGGTCGATCCAGCGATCGGGCGCCTCGGGACTCACCTCGAGGATCGGCCGTCGCAGCTGCACGCTCGTCTCCGTCATGCGCCCACGGTAGCCCGCACCTCCCACACCCGCGGGTAGGCTCGACCGGTGCCAGTGGAAAGCGGATCGCGCCCGTCGCCCTACCGAGCGCTGCTCGACGCACTGCCGCAGCGCGAGCGCGTCGTCGACGTCGACGGCACGGCTACGGCGGTGTTCGATTACGGCGACCCGGATGCGACGCCGATCGTCTTCGTGCACGGCTTCCGCGGCGACCACCACGGGCTCGAGCCGATCGCTGCGCACCTGCCCAGCATGCGGGTCATCGCCCCCGACCTCCCCGGCTTCGGCGACTCCGACGCCCTGCCCACCGCATCCATCGACGCCTACGCCGCGTGGCTGCGCGCGCTCGTCGCGAGCGAGGCTCCCGGCGCCGCCGTGCTCGGCCACTCGTTCGGCTCGATCGTCGTCGCGCACGCCGCCGCGAGCGGCCTCGACGCGAGCCGCATCGTGCTCGTCAACCCCATCGCGACGCCCGCGCTCTCGGGCCCCAACCGGCTCGGCTCGGCGCTCGCGCTCGGCTACTACCGCGCCGCCGCGGCCCTGCCCGAGCGCGCGGGCCTCGCGCTGCTCGGCGCGCCGCCCATCGTGCGCGGCATGAGCGCGTTCATGGCGAAGACGCGCGACCGGGACCTGCGCGCCTGGATCCACGGCCAGCACGACGCCTACTTCTCGAGCTACGCCTCGCGCCAGTCGGTGCTCGAGGCCTTCGACGCATCCATCCGCCACACGGTCGGCGAGGTCGCGGCCCGCATCCCGCAGCCCGTGCAGCTCATCGCCGCCGACCGCGACGACATCACGCCGCTGCGCGAGCAGCACCGGCTGCGCGCGCGCTTCCCCGACGCGCGCCTCGCGGTGCTCCGCGGCACCGGCCACCTCGTGCACTACGAGCAGCCGCGCGAGGCCGCCGCGATCATCCGGCGCTTCCTCGCCGAGGGCACCGCGCGCTGATGCGCGTCCTGTTCGACTGCCGCTACGTGCGCCTCGAGCGGCACGACGGCATCTCGCGCTTCTCGGCCGAGCTCGTCGCCGAGCTCGCACGCGACCACGACGTGACGATGCTCGTGAGCGACGAGCGGCAGCTCGCGATGCTGCCGCGCCTCCCGCACGTGCTCGGCCCCTCGCCCACCGGCCCGCTCGAGCCGCTCACGTCGTGGCGACTGCGCCGCGTGCGCGCCGACGTCGCGTTCTCGCCCATGCAGACGATCGGCTCGATCGGTCGCGCGTGGCCGCTCGTGACGACCGTGCACGACCTCATCTACTACCGCCACCCGAAGCCGCCGCCGAGCTTCCCGGCGCCCGTGCGCCTGCTGTGGCGGCTCTACCACCGCTCGTTCGCGCCGCAGCGGATGCTGCTGAACGCCGTCGACGGCGTCGCGACCGTCTCGGAGACGACCCGCGGGCTCATCGAGCGGCACCGGCTCACGCGCCGCCCGGTGGCGGTGGTGCCGAACGCGTTCGCGCCGCTCGGGGAGCCCGTCGCGCACGCGGCGCCGCCCACGCGGCGGCTCGTCTACATGGGCTCCTTCATGCCCTACAAGGACGTCGAGACGCTCGTCGCCGCCGCCCGCCTGCTGCCCGAGCACGAGCTGCACCTGTGCAGCCGCGTCGACCCCGCGACGCGCGAGCGGCTCACGCGGCTCGCGGCAGGCGCATCCGTCGTCTTCCACGACGGCCTCTCGGACGCCGAGTACGCCGAGCTGCTGCGCAGCGCGACGGCGCTCGTGCACGCGTCGCGCGACGAGGGCTTCGGCATCCCGCTGCTCGAGGCGATGAGCCTCGGCGTGCCCGCGGTCGTCGCCGACACGGCGATCTTCCGCGAGGTCGGCGGCGACGCGGCGCGCTACTTCCCGGTGGGAGACGCGGATGCGCTCGCGCGCGCCGTGCGCGCCCTCGAGGGGGAGTGGGCGGCCGTCTCGCGCGCCTCCCGCGAGCAGGCCGCCCGCTTCAGCTGGCGCGCCTCGGCCGAGCGGCTCGGCGCCTTCCTCGCGGAGGTCGCCGCCGCGTCGCCGCGCAAGGGCTCGCGCTGACGCGGGCCGCCGCCGCGCTGCTCAGGCCGGGGCGTCGAGCGCGTCGGCGATCGCGGCGAGCGACTCGCTCGTGCCGCCCTCGACGCGCGCCGCCGCAGGGCCGTCCCACTTCGTCGGCCCGCGGTTGACGATCACGATCGGCACGTCCTCGCGCCGCGCGACCTCGAGCAGTCGCGTGCCCGAGTTCACGACGAGCGACGAGCCGGCGACGAGCACGACCTCGCCCGCCGCGACGATGTCGCGCGCCGACGCGAACACGTCGACGGGCACGAGCTCGCCGAAGAACACGACGTCGGGCTTCAGGATGCCGCCGCACACGGGGCACGCGGGCACCTCGAAGCGCTGCGAGGCGTCGATCTCGACGTCGCCGTCGGGCTGCAGCCGCACCTGCTCCGGCATGCGGATCCAGGGGTTCAGCCGCTCGATCTCGTCGGCGATGCGGTGCCGGTCGAACGTCGTGCCGCAATCGAGGCACGTGACGGTGTGCAGCTGCCCGTGGACGTGCGTGACGTTCGTCGAGCCCGCCCGCTCGTGCAGGTCGTCGACGTTCTGCGTCGCGATGCCGGTCGTGAGCCCCGCGCGCTCGAGCCGCGCGAGCGCGCGGTGGCCCTCGTTCGGCTGCACCGAGGCGAAGCGCTGCCAGCCGAGGTGGCTGCCGGCCCAGTAGCGGCGTCGCGCGTCGACGCTCGCGAGGAAGGTCTCGAACAGCATGGGGTTGCGCGGCGGCGCGCCCTCGCCCCGGTAGTCGGGGATGCCCGAGTCGGTCGAGATGCCTGCACCCGTCACGACCGCGATGCGGCGTCCGCGCAGCAGGTCGATGGCTGTGTCGAGCACGGTCAAACCCTAGCCCCGGTATCCTCGAGCCCGGCGGGGGGAGGCTGGGAGCGCATGCAGATCGTGACGATCGACTCGCTCGCCGACCCTCGGCTCGAGGACTTCGTCGGTCTCACCGACGTCGCGCTGCGCCGTCGCACCGAGCCCGAGCGCGGCCTCTACATCGCCGAGTCGCAGACGGTGCTCGAGCGCGCGCTCCGCGCGGGCCACGAGCCGCGCTCGGTGCTCGTCGCGCCGCGCTGGCTGCCCGACGTCGAGCGGCTCGTCGGCGGCCTCGACGTGCCGGTCTTCGTCGGCGACGAGGGCGTGCTCGAGCAGATCACGGGCTTCCACCTCCACCGCGGGGCGCTCGCCTCGATGCACCGACCGGTGCTCCCGGATGCGTCGGCGCTGCTCGAGCGCGCTCGTCGCGTCGTCGTGCTCGACGGACTCGTCGACCACACGAACGTCGGCGCCGCCTTCCGCTCGGTCGCGGGCATCGGCGGCGACGCCGTGCTCGTCACGTCGACGTGCGCCGACCCGCTCTACCGGCGGAGCGTGCGCGTCTCGATGGGCACCGTGCTGCAGGTGCCGTGGACGCGCATCGACTCGCTCGAGGCGGCCATCCCCGTCTTCCACGGCGCGGGCTTCGAGGTCGTCGCCATGGCGCTGCGCGACGACGCCGTCGACCTCGACGAGTACGCGGCGGCGCCCGCGGACCGCGTCGCCCTCGTGTTCGGCTCGGAGGGACCGGGCCTGACGGCGCGCGCGATCGCCGCCGCCGACCGGGTCGTGCGCATCCCCATGCACCACGGCGTCGACTCGCTCAACGTCGCCGCGTCGGCCGCTGTCGCGATGTGGGCGCTGCGGTGAGCTCGCGCGCTCCCGCGACGGCCAGGCGCACGCATCCGCTCGTCGTGCTGCTGCGATCGCTCCTCGTCATCGCGCTCGTCGCTGCCGTCGCGCTCGCTGCCGCCGTGCTCGTGGCGCCGGCCCCGGCGATCGCGGGCGAGCCCGTGGAGGCCCCTGCCGCCGAGCTGCCCGCCGCGCAGGTCGAGTGGCCGGAGTCGGCGCGCGCCGCCGGCTACGGCGTCGTGGGCATCGACGGCGGCGCCGACGTCTGGCAGGCGTGGGGGAGCGAGGAGGCGCACCCGATGGCGAGCGTCGCGAAGCTCGTCACGGTGCTCATCGTGCTCGACGCGCACCCCATCGAGGGCGACTCGCGCGGCGCGCTCATCACGCTCGATCGCGACGACGTCGACGCGCAGGCGAGGGCGGTGCGCGAGAACGCGCCCATCGCGCCCGTCTTCGACGGCATGCAGGTCACGCAGCGCGACCTCATCGAGTGGTCGCTCGTCGACTCGGCCGGCAACGCCATCTGGTCGCTCGCGAGCTGGGCGTTCGGCGGCATGGACGGCTTCGCCGCTGCCGCCGCGGCGTGGACCGACCGGCACGGGCTCGACGACACGGTGCTCGCCGATCCGGCCGGGCTCGACGCCCGCTCCGTCTCGAGCGCGAGCGACCTCACGCGCATGGCGCTCATGGCCGTCGGCGACCCCGTCGTGCTCTCCACCATCCAGCTCGAGTCGGTGCGCATCCCCGGCATCGGCGTCGCCCCGAACACCAACCGCATCCTCGGCGAGCACGACATCGACGGCGGCAAGACCGGCACGCTCAAGGTGTGGGGGAGGAACCTCTTCGTCACGGCCATCCGGGAGGTCGACGGCGAGGCGCGCCGCGTCGTCGGGATCGTCATGGGCACGATCGCCGCCGACGAGACCGACGCGGCGATGATCGCGCTGCTCGAGAGCGTCTGGCCGAACTTCGCCTCCCGCACGATCGTCGAGGCCGGCACCGTCGTCGCCGAGTACCGGGCGCCCTGGGGAGCGACGACCCGGGCGGTCGCGACCGGCCCGCTCGACGCGCACGTCTTCGCCGACGACGCCCCGGACTGGAGCGCGACCGTGGAGCCGATCGAGCCGGGCGCTGTGCCGCAGGCGGTCGGCGAGGTGTCGCTCGAGCGCGGGGACGAAGCGGTGCCCGTGCGCACCGCGAGCCTGCTGACGCCCCCGGATGCGTGGTGGCGCCTCACGAACGCCCCGCTCGTGCTCGGCTGGTACTTCGACTAGTCGCGAGCGCTCTCGTCGCCGCGAGGGGGCAGCACCGGCTCCGCGGTCGGGCGCTTGGGCGAGATGGTGTCGCCCGAGGACTGGCCGCGCAGCCGCCGCAGCACCCACGGCGCGAGGTGCTCGCGCGCCCACTGCAGGTCGTCGCGCCGCATGCGCTGCCACGTGCGCACGGGCAGCGGCTCGGGTGCCATGGGCTCGAGCGCGTGCTGCACGCCGAGCGCGTCGAGCACGATGATCGCGATGGCGTGGTGGCCGAGGGCCGAGAAGTGCAGCCGGTCGGCGGCCCACATCTGCGGCTGCTGCAGCTGCCTCGCCGACCACATGTCGGCGATCGCCGCGCCGTGCTTCGCCGCGACGCCGTGCAGGTTGGCGTTGTAGATGCCGACCTTCCCCCGGATCGCGCGCAGCACCGGCGTCATCGCGATGTCGGGACCGTTGAAGAGCACGACTTCGGCGCCCGTCGCGCGGAGCCGGCCGACGACCTCGTCGAGCCTCGCGGCGAGCGCGTCGGGGTCGCCGCCGGGCCGGATGAGGTCGTTGCCGCCCGCCGAGATCGTCACGAGGTCGGGCTGCAGCGCGATCGCCGGCTCGAGCTGCTCGTCGACGATCTGCTGCAGCAGCCGGCCCCGGATCGCGAGGTTCGCGTACTCGAAGTCGGGCCGCGAGCGCGCGAGCTCCTCCGCGACCCGGTCGGCCCACCCGCGCACGCCGTTCGGCAGGTTCGGCTCCTCGTCGCCCACTCCTTCGGTGAAGCTGTCGCCGAGCGCGACGTAGCGGGTGAACGGGTGCTCGAGGCCTGGGTGCTGCATGCCTCCATCCTGCCGTGCGTTCCGCCGTCGTCGATCGAGCGGTGTCTCCCAGCCGTGTCGCCGGTGCGTGGGACGATGGATGCGTGAGCAAGCAGGATGGGTCGAACCGGCTCGTCTCGGGCCCCGACGTCGACGACTCGACCGCGACGATCCTGCACGTCGACCTCGACGCGTTCTTCGCCTCGGCGTCGCTGCTCGCGAGGCCCGACCTCGTCGGGCTCCCGGTCGTGATCGGCCACGACTCGACGCGCTCGGTCGTCACCGCCGCGACCTACGAGGCCCGCAAGTACGGCGTGCACTCCGCGATGCCGATGGGGCGGGCGCTGCGGCTGTGCCCGAACGCGATCGTGCTCGAGCCCGACTTCCACCTCTACTCGCGCCTCTCGAAGCACGTGATGGGCATCCTCGACGACGTCTCGCCCGACGTCGAGCGGCTCGGCATCGACGAGGCCTTCGTCGGCATCGCGGGCTTGCGTCGCCTCTCCGGCGGCGCGAACCGCATCGGACCGGGGCTCCGGCAGCGCATCCGGGCCGAGACGGGTCTCGTCGCCTCCGTCGGCGCGGCGAGCACGAAGCACGTCGCGAAGCTCGCCTCCGGTCGTGCGAAGCCCGACGGGCTGCTCGTCGTGCCCGACGAGCGCGTGCTCGACTTCCTCCACCCGCAGCCCGCGAGCGCCATCTGGGGCGTGGGGCCGAAGCAGCAGGAGCGCCTCGCGCGCTACGGGCTCCACACCGTCGGCGACGTCGCCCGCACGTCCCTCGAGCGGCTCGAGGCGTGGTTCGGCGAAGCGACCGGCCGCCACCTGCACGAGCTCTCGTGGGGGCGGGATCCGCGCGAGGTGCGCGAGCGAGGTCACGAGAAGACCTTCGGCCACAACCACACGTTCTCGCACGACGTCGTCGATCGCACGGAGCTCCAGGGCGAGATCCTGCGGCTCGCGACGGGCGTCGGTCGGCGCCTCCGCGACGCGGGCGTGCAGGCGCGCACCGTGACGCTCACCGTGCGGTTCCACGACTTCCGCACCATCACGCGCTCGCGCACGCTGCCGGAGGCGACCGACGTCACGCGCGTGCTCGTCGAGACGGCGTGGTCGCTCCTCGACGCGCTCGGCGAGCTCCCGCCCGTGCGGCTCCTCGGCGTGCGAGCGAGCTCGGTGCAGGACGCCGCCGATCACGGGCTGCTGTGGGACGACACCGAGACCTGGGGGAGCGCGGAACGGGCGATGGACGCCGTGCACGACCGCTTCGGCGCCGCGGCGGTCGCGCCGGCGAGCATGCTGCGGCGCGAGCGGAAGCGCGACGACACGGGCCCCTCCGGCGGTGACTGAGCCGGGTCAGCCCCGCCCGAGCCAGCGCTCGAGCGGGATCGAGCCGCGGTGGTTCGGCGTCAGCACCCACACGACCGCGTAGAGGCCCCAGCCGATGACCGGCAGCGCGAACAGCAGCAGCGTGACGAGGCGCACGATCCACACGTTGACGTGCGTCTTCGCGGCGATGCCGCCGCAGATGCCGGCGAGGATCCGCTGCGGGCCGCGGCGGAAGCCGGCCCGGCGGATGGAGTCGAAGATGGAGGCCATGGCCTCACGCTAGCCGCGCCGGCTGGACGGCGGGAGGGGGACTGCACCCAGGGAACGGGAAGAGGCCCGGAGCGAATCGCTCCGGGCCTCTCTCGTGCGCGAGGGGGGACTTGAACCCCCACGCCCTAATACGGGCACTAGCACCTCAAGCTAGCGCGTCTGCCAATTCCGCCACCCGCGCAGAGTGTCGGTTTCCTTTGCAGGACCGAGAAATGACTCTAGCACGCTCCGAGACCCTCGCTCGACCACCGGGCGGCCGAGCCCGGCTCGCACGGCTTCGCATCCGCAGGCGGCTAGCCTTGAGCAGTGACCGATGGCCTCTCCCGCACCGTGCAGCTCGCCCGAGACCTCATCCGCATCGACACGCAGAACTGGGGCGGCGGTCGGTCCTCCGGTGAAGCGGATGCCGCGGCCTACGTGAGCGCGGTACTCGCGTCGATGGGCGTCGAGAGCGAGACCTTCGAGTCGGCGCCGGGCCGCGCGAGCGTCGTCGCGCGCATCGACGGCGAGGACCCGAGCCTCCCGCGGCTCGTCGTGCACGGCCACCTCGACGTCGTGCCCGCGGACGCGAGCGAGTGGAGCGTCGACCCCTTCGCCGGCGAGATCCGCGACGGCTTGCTGTGGGGCCGCGGCGCCGTCGACATGAAGCAGATGGACGCCATGATCCTCGCCGCGCTCGAGCGCATCCTCGCGAGCGGCGGGCGCCCGCGGCGCGGCCTGGTCGTCGCCTTCTTCGCCGACGAGGAGGCGGGCGGCGCCTACGGCGCCCAGTGGCTCGTGCGCAACCACCCGGAGCTCTTCGAGGGCGCGACGGAGGCGATCAGCGAGGTCGGCGGCTACTCGATCGAGGTCGGCGGCCGCCGCGCCTACCTCCTGCAGACGGGCGAGAAGGCGCTGCAGTGGATCCTGCTGCGCGCTCGCGGCACCGCCGCGCACGGCTCGCAGCACATGCGCGACAACGCGGTGACGAAGCTCGCCGCCGCGGTCGCCGCGGTCGGCGCGCACGAGTTCCCCGTCGAGCTCACCGCCACGACGCGCGAGCTCATCGCGCGCATCGCGGCGCTCCTCGGCGTGGACGACGACGATCCCGACGCGGTCGCCGAGCGCACCGGCACGGTCTCGCGCTTCCTGCGCTCGAGCCTCCGCCACACGGCGAACCCGACGATGCTCGAGGCCGGCTACAAGCACAACGTCATCCCCTCGGTCGCTGAGGCGCGCATCGACGTGCGCCCGCTGCCGGGCCGCGAGCGGGAGGCGATCGACGCCATCCGCGCGCTCGTGGGCGAGGACATCGAGCTCGAGCTCGTGCACGGCGACATCGGCATCGAGCATCCCTTCGGCGGCGGGCTCGTCGACGCGATGGCCGCCTCGCTCGGCCGCTTCGACCCCGAGGCGCCGGTGCTGCCGTACATGCTCTCGGGCGGCACCGACAACAAGTCGCTCGCCGAGCTCGGCATCGCCGGCTACGGCTTCGCGCCGCTGCGGCTCACGCCCGATCTCGACTTCGCCGCGATGTTCCACGGCGTCGACGAGCGGGTGCCGCTCGACGCCCTCGACTTCGGCACCGACGTGCTCGAAGACCTGCTGCTGACGTACTGACATCCCGCCTACCGACCAGGGGACCATGGACTGGCTGATCGCGATCGTGCTCGGGGCGCTGCAGGGCGCCACCGAGTTCCTGCCCATCTCGTCGAGCGCCCACTTGCGCATCGCGGGCGAGCTGCTGCCCGGCGCGGAGGATCCCGGCGCGACGTTCACCGCGATCACGCAGATCGGCACCGAGCTCGCGGTCGTCATCTTCTTCTGGCGCGACATCTCCCGCATCATCGCGAAGTGGTTCGGCTCCTTCCGCGGCACAGTCGCGAAGGACGACCCCGACGTCAAGATGGGCTGGCTCGTCATCATCGGCACGGTGCCGATCGTCATCGCGGGCGTGCTCTTCCAGGACCTCATCCGCGACCAGCTGCGCAGCCTCTGGATCACCGCGACCGTGCTCATCGTGTTCGGCGTCATCCTCGGCCTCGCCGACATGCTGGGCAAGCGCGTCAAGACGCTCGAGACGACGACCTACCGCGACGGCCTGCTCATCGGCGTCGCGCAGGTGCTCGCGCTCATCCCGGGCGTCTCGCGCTCGGGGGCGACGGTCACGATGGGCCGCGCGCTCGGCTACGAGCGTCCCGCCGCGGCGAAGTACGCGTTCTTCCTCGCGGTGCCGGCCGTCTTCGGCTCGGGCTTCTACGAGGCCTACCAGGCCTTCACCGAGCCGTCGTCGATCGGCCTCGGCTGGGGCCCGACGATCCTCGCGACCGCCGTCGCCTTCGTCGTCGGTCTCGCCGTCATCCGCTGGCTCATGGCGTGGATCTCGCGCCGCAGCTTCGCGCCGTTCGTGATCTACCGCATCGCCCTCGGCGGCGTGCTGCTCGTCGCCCTCTCGGCCGGCTGGATCGAGGCCCTCTGATGCGCTCCTGGCAGCGTCCCGCGGTGCCCTCGCTCGTCGAGCTCGGCCACGGCCCGGGGGAGCGCCCGAGCGTGCACGACGTCCGCCGCGACGGCCGGGCGCTCGTGCCCGCCGCGGCCGAGGGCGACCGGCCCACCGCATCCATGTACACGTGCGGCATCACGCCCTACGACGCGACGCACCTCGGGCACGCCTTCACGTACCTCGCCTTCGACACCCTCACGCGCGTGTGGCTCGACGCCGGGATCGAGGTGCGCACGGCGATGAACTCGACCGACGTCGACGACCCGCTGCTCGAGCGCGCGGCGCGCGACGGGGTCGACTGGCGCGAGCTGGCCGAGGCGCAGCAGCAGCTCTTCCGCGAGGACATGGCGGCGCTGCGCGTGCTGCCGCCCGACTCGTGGGTCGCCGTCACCGAGCGCATCGACCCGATCGCCGAGGCGGTGCAGCGGATGCTCGACACCGGCGACGCCTACACGCTCCCGGCCGATGGCGTCCCGGGCGTCGACGTGCTGTTCGACTCGAGCCGCTCGCGGCAGTTCCCCATGGGCGCGGGCAGCCGCACCGACGAGGCCGAGATGCTCGAGCTCACGCGCGAGTTCGGCGGCGACCCCGACCGGCCGGGCAAGCGCTCGCCGCTCGACCCGCTGCTGTGGCGCGCCGAGCGACCGGGGGAGCCCGCGTGGGACTCGCCGCTCGGCCGCGGCAGGCCCGGCTGGCACGTCGAGTGCACCGTCATCGCGATGGCAGAGCTCGGCGCGCCCTTCACGGTCGCGGCGGGCGGCCGCGACCTGCGCTTCCCGCACCAGGAGATGCAGGGCCACCACGCGCTCGCGCTCGGCGCCGACCTGTTCAGCGAGGTGCGCCTGGGCGCGGGCCTCGTCGCGTTCGAGGGCGAGAAGATGTCGAAGTCGCGGGGCAACCTCGTGCTCGTGTCGCGGCTGCGCGAGCAGGGCGCGCGGCCCGCCGCGATCCGGCTCGCGCTGCTCGACCACCACTGGCGCGCCGACTGGGAGTGGATGCCTGGCGAGCTCGAGGCCGCGGAGGCCCGGCTCGACCGGTGGCTCGAGTGGGCGGCGACGCCCGCCGACGACCCCTCGCGCGACGACAGCGTCGTGCCGTGGCTGCGCGTGACGCTGCAGGACGACCTCAACACGCCCGCGGCGCTGCAGGCGGTCGACGCCTTCGCGCTGCGCGCGCCCGCCGACGACGGCAGCCTCGCCGCGATCGACGCGCTGCTCGGGATCGACCTCCGCTCGGTCGAGCGGCGCTAGGCGTCAGACCGGCGGCGCGTCGTCCGGCCGGTCGCCGTCGCCCTGCGGGTCGGGCCGCGGTCGGCGGTTCTCGTCGCGCAGGAAGCGCTCGAACTCGTGCGCGATCGCCTCACCGGAGGCCTCGGGGCTCTCGACCGCGTCGCGCTGCTCCTCGAGCTTGCCGATGTAGGCGCGCATGTCGTCGTCGCGCTCGGTGATCTCGTCGATGCCGCGCTCCCACTCGCCCGACTGCTCGATGAGGTCGCCGAGCGGGATCGTGACGTCGATCATCTCCGAGAGCCGGTCGAGCAGCGCGATGACCGCCTTGGGCGCCGGTGCGTTGTGCACGTAGTGGGGCACGGATGCCCAGAGCGAGGCGGTCTGGATGCCGGCGTCCTGCGCGGCGAGGGAGAGCACCGTCATGATGCCCGTCGGCCCTTCGTACTCGCTCTGCAGCACGCCGAGGCGCGCTTGGAGCTCGCGGCTGTCGCTCGATACGGAGGTCGCGATCGGACGCGTGTGCGGCACGTCGGCGAGCATCGCGCCGACGAAGACGATCGCCTCGACCTCGCAGCCGCGGGCGATCTCGAGGAACTCCGCCGCGTAGGCGGCCCAGTTGCGGCTCGGCTCGGCGCCGACGAGCGCGAACACCTCGCCCTCGTTGCCGCTCGAGACGTCGAGGCCGGCGTCGGCGGCGAGCGCCTTCCGCGCCGAGGGCCGCGTCGGCGCGTAGGCGACGCTCGAGGGCCACTGCAGCGCGCGCGTGCCGTCGTCGAGCGTGCGCACGACCGGTCGGTGCATCGCGAAGTCGACGTACTCGTCGGGCTCGATCTCGTCGAAGGCCTCGAGCTCGCACGCCTCGACGAGCCGCCGCACCGCGGTGCTCGCCGCATCGCCTGCGTCGGTCCAGCCCTCGAAGGCGACGACCATGATGCGTCCCTCGATGGGTCCTCGTGCCACGCGCGGCACCTCCTCACGTCGGACGCCCACTCTATGCCGCCCGGCTAGGCTGGCGCGGTGACCCCACCCCCCTCGCGACCGATCGGTGCTGTGCTGTTCGACCTCGACGGGACCCTCGTCGACACCGAGCCCGCGTGGATGGCGGCCGAGTCGAGGCTCGCCCAGGAGCACGGCGTCGAGTGGACGGCCGCCGACGCGGAGGCGCTCGTCGGCTCCGACCTCTGGGACGGGGCTCGCTACTTCATCGAGCGCGGCGTGCCGATGGGGGAGCAGGAGATCGTCGACCGGCTCGTGGGCGAGGTGCTCGCGTGGATGGACGACGTCCTGCCCGCCCGACCGGGTGCCCTCGAGCTGCTGGGCGCGCTCCGCGACGAGCAGGTGCCCGTCGCGCTCGTGACGATGTCGACGCGCTCGATCGTCGACCGCGTCGAGGCGGCGTTCGCGCGCTCGCTCGGCGGCCCGCCGTTCGACGCCACCGTCGCGGGCGACGAGTGCGAGCGCGGCAAGCCCGACCCCGAGCCCTACCGCCTCGGGCTCGAGCTGCTCGGCGTCGCCGCCGAGGACGCCGTCGCGATCGAGGACTCGCGCACCGGCGCGGCGAGCGCCCTCGCTGCCGGTCTCGTCACGATCGGCGTGCCGCACGCGGTCGACCTGCACGGCGTGCCCGGGCTCGTGCACTGGCCCTCGCTCGCCGGGCGCACGCCCGCCGACCTCGCCGCCGCGATCGCCGAGGCCCGCGCGTGATGGGCAGGACCGGCCCCTTCCAGTGGGGCGACGTCGTGCAGCTGACCGGCCCGAAGCAGCGCCTCAACACGATCGTGCTCACCGAGGGCAAGCAGTTCCACACGCAGCACGGCGCGCTCGCGCACGAGTCCTTCATCGGGCTCGACGACGGCTCGCTCGTGCACGTCGGTGAGGCGCCGTACCTCGCGATCCGCCCCCTCCTGCACGACTACGTCATGTCGATGCCCCGCGGCGCCGCGATCATCTACCCGAAGGATGCGGCCCACATCCTCGGCTTCGCCGACATCCACCCCGACCTCACGGTCGTGGAGGCGGGCGTCGGCTCCGGCGCGCTCTCGCTCTGGCTGCTGCGCGCCCTCCACGGCACCGGCAGGCTCGTCTCGTTCGAGCGGCGCGAGGAGTTCCGCGAGGTCGCCGAGGCGAACGTCGCCGGCTTCTTCGGCGAGCGACCCGCGAACTGGGAGACGGTGCTCGGCGACCTCGCCGAGGAGCTGCCCGAGCACGTCGGCGACGGCGAGGCCGACCGCGTGCTGCTCGACATGCTCGCGCCGTGGGAGTGCGTCGACGCGACCGCTCGCGCCCTCCGCCCCGGCGGCCTCGTGCTCGCCTACGTCGCGACCGTGACGCAGCTCTCGCGCACCGTCGAGGCGATCCGTGCCGACGGCCGCTTCACGGCACCCGTCTCTTCCGAGACGCTCGTGCGCGGCTGGCACGTCGAGGGCCTCGCCGTGCGGCCCGACCACCGCATGGTCGCGCACACCGGCTTCCTGATGACGGCACGACGCGTCGCGGACGGCGTCGAGCTGCCCTCGTTCCGCCGCCGGGCTGCGAAGGCCGACTTCGCCGAGGCCGACATCGAGGCGTGGACGCCGGGCGCGCTCGGCGACCGCACGCCGAGCGACAAGCGGATGCGCCGCGCGGTCCGCGACGCGAAGCGCCAGGCCGAGGCGATCCTCGGCGACGGCGAGGCGGGGTCGGACGCCGCCCCGCCGCTAGACTGACGCCGATTCACAAACCTCGAAAGGCTTCGCCGTGCGCACTCGCCCCCTCTCGATCGCCGCGCTGCTCGTGGCAGCTGCCGGCCTCACCGCGTGCCAGGCGCCCGCCGGCGGCCTCGACGGCTGCGAGCCGCTGCTGCAGCCGGGCGCCGCGACCGGCGAGGTCTCGGTCGACACGTCGGGCGAGGCCCCGGAGGCGAGCTTCCAGGTGCCGCTCGTGACCGACGGCAACCAGGCGCAAGTACTCGGCGGCGAGGGCGAGCGCGCGGCCGACGGCGACACGGTCGACACGAACTACGTCGTGTACTCGGGCAAGACGGGCGAGCTCATCTCGAGCTCCTACGCCGCCGGCGCAGCCGGCGGGGCAGCCAACCCCCTGCGCGTGAGCGTCGGCGGCGAGTCGGTGCTCGCGCAGGCCGTCGACTGCGCCGCCCCGGGCGGTCACGTCGTGCTCACGACCACGATCGCCGAGCTCTTCGGCCCGGGCGCCGCGTCGGAGTCGATGGACATCGCGCCGGCCGACACCGCTGTCGTCGTGCTCGGCGTGAGCGACGTGCGGCCCGGCCGCGCCGAGGGCAACCCGCGCCCGGGCCAGCAGGGCATGCCCGCGATCGCGCTCGCGCCCAACGGCCAGCCGGGCGTCACCTTCCCCGGCTCGCCCGCACCGGCCGAGCTCACCGTCATGCAGAGCATCGAGGGCACCGGCCCCGAGGTCGCCGAGGGCGACACCGTGCTGCTGCACTACACGGGCATCATCTGGGAGACCGAGGAGGTCTTCGACTCGTCGTGGGAGAAGGGCACCCCCACCGAGATGACGATCTCCGACGCGAACCTCATCCCGGGCTTCGTCGACGCGGTCGTCGGTCAGCCGGTCGGCAGCCAGGTCGTCGTCTCGATCCCGCAGGAGCTCGGCTACGACGACCCGGCCACGCGGCCCGCGTCGATCGGCGAGGGCGAGCACCTGCTGTTCGTCATCGACATCCTCGACCGGGTCGACCCCGCCGAGTGAGGCTCGCGCGCTGATGGCGAGGATCGAGGCTGAGGAGCGGCAGTTCTCCCTGCTGCTCGCGCTCGTCGACGCGCGCGCCGGCTTCACGAAGCACGAGCTCTTCGAGCGCGTCGCCGGCTACCAGGGCCAGGCGCCCGGCGACGCGCTCGAGCGCATGTTCGAGCGCGACAAGGACGCGCTGCGCGAGCACGGCATCGTCATCGACGTGGTGCAGCCCCCGGGCGACGACAGCAACCAGCAGGCGCGCTACCGTGTGCTCGACGGCGTGCTCGGCGACCCCGCCGAGCTGCAGTTCGACGCCGACGAGCGCGAGCTGCTCGACCTCGCGCTGCGCGTGTGGCACGAGGGCGGGCTCACCGATGAGGCCCAGCGCGCGGCCCTCAAGCTGCGCGCCGATCCGGAGTTCCGGGGCGGGCTGCCGCTCGAGCGCACGCCCGGCCGCACCGAGGAGCCGGCGGTCGCCGAGCTGCTGCTGCCACGGCAGCGCCCGCGCGAGCGCGCGTTCCAGGCGCTCAAGCGCGCCGCCGACCGCGGCCGCGAGGTCGTCTTCGACTACCTCAAGCCCGGCGAGCGCGCGCCGCGCACGCGCACGGTGCAGCCGTGGGCGACCGTGCTGTTCCGCGGGCGCTGGATGCTCGTGGGCTTCGACCTCGGCGCCGAGGACTCGCGCACGTTCCTCATGCAGCGCATCGTGTCGCCCGTGAAGGACCGCGCTGCGCGCACGCCGTTCGAGGTGCCGGCGGATGCCGCGAGCGGAGCGCTCGCGAAGCTCGAGGAGATCTGGGCGGGCGCGTCGGTCGGCGTGCTCGCCGTGCCGGGCAGCGACGCCGACATCCGGCTCCGCCACCGGCGGGGCACGGTCGAGGAGGACGGGCTGCTCGTCGTGCACCACGCCGATCGGCACCTGCTCGCCGACGAGCTCGCGGCGTTCGGCGCCGACGTGCAGGTCGTCTGGCCCGAGGAGCAGCGCGCGCTCGTGCGGGCGCGGCTCGAGCGCGTGCGGGACGCGCACGCCGACCCGGGGGAGGACGCATGAGCGCGTCGCGCGTGGAGCGGGGGATCGGGCTGCTGCTCTCCCTCATCCAGTACGTCACCGCATCCGGCTCGGTCACCGTCGCCGAGGCGGCTGCGCACTTCGGCGTCGACGAGGAGCGAA
Organism: Agrococcus sp. Marseille-Q4369; assembly: GCF_018308945.1. Taxonomy (NCBI): domain Bacteria; kingdom Bacillati; phylum Actinomycetota; class Actinomycetes; order Micrococcales; family Microbacteriaceae; genus Agrococcus; species Agrococcus sp. Marseille-Q4369. The sequence goes on from NZ_CP070501.1 coordinate 527,746, forward strand.
TCCGGGAGGCCGTGCGGCGCGTGTTCATGTCGGGCGTGCCTGACGGCGCGGGCGACTTCATCCGCTTCGACATCGACTTCGACGCCTTCGAGCAGCAGGACGTCATCTCGGTGACGATGCGGCCAGCCTTCGAGGACGAGACCGTGCGCCTCTCGCCCCGCGAGGCGAGCGCGCTCATCGCTGGGCTCTCACTCGTCGCCGGCTACACCGACGCGGCTCCCGAGCGCGTCGAGGCGCTGCAGGCGAAGCTGCGCGGTGCCGCCTCTCGCGGGGCCGACACCGTCGCCGTCGACCGCCTCGAGGTGCCGCGCGCCGCGCAGCTCGTGCGCGACGCCATCCGCGCGCGCACCGTGCTCTCGATCGACTACCGCAAGCCCGGCGAGGGCTCGCAGCAGCGCCGCGTCGCCCCCACGCGCCTCGAGCTGCGCGAGGGCCAGGTGTTCGTGCGCGGGTTCGACCTCGACCGCCAGGACGCGCGCACCTTCCGGCTCGACCGCGTCGAGTCGATCGAGGGCACCGAGCTGCCGTGGCCCGAGTCGATGCCCGCGCTCGAGCGCCCCGTCTCGGGCACGGCCCAGATCGTCGCGACGCGCGCGGCCGCGGCGCTGCTCGCCGACTACGCCACGAGCGAGCCCGTCTCGGTCGACGGCGACCGCGTACGGCTCGACATCGAGCTGTGGAGCGAGGCGAGCGTGCTGAGCGCGGTCGCGGCGTGCGGCGGCGACGCCGAGATCGTCGCGCCCGCGAGCCTGCGGCGGTCGATGCAGCGATTCGCTGCGGCAGCCCTGGGGGACGGGTCGGCGGCGGACCGGTAGGATAGAGGAGTCGGACGAGCGCGGAGGACGATCATGCCCGGTTTCTTCAACAATGCGGCATCGCATTGGTGGATCATCCTCATCATCGTCGTGCTCATCTTCGGCGCCTCGAAGCTCCCGGCGCTCGCGCGCAGCCTCGGCCAGTCGGTCAACATCCTGAAGAAGGAGGTCAAGGGCGACGGCACCGACGCACCCGCGTCCTCCGAAACCGACGACCAGGCCTCCAGCTCCGACCGGAAGTAGCGCATGGCCCGCAAGGGGCGCCAGTCGAACCCGGAGGCCACCATGCGCCTGGCCGGGCACCTGCGCGAGTTCAAGCGGCGCTTCCTCATCTCCGGCGTCGCCTTCGTCGTCGCCGCGATCGGCGGCTTCTTCCTCGCCGCGCCGCTCCTGCAGCTGCTGAGCGCGCCCCTCGACGACTTGCAGGCAGCCGGCCTGCCGGTCGAGCTCAACGTGACGAACATCACCCAGGCGCTCGACGTGCAGATGCGGATCGCGTTCTTCCTCGGCCTCATCCTCTCGAGCCCGATCTGGATCTGGCAGCTGCTCGCCTTCGTCGTCCCGGCGCTGCGCGGCATCGAGCGGCGCTACGTGCTCGGCTTCATCGCCGCGGCGGTGCCGCTCTTCATCGGCGGCTGCGCGACCGGCTGGTTCGTGCTGCCGCGCATCATCCGCCTCTTCGTCGGCTTCACGCCCGACGGCTTCACCGCGTTCCTCGGCGCATCCGACTACTGGGACTTCTCGCTCAAGCTCGTCTTCGCCGTCGGGGTCTCGTACGTGCTGCCGGTCATCGTCGTCTTCCTCAACCTCGCGGGCGTGCTGAGCGGCGCGGCGATCATCAAGGGCTGGCGCTGGGCCGTGCTCGCCGCGACCCTCTTCGGCGCCTTCGTCACCCCCGCCGGAGAGGTGCTCAGCATGTTCATCATCGCCGTGCCGATGGTCGTGCTGTACTTCGCCGCCGCGGGCATCGCGCTCCTCGTCGACCGCCGGCGAGCGAAGCGCGAGTCCGCGCTCGCGGCGACCGGGGCGAGCGGAGCAGCCGCGTGAGCGCCGCGACCGAGGCGTTCGCGCGCGCGATGCCGTTCGGGCTCGACCCGTTCCAGCGCGAGGCGTGCGAGGCGATCGAAGCCGGCTCGAGCGTGCTCGTCGCCGCCCCGACCGGCGCGGGCAAGACCGTCGTCGCCGAGTTCGCCATCCGCATCACGATGGAGGCGCCCACGGGCCGCGTCTTCTACACGACGCCGATGAAGGCGCTGTCGAACCAGAAGCACCGCGAGCTCACCGAGGTCTACGGGCACGCATCCGTCGGTCTCCTCACCGGCGACACGTCGATCAACGGCGACGCCCGCATCGTCGTCATGACGACCGAGGTGCTGCGCAACATGCTCTACGAGGGCCGGAACCTCTCGGAGCTCGAGTACGTCGTGATGGATGAGGTGCACTACCTCGCGGACCGGTTCCGCGGGCCCGTGTGGGAAGAGGTCATCATCCACCTGCCGCGGCACGTGCGGCTCGTCTCGCTCTCGGCGACGGTCTCGAACGCCGAGGAGTTCGGCGCGTGGCTCGACGCCGTGCGGGGCGACACGCGCGTGATCGTGAGCGAGCACCGACCCGTGCCGCTCGACGCGCACGTGCACATCCGCGGCCGCCTCGTCGACCTCTTCGACTCGAAGGCGGGCGAGGAGACGCACCGGCCCGGCCGCGAGCTCGTCGAGCTCGCGCGCGGCACCGACCTCGCCGACTCCGCCGCGCACGGGCACCGGGATCGTGGCGGCCACAACCGCTACCGCTCGCGCCGCCCGCCGAAGGGCGGCCAGCGGCCACCGCGGGGCGGCGGCTTCCCCGCGCGCGTCGACCGGGTCGCGCTCATCGCGATGCTCGACGACCGCGAGATGCTGCCGGCGATCGACTTCATCTTCTCGAGGGCCGGCTGCGACGCGGCGGTGCAGCAGGTCGTCTCCGGCGGCGTGCGGCTCACGACGCCGGAGGACCGCGCCGAGATCCGCGCGATCGTCGACGAGCGCACCCGCTTGCTCGACGACGCCGACCTCGCGGTGCTCGGCTACTGGGACTGGCTCGACGGGCTCGAGCGCGGCGTCGCGGCGCACCACGCCGGCCTGCTGCCGGTCTTCAAGGAGGTCGTGGAAGAGCTCTTCCGCGCGCGCTTGCTCAAGGTCGTCTTCGCGACCGAGACGCTCGCGCTCGGCATCAACATGCCCGCGCGCACCGTCGTGCTCGAGCAGCTCGAGAAGTTCAACGGCGAGGCGCGCGTGCGCATCACGCCGGGGGAGTACACGCAGCTCACCGGCCGCGCCGGCCGCCGCGGCATCGACACCGAGGGCCACGCGGTCGTCATCTGGAACGGCAAGCTGCAGCCGGTCGAGGTCGCCTCGCTCGCCTCCCGCCGCACCTACCCGCTGCACTCGAGCTTCCGGCCGACCTACAACATGGCCGTCAACCTCGTCGACCGGCTCGGCGTCGCCGGCACGCGCGAGGTGCTCGAGACCTCGTTCGCGCAGTTCCAGGCGGATCGCTCGGTCGTGCAGCTCGCGCGCCGGGTCGTCGACCAGCGCGCGAGCCTCGCGGGCTACGAGGAGTCGATGCGGTGCCACCTCGGCGACTTCTCGGAGTACGCGGCGCTGCGGCGCGAGGTGAGCGACCTCGAGCGCGACGCCGCGCGCGCCGGGTTGAGCCACGGCGAGCACGAGCGGCTGCAGCGGCAGCTGCAGGGCGTGCGGCGGCGCTTGCGCGCGCACCCGTGCCACGCGTGCCCCGAGCGCGAGCAGCACGCGCGCTGGGGCGAGCGCTACTGGCGGCTGCGCCGCGACATCGAGAAGGCCGAGCGGCAGATCGATCGCCGCACCGGCCAGATCGCGCAGGCCTTCGATCGCATCACCGAGATCCTCCGCGAGCTCGGCTACATCGAGCACACCGACGACGGCGAGCGCGTCACGCAAGCCGGCGAGGTGCTGCGCCGCATCTACGGGGAGCGCGACCTGCTGACGGCGGAGAGCCTGCGTCGCGGGCTGTGGTCGCAGCTCGACGCGCCGGCGCTCGCGGCGATGGCGAGCGCGCTCGTCTTCGAGGGCCGCCGCGACGAGGGCATGCTGCCCGAGCGGATGCTGCCGAAGGGCCCGTTCGTCGAGGCGCTCGACGCGACGCAGCGGCTCTGGGCGCAGCTCGACGACCTCGAGCAGTCGCACCGGCTGCCCGGTTCGGACCCGCTGCAGACGGGCCTGACGCTCGCGATGCACCGCTGGGCGCGCGGCTACCCGCTCGAGGGCGTGCTGCGCGACACCGAGCTCGCCGCGGGCGACTTCGTGCGCTGGACGAAGCAGACGATCGACGTGCTCGAGCAGCTCGCGCACGTCGCGCCGAAGCGCTTGCGCCGCACGGCCGACGAGGCGGTCGAGCGGATCCGCCGCGGTGTCGTCGAGGCGTCGGGGTCGGCGCTGTGACCGCGACGAGGGCGGCGACCGCGGCCGCGCGCCGCTCACGCTCGCGCGCTCCGCTCCCGCTCGCCTACGCGTGGGCGGCCGCGATCGGAGCCGGCGCGATCATGCCCTTCGCCTTCCAGCCGTTCGGCTGGTGGCCGCTCGTCGTGCCGGCCGTCGGCCTCGCGATCGTCGCCCTGCGCGGTCGGTCGCTCGGCGCCGCCTTCGGTCTCGGCTTCACGACCGGCGCGATCTTCTTCCTGCTCCACATCCAGTGGATCACCGTCTATCTGGGCCTCGTGCCGCTCGTGGCGCTCACGGCGTGGATGGCGGCGTGGTGGGGGCTCGGCGGCATCGCGCTCGCGCTCGCGTGGCGATGGGGCGAGCCGCGCATGCAGGGGCCGCTCGGCGCGTTCGCCGCCATGCCGCTGGTGCTCGGCGCCGTCTGGACGGCGCGCGAGTCGCTCTCGTCGAGCGTGCCGTGGGGCGGCTTCGCCTGGGGCAGGCTCGCGCACTCGCAGGCCGCGAGCCCGCTCGCCGACACGACGAGCTGGGTGGGCTTCTCAGGCCTCACGTTCCTCATCGCCGCGGCGTCGGCGCTGCTCGTGCAGCTCGTGCTGCACCACCGCACGATCCTCCGCCGACGGCTCACGATCGCCGCCGCCGCGCTCATCCTGCTCGTCGCGATCCCGGGCTTCCCCGTCGAGGCGACCGGGAGCATCCGCGTCGGTGCCGTGCAGGGCGACAGCGAGGCGGGGCTGCTCGCCCCGCGCGTGCCCGGTCAGATCCTCGAGCAGCACCTCGACGCGACGCGCGGGCTCGAGGGCGAGCAGCTCGACCTGCTCGTCTGGCCCGAGAACGCCGCAGAGTGGTACGCCGATGAGACGCCCGCGACCATGGCGGCCCTCGACCGCGTGACCGAGCGCTTCGACGCGCCGCTCGTGACCGGCACGATCACGCGCGACGGCGACGACACCTACAACGCGCTCATCCAGGTCGAGCCCGGTCGGGGCGCGGTCGCCGAGTACCGCAAGCGCCACCCCGTGCCCTTCGCGGAGTACCTGCCGGCGCGGGGATTCTTCGAGCCCATCCTCGAGGCGCTCGGCTTCCTGCAGTACATCCCGCGCGACTACTCGATCGACCCGTCGAGCCCGAACGCCTTCGACGTCGCGGGCACGACCGCGGGCCTCGCGATCTGCTTCGACATCATCGACGACCACCTCGCGCGCGAGATGGTGCTCGAGCACGGTGCAGAGATCATCCTCGCGCCGACGAACAACGCCGACTTCGGCGAGGGCTCGGCCGAGAACGTGCAGCAGCTCGCGATCGCGCAGCTGCGCGCGGTCGAGGCGGGTCGCGCGCTCGTCAACATCTCGACGGTGGGCACGAGCGCGATGATCGGCCCCGACGGCGCCGAGATCGACCGGCTGCGGCAGTACGAGCCCGGCACGATGCTCGAGGAGCTGCCGCTGTCGACGACCGTCACCCCGGGCATCCGTCTGGGAGCATGGATCGACCTCGCGCTCATCATCGGCGCCGGGCTCGCGCTCGTGGGCCTCGGGGTCGCGAACCGGACAGCAGCGAGGAGGCCGCATGCCTGACGTCATGATCGTCGTGCCGACCTACAACGAGATCGACGGCCTCGAGCGCACCGTCGGCCGCTTGCGGCAATCGGTGCCGCACGCCGAGCTCGTCATCGTCGACGACGGCAGCCCCGACGGCACCGGCGAGCTCGCCGACAGCCTCTCGAAGCGCGACGCCGGCACGATGGTCGTGCACCGCACCGAGCGCGGCTACCGCTCCGCGGTGATCGAGGGGATGCGCTTCGCGATGTCGCGCGGAGCCACGCGAGTCGTCATCACCGACGCCGACGGCTCCTACGACGCCGACGACCTGCCCGCGCTCCTCGGGGTGTCGGCCGATGGGGTCGACCTCGTGATCGGCTCCCGGTTCGTCGAGGGCAGCGACGTGCGCAACATGGGGATGCGCCGCCGGCTCGCCGCGCGCATCGGCAACGTCTACGCGCGCAGCATGCTGCAGACCGGCGTGCAGGACCTCACGAGCTCGCTGCGCGTGTACCGCACCCGGATCCTCGAGAAGATCGACCTCGACGCGATCCAGGTCGACGCCTACGCGTTCCAGGTCGCGATGGCGGTGCGCGTCGCGCAAGCGGGGGGCACGATCGCCGAGGTGCCGATCCACTTCATCGAGCGCGCGACCGGCAGCTCGAAGATGCGGCTCGGCGACGAGCTCGGCACCGTCGGCGCGGTCACGAAGTGGTCGCTCTCGGGCGTCCGGGCGCTGCCGAAGCCGCCGCGCTGACGCCCGAGCGCCCGATCAGCGGGGGAGGAGCGGCAGCGCGAGGTCGCAGCGGTCGGTGACGATGCCGTCGACGCCGAGCTCGAGCAGCTCCCGCATCTCGGCCTCGTCGTTGATCGTCCACACGTGCACCTCGACGCCCGCGGCCTGGAAGGCGCGCACGCTGCGCGCGGTGACGATCTCGACGCCGCGATGCCGCCGCGGCACCTGCAGGGCGACGACGGGGGCGAGGATCCGGCGCAGCCGCCCCGCGAGCCCGAGCCGCTGCGCGACGATCGCCTTCGCGACCATCGACTGCGCCGCGCTCGTCGCGACGCCCGGCACGAGCTCCGCCGCCTGGCGGCGCCGGCGCTCCGAGAACGAGGTGAGCAGCACGCGGTCGGTCGCCTTGGCCTCGACGACCGCGCGCACCGCGGGGACGACCGACGCATCCGTCTTCAAGTCGATGTTCCAGCGCGCATCCGGCAGCGCGAGCAGGGCCTCGCGCAGCCCCGGCACGTGCTCGCCCTGGCCGAGGTCGATGCGCTGCAGGTCCCGGAACAGCGTCTGCTCGATCTCGACGTCGCGCCCGGCGACGCGGTCGAGCGAGGGGTCGTGCGCGATCACGGCGACGCCGTCGGCCGTCGCATGCACATCCGTCTCGAGGAACCGCGCCCCCGCGTCGACCGCGGCGATGAACGCCGACATCGTGTTCTCGGGCGCCTCGAGCGCGAGGCCGCGGTGCGCGAGCACGCGCGGCGGTCGCGGGTCGAGGTAGCCGCTCACGGGTGTCGGCGCGTCACGCCTGCGGTGCCCTGCCGTCGTTCGCGTCGTCGACGCCGCTCTGGGCACCGGGCTCCGCATCCGGCACCTCGTTGGCCGCCTGGCGGGCGGCCTCGACCGCCTCGCTGTAGTCGGTGCTCGGCGTCTCGTCGGCGAGCGACGTCGACGAGGAGACGGTGTCGGTCGAGCCGGCGCCCTGCGGGTCGATGCCGCTCGCCTGCAGCGTCTCGGCGATCGAGGGGACCTCGACGTCGCTCACGGAGTCGGCCTGGAAGGTCTCGTCGAGGATCGACGGCTCGGCGGTCTCGCCGTCGTGCTTCGACGGGCCCTTCTGGAACGGCACCTGCGCGCGCCCCTCGAAGAATCCGCGCCCGACGCCCTGCAGCGCATCCGTCAGCTCCGACGGGATGATCCAGAGCTTGTTCGCGTCGCCCTCGGCGAGCTTCGGGAGCGTCTGGAGGTACTGGTAGGCGAGCAGCTTGTCGTCGGCGTCGCCCTCGTGGATGGCGGCGAAGACGCGCTCGATCGCCTCGGACTCACCCTTCGCGAGCAGCACCTGTGCCTCGGCGTCACCCTTGGCGCGCAGCACCTGGGCCTTCGCCTGGCCCTCGGCGCGCAGGATCTCGGACTGGCGGAGGCCCTCGGCCTCGAGGATCTGCGACTGCTTCGAGCCCTCGGCGGTGAGGATCGCGGCGCGGCGGTCGCGCTCGGCGCGCATCTGCTTCTCCATCGAGTCCTGGATCGAGTGGGGCGGGTCGATCGCCTTGAGCTCGACGCGGCCGACGCGCAGGCCCCACTTGCCGGTCGCCTGGTCGAGCACGTTGCGCAGCTGGCCGTTGATCGTGTCGCGGCTCGTGAGCGCCTCCTCGAGGTTCATGCCGCCGACGACGTTGCGGAGCGTCGTGGTCGTGAGCTGCTCGACCGCCGAGAGGTAATCGGCGATCTCGTAGGTCGCGGCGCGCGCGTCGGTCACCTGGAAGTAGACGACGGTGTCGATCGAGACGACCAGGTTGTCCTCGGTGATCACGGGCTGCGGCGGGAAGGAGCGGACCTGCTCGCGCATGTCGACCGAGTACGACACCCGGTCGATGAACGGCACGAGGAAGTTGAGGCCCGGCTGCAGCACGCGGTGGAAGCGGCCGAGCCGCTCGACCACGCCCGTGAAGCCCTGCTTGATGATGCGGATCGACCGGAAGAGCGTGACGAGCACGAACAGGACGATGAGCGCGACGAGCACGAGCAGGAAGGCGTTGAGGATGAATCCACCGTCGATCGGCATGGGGGCTCCTTGGTTGTCGGGCGGTTATCGCTGGGCGGGGACGATGATGGCGGTCGCCCCCTCGATGGCGGTGACGACGATGCGCTCGCCGACGTCGGGATCCCGCGGCTGCACCGCGGGGGAGAGGCGCGCGGTCCACACGTCGCCGTTCGAGAGCGTGACCTCGCCGGCGCCGCGCACGAACGTGCGCGTGACCTCGCCGGCCATGCCCAGGAGGGCGTCGACGCCCTGCAGGTTGAGCTCGCCCGACTCGTGCAGGCGCTGCAGCAGCTTGGGCCGCACGAGCAGCAGCAGCAGCAGCGCCGCGGCGGCGGCGATGAGCACCTGCGCCCAGACGGGCAGCCCGGTGATGCTCGAGACGAGGCCCCCGATCGAGGCCATGCCGATCATGAGGAACGTGAACTCGAGCGTGACCATCTCGATGATGAAGCAGATGAGCGCGACGACGAGCCACACGATCCACGCGTACTGGGCAAGGTCCACGCGCCCAGCATATTGAGCGGGCGCTGGAACCGCTCGAGGCGCGCACGAGCGGAACGGAGCGCCCAGTAGTGTCGACTCGAACGAAGGAGATCCCTGTGCCGAATGCCGACGCGACGAATCCCGATCCCGCCGGAGAGGAGACCGCGCCGCTCGCGCCGGGCTCGCTCACCGGCCGCACGGCCCTCGTCACCGGATCGAGCCGCGGCATCGGCGCCTCGACCGTCCAGCTGCTCGCCGCCGCGGGTGCCGACGTCGTCGTGAACTACCGCGCGAAGGCGCCGCGCGCCGAGAAGGTCGCCGCCGCAGCCGAGGCGCACGGCGTCCAGGCGCTCGTCGTGCAGGCAGACCTCACCGACCCCGAGGGCGTCGCATCGATGTTCGAGGCCGCGCGCGAGCGCTTCGGGGGCCTCGACATCCTCGTCATGAACGCATCCGGGGGCATGGAGAGCGGCATGGGCGAGGACTACGCCATGCGGCTCAACCGCGACGCGCAGGTCGGCCTGCTCGAGGCGGCGCTCCCGGTGCTGCGCGACGGGGCCCGAGTGGTGTTCGTCACGAGCCACCAGGCGCACTTCATCCGCACGACCCCGACGATGCCCGAGTACGAGCCCGTCGCCCGCTCGAAGCGAGCGGGGGAGGACGCGCTGCGCGAGCGGATCCCGTCGCTCGCCGAGCGCGGCATCGAGCTCGTCGTCGTCTCGGGCGACATGATCGAGGGCACGATCACCGCGACGCTCCTCGAGCGCGCGAACCCCGGCGCGATCGCGAGCCGGCGCGAGGAGGCCGGTCGCCTCTACGACGTCGACGAGTTCGCGCGGGAGGTCGCGCTCGCCGCGGTCGAGCCCGTGCCCGCCGACAGCACGAGGCTCGTCGGCGACGTCTCCGGCTTCGGCGACGCCGAGGGGGTGCGGGGCTGATGCGCGCCGAGGACATCGAGCACCTCGTCTCGCTCTCGCGCCCGGCGGTGCACCCGAGCGGCGAGTGGGCGATCGTCGCCGCGAGCCGGCCGAGCGTGCGCGCGAACCGCAACGTCGGGCAGCTCTGGCGCGTCTCGCTCGCCGACGGCGCGCGGCGCCGACTCACGGTCGGCGTCGCCGACCGCGAGCCGCAGCTGACGCCGGACGGCGCGACCGTGCTCTTCCTCCGCGATGACGCCAAGGACAAGCCGCAGGTCTGGGCGATGCGCGCGGACGGCGGCGAGCCCGTGCAGGCGACCGCGCAGCCGGGCGGCGTGCGCGAGTTCGCGGTCTCGCCGGACGGCGGCCGCATCGCCTTCACCGCGACGGTCGTCGAGCCCGGCCGCTATGGGAGCGTCGAGGGACTCGGCGCAGCGCAGGAGTCGCCGCGCCTCATCACGCGCAACCGCAACCTCGCGAACGGCGTCGGGAGCCTCGTCGGCCGCCGCTCGCACGTCTTCGTCGCCGCGCTGCCCGACCTCGATGGCGAGCCGCGCTACGACCGGGCCCCGCACCCGCACGACACGGCCGAGACGCACGACGACGTCCCGTTCGCGCCCGACGCGACCCAGCTGAGCCACGGCGACTTCGACCACTCGGCGCCGGTGTTCTCCGTCGACGGCGAGCGCGTGCTGTGCGTGACCACGCGGCACGACTCGCGCGACGACGACCTCGTGAACGCCATCGTGGAGTTCGACGCCGCGACCGCGCACGGCGAGCCCCACACGATCCTCTCCTCGCGCGCCGGGCTCTCGGTCGGCGAGGTGCGCCCGACGCCCGACGGCGGCTTCGTGCTGCTCGCGCAGCACATGGGCGAGAGCGGTCGCGACTTCGTCGCCCGCAGCACGCAGCTGTTCGTGCTCGAGCACCCGGGCGCGCACCCCGAGGAGGTGACCGACGGCGAGTCGGTCGACCTCGGCGAGCAGGGCAGCCACGCGACGGTCGTCCACGACGGCGTCCTCGTGCAGGAGCGCACGCGCGGCCGCAACCGGCTCGTGCACGTCACGGGCGGCGGCTCGCGCGAGCTCATCGGCGGCGACCTCGAGGTCGTCGGCCACGGCGTCGGCGACGGCGTCACCGTCGCGACCGTCGTGACGCCGACGTCGGCCGGCGAGGTCGCCGTGCTCGACGAGCACGGCGTGCGCGTCATCACCGACTTCGGCGCGCGGCTCGCCGAGGCGGGCGTCGTGCTGCCGACCGAGCACGACATCACCGGCCGCGACGGCCGCCCGGTGCACGGCTGGGTCTGGGTGCCGGAGGGCGAGGGACCGCATCCCGTGCTCCTCAACATCCACGGCGGGCCCTTCGCGCAGTACGGCGTCGGCGTCTTCGACGAGGCGCAGGTCGCGGTCGCCGCGGGCTACGCCGTCGTGCAGTGCAACCCGCGCGGCTCGGCCGGCTACGGCCGCGAGCACGGCGTCGCGATCAAGCAGGCGATGGGCACCGTCGACCTGACCGACGTGCTCGACTTCCTCGACGGCGCGCTCGACGCGCACCCCGAGCTCGACCGCGAGCGCCTCGGCATCATGGGCGGCTCGTACGGCGGCTACCTCACGGCGTGGACGATCGCGCACGACCACCGCTTCGCGGCGGCGATCGTCGAGCGGGGCTTCCTCGACCCCGAGTCGTTCATGGGCACGAGCGACATCGGCTGGTTCTTCGGCGGCGAGTACACCGGCACCGATCCGGATGCGATGCGTGCGCAGAGCCCGATGGCGCGCGTCGGCGACGTGCGCACCCCGACGCTCGTGGTCCACTCCGAGCAGGACTGGCGCTGCCCGCCCGAGCAGGCGCAGCGGTACTGGGCCGCGCTCAAGCGGCAGGGCGTCGAGACGGCGCTGCTGCTCTTCCCGGGCGAGAACCACGAGCTCACCCGCTCGGGCCAGCCGCGCCACCGCATCGAGCGCTTCGAGCACGTGCTGCGCTGGTGGGGCAAGCACCTGCCCACGGCCGAGAACCACGGCGGCTGACGTGATCGGCGACAGCCCGCTCGTGCAGGTGGCGCAGCGCGCCGTCGACCTCGAGCGGGCTGCCGCGTTCTACGCCGACCTGCTCGGCGTGCCCGTCGCGGCGACCTTCGAGCCGCCAGGCCTCGCGTTCCTCGTGCTCGGCGACTCGCGGCTGCTGCTCGAGCGCGGTGCGCCCTCGGCGCTGCTCTACTTCGCCGTCGACGACCTCGACGAGCGGGTGGAGCGCCTCCGCGCATCCGGGGTCGGCATCGTGAGCGAGCCGCACACGATCTTCGAGCACGACGACGACGCCCTCGGGCCGGCCGGCACGGTCGAGCGGATGGCGTTCGTGCTCGACAGCGAGGGCAACACGGTCGCGCTCGTCGAGCACGGCGCGGGCTGAGCGCTCAGATGGTCAGCGCTCAGGTCATCGGCGCGCCGTCGGCGGCGACGGCGAGCAGCACCCGGTCGCGCGAGGGCGCGTCGAGCAGCCCGAGGTCGTGCGCCATGCGCGCGGCCTCGTCGTAGCCGCGGAAGAAGCGGATCCCGGCGGCCTCGAGCTCGGCGCGCGCCTCGCCCTCGACCGGCACGACCTCGTGGATGAGCACCGCGACCCCGTGCACCCCGCCGAGCCGCAGCATCTCGGCCCCCACCTGCGGATCGGCCTGGCCGCTGTCGCCGATGAACATGAAGCGGCACTCGGGGAAGAGCGCGCGCTCGCGCACGAAGTTCTGCAGCTTGCGGGCCTGGATCGACTGCTTCGTGAACAGGTTGAGGAACGAGCCGCCGAGCACGGTGTGCGGCGGGAGGCCGAGGCCAGAGAGCCCGTTCCGCGTGTACTGCTCGATGAGCCCGCGGGGGCCCTCCGGTCGAGCCGTGACGAACGTGAGATCGCCCGGCCGCGAGGGCTGCGAGGCGTGGCCCTCGTCGAGCTCGATGAGCAGCTCGACGACGCCGGGGTAGACCGAGCCGCGCGGGAAGCGGGTCTCGTGCAGCATCGCGCGCACCGTGTCGTCGATGTCGCACAGGATGCGCAGGTCGGGCACGGGCGAGTCGGCGGCCTCGGCCGCGATGTGCGCGAGCACCGCCTCGCGATCGGCGGGCGTGAGCCGCTCGAAGACGACGTGCTCGAGGTCGTGCCGGTCGCCCGTCGAGTTGAGCAGGTACTTCATGTCCCGGAACGGCCCGCCCGTGAGCGAGAGGAGGCACGAGCGGATGCCGTGGGAGATGACCGCGCTCGGCGCGAGCTCGCGCAGCGCGTGCACGACCCGCGCGCGCATCTTCGGGCTCAGCTCGGTCACGCGCTCGACGCACAGGAGCTCGACGAGCTGCCGGCGCTCGGCGCGGCGGAACAGGCCGGTGATGCGGTTGCCGGCGATCGCCGCGACGGTGCGCTCGAGGTCGATCTGGGCGAGCATGGGCTCGAGCCGTCCTGCGGGAGCGCTGCGGAGCCGAGCGAGAGCCTGGTCGGGAGTCACGCCCTCGATCCTGGCATCCGCACGCTGAGCGCGGCGCGGTCGATGCGCGCGTCGAGCCGATCGACGGGCTTCGCCGCGTCGCCGTCGATCTGCACCGGCAGCGGAGCGTCGACCGCACCGAGCGTCACGCGCTCGACGGTGCGGTGGCGCAGCACGCCCTCGGCGCGCGCGATGCCGGCGCCGGCGGCCGCGATGCGCCCCCAGTGCGCGAGATGGCGAGGGCTCACGGTCGCGACGTGGAGCGAGCCGTCGTCGAGCCGCGTGCCCGGCAGCACCGAGAGGCCGGCGGGGATGCGCGCCGCGTTGTGCACGAGCACGCTCCACGCGCGCGTCGACTCGATCGCGCCGCCGTCGAAGCGCCCGCGCACGGCGAAGCTCGGGCGGCCGAGCCTGCCGAGGCCGGCCGCGATGTAGGAGGCCCAGCCGAGCCGCCGCTTCGCGAGCAGCGATGCCGCCTCGACGGCGAGCGCGTCGTGACCGACGCCGACGACGACGAGGAACGGCCGCTCCTCCTCGCGCACGCCGGACCGGCTCAGCACCACGCGACCGAGGTCGACGTCCGACGCCGCGCCTGAGACGGCCGCTCGCGCCGCGGCCGCGACGTCGCGCAGCGGCAGGTCGAGGTTCCGGGCGAAGAGGTTGGCGGTGCCGGCGGGCACGATGCCGAGCGGCACGCCCGTGCGGGCGAGCACGGCCGCGACCTCGCGAACGGTCCCGTCCCCGCCGACCGCGACCACCGCATCCGCCCCCGCCCGCAGCGCCTCGAGCGTCTGCGGGCCGCCGGGCGCGTCCTGCTCGGTCGGCAGCACTCGCGCATCGGCGCCCGAGCGTGCCGCTTCGCGCAGCACCGCGTCGACGCCGCGCGCGAAGCCGCGGGCGGTCGGGTTGCCGATCACGGCGATGGCGGGCACGGCGTCAGGCTAGCGAGGCTCGGCTGCGCCGTCGGCGAGCGCGAGCCGGCCGCCGAGCCACGCGGCGAAGCGCTCGAGCTCGTCGAGCACGGCGGAGCGCAGCCGGGCGTCGGGTTCGACGTCCCAGTGGATGCGCGCGACGCGCAGCACGCCCGCGTCCCGGTCGGTGCGCGCATCGACCTTGCCGACGAGCGCGTCGCCGTCGAGGATCGGCAGCGCGTGCACGCCCCAGCGGCGCTTCGCGGCCGGCGTGTACTGCTCGAGCGCATACTCGAAGCCCCACAGGTCGCGCATGCGGCGGCGGTCGGCGATGAGCCGGTCGAGCGGCGAGAGCAGCGCGAGACGGCCGGTGAAGCCGGCGGCGCTCGCGCCGTCGTCGAGCCGCCACTCGCCGCGGACGCCATCGATGCGCACGGGCTCGCCGGCGTCGCCGATGTGGGTCGGCCGCGCGATGCCGAGCGAGCGGAGCCAGCGGCGCTGCCACGTCTCGAGCGCCGCGGCGGGATCGGGCGTCTGGACGGGCGGGAGCACGCGCTCGGCGAGGTCCCAGACGCGCAGCTGCCCGAGCCGCTCAACCACGACGACCTCGCCGCGCACCTGCAGCAGCTCGAGCATCATCGCGACGTCGCGGCCGGTGTTCCACCCGCTCGAGCGGTAGGGCACATCGGCGGTGTCGGCGATCTCGCCCTGCGGGAGCGGACCGTCGACGCGGAGCTGCTCGAGCACGCGCTCGCGGAAGCCCCCGTTCGCCTCGAGCCACGCGCGGCTCGACTCGCCGATCGCCTCGGGCGCGCGACCGAGCGCGAGCAGCCACGGCAGGTCGCGCATCGCGCGCAACCCGATCGCCCACGCCTCCATCGGATGCCGGCGCGGGCCGAGGTGCTCGAAGAGCGACTGCTCGACCTCGACGGCGCGCCGCACGTCGCTCGGGTCGAGTGCCGGCACGCGCGAGAAGGCGATGTGCTCGGCCGACGGGCAGACGATGTCAGTCGGGCCCAGCGGCAGCAGCGTCAGCTGCGCGACGATGTCGGCGAGGTGGTCGGAGCCGTCGACGGGCGCGCGGTCGGCGTCGAGCAGCTGCGCCCGCACGGCGATGCGGCGCGCTTCCTCGCGCGAGACGGTGCGGATGGTCGCCACGCGACGACGGTAGCCGAGGGCGCCGACACGGTCGCGCCGCGCGGTCGAGCGCGCCGCCGGTGGCAGGATGGCGTGATGCGAGAGCAGCGCCTGCGCCCCGAGACCGTCGTCGTGAGCGCGGGCCGCCCGCCCCACGTGCCGGCCGCCCCGTTCAACGAGCCCGTCACCTTCGCGAGCGCCTTCGTCGCCGGCGGCGACCTCGAGTACGCCCGGTACGGCAACCCGACCTGGACGGCGTTCGAGGATGCGCTCGGCGCGCTCGAGGGCGGCGAGTGCGTCTCGTTCGCGAGCGGCATGGCCGCGGTGAGCGCGGTCGCGGCGCTCGTGCCCCACGGCGGCGCGGTCGTCGTGCCGCGCCACGCCTACCAGCACACGCTCGCGCTGCTCGACGTTGGCGCCGCGGACGGGCGCTTCGAGGTGCGCCGCGTCGACATCGCCGACGCCGACGCGGTCGAGGCGGCGATGCCGGGCGCGGCGATGGTGTGGCTCGAGTCGCCGACGAACCCGGCGCTCGAGGTCGCCGACGTCGAGCGGCTCGCCGCGTCCGCGCGCGCCGCGGGTGCGCTGAGCGTCGTCGACAGCACCTTCGCGACCCCACTCCTGCAGCGCCCGCTCGGCCAAGGCGCCGACGTCGTCGTGCACTCCGTCACGAAGCTCATCGCGGGGCACAGCGACATCGTGCTCGGCGCGGTCGTCGCCGACGATCCCGACCTCGCCGCGCGCATCCGCCACCACCGCGGGCTGCACGGCGCCATCCCCGGCCCGATGGAGTCGTTCCTCGCGCTCCGGGGGCTGCGCACGCTCTCGGTGCGACTCGAGCGGGCGGCGTCGAACGCGCGCGAGCTCGCCGCGCGGCTCGAGGGTGTGCCCGGCGTCGTGGAGGTGCGCGACCCGGGTTTCGGCACCGTGCTCGCGGTCGTGCTGCGCGACGCCGCGACCGCCGATCGCGCGGTCGATCGCGTGCGGCTCTGGATCCCCGCGACGAGCCTCGGCGGCGTCGAGTCGACGCTCGAGCGGCGGCGCCGCTGGGCGACGGAGGCGCCGACCATCCCCGCGGGCCTCATCCGCCTCTCGGTCGGCATCGAGCACATCGACGACCTCGCCGACGACCTGCTCGGCGCGCTCGCGGGCGACGACGTCGACTAGCCTCGGAGCATGAGCCGCACCGCATGGGCCGTCATCTGCGCCATCCTCGCCGTCATCATCGCGTGGATCGTGGTCGACGTCGTCTTCAGCCTCCTGTGGTTCATCGGCAAGCTCGCGATCGTCGCCGTCGTCGCGGTCGTCGTCTTCTTCGCGCTGCGCTCGCTCATCGGGCGCCGCGCGGAGCGCTGACCGCAGCCCTCGTCAGCGGCTCGGCCTGCTGGCCGGAGGTCACTCCGCCATGCGCTCGCCGGCGGGGGAGAGCACCCACCACACGTCGTTGACGCCCTGGCCCGCGACGTCGCCCGCCGCGGAGTCGCCCGCGAAGTCGTAGAGCGGCCAGCCGTTCAGCGTCACCTGGGTCGCGCCGTCGACGCCGACGATGGTGCCGAGCTCGCCCGTGGCGTCGTGCTCGTGCCGATCGCGGTCGCCGCCGGCGAAGCGCTCGCGGCCGTCGATCGTGCTCGCCGTGCTCGCGGTCGTGGCCGCGGCGGGCTCGACCGCCATGGTCGTCCTCATCGGCGACTCGGGCGCGCGCGCCGTCTGGGGCGGGATCCTCGTCTGAGGTGCCTCAGCCGAAGCGGAGGCTCGAGCGGGCCACGACGCGAGCGCCCGCGTCGATCCACGGGATCGGCCCCGTGGTGAGAGCAGGGGAGGGGCTGCCCGCCGCGAACGCGGCCTGCGCCGCCCGCAGCTCCCCGAAGCGACCGAGCGAGCGACCTGCGCCGTCGACGGCGACGTACTCCTCGAGCGTCTCCTCGACGAAGCCGAGGAAGGTCGTGCCCTCGACGCCGCCGCGGCTCGCGACCCACAGGCCGTCGCCCGGCGACGCCCACGTGATGCGGCCGGATGCGTCGTCACGACCACCGCCACGGCGCTCGTCGAGCGCGTGGAGACCGGGAGCAGAGACCTCGGGCCGAGTCAGCGTGTCGGTCATGTCATGCTCCTTCTTGCGGATCGTTAGTTCGATGATCGAAATGTATCACGTTCGAACGGTAGGGTGTGCGCAGGACGGACAGACCCGATGGAGGAGCGGCATGACCCAGATCGACGCGCGCGGCACGGCGAGCTCGGGCTACTGGTACCCGGGGCACGGTCGGCCGACGAGCGTCGACGTGCTCAACCTGCTGCGGCGCTACCGTGCCGCGGAGGCGCAGATGCGGGCACGCACCCGTGCGTCGATGGGCATGGGCGAGACCGATCTGCTCGCGCTGCGACTGCTGCTGCAGGCGGAGCGGCGCGGCGAGGTGCTGCGGCAGCGCGATCTCGCGTCGGCGCTCGGGCTCGCATCGCCCTCGGTGACCGCGCTCGTCGACCGGCTCGTCGAGAGCGGCCACGTGCGCCGCGAGCCGCACCCGGACGACCGGCGGGCGACGATCGTCGTGCCGACGAAGGACACCGATGACGAGGTCCGCGCGACGCTCGGCGCCATGCATCGGCGGATGATCGACGTGATCGACGCGATGGACGACGAGCAGACCGAGGCGGTGGCCGGCTTCCTCGATCGCATGGTCACCGCGGTCGAGCACGTCGACGAGCACGACGAGGCTTCTGGCGCGTAGCATCCGGGGCGCGCGGGGAGTGCCAGCGGCCAGGGCCGCGTAGGCTCGACGAGTGAAGACCAGCAGCCTCTCCGGCGGCGCGCAGCTGCGCCGCGCCCAGCCCGGCGACGAGCCGGGCATCCTCGCGATGATCCACGCGCTCGCGGTCTACGAGCGAGAGCCGGATGCGGTGGAGAACACCGAGGGGATGCTGACGGCGACGCTCTTCGGCGACGAGCCGCGAGCCTTCGCGCACGTCGTCGAGCGCGACGGCGCGATCGTCGGCATCGCGATCTGGTTCCTGACGTACTCGACATGGACGGGCACGCACGGCATCTGGCTCGAGGACCTCTACGTCGACGAGGCGCAGCGCGGCCGCGGATACGGTCGAGCGCTCATGGCGGCGCTCGCCGCGGAGTGCGTCGAGCGCGGCTACCGGCGCTTCGAGTGGACGGTGCTCGACTGGAACGAGCCGTCGATCGGGTTCTACCGCTCGATCGGCGCCGAGCCGCTGGACGAGTGGACGACGCAGCGCCTCACCGGCGAGCGGCTCGAGGCGCTCGCGCAGCGCTGACGCGGTGACTCGCTCCTCTCGGCGACTCCCGTGAAGCGCCGATAATGCGCATTATGTCCGATCGGTGAGATGCCGTATCGCTGCCGTCTCCCCTCAGCGGCCACCTCGCTCGCCGCCTCGACTCACTCGCCTGCGCAGGGATCGAGCGTCGCGAGGCCCATCTGTGAAGCGACCTCGAGCATGCGGGCGTCATGCGAGACGATCACGAGGTCTTCGATGCCGGATCGCAGAGCGGTGCCGAGGTGGATCGCGTCGAGGGCGCGCACGTGCGGCACGATCGCCTCGGCCTCGATCAGCACGGCGTGATCGATCGGGATCACGCCGACGAAGTCGAGCACCTCGTCGCGCTCGGCGAACGGGATGCCTTCGCGTCGCGCGAGGCGCGTGAGCTCCGTCTTGAGCAACCGGGACGAGACGAGCTCGTCCGACTCGGCCGCGTCTACGAACCACGCGACCGCCGTCGGCGAGTGCCGCAGCATCGCACGGCCGGCGACGGATGTGTCGAGGTAGAACGTCGTCATCACTCCCCCCGCAGGTCGTCCAGCAGCTCGTCGATCGATGCGGCCGTCCGCAGCTCATGCCGAGGGAGCGACGCGAGGTTCGGTCGGCCCGTGCGCTTCGGCGGGATGATCTGGGTCGACGCCGCAACCGGCTCGACGCGGGCGATCGGCCGGTTGTACGACGTGATCGTGTAGCTCTCCCCCGACTCCACGTCCCGCAGCATCTGCGCGGGATTCTGGCGGAGCGCGCGGACGGACACGTTCTTCATGCCCTGATTGTAGGTCATTGATCTACAATCCGCGATGGCGCGGTGACGCGTCCACACGGGCCGCTGCGGTCCACGTCGGCACCCGCTCGCCGAAGAGCAGCATCAGGCTCGGCACCATCGCGTGGCCGCGATCGATCCCTGCGGCCCTCACGAGATGCGCCATGGCGTCCGCTCGCTTGCCGAGCGCCCAGAGCAACCAAGCGACGGCGCAGAGCAGCGCCGGCTGCATCTCCTCGGGGGCGTGCGCCGCAGACCACCGAAGGAGAGCGATGCCTCGGATGGTGCGGTCGCGATCGGGCACCCTCTGCGTCTCACCGCGCAAGCACCGCCCGACATGCACGTCCGGAAGCGCCCCCTTGGCGACGAGCTGCCGGACGTGATCGTCGACGGCGATGCCGAGCTCGACGGCGTGGTCGACGATCCGCGTCACGTGTCGGAGGTGCTCCGTCGCCAGCCCGCGACCGAAGGCGACCTGCAGCGCGAGCTGCTCGGGCACGCTCGGCCACTGCGCGAGAGCGACCAGCATCGCGATCTGCGGCAAGCGTGCACTGCGCTCGTCCCTGAGCGAGTCCTCGAGGATCCCGATCGACATCGCCAGCGCGACGCCATGCGGCGTGACCTGGAACCACGGGCGCTGGTCCTCGTCGTCTTCGACATCCGTCTCCACGGGCTCTACGAGCGCACGGACGACCGCCGACGCCCTGATGCTCACCTCTTCCGCCACCCGCGGATCCGCTTGCGGCAGTGCCGCCCCGAGCGTCTGACGATCGTGCTGCAGCATGCCGGTCACTGTGGCCGAGTCCTGCCGATGCGCGCGGCAGCGAGCGGTCGTCCTGTGGAGGGACGTTGACTGCGCTCCTTCCGGCAAGCGCTCGCGCGCCGGCGCTACGATGGCGCCATGCAGCTCCTCGTCGCCGCCTCCGCCGCCGCCCACGACGCGGGCATCCCGCTCGACGACCCGATGAACCTCTTCATCATCGCCTCGAGCCTCGTGACGGCGCTCGCGTTCGTCGGCATCGCCGGCGCGTTCGTCATGACGGCGCTCGGCCGCGCCGACTGACCCCAGAACGCGCGGCTCGCACAGCGTCGGCTGGCATGCTGACGGCATGGCGATGAGGCTGCGCGCGCGACTGCTCGAGGCGCTCGCCGGCGACCCCGAGGGCTCCCCAGCGTGGATCCGCGAGCTCGCCGAGGGCGACGACGCGGGCCACTTCGCCGAGGACGGCGCCGCCTGGACGGTGCACGGCAGCATGGCGACGCTCGTCGCCGGCATCCGCGCCCTGCTGCTGCAGGCGCTCCACCCCGGCGCGATGGCCGGCGTGCACGACCACTCGACCTACCGGCAGGATCCGCTCGGCCGCCTCTCCGGCACCGTCCGCTGGGTCGTGTGCCTCACCTACGGCTCCACCGCGCAGGCGGAGCGCGAGACGGCGCGCGTCGGCCGCTTTCACAGGCGCGTGCAGGGCGCCTACGTCGACGGCCGCGGCGCCGAGCGCGCCTACAGCGCCGCCGACCCGGGCCTGGCCGACTGGGTGCACCTCGCCTTCGCCGACGCGTTCCTCACGTGCCAGGAGACCTGGGGCGAGCGGATGCCCGGCGGCGGCCGGATCCCGGGCGGCTCCGACGCGTACGTGGCCGAGTGGGCGACCGCAGGTCGGCTCATGCACGTCGACGACCCGCCGACGACCGCGGTCGAGCTGCGGAGCCGCATCGACGGCTACCTCGAGCGCGGCGAGCTGCGCAGCGACGAGCGCGTGCGCGAGGTCGTCTCGTTCCTGCGCCGCCCGCCCGTCGGCGGCGTCGCGGGCATCGGCTACCGGCTGCTGTTCGCCGGTGCCGTCGCGACGCTCCCCCGCCGCTACCGGCAGCTGCTCGGCGTGCGCCGCTCCCCCTTGCCCGTCGTCACGCTCACGCGCGTCGTGCTCGCGATCGCGGGTCGCGCGCTCGCGAGCGGCGAGGGCAGGCGCGCGCAGGACTGGGCGCGCCTGCGCCTCCGCCGGCTCGAGCGGGAGCGCGCCGCGTGAGCACCGCCCGCTCGCTCGCGACCGCCGCGGGCGCCGTCTACGGCTCGACCGCGATGCTCGGCGTCGGCCTCGCGACCGGCCTGTGGCGCAACGAGCAGAACCGCTGGGTCCACCACGTCGGCTACGTCGCCGCGGTCGCGCTCACGTCGGCGACCGTCGCGGTGAGCGCCCTGCGCGAGCGCGACGGCACGCGCGCCACGCTCGCGGCCGCGGCGCTCGTGCCGCTCACGGCGCTCCCCCGCGTCTCGACGCGCTCGCGCAGGCATCCGCTCGTCGCTCTCACCGCCGCCCCGTGGCTCATCGCCGCCATCGCCCGCCGACCCCGATAGGAGCATCGTGGAGCTCATCGACGCCATCCGCCGCCGCCGCACGACGAACGGCGCGTTCCTGCCCGACCCGGTGAAGGAGGAGCACCAGCGCCTGCTGATCGAGATGGCCGGCCGCGCGCCCTCGCAGCTCAACAGCCAGCCGTGGCGGTTCGTCATCACCGAGGATCGCAGCACGATCGAGCGCGTGGCCGCGATCAGCGGCGAGAGCATGACCGAGGCGATGTCGAACGGCACGTTCTTCGAGCGCTACAAGCGCTACTTCCGCTTCTCGCAGCGCGAGATGGACGAGCGCCGCGACGGCATGCTCTTCGACAAGCTGCCAGCGCCGCTGCGCCCCTTCACGAGCCAGGTGTTCACCTCCGGCGGCCAGCGGCTCATGAACGCGATGCGCGTGCCGCACACGCTCGGCGAGGAGAACCGCAAGCTCGTCGCCGGCTCCCCGCTCATGCTCGCCGTCATGCTCGACCGCGCCGAGCACCGCCCGGGCGAGCTCTCCTCCTTCTACTCGCTCTTCAGCATGGGCGCGGCGATGGAGAACCTCTGGCTCACGACGGTCGAGCTCGGCATGGGCATCCAGTTCGTCTCCTTCCCGATGGAGGTGCCCGGGCAGTGGGAGCGGCTCGTCGAGCTCTTCCGCGTGCCCGACCACCTCGAGCTCATGGCCGTCTACCGCCTCGGCTACGTGCCCGAGGAGCGCCGCCGCCCCCGCATCGACTGGACGAGCTCCGAGCGCCGGCTGCCCTCGCAGATCGTCTTCCGCGACACGTGCGACACCCCCCAGCTCGGCTGGGACGATGCGCAGGTCACCCCGCGCCACGACGACTGATCGGCCACTTGCCGCCGAGCCCAGGCAGTGCCAGGCTCCTCGCGAGAGAGCGTGCTCGAGGACGGAGATCGGATGCGTCATCCCCGCGGCGTCGTGATCGCACTCGCGAGCGCGGTCGCGCTCGCCCTCGCCGGCTGCGCGAGCGGCACGACCGAGCCGGCCGCCGAGACCCCGAGCTCGGAAGCCTCCTCCGGGTCGTCGCCGGCGCCCAGCCCAGAGCCCTCCCCTGCCGAGCCCTCGAGCGAGGCGCCCGAGGAGGCGACGCCGCTCACGGGCGTCGTCGCCACCGACGACGATCCCGAGGCCTCCGTGGTCGCGCTGCTCGACGCATCCGGCGCCGCGGTCGAGTCGCTCCCGGCCGGCACCTACGCGCTCACGTTCGCCGACCGCTCGCGCATGCACAGCTTCCGGCTGCGCGGCCCGGGCGGCATCGACGTCGCGACCGACGTCGCCGGCTCCGACGAGTCGACGGTCGAGATCACGCTCGAGCCCGGCACCTACGAGATCGTCTGCGATCCGCACTCGGGCACGATGCGCGCCGAGATCGACGTGACCTGAGCGGTGCGCTCGGCGCCGTGCGCGAGACTGGCGCGGTGACGACGCGCCTGCTGCTGCTGAGCGACACGCACCTGCCGAAGCGCGCGAAGGCGCTGCAGGAGCAGGTGTGGCGGCTCGTCGACGAGGCGGATGCCGTCATCCACGCGGGCGATTGGGTCTCGGAGGCCTTCCTCGACGAACTGGAGGCGCGCGCCCGGCGGCTCATCGGCGTCGCGGGCAACAACGACGGGCCGGCGCTGTGGGAGCGCCTCGGTGGCGAGGCGCGCGCGGAGCTCGACGGCGTCCGGATCGCGCTCGTGCACGAGACCGGCGCCACCGCCGGGCGTGAGCGCCGCTGCGACGAGCGCTTCGGACCGGCCTCACTCGATCCGTGCGACGTGCTCGTCTTCGGCCACTCGCACATCCCGTGGGACTCGGTGACGCCCGGCGGCGTGCGGCTGCTGAACCCCGGCTCCCCCACCGATCGTCGGCGCCAGCCGGTCGGCACGGTCATGACCGCGATCGCCGACGACGGGCAGCTGCGCGACGTGCGGCTCGTCGAGACGCCGCGCTGACGTGGAGGGGATGCTCGGATTGCGCGCGTAGCCTCGCCGACGGACAGGGGGACGCGATGATCGCGACAGGAGCCGATCCGCTCGCGCCGGGGCGGCTGCTCGCCGAGCGCTACCGCATCGGGCCGCTGCTCGGTTCCGGCGGCACCGCGGCGGTGCACCGCGCGACGGACGAGCTGCTCGGGCGGACGGTCGCCGTGAAGGCGCTCGTGCGCCCCGTCGGCGACGATGCGGCGGAGCGGCGGGAGCGCGCCGAGATCGAGCTGCTCGCCTCCGTGCACCACCGCTCGCTCGTGACGCTCTTCGACGCCGGCAAGACGCACGTCGACGGCCTGCCGGTCTCGTTCCTCGTCATGGAGCTCGTCGAGGGGCCGAGCCTCGCGCAGCGGCTCGACGAGGGACCGCTGCCGCTGGCCGAGGTCGAGCGGCTCGCGCACGACCTGGCGGAGGCGCTCGCGGTCGTCCACGCGCACGGCATCGTGCACCGCGACGTGAAGCCGGCCAACGTGCTCCTGTCCCCCGCACCGCTGCACCGCGGTGCGTTCGACGCGAAGCTCGCCGACTTCGGCATCGCCGCGCTCGTCGGCGGCGAGCGGCTCACCGCCACGGGCACGGTGCTCGGCACCGCGGCGTACTTGAGCCCCGAGCAGGCCACCGGCGCGCGCGTCGACGCGTCCTCCGACATCTACTCGCTCGGCCTCGTGCTGCTCGAGGCCCTCACGGGCCGACGCGAGTACCCGGGCTCGCTCGTCGAGTCGTTGAGCGCCCGCCTCGCCCGCGACCCGGAGATCCCCGGCGAGCTCGGGTATCGCTGGAAGTCGCTGCTGACCGCGATGACGACGCGCGACCCGGCGGAGCGGCCGACCGCGAGAGCCGTGCTCGAGCGCCTCTCGCGGTCGGCGGGCGGCGCCGACGCGACGGCGGCGACGCCGGCTGCGGCTGCTGCTGCCGCAGCGACGAGCGTCGGCGCGACCGCGGAGCTCGCGACCGAGCGTGCTCCGATCGCCGCGCCGCTCGACGCGACGCGGCCGCTGGCCGTGGACGACTCGGCGACGACGGCGCGAGCGGCGGCGAGCCGACCGCAGCGGTCGAAGCGCACTCGCGGGCTGGCGCTCGCTCTGGGCCTCGCCGCCGCGGGGGCGCTCGTCGCGATCCCGGTGCTCTCGCAGCAGCCGACCCCGAGCGAGAAGGCGCCGGTCGAGATCGAGCTCGCCGACCTCCCTGGGCTCGTGCCCGACCAGGGCGTCGCCGAGCCTCCGGTCACCGAGCCCGAGCAGGTCGCCGTGCCGGAGCCGGCACCGGCGCCGGTCGCGGAGCCCGAGCCGGCGGTCGTGGTGACGCCGGCGGACGGGAACAACGGGAACAACGGCGACGGCAACGGCAACGGCAATGCCGGCAATGGCAACGGCAACGCTGGCAATGGCAACGCTGGCGACGGCGGCAACGGGAACCGCGGCAACAACGGCAACAACGGCAACGGCAACGGCAACGGCAACGGCAACGGCAACGGCAACCGCCCCTAGCGCCGCCGATCGCTGCCGCGTCCGGCTTGCCGCGAAGCGCGGTGATCCGGGCCGTTGCGGCGCGGATCGACCGCTGCTCGCGGCAGATCGCGAATCCGACCGCTGCTCGCCACGCGGCGTCGCGAGCGGCGGTTCGCGCGTCAGCCGGTGTGCGCGAGGATCGCCGAGGCGACCGCTCGCGGCGCCGTGTGCTGCACGGCGTGCGGGTGGCCGGGCACGTGCACGAGCCGCGCGCGCGGCGCGCGGTCGCGCAGCTCGCGGCTCCAGCGCAGCCCCGCGATCGGGTCGCGCTCGCCGCGCAGCACGAGCAGCGGCATCTCGAGCCGCTCGACCGCGCGCTCGAGCGAATACGCGATCATGTGGCGCAGCTGCACGAGGTACCACGCGGGGCCGGCGCGGAGGTAGTCGCTCAGGATGACGACGTTGCCGCTCGGCGGCTCGCGCAGCGAGTCGACGAGCAGCGCCCTCGCCTGCGCGGTCGGCGAGCGGTGCTGATGGTCGGCCACGGGGCCGATCGCGACGACGAGCGAGACGAGCTCTGGCCGCTGCAGCGCGAGCTCGACGACCCACTGCGAGCCCATCGAGTGCCCGACGAGCACGACCGGCCCGGTGCCGAGCGAGTCGAGCGCCTCACCGAGCGCTCCCGCCATCGTCTCGATGTCGAGGTCACGCTGTGGCTTCGGCAGCCCGCCGAAGCCCGGCAGGTCGACCGAGATCACTCGCGCCCGCGTGGCGAGCACGCCGTGCAGGCGCGCGAAGTAGCGACGCGAGACGCCGATGCCGTGCACGAGCACGACCGTCGGATGCGTCGGGTCGGGTGCCGACGCATCCGCCGTCAGCCTGAAGGCGAGGTCGCCGATGTCGACGCGGTGCGCGTGGCGGCGCCTCACGCTCCGGCCGGCAGGTCGAGCGTCATGCCGAGCGGGTCGCTCGTCGCGGCCACGAAGCCGAGGTCCTGGTAGACCGAGACGGCTTCGGGGCTCGAGAAGAGGCCAACGACCGCCTCGGCGGGTGCCTCGGCGCGCACGTGCGCGAGCAGCCGCTCGACGATCCGCGTGCCGATGCCCTGCTCCGACGCATCCGGGTCGACCATGACGTCCTGCACGTACCAATAGCGCACGCCGTCGCCGACGAGCCTGCCCACGCCGACGGTGCGGCCGCCGTCGCGCACCACGACGCCGTGGAGCGAGCGCTCGAGCGAGCGGTCGATCGAGGCCCAGTCGAAGTGGTCGAGCCAGCCGACAGCCTCGGCGACCGCGCGCTGCTCGGCGGCGGTCGGGATGCGGTCCTCGAGCGTAATCATCCCGCGACCATAGCCACCCAGCCTGGATCCAGGCCGCGCTCAGGCCCCGATGCGAGCGTGGAGCCATGACCGAACGCAGCGAAGAGCTCCAGATCATCACCGGCATCATGCGCTCGACGAAGGTCGCGTCGCTCACGTACGTCTCACAGCAGGGCGACCTCGTCTCCGTGCCGATGGGCACCCAGGACTTCGAGCACCCGCACACCGTGTGGTTCCTCACCCAGCGCTCGACCGAGAAGGTCGCCGCGATCTCGGCCGACCCGCGCGTGAACGTGCACTACGCGGGCAAGGGCGGCTGGGTGTCGCTCGCCGGTACCGCTCGCTTCGTCGACGACCGCGAGAAGCTGCGGCAGCTGTGGGATGCGTCGGCGGATGCGTTCATGACGGGCGAGCCGGAGGACCCGGAGAACGGCCTGCTCGAGATCACCGCATCGAGCGCCGAGTACTGGGACTCCCCCGGCGCGGTCGCGGTGGCGGTGCAACTCGTCAAGGGCATCGTGAGCGACGCGCAGCCCGACATGGGCGACTCGGGCGTCGTGCGCCTCTGAGCCCCTCGGGGTTCTGCTCCGCACGCCACTCGACCCGTTGTCGCCGATCCGACCTGCTGCAGCGGGTCGAGTCGGCAGGAGCAGGTCCGCTCGGCGGCTCGGCGCGCGAGAGCGGGTCTGCTCGGCGGGAAGCGGTCCACTCGCCGGGCGAGGCTCAGCGAGCGTCGGCGTGCTCCGGCGGCCACACGACCGCGAACCGCTCGAAGACGATCTCGTCGTCCTCCGACCACGTCGCGCCCCGCGCGGCCGCGGTGCGCGTCCAGTAGCGACGGTGCTCGCGCCGCCACGACTCGAGCGAGCGGTCGTCCTCGCCCTCGGCGGCCGCGAAGGCGGCATCCGCGCTGCCGAACGGCCCGATGCGCAGCTCGACGCTCCGCAGGATCGCGCGCGGGCGGCCCGCACCGTCGCACGCGATCCAGTGCGAGCCGACCCGGGGCAGCTGCTCCCCCGCCGCGACGAACTCGGCGACGAGCTCTGAGGTCGCGCGCTTGCCGCCCTCGAGCACGAGGGCGAGCAGTGCGTCGGCGAGCTCCGCCGAGTCGCCGAACCCCTCGACCGTGTGCTCGGGCGTGCCGGCGACCGCTTCGGGGTGCGCGTGCGCGTAGGCCGCCCACATCTCGGCCGCGGCCTCGCGATCGGGGGCAGCTGCGGGCACGCGGGCGCTGTCGATGCTCATGCCCTCCATCGTGCCAGCCGCGACCGCGTACGATGCCCGCGTGCCGACCGACGCCGACCTCGCCGCCGTGGAGCGCGCTCGCGCGCTCCTGCAGGCGATGGCCGACCGGCTCGGCGAGGCGGGCGCTCGCGACGAGGCGCTCGCCGAGCACGTCGTGCCGAAGCCCTTCCTCGGCATCCCGCGGCGGCCGACCATGCGCTCGCTCGGCCGCGCGTGGCGGCTCGGCGCGCTGCTCCTCGCGCGCGACGGCTCGGTGTGGCAGACGGGCATCTCGACGCGCGTGACCGAGCCCGGCCGCCCCCAGTTCCACTCCGCATCCGTCGAGCAGCGCCGCGCCTACCGCGCGGCCGCGCTCCAGGGCCGCTTCCCGCTGGGCGAGACGGTCAACCACGGCGTCCGGCCCATCGCACTCGACGAGTCGCTCGTCGGCGGCCCCGGCCCGCTCGTCGTCGAGGGCGGGGCGGCGCTCGTGCGCTGGGGCACCGACGCGCCCGTGCCGCTCGAGCGCTACCTCGACGACCTCGCCGACCTGCTGCTGCACCCGCCCCAGGGCGCGTAGCGGCTAGCGTCGGAGGCATGCAGCCCACCGATGCCTACTTCGTCGCGCTCGGCGACGGCCGCTACCGACCCACCGAGCACGCTGTCGGCGCATGGCAGGACGGCGAGATCCACTTCGCGCCGCTCGCTGGCATCCTGACGCACGCGATCGAGCGCCACCGCGCCGAGACCGGCGCCGCGCCGCTGCGACTCGGTCGCATCGCCTTCGACATCCTCGGCTTCCTCGCGCTCGACGACGTCGCGCTGCGGGTCGAGACCCGCCGCCCGGGCCGCACGATCGAGCTCACCGAGGCCACCGCATCCATCGCCGGTCGCGACGTCGCGATCGCGCGCGCGTGGCACAGCGTCGAGGTCGACACGAGCGCCGTCGCGGGCGGCGCGGCCGAGCCGCTCCCGGCGCCCGACGCGATGCGCGAGTCGGCGTTCGCGGCCGAGTGGGGCGGCGGCTACGTGCGGTCGGTCGAGCTGCGCGTCGCGGGCGACGGCACGCCCGGCCGGAACCGCGCGTGGAAGCGCACCGCGCATCCGCTCATCGAGGGCGAGCAGGCGAGCGCCCTCGCCCGCTGGATCGGCCTCGTCGACGGCGCGAACGGCATCGCGGTGCGCGCGCGGCCCGACACGTGGATGTTCCCGAACCTCGACCTGACGATCCACCTCCATCGCGAGCCCGAGGGCGCGTGGGTCGGCTTCGACACGCGCGTCGCCTTCGGCCCCACCGGCCAGGGCGAGACGCACACCGCCCTGCACGACGAGCGCGGCCACGTCGGCCACGCCTCGCAGACGCTCACGGTGCGTCCGATCCCCGCTCGCTGACGCACTCCGGCGGATGCGCGAGGCCGGGCCCGCGAGCCGGTAGGTTTGCACCCGACGCACGACCGCGACGCCGACCGCGAGGAGACCCACGCCGATGGACCTGACGCCGCTGCAAGCCGTGCTCGACAGCCTGAGCGGCATCATCTGGGGGCCCTTCCTCCTCATCCCGCTCCTCGTCGGCACCGGCCTCTACCTCACGATCCGGCTCGGCGGCCTGCAGTTCCTGAAGCTCGGCGCAGGCCTGCGCCTCGGGCTGGTGCGGCGCAAGGACGACGGCGCCGAGGGCGACATCTCGCAGTTCCAGGCGCTCACGACCGCGCTCGCCGCGACCGTCGGCACGGGCAACATCGTCGGCGTCGCGACGGCGATCGGCATCGGCGGCCCCGGCGCCCTCTTCTGGATGTGGGTCACGGGCCTCGTCGGCATGGCGTCGAAGTACACCGAGTCGTACCTCGCCGTGCGCTTCCGCACGACCGACGAGGCGGGCGAGAAGTCGGGCGGCCCGCAGCACTACTTGCGGCGCGGCATCCCCGGACCGCTCGGCCGCGTGCTCGCCGTCTCGTTCGCGATCTTCACCGTCATCGCGTGCTTCGGCATCGGCAACATGACGCAGGGCAACTCGATCGCCTCGAACGTCGAGTTCAGCTGGGGCGTGCCGACCTGGATGACGGGCATCGTGCTCGCCGCGCTCACGCTCGTCGTGCTCGTCGGCGGCATCAAGTCGATCGGGCGCGTCACGGCCGGCTTCGTGCCCGTCATGATCGTCTTCTACGTGCTCGGCGGCCTCTGGATCCTCGGCGCGAACGTCACGGCGCTGCCCGCGGCGCTCGCGCAGGTGTTCACGGATGCGTTCACCGGCACGGCCGCGATCGGCGGCTTCGCGGGTTCCGCCCTCATCATCGCGGTGCAGATGGGCGTCGCCCGCGGCCTCTTCTCGAACGAGTCGGGCCTCGGCTCGGCCGCGATCGCCGCAGCCGCCGCGCGCACGACGCACCCGGTGCGGCAGGGCCTCGTCTCGATGACGCGGACCTTCATCGACACCCTCATCGTGGTCAGCATCACGGGCCTCACGATCGTCGTGACGGGCGTGTGGGACGACGTCGACGAGGCGGGCGAGCAGATCAGCGCCGCGCTCATGACCGGCGAGGCGTTCTCGACCGGCCTGCCGGGCGACTGGGGTCACTGGGTCGTGACGATCGGGCTCGTGATGTTCGCCT
Organism: Agrococcus sp. Marseille-Q4369; assembly: GCF_018308945.1. Classification (NCBI taxonomy): domain Bacteria; kingdom Bacillati; phylum Actinomycetota; class Actinomycetes; order Micrococcales; family Microbacteriaceae; genus Agrococcus; species Agrococcus sp. Marseille-Q4369. Next base: position 558,222 of record NZ_CP070501.1, read on the forward strand.
ACTCGACGATCCTCGGCTGGTCGTACTGCTCATCCTCTCGGGACTCGTCGCCCGCGAGACGCGCCACTACCTGCGGCACGACCCGCGGCTCGAGGCATCGAAGGACGAGATCGAGGCGTTCATGGCCGACCAGCCCGGCTGGGCCGACTGGAAGGCCGGCGACGAGATCGGCACCTCGCGCATCGACCTGCGCCGAGCGCGACGCTGACGCGCGGACGCCTCACGGCAGCGCGGCGCAGCGCGCGACGACCCACGCGAGCAGCGCGTCGCGCTGCGCGTCGGGGCTCGGCAGCACGAGCTCGGCCGGCTCGCCCGCGCTCGTGACCCGGATGCGGAACAGCGTGCCCTGCTTGTCCTCCGCGATCGCGTGCGCGTCGCACCGCCCCGGCGTGAGCGGCACCTCGACGACCGCGGGCTCGCCGCCCGGCTCGATCGCGAGGCCGACCGGCAGCGACTCGATGCGGTTCCCGGATGCGTCGACGGGCGCGAGCAGGACCGTCGCGCCGACCTCGTCGACGCTCCCGCCCGCGGCGCCCTCCCCCGCCTCGGGCACGACCTCGAGCCGCACGATCGCCGCACCCGACCCATCCGCCGGGATCGCCGGGTCGAGCCACCGCACGGCCGCGACGTCGTGCTCGAAGGACCGCAGCGCGCACGCCGCGTCGTCGATCGCCTCGAGCTGCCCGAGCGGGTCGCCGGGGACGCCCGCGACGACCCGCCCGTCGGCGAGCTCGAGCACGGCGCGGTGCTCGAGCGGTCCCTCGTCGCACGTCGGGGGCGGCAGCTGCAGCCGCAGGTTGCGCGAGGCTCCCGCGGGGACGGCGTCGCCCTCCGCGCGCTCCATCGGCGCGCTCCAGCGGGTCGACTCGTAGGCGGCGCGCGCGACCTCGAGCGCGGCATCGCCCTCGTTCGTCACGCGCAGCTCGATGTGGCCGCTCGCGACGTCGCCGCGCAGCTGCAGGATCTCGAGCACCGCATCCGCATCGCTCGCGGGCATCGTGCTCGGCGTGGCCGGCGACGCGGTGCAGCCCGCGCTCGCGAGCAGCACGACGAGTCCTACGGCCGTCGCCCCGCTTCGCCGCTGCAGCATGGCGCTCATCCTGCCACTGGGCCAGGATGGCGGCATGAGCGCGCCGCGGGACCCGGAGGAGCTCGCCGTCATCGGCTTGACCGAGGAGCTGCACCTCTCCTCCCGCCGCCCCGACGGCAGCCTGAGCCCCGCGATCACGATCTGGGCGGTCGCGGTGGGCGACGAGGTCGTCGTGCGCTCCGCCTACGGCGAGCGGAACGGCTGGTACCGCCGGGCGCTCGAGCGCGGCGCGGGCCGCATCCGCTGCGGCGACGTCGAGCAGGACGTCGAGATCGTCGACGGCTCGGGCCTCGACCAGCGCGCGATCGACGACGAGTACCGGCGGAGGTACGCGCGGTTCGAGCCGCCGATCGTCGCGACGGCCGTCGGGCACGCGCATACGCTGCGGCTGCGGCCCGCCTGACGCGGCGACCGCGGACTCCGAGGCTCGCTACTCGGCCAGCGCCGCCTCGATCGCGGCCTCGAGGTCGCCGAAGTCGCGCAGCTGCAGCTGCTCGCCGTCGACGTAGAACATCGGGGTCGAGGGGACGCCGAGCGCGATGCCGGCGTTCGCGTCGAGCGCGACGCGATCGAGGGTCGCGTCGGCCGCGACCGCCTCGTCGAACGCCGCGAGGTCGAGCCCGAGCTCCTCGGCGTAGCCGCGGAAGGTCTCCTCCGCGCCGTCGGCGCCCGCCCAGTCCGACTGCCGCTCGAGCAGCAGCGCGTGCATCTCGGCGAACGCGCCCTGCTGCGCGGCGGCCTCGGCAGCGACGGCCGCGGGGATCGCGTTCTCGTGGCTCGGGAGCGGGAAGTAGCGCACCGCGAACGTCACCTCGTCGCCGTGCCGCTCGACGAGGTCGTCGACGATGGGCGCGAACTGCCCGCACGCGGGGCACTCGTAGTCGAAGAACTCGACGACGACCGGCGCCCCCGCGCCGGCATCCGAGAGCAGGTGCGTCGACTCGTCGACGAGCTCGGCGGATGCGGTGCTCGCGCCCGGCGCGGGCGCGGGCGTGGCGGTCGGCGCCTCCCACGGCCGCACGACGAGCAGGGCGACCGCGACGATGAGCACGAGGGCGCCGACGACGGCAGCGACGGAGACGGCGGCGCTTCTGGGCATGGCAACCAGGCTAGCGGCGGGCTCGGCTCCCCTCGTCGGCCGCCGGCGCTAGCGTGCCCCCATGGAGCTCGAGTTCTCGGCGACCACGATCGAGTGGCGCGGCCCCGCGCCCTTCCTCTTCGCTCCCCTCCCGCCCGACGAGTCGGAGCTCATCCAGCAGAGCGCGCGCGAGCTCACCTACGGCTGGGGCGCCATCCCGGTCGAGGCGACGATCGGCGCGACGTCCTTCACGACCTCGCTCTTCCCGCGCGATGGCCGCTACCTGCTGCCGCTCAAGGTCGCCGTGCAGCGGGCCGAGGGCGTCGGGCTCGGCGACGAGGTGGCGGTGCGGATGCGCTTGGGCCGCTAGGCGGGCGCGAAGCGGTCGGCGGGCCGGCGGTCAGCGGCCCGGAGTAGCATCGCCGCGATCGAGGGGGCGCCATGGGAATCGACGGACGGGGCTTCGCGGAGCGGGTCGGCGCGCTCGGCGTCACGACGGTCCGCCGCGCCGAGCGCGGCATCCACCGGCTCGCGCGGCCGGCGACCTTCGCGCTCGCGCCGCTGCTGCTGCGGCAGGCCAAGCAGCTGCAGTCGGCGCTCGTGTGGCTGCCGGAGCCGCAGGGCCGGCGCTGGGGCACGGTCGGCGAGGCGCGCGGCGGCGAGCCGCTGCGGCTGCTGCTCGTCGGCGACTCGACCGCGACCGGCGTCGGCGCCGACCGGCTCGAGGACGCGCTCGCCGTGCGGCTCGCCGAGCAGCTCGCGGCACTCGCCGACCGCAGCGTCGAGTGGCGCATCGAGGGGCAGGAGGGCTCGACCTCCGCCGCGGTGCTCGAGCGGCACCTCGCCGTGCTCGACCGGCAGGCGCACGAGCCGTGGGACGTCATCCTCGTGCTCGTCGGCGCGAACGACGCGCTCCAGCTCGTGAGCCGTCGCGCCTTCATCGCCACCGTGCGCACGCTCCTCGAGGGGCTCCGCCGCCACCTCCGGCCCGGCGGGCTCATCGGCGTCGCCGGCGCTCCGCAGATCGACACCTTCGCGTGGCTCCCGCAGCCGATCCGCTCGCTGCTCGGCGGGCACGCGCGCAGCCTCGACGACGCGCTGCAGCGCCTCGCCGCCGCGGCGCCCGACGTCGTGCACCTCCCCACGCCCGCGATCCTCGAGCCGCAGTGGCACGCATCCGACGGCTTCCATCCCTCCGGGGCGGGCTACGCGCTGTGGGCGGGCCTCATCGCGCCGGGGCTCCACGAGGCGCTCGGGGCGCGCTCGCCGTCGCCGCTCGCGGGCCGCCGCGGCATCGTGCCGCCCTACCTACTCGAGCGCCTCGCGGCGGCCGACCTCCCCGCGGCGCGCGTCGCCGCGCAGACGCTCGGCGTCGACCGCGAGGTGCGCGTCGAGCGCGCCGTCGGTCCCCGGCGGCGGGGGCTCGGCGCTCCCGCACCGGCGCGCGTCCCGGGCGAGCCCTCCCCCGACCGCATCATCAGCGACGCGCGCGGCACGACGACGCTGCCGGGCGACGAGGTGCGCACGGAGGGCGCGCCGCCGACGGGCGACGCGGCCGCCGACGAAGCCTACGACGGCCTCGGGGCGTCGTGGCGCTTGCTGCTCGAGGCCTTCGGCCGCGACTCGCTCGACGGGCGCGGCATGCCGCTGCGCGCGACCGTGCACTACGGCGAGCGCTACGACAACGCGTTCTGGGACGGCGAGCGCATGGTCTTCGGCGACGGCGACGGCGAGGTGTTCGCGGGCTTCACCGGCGCGATCGACGTCATCGGGCACGAGCTCGGGCACGGCGTCATCGCGGCGACCGCCGACCTCGTCTACCGCGACCAGCCGGGGGCGCTCAACGAGTCGATCGCCGACGTGCTCGGCTCGCTCGTCAAGCAGCACTCGCTCGGCCAGGACGCCGACGAGGCCGATTGGCTCATCGGCGCGGGCGTCTTCACCGACCGCGTGCAGGGCGTCGCGCTGCGCTCGATGGCGGCGCCCGGCACGGCCTTCGACGACCCCGTGCTCGGCGAGGACCCGCAGCCGGGCCACATGCGCGACTTCGTCGTCACGCGCGACGACCTCGGCGGGGTGCACATCAACTCCGGCATCCCCAACCGCGCCTTCCACCTCGTCGCGACGACGATCGGCGGACCGGCGTGGGAGGCGCCGGGGCAGATCTGGTTCGACGCCCTCACCGGCGGCCTCGACCGCGAGGCCGACTTCGCCGCCTTCGCGCGCGCGACGGAAGCGGCCGCCGAGGCGAGGTTCGGTGCGGATGCGCGCGAGACCGAGGCGGTGCGCTCGGCGTGGCGCGCGGTCGGCGTGACGGGCGACGCGGAGCCGGACGCCCCCGCCGAGGACGCCGTGCGCGTCGCCCGCACGGGCGGCATGCTCGGCCGCACGCGCGCGGCGACGCTCGAGTTCGAGATCATCCCGGGCGACGACCGCGAGCGGCTCGACACGCTCGTCGCCTCGGGCGTGCTCGCCGAGCTCGACGGGCGAGTGCTGCCCGACGCGCCGCTGTGGCGCGTGACGATCGAGACGCGCTGCGACGTCACCGTCGCCGAGCCACTGCTGCCCGACGAGGTGCTCGCGCTCTTCCGCCGGCTGCTCGAGCTCGACGAGCGCTGACGTCAGCCGCGCGACGCGCGCTTCGCGGCCTCGACGACCTCGAGCATGTAGGGCGCGACGACCTCCCGGCTCACGCGGCAGTCGGCGAGGAAGACGCCGTCGGCACCGCTCGCGAGCCACGCCTCGAGGTGGCGGAGGTCGTCGAGCGACTCGATGACCGCGCCCTCGGCGCCGAAGCCGCGCGCGACCGCGGCGAAGTCGACCTGCTCGATGAGCATGGGCTGCTCGGCGACGCCGCGCACCGCGTACTGGTGGATCTCGGCGCCGTAGGCGGCGTCGTTCACCAGCACGATCACGCCGTGGCGCACCGAGCGCACGACCGAGTCGAGGTCGGCGATGCCCATGAGCGCGCCGCCGTCGCCCGAGACGAGCACGATCGTCGACTCGGGTCGCGCGACGCCCGCGCCGACCGCGCTCGGGAAGCCGAGCCCGATCGTCTGGAACGCGGTGCCGACGAGCAGCAGCCGCTCCGGGTCGGCGACCGAGAGGTGCGTGGGCGCCCAGCCGATGAAGTGGCCGCCGTCCGAGACGATCACGCGGTCCTCCGGCAGGATGCGCTCGAGCGCGTGGAAGAGGCTGCGGGGGTCGAGCCGGCCGTCGGGCGCGAGCTCGTCGCCCGGCTCGCGGTCCCGCTGCGCACCCGTGACGTCGCCGAAGCCGGCCTCCGCCCACCCGGCGTCGCCCGGCGCAACCGTCGCCTCGGTGCCGACGAGCGCGACGAGCGCGTCGGCGACGACCCGCGCGTCGCCGCGCACGTGCTCGTCGACGCGCGGGTTGGTCGCCGCCTCGAGCACGTCGACCTGCACGATGCGCGCGTCGGGCGCGAACGCGTCGCCGAAGCGGGTCTGGAACTGGTTGAGGCCGGCGCCAACGACGAGCACGACGTCGGCGCGCTCGATCGCGGCCGCCGCGCGCTCCGAGGCGAAGCCGCCGGAGATGCCGAGGTGCCGGTGGTCGTCCGCGAAGATGCCGCTGCCGAGCACGCTCGAGGCGGTGCGGGCGCCGAGCGCCGCGGCGAGGGCGCGCAGCGGCTCGGCGGCGCCGGCGAGGTGCGCGCCGCGGCCCGCGAGCACGAGCGGCCGCCGCGCCTCGAGGAGCTGCTCCGCCACGCCCGCGAGCTGCTCGGCGTCGATCGAGAGGAACGGCTCGGCTGGCGCGGCGATGTCGGGCTCGCTCGCGCCCTCCTCGACCTCGAGGTGCGCGATGTCGTACGGGATGGCGAGCACGACCGGCCGCCGCTCGACGAGGGCGGTCTCGACCGCGCGGCGGGCGGCCGCGGCGGCGCCGGCGCGCGTCGCGACGATCGTGGGCGCCCCGACGGCGGTCGCGACCGCCTGCTGGTCGATGTCCCACGGCCGCGGGCCGGCCGTCGGCTGGTCGCCGACGACGAGCACGAGCGGCACGCGCGCGATCGCGGCCTCGGCGAGCGGCGTGATGGCGTTCGTGTAGCCGGGGCCGTAGGTCGTCGTGGCGATGGCGAGCGCGCCGCTCGCCCGGTGGTGCGCGTCGGCGGCGGCGACGGTCGCCGCCTCGTGGCGCACGGCCGTCACGGCCATGGCCCCGCGGCGCACGACGGCGTCGAGGAACCACGCGTTGCCGTTGCCCATGAGCGCGAACACGACGGTCGCGTGGCGCTCGAGCTCGGCGGCGATCGCGGCGGAGACGGTGGTCGCCGTCGCGGCGTCGAGGTCGGCGGTCGAGGTGGCGGTGTCTGACACGGTGTGCTCCAGGAAGTCCGGAGGCTCGCGCGGCACGCACGGAGCCTCGAGTGAAGGATCCATGTGTGTCGCGCGCGGAGCGCGTGGTCGCCTTTGTCGTGACCGGCGCCGTGGGCGCCTGACACGCACGATGCTAGCCGAGCGCCGCCCCGCCGCGGAACGCCTCTCGAGCGGCGATCGGCGGCCCGAGCCGCGCGTCGTCGAGGGGGTGCGCCGAGCCATTCGCTCTCGGCGCCGACACGCGCCCGCCGCCGCGCCCGAGCGCCGGGTGCGTGGTTGCATGGCTGGCATGCCCCCGCTGCCCCGAGCCCTCCGCGTGGGGTTCGCGGTCTCGGGCACGGCGCTCGCGATCAACCTCGTCGCGGCGGTGCTGCTCGACCTCGAGCTCGGCGATCCGGCGCTCCTGACGCTCGCTCGCGACGTGACGATGTGGCTGCTCGCGCTGCCGATCGCGATCGCGCTCCTCGTCATGGGCGCGTGGCGGCACGCGGCGGGCATCTGCCACGTCGCGGCGGTGCTGCTGTGCTGGCTCGGCGACGGGCTCGGCTCGCTCACGGGCGAGACGATCGTGCTGCTCGGGCTGTTCCTGCTCGCGGCCGTCGCGTTCCTCGCCGCACTGTGGCCGTCGCGGCGCCGCTCGCTCGCGTGGGGGTGGGCCGCGATCGGCTACGGCATCGTCGGCGCCATCTCGGGCGGCGTCATCGCGATCGGCGCCGGCCCGCTCGCGGTGCCGGTGCTGCTCTACGCGCTGCTCATCGCCGCCGTCGCGGCGTTCGCGGCGATCGACACGGCTGGCCTGCTCGGCGGGCTGCTCCTGCTCGCGGGCGTGCTCGTGCTCGGCATCGGCCTGTTCCTGGTCGAGATCCCGGATGCGCTGCGCGCGTTCGCGGTGCTCGTCCTGTACGTCCTCGGTCAATCGCTGCTCGCGGTGAGCCTCCAGCAGCGGCTCGGCCTCGCTCGCGCGCTCCCCGCGCGCGCCTGACGTCAGCGGCCCTCGGCCCAGAGCCGCTGCATCGCCTCGAGCACGGTGAGCACCGCCGGCACCCGCTCGGCGCCGTGCCGGTGCCGGAGCGAGACGGTGCGCCCCGAGCCGTCGGCGAGCGGCGCCACGACGACGTCGTCGCGCGTGAGCACCCGCAGCGCCATGTCGGGCAGCAGGGTGACCGATCCGGTCGCGGCGACGAACGACTGCGCGGCGACGAAGTCGTCGGTCTCGAAGTGGATGCGCGGGGCGAAGCCCGCGTCGGTCGCGAGCGCCTCGAGGTGGGAGCGGCACCGCTCGCAGCCGCCGACCCACTCGGCGCCGGCGAGCGCCGCGAGGTCGACCGGCGCGCCGCTCGCGAGCTCGTGCGACGCGGGCAGCACGATGCGCGAGGGGTCTGGGCCGAGCTCGATGCGCGCGAGCTGCACGTCGTCGTGCAGCTCGTCGTACTCGAAGGCGACCGCGACATCGGCGTCGCCCGCGAGCACGGCATCGATCGCCTCGGGCGGCTCGAGCTCGATGACGCGCGCGGTGAGCCCCGGCACGGCGAGTCGCGCCGCCGCGATCGAGCGCGGCACGAAGTCGGCGAGCGCCGAGGGGAACGCGGCGATCGTGACGCTCCCTGCGCCCTCGGCGAGCGACGCGAGCTCGGCCTCCGCCGAGCCGAGCAGCCCGGCGATGCCGTCGGCGTGGCGCAACAGCCGCTCCCCCGCCTCGGTGAGCGTGACGCCGGTCGACGAGCGCAGCAGCAGCGCCTGGCCCACCTCCTCCTCGAGCAGGCGGATGTGCTGGCTCACGGCCGGCTGCGTCCACCCGAGCACCCGCGCCCCGCCCGAGACGGAGCCCTCGCGCGCGACGGTGCGGAAGATCAGGATGCGTCGCGGATCCAGCTGCATGGCTCCAGCATGCCGCACCGCACCGTCCATGGCGCACCCAGGCTCGCGGGCTACGCTCGCGGCCATGAGCGAGCAGATCGAGATCGTCGACAACCCGGCTTCGCAGCGCTTCGAGGCGCGCGTCGACGGCGCCCTCGCCGGCTTCGCCGACTACCGCGACGCCGACGACGTGCGCGCCTTCCCCCACACGGAGGTCGACCCGTCCTTCGGCGGGCGCGGCATCGGCTCGCGGCTCGTCGACGAGGCGCTTCGCGCGACGATCGCCGACGGCAAGCGCATCCGGCCGCAGTGCTCGTTCGTCGTCGCGCGCGCGGCGCTCGACGAGTTCGCCTCGCACCGCGCGTAGGCGCTAGCCCTCCCCGAAGCCGCCGTCCGCGAGCTCGCGGATCGCCGCGATCGCCTCGTTCGCCTGCGGCCCGGTCGCCTCGAACCGCGCGATCGCGCCGCGATCGAGACCGAGCGCCAGCACGCGCAGCAGGCTCGAGGCGTCCACGCCGTTCACGGTCACCTCGGCATCGAAGCCGCTCGCCGTGCGCACGAGCAGCGATGCCGGCCGCGCGTGCAGCCCGTGCTCGTTCGCGAGCTCGAGCTCGAGCACCGCGGCGCCGTCCTCCGGCGCGACGACCGCTCCGCCTCCGGCGGCCTGCGCACCGGTCGGCTCCGATCTCGCTCCCGATTGCGGCCCCGACTCGGCAGCGGTCACGACCTGGTCGAGGCCCGCGCCGCCCTCGGCTGCGACCGCCGCGGCGACCGCGCCCTCGACGAGCGGCGCGTCGGCGATGCGGATGCGCTCGGGCGCGTCTGCGAAGTCGAGCGCGGTCTGGGCGGTCAGCACCGCTGAGCCCAGGTCGCACAGCACGACGACCCCGTCGCCCGAATCGGCCTCGCCGATCGCGGCCTGCACGCGGTCGAAGCTCGTGCCGAGCGCGCCGTCGTCGGTGCCGCCGGCCGCGGCGAGCACGACGCTCGGCGCCATCTGCGCGGCGAGCTCGACGACCCCCTCGGCGATGCGCGCCGAGTGCGAGACGATCACGAGCCCGACGGTCACGCCGTCTCCGCGGCCGCGGCGAGGATGAGCGAGGTCGACTCGGCGCCGGGATCCCGGTGTCCGATGGCACGCTCGCCGAGGTACGAGGCTCGCCCCTTGTGCGCGACGAGCGGCTCGGTCGCGAGCGCTCCCTCGGCGGCCGCGGCGGCGGCCGCCGAGAGCGTCGCGCGCACGTCGTCGCCGGCCGCCGAGGCCGCCTCGACGGCCGGCGTCCACGCATCCACCATCGTCTTGTCGCCCGACTCGGCCTTGCCGCGCGCGACGATGCCGTCGCGCGCCGCCGAGAGCACCTCGACGAGCGCAGCGGCGTCGAGCTCGTCGCGGTCGCCCGCCGCCATCGCCGCCTTGAGGAACGCGGTGCCGTAGAGCGGGCCCGCGGCACCGCCGACGGTCGAGATGAGCGTCGTCGCGACGAGCTTGAGCACCGCGCCGGGCGTCGCGCCGTCGTCGAGCGCGTCGAACCTGCCGAGCACCGCCTGGAACCCGCGGTCGAGGTTCTCGCCGTGGTCGGCGTCGCCGATCGCGCGGTCGAGCGCCGTCAGCTCGGCCTTGCGGCGCGAGACCTCGGCGGCGACCGCCTCGATCCAGCGACGCGTCCAGGCGCCGTCGAGCGTCACCGGCCCGTCGCCGCTCAACGGCCCCACCGCAGCGCCGCCGTCTGCACCGGGGCGTCGTAGAGCTCGAGCAGGTCGTCGTCGACCTGCAGGAGGGTGATCGACACGCCCTGCATCTCGAGGCTCGTCACGTAGGAGCCGACGAGCGAGCGCGCGAGCACGATGCCGCGCTCGGCGAGCACCTCCGCCGCGCGACGGAAGACGATGTAGAGCTCCGACTGCGGTGTGCCGCCCATGCCGTTGACGAGCAGCACGACGCGATCGCCCTGCTGGAAGGGCAGGTCCTCGAGGATCGGCTCCATCAGGCGGTCGACGATGCGGTCGGCGGGCTCGAGCGAGATGCGCTCCCTGCCGGGCTCGCCGTGGATGCCGATGCCGATCTCGACCTCGTCCTCGGCGAGCTCGAAGCTCGGCTCGCCCGCGTGCGGCACCGTGCACGGGGCGAGCGCCATGCCCATCGAGCGCGTCCTGCTGTTGACGGTCCGAGCGATCTCGGCCACCTGGTCGAGGCTGTCGCCGCGCTCGGCGGCCGCGCCCGCGAGCTTCTCGACGAGCATCGTGCCGGCGACGCCGCGGCGCCCCGCGGTGTAGAGCGAGTCCTTGACCGCGACGTCGTCGTCGACGATGACCGACTGCACCTCGATGCCCTCCGCGAGCGCGAGCTCGGCCGCGGTCTCGAAGTTCAGCACGTCGCCCGTGTAGTTCTTGACGATGTGCAGCACGCCGGCGCCCCCGCTCACCTGCCGGGTCGCCTCGAGGATCGGGTCGGGCGTCGGGGAGGTGAACATCGCCCCGGGCACGGCAGCGTCGAGCATGCCGAAGCCGACGAAGCCGGCGTGGAGCGGCTCGTGGCCCGAGCCGCCGCCCGAGACGAGGCCGACCTTCCCGTTGAGCGGCGCATCGGCGCGCACGACCGCGAACGGCGGGTCGACGACGACGCGCACGAGGTCGGGGTGCGCCGCGGCGAATCCCGCGAGCCCCTCGTCGACCGTCTTGCCTGGATCGTTGATGAGCTTCTTCACTTGGGCCTCTCCTTCGAAGTCTGCGGCGCTCCTCACGCTACGCCGGGAGCATCCGCGAGTCGAGCAGGAATCACAACCGTTTCCGGTCGACGATCCTCACGGTTACAGTGTGGCTACCGCTCGAGCGAGCGGTACGAGCGATGACGCTCGTAGAAGAGAAAGCAGGGACCTGTGGATCTGAACCCCGGTCTGGTATTCCTCTCCGAGCTCGTGGGCACCGCGATGCTCGTGCTGCTCGGTTGCGGCGTCGTCGCGAACGTCGTGCTGAAGGGCACGAAGGGCTTCGGCGGCGGCTTCCTGATGATCAACTTCGGCTGGGGCTTGGCGGTCTTCGCGGGCGTCATCGTGTCGGCCTACTCGGGCGCACACATCAATCCGGCCGTCACCCTCGGACTGCTCGCGCAGGACCTCGCGAAGGGCACGGAGTACAACTGGGCGCTGCTGCCGATCTACCTCGGCGCGCAGTTCCTCGGCGCGTTCCTCGGCGCGGTGCTGTGCTGGCTCGCCTACAAGCAGCACTTCGACGTCGAGGAGGACCCGGGCGCCAAGCTCGGCACCTTCTCGACCGGTCCGGCGATGCGCTCGACCGGCTGGAACCTCGTCACCGAGATCATCGGCACGTTCGTGCTCGTCTTCGTCGTGATCGCCTTCGGTGCGCAGAACGGCGACGCGGATGCGTCGGTGCCGGCCGGCCTCGCCTCGCTCGGCGCGCTCCCCGTCGCGCTCCTCGTCGTGGGCATCGGCGCCTCGCTCGGTGGCCCGACCGGCTACGCCATCAACCCCGCGCGCGACCTCGGCCCGCGCATCGCCCACGCGGTGCTGCCGATCCGCGGCAAGGGCTCGAGCGACTGGGGCTACGCGTGGATCCCGGTCGTCGGCCCCGTCGTCGGCGGCGTGCTCGCAGGCCTGCTCGCACCCACGATGATCGCCGGCGTCGCCGGCTTCACAGCCTGAGGGCACGAGGAGGGGGCCCGCCGGGCTCCCTCCTCCTCGACCACCGCAACCGCCACCGAACCAAGGAGCACTGATGACCGACTACGTCATCGCGATCGACCAGGGCACGACCTCGACCCGCGCGATCCTCTTCGACCACGCCGGGAGCATCGTCTCGACCGGCCAGCTCGAGCACGAGCAGATCTTCCCGCACGCCGGCTGGGTCGAGCACGACCCGAAGGAGATCTGGAACAACACCCGCGAGGTGATCGGCCAGGCGCTCTCGAAGGCCAACGTCACGCGCCACAACGTCAAGGCCATCGGCATCACCAACCAGCGCGAGACCGCGGTGGTGTGGAACAGGACGACGGGCGAGCCCGTCTACAACGCGATCGTGTGGCAGGACACGCGCACGCAGAAGATCGTCGATCGCCTCGCCGACGGCGACACCGACCGCTACAAGCAGAAGGTCGGCCTGCCGCTCGCGACCTACTTCTCGGGCACGAAGATCGTCTGGATCCTCGAGAACGTCGAGGGCGCGCGCGAGGCCGCCGAGGCGGGCGAGCTGCTCTTCGGCACGACCGACTCGTGGGTGCTGTGGAACCTCACGGGCGGCGTGAACGGCGGCGTGCACGCGACCGACGTCACGAACGCGTCCCGCACGCTCTTCATGGACCTCGAGACCCTCGAGTGGGACGACGCGATCCTCGCCGACTTCGGGGTGCCGCGCTCGATGCTGCCCGAGATCAAGCCGTCCTCGGGCGAGTTCGGCGTCGCGGCGTCGGAGTCGCTGCTGCGCGAGACGCCGATCACGGGCATCCTCGGCGACCAGCAGGCCGCGACGTTCGGCCAGGCCGCGTTCGACAAGGGCGAGGCCAAGAACACGTACGGCACCGGCAACTTCCTCATCTTCAACACCGGCGAGGAGATCGTCCACTCGAAGAACGGGCTGCTGACGACGGTCGGCTACAAGATCGGCGACGAGCCGACCCACTACGCGCTCGAGGGCTCGATCGCGGTGACGGGCTCGCTCATCCAGTGGCTGCGCGACAACCTGGGCCTCATCCCCGACGCACCGGCGGTCGAGCAGCTCGCGAAGACCGTCGACGACAACGGCGGCGCGTACTTCGTGCCGGCGTTCTCGGGCCTCTTCGCGCCCCACTGGCGACCGGATGCGCGCGGTGCGCTCGTGGGTCTCACCCGGTACGTCAACAAGGGCCACATCGCGCGCGCGGCCCTCGAGGCGACCGCGTTCCAGACCGCCGAGGTCGTCGACGCGGTGAACGCTGACTCGGGCGTCGACCTCACCGAGCTCAAGGTCGACGGCGGGATGATCGCGAACGACACCCTCATGCAGTTCCAGGCCGACATCCTCCGGGTGCCGGTCGTCCGGCCGGTCGTCGCGGAGACGACGGCGCTCGGCGCCGCGTACGCCGCCGGGCTCGCGGTCGGGTTCTGGGGCTCGCTCGACGAGCTGCGCGAGCAGTGGCAGGAGGACCGCCGCTGGGAGCCGCAGATGGACCAGGAGGCGCGCGACCGCACCTACCGCAATTGGAAGAAGGCGGTGCAGAAGACGCTCGACTGGGTCGACGAGGACGTCGACTGAGCGCGCTGGAGCCGAGAGCGCCGAAGGGGGCCGCTGCGCAGCGGCCCCCTTCGGCGTCTGCTCAGACCGGGCGCTGCACCGGGTCGCCGAGCCAGATGACCGCAGCGGCGATCGCCATGATGACGAGCGACGCGCGCGCGGTGGAGACGGCGATGACGACCGAGCACCACCAGTCGTCGGCCTCCGAGAGCCTGCCGCGCGAGGTCGGCTGCTTCGCGGAGATCGCGACGGCGAGGGCGAGCAGATCGAGGCAGCACAGCATCGAGACGACGGCGACGCGTACGCGCGGGCCCTCGCCGGTGCGGTGCGCGCGGCCCGAGCCGTGCGGCTCGGCGACGTTCGCGACCGGCAGCAGCGCGCGCATCCAGCCGTCGAGCCACCACGCGAGCAGCACGAGGCTCAGCACGAGCAGCACCGCGCCGATGCGCCCCACCGCCTCGTCGATCGAGCTCCCCGCCTCCTGCCACGGGTGCTCGAAGAGCCGCTCGCGGATCGCGGGCAGCGCGCGTGCGGAGAAGGCGGCGCCGGCCATCGCGAAGCCCGTCACGACGACGAGGATCGTGACCGGGTGCCGCATGCGCACGAGCATCCACGCGACGACGAGCGTGCCGAAGGCGGCGAAGTGGATCGCGTCGAGGGCGCCGTAGGTCGAAGCGCCGATGAGCGACGTCGACTGCAGCAGCAGCACGGCCGCTTGCGTGCACGCGAAGAGCACGACGCAGTAGAGCGCACCGAGCCGGTAGCTGCGCGAGGCCGGCGCGACGAGCGTCGCGAGCACGAGCAGCAGCACGCCGATGCCGCGCAGCGTGAGCGACGGGGCGAGCTCCGGCGGATGATGCAGCAGCAGCGTGAGCCCGTAGCACGACAGCAGCCCGGCGACGGCGAGCGCGACGAGCAGCAGCGAGCGCGACGTGCGGTCGGCCCACGCGAGCGGCCACGCGTGCCACACCTCGGCGCTCGACCACGTCGTCTGACGCTCGGCGCGCTCGATGACCCGGCTGCTCACCTCGGCATCATGCCGCAGCCGCGGCGCGCCACGCCTCGAGCGTGCGCGTCGCGGCCCCGGAGTCGATCGCGCCGGCGGCGACGTCGAGCTCCTCGCGCAAGCGCTCCACGAGCGGGCGGTCCTTCTGTCGCGGGTCGCCGTCGAGCCGCCAGGCCACGAGCGCGGCGGCGGCGTTGAGCAGCACGACGTCGCGCACGGGCCCCTGCTCGCCCGCGATCGTGCGGCGCAGCACGTCGGCGTTGTGCTCGGCCGAGCCGCCGCGCAGGTCGTCGAGGCTCGCCCGGCGGATGCCGAGCTCGCGCGGGTCGATGTCGTGCTCCACGACGTCGCCGCGAGCGACCTCCCAGAGCTCGGAGTGGCCGGTCGTCGTGAGCTCGTCGAGCCCGTCCTCGCCGCGCACGACGAGCGCGGTCGCGCCCCGGGTCGCGAAGACGCCGACGAACTGCTCGATGATGTGCTTGTCGGCGACGCCGACGAGCGACACCTCGGGGCGCGCGGGGTTGACGAGCGGGCCGAGGTAGTTGAAGACCGTCGGCACCCCGAGCGCGGCGCGCACCGGTCCCGCGTGCCGGAACCCGGGGTGGAAGCGCGTCGCCCACGCGAACGAGATCCCGGCGCGCTCGAGGATGCGCCGCACTGCCGCCGGGTCGTCATCGGACGGCACGAGCCCGAGCGCCTCGAGCACGTCGGACGCGCCCGACGAGGAGGAGACGGCGCGGTTGCCGTGCTTGAGCACCGGCACGCCCGAGGCGGCGACGACGATGCTCGCGGTCGTGGAGATGTTGACGGTGTGCTGGCGGTCGCCGCCCGTGCCGACGATGTCGACGACGCGCGTGTCGCCCGGGAGCGGCACGGCCGCCTCGAGGATGGCGTCGCGGAAGCCGACGAGCTCCTCGGCGACGACGCCCTTCGCCCGCAGGGCGATGAGGAAGCCCGCGATCTGCGCCTCCGAGGCGCGCCCGGCGACCACCTCGGCCATCGCCCACTCGGCCTGCCGGATCGCCAGGTCGTCGCCTTCGAGCAGGGTCTCGAGCACGCACGGCCAGGTCAAGAGGCGATCCATGGCTCGAGCCTATCTTTTTGCGCTCGACTGGCTCGTCGGGTCACTACGGCGCGTAGAACTGTCACTAGGATGGACATCGTGTCCACTACTGCGCTCTCCTCGTCGCCCTCAGCGCCGATGATCCGCCGGCCGAACACCGTGGCGGTCGGCACCATCGTCTGGCTCGGCAGCGAAGTCATGTTCTTCGCCGGCCTCTTCGCGATCTACTTCACGCTCCGATCGATGTCGGGCGACCTGTTCGCGACCGAGGCCGAGAAGCTCAACGTGCTCTTCGCCACGATCAACACGACGATCCTGCTGCTGTCGAGCTTCACGTGCCAGGCGGGCGCGAACGCCGCCGAGCACCACCAGGTGTTCCGCACCGGTCGAGCGCTGCAGTTCTCCAAGTGGGGCATGGTCGAGTGGTTCTACCTGACCTACGCGATGGGCGCGATCTTCATCATGCTGCAGGTCTTCGAGTACGTGGAGCTCGTGCACCACGGGGTCGCGATCCAGTCGAACTCCTACGCGTCGGCGTTCTACCTCACGACGGGCTTCCACGGCCTGCACGTCACCGGCGGGCTCTTCGCCTTCCTCTTCGTGATCGGCCGCGCCTACGCGGTCAAGCGCTTCGGACACAAGGAGGCGACGAGCGCGCACGTCATCTCCTACTACTGGCACTTCGTCGACGTGGTCTGGATCGGCCTGTACCTCGTCATCTACTGGCTCAAGTAACGGTTGGGTGAGGATCTTGACAGCACGCAAGAAGACCGGACGCAGGCACCCGCTCGCCAGCGCCGCCCTGCTCATGATCGGCCTCGTCGTCGCCGGCGGCGCGTCGGTCGCGGTGAGCAGCGTCGCGAACGCTGAGCCCGCCGTCGCCCCGCACGCGCAGCAGCTGACCGCCGAGGACGGCGAGCTGCTCTTCCGCGCCAACTGCGCCTCGTGCCACGGCCTCGAGGCCGAGGGCACGGAGGCCGGGCCGAGCCTGATCGGCGTGGGCGCCGCATCCGTCGACTTCCAGGTCATGACCGGCCGCATGCCGATGGCCTTCCAGGGCCCGCAGGCCGAGCAGCGCGACCCGCAGTTCACGCAGGAGCAGTCCGACGCGATGGGCGAGTACATCGCCGCGCTCGCGCCCGGTCCCGACGTGCCCGACGAGCAGTGGCTCGACATCAGCCAGGTCGACGACGAGGGCATCGCCCGCGGTGGCGAGCTCTTCCGCATCAACTGCGCGATGTGCCACAACGTCGCGGGCGCCGGCGGCGCGCTGACCGAGGGCAAGTGGGCCCCGCACCTGCGCGACATCGACCCCGTGCACGTCTACGAGGCGATGCTCACCGGCCCGCAGAACATGCCGGTCTTCAACGACGCGAACATCAGCCCGGAGCAGAAGCGCGAGATCATCGCGTACCTGAACTACCTCGACGAGAACCCGTCGGTCGGCGGCTTCGACCTCGGCAGCCTCGGCCCGGTGTCGGAGGGCCTGTTCATCTGGATCTTCGGCCTCGGCGGCCTCGTGGCCGTCTCCGTGTGGCTCACCTCGAGGCCGAACTGATCCATGGCGAACGACAACGAGAGGAACAGCATGTCGGCTGAAGACCAGTCGGCTCCTAGCGAGCAGAGCGTCGTCGCCTACGACCGTGGCGCAGCGATCGAGCAGTCGGACGGCTTCACGAACCCGGGCCTGCCGCCGCACCGGCCGCGCCAGACCGACCTCCACCCCGAGAAGGAGCGCCGCGCGGAGCGGCAGGTCGTCGCCTGGTTCCTGATCTCGATGCTCGGCTCGGTGCTCGCGATCGTCGCGTACATCGCGCTGCCGATCGAGCCGGGCAACATGGCGAGCGTCCGGGCGAACAACCTCTTCCTCGGCCTCGCGATCGCGCTCGCGCTGCTCGCCGTCGGCATCGGCGGCATGCACTGGGCGCGCCAGCTCATGAGCAGCCACGAGGTCGTCGAGGAGCGGCACCTGTCGCGCGGCTCCGAGAAGAGCCGCGCCCGCGCCGTCGAGATCTTCCAGCTGGGCGACCAGGAGTCGGGCTTCTCGCGCCGCACGCTCATCCGCAACACGCTCATCGGCGCCGTCGCCCTCATGCCGCTGCCCGCCATCGTGCTCTTCCGCGACCTCGCGCCCGCCGAGGACGCCGTCGAGGCGATCGCGCACACGATGTGGACCTCGGGCGAGCGCCTCGCCCTCGACCCGACCGGCACGCCCATCCGCGCGGACGACGTCACGATCGGCTCGGCGTTCCACGTGATCCCCGAGTCGCTCAAGGACATCGGCCACAACGAGGGCTACCTCGACAAGAAGGCGCTCGCCGCCGTGCTGCTCGTCCGGCTCCCCGTCGACCGCCTCAAGGAGGCCCCCGGCCGCGAGGGCTGGTCGTACGACGGCATCGTCGCCTACTCCAAGATCTGCACGCACGTCGGCTGCCCCGTGGCGCTGTACGAGCAGCAGACGCACCACCTCCTCTGCCCGTGCCACCAGTCGACGTTCGACGTCACCGAGCACGCGAAGGTCGTCTTCGGCCCCGCGAAGCGGCCGCTCCCGCAGCTGCCGATCACCGTGGACGACGAGGGCTACCTCATCGCCCAGCGCGACTTCACCGAGCCCATCGGCCCGTCGTTCTGGGAGCGCCTGAACCACATCGACCCGGACCACGTGCCGGTGTCGGCCGCTGAGACGGAGACCCGCGCATGACCGCGACCGCCACGCGCCCCAGCCTCACCGCGAAGGCGTCGAACTACCTCGACGAGCGCACCAGCATCTCGACCCTCGTGGCGACCCTGGGCCGGAAGGTCTTCCCGGACCACTGGTCGTTCATGCTCGGCGAGATCATCCTGTACTCGTTCGTCGCGATCCTGCTCTCGGGCACGTTCCTGACGTTCTTCTTCGAGCCGTCGATGACCGAGGTGCACTACAACGGCTCCTACGTCCCGCTCAAGGGCGTCGCGATGTCGGCGGCATACGCCTCGGCCCTCGACCTGTCGTTCGACGTGCGCGGCGGCCTGCTCATGCGCCAGCTGCACCACTGGGCGGCGCTGCTGTTCATCGCCGCGATCGGCCTGCACATGCTGCGCGTGTTCTTCACGGGCGCGTTCCGCAAGCCGCGCGAGATCAACTGGGTCGTCGGCTTCATCCTGTTCATCCTCGCGCTCGCCGAGGGCTTCACCGGCTACTCGCTCCCCGACGACCTGCTCTCGGGCAACGGCCTCGCGATCATCAACGGCATGGTCAAGGGCATCCCGATCGTCGGCACCTGGATCTCGTACCTGCTCTTCGGCGGCGTGTTCCCGGGCGACGACATCGTGCCGCGGCTCTTCGTGCTGCACATCATGCTGCTGCCGGCGCTCGTGATCGCGTTCATCGGCATCCACATGGTGCTGCTCGTGGTCAACAAGCACACGCAGTTCGCGGGCCCCGGCAAGACCAACGACAACGTCGTGGGCGCGCCGATCATGCCGCTGTTCGCCGCGAAGGCCGGCTCGTTCTTCTTCATCGTGTTCGGCGTGCTCGTCGCGATCGCCTCGACCTTCACGATCCTCCCGCTGTGGGAGTACGGGCCCTACGACCCATCGCCCGTCTCGGCCGGCACGCAGCCCGACTGGTACATCGGCTTCGCCGACGGCGCCCTGCGCCTCATGCCGGGCTGGGAGACCGAGATCTTCAACTGGACGATCTCGTGGAACATCCTCGTGCCCATCGCGGTGCTCGGGCTGTTCATCGTGATCGTGATGATCTACCCGTTCATCGAGCAGTGGATCACGGGCGACGAGCGCGAGCACCACATCGCCGAGCGCCCCCGCAACAACCCGACGCGCACGGCCATCGGCGCCGCCGGCGTCTGGTTCTACGCGATCATGTGGGCGGCTGCCTCGTCCGACCTCATCGCGACGCACTTCCGCCTCAACGTGTTCCACGTCACCTACGCCCTCCAGGCGATGCTCATCGTCGGCACGGTCGTCGTGTACTGGCTCACGAAGCGCATCGCGCTCGGCCTGCAGAAGAAGGATCGCGAGATCCTGCTGCACGGCTACGAGAGCGGCCGCATCGTGCGCCGCCCCGGCGGCGAGTACATCGAGGTGCACCAGCCCCTCGACGAGTACGAGGCGTGGAAGCTCAAGGCCTACGAGTCGTACGCGCCGGTCATGGTGCGCCCGAACGCGAAGGGCAGGATCACGCCGGCGACGCACCTGCGGGCAGCGCTCACCCGCTGGTTCTTCGAGGACCGCGTGAGCCCCGTGACGCCGCGCGAGCTCGAGATCGCCAAGCGGCACGACGACCACTAGGTCGGCGACCGAGACGGAGGGCCCGGGATGATTCCCGGGCCCTCCGTCGTTGTCCCCGGCATGCCCCTCGACTTCGGAGTCCACACGTTCGCCGCCGTCCCCGAGCAGGACGGCGCGCCGATCCCCCACTCGCGCGTGCTCCGCGATGTCGTGGCCGAGGGCATCGCCGCCGATCGCGCCGGGCTGTCGTTCTTCGGCGTCGGCGAGCACCACCGCGCCGACTTCGCGGCGAGCGCGCCCGAGATCGTCCTCGGCGCCCTCGCGAGCGTGACCGAGCGCATCCGCCTCGGTACGGCCGTCACGGTGCTGTCGTCGAACGACCCCGTGCGCGTGTTCGAGCAGTTCTCAACCCTCGACGGCATCTCGAGCGGCCGGGCCGAGATGATCGTCGGCCGCGGCTCGTTCGTCGAGTCGTTCCCGCTGTTCGGCTACCGGCTCGAGGACTACGAGGCGCTCTTCGACGAGCGGCTCGAGCTGCTCGCCGAGCTCGTGAAGGAGGAGCCCGTCACGTGGTCGGGCCGGCTGCGCTCGTCGCTCACCGAGCAGCGCGTGCACCCGCGCTCCCACGCGGCCGAGCACGGCGGTCGCATCCCCGTGTGGGTCGGCGTCGGCGGCACGCCCGACTCCGTCATCCGCACCGCTCGCCACGGCTTCGACATGATGCTCGCGATCATCGGCGGCAGCCCCGCGCAGTTCGCGCCCTTCTCGGGGCTCTACCGGCGCGCGATGGAGCAGTTCGGGCACTCGGGCGGTCGCGTCGGGATGCACTCCCCCGGGCTCATCGCCGAGACGGACGAGGAGGCGAAGCGCATCCTCATGCCGCAGTGGATGGTCTACCGCAACCGCATCGGGCGCGAGCGCGGCTGGGGCGACGCGACCGAGCGCGAGTTCGACGCGAGCGCTGCCGAGCACGGCGCCATCTTCGTCGGGAGTCCCGAGACCGTCGCGCAGAAGATCGTCTGGGCGGTCGAGACGCTCGGCGTCGAGCGATTCGACCTCAAGTACGACTCGGGCACATCGCACGAGGACAACCTGCGCTCGATCGAGCTGCTCGGCACCGAGGTCGTGCCGCGCGTGCGCGCCATGCTCGACCGCTAGGCGGGCGGCGCGCCGAGCACGGAGGCGGCGCGCTCGAGCAGCCGCTGCGCCGCAGCCGCCCCGCGGTCGTCGCCGCGGCCGGCGTTCGCGAGCGCATGGCCCAGCAGGTGCGTCGCTGCGATCGCGGTCACGCGCTCGTCGCCGCGCCAGCCCGACTGCAGCTCGTCGGCGAAGGCCGCGAGGGCCGCGACCCCCGGCGAGCCGGTCTCCCGCTCGACCGACGACACGACGACGTGCCCGAAGAGCGCCCCGCGATCGTCGGCGGGGTCGCCGAGCCCCGCGGTGTCGATGTCGAGGATGCCCGTGATGCGCGACGGGTCGTCCTCGGCGACGAAGATCTGGCCCAGGTGGAGGTCGCCGTGGATCGTGACGGGCCGGGGCACGCTCGTCGCGGCGTAGCGCTCCGCGATCATCGCGGCGAGCCGCGAGGTCTGGCGCGCGAACACCGGCGCCGTCTCCTCCATCCGCTCGGCGTACCAGTCGACCCGCCGAGCGAGCGACTCGCGCGCGCCGACCGTCACCGGCACCTGGGCGATGTGCTGGGTGAGCTCGTCGAGTCCGCGCGCGAACCGGGCGCGGTCGATGCGCTCGAACACGTCGATCGCCGGCACCCCGGGGAGCTCCCCGAGCAGCACGAGGCCGGCGTCGGAGAAGCCGATCGACCGCGGCACGGGCACGCCTGCGGCGCGGAAGCGCTCGTGCAGGTCGTGGATGGTCGCGGCGAGCGACGGCTGCACGACCTTGGCGAACCAGCGCTCGGTCGCGGTCGCGACCTGCAGCACCGCCCGCTTGCCGGGGCGGTAGGCCTCCATCCGCAGCTTCGCGCCCTCGGCGGCGATGCCGAACTTCGCGAGCACGACGCCCGCGGCCTCCGGGTACGAGACGGCCGGCAGGGACGGCAGCGACGGATCCTGCGGGTACACCCACGCGGTGAGCCGGCGGCCCGCCGCATCGAGGAGCTCGACGGTGTGCTCGTCGACGGGCGCGCTCGGCGAGGTGTTGACGTAGATCGTCAGTCGCTCGATCGCGTCCTCGCGCGTGCGGACGCCGCACGCGTAGCCGACCACGAAGCCCTCGCTGACCGGCTCGACATCCTTCTGCTGGAAGTCGACGAGCTCCCTGCCGCTCTCGGCGACGAGCCTCGAGAGCACTCCGGCGGGATTGTCGAGCATGGGCCCCATCCAACACCCCGGCAGCCGGGCGTGCGCCGAGAGATGCGTATCGTGGATCCATGCGGTGGCTCGAGCGGTTCACGACCGGCGAGCAGGAATCGTGGCTGCAGGTGCTCAAGGTCGCCGTCGCGATCGTCATCGCCTGGGCGGCGAGTCGGCTGCTGCTCGGCATGGAGCTGCCG
Source organism: Agrococcus sp. Marseille-Q4369 (assembly GCF_018308945.1). Classification (NCBI taxonomy): domain Bacteria; kingdom Bacillati; phylum Actinomycetota; class Actinomycetes; order Micrococcales; family Microbacteriaceae; genus Agrococcus; species Agrococcus sp. Marseille-Q4369. The sequence goes on from NZ_CP070501.1 coordinate 580,618, forward strand.
ATCTTCGCGGCGATCGCCGCGCTGCTCGTCGTCGCGCCGAGCGTCAACCAGTCGCTCGGCAAGGGCATCGGGCGCTCGGTCGGGGTCATCGGCGGTGTGCTGCTCGCGTGGCTCGCCACGCTCGTCCTGCCCACGACGGGGCTCGTCGTGCTCTCGGTGTCGCTCCTGGGCGTCGTGCTCGCGCGACTCCTGCGGCTCGCGCCGATGGCCGCGAACCAGCTGCCGATCAGCGCGATGGTGCTGCTCGCGCTCGGCGCGGGCACCGGGCCGCTGTTCGGCTTCGAGCGCGTCGTCGAGACGATCATCGGCGCGGTCGTGGCGCTCGTCATCAACCTCGTCGTCGTGGCGCCCGTGCACCACGAACCGGCCGAGCGCTCGATGCGCGAGCTCGCCCACGCGGTCGCCGACGCCTTCGAGCGCATCGCCCACGCCCTCACCGTCGCCGACGCGGAGCGCGGCGAGGCGATGCTCGCCGAGGCGCGCGAGCTGCGGGCCGGCATCAAGCGCACGCGCGCTGCCATGGACGCGCTCGAGGAGTCGACGCGCCTGAACCCCAGGGCGCGGCGGCTCAGCGACCGCATCGAGCGCGACGAGCGGCTGCTGCTCACGCTCACGGTGCTCGTGAACCGCGCGATCGGGATGACGCGCACGATCGTCGACCGCTTCGACGCATCCCTCGTCGACGACGCGAGCGTGCGCCGCATCGCGGGCGAGTCGCGCCGCATCGCCCGCGAGGTGCGCGTGCTCGTCGACCGGCAGGCGCTCGAGGACGGGCGCACGACGACCCTGCCCGCGATCGAGGGGCCGGGCTTCACCGCACCCATCGCCGTGCCCCGGCCGCACCCGCAGCACTGGGTGCTCATCGGCGCGCTGCTCGAGGACGTGCGTCAGGCGCGGGAGTCGCTCGAGGCGGGCGCCGAGGGCGCGTAGGGCGTCAGCCACTGGAGGCGCCAGAACTCCTCGGCGGTCAGCTCGAACGAGTGGGTGTCGATCGCGACCGCTCGCCGCACCGCGTCGGGGTCGATGTGGGCGCGCGCGAGGATCGAGACTGCGCTCTGCCCGAGCAGCGACGACCTGCCGTAGTGGATCGCGACGATGTCGGGCGTCGCGGGCGTGTCGGAGACGACGTACGCGCTCGAGAGCAGCCGCGAGCGGCCGAGCATGCGCCACGAGAAGTGGCGGCCGGCCCAGAGCGCCTCGGCGATCACCTCGCGGTCGCCCTTGTCGGGCCGGTGGTACTCGTAGACCTCGCGCAGCTGCAGCGGCGAGCTCTGCACGAGCTCGAAGGTCACTCGCGGGTTCTTGCGCTCCGTGTGCGTCCAGTACGGGAAGGTCGTCGCCCGGATCGCCCACGTGCCGCGCAGCAGGCGAGCGAGCTCTGCGGGGTCGGCGACGCGTGACATGCGATCAGGATAGCCGCCGGATACCCTCGAGAGCATGGTGGACGGTGACCTGCTGCACGCGATCTCGGTGGCCGCGCGCGCCTACGAGGGCCGCACCGACCGGCAGGGCGAGCCATACGTCGCCCACGCCATGCGCGTGATGCTCGACGTCGAGGGCGACGAGGCGCGCACGGTCGCGATCCTCCACGACGTGCTCGAGTGGGGCTCGATCACCGCGCAGCAGCTCGTCGGCGAGGGGTTCCCGCCGCGCGTCATGCGCGCGATCGATGCGATGACGCGCCGCGACGAGGAGCCGCTCAAGACCTGGATGGCACGCATCCGGGGCGAGGAGCTCGCGCTCGAGGTCAAGCGCGCCGACCTCCGCGACAACGCGCAGCAGTGGCGCCTCGACTCGATGCCTGACGCGGCGACGCGCGAGAGGATGCTGCGGAAGTACCGGCGCTCGGCCGAGCTGCTCGGCACGACGCTCGACGAGATCTGCGGTCGCGAGGTCAGCTGAGCTCGCGGGTTCCGGCTACCAGATGCCCCACGGGCGGCGCCGCACCCGGCGCTCGATCGGCAGCAGCAGGCGCAGGAAGAGCCGGTAGCGGCGCGTGTCGAGCACGAGGTCGTGCGTCGGCAGGTGGTCGACGATCGGCCCGAAGACGCGCTTGAAGACCCCCGGCCCGTGCAACCGGTGCGACGTGTCGTCCGCTTGCCACGAGGGCGGCGTCGCGTAGGCGTCGTAGACCTCCGCGCCCTGCGCCTTGAACCACTGCATCGCCGTCCAGCGGATGAGGTGCGCGCCGCCGCGGATCGCGCGGTCGGGCACCGAACCGCCGTCCTTCGCGAGGGCGAAGCGCCCGAAGCGGATCATGAAGGCGGATGCCTGGGGCCCGTCGTGCGCGCCGTCGTACCCGAACCAGAAGTGGCCGCTCCCTTGCGCGACGGCAGCGCTCCACATGGTGCGGTAGTACTCGAAGGGCTTCATGCCCTCGACGCCCTTGCCGCCCGAGACGGTCTGCATGAGCGCGTACATCGTGCGGTACGTCTCCTCGCCGGGCTCGACCTTCTCGACGCGGTAGCCGTTGCGCTCGGCGTAGCGGATGTGGTTGCGCAGGCTCTTCTTGAAGCCGGCGAAGATCTCGTCGACCGGGCGGGTGAGGTCGACGAGCACCGTGTAGGTGTTCTGCTGCACGGGGTTCGCCGCGCGATAGCCGCTCGCGGCGAGCGCCTGTCGGCGCTCGGGGGTGTCGACCTCGAACGGCTCGACCTTGACGGCGTAGACGCCCTTCGCCGCGCCGTCCTTCGCCGCGCGGATCGACTGGGCGATCGCGCCGAAGTGCTCGAACGACGCACCGGGCCCGGTCGCGAAGTACCAGAATCGGCCCGCGAGCGAGCGGTGCTCGAGCGCGAGCGCGAAGACGGTCTCGGGGCCCTCGAGCACGAGGTGCCGCGGGTGGAGGCGCTCGGTGCGCTTGACGATCGCGTAGGCGCTCGACTGCGTCCACTGGCCGCCGTCCGGGTTCGTCAGCACGAGTGCGTCCCAGTCGGCGATCTCCGCCGCGGTCGCGTCGCGGAGCGCGAAGCCCGACCCCTGCATCATTCCTCCATCACCAGCTGGACCATCACCAGACACCCGTGTACCGCTTCTTCACTCGCCACTCGACGGGCCGCACGTACTTCTGCCACACCCGCTGCGCACCGGGCCGCAGCACGAGGTCGTGGCTCGGCGCGAAGTCGACCACCTCGCCGAACTGCTGCTTGAAGCGGCTGAGCCCCGCCATCCAGTGGTCCGGGTCGTCCTTCGCCCACGTCGGCGGTGCGCCCATCATGTCGAGGCCCGCGAAGCCCCGGTCGCGGTAGTGCTTGACGCGCGTCCAGCGGCCGAGATGCGCGCCGCCCTCGATGAGGCGGTCGGGCCGCGAGCCCTCGTCCTTGTCGATCGCGATGCGGCCGAACGGGATCGTGAAGGTCACCGTCTGGGGCCCGGCGCCGCCGTCGCGGCCGAGCCACCAGTCCGCTTGCCCGCGCTTCGTGAAGGCGCGCCAGATCGTCTTGTAGTAGTCCTCGCCGCGCATGCCGGCGAGGCCCTGCCCGCCGCGGATCGTCTGCATCCGCTGCCACGCGAGGTCGAAGAGCGCCTCGTCGCCCTCGACGCGCTCGACCGTGAAGCCGTCGCGCTCCGCGCGGCGGATGAGCTTCCGCGCCGTCTTCGAGAACGACGCGAGGATCTCCTCCTCGGTGCGCTCGAGGTCGATGATCACCGTGTGCGTGTGGAGCTGCACGTCCTCCGCTTGCGCGAGCCCGGCATCCGCGAGCATCGAGAGCGACGCCGCGTCGCGCGGGAGCCTCGGCTCGAGCTTGACCGAGATGAGCCGTGGGTGCTCGCGCTCGACGAACTCGCGCGTCGCGCGCACGACCGCGGCCATGTCGGGGTGGAAGGGCGCGCACGGGAAGTACCAGAAGCGGCCGATCCAGGCGTTCCGCTCTAGCGCGAGCGCGTAGACGGGCTGCTCCGCGTCGAAGACGAGGTGGTGGGTCTCGAAGCCGTCCCAGCGCTTGAGCTCGGCGAACGCGAGCGTCTGGGTGAACTGGCCGCCGTCGGGGTTCGAGAGCACGAGCTCGTCCCAGTCGCGCAGCTCCGCCTCGGTCGCCCGTCGCAGTCGCATGTCGGTCATCGCAGCGTGTCCGGGCCCTTCTTGATGCGCCACTCGACGCGCCGCACGACGCTCTCCCACACGCGGTGGCGCACGGGGTGCAGCACGAGGTCGAACGACGGCAGGAAGCTCGAGATCGGCCCGAAGCGCAGCTTGAACTGCGCGAGGCCGTGGAACGGATGCGTCGGGTCGTCGGCGCGCTCGGGCGGCGGCGTGCCGGCGAGGTCGAAGGCGAGCTTGCCGTCCGCGATCGCGTCCTGCATCGCCGTCCACAGCAGCAGCGCCGAGCCGCCGTTGATCTTCCGGTCGGGGCGCGAGCCGCCGTCCTTGTAGACGGCCGTGCGGCCGGCGGTCGTGACGAAGATGCCGGCCTGGGGGTCGTCGGAGTCGTCGTCGTAGCCGAAGTAGAAGCGGCCGGTGCTGGCCTTGGCGAACTCGCTCCAGAAGCGGTCGTAGTAGGCGCGCTCGCGCATGCCCGCCATGCCCTTGCCGCCCGCGACCGTGAGCATCATCGCGTGCATGCGGTCGAAGGTCTCGGGGCTCGGCTCGGGCCGCTCGACGCGGTAGCCCTTCTTGATCGCGCCGCGCACCTGCCGGCGGATCATCTGCGAGAACGACGCGAAGAGCGCCTCCTCCCCCTGCGCGAGGTCGAGCACGACGGTGTGGGTCATGACCTGCATGTCGCGGCTCTGCTCGAGGCCGAGCGCGACGAGCTCGTTGATGCGCTCGGCGCTCCGCTCGAGGTGCGGCTCGATCTTCACGACGAGCAGGCCCGGCTCGGCCTTCGCGAACTCGCGGAGCGCCTCGACGACTGGTGCCATGTCGGTCGCCGTCGGCCCCATCGGCAGGTACCAGTAGCGGCCGAGCGACACCTTCCCCTCGAGCGCGAGGGCGTGGATGCGCTCGGTCGGCTCCCCGGTCGGCGTGCTGGCGGGCAGCGGGGCATCGATGACGAGGTGCACGGGCTCGAGCCCGTCGAAGCGCTTGGTCGCCGCGAACGCGCTCGACTGCACCATGTGCCCGCCGTCGGGGTTCGCCTCGATGAGCGCATCCCACTCGACGATCTCGCCGGGGGTCGCGCGACGGACGGCAGCTGCAGCGGGCATGGAACCTCTCGGTCGGGGGATCCCCCAGCCTACGACGAGGGCAAGGGGGCGGTCGTCGGCTCGCCGCGCAGGTCGCGCACGAGCAGGGTCGCGCCGACGACCGCGACGGGGGTCGCGACGACCGCGACGCCCGGCACGAGCAGCAGCAGGTACGCGACCATGCCGAAGCCCGTCGAGCGCCAGCGGTGCGCGGCGAGCAGCGCGCGGCGCTCGTCGAGGCTCAGCCCGCGGGCGTCGCCCGCGTAGCCCGTGAGCTCGCGCGCGAGCGCCCGGCCGCCGAGCACCGCACCCACGACGAGGCCGAGCACCGTGCCGACGAGCGGGATGAGCCCGACGAGGAAGACCACGAGCGCCGTGCCGATCGCCATGCCGATGAGCACGACCGCGTCGCGCAGCCCCTTCGCCGCCGATCGCCAGAAGCCGAGGTCGGTCGCCTCGCCCGCGCGGCCGAGCCGCTCGTCGATCTCGCGCGAGATGCGCTCGTAGAAGGGGTCGCCGACGGCGAGCGTGATGGCGGCGAAGGTCAGCACGCACAGCACGATGACGCCGACCGTGAGCCCGAGTGCGAGGGCGACGCGGAGCGCGCCCGCCCAGCCCGGATCCCAGCCGTCGGCGAAGGGGGTGAGCCACGTCGCCCAACCGCCCACCTGGAAGCTCACGACGATCACGACGGCGAGCATGAGCGCGCCGACGATGAGCGCCGGCACGGCGCCGAGCAGCATGAGCCGCGGGTCGCGCGCCCAGGTGCCGAAGCCGCGCAGCAGCAGGCCGGCGCCGGCGAGCAGCTCGGAGATGCGATTGCCCATGCCGCCATGCTCGCACGCGGCTGCCCTGCTCCTGCTTAGGATCGAGGGTGCCCGAGCCCGCCGCCCCGCCCCGCGCGATCGGCGTGCCGGGCGCATCCCACGCGATCGCCGTGCTGCTCGCCGCGGTGCTGTGGGGCACGACCGGTACCGTCGCGCACTTCACGCCCGCCGGCTCGTCGCCGCTCGCGATCGGCCTCGCGACCTTCGGCATCGGCGGCGTGGTGCTCGCGCTCGTCTCGGCGCGCCGCGTGCTCGGCGTGCTCCGGCAGCGCGCGCACCTCGGCTGGGTGCTCGCGGGCGCGGCGGGCGTCGTGCTCTACCCGACCGCGTACTACCCGTCGATGGCGCTCGCGGGCGTCGCGGTCGGCAACGTCGTCGCGCTCGGCTCCGGCCCGATCTTCGCGGCGCTGCTCGAGTGGGCGGTCGATCGCCGTCGACCCGATCGCCGCTGGAGCCTCGCGACCGCGCTCGCGCTCGTCGGCATCGTGCTGCTCACGGTCGGCGGGCACGGCGGAGCCGCCGCGGCCGACGCGTCGGCGGCGCTCGCCGGGGTCGGCCTCGCGCTCGCCGCCGGCTCCGGCTACGCGCTGTACGCGTTCGCGGGCGCCCGCATCATCGGTCGCGGCGAGCCCGCGTCGGGGGTGATGGGCGCACTCTTCCTCGTCGGCGGTGCCGTGTGCCTCGGCTGGCTCGCGATCGTCGGGCTCGGCCCACTCGTCGCGCCCGCGGGCATCCTCACCGTCGCGTACCTCGCGCTCGTGCCGATGGCGCTCGCCTACCTGCTGTTCGGCTACGCCCTGCGGGCGCTCACGTCCTCGAGCGCGACGACGCTCGCGCTCGCCGAGCCGGTCGTGGCGACGGTGCTCGCGGTGCTCGTCGTCGGCGAGCGGCCGAGCGCGGTCGGATGGCTGGGGCTCGCGGTCGTCGCGGCGGGCATCGCGCTGCTCGCGCTCCCCTCCCCGCGCTCGTCCAGCCGACCGGCGTAGCATCGCCGCCCACCGGCGCCCGAATCGGTCGGGCACGCAGCGCGAGGAGGATCGGATGCCGAACCCGAGCATCAAGGACGAGGAGCTGTACCGGAAGCTCAAGGACGAGGGGAACTCGTCCGAGAAGGCTGCCAGGATCGCGAACGCTGCAGCGCGCGACGGGCGCGAGCAGCTCGGCCAGCGCGGCGGCGACGCGGAGCGCTACGAGGACCGCACGGTCGACGAGCTGCGCGACCGCGCGAAGGAGCTCGGCATCGAGGGCACCTCGAAGCTCAAGAAGGCCGAGCTCATCGACCGGCTCCGGAACCACTGACGCCGAGCCGGAGGCAGGATGCCGACCATGGACGGCGGCGCGGGAGCACCGGCCAGGGACGGGCGGCGCGGGCGCGATGAGACGCGCGAGGAGCGCGCCGATCGGAACTTCGCCGACATCCTCCAGGAGCTCCGCGTCGTCATGACGGGCACGCAGCTCATCTCCGGCTTCCTGCTCGCGGTCGCCTTCCAGTCGGGCTTCCGCGACCTCGACGCCGACGAGGTGCAGCACTACCTCGTGCTCGTCGCCCTCGCGGGGCTCGCGACGCTGCTCGGCCTCACGCCCGTGCTCGTGCACCGCCTGCACTTCCGGCAGCGCATGAAGGAGCAGATCGTCCGCTTCGGCAACGTGCTGCTCATCATCACGCTCGTCGTCGTGTCGCTGCTCGTCGTGGCGGTGACGAGCTTCATCTTCGAGGTGGTCGTCTCGCCGACGGCCGGGCTGTGGGCGTCGATGCTCAGCGGCGTCGTCGTCGTGGCGCTCTGGATCCTCGCGTGGGCGGTGCGGCGCGAGTCGGCGCGCAGCGGCGCCGACGGATCAGCGGCCGGCGGGTGATCGGGCCCGCCGCGGGTGGCGTACCGTGGGAGGTCGAGCGACGACCCTGCACGGCGAAGAGGAGCCCGCGGGTCGCGAGCACCGGGGCACGCAGAGCGCGCCCATCGCGGGGCCGGATCGCAGCGATCCGCCGCACGCCAGTCGACCGCCGAGCGGGACTGGGCAGCGCCGAGCGCCCCGTGCGTGAGTGAGAGGGTTTCGAGCAGTGGGAGCAGGCAGCAGGGACGGCCGGGGCATGGACGACGGCCGAGGCATGGATCACGGCCGAGGCACGGATCCCGGCACAGGCGTGCACGATGCCGCGGGGGCCGACGCGCGTCGCGCGACGCCGCATCCGCCCATCGAGCGGAGTCGCTTCGGCGGCACCGAGCGGCCGCTGCACGCGGCCGACTTCGCTCCCCCGACGTCGCGCAGCGATCTCAGCAAGGGGCCGTCCGAGCTGATCAGCGAGCCGCGCCCGAAGGTGCACTGGCCGGTGCTCATCGTCTCGTCGGCGATCATCCTGGCCTTCTCCGCCTGGGCGATGCTGACGCCTGAGACGGCGAAGGACACGATGCTCTCGGTCGTCACGTGGATCGCCACGAACCTCGGCTGGTACTACGTGCTGACCGTCACGCTCGTCATCGGCTTCGTGCTGTGGGTCGCGCTCGGCAAGGAGGGCAGCGTCCGGCTCGGGCCGGATCACTCGCGGCCCCAGTACAACCTCTTCACGTGGGTGTCGATGCTCTTCGCCGCCGGCGTCGGCATCGACATGCTCTTCTACTCCGTCACCGGTCCCGTCGCGCAGTACCTCGACCCGCCGTCGGGCGAGGGCATGACGACGGCGGCCGCGGGCGAGTCGGTCGTGTGGACGATGTTCCACTACGGGATCGCCGGCTGGTCGATGTACGCGCTGCTCGGCATGGCGATGGGCTACTTCGCCTACCGCTGGGGCATGCCGCTCTCGATCCGCGCGGCGCTCTACCCGCTGCTCGGCAAGCGCGTGCGCGGGCCGCTCGGCGACGGCATCTCGGCGATCGCCCTCATCGGCACGGTCTTCGGCGTCGCGACCTCGATGGGCATCGGCGTCGTGCTGCTCGGCGTCGGCTTCTCGACGCTCTTCGGCTTCCCCGAGGGGCTCGCGCTGCAGATCGCGCTCGTGCTCGTCGCGGTCGTGCTCACGATCGGCGCGACGACCTCGGGCGTCGACAAGGGCATCCGCTGGGTCTCGGAGCTCAACCTCTGGAGCGCAGCGGCGATGATGCTCTACATCCTCGTCACCGGGCAGACCGCCTTCCTGCTCAACGCGCTCGTCGAGAACATCGGCCGCTTCCTCGTCACGCTCCCCGAGCGCACGCTGCAGACCTTCGCGTACGAGCCCGACGGCGCCGAGTGGATGGGCGGCTGGACGCTCTTCTTCTGGGCGTTCTGGCTCGCGTGGGGCCCGTTCGTCGGCGTCTTCCTCGCCCGCATCTCGCGCGGCCGCACGCTCCGCGAGTTCGTCATCGCGGCGATCACCGCGCCGGTGCTGTGCGACTTCATCATCGTGTCGCTCTTCGGCAACTCGGCGATGTGGGAGGTGCTGCAGGGCAACACCGCGTTCGCAGAGCTCGCGGTCGCGAGCCCGGAGGAGGGCTGGTACGCGCTGCTCGGCATGTTCCCCGGCGCGCTGTTCCTCATCGGCCTCGCGACGCTCTCGGGCCTGCTGTTCTACCTGACGAGCGCCAACTCGGGCGCGATGGTGATGTCGAACTTCTCCTCGTCGATCCCCGACCCGTCGCAGGACGGCCCGAAGTGGCTGCGCATCTTCTGGGCGTTGCTCACCGCGCTGCTGACGATCGCGATGCTCGTCGCGGGCGGCGTGACGACGATGGAGTACGCGACGCTCATCTTCGCCCTGCCGGTGACGATCATCGCCTACCTCGTGATGCTCTCGTTCTCGAAGGTGCTGCGCATGGAGCGCGCCGAGCGGGAGGGGCGGGTGCTGCGCAGCCGCGCCATGGCCGCGACCGGCGGCCGCATGCCGGAGCGCTCGTGGCGTCAGCGGCTCGAGCGCATGCGCGCGTTCCCCTCGGAGCGGCAGGTCGAGCAGTTCCTCGACCGCTCCGTGCGGCCGGCGCTCGACGATGTCGCCGCCGAGTTCGTGCGGCAGGGCTACGAGGTCGACCAGCACACCGTGGCGGGCGAGGCGGGCGTCGAGGAGCCGGTGCTGGTCGTGCGCATGGAGGCGGAGCAGCGCGACTTCCAGTACCAGGTCGCGATGGTCGAGGCGCCCGTGCCGATGGTCACGGGCCGCATGTCGCGCGAGACCGACGTCTACTACCGGCTCGAGGTCTTCACCCAGACCGGGTCCGGCGGCTACGACCTCGTGGGCCTCACGAAGCAGCAGATCATCGACGACGTGCTCGACCGCTACGAGGCGCACCTCGGCTTCCTCGCCTACTCGGCAGAGACCGACGCGGCCTCGGTGCTCACGCCGCGCATCCCGCCCGCGACGGTCGCGCCGCCCGAGCTGCCCCCGGCATCCTCCGACGACGCGGAGGACGACGGCGACACGCGCGTGTGACGGCGCCGGGCGCTGCCGCCCTCCCTCCTCGGGGTGCTGCCGTCCGGGATCGAGCGTGCGATCGACGAGTGCGTTTCGCCGTGTTACTCCGCGGAGTGGCCGGCGCGGCTCGGCCACTGCGAGGGTGGCGTCCATCGGCACGGAGGAGGCGGCGATGGGCGCGCAGGCATGGGACGGGATCAGCAGGGCGGCGCTCGAGCGGCCCTCGAGCCGCAAGTGGAGCCTGCACCCGGGCACGATCGGCGCGTGGGTGGCGGAGATGGACTTCGGCACGGCACCGCCCGTGCGCGCGGCGCTCGAGCGAGCGGTGCGCGACGACGTGCTCGGCTACCTCGCGCCGGCGACGGCAGCGGAGCTCGGCGAGGCGACGGCGGCGTTCCAGGCGCGCGAGCACGGTTGGAGGGTCGACCCCGAGCGCGTGCACGCGGTCTCCGACGTCATGGCGGCGCTCGGCGTCGCCGTGACCGAGTACTCCGCGGAGGGTTCCGCCGTCATCGTGCCGACGCCCTCGTACATGCCGTTCCACACCTACCTCGCGACGCTCGGCCGCGAGGTGCTCCAGGTTCCCGGCGTCGTCGATCGCGGCCGCTGGCGCCATGACCTCGAGGGGATCGATCGCGCGTTCGCCGCCGGTGCCGGGACGCTCGTGCTCTGCAATCCGCACAACCCGACCGGCACCGTCGTCCCGCGCGACGAGCTCGAGGCGATCGCGCGCATCGTCGAGCGGCACGGCGGGCGCGTGTTCGCCGACGAGATCCACGCGCCCATCCGCTTCGACGGGCGCGCGCACGTGCCCTACGCATCCGTCAGCGCCGCGGCCGCGGCGCACACGATCACGGGCACGAGCGCGTCGAAGGCGTGGAACATCGCCGGGCTCAAGGCGGCGCAGCTCATCACCTCGAACGACGCCGACGAGGAGCGCTACCGCCGCTTCGGGTTCGCCGTCGCGCACGGCGCGTCGACGCTCGGCGTCATCGCCTCGACGGCCGCCTACCGCGACGGCTCGGCGTGGCTCGCGGAGACGAACGCCTACCTGCAGCGCAATCGCGACGTCCTCGCGCGGCTGCTCGCCGAGCGGTTGCCCGAGGTGCGCTGGAGCCCTCCGGAGGCGACATATCTCGCGTGGCTCGACGTCGGCGCGCTCGGCCTGCCGGGCTCGCCGGCAGCGGCGCTCCGCGAGCGCGCGAGCGTGACCCTCACCGACGGCGCGCTGTGCGGCTCGGGCTTCGACGACCACGTGCGGCTCGTCTTCGCGACCCCCGCGCCGGTGCTCGAGGAGGCCGTCGACCGCATCGCGGCAGCGGTGCGGCCGCTCGCCGCGGTGCGCTCACGATGAGCGCGGGCTGGGGCTTCGAGACCAGGCAGGTGCACGCCGGCGCGGTGATCGACAGCGAGGCCGGCGCGCGGGTCACGCCGATCTACCAGAGCGCGGGCTACGTGTTCGAGAGCTTCGACGAGGGCGCCCTCCGCTTCGCCGGGCAGAGCGCGCAGCGCGCGTACTCGCGCAACGACAACCCCACGAACGTCGTCGCGGCTCGACGCATCGCCGACCTCGAGGGCGGCGTCGACGGCGTGCTCGTCGCGAGCGGCCAAGCAGCGATCGCCGCGGCGCTGCAGGCGCTCGCCCGCGCGGGTGACCACGTGCTGACGACCGATCGGCTCTACGAGGGGACGCGCGAGATGGTGCGCGGCTCGCTCGCTCGCGCGGGGCTCGAGTTCGAGGCGCTGCCGATCGACGCCGATGAGGAGCGCTGGGTCGCAGCCGTGCGGCCGACCACCCGCGCCATCTACGCCGAGTCGATCGCGAACCCGCTCGGCGAAGTGGCCGACCTCGCGCTCCTCGGTCGCGTCGCCGCGCGCACCGGGGTGCCGCTCGTCGTCGACAACACCGTCGCGACCCCCTACTTGTGCCGCCCCCTCGAGCATGGCGCGGCCGTGGTCATCCACTCGACCTCGAAGTGGCTCGGCGGCCACGGCTCCGTCATCGGCGGCGCGATCGTCTGGGGCGACGGCTTCGGCTGGTCGCCCGAGCGCTTCCCGCACCTGCACGAGCCGCGACCGCACGGCGCGCCCTCCTTCGCGGCGCGATTCGGCGGCTCCGCCTATGGCGCTCACCTGCGGGCGGTGACGGTGCTCGAGCACGGGCCGACGTTCCCGCCCACGAGCGCGTTCCTGCTGCTCCACGGCATCGAGACGCTGTCGCTGCGCATGGAGCGGCACGTCGCGAACGCGCACGCGGTGCTCGCCGCGCTCGAGCCGCATCCCGCCGTCGCGCGCGTGCACTACCCGGGCGCGGCGGGCGATGCGCGCGCCGACGTCGCGGAGCGGATGCTCCCCCGCGGGGCCGGCTCGATCGTCTCGATCGAGCTCCACGGCGGGCGCGACGCCGCGCGCGCGTTCCTCGACCGGCTCCGCCTCGTGAGCCAGATGACGCACATCGGCGACGTGCGCTCGCTCGCGATCCACACGGGCAGCACCATCCACGGGAAGCTCGAGGAGCACGAGCGGCTCGCGCTCGGCATCACCCCGGGGCTCGTGCGGATCTCGGTGGGCATCGAGCGCGCGGAGGACATCGTGGCGGATCTGCAGCAGGCGCTCGGCGGCCTCGAGCCCTGAATGTGACGGCGTGTGTCGTTGCACCGTGCGCCGGGAGCGGCGATCGGTTCTACTTTGATCAAACCCAAGCACGGCTTATGGAGGTAATCCGTGATCCGCACCCGCTCCCGCACCGGCGCCGTCATCGCCGTCACCACCGCATCCGCCATCGCGCTCAGCGCGTGCTCCTCGAGCGCCGCCTCGCCCGACGCGTCCGACGGCGGTGCCGCGGCGGGCGGCACGCTGACCTACCTCGAGCACCAGGCGTACACCTCGCTCTACCCGCCGGCGGCCGGCTTCTACCCGAACGGCGCGCTCGTCAACAACGTGACCGCTCGCCTGCTGCACCAGGACCCCGCGACGCTCGAGCTCGAGCCCTGGGTCGCCGCTGCGCTGCCCGAGGTGAACGAGGACGCGACCGAGTACACCTTCGACCTGCGCACCGACGTCACCTACTCCGACGGCACCCCCGTCACGGCCGAGAACGTGGTCGCCAACTTCGACCTGTTCGGCCTCGGCGACCCCTCGCGGGCGCTCATCGTCTCGGAGGCGATCAACAACTACGAGCGCGGCGAGGTCGTCGACGACGACACCGTGCGCTTCCACTTCAGCGCCCCCGCCCCCGGGTTCGCGCAAGCGGTGTCGACGATCAACTCCGGGCTGCTGGCGGATGCGACGCTCGAGCGGGACTCGGAGGGCTTCGGCCCGGGGAACGCGGCCGAGATCATCGGCGCGGGCCCGTTCGTGGTCGAGTCCGAGCAGGTGGGCACCTCGATCCGCCTCGCCGCGCGCGAGGACTACGCGTGGGCGCCGCCGTCGGCGGCCGTGCAGGGGCGCCCGCAGCTCGACGCCGTCGACATCGTGATCGCCCCCGAGGACAGCGTGCGCATCGGCTCGCTCGTCGCCGGCCAGGCCGACATCGCGCGGCAGGTCGAGCCGCAGCACGAGGCGCAGGTCGCCGCCGCGGGTCTCGAGATCGTCGCTGCGCAGACGAACGGCGTGAACAACGGCTTGAGCTTCCGCTTCGGCCACCCGCTGCTCGCCGACATCGCGGTGCGGCGGGCGCTCATCGCCGGCATCGATCGCGAGGAGCTCGTCTCGTCGATCTTCTCCGAGGGCTACCCGCTCGCGACCTCGTCGCTCAGCCGCACGGCGCTCGGGTACGCCGAGCAGGCCGACGCGTATGCGCACGACCCGGCGCTCGCCAACCGCCTGCTCGACGAGGCCGGGTGGCAGGTCGGCGCCGACGGCATCCGCTCGCGGGATGGGGAGCGGCTGCGCCTGGTCGTGAACGAGGCGCTCCCCCAGCCGCGCTCTCGCGACGTCATCACCCTCATCGCGCAGCAGCTGCGCGAGATCGGCGTCGAGCTCGAGCTCTTCCAGGGCGACCAGGCGGCGCAGACCGCGGCGTCCGCCGACATCGACCAGATCCAGATCTACCACTCGATGGTCGGGCGAGCCGACTTCGACGTCATCAAGAGCCAGTTCTCGATCGCCAACCGCAACACCCTGCAGAACGACGACGAGAGCGGCGCGCCGATCGACGCAGAGCTCGAGTCGCTGCTGCAGCGCGTCGCATCGGAGCCGACGACCGAGGGGCGCGCCGCGGCATCCGCAGCCGTGCAGGCGCGCCTGACGGAGCACGCGTACGTGCTGCCGTTCTTCGAGGAGCCGCAGGTCTACGGCGTGCGGCCGGGCGTCGACGGCTTCGCGACCGAGTCGGTCGGGCGCCCCGACTTCTCGGGCGTCTCGCTCGAGGGCTGAGCCGATGCCGTACGCCCTCCGACGCACCGCACAGGCCGGGCTCGTGGTGATCGCGACGTTCGTCGTCGCGTTCCTCCTCCTGCAGGCGCTGCCGGGCGACGCGATCGTCGCCCGGTACGCGAGCCCCGAGCTCGGCCTCACCGACGCGCAGCTCGACGAGCTCCGCACGGTCTACGGCACCGACCGGCCGGTGTGGGAGCAGCTGTGGGCCTCCGCCACCGGCTTCCTCACCGGCGACCTCGGCACGTCGCTGCAGAGCGGCGCGGCGGTCGAGACGCTGCTCGCGACCGCGCTGCCGTCGACGCTCACGCTCGCCGCGCTCGGCTTCCTCGCCGCGGTCGCGCTCGCGGTCGCGATCGCCGCGGTCGCGACCTTCGGCCGAGCCGAGTGGCTGCGCCGCGCGTTCCGCTCGCTGCCGCCCCTGTTCGTCTCGATCCCGGTCTTCTGGCTCGGCATCGTGCTGCTGCAGGTGCTCTCCTTCCGGCTCGGGCTCATCCCCGTCATCAATGCGAGCCCCGCCCAGGCGCTCGTGCTGCCGGTGCTCACGATCGCGGTGCCCATCGCCGCGCCGCTCGCGCAAGTGCTCATCCGCGCGATCGACGACACGGTCGCCGAACCGTTCATCGCCGTCGCGCGCGCACGCGGAGCCGGCACGCGATGGCTGCTCGGGCGCGAGGTCGCCCGCAACGCGGCGCTGCCGACGCTCACGATCGCCGGCGTCCTGTTCGGCGAGCTCGTCGCCGGGGCGGTCGTCACCGAGACGGTCTTCGCGCGCACCGGCGTCGGCCGACTCACCCAGGAGGCGGTCGCGAACCGCGACATCCCCGTGCTGCAGGCGGTCGTCGTCATCTCGGCGATCGGCTTCGTCCTCATCAACCTCGCCGTCGACCTCGCCGCCCCGGCGATCGACCCGCGGCTGCGCCGAGCGGTGCACGCATGAGCGCCGTGATCGGCGCGCTCCCGAGCCCGCGCGTGGGCAGGGCCCGTCCGCGCCCCCGCGCGACGCTCGTGCTCGCGATCGGCGTCCTCGCGATCGCGCTCGCGTGGGCCTTCGTGCCAGGGCTCTTCACCGCTCACGACCCGCTCGCGGGCGTCGCGGCCGAGGCGCTGCAGCCGCCGAGCCCCGCGCATCCGTTCGGCACCGACGCGACCGGCCGCGACCTGCTCGCGCGCGTCGTCTTCGGGGCCGGCAACTCCCTCGCCGGTGCGGCGCTCGCGGTGCTCGTGGGGCTCGTCGCCGGCACCGCGATCGGCGTGCTCGCCGGCTCGAGCGGCGGCTTCGTCGAGGAGGCGCTCATGCGCGTCGTCGACGTGCTGCTCGCGATCCCCGGACTCCTGCTCGCGCTCAGCGTCATCGTGCTGCTCGGCTTCGGCGTCACGAACGCCGCGATCGCCGTCGGCATCACGTCGATCGCGGTGTTCGCGCGACTCGCCCGCTCGCAAGTCGTGCGGGTGCGCCGCACCGACTACGTCGAGGCGGCGTTCGGCTCGGGCGGCACGTTCCTCGCGGTGCTGCGGCGGCACGTGCTGCCCAACTCGCTCGGCGCCGTCGTCGCCCTCGCCGCGCTGCAGTTCGGCAGCGCCATCCTGCAGATCTCGACCCTCGGGTTCCTCGGCTACGGGGCTCCGCCGCCCACCCCGGAGTGGGGCCTGCTCATCGCCGAGAGCCGCGACTACGTCGCGACCGCCTGGTGGCTCACCACGCTGCCCGGGCTCGTCGTCGCCGCCGTCGTGCTCGCCGCCAACCGCATCGCCGCAGCCATCAGGGAGGGTTCCGCATGACCGAGCCGCTGCTCACCATCGATGACCTCGCCGTCTCGTATCGCGCCCGCCGGGAGCGCCGCACCGCTCTCGAAGGGCTCAGCCTCGAGCTCGGCCGAGGAGAGGTGCTCGCGCTCGTCGGCGAATCCGGCTCGGGCAAGAGCACGACCGCGCAATCGATCATCGGCCTGCTGCCCGAGGGCGGCCGCATCGATCGCGGCTCGATCGCCCTGCGCCTCGCGGGCGGCCCGATCGACCTCGCTCGCCTCGAGGGACGCGCGCTCGAGGACATCCGCGGCCGCCGCGTCGCGCTCGTCCCGCAGGACCCGGGCACCTCCCTCAACCCCGTGCAGACCATCGGCGCCTCGGTCGCCGCGCCCTTGCGGATCCACCGCTGGGGCAGGCCCGAGGCGATCCGCAGGCGCGTCGTCGAGCTGCTCGACCGCGTCGGCCTCGACGATCCCGAGCGTCGGGCCCGGCAGCACCCGCACGAGCTCTCGGGCGGCATGCGCCAGCGCGCGCTCATCGCCGCGGCGATCGCGCTCGAGCCCGAGCTCATCATCGCCGACGAGCCGACGAGCGCGCTCGACGTGACCGTGCAGCGGCGCATCCTCGATCTGCTCGACGACCTGCGCGGCGAGCTCGGCTCGAGCGTGCTGCTCATCACGCACGACCTCGCGGTCGCCGCCGAGCGTGCCGACGCGATCGCGGTGCTGCGCGGCGGGCGGCTCGAGGAGGCCGGACCGACGCGCGCGGTGCTCGAGCAGCCCGCGAGCCGCTACACCGCGACGCTGCTCGCCGACGCGCCCGCGCTCGCCGACGAGTCGCCGCGGGTGCCCCGCCCACCCGCAGCGCCCTTCGTCGTCGTCGAGCGGCTCGTGCACGAGTACGGGCGAGGGGCGGATGCGCACCGCGCCGTCGACGACGTCGGCTTCGGCATCGAGCGCGGCACGACCCATGCGCTCGTCGGCGAGTCGGGCTCGGGCAAGACGACGATCGGGCGCGCGGTCGCGGGCTTCCACGCGCCGAGTGCCGGAGGCATCCGCATCGGGCACCGCGACGTGGTCGCCGCGCGTCGGGACCGGTCCTTGCGCCGCGTGGTGCAGCTCGTCTCGCAGAACCCGTTCGCCTCGCTCGACCCGCGCCGCACCGTCGCGCAGTCCATCGGCGAACCGCTGCAGAACCTCGGCGCGCCCGATGGCCGCCGCCTCGACCGCCGGGAGCTCGCGAGCCGCGTGTCGGCGGCGATCGCGCACGTGGCGCTGCCGCCCGACGCCGGCGACCGGCTCCCGCGAGAGCTGTCGGGCGGTCAGCGGCAGCGCGTCGCGATCGCGCGCGCGCTCATCATCGAGCCCGCGGTCGTCGTGCTCGACGAGGCGGTGTCGGCGCTCGACGTCACCGTGCAGGCGCAGATCCTGGCGCTGCTCGAGCGGCTGCAGGGCGAGCTCGGCCTCACCTACCTCTTCATCACCCACGATCTCGCGGTCGTGCGCCGCATCGCCGACACCGTCACGGTGCTGCGCCAGGGGCGGGTGGTCGAGACCGGCACCGCCGAGCAGGTGCTCCTGCGGCCCCGACACGACTACACCCGGGCGCTGCTCGACGCCGTGCCCTCCCCCGACTGGCTGCGGACCCCGAGCGCGGCCGGCATCGACCCGACACCCCTGGAGGTGGCCTGATGGCTCCCACGATCGGCTTCTTCACCCGCGTCCTCGACGACGCCGACACGCCCGCGCGGTACGCGATCGCGCTCGAGCACATCGCGCTCGCGGAGCGGCTCGGCTTCGCGAGCGCGTGGGTGGCGCAGCACCACTTCGACCGCGCCGAGGGCGGCCTGCCGTCGCCGCTCGTGCTGCTCGCCGCAGCTGCGGCGCGCACGAGCAGCATCCGGCTCGGCACCGCCATCCTGACGCTCGCCCACGAGCAGCCGACGCGCGCCGCGGAGGACGCGGCCGTGCTCGACGCGCTCTCGGGCGGACGGCTCGAGCTCGGCCTCGGCACCGGCGGCAGCCCCGCGACGCTCAGCGCGTTCGGCGAGGACCCCGCCCACCGGCGGGCGATCTACGACGCGAAGCTCGTGCGCGTGCGCTCCCTGCTCGACGGCACCGCCGACGTCGCCCTGCAGCCGAGCGCGGAGACCCTCGCCGGCCGGCTGTGGCAAGCGACGTTCTCGGCAGAGGGCGCGAGCCTCATCGGTGCCCACGGCGACGGCCTCATGCTCTCCCGCGTCCAGCCCCCGCCAGCCGGGCTCGCCGGCGCCGAGCTCCCGCCGCGCGTCTGGGACGTGCAGCGCCCCGTCGTCGACGCCTACCTCGACGCGCTGCCTGAGGGAGCCGCCCCACGCATCCTCGCCTCTCGCTCGGTCGTCGTGGTCGACGCCGCGGAGCGCGCCGCGGCGCGCGCGCACGCAGAGGCCGGCCTCACCCGCCAGCTGCAGCAGCTGCACGGCGTCACGCCCGGCTCGCTGAGCCTCGACGAGCTGCTCGTACGCACCGAGACCCACCTCGGCACGCCCGACGAGGTCGCCGAATCGCTCTCGGCCGACACCGCCGCCGCGGGCGCGACGGCGGTGTCGATCCAGGTGCACTCCGTCGACCCCCGCTCCGAGCTCACCGCCCGCTCGCTCGAGCTGTTCGCGACCGAGGTCGCGCCGGCGCTCGGCTGGCGGGTCGGTCGCGCGGACCGCGCCGACCTCGACCGCTCCACCCTCACCCACGACGACCCCCAGGAGGATCGCCATGTCGCATGACGACGTCATCGACCACCTCGCCGGGATCCGGCCAGGATCACCGCTCGCCCGCATCCGTCTCCAGCGGCCCGACGCGCGCGAGCACGCGCAGCGCAGCTTCCTCGCGCTGCTCGAACCCGACGAGCCGGGCCAGCTGCGGCTCGTCGACCGCTATGCCGTGGCCGGGTTCGTGGCGCTGCTCCACGACGCGTCGACCGAGCGATCCCGTGCCTCGGCGTTCTACCTCGAGCTGCTGGCCGACGAGGCCTAGCCCGCCCTCGTCGACGCCGTGGCCCGCGCGGCCGACTCCGCCCGCGCAACCGGCCCCTACGGCCGCTACCGCGAACCCGCGCTGCACGGGGAGAGCGTCGCGGGCCCGCTGGCCGCGCTCGACCGAGCCGCGCTCGGCGCTCCGCTCGCCGCGGCGCTCGAGCACGCGCACCTGCTGACGCTGCACCCCCGCGAGGCGCGGCCCGAGGCGCTGCGGGCGCTCGAGGCAGCCGGCTGGAGCGCCGACGCAGTGGTCTCGCTCAGCCAGCTGGTCGCGTTCCTCGCGTTCCAGCTGCGGCTCGTGCACGGCCTCCGGGTGCTCGCCGCCCACGGGGCTGCAGCGCCTGCCCCCGACGCCCCGACCCCGCCTCGACCACCCTCCAGGAGACCCGCGCATGACCGAGATCATCGACTACCCGACGCTGCGGCGTCCCGACCGCTTCACGCAGGGCCCGCTCGGCTGGGTGCCGTGGGCGCCGCCGGTGCCCGAGGACGAGCTGACCGCCGTGCAGCGCGAGGCGCTCATCGAGGCGTCGCGCTCGTCGAGCCCCTACTTCCGACTGCTCGCGCGCGACCCCGCGGCGCTCCGCGCGCGCACGCTCACCGACCTCGACATCTTCGGCAACGAGCAGGGCGGGCTGCCCCGCTGGGAGCGCGAGCTCGCGGCCGCCGCCGTGTCGCGCGTCAACGGCTGCGTCTTCTGCGCGTCGGTGCACGCGCGCGCCGCATCGCGGCTCTCGGGCCGCGAGAGCGACGTGCAGCGGCTGCTCGACGAGGGCATCGGCGCGCGGGTGGACGACCGCTGGGATGCGATCGCGGATGCGTCGGCGGCGCTCACGGCGACGCCGACGGCCTTCGACGGCGGGCACGTCGAGCGCCTCCGCTCGGCCGGCATCGACGACGCGGGCATCGTCCACCAGCTCAGCGGTGCGGCGTTCTTCAACTGGGCGAACCGCCTCATGCTCTCGCTCGGCGAGCCCGAGGTCGTCGGTGCGCCCGCGACCTCGGAGGGACCGACCGCAGCATCGTCGGCAGCGGGCACGGGGGCGCGCTGATGGGCGTGCCAGCGCTGCTCGATCACGTCGTGCTCGCCGGTCCCGACCTCGCCGCGGCGATCGCCGCGGTCGAGCGGGCCACGGGCGTGCGCGCCTCGCCGGGGGGCGCGCACCCGACCGGCACGGCCAACGCGCTCATCGCCTTCACCCGCCGCGGCGAGCGCGTGCGGCAGTACCTCGAGGTGATCGGCCCGGATGCCGCGGCGGGCCGCTCGGCATCGGAGATCTCGACGTTCGGCCTCGACCGGTTGAGCGCACCCGCCGTGGCGAACTGGGCCATCCGCCCCGACGACCTCGACACGACCGTCGCGCGAGCGCGCACCGCCGGCGTCGGACTCCGGGGCATCGAGCCGCTCTCGCGGCGCACGCCCGACGGCGGCGAGCTCGCGTGGCGGCTCGCTCGCCCCGAGGACGAGCGCCGACCGCCGTTCCTCATCGACTGGGGCGCGACCGCGCACCCGGGCCTCGCCGACCTGCCGCTGCTCGAGCTCGTCGCGCTGCGGCGGCGCACGACCGAGGTCGAGTCCGAGGGGCGCCGCCTGCGAGCCCTGGGCGTCGCGGTCGGCTCCGGCGACGACGAGCTCGAGCTCGTGCCCGCCGCGACCGACGGCCTCGAGGTCGAGATCGCGCTCGACGGGCGCTCCGTCGTGCTGCGCTGACGCCGACCGCACGACTCACCAGGGGGATCGATCGCACGCGCGGGAGCGCACGATGGGGCGGCGACCGCTACGGCCGCCGCCCCCGCGCGATCCCTCAGACGATCGTGACGGCTGCCTCGAGCCGCTGCTCCGCGAGACGCGCGCCCTGCCCGAGCGACTCGAGCTTCGCCGCCGCGATCGACGGGTGGATGCGACCCCCGAGACCGCAGTCGGTCGACGCGATGACCCGCTCGGGCCCGACGATGCGAGCGAATCGCTCGATGCGGTCGGCGACGAGCTCGGGGTGCTCGACGACGTTGGTCGCGTGACCGACGACGCCGGGCGCGATGCGCTTGTGCGCCGGCAGCTCGACGTGCTCCCACACGCGCCACTCGTGCTCGTGGCGGGCGTTGGCGGCCTCGAAGGAATAGCTGCCGGCGTTCACCTCGAGCACGAGCTCGGCGATGTCGGCGAACGGGATGTCGGTCGTGTGCGGGCCGTGCCACGAGCCCCAGCACAAGTGCAGGCGCACGAGCTCCTCTGGCAGGCCGCGGATGGCGTGGTTGAGCGCCTCGACGCGGATGCGCGTGAAGGCGAGGTAGTCCTCGAGCGACGGCTCGGGGCTGATCTGGTCCCAGTTCTCGGCGAGCGACGGGTCGTCGATCTGCACGATGAAGCCGGCTTGGGTGATGGCGGTGTACTCCTCGCGCAGCACTTCGGCCCAGGCCCAGATGTGCTCCTCCTCGCTCGCGTAGTGGCGGTTCGCGATGCGCGCCGCCGAGCCGGGCGAGAGCGCCGTCAGGAACCCCTGCTCGGCCCCGGTCGACGCGATGCCGCGACGGAGGTTCGCGATGTCGGTCGCGAGCGCCTCCTGGCCCGTGTACCGGAGAGGGCCGGTCGTGGCGGGGAACGCCGTCGCCGGGCTCTGCTCGAGCACCGGGTGCTCGGGGTCGAGGTAGGCATCGGCGAAGCGCACCCAGTCGCGCCGGTCGGGGAACGATGTGAGGCGCACGTCACCGGGCGCCGAGCGCTGCGGCGGCTCGGTGAAGATGTCCTCGCCCGTGATCTCGAGCCCCTCGACGCGCTGGAACACGTACGTCCACCAAGCGGCGTAGTCGAGCGAGCTCGACATCGCCTTGCCGTACTCGCCGTCGCCGACGATCGTGATGCCGAGGTCGCGCTGGCGGCGGACGAGGTCGGCGACGGCGTCGGCGAGCAGCGTCTCGAACTCGGGGGTGCGCTGGAGCGTCAGGCCGTCGTCGGCGAACGTCCGTGCGGCGTTCGCGGCGATGAGCTCGGGCGTGCGCGGCAGGCTGCCGGCGTGGGTGATGTCGATGCGAGTCATGGCGGTTCTCCTCCGGGTCGGGTGCTCGGCACGCTATCGGCGCGGCCGAGCGGCCCGGTAGCCGTGCCGGTCACGCTTCGTCACAGTCGACGACGGACGAGGTTCGACACGACGACGTGCGCGAGCGGCAGCGCCGAGAGCAGCATGAGCGCCGTGCCGAGCACGCCGTCCTGCGGCAGCAGCACCGCGCCGGCCACGAGCAGGCCCGCGAAGAGGATCGCCGAGACGAGCCGCCGGAGCATTCGCTCGACACGCGCGATCCGCCGCTCGAGCGCGGGAGCGGTGACGGCGAGCCGCCCCTCCTCGAGCCGCGTGACCACGCGGTCGATGCGGCCGGGCAGCCGCGCCGCGACCGCGGCCGCGTCGAGCCCCTCCTGCGCGATCGAGCGCACGAGCCCGCCCCGCTCCTCGCGCAGCAGCCGCGCGGCGTAGGGCTCCACCGCATCCCACAGGTTGAAGCCCGGGTCGAGCGACGAGCACATGCCCGAGGTGAGCGACATCGCGCGCACGATGAGCAGGAAGTCCTCGGGCAGCTGGAACGGCATCGTGCGCAGCACGTCGCCGAACTCGATCGCGAAGTCGCGGAACTCCCGCGGGTCGACCTCGCGCAGCTCGGCGAAGCCCATGCCCCCGAAGCGCGCGAACGCGTGCGACATCGCGCGCTCGAGCTCGTCGGCGTCGGCAGTCGGCAGCAGCGCGCCGAGGTCCTGCATCGCGGCGACGAGCCCCCGGCCGTCGCGGCCGGCGGCCGCGATGAGCATGCGCCGCAGCCCCGCGCGCGTGCCGGGCGGCACCTCCCCCATCATCCCGAAGTCGACGAAGGTGATGCGCCATGCCCGGTTCGACGCAACCGGTCCCGACGCATCCGGGCCCGACGCAACCGGGCCAGACGCATCCGGCCCCGTCGGGGTCACGAAGAGGTTGCCGGGGTGCGGGTCGGCGTGGAAGAAGCCGTGCGAGAAGAGCTGGTCGAACATGACCGCGGCGAAGGTCGCGGCGACCTCGGCGGGATCGATGCCCGCGGCGAGGAGCGCCTCGCGGTCGTTGATCTTGATCGCCGCGACATCGCGGAGCACGAGCACGCGGCGGCTCGAGCGCTCCCACACGACGTCGGGCACACCGACGCGCGCGTCGCCCGCGAACGACTCGGCGAAGCGCTCGGCGCTCGCGGCCTCGTGCAGGTAGTCGATCTCCTCGAGGCTCGTGACCGCGAACTCCTCGATGAGCGCGGGCACGTCGACGCGGGTCGCGACGACGCGCACGCGGCTGAGCCACCGCGCGATGCGGCGCAGCGCCGCGAGATCGACGTCGACGATCGCGTCGATGCCGGGCCGCTGCACCTTGACGATCGCGGCGTCGATGCCGGTGGCGGATGCGTCGGCCGCGGTCAGGCGCGCGCGGTGCGCCTGGCCGAGCGAGGCTGCCGCGAGCGGCTCGCGCTCGACCCACGCGAGCGCGCGCTCGAGCGGCATCCCGAGCTCCACCTCGGCGAGCGCCCGGATCGCCTGGAACGGCACGGCGGGCGCCTCGTCCTGCAGACCCTCGAGCTCGCGCGTGATCTCCGGCGGGAGCACGTCGAGGCGCGATGACATGAACTGGCCCACCTTGATCATGAGCCCGCCGAGGTCGACGGCCAGCACGTGGAAGCGGCGGGCGAGCCGCCGCAGCCGCGCGCTGCGCCCGCGGGCTGCGAGCGCACCGAGGCCGAGGCGCGGGAGCAGCAGCTCGAACCACCACATGACCGCGAGGTGCCGGGCGGCGAAGCGCAGGATGCGCCGGTAGCGCGCTCGCGTGCTGCCGGCGTCGGGCATGGCCACTCCTTGCGCCCGCCGCGGCGGGATCCGGGTCAGTCCTGGGCGAGGATGGCGTAGAGCCTACGCCGTGCCTCGTCGAGCACCTCCACCGCTCGCTGCACCTGCTCGGGGCTGCCGGAGCGATGCACCTGGGCGGCCGCTTGCGCGAGATCCATGCCCGCGCGCGGGAGCGCGCCGTGACCGCCGGGCCCGCGCTCGGTCGCGAGCCACGGGGCCGGCCGGTCGGCGGCCTCGTCGGCCTCCGCGCGCCCCGCCTCGGTGAGCGAGTAGGTCTTCCGCCCGTTCGCCTCCTCGGCCGCGATGAGGCCCTCGTCGGCGAGCAGCTGCAGCGTCGGGTAGACGGAGCCGGCGCTCGGGCGCCACGCGCCGCCGCTGCGCTCCTCGATCTCGCGGATGATCTGGTAGCCGTGCATCGGCCGCTCAACGAGCAGCGCGATGACCGCTGCCCGCACGTCGCCGCGCCCCATGCGCGTCGGTCCCCCGCGCTTCTCGAAGGCCGAGCGCAGCTGCTCCATCGCCTCCCACATCCCCGCCCCGGGCGGGCCGAACCCGAATCCCCGCGGCCCGTAGCCGCCCCTTGCACCGTGCACGATGACCTCCTCGTCGTCGCGTGAGCGATAGCCGACGATATATCGCCGAGGCGCCGAGCGGAAGAGGGTGGACTCCGTGGGAACGGTGTCCGGATAGGCTGATCACCGCACCGACAGAGGGAGACGACGATGTCTGACGTGACCTTCCAGCTGCTCGCCATCGGGCTCTACTTCGCCGCGATGATCGCCATCGGCGTCTACGCCGCGCGGAAGACGAAGAGCCACGAGGACTACATGCTCGCGGGGCGCGAGCTCAACCCCGTCACCGCGGCGCTCTCCGCTGGCGCTTCCGACATGTCGGGCTGGCTGCTCATGGGCCTCCCCGGCGCGATCTTCGCCGCAGGGCTCATCGAGGCGTGGATCGCGATCGGCCTGACGATCGGCGCGTACCTCAACTGGAAGTTCGTCGCGCCGCGCCTGCGCGCGTACACCGAGGTGGCGAGGAACTCGATCACGATCCCGAGCTTCTTCGAGAACCGGCTCCGCGACCGCTCGCGGCTGCTGCGCATCGTCTCGGGCCTCATCATCCTCGTCTTCTTCACCTTCTACGTCTCCTCCGGCATGGTCGCCGGCGGCGTCTTCTTCGAGTCGTCGTTCGGCGCCGACTACGTGTGGGGCATGCTGCTCGTGAGCGGCGTGACGCTCCTCTACACGCTCTTCGGCGGCTTCCTCGGAGCATCGCTCACCGACGTCGTGCAGGGCATGATGATGCTGCTCGCGCTCATCATCATCCCCGTGATCGCGTTCTTCACGGTCGGCGGCCTCGCCGGCGTGCAGGAGGGCATCGCCGACTCCGGCGCCGAGCTGCAGGGCCTCATCCCCGCCGACCTCAACGGCCTCGCGGTGCTCGGCATCATCTCGTCGCTCGCGTGGGGCCTCGGCTACGTCGGCCAGCCGCACATCATCGTGCGCTTCATGGCTCTCAAGTCGGTGCCGGCGGCACGGCCCGCCCGCCGCATCGGCATCTCGTGGATGATCATCTCCCTCGTCGGCGCCGTCGTCTCCGGCTTCATCGGCATCGCCTACGTGCAGCAGTCGGGGCTCGCGCTCGACAACCCCGAGACGATCGTGCTCGCCATGTCGCAGGCACTGCTGCACCCGTTCGTCGCGGGTCTCGTGCTCGCGGCGGTGCTCGCGGCGATCATGTCGACGCTCTCGAGCCAGCTCATCGTGTGCTCGTCGGCGCTCGTCGAGGACCTGTTCCAGGTCTTCGTCAAGCGTCAGCCCTCGCAGCGCACGCTCGTGCTGCTCGGCCGCGCGTGCGTGCTCGCGGTCGCGGCGATCGCCGCGGTGCTCGCGATCAGCCCGTCCGACACGATCCTCGGCCTCGTCGGCTTCGCATGGGCCGGCTTCGGTGCCGCGTTCGGCCCGATCGTGCTGCTGAGCCTCTTCTGGCGCCGCCTGACGAGCTGGGGCGCGCTCGCCGGCATGATCGTCGGCGCCGCGACCGTGTTCATCTGGGATGCGATCGAGCAGGCGACCGACATCGCCTTCTTCACGCTCTACGAGATCGTGCCGGGCTTCGCGCTCAACCTGCTGGTCGCGATGCTCGTGAGCCTCGCGACGCAGCGCCACGACGACGACGTGCAGGAGGAGTTCACCCGCACGGGTCGCATCGTCGCGATCAAGCGCGACCAGCCGGTCGACGTGAGCCCGTCGGCCGCGGCCGATCGCAACGTCCTCCCCTGACGCCACCGCGACCCGACCGGTCCCCTTCGGACGGCGCCTGCGCGCGGCATGCGTCCAGTCGACCCCTTCCCGCTCACCCGACCCGATGCATCCGGTGTCATCTCGCAGGACATCGGTGACAGTTCTGTGTCAGGACATCGGTGACTGTTCGGGTGGTCTTGGTGGTGACTCTTCTTCGGGTCGAATCGGCGTGTGAAGCGTGTTGAGCCAGTTGATCCTCGTGTCCGTCTCGCGATCGTCCGGTGGCCGGATGATGCTCCGCGCGGGGCGGTGACGACGTTCTGCGCGGAGCATGGGATCACGCCGAAGACGTTCCACGCGATCCGGAAGCGGGTGCGGGAGGAAGGACCGGCGGCGGCGCTTGAGCCGCGCTCGCGGCGCCCTCGGTCGAGCCCGACCAAGATCGGCGACGACGTGAAGCAGCAGGCGCTGGACGTGCGTGCCGCGCTGGAGCGCTCCGGCCTGGATCACGGGCCGATCAGCGTGCACGACAAGATGCTGGCGCTGGGTCTTGCGGCCCCGTCGGAGTCGTCGCTGGCGCGCATCTTCCGGGCCGCGGGCGTGGCCCGGCGGGAGCCGAAGAAGAAGCCGCGCGCCGCGTACCGCCGCTTCGTCTATCCGGCCCCGAACGCATGCTGGCAGCTGGATGCGACCGAATACGTCCTCACCGGCGGGCGGCGCTGCGTCATCTTCCAACTCGAGGACGATCACTCTCGAGTCGAGGTCGCCTCGCATGTCGCGGCCGGCGAGACGGCCGAGGCGGCGCTGACGGTAATGAAGAAGGGCATCGCGGCGCGCGGCGTCCCGCAGCGGCTGCTGACCGACAACGGATCGGCGCTGAACCCGACCCGGCGTGGCTGGCAAGGGCCGCTGGTGACGTACGTCACCTCGCTCGGCGTCGAGGCGATCACCGGCCGCCCCTACCGGCCGACCACCCAGGGCAAGAACGAGCGCCTCCACCAGACGCTGTTCCTCTGGCTCAACAAGCAGCCGCTGGCCGAGAGCCTCGCCGAGCTCCAGGCGCAGGTCGACGCGTTCGATGCGATCTACAACCACGAGCGCGGCCACCAGGCGCTCCCCGGCCGGATGACGCCGCAACGGGCGTGGGACGCGACACCGGTCGCCGAGCCGCCACGACCCGATCCCGACCGGCCAGCGCCGACCCCCCCGGCGCCGCCGGTCCCGACGGCGTGGATCCGGCACGGCGCGCACGGCGACCAGCAGCGCACCGTCCACGCGAGCGGCTACGTGAAGCTGCACGGCGTCCGTTTCCAGCTCGGCGCTATCCATGCCGGCAACCTCGTCCAGGTCGTCTGGGACCCGGAGAACGTGCTCTTCTTCGACGGCGACGGCACGCTCCTGATCGCGCACCACTGGCCCAAACCCGGCGTCACCTACGTCGGCAACCGCCCCCGCGCCCAACCTGACCTGTCACCGATGTCCTGACACATCAAACGTCACCGATGTCCTGACCCAGAACTGTCACCGATGTCCTGAGACATCACACCCGATGCATCCGGTCGGATGGGCGCGAAGGGGTCGACTCGCGCTGCCGGCCGCGCGCGAACGGGTCCGGTCGGCGAAGGCGGGTCGAGTCGCAGAGGGCATCCGCTCGCGAACACGGAAGCGGGCCTCCCGACCGGGAGGCCCGCTTCCGTGGGATGCGTCAGGCGCTGACGAGCGCGCCCTCGCGCACCGACTCCATCGCCTTCGTCCAGACGATCAGCTGGTCGAGCATCGGCGGCACCGACTCGGCCTGCAGCTCGGTCGGCTTGAAGGTGGAGAAGTTCTCGAAGTCGGTGAAGAGCGAGAACATGCCCGTCTTCTGCACGTGCGCGACCTGGAGCTCGGAGAGGATGCCGCGCAGGTGCTCGATGGCGCGGACGCCCATCGCCGAGCCGTAGCCGACGATGCCGGCGGCCTTGTTGTTCCACTCGGCGTTGAGGAAGGAGATCGCGTTCGCGAGCGCCGGGGTCACCGAGTGGTTGTACTCGCCCGTGACGAAGACGTAGCCGTCGAACTCGGCGATCTTCGCCGACCACGCCTTCGTGTGGTCCTTCGTGTACTGCTGGTAGCCGGCCGGCAGCGGCTCGTCGTAGAGCGGCAGGTCGTAGTCGGCGATGTCGACCAGCTCGTACTCCGCGTCACCGCGCTGCTGCGCGAGCTCGAGGACCCAGTCCGCGACACCGCGGTTGATGCGGCCGGGGCGGGTGCTGCCGGTGATGATGGCGATCTTCGACATGAATCGTCTCCTTGGATGGTGATCGGCGTCGCGTGGTGCGACGCTTCGAGCTGCTGTCGCGCGGGATCCGAACCCGCACAGTCGATCCAACCACTTCAAATCAGAACTATTCCCGTCCGGCCGGCGCCCTAGGATCGCGGCATGGCGACGGAGCCCGTACGGCGCTCGGTCGACGTGCTCGTCTACGGCGGCACCGCGGCCGGAGTGTGCGCGGCCGTGGCCGCGGCCACGCACGGCGCCGCGGTGCTGCTCGTCGAGCCGGGCGGCCACCTCGGCGGCATGACGAGCGGGGGCCTCGGCTACACCGACATCGGCGACCTCCGCGCGATCGCGGGCGCCGCGCAGCGCTTCCGCACCGCCGTCGCCGAGCACTACGGCGTCGCCCCCGGCCGCTTCGCGGGGCCCGAGCCGCACGTCGCCGAGGCCATCCTCGTGCGCTGGCTCGAGGAGGCGGGCGTCGAGGTGCAGCTCCACGCGCGGGTCGTCGCCGCCGACCTCGCGCTCGGCCGCATCCGCGCGGCGTCGTTCGGGCCGGGCGCAGCCCCGTCCGTGCCGTCGCTCGAGGCGCAGGCGGCGGTCTTCATCGACGCGAGCTACGAGGGCGACCTGCTGGCAGCGGCCGGCGTGCCCGCCGCGGTCGGGCGCGAGGACCGAGCCCTGCACGGCGAGCGCTTCGCCGGCCGGCAGGAGCTCGTGCCAGGCCGGCACGTCATGCCCCCGTGGATCTCGCCCTTCGCCGACGATCCCGATGGCTTCGTCGAGGGCCCGCTCCTGCCGCAGATCCGCCCGCAGCCGCTCGCGCCTGTCGGCGCCGGCGACGGCGGCGTCATGTCGTACGGCTACAGGGTGTGCCTCACGACGGCAACCGACCGCATCCCACTCTCCCGTCCGGACGACTACGACGAGGCCCACTGGGAGCTCGGGCGCCGCCTCTTCGCCCGCTGGCGGCGCGATCGCGTCGACGTGACCGCCGAGCGCCTGCTCGGGCTCGAGCCCAACCTGCCGGGCGGCAAGTGCGACGCGAACTCCCTCGGTCCCTTCTCGCTCAGCGTGCTCGACGGCTCGGCGTGGGAGTACCCGCTCGCGAGCCCTGAGCGCCGTGAGTAGCTGCGGCTCCACCACGAGCGGCACGCCCGCGGCTTCCTGCACTTCCTCTCGAGCGATCCAGCCGTGCCGCGCCACGTGCGCGACGAGCTCACGCGGTGGGGGCTGCCGGCGGACGAGTTCGCCGACACGGGACACTTCCCCCACCAGCTCTACGTGCGCGAGGCCCGCAGGATGATCGGCGCGCACGTGCTCACCGAGCACGACGTGCTGGATGCGCGGCCGCACGACGACGCCGTGGCCCTCGGCTCGTACCACCTCGACATCCGCGAGGTGCAGCGCGGCTGGCGCTGGGTCTACGAGCATCCGCGGCCGGTCGCGATGGTCGTCACGGAGGGCTACCTCTCGGTGCCGGCACCGCGCTACCCGATCCCCTACCGGAGCCTCACGCCGCGGCGCGAGGACTGCGAGAACCTGCTCGTGCCCGTGTGCCTCTCGGCGTCGCACGTCGCGTTCTCGTCGGTGCGGATGGAGCCGCAGTACCAGATGCTCGGCGAGGCAGCCGGCATCGCGGCCGCGGCGGCTGCGCGAGCCGGGCTCGCCGTGCAGGACGTCGACGTCCGCGGCCTCGAGGGCCTGCCGCTGCCGTCTTGACGAGCGCGGCGCGAGCGACGAGCATCGCCGACGAGGAGGAGCGCGGATGGCGAGCCGTGAGGACGCGACGGCGCGGCAGCGCCGGCTGTGGGACGAGGCCGCGCCCCGCTACGACCGCGGCATGCGGCCGCTCGAGCGGCTCTGGTTCGCGGGCGGCCACGAGTGGCTCGGCGCGAGGGCGCGCGGCCGCGTGCTCGACGTCGCCGTCGGCACCGGGGCGAACCTCCCGCACTACCCGCCCGACGCATCCGTCACCGGCCTCGACCTGAGCCCGCGCATGCTTGCCGAGGCGCGGCGGCGCGCGGCGGAGCTCGGCCGCGACGTCGAGCTCGTCGAGGGCGACGCCGAGCGGCTGCCGTACGCCGACGCGTCGTTCGACACCGTCGTGTGCGCCCTCGGCCTCTGCAGCATCCCGCGCCCCGCGGCCGCGATCGCCGAGATGCGCCGCGTGCTCGTGCCCGGCGGCACGCTGCTGCTGCTCGACCACGTGGCGAGCACCGCCTGGCCGCTGCGGGCGGCGCAGCGGCTCGTCGAGCAGCTGACGATCCGCGTCGCGGGCGAGCACTTCACGCGGCGGCAGCGGCCGCTCGTCGAGGCGGCAGGCTTCGAGGTCGTCGAGGCCGAGCGGCTGAAGGCAGGAACGGTCGAGCGGATCGCGGCGGTCAAGCGCTGACGGCGCCCCGCTCCTCCGCGGGCTCCCAGGTCGGCGCGCTTGGCTGGCTCCAGTCCCGAGCGAAGGAGAGCCGATGCGCGCCGAGCAGATCACCGACCCGATCGCGTACCACGGCGAGGGGCCCGTCTGGTCGGAGTGGTGGGGCGGGCTGCGCTGGCTCGACATGCTCGCCGGCGACATCCTCACGCTCACCGAGACCGGCATCGAGCGGCGGCACGTCGACGACATCGTCGCGTGCGTGCGCCCGCGGCGCGGCGGCGGCGCGGTCATCGGCGTCGAGCGGGGCTTCGCGCTCGAGGACCTCGACGGCACGCTCCACCGGCTGCCGGAGCTCTGGTCGTCGGGCGACATCCGCATGAACGAGGGCGGCTGCGATCCCGACGGGCGCTTCTACTGCGGCTCGATGGCCTACGACCAGTCCCCCGGCGCCGCATCCCTCCACCGCCTCGATCCCGACGGCGCGACGAGCACGGTGCTGACCGGCGTGACCGTCTCCAACGGCCTCGAGTGGAGCCCCGACAGCTCGCTCGCCTACTACGACGACACCCCGACGGGCGCCGTCGCGGTCTTCGACTACGCGCGCGAGACGGGGCTGACGAACCGGCGCGAGCTCGCCTCGCTCCCCGACGACGGCCACCCCGACGGGCTCACGGTCGATGCCGAGGGATGCGTGTGGGTCGCGGCCGTGAACCAGGGCGCGGTGCTGCGGTTCCGTCCCGACGGCACGCTCGACGGACGCGTCGAGGTGCCCGGCGTGACGAAGGTCACCGCGTGCGCGTTCGGCGGCGAGCGCCTCGACCGGCTCTTCATCACCACCTCACGCGAGGACCTCCCCGACGACGAGGAGCCGACCGCCGGCGCGCTCTTCGCCGTCGATCCCGGCGTCACGGGGCTGCCGGTGCGGGAGTTCGCGGGCTGAGCCGGGCTCTGGGCAGGAGGAGGAGCGGTGCCCGAGGCGCTGCTGTGGGGCGGGATCGCTGCCGGCTCCCTGCTCGCGGGGGCGCTGCTCGCCGTCGTCCGGCCGTGGTCCGACCGCACCGTCGGCGTCGTGCTCGCCTTCGGAGCGGGCGCGCTCATCGCCTCGGTCGCGTTCGAGCTCGCCGAGGCCGGCGTCGAGCAGGGCGGCCCCGTCGGGGTCGGGATCGGCCTCGCGCTCGGTGCGCTCGCCTACTTCGCCGCCGATCGCGCCGTCGAGCGCTGGTCGGGCCGGCGCGGCGGCGGCGCGGCCGGCTTCCCGCTCGCGGTCGGCGCGCTGCTCGACGGCATCCCCGAGCAAGCGGTGCTCGGGATCGGCCTGGCGGCGGGCGGCGGCGTGAGCGTGGCGCTGCTCGTCTCGATCTTCGTCTCCAACCTGCCCGAGTCGATCGGCGCATCCGCCGACATGCTGCGCGACGGTCGCTCGAGGCGCTTCGTGCTCGGGCTCTGGACCGCCGTCGCGGTCGTCTGCGCGCTCGCGGCCGTCGCCGGCCGACTGGTCGCGGACGCCGCATCCCCGGCGG
Source organism: Agrococcus sp. Marseille-Q4369 (assembly GCF_018308945.1). NCBI lineage: Bacteria > Bacillati > Actinomycetota > Actinomycetes > Micrococcales > Microbacteriaceae > Agrococcus > Agrococcus sp. Marseille-Q4369. The sequence continues at coordinate 613,332 of NZ_CP070501.1, forward strand.
TCGTCGGCACGATCGACGGCATCGCGGCCGGCGCGCTGCTCGTCATGCTCATCGACGCGATGATCCCCGAGGCGCGCGAGAAGGCGAAGTCGCTCGCGGGCCTCGCGACGGTCGTCGGCTTCGCGGTCGCGGCGGGCCTGTCGCTGCTCGGAGAGGCTTGACAGCGGGTTCGGTGCAGGATGGAGCGGTGACCGATCCTGCACCGCGACCGCACGCCGAGCCCGACTGGGTCCAGCACGTCATGTGGTGGCACGTCTACCCGCTCGGCTTCGTCGGCGCGCCCATCCGCCCCGACGCGCCGCCGGCCGAGACCGCGGTCGAGCATCGGCTCGGCCACCTCGAGGCGTGGCTCGACCACCTCGTCGCGCTCGGGCTCAACGGCTTGCAGCTCGGGCCGGTCTTCGCCTCCGCGACGCACGGCTACGACACGATCGACCACTTCCGCATCGATCCGCGGCTCGGCGACGAGGGCGACTTCGACCGGCTCGTCGCCGCGTGCCGCGAGCGCGGCATCCGCGTGCTGCTCGACGGCGTCTTCAACCACGTCGGCCGACCGCATCCCGCCTTCCTCGCACTCGAGGAGCAGGGGCGGGCGGCCGAGACCGCCGGCCTCTTCCGCGTCCACTGGGACAGCTGGTCGCCCGGCGAGCCGGTCCCCGCCGACGTGTTCGAGGGCCACGACCAGCTCGTCGCGCTCGACCACGACGCGGATGCGGTGGCCGACCTCGTCGTCGACGTCATGACCCACTGGCTCGAGCGCGGCATCGACGGCTGGCGGCTCGACGCGGCATACGCCGTGCCGCCTGCCTTCTGGGCTCGAGTGCTGCCGCGCGTGCGAGAGCGGTTCCCCGACGCCTACTTCACCGGGGAGGTCATCCACGGCGACGCCGCGGCGATCGTGCGCGAGTCGACGATGGACTCGTTGACGCAGTACGAGCTGTGGCAGGGCATCTGGCACGGCCTCGCCGATCGCAACTGCTTCGAGCTCGCGCACGCGATCGAGCGCCACAACGCCCTCGTGCGCGACTTCGTGCCCTCGACGTTCATCGGCAACCACGACGTGACGCGCATCGCGACCGCGGTCGGTCCGGAGCTCGTGCCGCATGCGATGGCCGTGCTCGCGACCGTCGCGGGCACCCCCTCCGTCTACGCGGGCGACGAGCTGAGCTTCGAGGCGCGCAAGGAGGAGCGGCTCGGCGGCGACGACGCCGTGCGGCCGGAGTTCCCCGCGGCGCCGCTGTCGCCCGACGCGCTCGAGCCGGCAGCCGCCCACGCGTACGGCGTGCACGCGTCGCTGCTCGCCCTCCGCCGTCGCCACGCGTGGCTGCACCGCGCGCAGACGGATGTCGTGCACCTCACCAACGAAGCGATCGTGCTGCGCACGGCGACCGACGCCGACCGCGTCATCACCGCGCTCAACCTCGCCGACGAGCCGGTCGAACTGCCGGCCGCCGACGCCTCGAGCGTCGAGGGGGGCGTCGCCGAGCTCGCAGACGGCGTCGTGCGACTCGGTGCGCGCGGCTGGGCGGTGCTCTCCTAGCGAGCGGCTCAGCGGCGCGGGTCGATCATCGTCACGCCAGCCGCGCTCGAGCGGTCGAAGCCGGGGAGCAGGGTCGCGGCCTCCTCGAGCGAGACCGTGCGCTCGATGAGCCGCTGCGGCTCGAGCACGCCGCGCTCGATGAGGGCGAGCATGCCCGGGTAGTCGGCCGCCGCCATGCCGTGGCTGCCGAGCACGTCGAGCTCCCACGCGATGACGCGGTCCATCGGCACGCGGGGGTGCCCGTCGACGGGCGGCAGGAGGCCGATCTGCACGTGGCGGCCGCGACGACGCAGGCCCAGCACCGCATCCGACGCCGTCTGCTCGCTCCCGACAGCGTCGACCGCCACGTGCGCGCCGCCGTCCGTGATCGCCGCGACCTCGGTCGGCACGTCGCGCCCGTCGGCGAGCACGGTGGCCTCCGCGCCGAGGGAGGCGGCGAGCTCGAGCGCCGCCGGGTTGCGGTCGACCGCCACGACGCGGGCGTCGAGCGCGCGGGCGATCATGACGGCGCTGAGGCCCACGCCGCCGGCACCGACGACCGCGACCCACTCCCCCGACCGCACGCGGGCACGCGCGACGAGTGCGCGGTAGGCGGTCGCGAAGCGGCAGCCGAGCGCCGCCGCCGTCGCGGCGTCGACGCCGTCGGGCACCCGGACGAGGTTCGCGTCGGCAGCGTGCAGCGCGACGCGCTCGGCGAAGGAGCCCCAGTGCGTGAAGCCCGGCTGCTGCTGCGCCGGGCACACCTGCGCGTCGCCCGCGAGGCACCAATCGCAGCGCCCGCAGCCGCACACGAACGGCACCGTCACGCGGTCGCCGACGCGCCACCGCTCGACGCCCTCGCCCACCTCGGCGACGATGCCCGCGAGCTCGTGGCCCGGCACGTGCGGGAAGGCGATGTCGTCGTGGCCGGCCCACGCGTGCCAGTCGCTGCGGCACAGGCCCGTCGCGTGCACCTCGACCACGACGCCTCCCGCAGGAGCGACCGGCGACGGCACGTCGCGCACGGCGGGAGTCGAGCGGACGGCGTCGATCAGGAGGGCACGCATGCCTCGATCCTGGCAGGACGGCACGCCCAACCGAGAGTGATAGACATGCAGGCGTGGATGAGCCCGACGAGCACGGCACCGAGATCACCTACGACGAGCAGCGATACCCCGCTCGTCCCCGCCGCCTGCGCCCGCGCGACCAGTTCCGCAGCGGCAGCGTGCGGCGGTTCCGCACCGACCCGCGCACCGCGAACGCATCCAACCCCTCCTACGTCGAGTGGCTCGTGCGCCAGTCGATGCTCAAGGACGCCGACGTGCTCAGCCGGCAGCTCTCGGGCCAGCCGTCGATGTGGCGCAACCCCTACGCCCGCCCCGACGCGCGGCGCGCGATCGGCGTCGCCGACGTGTGGTTCACCGCCTACCCGATCTCGCTCATCACCCGGCCGGGCCAGTCGTTCCTCGACGCGCTCGGCGAGGAAGCGCTCTGGGCGGCCTTCGAGCACATCGGCATCAACGGCCTGCACACGGGCCCCGTGAAGCGCGCCGGCGGCATCACCGACTGGATGGAGACGCCGAGCGTCGACGGCCACTTCGACCGCATCAGCACGCAGATCGATCCCGCCTTCGGCGACGAGGATGCGTTCCGTCGGCTCTCCGACGTGGCTGAGGAGCACAGCGGCTCGATCATCGACGACATCGTGCCCGGCCACACCGGCAAGGGCGCCGACTTCCGGCTCGCCGAGATGGCGTTCAAGGACTACCCCGGGATCTACCACATGGTCGAGATCCCGCCGGAGGACTGGCACCTGCTGCCCGAGGTGCCGGAGGGCCGCGACGCGGCCAACCTGGACGCGACCGCCGAGCGCGAGCTGAGCGACCGCGGCTACATCATCGGCGAGCTGCAGCGCGTCATCTTCTACATGCCCGGCGTGAAGGAGACGAACTGGAGCGCGACGCCGCCCGTGCTCGGCGTCGACGGCGTCGAGCGCCGCTGGGTCTACCTCCACTACTTCAAGCAGGGGCAGCCGTCGATCAACTGGCTCGACCCGACCTTCGCGGGCATGCGGCTCGTGATCGGCGACGCGCTCCACTCGCTCGGCGACCTCGGCACGAGCGCGCTGCGCCTCGACGCGAACGGCTTCCTCGGGGTCGAGAAGAGCGCGGAGGGCCTGCCCGCCTGGTCGGAGGGGCATCCGCTCTCCCACGCCGCGAACCACATCATCGCCGGCATGGTGCGGAAGGTGGGCGGCTTCACGTTCCAGGAGCTCAACCTCACGATCGAGGACATCCGCGACACGAGCGCGGTCGGCGCCGACCTCTCCTACGACTTCGTCAGCCGGCCCGGCTACCACCACGCGCTCGCGACCGGCGACACCGAGTTCCTGCGGCTCACGCTCATGTCGTCGCTCGAGCTCGGCGTCGAGCCGGTCGGGCTCGTGCACGGCCTGCAGAACCACGACGAGCTCACCTACGAGCTCGTGCACTGGGCGACGCGGCACCGCGACGAGGTCTACCCCTTCCGGCACAAGGAGATCACCGGCGGCGAGCTCGCCGAGCTCATCCGCGCCGAACTCACCGAGACGCTCACCGAGCAGGCCGACTGCAACCGCGTCTTCACGCAGAACGGCATCGCGTGCACGAGCGCGTCGCTCATCGCGGCGACGCAGGGCTTCGCGACGCTCGACGACATCACCGAGGACGCGGTGCCGGCGATCCGCGATGCGCACATCCTGCTCGCGAAGTACAACGCGTGGCAGCCGGGCGTCTTCGCGCTCTCGGGCTGGGATCTCACGGGCATGCTCACGCTCCCCGCCGACGACGTGCGCGAGCTCATCGACACGGGCGACACGCGCTGGATCGAGCGCGGCGCGCACGACCTGATCGACGCCGCGCCCGACGCGATGACGTCGTCGGCAGGCATGCCGCGCGGCCGCTCGCTCTACGGCTCGCTCCCCTCGCAGATCGAGGAGCCGGGATCGTTCGTGAACCGGCTCGCCGAGGTGCTGCAGATCCGCCGCGACCACGGCGTCGCGACCGCGACGCAGCTCGACGTGCCGCACGTCGCGCACCCCGCGATGCTCGTCCTCGTGCACCGGCTCGACGACGGCAAGCCCGACGCCGATGACGCGCCGATCCAGGTGACGGTGCTGAACTTCTCGGGCGAGGGCGTCGACGGCACGGTGCACTCCGAGGCGCTGCCGACCCAGCACGCGGTGATCGATGCCGCGACCGGCGAGGCCATCGGCCACGTCGACGACCTGCAGAGCTTCAGCGTGAGCCTGCCACCCTACGGCGGGCTGTTCCTGACGCTCGAGCCGGTCGCGCAGGAGGACTGAGCCGCCGCTCGCGCTGCTCGGTCCGGCGACGGCCGGATCGCCGATATGCTTAGTGCGCTAAGTATTCGGCGACCCGAGGAGACCGGTCCGATCATGCAGGAGCCGACCGCGCGCCACCAGGGCTGGCCCCACGACCGCGACCCGCAGAGCTTCACGCGAGGCGACATCCTCGCCTGGCGAGTCGTCGGCTACTGCGCGGCAGCCGTGACCGTCGTCGGCACGACGGCCGCGGTGATCGCGTTCGTGGTGCTCGCGAACGCCTGAGCGGGCTTCGCTCGTCAGGCGTCCGCGCCGTCGACCGCGGCGATGAGCCGCGTCATGAGGCGGTGCAGCTGCTCGAGCTCCTCGCGGTCGAGCCCGAGTCGCTGCATCATCTCCCCCGGCACGGCGAGCGCCCGCTCGCGCAGCTGCGCTCCGCGCTCGGTGAGCGTGATGTCGAGCGTGCGCACGTCGTCGGCGCGCCTCGCGCGAGCGACGAGCCCCGCGGCTTCGAGCCGCTTGACGAGCGGCGAGAGCGTCGCCGGCTCGAGGCGCAGCTGCTCGGCCAGCTGGCGCAGCGAGAGCGAGCGCGAGCCCCAGAGCGCGAGCATCACGAGGTATTGCGGGTGCGAGAGGCCGAGCGGCTCGAGCACGGGCCGGTAGGCGCCGACGACGCTGCGGGACGCCACCGACAGCGCGAAGCACACCTGGCGCTCGAGCGCCAGGTCGTCCCGCTCCTGCACGGGCAGCTCGTCGTGCGCCACGCGACGATCCTACGCGCGCACTCCCCCGCGGGTCGGCGCTAGGACGCGGCGAGGGATGACGGCACCGAGCGCTCGACCTGGGCCGATGCACGCAGGACGAAGGCGAACGCGACGAGCAGGAGTCCGTTGGCCCAGCCGGCGGCGGGCATCCAGGGCTCCTGCCACTGCGCGAAGGCGACGCCGCCGACGATCATGAGCCCGGCGAGCACCGCGAAGAGCCGCATCCCGTAGAGGAAGACGAACGGCAGGTAGTGGGCGCCCACGATCACCATGCTCGCGGGGAAGAACAGGTGCTCCCGACCGCCGATGAGCGCGATGACGACCAGCAGGCCGAGGGGCACGGTGAAGGCGATCTGGCTCGCGAGCCCCGCCATCGGGTGGCCGGCCGGGAGCGACCACGGGCGCCCGGACAGTCGGAGCGCGAGCGTCGTGAGCGTGAAGATCAGGATGCCGCCGAGGAAGAGCGCCGCGACGCCGGCCACGGGCGAGACCCAGGTCGCGACGGCCGCCGCGGCTAGCCACACCGCGCCGGAGACCAGCTGCCCGTAGAAGCCGTGCGCATACGTGCGCCGCACGTCTTGCTGTGCGTTCCCGATGTCCACGCTGGAAGTATGGCAGGGCGACGACGATCCGGTGGAACCGGGCACCGCCGGCGCCGCACTACGACCGAGCGACGACCGTGAGCACCGCGAGGCTCGCGAGCAGGAAGCTGCAGAGGGTTCCGACGAGGAACTCCTCCGCCTTCGTGCCGCCCGAGCGGTCGGCAGAGATCTCGGGGAAGCGCACGACGCCCTTCGCTGCGACGAGCCCCGCGATGACGACGGGCATCCCCGCGAGCAGCGACGCGAACACGAGCACGCGCTCGAGCGGTCCCACGATGCGCCCGCCGCGGAAGCCGCTCACGGTCGCCTCCGGCTCGTCCTTCCGCACGACGGCGAGCTCCCTGTCGCGGCGCAGCACGCGCCACGCCGTGCTCCTCTGCGGCGGCGCGTCGCTCGGCTCGTCCGTTCGACGGGCCGCGGCGACGATCGCGCGCACGAGTGCGTTGCTCGTCGGCCCGAGGAAGACCAGCGCTGCGATCGCGACGACGACGACGCTCGGCGCGAGAGCCTCCGCCTGCGCACTGTCGGCGAGCATGCGAGCGAGCGGCGCGTCCGCGTCGACCGCGGTGCCGTCGACCAGCACCGCGAGCGCGATCGCGGCAGCCGTCAGCACGAAGCCGGAGACCGCGGCGAGGCGCGCTCGAGCGGCGAGCAGCACGGTCGCGAGGGCGGAGACCACGAGCGCGACGACGGCGGACGCCCACGGCAGGCCGGTCGTGAGAACGAGCGCGACCGCAGCGATCACCCAGGCGGCGCCAGCCCACCCCCAGTCGGGGCCACGCAGCGCGAGGCGCGGTGCTCGCGATGCACCGGCGGTCCGCGTCTCGTCAGCTACGTGCCCCGTGGCGAGCGAACGGGCGCTCAGCGCGAGGTGCCCGAGCCCCATGACGAGCATGATCGCTGCCGCGGTCACGACCGGGCTCCCTCGAGCTGACGCAGCATCTCGACGACCGCCGCAGCGCCGGAACGGTGCCAGCTCTGCGAGACGGCCGACTGGCGGATGCCCTCAGCCTCGGCGGTGCGCGCTTGCGGCACCTCCTCCAGGCCCGCTAGCGCGATTCGGCGATCCCGCGGCCGCATGCCCGACACGACGTGGTCCCGCAGCAGCAGGAGGCCGCGAACGGCCTTCTCCTCGCTTCCGCCGTCGGGCACGAAGCCCGTCGTCGCACGGCTCCGCCCCGAGCGCTGCGCTTGCTTCACGTGATCGATCGCCTCCCGAGCGCGCCACCAGGCGCTGCCGTCTCGGATGGGGACCGTGCCAGTCGCGTCGACGACGCGGTCCTCGCCGACCCCGATGCCGAAGCGCAGCTCGAGCCCCTCGGGAAGCGACAGCCCGACGACGGTCGTCGCGACGACGGCGTGCTCGACGCTCGCGTAGACCGCCTGGAACTCATCCCCCACGGCCGCATACGCCGGTACCGCCGCCGGAGCGTGAACCTCAGCGCGTTCGAACGCATGCAGCACATGCTCCTGCGCCGCGCTGCGGTCAGCCAGGTCCCGGGACCCGACGATGTCGGCGATCACCGCCGCGGATGCTCTAGCCACGCAGATAAGTCTACAACTGATACCCCCGAACCATCACCTCTCCACTTATATTCTGGACGAATCAGCCTACGGCTGATCGGCGCCGCTCGCTGACCAGCCCGCACACCGCGCATCCGGGTCATGCCCAGGTCGGCCGCATGGCGCGTCGGCAGACTGGCGATCGAGCGAGCGATGAGGAGAGTCATGGCAGAGATCAGTGTGAACAAGCGGATGCTCGGGCTCAAGGACGTGCACGTCCACGTCGAGGAGCACGGCGCAGGGCGACCGGTCGTCCTCATCCACGGCTGGCCGCTCTCGGGCGCCTCATGGGAGGCGCAGGTGTCCGCCCTCGTCGACGCGGGCTACCGCGTCATCACCTACGACCGCCGTGGCTTCGGCCGGAGCGACAAGCCGAAGACCGGCTACGACTACGACACGCTCGCCGACGACCTCGCGGGTCTGCTCGACGCGCTCGACCTGCGCGACGTCACGCTCGTCGGCTTCTCGATGGGTGGCGGCGAGGTCGCCCGCTACATCGCCCGCCACGGCGAGGAGCGGCTGCGCAGCGTCGTCTTCGCCGCCGCGGTGCCGCCGCGCATGATGCGCTCGGCCGACAACCCGGAGGGCCCGCTCACGGCGGAGCAGGCGGGCGAGATGACGGCGCAGCTCACCGCCGACCGCGAGGCCTTCCTCGACGACTTCACGAAGCAGTTCTTCTCGCCGAACGCCGACGGCAACGTGCTCGTGAGCGAGCCGCAGCGGCAGCAAGCGATCGGGCTCGGCCTGCAGGCCGACAAGCTCGCGATGCTCGAGGCGATGCAGTCGTTCGGGCTGGCCGACTTCCGCGAGGACCTCACGAAGGTGACCGTGCCGACGCTCGTGCTGCACGGCGACGCCGACGGCATCGTGCCGTTCGAGGGGTCCGGCGCGCGCACGCACCGGGCGATCCCCGGGAGCGAGCTCGAGCTCATCGCGGGCGCGCCGCACGGCCTCAACGTGAGCCACGCATCCGAGTTCAACGCCGCGCTGCTGCGCTTCCTGGAGCGCTGAGCGCGCCTCAGCGCACGCGGTGCCCCGTCGAGGGCTCGAACGCGATGACGCTCGACGGGCGCACCGCGAACGCGAGCGCTTCGCCGATCGCGGGCCTGCTGCCCTTCGGCAGCCGTGCGGTCCAGCGCGCGCCGTGCCCGGTGCCGTAGACGAACGTGTCGGAGCCCAGCTCCTCGACGAGCTCGACCTCGATGCGCACGAGGCGCGCATCCGCTCCCGGGTGCGGCACGAGCTCGAGGTCCTCGGGGCGGATGCCGTAGGTCAGCGCGGGCGCGGAGTGCGGGGCGGCCGGGTGGAACGGCAGGGTGAGGTCGCCCACCCGGGCGCCCTCCGCATCCGACCAGGAGCCCTCGACGAGGTTCATCTGGGGCGAGCCGATGAAGCCCGCGACGAACAGCGTCTCGGGCTCGTCGTAGAGCTCGCGGGGCGAGCCGACCTGCTCGATGCGGCCCTGGTTCATGACCACCACGCGGTCGCCCATCGTCATCGCCTCGGTCTGGTCGTGCGTGACGTACACGGTCGTGACGTCGAGCGTGCGCTGCAGCGCCGCGATCTGGCCGCGCGTCTGCACCCGCAGCTTCGCGTCGAGGTTCGACAGCGGCTCGTCCATCAGGAAGACGGCCGGGCGGCGCACGATCGCGCGGCCCATCGCGACCCGCTGCCGCTGCCCGCCGGAGAGCTCGCGCGGCTTGCGGTCGAGCAGGTCGCCGAGCTCGAGCAGCTCGGCCGCCTCGGCGACGAGCCGCTGCCGCTCGGCGGCCGGCACCTTCGCGTTCTTCAGCGAGAACTCGATGTTGCCGGCCACCGTCATGTGCGGGTAGAGCGCATAGCTCTGGAACACCATGGCAACATCCCGCTGGCTGCCGTCGACGCCCGTGACGTCGCGGTCGCCGAACGCGATGCGGCCGGAGTCGGGGAACTCGAGTCCCGCGAGCGCGCGCAGCGTCGTCGACTTGCCGCACCCGGAGGGGCCGACGAGCACGAGGAGCTCGCCGTGCTCGATCTCGAGCTCGATCCCGTCGATCGATGGCCGCGAGGCGCCCGGGTAGGTGAGCGTGACGTCGTGCAGCGAGACGTTGACCATGGTGTGCTTCCTCCAGCGGTGTGCGTCAGCCCTCGAGCTGCGGCTTCAGGTCGTTCTCGTAGAGCCCCTCGAGCTCCGCCTGCATCGAGGCGAGCTCCTGCGCGACATCCCCGTCGGTGGTGAGGATGCGCTGCAGGCCGGTCGCGAGCACGAGGTCGCCGCCCGGCAGGAACACGCGCATGTAGTCCTGCGTGCGCGTGCGGGTGTTGAGCTGGTCGACCGCCACCTGGAAGTTCGGGTTCGCCTCGTAGAGCGAGCTCGCGTCGGCGTCGGCGCGCACCGGCACGTAGCCGGTCTCGGCGGAGAACGCGACGGTGCTCTCGGCGCTCGTGATGAAGTCGGCGAGCATCGCGGCGGCGAGCTGCTCCTGCGGGCTCGAGGCGGCGGCGATCGCGATCCCGGCGCCGCCGGTCGGCACCACGAGCTCCTGCTCGACCGGGCCGCCGGGCAGCATCGCGACGCCGACCTCGAAGGTGGCGGCCGCGGTCACGCCGCCGAGCGAGCCGGTCGAGCCGATGAACTGGCTCGTCGCGCCCGCCGCGAAGTCGTCGGCGGGCGAGTTGCTCGAGACGTTCGCCCACCCGTCCTGCACCGCGTCGCGGGCGAACTGCACGGCCTCGACGGTGCCGTCGCTCGTGATGAGGCTCGCGTCCCACTCGTCCGACCAGCCGCCGCCGTAGCCCCACACGAGGTTGTTCATCATCCAGGCCGGGTAGTCCTCGGCGGGCGGGAAGCTGAACGCGGTCTGCGTGATGCCGGCGTCGACGAGCGCCTGCGAGTTCGCCCGCACCTCGTCCCACGTCGTGGGCGCCTCGGCGATGCCGGCCGCCGCGTAGTGGTCCTTGTTGTAGTAGTAGATCGTCGTCGAGCGCGAGTACGGCACCGCGTAGTGGGCGCCCTCGTAGAGGTAGTCGTCGAAGAGCGTCGCGTTGTAGGTCGACGCGTCGCCGCCGGCTGCCTCGAGCACGTCGTCGAGGGCCAGGAGCGAGCCGTTCACGTAGTTCGTGAACCACGTCGCATCCGACATGATGACGAGGTCGCCGACGTCGCCGGAGGTCTGCGCGGTCTGGAAGCGCTGCGACACCTCCTCGTAGTTGGCGCCCGCGGTGACGATCTCGACCTCGATGCCGGTCTCCTCGGTGAACGCGTCGACGAGCTGCCGCTCGATCTCCTGTGAGCCGCCCGGGTGGTTGGTCCAGAAGGTGATCGACTCGGCGGGCTCGATCGAGGCCCAGTCGACCTCGGTCGCGGCGTCGGCGGAGCTCGCGCCGACGCTGGGGCCGCAGGCCGTCAGGGCGAGCGCGGCGACGCCCAGTGCGGCGATCGCGGTGGTGACGCGCCGGGTGCGCGCCGCGGGGATGCTCATGGACATGGTGCTCCTTCGGTGGATGAGCGGGTGGTGGTGGGGAGGAGGCGCTACTTGACGGCGCCCTGCGTGAGGCCGCTCACGATGAAGCGCTGCAGGGCGGCGAAGACGACCAGCACGGGCACGATGACGAGCACCGCGCCGGCCATGAGGTAGCCGTAGCTGCCGGTCTGGCCCTCGATCGACTGGAGGAGGTTGAGGCCGACGGGCAGGGTCATCGTGTCGACGGAGTCGGTGATGATGAGCGGCCACATGAAGCTGTTCCACTCGCCGACGATCGTGACGAGCGCGACGGTGGCGATCGTCGGGGCCGAGACCGGCACGATGATGCGCGAGAGCCGCTTGAGGTGGCCGGCGCCGTCGAGCCGTGCCGCCTCGACCAGGTCCTTCGGCAGCGTCTTGAAGTGCTGACGCAGCAGGAAGGTGCCGAAGGCGGTGCCGAGCCCGGGGAGGATAATGCCCCAGAGGGTGTTGCGTCCGCCGAGCGCCGAGATCGTCAGGTAGTTCGGCAGCAGTGCGGCCTCCGGCGGCACCATGAGCGCGACGAGCACCGCGATGAAGACCGCGTCCTTGAAGCGGAAGTCGACGAACACGAGCGCGTACGCGGTCGTGATGGCGAGCAGCACCTTGATGGCCGAGCCCACGACCGTGACGATCACGCTGTTGCGGAGCACGGTGAGCAGCGGCACGGTGTCGGCGACGTGGCGGTAGTTGTCGAGCGTCGGCTCCTGCGGCCACAGCGTCGGCTGCATCGTGATGATCTCCGACGCCGGCTTGAACGACGCGATCGCCATCAGGGCGAGCGGCAGCACGATGACCGCCGTCGCGAGCAGGATCGGCAAATAGCCGCCCAGGAGCGTCGACGCGAGGTTGCGGCGCGAGAACGCCTGCCGCCAGTCGCTCAGGTGGGTGGAGCTCATGCGTAGTGCACCCGCTTCTCGACGAACCGCATCTGGAAGGCGGTGATGGCGAAGAGCACGACGAACAGCACGACCGAGATCGCGGCGGCGTAGCCGGCGTTCTGGTACGGCCCGAAGCCCTGCAGGTAGAGCTCGAAGACGATCGTGTTCGTGCCGTTCCCCGACGGCGTCATGATCTTGAGGATGTCGAACGCCTGCATCGAGCTCAGGATGGTCGTGACCGTCAGGAAGAAGACCGTCGGCGACAGCAGCGGCAGCGTCAGCTTGACGAAGCGGGTGAGCGCGCCCGCCCGGTCGATCCGCGCCGCCTCGATGAGGTCCTTCGGGATCGACTGCAGGCCGGCGAGGAAGACGACGGCGCAGAAGCCAACGTTCTTCCAGACGTAGACGATCATCACCATCAGGAGCGCGAGGTCCCCGTCGAGGTACCACTCGGGCGAGCGAGCGCCGAGAGCGCGGAAGGCGTGGCCGAGCAGCCCCAGCTGCGGGTCGAAGATGAAGTTCCACACCATGCCGACCCCGACGCCCGAGAGCACGTAGGGCGAGAAGATCGCCGTCCTGCCGGCGGTGACGCCGGGGATGCGGTGGTTGAGCGCGAGGGCGACGAGGAGCCCGAGCACCATGGATGCGACGACGGTGACGAGCGTGAACGTGATCGTCACGCGCCACATCTCGGCGCCCTGCGGCGACGTGAAGAGCCGCACGTAGTTGTCGAAGCCGGCACTCGTCGCGCTGGTCGAGCCCATCCGCCAGTTGAGCGTCGAGTAGTAGGCGTTGCTCAGCAGCGGGAAGTAGATGAAGGTGCCGATGAGCAGCAGGTTCGGCCCGGCGAACGCGAGGAAGATCCACGCATCGCGGCGCCGCTGACGGCGGCGATGAGGGTTCTCGACGGGCACCCGCTGAGGCTCGCTGGCCGCGCTGAATCGTAACTGTCCTCACAGCGACCTGAAGGGGTGCTTCAGGTGAACTGGACGTTATCTGATCGAACCGCATGCAGCGCCGCCGCGCGGGATCGCTCGCCGCTCCTGCCATGCTTGCCGCGTGGCGCATCCCAACGACCTGCTCGCCGTCCTGATCGACGCCGACAACGTGCCGCCTTCGCGCGCCGCCGCGGTGCTCGCGGAGGTCGCACGCTTGGGCACCGCCTCCGTGAAGCGCGTCTACGGCGACTGGACCAAGCCGAACCTCGGAGGCTGGAAGAAGGTCGCGAGCGAGCACGTCATCCAGCCCATGCAGCAGTTCGCGAACACGGCGGGCAAGAACGCCACCGACAGCGCACTGATCATCGACGCGATGGATCTGCTCTACACGCGCCGGTTCCAGGGGTTCTGCATCGTCTCCTCCGACAGCGACTTCACGAGGCTCGCCTCGCGCATCCGCGAAGAAGGAGTGACGGTCTACGGCTTCGGCGAGCGCAAGACCCCCGAAGCCTTCCGCAACGCGTGCGATCGGTTCACCTACTTCGAGGTGCTCGACGTGCGAGACCAGCTCGTCGACGGGAGCGCCGCGGCTGTCGTACGCGATCGCGTGCCTGTGGCGCAGCTGCAGGCCGACTCCCGGCTCATCGCACAGCTGCGAGGCAGCGCGGCGACCGCGTCCGGCGAGGATGGCTGGGCGAACCTCGCGACCGTCGGATCGCTGCTGCGCAAGCAGCACCCCGATTTCGACTCTCGCAACTGGGGCTATGCGAAGCTCTCCGACTGGTGCGGGCAACGGAGCTGTTCGCGATCGAGCCACGCGCTGGCGGCGGCCTACAGCTCCAGCCGCTGAAGACGGCGACGAGTTGACTGCACGCGGCGAGGCCTCTCCACCCACACCGTCGACCCCGACCGCACCTACTGGCGCAACCAAGAAAGGAGCCCCGGCCGCTGGCCAGAGCTCCTCCCCGATATGAACGATGACGCGGAACATCTATGAACGATGTCCCGCGTCATCACATCGTGGATCTGGGGGGGACTCGAACCCCCGACCCCCTGACGAGCGCAACAGTACCCTTCATGCCCGGATTTCCGCTGTTGTCATGGTGTTTCGCACGCCACATGTCTACACGCATCACTGGGCATCTACTGGTTTTCCGGGCACAATTCCGGGCACTCGGCGTCACAGACCGCCGACAGCCCTTGCTCGATCGCCACGACGATTCGAGGACAAGCGGAGAATCAGCGGCGCTCGCCGAGCTCTCCGCCGGTCGTCTCGCGGCGGCGCGCCACAGCCCCCGATCGGCGCTTCGCATGGGCTCTCACCGCGGCACGGCATCGTGCAGAGAGCTTCTCGGGCCTAGACGGGCACCGAGTGACACCACCCGCTATGGAGCTCGTCAAGCACTGAACCGTCGCTGACTGCTCGCGCCTGAGCCTTGGTGCGATCGGCTATTGGCACCGGATTCATCCGCGCGTCGTGGGCCGCAGCAAGCCGACCTGGATAGGCAGAGGGAGTCTCGTAGAATCGCGCGTCACCCAGGAGGCGCTTCACGACCGGCGGGCTCGCGCCGAGTTCGCGAGCGATCTGAGCATGTGACAGACCCGTTCGTTGGAAGCTCAGAGCGGCGCGACAGCGATCGATTCGCCCCCTCATGGCAGCAAGCGCTTGATCCGACATGCCGCGTCGCTTCGCGGAGTCGCTCGGGGCGTTCCCTGCAATGTGTTGCGTCTCTGCCGCCGTGACACCCAACTGCGCTGCGACCTCCGCTGGAGCCGCTCCTTGGGTGGCCAAGGCTCGAAGTCGCGGCTCCAACAGCGCGGACCGCTGGCTCCTGAGGTGTGTCACTGACACACCCCGCTCTCTTCGCACGCTGTCTACAGTGCTCTTCGCGAGCCCGACAAGCCTGGCGATTTCGGCGCTGTCTAAGCCTTGCCTCGCCAGGTCCACGATTCGCGCCTTGCGCTTCTCACGAGCTCTGTCCTCCGCCTCCCGCGCTTCCCATCGCACCTCCTGCAGGAAGGTGTGCGCATAGAACGGCAGAGCATCGGCGACCGGTCGGGTCGGGATCGCGAGCTGAAGTTCGGGGCGGTTAGCTCTTAAGACTGCGGGCATCTCGTCATCGCTGAAGTGGAAGCCCCCGCCACCACAGCGGCGCGGACTTCCTCCGAGAGTTGCTGCCACAGCACGCCGAAGCGCTTCGTCATGGTGTCGATCGACGGCATATGCCGGCGGAGCACATGAAACGTAGGGAGAGCTACAAACATCTGCGCGCTTGCGGAAGTGGATTCGCTGCGGAAGAACGTGCCTGCGACGAGCACTCGGTGCCCGAGCACGTTCAGCTGCCGCACCATCCAATGAGCGTGCTCCGCGTAACTCGCCGGTGCATACCCGATCTGGTGCCCGTTGAGGTAGATAGCGACCGCCGTCGAGTCGTACGGATTCCCGGGTTGCGGCACCAGTTCGGCATAGACCTGGTGCGGCTCTCCTGAGCCGAGGCTGCTCCATGTCTCCGCCCGCCGGAACTCCGTGCCGCGAACCGCCCTCCAGATCGCAGGAAGGTCGTCGAAAGGGCGCTTGTCGTGCGGAGCCACAGTCGCAGCTGCGCTATGGTCGACGACCACGAGCTGGCCCGCGGGGGCGACGTACTCCCCTGGGCCACTGACATATTGCGCGTCCATCGCGCGTTCCCATGCGCGCAGTTCAGCACCGCTCTTCAGACCAGCGAGCTCTTCGAACTGGAACTGCGATCTGGGCTTCTTCGGGTCTTTCACGTGCTCAGGCTATGGCTTCCCGGTACCGCGCTTGGGTCAGCGACTCCTGCGTCCCGGGCGACTACGACGCGCCGCCATTGGGATCCGTCCCTCGTGTGGGCCCGGTGTGCGGGCCGGCAGTCCGACATGGCGCTTACGTTCCGGCGCTATTCGTACGACGCGGGGGTCACTGTCTCCGCGCCTAGAGGGTCGAGCGCCAGCTCTCACGGGCCGTCATCGGTGCCCTCAGGGGGTAGCTGAAACCCCGGACTTGGCACGAGGCGGTGTGCGCTGAAGAGCCATGCTCGCTCGGTACAGCAGGATGCCCTCGAGCTCACCGTCCGCCTACTCGATACGCAAGTCCAGGCTGTGCGCTTGCGGGAAGCCACGTGAGTGCGCCTGGGCTCGCTTATCGAGGAGATGACCGAGGCGCACGACGCACCCGACCATCTGCATGATGTCCCGGTGGTAAGTCCGGTCCGCTTCACTCGCATCGTGACTCGGCCTTACGTAGCGGTAAGCCGGACTCGCATGGCATGCCCCCTGCATGCCACGCTGCGCCGATAACGCTCGGAAATGGCCAATTCTGCCTCCCGCATCTACCCCCACGTACGCCTACGCGCTCGTTGCACTCTTGACCACACTCTTTACTCATCCCACATCAATCAGCGAAGGCCGAAAGTCATGCAAGTGTGTGAGAGCGCGCTGGCCTGGCAAGCACCGGTCGCCTGACTCACGGCACGTACGTTCCACATCCACGAAAGTAGTCCCCGGCCGCGCAAGCGCCTTTCGCATCTGCCGCATGACCTCGTAGACGTGGCATCGCGCACGATGGTTTCAGCACTTCACTTCGATGCGTGGTCTCACGCTCGACATGGTTCAGGGCCGGTCGGTCGGGCTGCGTACGCCCGAGCGAGGCTTAGGTTGCTCGCTCTGGAGTAGCTCCACCGCCCGCCAGCGAGCCTCCATTGCCGCAGCACGAGCCTCACGCGGCCTGGCCCGCGGGCCGCGTGCTGAAGAGGACGGGCGCGTCGGGCGTGCCATCGTCAGGTCGTGATCGCGATGCCGCCGCGCACCTGCTGATGAACGGGCGTCCACAGGTCGACCTCGACCTCGGGGGACTCGATGCTGATGATCAGCGAGTAGTCGACGCCCTGCTCGCTCTGGTCGTCCTTCGCGCGGTTTTTCCACCAGCCGGCCACCGGATAAACGGCGATCGCTCCCTTACTCGCGAGGGCTGCGGCGCTCCCGGACCAGATGTCGGTGTGAAGGGAGCCTGCGGCTTGCTGCTGGTTGCTGCCGAAAAGCCACCCCGACTCGGTGTCGAGGGTGGGTGGCTTCTCACCGTCGATGCGGGCGCGAGTGTTGATGCGTTGACGGAACGACTCCACGCTGTCCTCGGGGCGACGTGTCGCGAACCGGAGTCCGTGTGAGGGGTAAATGTAACGACCCGTCCAGCCGCGACTGGACGGGTTTGGCTCCACAAAGTAGGAGAGGGTGACCCGCATGCGGACTTGGGCAGCACCAAGTGCCTCGAGCTCCGCGATCGGCCACGGCAACTCGTGCAGGTTCATCTCACGGGTCTTGCCGGCGTTGCTCATCCCCTGGCGTTCGTACGGGCGGATCGTCGCCTCCGCAACGAGCGTGAGCGCATCGGCGGCGCTGTAGAGCGCGCGACTCGCATCGGGTACCCCCATCCCATAGCGACGCAGGAGCGCGGTCAGCGCGGTCTTATTGGAGCCTGCGTCGAGGCGG
Source organism: Agrococcus sp. Marseille-Q4369 (assembly GCF_018308945.1). Lineage (NCBI taxonomy): Bacteria > Bacillati > Actinomycetota > Actinomycetes > Micrococcales > Microbacteriaceae > Agrococcus > Agrococcus sp. Marseille-Q4369. The sequence continues at coordinate 630,909 of NZ_CP070501.1, forward strand.
GCCCGCATGGCGTCGGTCCACTCCGCGGAGTGCACCACGAGCGCGCGGATCGTCTCGGGGCGGAGGTCGGGGTAGGCGGCATAGATGTCGGCGGCGATCGCGGCGACGGAGGCGGTGGCGGCGGACGTGTCGCGTGTCGTAGTGAAGAAGCCGTCCCCCGGCGTGCGAAAACGCGTCGTCAGCAGCGCGAGATTCTCCGGCGTGTCTGCCGTGGTCTTGTCGGGTGACGCGGCCACGTTGCCGCCGTCGGCGACCACGTCGGGCTTGAAGGGCCACTTCTTGCGATCGAACAGCACCGAGGTGCGGCTAACCGGGGAGAGCTCGCCGCGCGCGGCTATGGGCTGGTACCCGGCGAAGCTCGCGGGCGCGCCGGACATGTCGTCGTGTGCGGAGTAGGCCCCGACGGTGAGGGCGTTCCACGATTGGGCTGGATCCTCGACGGGTTCCAGGTCGCTGCGCTCAAGATGATCGTCCGTGACAGCGATATCGCGGATGTTGCCGGCTGAGACGACGAACAGCCGGGGCCGCCGTGGCTCGTCTCGGTCGAGATAGGTGAACTTGGGGTCGGTGTCGTCGATCGCGCGGCCGAACGCCAGCGCATCGATCGACGCTGACCAAGAGGTCGGCTTCCCCGCTTCGCGCGCCGCCGTAGCATCACCGTCGGCTCGCGGCGTCGGGTGCCGCGCGGTGATCGCGAGCATGAAAACCCGTGGTCGGTCCACGGCTTGGATCTCCGGCTGGTCGACCGCGCGGGCCGTGACAGCGCCATAGAGGTCTCGGTCGTTGTCTCCACGGTCTGGAAGAAACTTCACCGACTCTAGGCGATGGCGGAGGTCGATCACATCTGAACTCAGCACAGCGGCGTGGAGGTCGCCATAGAGCGCCAGCCCGGCCATCTCGGTGCCGTGACGGTTCACGGGCGGGAGCTGCCACAGCGGGTCTGCGACATGCAGATCCGGAGCGGCTATCGAATCGGCCAGTAGCGGATGCTCGTCTTGGACGCCCGTGTCCAGAATGCAAACGACGGGCGCACCGGGCGCTGCTGGGCGCAGACGCTGACGGAGCTCGTCGATCCAGTCGGCCTGTTCGGAGGCGGGCAGCTCACTGAGGAAGTTCGCGACGTCGTGGGGCTGCCGAAGCTCGGCGATGTCATCCAGCGAACGGAAGGCCTCGGCGAGCTGGTCCGCCGTCGCGTGAAGCAGCACGACAGTCCTGTCGCCGAAGCCCAAATAGTGATCGCTCGTTCGTAGTCCGTGGGCCTTCGCGAAGGCGGTGAAACGCTGCAGTTCGTGGCCATCGCGGTTACGCAACCAAACCTCCCACCATCGCGCTTGCAAAGGATCGGCAGGGTACGCGTCGTCCGCGTCCGTCCAGAGCTCGCGGACCGTCGCGCGCCGGATGGCCTGGATGCCCTCCACCAGAGTCGCGTTGCGCGCCTTGTCGTCCTGCGCGGTCTCCACGTACTGCGTGAGGCGCTTGAGGAAATACTCCTTCTTCCCGTCCGGGATGTAGACAGTCGCGATCTGGACTGCGCCATCGGCGGAGTCGTCCTCCCGCACCGCGACGAGCTCAGGTTGCTCACCGGCCCGCTGCACATCCAAACTCTCCAACGCGAGTTCGAGGCCCGGAAAGGAGACAAATGCGAGATATGTGCCTTCGACCGCCTGTGCATCCGGTGCAGCCGTCACCGCGTTCTCGTATTGCTGGACGAGCGCCGCGCCGTGGCGACGGCGATCTCCCGAGAAGCCCGGCTCGTCGCTGCCGCCGCCACCGGTGGGGGTGGTGAAGGGCTCGGAGTCTGGCCGAGTAGGCACGACGATGTGCGGACGGTCACGTTCAGCCATCCCTACGCGCTCCGGTCACCGAGGCCAGTCGACCGGGGCCGCTCCTCGAGGGCCGAGACCATGTCGCCCGTGAGGACCCGCATCCTGCCCGCAAGGACGCTGCGCTTCGCCGCGTTCTCCGCGCCCGTCGCGATCTCGGCATGGCTGAGTCCGCGGGCGGCCTCAAGTACGCGTGGCCAGCTGAGGTTGCTGATGTTGAACGTCGCGAGCCGGTTCCTGATGACCGCCTGGGCGCTGACGTCGTCGGGAAGCGTGAAGCTCATTACAGTGTCGAACCGTCGATACAGCGCATTATCCAGCAGCTGCGGATGGTTCGTTGCAGCGACGATCACGCTCTCCGAGGTGTCCTCTTCGAGGAACTGCAGGAACGAGTTCAGCACCCGACGTATCTCACCCACATCGTTAGCGGCGGCGCGGTCGCCAGCGAGGGCGTCCACCTCGTCGAACAGGTACACCCCACGGGTCTCGACTAGCGCGTCGAAGATCAGCCGCAGCTTCGCCGCCGTCTCCCCCATGAACTTCGTGATGACCGTATCCAGGCGGATCGCGAACAGCGGAAGGCCGAGCTCGGCCGCGAGTACGCGAGCCGTGGAGGTCTTCCCGGTGCCGGGGGGGCCTAAGAGCAGCAGCCGCCGCGCCGGACTGAGTCCATGCCGCGCAAGGGTGTCCCGCTGACGCTGCTCGAGCAGGACATGCCGCAGGCGCTCTCCGAGATCATCCGAAAGGACGAGATCGCCCAGTCTCGCGTCGGGATAGCTGACCGTGAGCAGCGAGCTCAGCTCGCCGCGAGGCTGCGTTACGGGGACCACCGATGCCACGCGTGAGGACACGGTGCCGCGCTGACGAAGATCCTCGACGAGGTCGCGGAGGTCCTGCGCGAACTTGGACTGACCTGACCGTGCTGCCTTCGCCGCGACCTGCATAGCGACCGCGTAAAACTGTGGGTCGTCGCCGTCGGCGTGACTCTTTACGAGAGCTCTGAGCTGATCGTTGGTTGCCACCGCCTGACCTCCTTGCGCGACGAGTACGGTCCTGACTGGGTCTGGCAGGCTGAAACCCGAGTGTAGCGATGAGCCCGGTGCCAGTCCGGACACCACGCCCCGGCCTGCGGCGACATCGCCCACTCACATGGACCGTGTCCACTCGCGCCGCACCATCCCGATGGAGAGCGTTGGATCCAAAGACGAACACCTCGTTTTCGCCCAGCTCATCGATTCACACGGACGCCCCTTTCGCCAACTCGACCAGTCCACACCAGGCAGACCCAAGCGCATCTTTCGTTGGCCGAGGCACGAGGCTCGCGAGCCGCACGGAACGAAGCGTTGATCCTCTTGCATAAGTCCGTCTTCACCCCAGCGAGCGCTCACCACATGGTGAACCGTCCCCGGTTTGATGCCGGTTCCTTTCGAGTCTGGAAGGAAGATAGTCATCATGCCGAAGCAGATCCCGGAGGAGACGAAGCAGCGAGCGGTCCGGCTCGTGCTCGACCATCTCGATGAGTACCCGAACCTGACGACCGCGTGCGAGACGGTCTCGAAACGGCTCGGCTTCGGTGCCGAGTCGCTGCGCCGCTGGGTGCGGCAGGCGCAGGTCGACGCCGGCGACCGGCACGGTGCCTCGACGAGCGAGTCGGAGCGGGTGCGGCGGCTGGAGCGGGAGAACCGTGAGCTGCGCGAGGCGAACGCGATCCTGCGGGACGCGGCGGTTTTCTTCGCCGGGGAACTCGACCCCCGACGCCGCTGATCGTCGGCTTCATCGACGGTCAGCGAGCCAAGGGCCGCGCGGTCGAGTCGATCTGCCAGGTCCTGCGTCAGCAGGGCGTGCGGGTCGCCGCGCGGACCTACCGGGCGTGGAAGCGCGCCGAGCCCAGCAGCCGAGACCTCGCCGACGCGGTCGTGATCGACGCGCTCCTGGCGACCGTGGGCACGCCGGAGGGCATGTACGGGCGGCGGAAGATGACGGCGCATCTGCGCCGGCAAGGCCACGACGTGTCCCAGCGGCGCGTGGACCGGCACATGCGGGATCTCGGCCTCAACGGCCGGGTCCGCGGACGCGGCGTGCGCACGACCGTCCCGGATCGGAACGCCGAGCGCGCGCCGGATCTGCTCGAGCGCGACTTCACCGCGCCGGCCCCCAACCAGCGCTGGGTGGCGGACTTCACCTACGTGCGCACCTGGGCCGGGTTCGTGTACGTGTCGTTCGTGATCGACTGCTTCTCGCGCGCGATCGTCGGCTGGCAGGCCGCGACCACGAAGACGACGCCGTTGGTGACCACCGCGCTGCGCATGGGCCTGTGGCGACGCGACCGGACCGGACGTGCGGCCGGCGACGGCTTGATCCATCACAGCGATGCCGGGTCCCAATTCACGTCCGTGAGCTTCGCCGAGACGCTCGCGCTCGAGGGCATCGCCGCCTCGATCGGGTCGATCGGCGACGCCTACGACAACGCGCTGGCCGAGTCGACGATCGGGCTGTTCAAGACCGAGGCGATCCGCGACGACTCGCCGTTCCGGACCGGGCCGCTCAAGCAGCTCGAGGACGTCGAATGGGTCACCGCCGAATGGGTCGACTGGTACAACGCCAGACGCCTGCACTCGACCCTCGGCGACGTCCCGCCCGAGGAGTTCGAGACCGCGTACTACGCTCACCTCGAAACGCCATCCCACCCGGTGCTGGCACCCGCATAGGAGCGGCAGAGAACCGGGGACGGTTCAGAGCGTTGGCATGGCGTCGTCGAGGTGCAGGTCGCAGTGGCGCAGTGCGAGCAGCTCTCCGATCCGGAGCCCCACGGCGAGCAGGACGTCGAGCATGTCCGCGACTCGTGGGTCGGGTTTGGGGCCGGGCTTGTCGCGCTTGCTGAGCCATTCGCGGTACGCCCCGCTCAGGATCGCTGCTTGTTCCGGGGCCAGCGTGTAGATCTCCGGCTTCGGGAGCCTAGGAGCCGCGAATGCTGCGAGCGGATTCGTCTTGCGCGCGTCGATCCGCACGGCATCGGCGAGCATCGCCTTCAGGGTCCTGTGCACTCGTCGGGCCAGCGGCGCGTCGCGCTTCGCGAGTGTCCGGATGATGGTCTCGCACCGGGCGATCGTCAGTTCACTCAGCCGCAACTGGCCGAAGTGCTCGACGACATGCTTGGCGTCGGTGGTGTAGTTCTCGAGCGTGCCGGCGGCGAGGGGGCCGAGTGAGCGCTTGCGGTCGAGCCACCAGAGCGCCAGTTCGTCGACGGTGGAGTGGTCGGAGACATAGGCGTCCTCCCGCGTGAGGAACGCCGTCCGAGCGCGCAGCGCCGCCTCTGCCGCTTCCGGCGTATCCCCGATCGCGCTCGGCCGGCGGTCGCGGCCGTCCAGCTCGCGGAAGTGCCCGCGCGCCTGGTAGCGACCGCCCGGCAACGGCGTGATGCTGACGACGCCCCAGGTGCCCGGCTCGAGTCGTGGCCTAGGCACGGTTCGCCTCGATCCACGCGACCACGTCACCGGCGTAGTACCGCACGTGCCTGCCCAACCGGACAAAGCGGGGACCCGTGCCGCGCTGCCGGTGGTGTTGGAGCGTCTTGACGCTGATGTGGAGGGCAGCAGCCACGTCGCGTTCGCGTAGGAGGACGCCCGGCGAGAGCTGGAGCAAGTCGATCGGCACGAGGTGGACTCCGGTGGGAGCGGATGGGGCGCTGGTCACGCTAACTGCATAGACGGCGCTCGGCGGGCCACTCCGGCGAAGTCGAGGAGCTACCGGTACTGGAGGGGCGTGGCCGGGACGTACCGGGACATCAGCGCGGGACCCGCGAAACCTGCCGTGAATCCTGACTTCAGGACGGCACCCGAGCAGGTGCTCTCAGGGAAAAACCCCCGGTCAGACGGGGGTTGTTGGTGGATCTGGGGGGACTCGAACCCCCGACCCCCTGCATGCCATGCAGGTGCGCTACCAGCTGCGCCACAGACCCGTGGTGTGCTCCTCGAAGCAACCTGAACAGCATACAGGATGCCCGGCTTCGAAGTCACATCGACCGAGGAGATGGCGCATCGTCAGGCACGATGCTATCGTCTAAGTGATATCAAGGGGGTCGAGGTGGAGCAGCTCCTGATCCGCAACCTGCCGGTCGGCACCAAGGCAGCGCTGCGCGCTCGCGCACAGCAGCACGGTCGATCGGTCGAAGCGGAAGCGCGCGAGCTCCTCGCGGCCGCGGTGCGCCAGCAGGGCCTGACGCTGGTCGACCTGCTCAGCGTCGACGAGGGCACCGACATCGAGGTCGAGCCCGTCCGCCTCGGTCTCAGCGCGCGAGCCGCCGAGCTGTGAGGTTCGTGCTCGACACGAACGTCGTCTCGGCGCTGCGCGTCCGGGGGCGCAACCCCGCCGTCGAGCGATGGGCGGCCTCGGTGCGCGTCAGCGACCAGTTCGTGACCGCGATGACGCTCGCGGAGCTCGAGCGCAACGTCGCGAAGATGGAGCGGCAGGATGCAGCGCAGGGTGCCATCCTGCGGCGCTGGTTCGACGAGCGCGTGCTGCCGGCCTTCGTGGGTCGCGTGCTCCCCTTCGATCTCTCTTCGGCCCGCGTGCTCGCGAGCTTCCGAGTTCCGGAACGAGCTCCGCTCGACGACGCGCTCATCGCTGCGATCGCTCATGCCCAGGGCATGGTCGTCGTGACTCGGAACATCGAGCACTTCGCACCGCTCGGCGTGCCGACGCTGAACCCGTGGGAGCCGCTCACCTCGGAGTGACGTCGGCGCGCCTCGGCCCCGAGAGGGGTCGGGTCAGTCCGGGCGCTCCTCCGCGCTCACCGCCGCCCGCGCGACGACGCTCCGCGCATGGCGCAGGATCGGCTCGTCGACCATCTGCCCCTCGAATGAGAAGACGCCCGGGTTGTGCATCGCCGCATCGAGGATGCGGCGCGCGCGGTCGAGCTCCTCGTCCGCAGGTGCGAAGGCGCGGCGGTACGGCTCGACGTGGCTCGGGTGGATCGCCGCCTTCGCGCCGAAGCCCGACGCGGCCGCGTCGACCGCCTCGGCGTGCGCGCCCTCGAGGTCCTGGATGTCGGCGCGGATCGCGTCGATCGCGGTGATGCCGAACGCGGCGGCGGCGAGCAGGATGCGGCTGCGCGCGTGCATCGCGACGTCGCGGTAGGCGCCGCTCTCGTCGCGGCTCGAGGTGCCGCCGATCGAGGCGACGAGATCCTCGGCGCCCCACATCATGCCGACGACCGCGTCGTGCGCCGCGAGCTGCTCGGCGGCGAGCACGCCGCGCGCCGTCTCGCACAGCACGACGACGCGCGCGCCCGGCACCGCAGCGACGACCCGGTCGACCTGCGCGGCCGACTCGGCCTTCGCGAGCATGACGGTGCGGAACTGCGACGCCGCGACCGCCGCGAGGTCGTCGTCGAAGCCGGGGGCGGATGCGTCCTGCACCCGCACGATCGTGCGCTCAGGGTCGAGGTCGGCGGCTCGCACCGCCTCGCGCGCCTCGGCCTTGGACTCGGCGCCGACGGCGTCCTCGAGGTCGAGGATGACCGCATCCGACCGCTCGGCCGCCTTCCGGAACCGGTCGGGCCGGTCGCCGGGGCAGAACAGCAGCGCGGGACCCATGCCCAAGGCAGACGAGCTCAGCGCCGCCATGCCGGCGCTCACGCCTCCGCCTCGGGCTTGCCCTGCATGAGCACCTTCCGCACGGCAGTCGCGACGACCTCGCCGTGCTGGTTGAGCGCCCGGTGCTCGAACGTCGCGATGCCCTGCCCCGGCCGCGACCTCGAGGCGCGCTTCTCGAGCACGCGCGTCTCGCAGTAGATCGTGTCGCCGTGGCGCACGGGCGCGGGGAACGTCACCTCGCTGAAGCCGAGGTTCGCGACGATCGTGCCCTGCGTGAGCTGCCCGACCGAGAGGCCCACCATGGTCGCGAGCGTGTGCATCGAGTTCATGAGCGGCTCGCCGAACTCGGTGCCCTCGCTCCAGGCGCGGTCGAGGTGCAGCGGCTGCGGGTTCATCGTGAGCGTCGTGAAGAGCACGTTGTCGGTCTCGGTCATCGTGCGGCCGGGACGGTGCTCGTAGACGACGCCCTCCTCGAGCTCGTCGAAGTAGAGGCCCCGCTGCGTGATTCGGCGCTCGCTCATGCGTCCTCCTGGCTCTCGGGCGTGACGGTCGCGAGCTCCTGCCCGCGCGTCACCTGCTCCCCCACCCTCGCATGCACGTGCACGGTGCCGGCGACGGGCGCGCGCAGCACGTGCTCCATCTTCATCGCCTCGACGCTCACGACGGCTTGGCCCTCCTCGACGCGATCACCGTCGGATGCGTGCACGGCGACGACCGTGCCGGGCATCGGTGAGGCGAGGGTCGGCTCGGCGGCTGCGCGGCCGCGGCGGGTGCGAGGCGGGGCCTCGACGAGCACGTCGCCGCCCTCGGTCCACACCCAGGTGCCCTCCGCCGTCTCGAGCACCGGGCGCTCGATCCTCAGCCGCTCCCAGCGCTCGGTCGAGCCGTCGGCGCGCCGCACCTCGATGTCGACGCCGCGCGACTCCTCGACGCGGTGCTCGTTCGGGTCGTCGATGCGCCGCACGCGCACGGTCGCGATCCCGTCGCCGTCGGCGAAGCGCGCGGCGCGCCCGACGGCGCCGCCGAGGCGCCAGCCGTCGGCTGCCCATGCACCCAGGAGGCCCGGCCCACGCTGCGCCCGCGACGCCGCCGCGATCGCGAACCGCTCCCCGTCGTCGGCGGGACGCGCGAGCCGCTCCCCCTCGCGGTCGATGAAGCCCGTGTCGAGCTCGCCCGCGCGCACGCTCGGCTCCTGCAGCAGCGCCCGGAGGAAGCCCCGGTTCGTCACGACGCCGAACAGGTGCATGCCGGCGAGCGCCCGGTCGAGCCGGTCGATCGCCTCCGCGCGCGAGTCGCCGTGCGCGATGACCTTCGCGATCATCGGGTCGTAGCTCGAGCCGACTGCGGTGCCGTGGCCGACGCCCGCGTCGACGCGCACGCGCGGCGGCACCGTCCCGTCGTAGTCGGCGTCGTCCCACGGCCACTCGACGTCGAGCACGGTGCCGCCGGTCGGCAGGAAGCCCGCCGCCGGGTCCTCGGCGTAGATGCGCGCCTCGATCGCGTGGCCCTCGAGCCGCACGTCGTCCTGCGCGATCGCGAGCGGCTCCCCCGCCGCGATGCGCAGCTGCTGCTCGACGAGGTCGATGCCCGTGACCATCTCGGTCACCGGGTGCTCGACCTGCAGGCGCGTGTTCATCTCCATGAAGAACGGCTCGTCGGGCCGATCGCCCGCGACGATGAACTCGACCGTGCCTGCGCCGACGTAGCCGACGGAGCGCGCGGTCTCGACGGCCGCCTGGCCGATCGCGGCGCGCTGCGCCTCGGTGAGGAGCGCGCTCGGCGCCTCCTCGATGACCTTCTGGTGGCGGCGCTGCAGCGAGCACTCGCGCTCGCCGAGGTGGATGACGTTGCCGTGCGTATCGGCGAGCACCTGCACCTCGATGTGGCGCGGGTTGGTCACGAACCGCTCGATGAAGAGCGTGTCGTCGCCGAACGCGCTCTTCGCCTCGCGGCGTGCGGCCTGCAGCGCGGCCGGCAGCTCGGCGGGGTCGTCGACGCGGTACATGCCCTTGCCGCCGCCGCCCGCCGCGGGCTTGATGAGCACGGGGTAGCCGACGCGCTCGGCGCCCGCGATGAGCGCCGCATCGTCGAGGCCCGGCTCCGCGATGCCCGGCACCGTCGCGACGCCGCGCGACTCGACGGCGTGCCTGGCTGAGATCTTGTCGCCCATCGTCTCGATGGCGAGAGCGCTCGGCCCGATGAAGACGATGCCCGCGTCCTCGCACGCGCGGGCGAAGGCGGCGTTCTCCGACAGGAAGCCGTAGCCGGGGTGGATGGCCTGCGCACCCGAGGTGCGCGCCGCATCCAGGATCTTGCTCGTCGAGAGGTAGGTGTCGCGCAGCGCCCCGCTGCCGAGCGAGACGGTCTCGTCGAAGTGCTCGGGGTGCGGCGAGGGATCGTCGTCGGCGCGCACGGCGACCGAGCGGATGCCGAGGTCGCGGAGCGTGCGCGCGATGCGGATGGCGATCTCGCCGCGGTTGGCGACGAGCACGGTGTCGAACAGGGAGGCCATCTGCATCACATCCGGAAGACGCCGAAGCGCGGCTCGGGCATCGGCACGGCGGTGACGACGTCGAGCGCCATGCCGAGGATGCGGCGGGTGTCGGCGGGGTCGATCACGCCGTCGTCCCAGAGCCTCGCGGACGAGTAGTAGGGGTTGCCCTGCTGCTCGTACTGCTCGCGCACGGGGCGCTCGAACTCGGCCTGCGCATCCGCCGACCACTCCTCGCCCGCGGCCTCGAGCTGCTCGCGCTTGACGGTCGAGAGCACCGACGCGGCCTGCGGGCCGCCCATGACGCTCACGCGCGCGTTGGGCCACAGCCACAGGAAGCGGGGGTCGTAGGCGCGGCCGCACATCGAGTAGGTGCCGGCGCCGAAGGAGCCGCCGACGACGACGGTGAGCTTCGGCACGCGCGTCGTCGCGACGGCGGTGACCATCTTGGCGCCGTGCTTGGCGATGCCGCCGCGCTCGGCCTCCGAGCCGACCATGAAGCCGGTGATGTTCTGCAGGAACACGAGCGGCACGCCCCGCTGGTCGCACAGCTCGATGAAGTGCGCGCCCTTCATCGCCGACTCCGAGAAGAGCACGCCGTTGTTCGCGACGATGCCGACGGTGTGGCCGTGCAGCTCGGCGAAGCCGGTCACGAGCGTGTCGCCGTAGCCGGCCTTGAACTCGTGGAACTCGCTGCGGTCGACGATGCGCGCGATGACCTCGCGCACGTCGTACGGCGTCTGGAGGTCGGGCGGGATGACGTCGTAGAGGGTGGATGGGTCGACGGCGGGCGCGCTCTCGTCGTCGAGCGCGCTGAGGGGCGCGTAGGCGAACCAGCCGAACGATTGCGCCTTCGCCGGCACGGCGCTCGCGGCGGCGCGGTCGCCCGGCGGGAGCGCCTCGACCATGTCGCGCACGATCTCGAGCGCGTGCTCGTCGTCGTCGGCGAGGTGGTCGACGACGCCAGAGACCTCGGCGTGCAGCTCGCCGCCGCCGAGCGACTCCGCGTCGACGACCTCGCCGGTCGCAGCCTTCACGAGCGGCGGTCCGCCGAGGAAGATCGTGCCCTGCTCACGCACGATGACGGTCTCGTCGCTCATCGCCGGCACGTAGGCGCCTCCCGCGGTCGACGAGCCCATCACGGCCGCCAGCTGCGGGATGCCCTGGGCCGAGAGCTGCGCCTGGTTGAAGAAGATGCGGCCGAAGTGCTCGCGGTCGGGGAACACCTCGTCCTGCATCGGCAGGAACGCGCCGCCGGAGTCGACGAGCGCGATGCACGGCAGCCGGTTCTCGCGCGCGATCTGCTGCGCGCGCAGGTGCTTCTTCACCGTGAGCGGGTAGTAGGTGCCGCCCTTGACGGTCGCGTCGTTCGCGATCACCATCACGTGCCGGCCGTGCACGAGGCCGATGCCCGCGACGATGCCGGCGCTCGGCGCATCCTGCCCGTCCTCCCCGTAGACCTCCCACGCCGCGAGCGGCGCGACCTCGAGGAACGGGCTGCCGGGGTCGAGCAGCTGGTCGATGCGGTCGCGGGCGAGCAGCTTGCCGCGCGCGACGTGCCGCTCGCGCGACTTCTCGGGTCCGCCGAGCGCCACTTGGGCGAGCCGCTCGCGCAGCTGCGAGACGAGCGCCTCCATCGCCGCGCGGTTGGCGCGAGCCTGCTCCCCCGCGAGGTCGACGCGGGTTTCGAGTCGGTGCATGGCCCTACCGTGCCATGCCGAGGCCGAGAGCCGGCATCAGCGCGCCAGCGCGAGCGCCGGGCGCTCGAGCACAGCGGCGATGTCGGCGAGGAAGCCCGCCGCCTCGCGGCCGTCGAGCACGCGGTGGTCGAACGAGACGGTCACGGTGCACACGTCGCGCAGCACGATCTCGCCCTCGTGCTCCCACGGCATCCGCCGCACGGCGCCGAGCGCGATGATCGCCGACTCCCCCGGGTTGAGGATCGGGATGCCGCCGTCGACGCCGAAGACGCCGACGTTCGAGATCGTGATGTTCGACGACGTGAGCTCGGCCATCGTGAGCGAGCCCTCGCGGGCGCGCGTCGCGCGGTCCTTGATCGCGGTCGTGAGCGCCGACGCATCCATCGACTCCGCCTCGTCGATCGAGGCGACCACGAGCCCGCGGTCGGTCGAGACGGCGATGCCGAGGTTGATGTGGGCGAAGCGCTCGAGCTCCATCGTGTCGGCGTGGAAGGCGGCCGTCACGTCGGGCCAGCGCTTCGCGGCGAGCAGGATCGCCCGGCTCGCGAGCGCGAGGAACGACGCGTCGCCCGAGCGGGCGAGCGCGAGCGTCTCGGTCACGTCGACCTGGTGGAACGTCGCGGCGTGCGGCACGGTGAGCGCCGATTGCGTCATCGCGGCGGCGGTGTGCTTGCGCAGCCCCGTGACCTTCTCGCGCGTCGACGCGGGCTGCGGCTGGGCCTGGGGGCCGGATGCGGTGCCTGCGGTCTCGAGGTCGGCGCGCGTGACGAGGCCGTCACGGCCCGAGGGCCGCACCGACTGCAGGTCGATGCCACGCTCCTTCGCGAGCTTGCGGACGGGCGGCATCGCGCGGTTGGGGCGGCCGCTCGGCCGCTCCTGCCGTGTGAAGGGCTCGACGTCCCACGCGCGGCGCTTCCTGGTGGGCTTGCCGCCGTGCACGGTGATGTGGCCGACGAGCACCGAGACCTTCTCGGGCTTCTCCTCCGGCGCCGGGGCGTCGCGCACCTCGGCGACAGTCTCGTCGGGCGTCGCGACCGGGCCGCCCGCGGGCGAGGGTGCTGGATCGTCGTGCGCCGACGCATCCGTGGCCGACGCATCCGACCCCGACGGCGCAGGCGCGTCATCGCCCGCGACATCGAAGTCGATGAGCGGCGCGCCGACGTCGACCGTCTCGCCCTCGGCGGCGTGGAGCTTCGCGATCGTGCCCTCGTAGGGGCTCGGCAGCTCGACGACGGCCTTCGCCGTCTCGATGTCGGCGAGCGGCTGGTTGAGCTCGACCGCGTCGCCCTCCTTGACGCGCCACGCGACGATCTCGCTGTCGGTGAGGCCCTCGCCCAGGTCGGGCAGCAGGAACGTCTTCATCGGGCGGCTCCCAGTGCGGTGACGGATGCGTAGTCGAGGTCGGTGCGCGAGTTGCGGCGGCCGAGGGTGCGGTCGACCGCGTCGAGCAGCCGGTCGAGGCTCGGCAGGTAGTCGTGCTCGACGGCCGACGGCGGGTAGGGCGTGTCGTAGCCCGTGACGCGCTCGGGCGGCGCCTCGAGGCTCGAGAAGGCGCGCTCGACGACGGAGGTGATGAGCTCGGAGGAGACCGACGACTCGGCGGGCGCCTCGTGCGTGACGACGAGCCGGCCGGTGCGGCGCACCGACTCGACGACCGTGTCGACGTCGAGCGGTGAGATCGAGCGGAGGTCGATCACCTCGACCTCGATGCCCTCGTCGGCGGCGGCGATCGCCGCGCGGAGCGCTGTCTCGACCGTCGGGCCGTAGGCGGCGATCGTCACGTCGCGACCGCTCGCGACGACGTTCGCCGTCTCGAGGTCGCGGACGACCGAGCGGTCGACCTCGCCCTTCGTGTAGTACTTGCCCTTCGGCTCGAAGAACAGCACGGGGTCGTCGCTCGCGATCGCGGCGCGCAGTGTCGAGTACGCCTCCTGCGGCGTCGACGCGGTCACGACGCGGAGGCCCGCGGTGTGGGCGAAGTACGACTCGGGGCTCTCGGAGTGGTGCTCGACCGAGCCGATCGCACCGCCGTAGGGCACGCGGATCGTGAGCGGCATCGTGACGCGGCCGCGCGAGCGGTAGCGGAGCTTCGCGACCTGCGCGACGATCTGGTCGAACGCGGGGTAGATGAAGCCGTCGAACTGGATCTCGGTCACGACGCGGAAGCCGCGGTAGCTCATGCCGATCGCGGTGCCGATGATCGCCGACTCCGCGAGCGGCGAGTCGATGACCCGTTGCGTGCCGAAGCGCGCCTGCAGGCCGTCGGTGACGCGGAAGACGCCGCCGAGCTGGCCGATGTCCTCGCCCATGAGCAGGACCCGGTCGTCGCCCTCGAGGGAGTCGGCGAGGGCCGCGTTGACGGCCTTCGCGAGCGTGAGCGTCTCGGTCACTCGGCCACCTCCGCGAGGCTCGCGACGAAGGCGAGGTGCTCGGCGCGCTGGCGCTCGAGCCGGCGGCTCGGCTGCGCGTAGACGTTGTCGAAGATCTCCTCGGCGGCGGGCGGCTCGGCGTGCTCCGCGGCGGCGCGGAACTCCTTCGCGAGCCGGTCGGCGCGCACCTTCGCCTCGGCGCGCACAGCATCCATGTCGACGCCGCAGCGAGCGAGCGCGCGCTCGACGCGGTCGATCGGGTCCTTCGCGACCCACTCCTCGACCTCCGCCTCGTCGCGGTAGCGCTTCGGGTCGTCGGTCGTCGTGTGGGGGCCTCGGCGGTAGGTGACGGCCTCGATGAACGTCGGGCCGCCACCCGAGCGCGCGCGCTCGACGGCGATGCGGCCGGCGGCGAGCATCGCGAGCACGTCGTTGCCGTCGACGCGCATCGACGGGATGCCGAAGCCGGTCGGGCGCAGCGCGAGCGGCAGACCGCCCGACTGCACGGCGACGGGCTCGGAGATCGCGTACTGGTTGTTCTGGCAGAGGAAGATCACGGGCGCCTGGAACGCGGATGCCCACACGAGCGCCTCGTTGACGTCGCCCTCGCTCGTGGCGCCGTCGCCGAACGCCGTGAGCGCGACCTCGTCCGACCCATCCATCTTCGCCGCCATCGCGTAGCCGACGCCGTGCAGGGACTGGGCGCCGATGATGATCTGCGACGGCGCCATGTTGATCTCGTGCGGGTCCCAGCCGGCGTGCGCGTAGGCCTTCCAGATGCGCGCGAACTCGGCCATGTCGGCGCCGCGCAGGAGCGCGAAGCCGTGCTCGCGGTAGGAGCCGAAGACCCAGTCGCGCTGCTCGAGCGAGCGGGCGGCGCCGACCTGGGCGGCCTCCTGGCCGAGCAGCGGCGGCCACAGCACGAGGTGGCCCTGGCGCGTGAGGGCGAACGCCTCGGTGTCGAGGCGTCGCACGCGCACCATGTCGAGGTAGAGGTCGGCGAGCGCCGACTCGTCGATGTCGCCGAGGTGGGCGTCGAGCAGCGGGTCGTGCAGGCGGGTGCCGTCGAGGTCGAGGACGCGCAGCGGGCAGTCGAGGCCGGCGGCGAGCGCGGGGTCGGGAGCGGGCACGGTGATCGACACGAGCGAACCTCCTTGTTCGAAGCGCCTCGTGGGCGCCGGTCGGATCGGCCAGGCTGGTGCGCCTCGTCGATCGTGGACCGACCGTACCGCCGGAAGTCACTCCGCGCAATCTGCGACACGCAGGCTGCGCGGTGCGCGCATTCCACGGGCGCATCGGCTGCGCTAGATTGCGCAGCATGCGCATCGTCGATGACACCGACCGCCGGATCCTGCTCGAGCTCACGCGGCATCCGCGGATCACGAACGCCGCGATCGCCGAGCAGCTCGGCCTCGCGCGCAACACGGTGCAGAACCGGGTGGCGGCGCTCGAGGCGTCGGATGCGCTGCAGGGCTTCGACCGCAGGTTCCACGCCGCGGCCCTCGGCTACCCCCTCACGGTGTTCATGGCGACGCACGTCGACCAGCCGCGCATCGACGAGGTCGTCGAGCAGCTGCGGCGGATCCCGGAGGTTGTGCAGGCGTTCGGGCTCTCGGGCCAGGCCGACGTGCTCGTGCGCGCGGTGTGCCGCGACGCGGAGGACCTCTACCGCATCAACAAGCTCGTGCTCGCGTGCGACGGCGTCGAGCGCACCGAGACGTGGCTGTCGATGGGCGAGCTCATCCCCTTCCGGCTCGCCCCCGTGCTCGAGCGGGACCTGCAGGCGCACTGAGCCTCGGCGCGCGCAGGCTGCGGCCGCCTCCGCGGACCCATGCTCGGCAGCGGGACCCGAGATCTCGGGTCCGCGCGCCGAAGAGGGGTCCGCTTCGCGTTTCGGCGGGCGACTCGACCGGCTCGCGCCGACTCGACCGGTTCCGGCAGCGACTCGACCCGCTCTCGCCGAGTCGACCTGCTGCAACGGCTCGGCTCGGCGAGAACGGGTCGCGTCGCCGCGGCAAGTCGATTGGCGCGGTTCCGGGTCGCGTCGCCGCTCAGCGGGCTACTCCGCCAGCCGCTGCCGGAGCGCGTCGAGGCGCTGCCGCAGCGCGGGTGCGTCGGCGGCGTCGCGGTCCTCGAGCGACGCCACGTTGAGCTCGGCCGCCCGCAGCGCGACCGTCGAGGCGCCGCGCACGAGGTCGGCGCCGCCCAGCACGTCGCTCTCGAGCGTCGGCTTCACGAGCGGCTCCGCCTCGCGAGCGAGCTCGAGCGCGTCGACGAAGGCTGCCGCGAGGTCGAGCGGCACGGCGGCGGCTCGGGCGAGCGCCCGCTCGGCGTCCGCACCACCGTCCGCGTCGATCACCTCGGCGAACGCTTCGACGTCCGCGTCGGCAGCCGCCACCACGCGCTCGACGAGGGCCTCTCCCCTCGCGCGCGCCGCAGCGCATCCGTCGTCGCCGGTGATCGTGAGCGCCTCGAGCACGAGCGCGATGCCGAGCGCGCCGGCGACCGCGGCCGCCGCGCCGCTGCCCGGCGTCGGCTCGGCCGAGGCCGTGCGCAGCAGCAGCTCGTCGGCACGGCCCGACCACACGCTCTCGCCCATGGAGCGCGACCATACCCGGCGGTTCCCGAGTGCCCGCCCGGAATGCCCGGCGGCGGGCGGCGTTGCCCTCTCGTGGAGGAACTCATGGACACCATCGACCTGCTGCCCGACGCCACCGACATGGGCCCGGTGATGCTCAAGACCGCGAAGCTCGCTCGGCTCGTGCACTGGTACACCGCCGGGGTCGGCCTCGAGCACATCGCCGAGCGCCCGGGCGTCGTCGAGCTCGGCGTGGGCGGCCGCACGATCCTCGTGCTCGAGGAGGCGCCCGACCTGCGCGGCCCGAACCCGGCCGACGCGGGCCTGTTCCACACCGCGATCCTCTACCCGACGCACGCCGCCCTCGCCGCCGCGGTCGTGCGGATGACGCAGATCCCCGGCATCCAGTTCGCCGGCACCGGCGACCACCACGTCTCCGAGGCGTTCTACTTCGCCGACCCCGACGGCAACGGCGTCGAGCTCTACGTCGACCGGCCGCGCGACCAGTGGCGCTGGGAGGGCGGCAAGGTCTACATGACGACCGAGTTCATCGACCCGAACCGCTTCGTCAGCGAGCACCTCGACCGCGGCTCGTTCGGGCAGTCGGCGACGGCGCCGGTCGGCGCCAAGGTCGGCCACGTGCACCTGCAGGTCGGCGACGTCGCGACCGCGCGCGACTTCTACGTCGGCGCGCTCGGCTTCGCCGAGACCGCCTCGCTCGGCAGCACGGCGCTCTTCGTGAGCGCGGGCGGCTACCACCACCACATGGCGATGAACGTGTGGAACTCGCGCGGCGCCGGGCGCCGCGCCGACACGCTCGGGCTCGGCCGCGTCGAGATCCGGGTGCCCGATGCGGATGCGCTCGGCTCGGCGCGCGAGCGGCTCGCGTCCGCGGGCGTCGCGGTCGCCGACGACGGCCAGAGCCTCCGCTTCGAGGACCCGTGGGCGAACGTCATCACGCTCACGCCCTCGCTCGCCCGCTAGGCAGGCAGGCAGCGCGGATGCGTCCGGCTCGGTCCGTGGGGACCCGAGCCGGACGCATCCGTCGTCGTGGACGCCGCTACTTGATGAAGAGCGCCTTCGTGTCGAGGTCGCCCCGGTTGAAGCCCATCGGGAGCACCTCGCCGCGGAAGAACGCCGGGCGCAGCTTGCGCATGATGAGCATGAGCACGACGCCGAGCAGCAGCATGCCGACGCCGAGGATGCCGACGAGGCCGACGCCGCCGATCTCGGAGCCCGAGCCGTAGGCCGGGTCGAGGCTGTCGACGAGCGTCTGCACGAAGAGCACCACGAGCATGATGCCGCCGAGCAGCGGCGCGAGCAGCTGCACCAGGAACGCCTTGACCCCCGACGACGTCGACGTCTTGCGGAAGTACCAGACCGCGCTCAGCGCCGTCAGGCCGTAGTAGAAGCACACCATCATGCCGAGCGCCGTGATGGTGTCCCACAGCACGTTCTCGCTCACGAAGCGCATGACCGCGTAGAAGCCGCTCGCGACGAGCGCCGAGACGACCGCCGCGAAGCCGGGCGTGCGGAAGCGCGGGTGCACGGTCGCGAAGCGTGCGGGCACGGCGCGGTAGTGCCCCATCGCGAGCAGCGTGCGCGCCGGTGAGAGCGCGGTCGACTGCAGCGACGCCGCCGACGACGTGAGCACCGCGAGCGAGATGAGCCAGGCGAGCGGCCCCATGATCGGGTCGGAGAGGAAGAACAGCACGTTCTCCTGGATGTCGGCGTTGCCGAGGCCGAGCCCGGTGTCGCCGACGCCGGCGAAGGCGAGCAGCGCGATCGCGAGCAGCAGGTAGAGGCCGAGCACGATGACGATCGTGATCGCGGCGGCGCGGCCGGGCGTGCGCGCCGGGTCCTTCGCCTCCTCGTTCATCGTCAGCACGACGTCCCAGCCCCAGAAGATGAAGATCGAGAGCGACAGGCCCGCGATGACCGCGCTGACCGACGGCGCCTGGAACACGCTGAACCACGACGGGTCGATCGGCGTGTGGTCGAGCGCCTCGCCGGAGGAAGCCCGCACGAGCGCGGTGATGCCGAAGGCGAGCAGCACGAGCACCTGGAAGGCGACGAGCGCCAGCTGCAGGCGCTGCGTGGTCTCGATGTCGCGGTACGAGATGAACGTCGCGGCCGCCATGAACGCGAGGCACGTGATGACGTTGATGAAGGGGTTCGCCGCGAGCTCGGCGATCGACTCGTTGCCCGTGATCTGCGCGAGCAGCAGGTAGAGGAAGTCGACCGCGATGCCCGCGAGGTTCGAGAGCACGAGCACGGTCGCGATCACGAGGCCCCAGCCGGCCATCCAGCCGACGTACGGGCCGAAGGCGCGCGTGGCCCACGTGAACGAGGTGCCGGCGTCGGGCATCGCGCGGTTGAGCTCGCGGTAGCCGAACGCCACGAGCAGCATGGGCACGAAGCCGAGCAGGATGATGGCGGGCACCTGCACGCCGACGGCGCTCACCGTCGGGCCGATCGCCGCGGTGAAGGTGTAGGCGGGCGCGATCGTCGAGACGCCGATCACGACGGCCCCGAGCACCCCGACGGTGCCGGGCGCGAGGCCCTTGTTCGAGACGGCGGCGTCGGCCGCTCGTGTTGCAGTCACCTTTGACTCCTCTATCCGGATCTGGCTCGGTCTAGTCGCCGAGCTCGTCGATGACCTCGTCGGCCGCGGCCCAGCCGCGACGGATCGCGCCGTCGACGTGCTGGTAGCCCTCGGCGGCGATGTCGCTGCACGCCCAGTGCAGGGGGCCGAGCGGCTCGCGCTGCATCGCGCCGTAGCGCGAGAGGCCGCCGATGTCGAAGCTCGCGGCGTAGGCGCCGCGCGTCCACTCCTCTGCGCCCCAGTCGGAGAGGTAGAAGACCTCGGGCTCGAGCGCGCGCGGGCCGAAGTACTCGGCGAGCTGCTCGAGGATCGCGGCGCGCTGCGCCTCCGGTCCGAGCCCGAACGACGCATCCGCCTGCAGGTCGGAGATGAAGGCGACGAGCGTGCCCCGCTCATCCTCGTGGTTCGTGTTGTCGTAGACCTCGTGCACGGGGCTGTGCGGGGCGAAGACCGTGCCCGAGAGCCCGTCCTCGCGCCAGAACGGCGAGGCGTAGACGGCGTGCACCTTGATGACGAGGCCGAGCGAGACGTGCTGGTGCATCTGCTGGTGCAGGCGCGGCAGCGGCGGCTGGAAGTCGATGCGCGAGTAGAGGTTCGGCGGCACCGCGACGACCGCGCGCTTGGCGCGGACGACCACGCCGCCGTCGGCGTGCGCGACGACCCCGTCGGCCGAGTGCTCGAGGCGACGCACGGGCGCGTTCAGCACGACCGAGTCGCCGAGCTGCTCGGCGAGCCGGAGCGAGACCTGCTGCATGCCGCCGACGACGCGGCGGTCGAGGATGAAGTCCTCGTCGACGAGGTTGGCGAAGCCGCCGGCCGAGGCCGCCATGAGCAGCGCCTGCAGCAGGCTGAACGAGTGCGCGGGCTTCGTGAGCATCGCCTCGGCGACGTAGATCGAGACGATCTCGCACGCGGATTCGTCGTCGGACTGGGTGCGGAGCCAGTGGTGCCACGAGATGGCGTCGAACTCCGCCGCCCGCGGGTGCGCCCAGGGCGCGGTCGCGCCGACCTCGGTCGCGAGCCCGTCGAGGATGCCGATCAGGCGCTCGATCTCGGCCTCGGTCTCGGCGCCGGCCGGGAAGATCTCACCCGTGTAGCGGTGGCGCTGCCCCTCGCGGTCGACGTAGATGCTCTCGCCCTCGCGGTAGCGCGCGTAGGTCTCGAGCCCGAGCCGGTCGAGCGTCTCGAGCAGCGCCTCCTGGTCGGGCGAGACCCACTGGCCGCCGATCTCGAGCACGGCGCCGTCGATCTCCCGAGTCCACGTGCGCCCGCCGACGCGGTCGCGCGCCTCGAGCACCGTGACCGTCAAGCCCGACTCGACGAGGCGCGTCGCTGCGCTGAGGCCAGCGGCCCCGGCGCCGATCACGAGGACGTCGCAAGCGCGTTCCAGCATGGTGTCGATCCCTCCGTCGTCGGCGCTGCTCCGCGCCGCGCGAGCGAGTGTCGCACACTATTGGCCAAATGATCAATAGGCGCCGCGCGCGAGCGCCGAGGTGGGGATGCCGAGCAGGCCCGCGACGGTGCGGGTGACGTAGCGCACCGTCTCCTCCTCATGCCCCGCCCACACCGTCGCCTGGGCGCTCAAGCCGTCGGTCGCACCGATGACGAAGCGCGCGAGCGCGAGGGAGTCGGGCGCGCGGAAGGCACCCGAGGCATCCCCCCGCTCGAAGACGCCGGCGACGAAGTCCTCCCACGCCCGCGCCTGGTCGACGAGCGTCGCGGCGAGCTCCTCGTTGCGTCGCGACAGGCTCCAGCCGTCGAGCCAGACGAGCGCGACGTCGCGTCGGTAGTCGCGGATGAGCCCGTGCAGCAGCGCGATCACGCGCTCGACGTCGCCGCCGTCGACGGCCTCGACGCTCGCCCGCACGCTCTCGAGCTCCTCTTGCGCGATGTCGCGGAAGACCTCGGCGACGAGGAGCTCCATGCGGTCGGCGTAGTGCGTCACGAGGCCGGGCGCGACGCCCGCGCGCTCGGCCACCGCGCGCTGCGTGACGGCGCTCAGGCCGGATTCGAGCGCGATCGCTCGCGCTGCGCCGTGCACGTCGGCACGCCGCTCCTCGGGACTCTTCCGGACTCGCTTCACTGGGGTCATTGCTTCCTCGCCGCGACCACAGTAACTTGTCGAGCCAGGCTATTGATCAACCGATCAATACCGATCGCGACGATGGGAGACGGATGTCCTGGCGCATGCCCGTGGAGTCGGACCCGCACGAGCGGCTGTGGATGGCGTTCCCGCACGGCCCGAACGCCGGCGACACGCCCGCTGAGGCCACGGCGGCGCACGAGGCGTGGGCCGCGGTCGCCAACGCCGCGAGCGAGTTCGAGCCCGTGACGATGATCGTCGACGCCGAGGAGGTGGGCGTCGCTCGGCGGCTGCTCTCGAGCGCCGTGACGCTCGTCGAGGCGCCGCTCGACGACGCGTGGATGCGCGACATCGGCCCCACGTTCGTGCTCGACGAGCACGGCAGGCTCGGCGCCGTCGACTGGGTCTTCAACGGCTGGGGCGCGCAGGACTGGGCGAGCTGGGAGCACGACTCGCGCATCGGCGCGATCGTCGCCGACCTCGCCGGCGCCGAGCGCATCCCCTCGGAGCTCGTGAACGAGGGCGGCGCCATCCACGTCGACGGCCGCGGCACCGTGCTGCTGACCGAGACGGTGCAGCGCGACCCGGGTCGGAACCCCGGCATCTCCCGCGCCGAGGTCGAGGCCGAGCTCGCGCGCACGATCGGCGCGACGCATCCCATCTGGCTCCCCCGCGGCCTCACGCGCGACTACGAGCGCTACGGCACGCGCGGCCACGTCGACATCGTCGCGTCGCTCGTCGGCGACGGGCGCGTGCTCGTGCACGAGCAGCGCTCCCCCGAGCATCCCGACCACGCCGTCTCGCGCGACACCGCGAAGCTGCTCGCCGAGGCGGTCGACGCGAGCGGCGCTCGGCTCGAGGTCGTGCCGCTGCCCGCGCCCGCGACCCTCCGCGACGACGAGGGCTGGGTCGACTGGTCGTACGTCAACCACGTGATCGTGAACGACGGCATCATCGTGTGCGGCTTCGGCGACCCAGCCGCCGACCAGGCCGCGCGCGAGGTGCTCGAGGCGGTCTACCCCGGGCGGCGCGCCGTGACGGTCGACGCCCGCGAGCTCTTCGCCCGCGGCGGCGGCATCCACTGCATCACGCAGCAGCAGCCGAGGAGCGCCGCGTGAGCGAGGCGGGCTCGGTGCGCGGAGCGCGGCTCGTCGAGGCGAGCGTGCGCTCGCTCCGGGCCGAGCTCGACGCGGGGCGGACGACCGCGACCGAGCTCGCGGCGCTCACGCTCGCGCGGATCGCCGCGTTCGACGTGGCCGGTCCGCGGCTGAACGCCGTGCCCGTGCTCGCGCCCGACGTCTTCGAGGCGGCCGCGGCCGCCGATGCGAGGATCCGCGCGGGCCGACCCGCGGGGCCGCTCGACGGCATCCCCTTCACCGCGAAGGAGAGCTACTCCGCGCGCGGCATGACCGTCTCGGCCGGCAGCCCGGCGTTCGAGCACCTCGTCGCGGGCGAGGACGCGTTCGCGATCGAGCGGATGCGCGAGGCGGGCGCGGTGCTCATCGGCCTCACGACGATGCCCCCGATGGCGAACGGCGGCATGCAGCGGGGCCTCCGCGGCCGCGCCGAGAGCCCCTACAGCGCCGCGTGGCTCACAAGCGCATTCGGCTCGGGGTCGTCCAACGGCTCCGGCAGCGCGACCGCCGCGTCGATCGGGGTCATCGGGCTCGGTGAGGAGACGTGGTCGTCGGGCCGCGCGCCGGCGAGCTGCAACGCGCTGTGCGCCTACACACCCTCCCGCGGCCTCATCTCGATGCGCGGCAACTGGGCGCTCGTGCCGACCATGGACGTCGTCGTGCCGCACACCCGCTCGATGGCCGACCTGCTCGCGGCGCTCGACGCGCTCGTCGTGCCGGACGAGCGCACCGACGGCGACTTCTGGCGGCAGCAGCCGTGGCTCGACGTGCCGGCCGTCGCCGACGTGCGCCCCGCATCCTTCGCCGCGCTCGAGCCCGCGCCGCTCGCGGGCCTCACGATCGCGGTGCCGCGCATGTACATCGGCGCCGACCCCGACCTCCGCGCCCCCATTCCGACGCGCGAGAGTGTGCTGGAGCTGTGGCGCGCGATGGCCGACGACCTCCGCGCCGCCGGCGCGACGGTCGTCGAGACCGACCTGCCGCTCGTGTCGAACTACGAGGGCGATCGCGACGGCGCCCCGCACCTCCTCGACCGCGGCATCGTGCCGCCGCGCTTCATCGAGAGCGAGCTGCGCGAGCTCGCGGTGTGGGCGTGGGAGGGCTTCCTGCAGCGCAACGGCGATCCCGCCCTGCCGCACCTGCGCGACGTCGACGGCGAGCGCATCTTCCCGCATCCGCCCGGTGCCCTCCCCGACCGCTTCGAGCGCAGCTCGCCCGCGTTCGAGCCTGCGGCGAGCATCGACCTCGCGGAGTTCCCGTCGCTGCCCGTGCCCGAGCTCGAGGACATCCCGGCGATGGCAGCCGGCATCGCGGGGCTCGAGGAGACGCGCCGCCTCGACTGGGACGAGTGGCTCGACGCGAACGGGATCGACGTCGTCGTGATGCCGACGCTCGCCGACGTCGCACCGGCCGACGCCGACACGAACCCGGCCTCGGCCGAGCTCGCGTGGCGGAACGGCACCTGGGTCGCGAACGGCAACCTCGTCTGGCGGCACTTCGGCATCCCGACCGTCACCGTGCCGATGGGCACGATGCACGACATCGGGATGCCCGTGGGACTCACGATCGCCGGCCGACCCTACGACGACGAGCGCCTGCTGCGCATCGGGCTCGCGATCGAGGCGCAGCGGCAGCGGCGCACGGTGCCGCCCAGGACGCCGGAGCTGCCGGCCACGCAGTGGACCGCGCTGCGGGGCACGGGCGACGCCGCCGCGAGCATCGAGCTGCGGGCGACCCGCGACGGCGACGAGCTCGTCGTCACCGGTCGCGCGGCGGGCGAGGCGATCGCGCTCTGGATGGACGGCGCCCAGGTGGAGCCGACGCTCGAGGGCGAGCGCTTCACCGCCCGCGGGCGCGGGCGCATGGTCGTCGCGCTCGTGCGCGCTCGGCGCGGCGACGCGGGCGCGTTCGCGCGGGCCTGAGCAGTCGGGAAGCTCCGCCTCTGAGCGGTCATCCTGGCGCGTGAGCGGTCACTTCGGCGTGTGAGCGGTCACTTCGGCGTGTGAGCGGTCACTTCGAGTGACCGTTCACGCGCGGATTTGACCGCTCACGCGCGGAGCTGACCGCTCACGCGCGGAGTCGACCGCTCACGTGCCGGTGCAGCGCGCGAGCGTGGAGGCGAGGTCAGCGCCGGCGGGCGCTACTCGGCGGTGGCGGGAGCCTCGGGAAGCTGCAGGTCGACGACCGGCGCATCGCGCCAGAGCCGCTCGAGCTGGTAGTAGGTGCGCTCCTCCTCGTGGAAGATGTGCACGACGATGTCGGAGAAGTCGAGCAGCACCCAGCGGCCGTCAGCGCGTCCCTCGCGGCGGATCGGCTTCGCGCCGTCGACGATGAGCGCATCCTCGATGTCGCGCGCGATCGCGCTCACCTGCCGCTCGTTGCGGCCGGTCGCGATGAGGAACACGTCGGTGAGGGGCAGCTGCCCCGAGACGTCGAGCGCCACCTGGTCGACGGCGAGCGCCTTGTCGGCGGCGCGCGCCGCGGCTCGGGCGAGTTCGATCGCCCGCTGATCGGCACTCATCGTGCACTCCTGATGTTCAGAGGATCCCCTGCGAGAGGGCCCAGACGATGACGCCGACGACGCCCGCGACGAACACGCCGGCGCCGGCGCCGATCGCGACCGGGACGACGTTCGTGCGCTGCTTCTGCGGCGCGATCTGCACGCGGGCGTTCGCGTAGGACGAGACGGCCTTCGAGGCGCGCACGGGCGCCGTCTCGGGGCTCGACACCTCACCCTCGGCGACCTCGGCGTCGACGTCGCTGCCGTCGATCGAGGCGCTGCCGCGACCGGACGACGCGAAGCCCTCGGGCACGTCGATCGAGCCGGTGACGAGCAGCCCGTCCTCGCCCTCGAGCTGGAAGTCGGGGCTGTCGGTGCCGGCGGGCAGCACGAGCGCGTTCGCGGTGAAAGACGAGGTGGAGGAGCCGCTGCCGCTCGTCGCGACGCCCTGGTCGCGGAGGTCGGCGATGTGGTGCTCGGACGTGTCGGAGACGACGTTGACGATGACCGGCAGTCGCTGCGACTGGCCGCGGCTCGGCCCCGTCGGGGTCGGCTCCTCCTCGGCCTCGGCGGCGCGCTTGTCCTCGAGCTGCGCGGGGGTCGACTCGGCGACGCGGTGCGCAGAGACCCGCGGCTGCTCGACGATGACCTCGTCGATCTCGAGGCTGTCGAGCTCGTGGTCGTCGACGGTGTCGAGGCCCTGCACGTCGTCGACCTGCACGCTCGAGCGGCGCGCCGACCAGGGTGCGGGCACGGATGCGGTGGGCTGCTGGGCGGGCGGGGCCGGCTCTATCTCGGCCTCGATGACCTCGGCGCGCTCGGCCTCGTCGGCGTCGACCCGATCCATCGCGACGGTCTCGGGCAGGTCGATGGGCGCCTGCTGTGCCGGGGCGGCCTTCTTGCGGCCGAAGAAGCGGCCGAGCGGCTTCGAGGGCTGCGGCGCGGGCTCGGGGGCGAGCTCAGGCTGCGGCGCGAGCTCGGGCTCGGGCTCGGGCTCGGGGGCAGGCTCGGCCTCGGGCGCGTCGACGGCGAGCTGCGCCTCGAGCGGCTGCATCTCCTCCGGCGCCGCCGGGACGCTCGGGGTGGAGTGGCGGCCGAGCCGCTCGGGCTCATCGCTCAGCTGCTCGTGCTCGGCTGCATCGGGAACCGGCGGGACTCCGCCGGTGCGGGCCAGCTCTGCAGCGCGCTCGAGCTCGCGAAGCTGACGCCGGGTGAGCGGGCGCCCCTCGTTCGCATCGGTCATGCTGTCAGTCTCCGGTACAGGTCGTGCTTGCTGATGTATTGAACCACTCCGTCGGGCACGAGGTACCAGACGGGATAGCCGGCGCGAACGCGCGCACGGCAATCGGTCGAGGATATCGCAAGGGCGGGAATCTCCAGCTCCGAGACACGCTCTCGCGGATAGTCCTGCACCGACAGGTGGTGGCCCGGGCGGGTGACGGCGACGAAGTGCGCGAGCTCCCAGAGCTCGTCGGCGTCCTTCCACTCCACGATCGAGGTGAACGCATCCGCCCCGGTGATGAAGAAGAGCTCGGCATCGGGATGCGCCGCACGCACGTCGCGGAGCGTGTCGATCGTGTAGGTGGGCCCGCCGCGGTCGATGTCGATGCGGCTGACGCGGAAGCGCGGGTTGGAGGCCGTCGCGATTACCGTCATGAGGTAGCGGTCCTCGCTGGGCGAGACGTTGCGCTTCTGGTAGGGCTCGCCGGTCGGCACGAAGACGACCTCGTCGAGCGCGAAGTGGTGCGCGACCTCGCTCGCGGCGACGAGGTGGCCGTTGTGGACGGGATCGAACGTGCCGCCCATGATGCCGAGGCGTCGGCGGCGCTCAGCCACGGAGGCGGATCAGGCGTTGCCGTGCACGTCGTGCCGCTCGGAGCGGTGCGCGACGTCGCGGAACGATCGCAGCACGATCGCCGAGATGATGAAGACAGCGGCGGTGATGCCCGCGGCGATGTAGGGCCCGAATGCCGAAGCGGAGTCGCCCTCGGCCTCGAGCGAGGCCTCGAGCAGGGCCGAGGTCAGCGTGATCAGCGTCATGGTGCAAGCCTATCGCGGTCGGATCGGTCAGGCCCGCACCTGGCCGGAGCCCCGCACGATCCACTTCGTGCTCGTGAGCTCCGGCAGGCCCATCGGGCCGCGCGCGTGCGCCTTCTGCGTCGAGATGCCCACCTCGGCGCCGAAGCCGAACTCGCCGCCGTCGGTGAACCGGGTGGATGCGTTGTGCATGACGACTGCGGAGTCGACCTCGGCGAGGAACCTGGCCGCCGCATCCGCGTCGTCGGTGATGATCGTGTCGGTGTGGTGCGTGCCGAAGGCGTTCACGTGCTCGATCGCGGCGTCGAGGTCGTCGACGACGCCGATCGCGACGTCCATCGAGAGGTGCTCGGTCGCCCAGCCGCCGTCGCGGAGCGGCTCGGCGCCGTCGACGCCCGGGAGCGCGCCGTCGGCGTGGATCGTGACGCCCGCCTGCTGCAGCGCGACCGCGATCGTCGGCACGGCGGTCTCGGCGATGTCGCGGTGCACGAGCACGGTCTCGAGCGCGTTGCAGACGCTCGTGCGCTGCGTCTTGGCGTTGAGCACGATGTCGAGCGCCATCGGGAGGTCGGCGGCGCGGTCGACGAAGGCGTGCACGACGCCGGCTCCGGTCTCGATGACGGGCACGGTCGACTCGGTCACGACGCGGTCGATCAGCGCGGCGCTCCCCCGCGGCACGAGCAGGTCGATGAGGCCGCGGGCGCGCATGAGTCGCCCGGCGCCGTCGCGGCCGAAGCGGTCGATCGTCTGCACGACCTCGCGCGGCAGTCCCTCGCCCGCCACCGCATCCTGGATCGCCTCGACGAGCGCGGCGTTCGTGCGCTCGGCGGCCGAGCCGCCGCGGAGCACGACGGCGTTGCCGGAGCCGAGCCCGATGCACGCGAGGTCGACCGTGACGTTCGGGCGCGCCTCGTAGATGACGCCGACGACGCCGAAGGGCACGCGCACCTCGGTGAGCTCGAGCCCGTTGGGCAGCGTGCGCTCCCGCAGCACCTCGCCGATCGGGTCGGGCAGCTCGGCGAGCGCGCGCGCGGCGGCGGCGAGCCCGGCGATGCGGCGCTCGTCGAGCAGGAGGCGGTCGAGCAGACCGTCGGCGAGGCCGCTCGCGCGGCCGCGCTCGAGGTCTTCGGCGTTGGCGGCGAGGATGCGGTCGGTCGCGCGCTCGATCGCGGTCGCGATCGCGCGGATCGCCTCGTGCCGCTGGCCCGCCGGCGCGACGCCGAGCGCGCGGGAGGCCTGCTTCGAGTCGGTCAGCAGCGCATCGAGGTCATCGGCCATGCCTCGATCCTAGGAGCCGCCGCGAGCTCGATCGGGCTGTGCGAGCGCTCTGCCGGTCCCGGAGCCCGGGACGGGCTCCGGCGCTGGGGTCGCGGCAGAGGCACGGACGTGCCTCGGCTCCGAGCTCCACCGCGCGGGGTTCGCCTCGAACTCGGTGCCGAGCCGCTCGCCCGAGAGCAGCCGGTCGAGCAGCGGCGTCGCGGTGACGGTGACCGTGACGCCCGCCTCGGCCGCGAGCCGCGCCGCGTCGACCTTCGTCATCGCGCCGCCCGAGCCGATGTGCGAGCCGGAGGCGCCGAGGCGCACGCCCTCGAGCGGGTCGCCGAAGGGCACGTGCTCGATCGGCTCGGAGCCGGCCTCGTCCGGCGGCGCGGTGCGGAGCGCCTCGATGTCCGAGAGCAGGATGAGCCGGTCGGCGCCGACGAGCCGCGCGACGAGCGCCGCGAGCCGGTCGTTGTCGCCGAACCGGATCTCGTGCGTCGCGACGGTGTCGTTCTCGTTGACGATCGGCAGCATCCGCAGCTCGAGCAGCCGCTCGAGCGCGTTGCGCGCGTTCACGCGGTGCGAGTCGAGCTCCATGTCGGAGGCCGTCAGCAGGATCTGCGCCGCGACGACCTCGTGCCGCGAGAGGCTCCGCTGGTAGCGGTTCATGAGCACGTTCTGCCCGACCGCGGCCGCCGCCTGCTGCATCGGCAGGTCGACGGGCCGCGATTCGAGCCCGAGGTAGGGCATCCCGGTCGAGATGGCGCCGGAGGAGACGAGGATGACCTCGGCCGAGCGGTGGAGCCGGGCGAGGGCGTCGACGAGCGGCTCGATCTGGCCGCGGCGCTCGCCCGAGATGGACGAGGAGCCGACCTTGACGACGACGCGCTCGCCGGCGGTGAGGTCGAGCCGCGTCATCCCTCGTCTTCCCAGCGCTGCACCTCGAAGCCCTCGTCGTCCGTCCACATGCCTGCGTCGCGCTCGGTGCCGAGCTCGTCGCGCGCGGCCTGCTTGGCGTCCATGCGGCGGTGGTACTCGTCGCGCCGCTCGGCGGTCGTGCGCCGGCCGCCCTGATCGAGACGCGGGTCGGTGCCGCGGTTGCCAACGAGCTCGGCGGCCGAGGCGATCGTCGGCTCCCAGTCGAAGACGATGCCGGCGCCCGGACCGATGACGACCGTCGCGCCGGGGACGGCGCCTGCCTTGAGCAGCGCCTCCTCGGTGCCGAGCTTCGCGAGCCGGTCGGCGAGGTAGCCGACGGCCTCGTCGTTCTGGAAGTCGGTCTGCTGCACCCAGCGCTCGGGCTTCGCGCCCAGGATGCGGTACACGGGCCCGGAGTGGGAGCCCTCGACCTTGACCTTGAAGCCGGCCTCGTCGATCGCGCGCGGCCGCAGCACGATCCGCTCGGGCGCGGGCTCGGCGGCCTTCGCCGCGCGGTCGGCCTCGACGATCTCGGCGAGCGCGAACGAGAGCTCGCGCAGGCCCTTGTGCGCGACGGTCGAGATCTCGAAGACCCGGAAGCCCATCGCCTCGATCTCCTCGCGCACGAAGGCGGCGAGCTCCGCGGCCTCGGGCACGTCGATCTTGTTGAGCGCGACGAGCTGCTGCCGCTCGAGCAGCGGAGTCTGGCCCTCGGGCACGGGGTAGGCGGCGAGCTCGCGCAGGATGACCTGCAGGTCGGTCACCGGGTCGCGGCCCGGCTCGAGCGTCGCGCAGTCGATGACGTGCAGGAGCGCCGAGCAGCGCTCGACGTGGCGCAGGAACTCGAGCCCGAGCCCCTTGCCCTCGCTCGCGCCCTCGATGAGGCCCGGCACGTCGGCGATCGTGTAGCGCGACTGGCCCGACTCGACGACCCCGAGGTTCGGGTGCAGCGTCGTGAAGGGGTAGTCGGCGATCTTCGGCCGCGCGGCCGACATCGCGGCGACGAGGCTCGACTTGCCGGCGCTCGGGAAGCCCACGAGCGCGACGTCGGCGACGGTCTTGAGCTCGAGCGTGATGTCGCCCTCGAAGCCCGGCGTGCCGAGCAGCGCGAAGCCGGGGGCGCGGCGCTTCTGGTTCGAGAGCGCGGCGTTGCCGAGTCCGCCCTGGCCGCCCTCGGCGACGACGATCCGCATGCCCGCTTGCGAGAGGTCCGCGAGCTGCTCGCCCGACGCATCCGACACCACCGTGCCGACCGGCACGGGGAGCACGAGGTCGGAGCCCGTCGTGCCCGAGCGGTGGTCGCCCATGCCGGGCTGGCCGTTCTCGCTCGCGCGGTGCGGGTTGCGGTGGTAGCCGAGCAGCGTCGTCACCTGGTTGTCGGCGACGAGCACGATGTCGCCGCCGTCGCCGCCGTTGCCGCCGTCGGGGCCGGCGAGCGGCTTGAACTTCTCGCGCTTGACGGAGACGCAGCCGTGGCCGCCGTTCCCTGCGCGCAGGTGCAGCGTGACCTGGTCGACGAATGTCGCCACGGAGGTCTCCTCTCGATGCGAGAACGGGGCGAGCCGAAGCCCGCCCCGTTCATCGGGTGTGTCTCGTGTCAGCCAGCGGCGACGATGTTGACGACCTTGCGGCCGCCCTTCGTGCCGAACTCGACCGAGCCCGCCTCGAGGGCGAACAGGGTGTCGTCGCCGCCACGACCGACGCCGGCGCCGGGGTGGAAGTGGGTGCCGCGCTGGCGGACGATGATCTCGCCGGCCTTGACGACCTGGCCGCCGAAGCGCTTGACGCCGAGGCGCTGCGCGTTCGAGTCACGGCCGTTGCGGGTGGACGATGCGCCCTTCTTGTGTGCCATGTCTGCGGCTCCCTTACTTGATGCCGGTGACCTTGAGGCGCGTGAGCTCCGAACGGTGGCCCATGCGGCGCTTGTAGCCGGTCTTGTTGCGGTAGTGCTGGATGCGGATCTTCGGGCCGCGCAGGTCGGTCACGACCTCGGCCGTCACCTTGACCTTGGCGAGCGCGTCGGCGTCGGTCGTGACCTTGTCGCCGTCGACGAGCAGCACGGGGGCCAGCTCGACGTTGCCGTTGTCGTCACCGGCGATGCGGTCGACGACGAGCACGGTGCCGACCTCGACCTTCTCCTGCCGGCCGCCGGCGCGCACGATTGCGTACACCACGTTGGATCCTCACTGTTGGAACGACTCCCGG
This sequence comes from Agrococcus sp. Marseille-Q4369, assembly GCF_018308945.1. Lineage (NCBI taxonomy): Bacteria > Bacillati > Actinomycetota > Actinomycetes > Micrococcales > Microbacteriaceae > Agrococcus > Agrococcus sp. Marseille-Q4369. The sequence goes on from NZ_CP070501.1 coordinate 662,208, forward strand.
CAGGGCCGGGACGAAGCTTGTAGCGCGCGCAAGGAATTGCGACGAGCGCCAGCGAACAACGATACACGCCGCGAGCCATGCCGGTCAACAGCGCCGCCCCGCGTGGCGGCGCTACCGTGAGCGCATGGCGATCCTGGTGGACGAGCCGCTCTGGCCGAACCACGGCACGATGTGGGCGCACCTCGTGAGCGACGCGTCGCTCGACGAGCTGCACGCGTTCGCGCGCGCGGCGGGGCTCCCGCGGCGCGGGTTCGACCACGATCACTACGACGTGCCCGCCGAGCGCATCGCGGAGCTCGTCGCGATGGGCGCCGAGCAGGTGCCGCCGAAGGTGCTCGTGAAGCGGCTCATCGCGAGCGGGCTGCGCGTCAAGGAGCGGGACCGGCCGTAGCCCGCCCCGCTCCCCGCGCGTCGACTACTTGTCGTCGGGCTTCGCCGTGATGACGCCCGACGAGGCGCGGCGCGAGCGGCGCGCGGCCTTGCCGGTGCCCGGCGCGGGCGCGGCGAGCGCGTCGAGCGCGCCGCCGAGCAGCCCGTCGAGGTCGCGCTCGCTCACCTTTTCGGCCGGCTGCTCCTGCTTGGGCTCGACCGGGATGTCGAGGATCGTCACGACCGGCTCGGCGGCGACCGCCTCGACCGCGGCCTTCGAGGGCTGCACCTTGCCGGAGGGGCGCTCGCGCCGGCCCTGCTCGCCCTTGGGCTGCTCGACGACAGGCTGCTCGACGACCGGCTGCTCGGCGGCCGGCTGCTCGGCGTCGACCGGCTTGCCCTTCGCCGCAGCCGCGATCTGGGACAGGCCCTTGCGCATGTCGTCCGTGATCGCGTGCGTGCCGCCGGTGCTGGCGCCCTGCTGCTGCTGGTGCTGCTCGGGTTGCTGCTCGCCCTGCTTGCCGCGGCCGCGACGGCGACCGCCGCCCTGGCCGCCGTTCTCCTGCTGCTGGCGCTGCGGCTTCGAGACGGGCTCGTGGTGCACGATGACGCCGCGGCCCGCGCAGATCTCGCACGGCTCGGAGTAGGTCTCGAGCAGTCCGAGGCCGAGCTTCTTGCGCGTCATCTGCACGAGGCCGAGGCTCGTGACCTCCGCCACCTGGTGCTTCGTGCGGTCGCGGCTCAAGCACTCGATGAGGCGCCGCTGCACGAGGTCGCGGTTCGACTCGAGCACCATGTCGATGAAGTCGATCACGATGATGCCGCCGATGTCGCGCAGCCGCAGCTGGCGCACGATCTCCTCGGCCGCCTCGAGGTTGTTCTTCGTGACCGTCTCCTCGAGGTTGCCGCCCGCGCCGACGAAGCGGCCGGTGTTGACGTCGACGACGGTCATCGCCTCGGTGCGGTCGATGACGAGCGAGCCGCCTGAGGGCAGCCACACCTTGCGGTCGAGCGCCTTGTCGATCTGCTCCGCGATGCGGAAGTGGTCGAAGGGGTCGTCGGTGCCGTCGTAGGCCTCGACCCGGTCGAGCAGGTCGGGCGCGATGGCTTCGAGGTACTCGCGGATCGTGGTGAGCGCCTCCGAGCCCTGGATGATGAGCTTCGAGAAGTCCTCGTTGAAGACGTCGCGGACGATCTTCACGAGCAGGTCGGGCTCGGCGTGCAGTCGCTGCGGCGCGGAGCCGTTCCGGAGCTGCTGGATGCGCTCCCACTGACGCGTGAGGCGCTCGACGTCGCGCGTCAGCTGCTCCTCGGTCGCGCCCTCCGCGGCCGTGCGCACGATGACGCCGACGCCCTCGGGCAGCACCTGCTTCAGGATCTTCTTCAAGCGAGCGCGCTCGGTGTCGGGCAGCTTTCGGGAGATGCCGTTCATCGAGCCGCCGGGCACCGAGACGAGGTAGCGGCCGGGCAGCGAGATCTGGCTCGTGAGCCGGGCGCCCTTGTGGCCGACCGGATCCTTCGTGACCTGCACGAGCACGGTGTCGCCGGGCTTGAGCGCGAGCTCGATCTTGCGCGGCTGGCCCTCGAGCTCGGCGGCGTCCCAGTCGACCTCGCCCGAGTAGAGCACCGCGTTGCGTCCGCGGCCGATGTCGACGAAGGCGGCCTCCATGCTCGGCAGCACGTTCTGCACGCGGCCGAGGTAGACGTTGCCGATGAGGCTCGACTCGCTCGCCTTCGCGACGTAGTGCTCGACGAGCACGCCGTCCTCGAGCACCGCGAGCTGCACGCGGTCGTGCTTCGAGCGCACGATCATCTGCCGCTCGACGGCCTCGCGGCGAGCGAGGAACTCGGTCTCGGTCACGACCGTGCGGCGACGACCGGCGTCGCGGCCCTCGCGCCGGCGCTGGCGCTTCGCCTCGAGCCGGGTCGAGCCGCGCACCTTCTGCGGCTCGGTGATGAGCGGCTTCTCGTCCTCGCTGCGGCGCGAGCGCGACCGCGAGCGCGAGCGGCGCGAGCGCCGGCCGTCCTGCTGGTCGTCGCCCTCGTCGTCCTCGTCGTCCTCGTCGTCGAGCTCCGCGCGCAGCGGCGGCAGCGTCGGGAGCCGCTCGAGGTCGGGGGCGTGGAAGAGCAGGCCGAAGGGCCCGGCGGGCAGCTCGGGCAGCGTGCGCGCGGCGGCGATGGGGTCGTCCTCGCTCGGCGCGTCCTGGGTCGCCTCCTCCGAGCCGGATGCGTCCGCGGGCTTGCCGGGGTCGGCGAGGCCGGGCTCGTGGCCGGGCTCCTGCTCCCCCGACTCGGTGAGCGAGTCGGGGGCCGGCGCCTCGGGCTGCTGCGCGGGCTCGGCGACCGCCGTCTGCTCGGGCGACGCGACCGTCTGCTCGGGCGACGCATCCGCCGTGTCCGTCGACGCATCCGCCGTCTCCGGGGACGCGGCCGCCTCGGGCGCCGCCTTGCGGCGCGTCGTGGCGCGCTTGCGCGGCGCCTTCTGCGCCTCGGGCGCGGTCGTCGCTGCTGCTCCCGTCGCCGTCGTCGGCTCTTCGGGGAGGGTCGTGTCGTTGTCCACCATCGCTGGCGCGCTCCTGCCACGACCGGCGCCGCCGGTCGTCATCTCTGTCGCGAACGGGGCGCGCCCCGGCGCGAATCCTTCCTTCCGCCCCCTCGCGGGGACGACCCGGGTCGGCGGTGCCGCCCGGAAAACCTGTGCGAGCGCCCGTCGGACGCTGCGGGAAGTCTAGCGCACGTGCTCCGCGGGACCGCTGCCGACGCTCAGGGCAGCACGACCCGCACCGCGAGCGCGAGGAAGCCGAGCGCGGCGACGAGGGTGCCGATGATGGCGAGCCAGCCGTGCGGCTGCACCCGGCGGCCGATGTTCGCGCCGATGAGCACGAGCACCGTGAGGTACGCCGCCGAGAGGCCCTCGATGATGAGCATGAGCACGAGCAGGTCGGCGAGGGGTGTCGGCGAAGCCGGGTCGATGAACTGCAGGAAGAACGAGGCGAAGAACAGGATCGCCTTCGGGTTCAGCAGGCTCGTCACGAGCGCGGTGCGGAACGGGCGCAGGCGCGGCTCGGCGATGATCGGGTTGGGCGCGGTCGGCGGGCTGATGGGGCTCTCGCTCGGCTCCGGCTCGGCGGTGCGCCGCAGCTTGGCGCGCAGGCGCACGAGCGCGCTGCGCACGAGGCCGAGCGCGAGCCAGCACAAGTAGAGGGCGCCGGCCCAGATGAGCACGGTGTAGACGACCGGGTTGGCGGAGAGCGCCTGCGCCGAGAGCACCGCGAGCACCATGAGGATCGCGTCGCCGAGGAAGACGCCGAGCATCGCGCGGAAGCCGGGCCCGCGACCGGCGCGCAGCGACGTGGTGGCGACGAAGAGGCTGTTCGCGCCCGGCAGCAGCACGATGGCGATCGCACCCAAGGTGAATGCTGTGAGAGTCGCCGCGTCGAAGCTCATCGCGCCCCCGGACTGACAGGATGCTGAGCAGGAGGCTCCATGTCAGACGCTCGACCCGCCCACATCGCCGCGCCCGTGTGGCTCGGCGTGCTGCTCATCGTTACCGGGCTCGCGGGGCTCGCGGGCGCGTTCGCGCTCTCGGTCGAGCGCATTGAGCTGCTGCTGCACCCGGAGGAGCTGCTCTCGTGCGACCTCAACCCGTTCCTGTCGTGCTCCGGCGCGATGGAGTCGGAGCAGGGCAGGCTGTTCGGCTTCCCGAACCCCTTCCTCGGGCTCATGGCGTTCCCGGCTCCGATCATCATGGGGGCGCTGACGCTCGGTCGCGTCGCGATGCCGCGGTGGGTGTGGACGGTCTTCTCGATCGGCGTGCTCGGCGGGCTCGTGTTCGTGCTGTGGCTCGCGCAGCAGTCGGTCTTCGTGCTGGGCTTCGTGTGCCCCTGGTGCTTCCTCGTCTGGATGGCGATGTACGCGATGGCGTTCCCGCTCTGGACGTGGGCGCTCGGCGCCGGCGCGCTCCCCGCGCCCGCGGGGCTGCGGCGCACCGCCGCCCGCTTCTCGAGCTGGGGCTGGGTGCTCTCGCTCGCGCTCGCCGTGATCGTCGTGCTGACGATCATGATCGTGCTGCCCGGCATCCCCCGGTTCCTCTTCGCCTTCTAGCGAGAGTGTCGAACTTCCCCGAACTGCGGGAGTCCGGTCGCGATCGTCGCGCTTGAGGGAAGTTCGATGAACGGGTCAGGCGAACCAGAGGGCGAGCTCGCGCTCGGCCGACTCCTCGGAGTCGGAGCCGTGCACGAGGTTCTGCTGCACCTTGAGGCCCCAGTCGCGGCCGAAGTCACCGCGGATCGTGCCGGGCGCGGCGGTCGTCGGGTCGGTCGTGCCGGCGAGCGAGCGGAAGCCCTCGATGACGCGGTCGCCCTCGAGGCGGATCGCGACGGACGGGCCCGAGAGCATGAACTCGACGAGCGGCTCGAAGAACGGCTTGCCGCGGTGCTCGTCGTAGTGCTCCTCGAGCAGCGCCCGCTCGGGCTGCACCATGCGCAGGTCGGCGACGACGTACCCCTTGGCCTCGATGCGCGCGAGGATCGCGCCGGTCAGCTGGCGCTTGACGCCGTCGGGCTTGATGAGGACGAGGGTGCTCTGCATGGGCTCCAGCCTACCGACGCCATGCGGCCGGGACGCCGCGCGGCGGCGCGGCCAGCAGCCGTGTGCACGCTGCTGCTGCTCGACCGTCTGTCGCACCGCAAGAGCGTGCACATCGGATCCGCGGCGCACGCGGGATGTGCACGCTGTTGCGGCCCGGCGGCGCGGCGAGCCGCAAGAGCGTGCACATGCTCGACGGCTCACGGCCGCGCACCCTCGGGCCGGCTCAGGTGCCGGGCGCGCCTCGCGGGTCGAGGCCCGAGGCGCGGCGCCGCCGCTCGATGCCGCGCGCCTTGACGAAGCAGTAGATCCACAGGCCGATGAGCACGAGCGCGACGACGCCCCACACGGGCTCGAACGCCGTGAGCGCCGCGACCGCGACCTGCAGCGCGAGGCTCACGAGCCATCCCCACGGGCGCGCGAGCAGCGGCATCGTCGCGATGAGCGCGACGCCGACCGCGACGAAGGCGACGGGCGCCGGCCAGTCGCGCGTGACGCCCCACGCGGCGAGGGCGCCGAACGCGATGCCCGCGACCTCGAGGCCGTGCACGATGCGAAGCAGCGCCTCCATCGCGCCGCGCGCCGGGCGGGGGCGACGCTTCGCCGCTCCCTCAGCCTGCGCCGTCGGCTCGTCCTGCGCCATCGGCTCGCTCACGCCTGCCCCTCCTCGTCGGTGACCTCGACCGTCGCCGCCTGCCGGCGCGCGTCGGGCCGCAGCAGCCAGCCCGCCTCGCGCGCGTGGCCGAGCACGTCGCCGAGCAGCGTGATCGAGCCGGTGACGACGACAGCGCCGCCGCGATCGGTCGCCGCCTCGCGCGCCGCCTCGACCGCGGTCGAGAGGTCGGGCTCGACGACGACCCGGTCGGCGCCGAGCACGGCCACGGCTTGCGCGGCGAGCTCGTCGGCGTCGAGCGCGCGCTCGGACGTCGACTGCGTGATGACGACCTCGTCGACGACGCTCTCGAGCGCGGTCAGCACGCCGGTCGCGTCCTTGCCGGCGAGCACGCCGAGCACGAGCGTGACCCGCTCGAGCCCGAAGAACTCGCCGAGCGCGGTGCGCAGCGCCGCCGCGCCGTGCGGGTTGTGCGCGGCGTCGAGGATGACGAGCGGATGCGCTCCGACGGCGTCGAGGCGACCGGGCGACGACGCGGCGGCGAAGCCGTCGGCGAGCACCTCGGCGGTCATCGGCTGCGAGCCGCCGCCGAGGAACGCCTCGACGGCGACGAGCGCGAGCGCGGCGTTCGCGCCCTGGTGCGCGCCCATGAGCGGCACGAGCTGGTCGATGTACTCGGCCGCGAGGCCGCGCACGGTGATGAGCTGGCCGCCCACGGCGACCGCTTGCCCCGCGAGCGCGAACTCGCGCCCCTCGACGAGCAGCCGGGCGCCGACCTCGGCCGCGCGCGCCTCGAGCACTGCGAGGGCCTCGGGCTCCTGCCGCGCCGAGACGACGATCGCGTCGGGCTTGATGATGCCGGCCTTCTCGCGCGCGATCGCCTCGACCGTCGAGCCGAGCCGGTTCGTGTGGTCGAGGGCGATGGGCGTGATGACCGCGACGTCGCCGTCGGCGACGTTCGTCGAGTCCCACGTGCCGCCCATGCCGACCTCGAGCACCGCGACGTCGACCGGCGCATCCGCGAGCACCGAGAGCGCGAGCACCGTGAAGGCTTCGAAGAACGTCAGCCGCCGCTGCCCCGCAGCTTCGAGCTCGGCGTCGACGAGCTCGAGCACTGGCCCGATCTCCTCGTAGTTGCGCGCGAACGCCTCGTCCGAGACGGGTTCCCCGTCGATGAGGATGCGCTCATTCACCCGCTCGAGGTGCGGGCTCGTGAGCACGCCCGTGCGCAGGCCGTGCGCGCGCAGGAGCGCGTCGGCGATGCGGGCGGTCGAGCCCTTGCCGTTCGTGCCCGTGATGTGGATCACGCGGTAGGAGCGCTGCGGATCGCCGAGCAGCTCCACCGCCCGCCGGGTCGCCTCGATGCGCGGCTCGACGGCGTGCTCCCCCGCTCGCGCGAGCAGCCCGTCGTAGGCGGCGCGGGCCGCCTCGGCGTGCTCGAGCGACTCGAGGATGCGGTCGTCGACGTCGTCGTGCTCACTCATGCGCCCACCTCCACGCGGTCGCGGCCAGCCTCGAAGCGCTCGAGCGCGATCGCGAGCGGCGAGCCGTCGCCCACGCGGTGCGCGGTGCGGCCGTCGGCGAGCTCGCCCATCGTGTCGTCGATGCGGTCGAGGGTGAGCTCGAGCGCGAGCGTCTCGGCCATCACGAGCTCGCGGTTCGCCTCGAGCGCCCGCACGCCGTGCTCGTCGGAGCCGAGCTCGAGGCGGATGCGGTCGGAGACGTCGAGCCCGGCCTCCTTGCGCGCCTGCTGGACGGCGCGCACGACGTCGCGCGCGAGGCCCTCGGCCTCGAGCTCTCGCGTCGTCGCGGTGTCGAGCACGACGAAGCCGCCGCCGGGGAGGAAGCCCACCGCGGCCGACTCGTCGGCGACCTCGAGCGCGAGCTCGAACTCGCCCTCCTGCAGCGCGATGCCGCCCGCGGTCACGACGCCGTCCTCTGCGACCCAGTCGCCGGCACGCGCCGCCTGGATGGCGCGCTGCACGTCCTTGCCGAGGCGCGGGCCCGCGGCGCGCGCGTTCACCTGCAGCCGGCGCGAGATGCCGTAGCGCTCGAGCGAGCCCTCGTCTGCCTCCTCGAGCACGACCTGGCGCACGTTGAGCTCGTCCTGCAGCACGGCGCGGAACGGCGCGACGTCGACGGAGCCGACGACCGTGAGGGTCGGCAGCGGCAGCCGCACGCGCTTCCTCGCCTGCTTGCGCAGCGCGTTGCCGACGCTCGCGATCGCGCGCACGGCATCCATCTGCCGCACGAGCTCGTCGTCGGCGGGCAGGTCGGCGACGTCGGGCCAGTCGGTGAGGTGCACCGAGCGGCCGCCCGTGAGGCCCTTCCAGACCTCCTCGGTGACGAGCGGCGAGAGCGGCGCGGCGATGCGCGAGAGCGTCTCGAGCACGGTCCAGAGGGTGTCGAACGCCTGCGAGCCCGAGCCGTCCGCGGCCACGCCGAGCCAGAACCGGTCGCGCGAGCGCCGCACGTACCAGTTGGTGAGCACGTCGAGGAACTCGCGCACCGCCCAGGTCGCGCCCGTCGCGTCGAGCCGCTCGAGCGCATCCGTCGTCGTCTCGACGGTCTTCCGCAGCTTCGCGAGGATGTAGCGGTCGAGCACGTCGGTCGACGCCGTCGACCGCTTCGCGAGGTAGGGCTCGCCGTCAGCGGCGCGGTTGGCGTAGGTCGCGAAGAAGTACCACGTCGACCACAGCGGCAGGTGGAACTGCCGCAGCGCCTCGCGGATGCCCTCCTCCGAGACGACGAAGTTGCCGCCCCGCAGGATCGAGCCCTGCAGCAGGTTCCAGCGCACCGCATCCGAGCCGTAGGCGTCGAACGACTCGTTGACGTCGGGGTAGTTGCGGCGCGACTTCGAGGCCTTGAAGCCGTCGTCGCCGAGGATGATGCCGTGGCTGATGACGTTCTCGAACGCCGGCCGCCCGAAGAGCGCGACCGAGAGCACGTGCATGACGTAGAACCAGCCGCGCGTCTGCCCGATGTACTCGACGATGTAGTCGGCGGGGCTGTGCTCGGCGAACCACTGCTCGTTCTCGAACGGGTAGTGGAACTGTGCGAACGGCATCGAGCCCGAGTCGAACCAGACGTCGAGCACGTCCGGGATGCGGCGCATCGTGCTCCTGCCCGTCGGGTCGTCGGGGTTCGGGCGCGTGAGCTCGTCGATCGCCGGCCGGTGCAGGTCGGTCGGGCGCACGCCGAAGTCGCGCTCGAGCTCGTCGAGCGAGCCGTAGACGTCGACGCGCGGATGGTTCGGGTCGTCGCTCTTCCACACCGGGATGGGGCTGCCCCAGTAGCGGTTGCGGCTGATCGACCAGTCGCGCGCGCCCTCGAGCCACTTGCCGAACTGCCCGTGCTTGACGTTCTCGGGCACCCAGGTGATCTGCTCGTTCGCGGCGAGCAGGTCGTCCTTGATCTCGGTGACGCGCACGAACCAGCTCGAGACCGCCTTGTAGATGAGCGGGTTGCGGCAGCGCCAGCAGTGCGGGTAGGAGTGCACGTAGGAGGCCTGTCGCAGCACGCGGCCGGCGTCCTTCAGCAGCTTCGAGAGCGTCTTGTTGGCGTCGAAGACCTGCTGGCCGGCCACGGGCGGCACGCTGTCGAGGAACCGGCCGCCGTCGTCGACCGACAGGATCGTCGGCATGCCCGCAGCGGTCGTGACGCGCTGGTCGTCCTCACCGTAGGCGGGCGCCTGGTGCACGATGCCCGTGCCCTCGCCGGTCGCGACGTAGTCGTCGACGAGGACGCGGAAGGCGCGCTCGGTGCCCCAGACGGATGCGTCGGTGAAGAAGTCGAAGAGCGGCTCGTACTCGAGTCCCGCGAGATCCTCGCAGCGCAGCGTGCGCGTCACGGCTGCGAGCGCGGCCTCGGCGTCGTCGTAGCCGAGGTCCTTCGCGTAGGCGGGCACGGTCGCGGCGGCGAGCAGGAAGGAGCCTTCGCCCGCCGTCGTGCCGTTGGGCCCTGCGGGCACGACGAGGTACTCGATCTCGGGGCCCACCGCGAGCGCCATGTTCGTCGGCAGCGTCCACGGGGTCGTCGTCCACGCGAGCGCCTTGACGCCCGTCAGGCCCGACGCATCCGCCGACTCACCCCGGAACGGGAACGCGACCGTGAGCGTCGTGTCCTGGCGATCCTGGTAGACGTCGTCGTCCATGCGCAGCTCGTGGTTCGACAGCGGCGTCTCGTCGCGCCAGCAGTACGGCAGCACGCGGTAGCCCTCGTAGGCGAGGCCCTTGTCGTGGAGCTCCTTGAACGCCCAGATGACGCTCTCCATGTAGGAGAGGTCGAGGGTCTTGTAGCCGCCCTCGAAGTCGACCCAGCGCGCCTGGCGGGTGACGTAGTCCTCCCACTCGTCGACGTACTGCAGCACCGACTCGCGCGCGCGGGCGTTGAAGACGTCGACGCCCATCGCCTCGATCTCCGCCTTCTCGGTGATGCCGAGCTGCTTCATCGCCTCGAGCTCGGCGGGCAGTCCGTGCGTGTCCCAGCCGAACACGCGCGGCACCTGCTTGCCGCGCATCGTCTGGAAGCGCGGGAAGACGTCCTTCGCGTAGCCGGTGAGGAGGTGGCCGTAGTGCGGCAGGCCGTTCGCGAACGGCGGGCCGTCGTAGAAGACCCACTCGGGGCAGCCCTCGCGCTGCTCGACCGACGCCTTGAAGGTGTCGTCGCCCTTCCAGAAGGCGAGGATGCCGCGCTCGAGGGCGGGGAGGTCGGGGCTCGCCACGACGCCGGCGGCGTCGGTCGCGCCGCTCGCGAGCGGGTAGCGGTGCTGGTCGGTCACGCTGGTCTCCTGCATCCTCGGTTCTCGGATGCGGGGACGCTCTCGCGCGGTACCACCCCGCTTGCTCCCCGTGCCTCTCGGCTCGGGTCGCCGCTCTGCCCCTGGTCGTGCTCGTTGCTCACGACCGGGCCTCCGGCTGTGACGGGCCTGCCCCGTTCGGATCTACTGAGCGCCACTGCACCTGACGGTGCCTCGTCGCCGTTCTGCCGACCGCTCCCCGGTGATGGCCGGATCGATGCGTGTGCCTGTGATCCTACCGCGACTCGCCCCGCAGCGTCACGCTGCCCGCGCTCACCTCGACGTCGATCGTCGCGGCCGCCTGGCGGTCGGCGTCGACATCGATCGCGGCGCTGCCCGCGGAGACGTCCTGCGTCACCGCGTACTCGCCGTCGGGGATCGCGAGCTCGATCGCGCCCGCGCTCACGGTCGCGGTGATCGCGTCGGGCTGCTCGCCCGTCACGGCGCCGACGACGCGGCCCGCGCTCACGTCGAGCTGCACGGTGCGCGGCGAGGCGACGTCGAGCCGCGCCTCGCCGGCCGAGACCTGCACGACGAGCTCGTTTGCGGTGCCGCCGAGCTGGGCGCTGCCGGCGCTCAGGTCGAGCTCGGCCCGGCCCCAGTCGGCTGCGGCGTCGAGGCTGCCGGCGGAGACGTCGGCGACGATGTGCAGCCCGGCGTCCTCGAGCTCGGCGGGCAGCGTGAGCGTCACCTGCTCCTCGCCGAAGCCGCGGTCGCCGAACCCGAAGCCCCAGCCGCCGCCCCAACCGCCGCCCCAGGGGCCCCACTGCCAGCCGGTGCCGACGACGAGCGCGTCGCCCTGGCGCTCGAGGGTCCACCGCTGCACGGGCCCGCCCGTCGAGCTCGCGTCGAGCGTCGCCTCGTCGACGTCGGCGAAGACGACGTCGAAGTCGGCCGCGGAGGTCGAGAGCCGCAGCTCGGCGACCCCCTCGGCGTCGGCGCTCCACGTGCCGTCCGTCGCCCGGTGCGTCGCGACGCCGTTGACGACGCCGCCGCCGATCGCGAACACCGCGGCGATCGCGCCGAGCACGACGAGCACGATGCTGATCGCGCGTCCCGCGCGGTTGGTGGTCGGGATGGTCATCGGATGCCTCCTGGGGCGTCGTGCGGGCGGCTCGGGTCGGAGCCGGGCGCGTCGAGGTGGGCGAGCACGGCGAGCACGCGGCGGTTGCCGTCCTCGGGGTCGAGCTCGAGCTTCTGGAAGACCGCGGAGATGTGCTTCTCGACACTGCCGGCGGAGATGTAGAGGCGATCGGCGATCGCCTGGTTGGCGGCGCCCTCCGCCATGAGCGCGAGCACCTGCCGCTCGCGCGGCGTGAGCCGCTCCATGCGCGCGTCGCGGCGGCGGCGCGCGAGCAGCTGCGTGACGACCTCGGGGTCGAGCACCGTGCCGCCGCTCGCGACCTGCTCGATCGCGGCGAGGAAGTCGCGCACGTCGGCGACCCGGTCCTTGAGCAGGTAGCCGAAGCCGGCCGGGCCGCTCGCGATGAGGTCGGCGGCGTAGCGCTCCTCGACGTACTGCGACAGCACGAGCACGCGCGGCCGGTCGCCGCGGCCGCGGATGCCGATCGCGGCGAGGATCCCCTCGTTCGTGCGCGTCGGCGGCATCCGCACGTCGAGGATGGCGAGGTCGGGGTCGCATGCGCGGATCGCGGCCTCGAGCGCGGTCGCGTCGGGCAGCTGCGCGACCACCTCGTGGCCCGCATCCGTCAGCAGTCGCGCGATGCCTTCGCGCAAGAGGACGGAGTCCTCGCAGATCAGGATGCGCACGGGACGTCCACCTCGATCGCGGTCGGGCCCCCGACGGGGCTGGAGAGGGTGAGGGTGCCGCCGACGCCGGCGACGCGGTTCGCGAGCCCGTCGATGCCGCCGCCCGGCAGGCGCTCGGCGCCGCCGATGCCGTCGTCCTCGATGCGCGCCCACAGCGCGTGCTCGCGGGTGCGGATCGAGACGCGGATGCGGCTCGCGCGCGCGTGCTTCTGCGCGTTCGTGATGCCCTCGGCGATCGCGAAGTAGACGGCGGTCTCGCTCTCGCGCGAGCAGCGCCGCTCGAGCCGCGCGTCGACCTCGACGGGAATGGCGCTGCGGGCGGCGAGCGCCGAGACGGCGGCGTCGAGGCCGCGGTCGTCGAGCACGGCGACGTGGATGCCGCGGGCGACCTGGCGGAGCTCGGTCACGGCGTTCTTCGACGACGCGTGCGCCTCGTCGATGAGCCGCTTCGCGCCCTCGGGGTCGCTCTCGATGCGGTCGCGCGCCATGCCGAGCTGCATCGCGATCGAGACGAGCCGCGGCTGCACGCCGTCGTGGAGGTCGCGCTCGATGCGGGTGCGGTCGTAGTCGGCGGCCTGCACGACGCCCTGCCGGCGCTCGCGCTCGTGGAGCGCCTTGGCCTCGAGCTGCGCGCGCTCGTCGGGCACGAGCAGGCCGAGCGCGACGCCGCGGTGGGCGATCGCGAGGCCGATCGTGCCGGCGATGCCGGCCGCGAGCGCGAGGATCCCGAGCAGCGGCGCCCACTCGACCGGCACGGCGATCGACGTGAGCGGGATGCGCACGCGCTCGGCGTCGCCGAGCGGCGCGAACGCGAGCGGGATGCCGAGGCCGACGAGCGGCAGCAGGCTCAGCACGAAGACGCCGAAGAGGCTCGCGAGCGCGAAGCTGAGGATCGCGCGCCAGTGGGCGCCGTCGCTCACGATGCGCAGCAGTCGGTGCGGCACCCGCAGCCAGTCGGTGCGGTGCGAGCCGCGCAGCACGGCCGGCGGCACGGGTGCGTCGTACAGCGCCGCGATGCGCTCGCGCTCGAACCACGCGACGGCGAACATCCCGAGCAGCGCGACGGCGAGGAAGAGCACGCCGACGACGACGACGAGGAGCCCGGCGCCGAGGGCGACGAAGGTGAGGATGATCGTGAGGATGGGGAGGCCGATCGAGCCGAGCACCACGAGGTGCGCGATCGTCGCGAGGAGGGGGCCGAGGCGTTGCATGGCTCCACGCTAGGCGCGGCGCGGGGCTCACGCGCGGCGGTTCCCCGGAAGCCTCGCGGGGGCTATCCCCCATGCTCGCCGGGCTCGGCCATAGCCTGCATCGGTACCCTCGCGGCATGACCGCCTCCCGCATCCGCCTCGGCGCCGCAGGCCTCGCAGCCGCGGCGGCCCTGCTCGTGACCGGGTGCGGCATCCTGCCCTCGCCGTCGCCCGCGCCGGTGCCGACGACGCCCGCGACCGTCGAGCCCGCACCCGGCGATCAGGCGCAGCAGTGCGCGCAGGTGCTCGCGGAGGTGACGGCGATCGCGACGGACGTCGCGCGCGTCGGCGAGCTGCTCGCGACCGACCCGTTCGGCGCGCTCGCGCTCGTCGGGAGCATCTCGACCAGGGTCGGCGACCTCGAGACGCGCGTGACCGACCCGGCGCTGCTCGAGCGCATCGGCGAGATCCAGGCGGGCTGGGATGCGCTCGTCGCCGACGCGCAGGAGTCCCTCGCCGCGGGCGATGCCGCGGGCATCGAGCGCGCCGGCACGGCGCTCGCCGAGCTCGGCGACCGGGTCGTCGCGCTGCAGGAGTTCTGCGCGGGCACGCCGTGACCCGCTCGGCGGGCGCGCCTACGCTGAGCGCATGACCGCTCCGCTGCTCGCCCTGCTCGACGGCTCGCTCGCCGACGTCACGCATCCGCTCATCCGCGCCGACGACCTCGGGGTCGTGCGGGGCGACGGGGTCTTCGACGCAGCGCTCGCGCGCCGCGGGCCGGATGGCGCGGGCGTCGTGCGCGACCGCGACGCGCACCTCGACCGGCTCGCGCGCTCGGCGGCGATCCTGCAGCTGCCCGAGCCCGACCGCGCGGGCTTCGGCCGGGCGATGGATGCGCTCCTCGCGGCATGGGACTTCGACGCGCAGCCCGAGGCCGTCATCCGGCTGGTGCTCACCCGCGGGCCGGAGTCGGGCGGCGACCCGACCGCGTTCGCCCTCATGGCGCCCATCTCGGCCGGCGTGCTGCGCGAGCGCGCCGAGGGCGTTTCGATCACGCTGCTCGGCCGCGGGCACGACGGCGACGAGGTCGCCTCGATGCCGTGGCTCCTGCCCGGTGCGAAGAGCCTCTCGTACTCGATCAACATGGCGGCCAAGCGGCACGCGGCGCAGCGCGGCTTCGACGACGTCGTCTTCGTCTCGCCTGCGGGGCAGCTGCTCGAGGGGCCGACGTCGACGCTCGTCGTCGACCGCGGCGGGCGGCTCCTCACGCCGCCGCAGGACGGCATCCTCGCCTCGCTCACGCTCGAGCACCTCATGGCGGCGGCGCCCTCCGCCGGCATCGAGGTCGCGTTCGAGCGGCTCGAGCCCGCCGACCTGCTCGGCAGCGACGGCGCGTGGCTGCTCTCGTCGGGCCGGCTCGTCGCGGCCGTCACGAGCGTCGACGGCACCGAGCTGCCGCGCTCGCCGCTCGATGCGACCGTGCGGCGGTTGCTCGACGCTGAGAGCGAGAACGTCTAGCGAAGCCGCTCGGCCTGCGCCGCGATGAGCGTCGCGACGGCCTCGGCCGGAGCGCGCTCGTGCAGCACCGCGACGACGTGCCGCCCGACGGCCGCGGCATCGACGACCAGCGCCGCGTCGTCGGACTCGAGCGCGACGGCAGCGCCGTGCGCGGACGGCGGGGCCGCGAAGGTGCCCGATTCGGTAGCCGTGCCCTCGCAGGCGGCGGAGAGCGCCTGCAGCGCCGCGATGGCGTCGGCAGCGGCGGCTGCGCTCGGGTAGCGCAGCACCGTGACGTTGAAGACGGCCCCTCGCTCGCTGCCGGCCGAGAGCGCGACCATCGCCGCCTCGCTCGCGGCGCCATCGACAGCGCCGGCGGCCGCGGCGCACTCGGGGCTCGCCGTGCGCGCGACGGCGACGTGCGGGATCGCCTCGCCGACCGGCACGCTCGCGGGCGGCGCGAGCTCGACCCACGTCCCTTCGGTCCACGTCGGCGGGGGCAGCGAGCCGGCGTCCACGAGCAGGTCGACGAGCGCACGCGGAGCCGCCGGCGTCGTCGGCGAGGGGGTCGGGGCTGCGGATGCGGTGGGCGCGGCCGTCGGGGTCGGCGTCGGCCGGGCGGGCTCGGCGGACTGCGAAGGCGCCGGTTCAGCCGCGGGCTCGTCGGGATCCGCGCGCTGCTGGTGCGGCCGCGGCCGCACGCCGGGCGCTTCGCCCCCGTGACCGGCCACGGCCGGGAGCGCGTCGGGCGGCGCGACGCCGGGCGCGGGGGTGCCTGCCTCGAGCCCGGGGTCGGTGGGGCTCGGCATGGCCGCTGCGCCGCAGCCGACGAGCGCGGCGCTCATGAGCAGGGCGGCGGCCACCGTGATGATCCAATGCCCGCGCCGCATGTCCCCCATGATGGGCGGCCCGCCTGGGAAGGCGGGGGTCGGCGCGGTCAGGCTCGCGGATCGTTGTGCATTCGTGATGCGGCGGCGAGCGGCTCGATCGCGGTGCGGACCGCGACCGACGCCTCCGGTCGGCCCGGCTCGAGCGCCCACGCCGCGAGCGCCGCGCATGCCGCGGCGACGATCGCGACCGGCGCAACGGCCGCGGCGGGCGACTCGGGCAGCGCGTCGCGCTCGAGCGCGAGCGCGAGCGCCGCTCGCTCGACGAGCGGCTGCAGCCTCGCGGGGGCGCCGTCGCGCAGCGCCGCCTCGGCCTCCATCGCCCGCGCGTCGCGGAGCGCGACGGGCGGCGTCCGCCCCCACGGCTCGACCGCGGCGACGATCGCCTCGACGAGCGCGTCGAGCGCACCGCGCTCGCGGCCGGCCCCGTCCCCCTGGGCTGCCTCGAGCGCGTCGCCGGCCCTCGCGATGGCCGCGTCGAGGGCGACCCACAGCGCATCCGCCTTGGATTCGCAGTAGGAGAAGACGGTGCCGCGCGAGACGCCCGCACGACGGGCGATGTCGTCGACGCTCACGGCGCCGTAGCCGCGCTCGAGGAAGAGCTCGAGCGCCGCCTCGTGGATCGTCGCCGAGCTCGAGGCCGGGGGCCGACCGGGCCCGCGCCCCTTGCCCCGCCGCTGCGTGCGACCCGCCGCCATGGGAATCTCCTTCCGGCGCTATTGTTGCACTCGGTATGACAATCTGCGCCGCCCCGGCGCCCCGCGAGGAGATCCCGTGACCGCACGCTCGAGCAGCTCCGCCCGCGTCGCCACCGCCGCGACGGTCGGCACCGCGCTCGAATCGTACGACTTCTACACCTACTCCTACTTCGCCGCGTTCTTCGCCGGCCCCTTCTTCTTCTCGGCGCTCGGCGAGGCCGGCGCGCTCGCGGCGTCGTTCGCGACGATCGGCATCGCCTTCGTCGTGCGGCCGCTCGGCGCGATTCTCTTCGGCCACCTCGGCGACCGCATCGGTCGCCGCTCGACGCTGCTCATCACGATCGCCCTCATGGGCGTCGCGACCGGGCTCGTCGGGCTGCTGCCGACCGGCGAGGGCTGGGCGCTGTTCGGCGCGGTCGCGCTCGTCGTACTGCGCATCGCGCAGGGCCTCTCGCTCGGCGGCGAGTGGGGCGGCGCCGTGCTCCTCGCGACCGAGCACGCCGACGCGCGCCGCCGGCCGTTCTTCGCGTCGCTGCCGCAGCTCGGCTCCCCGATCGGCTCGGTCGCCGCGGGCGGCCTCATGCTCGTGATGTTCTTCGGGCTCGGGCCCGAGGCGATGGCGGCGTGGGGCTGGCGCATCCCGTTCCTCATCGCGATCCCGCTCATCGCAGTCTCGCTCTACCTGCGCTGGTCGATCGACGAGACGCCGGTCTTCAAGGAGCTCGCCGCGAAGGGGCAGCGCGAGCGCAACCCCGTGTGGGCCGCGATCCGCACGCAGCCGGCGGCGTTCGGCGTCGCGATCCTCGTGGCGCTGCTCGGCATCGGCTCCTACTCGCTCATGAACACCTACACGATGGGCTACGGCGTCACCGCCCTCGGCTTCGACGAGATGCAGTTGCTCACCGCCGCGACGATCGGCGGCCTGCTGCAGTTCGTCACGGTGCCGGGCTTCGGGTGGCTCGCGACCCGCATCGGCTCGGCGCGCGTCGTCGCGCTCGGCGCGGCGGGCACGCTGCTCATCGCCTTCCCCATCTACTGGCTGCTCGGCAGCGCGACCTTCGCCGTGCTCGTCGCGCTCATGATCGTCGGCGGCATCCTGCCGACCGCGTCGTGGGCCGCGCTCGGCGGCACGATGCAGGAGCTCTTCCGCGGCCGCCACGCCTACTCGGCGCTCTCGGTCGCCTACGCACTCGCCGCCGTGCTCTCGGGCTTCATCCCCTACCTCACGACCGAGCTCGGCGTGCTCACCGGCGGCGCCTGGTGGCACCCGGGGGTCGTGCTCGCGGCGCTCTCGGCGCTCACGCTCGTCGGCGCGATCCTGGCGGGGCGGATGCGTCGGCTCGGCGACGAGGACGCCGACGCCGCACAAGCCGCCGTCCCCGAGGAGGCGACCGCGCCGGTGTGACGCGCGGCCCCGGGCAGGATGGTGGGGTGCTGCTGCAGACCATCGCGAGGGGCGCGAGCGCCGAGGTCGAAATCTCGCGCTCGCGCTTCGTCGCGACGGCGCACCGCATCGCGAGCCTCGACGAACTCGCGCCGCTCGTGCGCGATGCACGCCGCGCGAACGCCGACGCGCGGTACGTGTGCACCGCCGCGATCATTGGACGACCGTCACGCAGCACGCGGCGCGCAGTCGCGGGAGTACCGGAACGTAGCGGTGCGATGTGCTTGTATCGGAAGAAGTTTCCCGGACGCTTGGAGGCACGGTGGAGTCGCAGCTGAAGACAAGAGCGGAGCAGGAGGCTTCGCGCGCTCAGAACTTCCCGGCGTTCTCCGCCCTGAGCCTTCCCTACGTCCGCGAACAAGTGGAAGAAGCACTCACCGCGTTCGGGAAGTTCAGCATGCTCGAGGAGTACACGAAGCATGACATGAGCCATATCGACAGCATGCTGAAGATGTACGACTGGTTGATACCGGCCGCGACTGCCGAGAAAATGACCGCCGCCGATTGGCTACTGGTTACGCTCGCAACTTACTTGCATGACTTCGGGCTGCTAATAACACGCGACGAATTTGATCGCCGTGAAGCGGTGGAGGGATATACCAGGTTCTCGACCCGGGTCCGAGACAACGACGACCCCGAGTATATGGACTACCGGGCACAGTTGAATGCCATGCCGGGCGCCGACGCTGAGCGCTTTCTCTATCAGGAATTCGTGAGAGCAAATCATGCCCAGCGAATCCGAAGTTGGCTGCGCGAGATGCCCGACCCGGCTTTAGGATATGACGACCGAATCGTGGCGCGTCTGCGCGAGATTTTCGGCACCGTCGAGGAGACCTTCCTGGAAGACGTTGGTTTGGTATGCGAGAGCCACCACGCGGATGACCTGCACGACACGCACAAGTATCGTGTCGACCGCCCCTACGGTCAAGATCAGCAGGAGGAGGCAAATGTTCAGTATGCGGCCTTCCTACTCCGGACGGCAGACCTGTTGGATATCACGCGGACACGCGTGCCCTCGATGGCCGCGCTGATCGTTAATCCCCGCAACCCGAAGAGCCAGCTTGAATGGGCTAAACAAAGCGCTGTTCGAAGCGTGCGACCGCAACGCGTCGCTGTCGAGGAGGGCGACCCTATCCCGGAGCTCGACGTCATAGAGGTTCATGCCGACTTCAAGGAATCAGAGGGATTCTTCGGGTTGACCCAGTACCTGAAGTACGCGAGCGACCAGCTGGCCGAGACGCACCGATGGGCGAGTTCGAGCGGGACCGCGGCAGCCAAGACGTACTTGTTTCCCTGGCGCCGCATCGATCCGAGCAATGTTGTCGCGAAAGGATTCGTCGCGGAGCCCTTCAAGTTCACAATCGACCAAGGAAAAATTCTTGATCTGCTGACGGGACACACCCTATACAATGACAGCAGCGTCGTCGTTCGGGAATTGTTCCAGAACGCCCTGGACGCCGTTCGATTGCAAGAGTTTCTCGTGGCTGATTCCGCCTATGCGCCCACTGTTCAAGTATCGTGGGACTCTGCTAGCAGGATGCTGACTGTCGCCGACAACGGCACGGGCATGACTCAGTCGGTAATAGAGAACAACTTCCTGCGCGTTGGATCGTCCAGATATCAGGAGCCTGAGTTTCGAAAGTCCCACCCTGACTTCACTTCCATCAGCCGCTTCGGCATCGGTGTACTGACCGCCTTCATGGTCGCGGACGACGTGGAGGTCATCAGCGTCAATGAACTCGAGGACCAAGCACGGCAATTAACGTTGCGTGACGTGCACGGCCAGTATCTGGTGCGCCTGCTCGACAAGACCGACGCCCAAGTTCCGAGACTCGTTCGCAAACACGGAACGAGTGTTCGACTTAAACTCCGCCCGAGTGCAGTCGCGCTGAACGTCGAATCCGTGTTGCGGTACTGGTGCGTATTACCTGGATGTGCGGTTACTTTATCAATCGACGGGGGAGCGCCGGAGCCCATCGGCTTCCAGTCGATGGCCGACGCGCTCAAGCATGAGCTATTCCGTGCCGATGTCGTGAGTGTCGCGGAGGATGGTCTGACCAGTTCCTATGGCGACGCGGTAGAAGTCAGAGAGGCGTCGATCGACGGATGCACCTTGGCTTACGCGGTGGTCTGGAGCCAGTGGCTGCAAGAGTGGCGCTTCCTAAGCATTGATCGAGAGCCTCACTCGCGCAGAGAGCCATTGGTACTAGGGACAGCGATCGGAGGAGTGCGAGTCACTGAGGACGCTCCAGGCTACAGTCAGCTAGCCGGGATCGCAGCCATGTCGAATGTGACAGGGAAGGGAGCCCCGCGAACGAACGTCGCTCGGAGTGCGATCGAACGCACTGAAGAGTATGACCAGTACCTCCAACGAGTCTACGAGATTTATCTCAACCATATTGATCACGAGATGAGTTCTCTGGAGACCGATCGAAGCACGTCGGCAACAAGGGCTGCAAGTGAGGGCTTTTATATGTTGCAGGATGTCGCGCAAGCGGGAGCTATAGAGTCGGCGGCGAAGTTGCGAACGAACGCTATCCAGCTACCGTATCTCGTAGTTGAAGATCAAGGGATTCGCGAGCGTAAGTCGCTGGAGGAGATTTCTCGCCTCGGGTCGGTTTGGACCGTCGAGGGGACGGCTGTCGACAACTTCGAGAGAGTACTGGGCACGATTCGCGGCGTCTCTTCTCCGTCGCTTGGCGCGCTAGCGACCGCTCTAGGGGTTTCGGACTCGTTGCGGTTGCCTGAGGGCGCTCTGATCTGCGGGCTTCCATCCGCTCGTGCGTATGGTGGGAGGCTGTTCGCCGAGCAGTGGGACCCAGTTGCCTTCGAAACTGACGACGAGTCGAGAGTCCTGCGCGCCCGATGGCAGACCCGCGCTTCGGAGTCGGCATGGGCGGAAGTGCACGTTCCTAAGAGTCTTCCGCGAGTCTTACAGGAACGCTTCGACGCCGTCGATCGCATGCGGCCGGGCGGCACGACCGATGTCTGTGTACCGACCGGCCCGTCTGTGGAGGTCTCCGGCATCACGCAAAGTGTGGTGAGGTGCCAGGGTAGGTATTTCGTATTGCCCCGCAGTCCGCTCTTGAACATTGCGCCGGCGAGGAGCGGTATTCCGGTCGATCAAGTGCGCTGGGCGATCTCGTTCGTGTTGAACAACGTGGTCGCGGGCCAGCCGACACGAACGCGACTATTCGGCCATGTCGCCCCGACTAGGGAAGCCCGCGCCAGTTTCCTAACCGCGATGCGTGATTACGGCCTATATGAGATCATCGACGAATCCAGCACGGTGGACGCGTTCCTCGATCCGTCGGCCGAAGTCCTGGATGTTAAGCAGTGGGATCGCCGTTCTCAAGCGGCAGGGCTCGATTAGGGCGCCGCACCTTGCTTGAGTCGAAACGGCGACACTCGGGGTGCCGTCTTGCGTTCCCCAGCGCCCACGTGGTTTTTCTCAGGACGCGGAACTAGCAACGCGTGCGCTGGAGGATGTATCGAGCGCGACGCGTGCCGCGTGCCCCATGGCCAGGGCCAGGCGCGCGACCGGCTGGCGAAGCCCGGGCAGGATGGAGGGGTGCTGCAGCCGACCATCGCGAGGAGTGCGAGCGCCGAGGTCGAGATCTCGCGCTCGCGCTTCCTCGCGACGGCGCACCCCATCGTGAGCCTCGACGAGCTCGCGCCGCTCGTGCGCGACACCCGCCGCGCGCACCCCGTCTCGCGGCACGTGTGCAGTGCCGCGATCGTCGGCCCGCACGGCGAGTCGAGCCGCTCGAACGACGACGGCGAGCCCGCCGGCACCGCGGGATCGCCGATCCTCTCGGCGATCGCCGGCCGCGGCCTCACCGACGTCGCGGTGCTCGTCGTGCGCTGGTTCGGCGGCGTGAAGCTCGGCACCGGAGGGCTCGTGCGCGCCTACGGCGGCATCGCGGCGGATGCGCTCGACGCGGCAGGGCGGCTCGAGCACGTCACAGCGACCGAGCTCGTCGCGCGGCTCTCGCACGCCGACGCGCCCAGGCTCGAGCACGCGATCCGCGCCGCGGGCCACGAACCGACGATCGACTACGAGGCGACGGATGCGCGGCTCGCGATCGTCGTCGAGGACGCCCGGCGCGCGGAGGCGGACGCGCTGCTCGCGCAGCTCGGCATCGCGGCCGAGCCGAGCGTCGCGCGCGTGCTCGAGCGGCCGGCCTGAACCGGCGGCGCGAGCATCAGCGGCGGCGGGGCACCCGCTGCAGCATCTCGGGCGTGGGCAGGTCGACGCTCGCCGACCACTCGTCGGCGTGCTCCTCGACGTACCGCTTGACGAGCGGGCAGATCGCGACGATCCGCTTGCCCTCGTCGCGCGTCGCGGCGAGCGCCGCGCCGATCACCGCGGTCGCGAGCCCATGACCCGCATGCTCCTCGCGGATCGCGGTGTGGAAGAAGACGCGGTGCTCGCCGTGGTCGAAGAACTGCGCGAACCCCGCGACGGGGCCGTCGGCCGTGATCTCGAAGCGGTCGGGATCCGCGCGCCTCGTGACGGAGGTCTCCATGGCGCCAGCCTGCCACTGCGGCCGCCCCGCAGCGAGCCCCAACGTCGCCGCGCTCAGCCGAGCGATCGCGCGACGTCGAACAGCTGCGGCGCGTAGCCGCCGCCGAAGAGCAGCGTGTGCACGAGCAGCGGCTGCAGCTGCTGCATCGGGATGCGCTCGCGCCAGCCGTCGGCGAGCGGCGCGGCCTCGTCGTAGGCCGCGAGCACGCGCTCGAGCAACGGCAGCCCGAAGAGCGCGAGCATCGCGAGGTCCGTCTCGGCGTGCCCGCCCTGCGCGTGCGGGTCGATGAGCACGGCGCCCGTGTCGACCTCCGACCACAGCACGTTTCCGGCCCAGAGGTCGCCGTGGATCCGCGCGACCGGCCCGACGCCCGCGGGCTGCGGGGCATCGAAGCGCCCGGCGGCCATCCGGTCGACCGCCGCCTCGACCGCCCGCGCCCGGGACGCATCCAGCCGCCCCTCGTCGACGCAGCGCCGCAGCACCGGCCGCACCGCCGTCTCGGCCCACGCCGCGCCCCACGAATCGGCGACCGGCTCGGGCGCGAGCGGCACGCGCGAGGAGCCCCACTCGAGCGGCGGCTCGGCGCCGGCCGGCGGGCAGCAGTGCCACGCGGCGCCGAAGGCGTGCAGCGCCGCGAGGCTGCGGCCGAGCGCCTCGGCGCGCGCGGGCGTGGCCGCCGCCTCCGCGACGCGCGCGACGCGCAGCGCGCCCAGGTCGAGCCGGGCGCGGGCGATGCGCGTGCCGCCCGCCGGCTCCGCCTCGGCGAGCCACGCGAGCCCGGCGGCCTCCATCGAGAGCCGGTGGTCGGCACCGCCCGGCGCGCGCTTCACGACATCCATCCCGCCACCATGCCATGGAGCGCTGAGCCGCGCCCGGCTAGCGTGGAGGCATGGCCGCACCCCGCAAGCCCGCCCCCCTCTGGCTCTACGTCAGCGCCGCCGCGCTCTTCGCGCTCGCCGGCGTGCTGCAGGCCGAGACGCTCCCGCGCGTGCTCTTCCTCATCGCCGCCGCCCTCTTCGCCGTCACCGCGGTGCTGCAGTGGCGGATGCGCCGGAAGGCGTGAGCGCCCGCGCGTAGACTGGCGCGGAGCACAACCAGGCATCATGCCGACGCCCCGGCCCGGGGCGCGGCCAGACGCGATGCCGCGCACATCGAAAGCGAGACGCCATGAGCGCCATGCCCACACCCGGGATGCCCGACCGCCCCGCCCTCGAGGGACTCGAGGAGAAGTGGGGTCAGCGCTGGGAGGCCTCCGGCACCTACCGCTTCGATGCGACGGGGCTGGAGCGCGACGCGATCTACTCGATCGACACCCCGCCTCCCACCGCATCCGGCTCGCTCCACGTCGGCCACGTGTTCTCCTACACGCACACCGACCTCGTCGCCCGCTTCCAGCGCATGCGCGGCAAGCACGTCTTCTACCCGATGGGCTGGGACGACAACGGCCTGCCGACCGAGCGCCGCGTGCAGAACTACTACGGCGTGCGCGTCGACCCGACCCTCCCCTACGACCCCGACTTCACGCCCCCGCACGAGGGCGGCGAGGGCAAGAGCTCGAAGGCCGCCGACCAGGTGCCCGTCTCGCGCCGCAACTTCATCGAGCTGTGCGAGCGGCTGACGGAGGAGGACGAGGAGAAGTTCGAGCACCTGTGGCGCACGCTCGGCCTCTCGATCGACTGGTCGCAGACCTACCGCACGATCTCCGACGACGCCCGTCGCACGTCGCAGCTCGCCTTCTTGCGCAACTTCGAGCGCGGCGAGGCGTACCAGGCGGATGCGCCGACCCTGTGGGACGTGACGTTCCGCACCGCCGTGGCCCAGGCCGAGCTCGAGGACCGCGACCAGCCGGGGGCGTACCACACGCTGCTCTTCACCTCCGAGGACGGCGACCTGCGGATCGAGACGAGCCGCCCCGAGCTCCTGCCGTCCTGCGTGGCCGTCGTCGCGCATCCGGATGACGAGCGCTATCAGCACCTCTTCGGCACGACGGTCTCGACCCCGGTGTTCGGCGCCCCGGTGCCGTTCGTCGCGCACGAGCTCGCGCAGCGCGACAAGGGCACGGGCGTCGCGATGATCTGCACGTTCGGCGACGTGACCGACGTCACGTGGTGGCGCGAGCTGAACCTGCCGAACCGCTCGGTGATCGGCTTCGACGGCCGCTTCGCCGCCGAGGCGCCCGAGGCGCTCGCGAGCGAGGCCGCGCAGGCCGCCTACGCCGAGCTCGCCGGCAAGACCGTCTTCAGCGCTCGCAAGGCGATCGTCGAGCAGCTGCAGGCCGCGGGCCGCATGATCGGCGACCCGAAGCCCATCCAGCACCCGGTGAAGTTCTACGAGAAGGGCGACAAGCCGCTCGAGATCGTCTCGACCCGCCAGTGGTACATCAAGAACGGCGGCCGCGACGAGGCGCTGCGCGAGCGGCTCATCGCGCACGGGCGCGAGATCGCCTGGCACCCCGAGCACATGCGCACGCGCTACGAGAACTGGGTGCACGGCCTCAACGGCGACTGGCTCATCTCGCGCCAGCGCTTCTTCGGCGTGCCGATCCCCGTCTGGTACGCGCTCGACGAGGAGGGCGAGACCGACTTCGACCGCGTGCTGCTGCCGCGGCCCGAGCAGCTGCCGCTCGACCCGACGAGCGACGTGCCCGACGGCTTCGACGAGTCGCAGCGCGGGGTGCCTGGCGGCTTCGTCGGCGAGGTCGACATCATGGACACGTGGGCGACCTCGTCGCTCACGCCGCAGCTCGCGGGCGGCTGGGCCGACGGCGCGGAGCTGTGGTCGAAGATCACGCCCTTCGACCTGCGGCCGCAGGGCCAGGACATCATCCGCACGTGGCTCTTCTCGACGCTGCTGCGCTCGATGTTCGAGGACGGCCGCGCGCCTTGGCAGCACGCGGCGCTCTCGGGCTGGATCCTCGACCCCGACCGCAAGAAGATGTCGAAGTCGAAGGGCAACGTCGTCACCCCGCTCGGCATGCTCGAGGAGCACGGCTCCGACGGCGTGCGGTACTGGGCCGCGTCGTCTCGGCTCGGCGTCGACGCGACGCTCGACCCGCAGAACCCGAAGATGATCAAGATCGGCCGGCGCCTCGCGATGAAGGTGCTCAACGCTGCGAAGTTCGTGCTCTCGATGGAGGGGCAGCCGGGCGAGATCACCGAGCGGCTCGACCGCGAGATGCTCGCCGAGCTCGCCGTCGTCGTGCGCGGCGCGACGCGCGCGTTCGAGGGCTACGACCACGCGAAGGCGCTCGAGTCGACGGAGGCGTTCTTCTGGACGTTCTGCGACGACTACCTCGAGCTCGTCAAGGAGCGCGCCTACTCGGGCGACGAGCCCGGCCGCGGCTCGGCGATCGCCGCGCTGCGGCTCGCGATCGACGTGCAGCTGCGGCTGCTCGCGCCGTTCCTGCCGTTCGCGACGGAGGAGGTCTGGTCGTGGTCGCACGAGGGCTCGATCCACGTCGCGCCGTGGCCCGATGCCGACGAGCTCGGTGTCGATCACTCCCCGACCGGCATGCTCCAGGCCGTCGGCCAGGCGCTCATCGGCATCCGGCGGGCGAAGACGGATGCGAAGGCGAGCCAGAAGACGCCCGTCGCGTCCGCGGTCATCGGCGTCCCGGCAGCGCTGCGCGAGCACCTCGAGGCCGCGACCGGCGACCTCAAGGCCGTGGGACGCATCCGCGACCTCACGCTCGTCGAGGCGGCGGAGCTCGCGGTCAGTGAGATCGCGCTCGAGGAGGCGTGATGCAGATCGGCACCCGCTGGGCGGTCGGCGGCGAGGCCCCGCAGTCGGTGCCGATCGCGATGCGCGCGGCGATCGACGAGGAGGAGCGCACGCTCGCCGAGCTCGGCGCCGACACCGCCTCGTGGCGATGGACGCTCACGTGGCTCGAGGGCCTGCCGATCGTCGAGCTCGACGACGGCACGACCATCCGGCTCGAGGGCGACGACGTGATCGTCAGCCGCGAGGAGTGAGACACGAAGGCCCCCGGGCAGCTGAACTGCTGCCGGGGGCCTTCCTCCCTTGCACAGGAGTGTCCTGGATCGACTCAGCGCATCGGCCGGGTCAGGATCTGCGCCATCACGAACGAGTCGTTGATGACGGCGATCGGCATGGTCACGGGGTGGTCTTCGCGCTTCGGCATGGGTGTCTCCTCGAGTGGTGTGTCTCCCGATCAGTCGATCGGGAAGGCGTTGAACTGGATCTGGATGCGGTGGACGGGATCGTCCTCGTCACCGGTGTCTGCGGCGGCCTCGGCGAGGCGCTGGGCGATGAGGCGCTCGACGTCGCGCGTCAAGCGGTGCAGCTCGCTCGCGCGGAGCGAGACGGAGCGGCTCGAGAGGCGGGACGCGTCGAGGATCGGCTCCTCGTAGCGCTCCTCCCCCGTCGCGACGTAGGCGGCGAGCAGCGCGCTGTCGTGCTGGGTCCACGCGCCGAGCACCGTCGCGGTCGCGGCGCGGCCCTCCGGGGCGTCGGCGAGCTCCTTCGTCCACACCTCGACGGGTGCGATCGCTCGGCGCCACCAGCGCTCGCGACCGGTGCCGATCGACGCGTCCTCAGCGATGAAGCCCTTCGCCTCGAGCTGCCGGAGGTGGTAGCTCGTCGAGCCGGTCGACTCGCCGAGCGTCGCAGCGAGCGACGACGACGTCTGCGGACCCTGCGTCGTCAGCACGTGCAGGATGCGCACGCGCAGCGGGTGGGCGAGGGCCTTGAGGGATTCGAGATCGACGGCCGGGGCCTCGCTCGCGCCGCCGGAACCGTCGACGGCGGCGTCGAGCATGGGTCCATACTACCCTTTGCAAAGCCCTCTCTGCAAGAGGAAGTCAGACACCGCTTCACCCGCAGAGTGCCGCCACTCTGCGCTTCTCAAGCCGCAGGACAGCAGAGTTCCGGCACTCTGCGGTCAGTGGTGAGGCGCGGCAGCAGAGTGGCGGCACTCTGCGGGGCGGCAGGTCAGTCGCGGGCGATGATCCAGCCGTGCAGCATGGCCATCCAGCCATCGTCGTCGGCGGTCCAGGCACGCCACGCGTCGGCGATGCGCTGCCGCTCGGCGGCGTCCGCGAGGCCGAACCGCTCGGTGCCGTCGGCGAACGCCGAGTGCACGGCGCGCTCCGCCCACTGCCCGCCCCAGAACTCGCGGCCGGGGGCCGACTCGAAGCACCTCGTCTCGACGTCGGTCTCGATGCTCGAGAAGCCCGCCTCCCGGGCCCACGCCTTGAGCTTCGCGCCCGCGTCGCCGTCGCCCCCGTTCGCGGCCTGCAGGGCGACGACGATCTCGCGCCAGCGCGCGAGCTCCGGCGTGAGCGGATGCATGGCTGTCGACGAGTAGATGACGTCGCGCGCCGCGACGACCCGGCCCAAGCGCCGCCACGCGGCGAGCGCCGACACCGGCTCGCCCAGGTGCTGCAGCACCTGGTGCGCGTGCACGACGTCGAACTCCCCGCCCGGCGGGGCGTACGCATCCCCCACCAGGAACTCGACGTTGCCGACGCCGGCGTCCGCCGCCGCGCGCCGGGCGTGCTCGACCACCTCGGCGCTCGCATCGATGCCGACGACGTGGCCCGCGTCGCCGACGCGCCGCGCGAGGTCGATCGTGATGGACCCCGGACCGCACCCGACGTCGAGGATGCGCATGCCCGGCTCGAGGATCGGCGCGAGGTAGGCGGCCGAGTTCTCGATGGTTCGAGCCGCGTGCGCGCCGACGACGCTCACGTGGTGGCCATGAGTGTACCTAACCGGGGACATGAGCACACTCTATGGCGAAGCGCGCGCCTGCGCCGGTTCTAGGGTGGTGGCATGACCAACCCCTTCCTGACGCCCAGCGCGCTCCCGTACCAGCTGCCGCCGTTCGCCGACATCCGCGACGAGCACTTCAAGGAGGCGCTCGAGGCCGGCTTCGCCGAGCAGCTCGAGGAGGTCCGCGCGATCGTCGAGGACGACGCCGCGCCAACCTTCGAGAACACGATGGAGCCGCTCGAGCGCTCCGGCGCGATCCTCTCGCGCGTCGCGCACGTCTTCTTCAGCATGACCTCGACCGACTCGACCCCGTTCCTCGAGGAGCTCGAGGAGCGGTTCGCGCCGCGCTTCGCCGCGCACGAGGACGCGATCACCCTCGACCCGCGCCTGTACGCGCGCGTCGCGGCGCTGCACGAGGCACCGGATGCGTCGTGGACGGACGAGCAGCGCTACCTCGTCGAGCGGCGCCACACCGAGATGACCGTCGCGGGCGCCGGCCTCGACGAGGCGGCTCGCGCACGGCTCATGGAGCTCAACCAGCAGATCGCGACGCTCACGACGCGCTTCGACAAGCACCTGCAGGCCGACACGAACGACCTCGCGGTCGTGATCGACTCCGCGGCAGAGCTCGACGGGCTGAGCGACGGCGAGATCCAGGCCGCTGCGGCCGCCGCTGCCGACCGCGGGCTCGACGGCAAGTGGCTCATCACCCTGCCGCTCTTCTCGGGCCACCCGTGGCTCGCATCGGTCACCGACCGCGACGTCCGGCGCCGCGTGATGGAGGCATCCCTCGCCCGCGGCACGCGCGGCAACGAGCACGACAACCGCGAGACGGTCGTCGAGCTCACGGCGCTGCGCGCCGAGCGCGCGGCGCTGCTCGGCTTCGCGACGCACGCGCACGCCGTGACCGCCGACGAGACCGCCGGCAGCCCCGACAACGTCATAACAATGCTCACCCGGCTCGCGAAGCCCGCCGCCGCGAACGCGCGCGCCGAGGCCGCGGCGCTGCAGGCGCAGATCGACGCCGCGGGCCTCGGCTACCAGCTCGCCGCATGGGACTGGGACTACTGGACGGAGAAGGAGCGCACCGCGCGCTTCGACGTCGACACCGCGGCGCTGCGCCCCTACTTCGAGGCCGAGCGCGTGCTGCGCGACGGCGTCTTCTTCGCCGCGACCCAGGTCTACGGCATCACGTTCGAGGAGCGCGACGACCTCGTGGGCTACCACCCCGACGTGCGCGTCTTCGAGGTGCGGAACGAGGACGGCTCCGAGCTCGGCCTCTACCTGCTCGACCTCTACACGCGCGACTCGAAGCGGGGCGGCGCGTGGATGAACTCGCTCATCCAGCAGAACGAGCTGCTCGGCCACCCGACGGTCGTGATGAACAACCTCAACGTGCCGAAGCCGCCGGCCGGCACGCCGACGCTGCTGACCTTCGACGAGACGACGACGCTCTTCCACGAATTCGGGCACGCGCTGCACGGCCTCTTCGCGCACGTCACCTACCCGTCGCTCGGCGGCACGAACGTCTTCCGCGACTTCGTCGAGTTCCCGAGCCAGGTGAACGAGATGTGGATGCTGTGGCCCGGCATCGTCGAGCACTACGCGCGCCACATCGACACCGATGAGCCGCTGCCCGCCGACGTCATCGAGCGGCTGCAGGCGTCGGAGTCGTTCAACCAGGGGCACGACACGAGCGAGTACCTCGCGGCGGCCCTGCTCGACCAGGCGTGGCACGCCCGCGTCGCGGGCGACGAGGTGACGGATGTCGCGGCATTCGAGCAGGACGCACTCGACCGCGTGGGCCTGCTGAGCGAGACCGTGCCGACCCGCTACTCGACCGGCTACTTCCAGCACGTGTTCTCGGGCGGCTACTCGGCGGGCTACTACTCCTACATCTGGTCGGAGGTCATGGACGCCGACACCGTCGAGTGGTTCAAGCATCAGCCCTCGATCCGCGAGGCGGGGCAGCGCTTCCGCGAGCGCCTGCTCGGCGTAGGCGGATCGAAGGACCCGCTCGCCGCGTTCCGCGACTTCCGCGGCCGCGACGCGGACATCGCACCGCTGCTCAAGCGTCGAGGGCTCGACGCCGCGGAGTAGTCCCGGCACGGCGGAGGGGCGCTGCACCGATCGGTGCAGCGCCCCTCCGTCTCACGCGGCTACGGTGTCGCTCCGACCACCGGTGCCTCCAGCACGGCCG
The DNA here is from genome assembly GCF_018308945.1 of Agrococcus sp. Marseille-Q4369. Lineage (NCBI taxonomy): Bacteria > Bacillati > Actinomycetota > Actinomycetes > Micrococcales > Microbacteriaceae > Agrococcus > Agrococcus sp. Marseille-Q4369. The sequence continues at coordinate 692,523 of NZ_CP070501.1, forward strand.
TCGCCGTCTCCGCCGTCCCGAGGTTGTCGGTGTAGGTCACCGTCACCCGGATGTAGGAGCCGGCGTCAGCCGCCGTGGTGGTGTACGCGTTCGACGTCGAGCCGAGCACCGTCGAGCCGGCTGGCACCGCCGGGTCGGTCGACCGCGTCCACGTGTAGGTGAACACGACGTCCTCCACCCCGTCGGCGTCCGAGATGGGCGTCGCCCTGAGGAGCGTCCCGATGGGCGGGCCCGCCGGGGATCCCGTGTAGGCGAGGCTCAGCCCGACCGCGGGGTCGTTCTGGTTCTCCACCGTGCTCGTCGAGACGGGCGAGGTCGCCGAGTGCCGCAGCCCAGCGCTGTCGGTGAAGTTCGCCGTCACCCGGATGAACTGGCCGACCGCCGCGGCGTCGGGCGTGCAGCTGCTCGTGACGGTGACACCCGATCCAGTCGCGACGCCCGTGACCGAGGCCCGCTCGAGGCTTCGCGCGGAGCCGCACCCGCCCCTGCGCGTCAGCGCGCGCGACCCGCTTGCAGCACGAGCCAGATGAAGTATGGGATGCCGACGAGCGCGGTCATGACGCCCGCGGGCAGCTGCGCGGGGGCGATGAGCGTGCGCCCGAGGGTGTCGGCGAGCAGGGTGAGCGAGCCGCCGAGCAGGGCCGCGAGCGGCAGCAGCACCCGGTGCCGCGCGCCGACGAGCGCCCTCGCCGCGTGCGGCGCGACGAGTCCGACGAACGCGACGACGCCGATCGCCGCGACCGCCGTCGAGGCGAGCGCGACGGCGAGCACGAGCGCGACGACCTGCACCGCGGGCAGCCGCACGCCGAGCAGCCGCGGCGTCGCCTCGTCGAGCTGCGCGAGGTCGAGGTCGCGGTGCATCCACGCGAGGGCGAGCACCGCGACGACGATCGTCACCGCCACCGGCACGACGTCCTCGAAGCCGCGGCCGTAGGTGCTGCCTGCGAGCCAGACGATCGCCTTCGCCCGGTTGTAGGGGTCGGTGACGACGATGAGCATGCTCGTGAGCGCCGCCGTGCCCGCCGAGAGCGCGAGGCCCGTCAGCACGAGCCGGAGGCTGCCGAGCCGCTGCCAGCCGACGAGCGCGATCACGAGCGCGCCGACGGCCGCGCCACCCGCGAGCGCGCCGCCCGCGACGGCCCAGCCGACCGCGGCAGGCACGAGCGTGATGACGCCGATCGCTCCGAGCCCGGCACCGCCCGCGACCCCGAGCAGGTAGGGATCCGCGAGCGCGTTGCGCGCGATCGCCTGCACGAGTGCGCCCGAGAGCGCGAGCGCGACTCCGGCGAGCACCGCGGCGACGACGCGCGGTGAGCGCGTGTCGAGCGTCACTCGCACCGCGTCGCCCGCGCGGCCCGTGAGCCAGTTCGCGACGTCGCCGAGCAGCAGCATCCGGTCCCCGAGCAGCACCGCGCCGACGGCGAGCGCGGCGAGCAGCACACCCGCGACGACGAGCGGCAGCCACGCGCGCGCGGTGAGCGTCCGCGCGCCGAGCACCGTCATCGACTCGGTCTCGGCAGCGCCCGCCATGGAGCGCGCGAGGACGATGATGCAGACGGCGCCGACGAGGCTCGTCACGACGCCGGTCGGGACGTCCAGCGACCGGATGCCGCCGAGCGCGAAGCGCAGCAGCACGTCGGAGCCGACCACGAGGACCGCGCCGGTGAGCGAGGCGAGCGGGATCGCGACGATGTGGCGGGCGGCACCCGGGATGCGCGCCGCGAGCAGCCGGACGACGATCGGCGCCGCGAGCCCGACGAAGCCGATGGGCCCTGCGATCGCGACCGCTGCGGCCGCGAGCGCGACCGAGGCGACGAGCGCGGTGAAGCGGAGCCGGCCGACCCCCACGCCGATCGTCGTCGCGGCCTCCTCGCCGAGCGAGAGCACGTCGAGCCGGCGCGCGAGCAGCAGCAGCGCGGCGATGCCGAGCAGCACGACGGGCAGCAGCTGCGCGACGGTGCCGATGCCGTTCTGCGAGAGCCGACCGACCCCCCACGCGTACAGGCCGGCGGTCTCCTGCTCCGCGAGGATGATCGCGACCGTCGAGACCGACTGCAGCGCGAGCGCGAGCGCGGTGCCGACGAGCACCATCTGCGTCGTCGAGCCGCGACCGCGGCCGATCGCGACGACGGCGAGCGCAGCCACGATGCCGCCGCCGAAGGCGAGCGCCGCGCCGCCGAGGCCGGGCAGGCTCACGCCGAAGACGGCGGCGAGCGCGATCGCGGCGCCCGCGCCGCCGTTCACCGCGAGCGTGTCGGGCGAGGCGAGCGGGTTGCCGGTGATCGTCTGCATCGCGTAGCCGGCCGCGCCGAGCGCGAGCCCGACGACGATCGCGGCGGCGACGCGCGGGAGCCGGCTCTCGACGATGACGGCGCTGTCGCCCCGCTCCCCGCCGAGCCAGCCCAGCAGCTCGGGCACGCCGAGCTGCGTCGTCCCCTGCGTGACGTGCCAGGCCGCGAGGCCGAGCAGTGCGACGAGGAGGGCCGCGCCGAGCGCGAGCCCTCCAGGTCGGATCCGGGTCACGGCGTGGGCGAGAGCGACGCGAGCACCGCGTCGAGGTAGGCGCTCACCGAGTCGACGCCGCCGAAGAGCCAGATGCCGTCGGGCAGCCGGTGCACGCGGCCCGCCTCGACCGAGGGCAGGCCGGTCCAGATCGCGTTCGACGCGAGCTGGTCGACGAACACGTCGCGGTCGCCGACGGTCATGTAGAGGATGTGCGACTCGGGGTCGAGCGCGGTGAGGCCCTCGACGTCGGTGATCCCGAGCCCGTACTGCGGGTCACCCTCCCCCGGCCAGCCGTTCTCGAAGCCGATCTCCTGGAACGCCGCGGGCAGGAGCGCGCCGTCGGCGTAGGGGCGGATCTCGATCTGCCCGCCGTTCTCGTAGCCGTCCATGTGCGCGAGCGGCGTGCCGGTGAGACCGGCCGCCTCGACCTCGCCCGCGAGCTCGTCGACGTGCGCCTCGAACTCCTCGATCGCGGCCTCGGCCGCGTCCTGGGTGCCGGTCGCCTCGGCGACGAGACGCAGGTCGGCGAGCATCGTGCCGAGGGGGTCGGATGCGTCGGCGCCGGCGAGGACGACGACGGGCGCGATGGCCTCGAGGTCGCCGTAGGCCGCGTCGTCGCGGCCCGCGACGGCGACGATGAGGTCGGGGGCGAGCGCCGCGATCGAATCCATCGACGGCTCGGTGCGCGTGCCGACGTCGGTCGGCTCGCCCGCGAGCGGCGCTCCCGTGCCTGCCCAGCTGGTGTAGCCCTCGACGTCGGCGACGCCGACCGGCTCGATGCCGACGGTCTGCAGGTGCTCGACCGCCGCCCACTCGAGCGCGACGACGTCGGTGGCGCCGGCCGGCACCTCGACCTCGATGCCGCGCGCGTCCGTCACGGTGACGGCCGAGGCGTCGGGCGCCGCGCCCTGGCTGGAGCCGGCCGGCTCGGTCGTGCCGCACGCGGTGAGGGCGAGCGCCGAGAGCAGCGCGGCGCCGACGAGCAGGGTTCGCTTGGACATGGGGGTCCTTCCTCGAGCGCTCGGCCCGATGGGAGTGCGCGTCACGCGGCGCGCGACACGAGGGTCCGGCGGCGGAGCCGCTGCGGCCGGATGCGCAAGCCCGAGGGGTCGGGCTCGACGTCGATGGGCACTTCGTAGGCGGCGCTGAGGCGCTCGGCCGTCAGCACCTCCTCCGGACTGCCGGTGGCTACGATGCGGCCGTGCACGAGCAGCACGACGTCGTCCGCGACCTCGGCGGCCTGCTCGAGGTCGTGCAGCACGATGCCGACCGCCACGCCGTCGTCGGCGAGGTCGCGCACGATCTCGAGGATCTCGCGCTGGTAGCGCACGTCGAGGAACGTCGTCGGCTCGTCGAGGAGCACGATGCCGGTCTCCTGCGCGAGGCACGTCGCGAGCCACACGCGCTGCCGCTGGCCGCCGGAGAGCTGCGCGACGGGGTGCTCGGCGAGCGCGTCGATGCCCGTCGCGGCCATGGCGCGCTCGATCACCTCGCCGCCTCGCGGGTCGCCGGAGCGGAACCGGCCGCGGTGCGCGAACCGGCCGTAGGCGACGACCTCGCGCACGCTCACGCCCGAGGGATCGGGGTGCGACTGCGCGAGCAGCGCGATGCGGCGCGCGAGCTCGCGCTCGGCGAGACCGGCGGCGTCGGCACCGTCGGCGAAGAGCACGCGCCCCTCGCTCGGCCGGTGGAGCGCGGTGAGGCCACGCAGGAGCGTCGACTTGCCGGAGCCGTTCGGGCCGACGAGGGCCGTCACGCGACCCGGGGCGAGCGCGATCGACGCGGCGTGCACGATCGCCTCGCGCCCGTGTGCGAGCGTGACGTCGTCGGCGCGCAGCGCGCTCAGTCCCGTGCGGTTCACGAGGTAAGGCTAGCCTTACCTTCGGTGCGTCCGCAACGCGGTCAGGCGGAGAGCTCCTGGATGTCGTCGGCGGTGAGCACGACGGGCGGCTCGCCGCCCGCGACGGACTCGCGCGTCACGATGACTCGCTCGACGCCCTCGCGCGAGGGCACGTCGAACATCACCGGTGCGAGCACGGTCTCGAGGATCGCGCGGAGGCCACGAGCACCGGTCTTCCGCTCGACCGCGAGGTCGGCGATCGCCTCGAGCGCCTCTGGCTCGAAGTCGAGCTTGACGCCGTCGATCTCGAACATGCGCTGGTACTGCTTCACGAGCGCGTTGCGCGGCTCGGTGAGGATCTGCACGAGCGCCGCGCGGTCGAGCGGCGACACCGTCGCGATGACGGGGAGCCGGCCGATGAACTCGGGGATGAGGCCGAACTTGTGGAGGTCCTCCGGCAGCACGTCCTGGAAGACGTCGAGGTCGGGCTTGAGCGACGCGACCGGGGCCCCGAAGCCGATGCCGCGCTTGCCCGAGCGGTTCGCGATGATGTCCTCGAGGCCGGCGAAGGCGCCCGCGACGATGAACAGCACGTTCGACGTGTCGATCTGGATGAACTCGGAGTTCGGGTGCTTGCGCCCGCCCTGCGGTGGCACCGAGGCGACCGTGCCCTCGATGATCTTCAGCAGCGCCTGCTGCACGCCCTCGCCCGAGACATCGCGCGTGATCGACGGGTTCTCGGCCTTCCGCGCGACCTTGTCGATCTCGTCGATGAAGATGATGCCGGTCTCGGCGCGCTTGACGTCGAAGTCGGCGGCCTGGATGAGCTTGAGCAGGATGTTCTCGACATCCTCGCCGACGTAGCCCGCCTCGGTGAGCGACGTCGCGTCGGCGACGGCGAACGGGACGTTGAGCTGCTTCGCGAGCGTCGACGCGAGGTAGGACTTGCCGCAGCCGGTCGGCCCCACCATGAGGATGTTCGACTTCTGGATCTCGACGCCGTCGCCGGCGGTGTCGGCCGACTCGAGCTGCTTCGCGGCGCCGATGCGCTTGTAGTGGTTGTAGACCGCGACCGCGAGCGACTGCTTCGCGCTCTGCTGGCCGACGACGTACTCCTCGAGGAAGTCGAAGATCTCGCGCGGCTTCGGCAGGGTGAAGCGCTCCGGCTGCGTGCCCTCACCGGCCTCGGCGGCGCGCTCCTCGATGATCTCGTTGCACAGCTCGACGCACTCGTCGCAGATGTACACCGCGGGGCCAGCGATGAGCTGCTGCACCTGCTTCTGGCTCTTGCCGCAGAAGGAGCACTTCAGCAGATCGCCGCTCTCTCCGAGTCGTGCCATCTCGCCCTCCTCATCGCCTGCGAGCGCGGGCCGCGCCCTGTGACGAGCCTAGAGCAGGCCGCCGACACGGGGGCCGACCACGCCGGATTCGGCCCGATCGGCGCGGGGGCGGCCCGTGAGCCCCTCGATAGGCTGGAGGCATGCATGCCGCCCTCGCCGCGCTCGCGGCCGTCATCCTCCTGCCCGCACACGCCGCCGTGATCGGCTCGACGCCGAGCGACGGCGACACGGTCACCGAGCAGCCCGGCACGTTCAGCGTCGTGATGAACGAGGAGATCCTCTCGCTCGAGGGCGCCGACTCCGCGAACCGGCTGCAGCTCACCGACGCGGACGGCCGCTACTACGGCGACGGCTGCGTCGCCGTCGAGGGCGACACGATCTCGCTCGCGGCCGGGCTCGGCGCGGCGGGCGACTACGCGCTCGCCTACCAGGTGGTCTCGGCCGACGGCCACCCCGTCGACGGCACGGTGGCGTTCTCCTTCGAGCCCGCCGAGGGCGAGGCTGGCACGGCCGGCTCCGAGACGGCCCCCATCTGCGGTGCCGCCGCGCCCGACGCGACCGAGCCCGCGTCGACGTCGACGACCGAGCCCGAGGCATCCGCCGATCCCGGCGAGGCGGCGCCCGGTCCGATCGCGACCGACGACGCGACGCCGAGCGACGCGGTCGAGGGCGACGAGGGCGGCGACTTCCCGTTCATCGCGATCGGCGTGCTCGCGCTGCTCGTCGTGCTCGCGATCATCGCCTACACCGTGAACCGCGGCTACCGCCGCCGGCGCGACGAGGCGTGACCCCGCGCATCCCCCGCGCATGACGAAGGCCGGCACTCCCGAGGGAGGCCGGCCCGTCGTCGTGGCAGCGTCAGCCGAGCAGCTGCGGCGCCGTCTTGCGGCTCGAGAGCACCTGGTCGATGAGGCCGTACTCGAGGGCCTCCTGCGCCGAGAGGAACGTGTCGCGCTCGATGTCCTTCGAGACGCGAGCGACGTCGTGGTTCGAGTGCTTCGACAGGGTCTCCTCGAGCCACTCGCGCATGCGGAGCACCTCGCGCGCCTGGATCTCGATGTCGGATGCCTGACCGCGGCCCGCGTCGGACGTCGCGGGCTGGTGGATGAGGATGCGGGCGTTCGGCAGCGCGAGGCGCTTGCCGGGCTCGCCCGCCGCGAGCAGCACGGCCGCGGCGGAGGCCGCCTGGCCGAGGCACACCGTCTGCACGGCGGGCCGGATGTACTGCATCGTGTCGTAGATCGCCGTCATGGCCGTGAACGAGCCGCCGGGCGAGTTGATGTACATGACGATGTCGCGGTCGGGGTCCTGCGACTCGAGCACGAGCAGCTGCGCCATGACGTCGTCGGCGGATGCGTCGTCGACCTGCACGCCGAGGAAGATGATGCGGTCCTCGAACAGCTTCGCGTAGGGGTCCTGGCGCTTGAAGCCGTAGGCGGTGCGCTCCTCGAAGCTCGGGAGGATGTAGCGCGAGCCGGGCGCCTGGAGGGCGCTGCCGCCCGCCTGGAACGTGGGAGTCTCCATCAGTTGCCGCCCTCCTGGTCAGCGGTGCCGTCCTGGTCCGTGCCGCCGCCGCCCGTGACGTCGCTCGCCGACGCGCGGAGGTGGTCGACGAATCCGTACTCGAGCGCCTCCTGCGCCGTGAACCAGCGGTCCCGGTCGCCGTCGGCGTTGATCTGCTCGACGCTCTTGCCCGTGCGCTCCGCCGTGATCTCGGCGAGGCGCTTCTTCATGTCGAGGATGAGCTGCGCCTGCGTCTGGATGTCGCTCGAGGTGCCGCCGAAGCCGCCGTGCGGCTGGTGCAGCAGCACGCGCGCGTTCGGCGTGATGTAGCGCTTGCCCGCGGTGCCGGCGGTGAGCAGCAGCTGGCCCATCGAGGCGGCCATGCCGATGCCGACCGTGACGATGTCGTTGGGCACGAACTGCATCGTGTCGTAGATCGCCATGCCGGCCGTGATCGAGCCGCCGGGCGAGTTGATGTAGAGGTAGATGTCCTTGTTCGGGTCCTCTGCGGCGAGCAGCAGGATCTTCGCGCAGATCTCGTTCGCGTTCTCGTCCCGCACCTCCTGGCCGAGCCAGATGATGCGGTCGCGCAGCAGCCGGTCGAAGACCGACGGCGCGAGGACGGGTTCAGCCACGGGTGACTCCTTCTCTCGGTTGCTCTCCACACTAGGTGAGCGGGAGGGCGCTCCTGCGCGTGTTCGCCGCAGGCGGAGGCACGCGAGAGGGCCGGGCTCGCGCCGGCCCTCTTGCGGTGCTCAGTCCTCCTGGTGCTGCGCCGCGAGCTTCGCCTCGGCCTCGCGGATCGCGCCCTCGACGTCGTCCTCGTCGACCTCGTCGGCCGGCGGCAGGAAGTCGGAGAGGTCGACGGCCTCGCCCTTGTCGTCGACGACCGACACGCGCCCGAGCAGCGTCGAGAGCGTCTTGCCGCGCAGGATGTCGCCGAGCAGCACGGGCAGCTGGCCGTTGGCCTCGAGCGCCTGCACGAGCTCCTGCGGCGCCATGCCGTACTGCGCGGCCTGCTGCACGATGATCTGCGTCAGCTCCTGCTGCGTGACCTGCAGGTTCGCGTCCTCGGCGAAGCGGTCGAACAGCATCTGCTGCTTGAGGAGCTTGCGCGTCTCCTGGCGCACCTCCTCGCCGTGCTCGGTGTCGTCGGCGCGGTTCTCGGCCTCGAGGTGGCGCGTGACCTCGTCCTCGACGACGGCCGAGGGGACCTCGATCTCGACGGCCTCGACGAGCTCCTCCTGCAGGCGCTGGCGCGCCTGCTCGGCCTGGCCCATGCGGCGACTGCGGGCGGCCTGCTCCTTGAGGTCGGCCTTGAGCTCGTCGATCGTGTCGAACGCGCTCGCCATCTGGGCGAAGTCGTCGTCGGCCTCGGGCAGCTCGCGCTCCTTGACCGCGTCGACGGTGACGGTGACCTCGGCGTCCTTGCCGGCGTGGTCGCCGCCGACGAGCTTCGAGGTGAAGGTGGTCTCCTCACCGGCGGTGAGCGAGTCGACGGCCTCGTCGATGCCGTCGATGAGCTCGCCCGAGCCGACCTCGTAGGAGATGCCGTTGGCGGTGTCGACGACCTCGCCGTCGATCGTCGCGGTCAGGTCGAGGGTGACGAAGTCGCCCTTCGCGGCCGGGCGGTCGACCGTGACGAGCGTGCCGAAGCGGCTGCGCAGCGCGTCGAGCTCCTCCTGCACGGCGTCGTCGCCGATCTCGATGGCGTCGACCGTGATCGTGCGGCCGTCGACCTCGGGGAGGTCGAACTCGGGGCGCACGTCGACCTCGATCTCGAGCACGAGGTCGCCCGAGAAGTCCCCCAGCTCGGGCCACGCGGTGACGTCGGCCTGGGGACGGCCGAGCGGGCGGATGCCGGCCTCGGCGACACCCTGGCGGTAGAACTCGTCGATCGACTCGGAGACGGCCTGGTTGAGGATCTCCTCGCGCCCGATGCGCTGGTCGATGATCGCCGCGGGGACCTTGCCCTTGCGGAAGCCGGGGACGCTGATCTGCTCGGCGACGGCCTTGTAGGCGCTGTCGATCGCGGGGCGCAGCTCCTCGGGCTCGACCGCGATGGTCAGCTTGGTGCGCGTGTTCTCGATCTTCTCGACCGTGGTCTTCACGGGGTGGTCTCCTGAGGTTGGTGGTTGTGCGGCACGAGGGCCAGCGGTGCGTAGGCACGCGAGATCCACCGCTTGCGGGCGGACCATCGTCCGAGTGTAACGGCCCTCCCCCGCTATCGGGCCAATCCGCCCGTTCGCCCGTGACGAATCCCGAGCATGACCGCGCTCGCCCAGCCCCGAGCGGCCGCCCGGTGGCAGCCTGCAATACTCGGGCGAGTGGAGACCTCGCTCGAGCAGTGCCTCGTGCGCGCGGCGGAGGGCGACGAGCGGGCGTTCGCTGAGCTCTACGACGCGACGGCCGCGAGGGTCTTCGGGCTCGTGCTGCGCATCCTCGTGGATCGCGCGCAGTCGGAGGAGGTCGCGCAGGAGGTCTACCTCGAGGCGTGGCGGCAGGCGAAGCGCTTCGACCCGAGCCGCGGGGCCGCGATGTCGTGGCTGCTGCAGATCGCGCACGCGCGCGCCGTCGACCGCGTGCGCTCCTCGCAGTCGCAGCGCGATCGCGACGAGCGGATCGGCGTGCGCGACACGGCGGTGCCGGTCGACACCGTCGCCGAGCAGGCCGAGATCTCGCTCGACGCGGCCAGGGCGCGGCGAGCGCTCGGCGACCTGAGCGACTCGCACCGCGAGGCGATCGAGCTCGCGTACTTCGAGGGGCTCACGCAGACGGAGATCGCCGACCGCATCGGCGCGCCGCTCGGCACGGTGAAGACGAGGCTCCGCGACGGCATGCAGCGCCTCCGCGGGATCCTGGGGGTGACGACATGACCGACGAGTCCCGGCCCGTCGACGAGCTGGCGGCCGCCTACGCGCTCGACGCGCTCGAGCCTGCCGAGCGCGCGCGCTTCGAGGCCGAGGCGTCGCCCGAGGCGCTCGAGGAGGCGCGGCAGCTCGCCGACACCGCGGCGCTGCTCGCGGCCGACGAGGTCGCGCCGCCGCCGAGCCTGCGCGCGAGCGTGCTCGACGCGATCGCGCTCGAGCCGCGGCACGCCGCGCCGTCCGCACTCTCGCCACCGGACGCATCCGCCGCCGCTCGCGCCGACGAGCCGCGCGCATCCGCCGCCGCTGTCGGCCCGGTCGGCCCTGCCGAGCGCCGCGCGCGAGCGCGCTGGCGGCCCGCGCGCGTGCTCGGTGCGGTCGCGGCGGGGTCGGCGCTGCTGCTCGGCGGCGTCGCGATCGGTACCCAGCTCGGCGGCGACTCGCGACAGGAGGCGCTCGGCGCCCTCATCGCGGCGTCCGACGCGCAGCGGAGCGAGGTCGAGCTCGCCGACGGCGGCGTCGCGACGGTCGTCTGGTCGCCCGAGCGCGACCAGTCGGCGATCCTCTTCGACGGCCTGCCGGCCGCGCCCGAGGGCTCGACCTACCAGGCCTGGTTCATCGACGAGGCCGGCGCCCGATCGGCGGGCGTGTTCGACGCCTCGAGCGCGTTCCTGCTCGAGGGCGAGCTCTCGGCCGGCACCGCGATCGGCGTGACGGTCGAGCCGGCGGGTGGCTCTGAGGCGCCGACGAGCGACCCGATCCTCGTCGTCGAGACCTAGGTGGCGGCGCAGGGGGCGGGCCGCCTCGGCGCGGCCGCGATCACCATCGCGTCGGTCGGGCTCATCGTCACGTGGAGCTCGGGCTTCGTCGGCTCCGACCTCGCGGCTCGAGCGGGCGGCGAGCCGATCACGGTGCTCGCGTGGCGCTTCGTCGTGCTCGCGGGCATCCTCGTCGCGGCGATGCTCGTGCTGCGCCGGCGCTGGCCGGGGCGCGCGAGCTGGCGGCGGCAGGGCACGGTCGCGGTGCTCAACCAGGCGGCGTACCTCCTCCTCATCTTCGAGGGCGTGCGCGCGGGCGTCGACGGCGGCACCGCGGCGCTCATCGCAGCCCTCCAGCCGATGCTCGTCGCCACGATCGCCGGCCGCTTCCTCGGCGAGCGGGCGAACGGATGGATGTGGCTCGGCATGGCGGTCGGGCTCGGTGGCGTCGCGCTCGTCGTCTCGGGCGCGCTCGGCGGCACCGGCGCGCCCCTGTGGGCCTACGCGCTCCCGCTCGCCGCGGTCATGTGCCTCGGCACCGGCACCGTGCTGCAGCGCCGCTGGCACATGCACGACGACCTGCTGCAGACGCTCACGATGCACTCGATCGTCGCGGGCGCGGTCTTCATGGCGGTCGCGCTGCTGCGCGGGCACGCCGCTCCCCCGGCGACGGTCGACATCTGGTTCGCGGTGCTGTGGCTCGTCGTGCTCTCGAGCCTCGGCGGCTACGTGCTCTACGTGACGGTGACGCGCTCGCACGGGGCGACGTTCGTGAGCACGATGCTCTACCTCACGCCGCCGACGACGATGCTGTGGGTGTGGATGATCTTCGGCGTGCCGGTCACGCCGCTCGGCGTCGCCGGGCTCGTCGTGGCCGCCGCCGGCGTCGCCATCGTGCTGACCGCCCAGCGCCGCGGGCGCGCGCGGCCGTAGGGACGCATCCGACCGAAGCCCAGAGGAGGTCGATGATGGAGGAGCAGCTGCCCGCGGGCGTCTGCTTGCGCTGCCGCCGCCCGCCGCGGAGCACGCGGCCGTGCGTGATCGAGGGCGGGCACGGCGAGCCGCCGGTCGGCGAATGGCCGTCGCACCACCGGGAGGACTGGAGCGACGCCGAGCTCGCCGAGCTGGGGCTCACCCCCTGGCGCTGGCCGCTGCACCGCCGCACGATGCTCGCCGACCTGCGCTGGGCGCAGCTCGAGTCCGACTGCGAGCGCCACGGGCACGAGGTCATCGAGGAGGATGGGTACGTGCTGTGCGATCACTGCCACCACCCGCTCGTGTGGGTGGCCACCGAGGACGAGGCACGCTGAGCGAGACGGAGGAGAGACCATGCAGGAGCTCCAGGCGATCTACCGCGACCTCTCCACGGCCCACGTCGCGGATGCGTGCATGCGCGCGGGCGTGCCGGCGCGGTGCGCGCCGAGCGGTCTGCGCCCCGTGCTGCCCGGCGCGCACGTCGTCGGACGCGCGCTCCCCGCGCAGCACAGCGGCAGCGTCGACGTCTTCCTCGAGGCGCTCGAGCACGCGGTGCCCGGCGACGTGCTCGTCGTCGACGACGGCGGCCGCGCAGACCGCGCGTGCGTCGGCGACCTCGTCGCGCTCGAGGCGGCGCGCGCCGGCCTCGCCGGCATCGTCATCTGGGGGCTGCACCGCGACACCCGCGAGCTGCGCGAGGTCGGCCTGCCCGTGCTGAGCCTCGGCACCTCGCCGAGCGGTCCGGCGAGCGTCGAACCGCAGCGGCCCGACGCGCTCGAGGTCGCCCGGCTCGGCGAGCACGCGGTGACGCGCGACGACCTCGTGCTCGCCGACGACGACGGCGCGATCCTCGTGCCGCTCGCGCGCGCGAGCGACGTCGCTGAGGCCGCCGCGAGCATCCGCGACACGGAGCGCCGCCAGGCCGCCGCCATGCGCGCCGGCTCGAGCCTGCGCGAGCAGGTGCGGTTCCGCGACTACCTCGACGCCCGCCGCGACCGCGGCATCGGCTTCCGCGAGCACCTCCGCGACGCGGGCGGCGCGATCGAGGAGTGAGCCGACGCATCCGACGACATCCGATGAAGGAGAGAGCATGACCCGCCAGTGCCGCTTCGCCCAGGTCGACGTCTTCGGGGCCGAGCCCTACCTCGGCAATCCCGTCGCCGTCGTGCTCGATGCCGAGGGCATCGACGACGCGGCAATGCAGCGCATCGCCCGCTGGACGAACCTGTCGGAGACGACGTTCGTGCTGCCGCCGACGACTCCGGAGGCCGACTACCGCCTGCGCATCTTCACGCCGGGCGGCGAGCTGCCCTTCGCGGGGCACCCGACGCTCGGCTCCGCGCACGCGTGGCTCGAGCACGGCGGCGTTCCTCAGCGCGACGACCGCATCGTGCAGGAGTGCGAGGCTGGCCTCGTCGAGGTCCGGCAGGGCGACGCGCTCGCGTTCGCCGCTCCCCCGATGCGTCGCACGGGCGGGCTCGATCCGGAGCACCTCGCGCGCATCGTCGAGGCGTTCAGCATCCCGCCGGAGCGGGTCGTCGCGCACCAGTGGGTCGACAACGGGCCGGGCTGGTGCGTGCTGCAGCTCGGCTCGGCCCAGGAGGTGCTCGACCTCGAGCCCGACCTCTCGCGCATCCCCGACGCGATGGTCGGTGCCATCGGCGCCTACCCGCCGGGCTCGGAGCACGCCTTCGAGCTGCGCTCGTTCGCACCTGCGATCGGCGTCGCCGAGGATCCCGTGTGCGGCAGCCAGAACGCCTCGGTCGCGCAGTGGCTCACGAGCACCGGCGCGGCCGAGCGCTCCTACTCCGTCTCGCAGGGCCGCCGGCTCGGACGCGCCGGCTCGATCGCGATCGAGGCGGATGCGGACGGCACCGTCTGGGTGGGCGGCGCGACGGTCACGTGCTTCTCGGGCATCGCGATCGCTTGACGCGACGCGCTCGCGTCGGTCATCCGTCGGCGAGCAGGCCCTCGACATCCGGCAGCCCCTGGAAGGCCGTGAACGTGCCACGCTCGGCGATCTCGCGGGCGGCGCCGAGCCACCCGCCCCACGCCGCGCGCGAGCGTGCCGCCGACGCTGATGCGGCGCACGCCGAGCGCCGCCGCCTCCTCGACGGTGACGAACGGCGCATTCACGAGCAGGTTCACGGGCTTCGGCGCGACGGCCGCGACGATCGCCGCGACCTCGTCGCGCGAGGAGATGCGTGGCGCATAGAGGCAGTCGGCGCCTGCGCCGGCGTACGCGACGAGCCGACGGACCGTGTCGTCGAGATCGGGATGCCCGACGACGTACCCCTCGGATCTCGCGGCCAGCAGCGCCCCGGTCCCGCCGCGCTCGATCGCCGCTCGAGCCGCGGCGACGCGCTCGACGGCGAGTGCGTGCTCGTAGAGCGGGTGCTCGGCATCGCCGGTCGAGTCCTCGATCGACAGGCCCGCGACGCCGGTCGAGGCGGCCAGCTCCATGTGCGCGGCGACGATCTCGGGATCGTCGGCGAAGCCGCCCTGGAAGTCGGCGTTGAGCGGCACGGCGACGGCTGATGCGAGGGCGCGGAGATGGCCGAGCGCCTCATCGAGCGCGCGACGCGCGAGTCCTGCTCGGCGATCGACCAGGCGAAGCCCGCGCTCGTCGTCGCGAGCGCGGGGAAGCCGAGCCGCTCGAGGATGCGGGCGCTGCCGAGATCCCACGGGTTGGGCATCACGAACGTGCCCGCTTCGTGCAGGCGATGGAACTCGATGACTCGCGGATCGGGCATCGCGACCTCCGGCGCGGTCCGCTGCCGCGCTCGCCGCGACCTTATGTCGGCGCGACGCGTGCGACAAGGGGCGGTCCTCCGCGCGCCGCGCCGGCGACGATCGCCTGCTCGAGCAGGGCGCGGTAGCCGTCCTCGAAGGACGGGTAGCGCAGCCGACCGAGCAGCGCAATGAGGCGATCGCCCCGCAGCACGGTGCCGCTCGGCGCCGCCGGCTCGATCCGAGGTGGCGGCGGCACGCCGAGGGCCTCCGCGATCCAGCTGACGACCTCGCCGAGCGGCGCGGGGCGAGCGTCGACGGCGTGCAGGAGGCGCGGCGGCTCTGGCTCGCCGAGCATCGCCTCGAGCGAGCGCACGAGATCCGTCTCGTGGATGCGGTTGGTGCGCCGCGCGTACTGCACGGGTGACCCGTCGCGCACCTTGCGCACGAGCATGTCGCGGCCAGGGCCGTAGATGCCCGCGGGGCGCACGACGAGCGCGTCGAGGCGATCGATCGCGAGCCGCTCGCCGTCGAGCAGCGCCGCGGCGCGAGCGGAGGCCGGCGCCGGCTCGTCCGCTTCCGTGAGCGGCATCGGACCGGCGCGGCCCTCGAGCACTCGCGTCGACGAGACGAGCACGACGCGGCGCGGCACGACCGGCAGCGCATCGGCGAGGTGCCGGAGCGACCGCACGTACGCCGGCACCGGGCCGTCGTGGTCGCCGGGCGGCAGCGTGATCACCACGTCGTCGACCGCGGGGATGAGCATCCGGGGCACCGGTGCGCTGAGGTCGGCCGAGAGCCGCGCGAAGGCATCCGGCAGCTCGGTCGTGTCGCGGCGCAGCGCGAGCACCTCGCCGCCGGCGGCGACGAGCCGCAGGCCGAGCCGCGTGCCGAGCTTGCCGCAGCCGACGAGCAGGGTCCTTCGCGACGATGCCGCTGTCTCGCTCGCTCGCACGTCGGGGCGACAGGATTCGAACCTGCGACCTCCCGCCCCCAAAGCGGGCGCTCTAGCCAAGCTGAGCTACGCCCCGTAGGGATCGCTCCCGTACAGTCACCGATCCTAACCGCGTGGGCGCATCCACCGATCCGACCACGGGCGCCCGCCCCGGCTATCGTGTCGACGTGCTCCCCGCCGTCGTGCTCACCGCCGTCCTCGTCCTGCTTGCCGTCTTCCAGCTCGCGCTCGCGCTCGGGGCGCCGCTCGGCCGCCTCGCGTGGGGCGGGCAGCATCGCGTGCTGCCCGCGCGGCTTCGCGTCGGCAGCGGCATCGCGATCCTGATCTACGCGGGCATCGGAGTCCTCGCGTGGAACCGCGTCGGAGCGCTCGACCTCCTGCCCGACGCCGCGGCGAGCGTCGCGATGTGGGTCGTCGTCGCCTACTTCGCGCTGGGCATCGCCATGAACGCGATCTCCCGCAGCAGACCGGAGCGGTGGACGATGGTGCCGGTCGCGGCGGTGCTCGCGGTGCTCTCGCTCCTCATCGCGCTCGAGCCGGTGCGATGAACCGGTCCGCGGCGGACCGCTCGAACGTCGATTGCCGGTGCGGCATGCTGGCGTCGTGATGGAGCCCGAGGTCGACGAGCCGCTGCGTGCGCGGTACGGCTGGCGCGACCCGGCGGCGAACGAGTTCACCGCAGGCGACATCGTCTTCGGCTGGGTCGTCGGCATCGGCGGGGTGCTCGCGGGCTCGCTCATCTCGGGGCTCGTGCTCGTCGCCGAGGGGCTCGTCGTCGCGCTCGCCTACGGCGCCTTGATCGGCTTGCCCGCGCTGACCCTCTACGGCGTCCCTGCGGCCATCGCCGCGGCCGCCGCGCTGCGACGCGTCGCGGCGGAATGGGTGCACCTCGCAGCGTTCGGCGCGCTCGGGGCGATCGGCGGCCTGCTCGCGGTCCTCGTCTTCAGCAGCGGAGATCCGCTGTGGAGCATCCTCTACGCGCCGGGCATCCTCACGGGCACGGCGACCGCCGTCGTCGCCCGAGCGCTCGCGAAGCGGCGCGCGATCCGCACGCGCGGCGCCGCCCCCGCGACGGCGAGCTAGAGCGTCCGCTCGCGGATCATCCGCGAGAGCTCGCGCCCCGAGTCCTTCACGGTGCGCTCCTGCGTCTCGTAGTCGACCCGCACGATGCCGAAGCGCTTGTGGTAGCCCCACGCCCACTCGAAGTTGTCCATGAGCGACCAGTACATGAAGCCCTTGACCGGCACGCCCGCGTCGACCGCGTCGAGCACGGCGCCGACGTGCGAGCGGAGGAAGTCGGTGCGCTCGGCATCGTGGATGCGCGCTTCGCCCGTCGACGCATCCGTGACGACCTCGTCGTCGTAGGCCGCGCCGTTCTCGGTGACCCACAGCTCGACGCCCTTCGCTCCCGTGTACTCGTCGTGCAGGTGGCGGAGGAGCTTCGTGAGGCCGGAGGGGTTGACCTCCCAGCCCATGTTGGTCGTCGGCACGCCCCGCGGATGCGCCTGCACGCCCTCGGCGGCGGGGTACGGGCTCGCGATCGGGCGATCGGTCGGTGCGTCGTTGACGACCGGCGCCTCGGGCGTCTCGTACGAGACGGCGTCGTCGTGGTAGTAGTTCACGCCGAGCACGTCGATCGGCGCGGCGATGATCTCCAGGTCGCCCGCCTGCACGACGGCATCGAGGCCGAGCGGGCCGACGTCGCGCACGAGCGACTCGGGGTACTCGCCCGTCATGATCGGGTGCACGAAGAAGCGGTTGTACTGGTCGTTGAGGCGCCGCGCGGCCTCCAGGTCGGAAGCGCTCTTCGGGTCGACCGGCTCGGCGGGCTGGAAGTTGAGGGTGATGCCGACGCGCTCGGCCCCCGCCTCGCGCAGCGCGCCGACCGCCATGCCGTGGGCGAGCAGCAGGTGGTGGCCGGCCTGGAGGCCCGCCTCGACGCTCTGCCGCCCGGGCGCGTGCGCGCCGGCGGTGTAGGAGAGGAACGACGAGCACCACGGCTCGTTGAGCGTCGTCCAGTTCTGCACCCGGTCGCCGAGCGCGTCGTGCACCGTGAGCGCGTAGTCGACGAAGCGGTGCGCGGTGTCGCGGCTCGTCCACCCGCCCTGCTCCTCGAGCGCCTGCGGCAGGTCCCAGTGGTAGAGCGTGAGCCACGGCATGATGTCGGCCGCGAGCAGCTCGTCGACGAGCCGCGAGTAGAAGTCGATGCCCTTCGCGTTGGGCTCGCCGCCGTCGGGGCGCACGCGGGCCCAGCTCGTCGAGAAGCGGTAGACCTGCAGGCCGAGGTCTCGCATGAGCGCGACGTCGTCGGGCATGCGGTGATAGTGGTCGCACGCGACGTCGCCGTTGTGGCCGTCGATCACCGCGCCCGGCACGCGCGCGAACGCGTCCCAGATGCTCGCGGTGCGCCCGTCCTCGAAGGCGGCGCCCTCGATCTGGAAGGCCGCCGTCGCGGCGCCGAGGATGAAGTCGTCAGGGATGCTTCGCTGCACGGTCTCGAGCGTAGCCGGGCGAGGGAGGCGCGGACGTCGCACGGACGGAGAGGGCGGATGCGGTAGATTCGTCGCGTCCCGATCGCGCGTCGCGCTCGGGGCGCGCGGGCGTAGCTCAATGGTAGAGCCTCAGTCTTCCAAACTGATTACGCGGGTTCGATTCCCGTCGCCCGCTCCGCTCCTTGTCGCTGTGCCGCTCCGGGCGCCCCCTCCCTCCGCGCGCTGAGCCGCTCCGCGCGCGCAGCGCGCCGAGCGTGTCGAAGCGCACCCTCGTCGGCGCCTGACCGGACAGAACACGTTCTCCACAGGCTCTGCTCGCGCGCATTCGCGTGTCAGTGGCTCGTGGTGGAATGCCGTCATGGATGAGTGGTGGGGCGTCGATGCGGAGGAGTACATCGCGTCGATCCGGGCGGGCGCGATCGACCCGCACGGCCGCACCGCCGACGAGCTCGAGGACGAGCTCGCCGCCTACGACCGCGACTGGTCCGCGCGGCTCGCGCTGCTGAGCGACGCGGAGGTCGAGGAGGTCATCGCCGGCCGCATGGAGGTGCCGCCGCTGCCGGGCACCGTGCCCGCGGCCGAGCGGCCGGAGTCGGTGCGGCGGCAGGACGCGCTCGCCGGCCGCATCCGCGCGATCGAGCTGCGCCGGGCGCGGCTCGAGGCCGAGCACCGCGAGGTGCTCGCGGCCGAGCTCCAGCATCTGCGCGACGCAGGCGGCGACGTCGGCATGGCCGTCAAGGAGAGCGCCTCGATCCTCGCCGCGGAGCTGCGCCTGTCGGATCGCGTCATGGAGCGCAAGCTCGTCGACGCCTGGACGACCGTCACCGACCTTCCCGCCGCGCACGCCTCGCACAAGGCTGGCCGCATCACCGGCACCCACCTGCGCGCGATCGAGCAGGCCACCGAGGCGCTCCGCACCGACCCCTCGGTCGACCCCGAGGATCGAGCCAAGGTCGAGGCGGAGCTGGTGGAGATCGCCGAGCGGGTCACCCCGTCGCAGCTGCGCTCCCGCGCGAGGCGGATCGTCGACCGGGCCATGGCCGAGCCGCTCCAGCGCCGCCACGACCGGGCGGTCGAGCAGCGCCGCGCCTGGGTCGACGACCATGACGACGGGATCTCGACGCTGTCGCTGTCCGGACCCTCCGTCACGATCCACGGCGCGTTCAACCGGGCGACCGACGCCGCCCGCGCCAAGCCGAAGGACGACCCGCGCACCTTCGACCAGTACCGGCTCGACGCGCTCATGGAGACGCTGCTCACCGGCCAGGTGCCGGAGGATCTGCACGGCATCAACCCCATCGCTGCCACCATCACGGTCACGATCCCGGCGACCGAGCTGCTGAAGCAGACCGACGACGACGAGCCGCAGCTGCGCTTCTCCGGCGCCCTCGAGGGCGGCGCGCTCGTCGACGCCGCCACCATCCGGGCGCTGGCGTCCGAGACGATCACCTGGGAGCGGCTGTTCCTCCACCCGGTCACCGGTGTCCCGGTCGCGGTCGACACGTACAAGCCCAACCGGGCCATGCGCCGCTGGCTGCAGCGCCGCGACGGCCGCTGCCGCTGGCCCGGCTGCACCAACCGCGTCTCCAGAGCCGACGCCGACCACACCATCGCCCACGCCAACGGCGGACCCACCAGCATCCACAACCTCGCTCACCTGTGCCGACGGCACCATCTGATGAAGCACGCCACCGCCTGGACTGTGCGGCAGCTCGACCAAGGCGTCCTCGAGTGGACCAGCCCCACGGGCAAGATCTACCTCGACGAACCCGAACCCGCCGGACCAGCGTTCCTCGACCACGGGGTCGACATCTGGGAGCTCTCCAGCGATGAACCGGCGAAGTGCACCGCGAGCGACCCGCCATGGGCGCACCTCAACGACTGCACCTGCGACCTCGCCGGCGCCGCACGCTGATCACCGCGCGTCGCGCGACGCCCTGACGCCCTGACGCCCTGACGCCCTGACGCGACGGTCTCGATGGCCGATGCGATCGCGACGCGCGCCGACGGCGACGTGCCCGCTCCCGACATCCATAGGTGGCAGCGGCGCCCGTCCGAGCGGCGCCCGGTAGCGTTGCGGGGTGCGCTCCAGGCTCGTGACCCGACCCGCCCGGCGCGGCTCCGCCCGCGCGGGCGCCGCGCTCGTCGCCGGCGCGACGGTCGCGCTCGCCCTCGCCGCGTGCATCGCGGCCCCCGCCTCGGTCCCGGAGGATCCCGCGATCCCGGCCAGCGCATCCCCCGTCTTCACCGACTTGAGCCCGGCGCCGACGACGAACGGACCGACCGAACCGCCCGTGCCGACGACCGCGCCGGGCGAGTTCTCGTACGGTGACACCGTCGTCGTGCACACCGACCGCGGCTCGACGTGGGAGATCACGGCGCTGCGCTCGATCGACCCCGCCGACTCGCTCGCCGCCCAGTCGGGCGCCTCGCCCCGCGCGGGCGAGCGCTTCGTCGTGCTCGAGCTGGAGATCGAGAACGTCGGCGTCGTCACGACGCACCCGATGTTCGACATGACGTTCGCCTATCAGCCGGACGGCGGTCCGTTCTCGGATCAGAACTCCGCCTCGACCGCCGCCGCTCCCGACGACCTCGGCTACGTGTGGGAGATGCAGCCGGGCGATCGCGAGACCGCCCAGGTGATCGTCGCGGTGCGCGAGGACGACCCGACCGGCTCGTGGGTCGTGAGCCCCTCGGCGTCGGGCATCGACGGCGCGACGCTCTACCGCTGGCGCTGAGGCGAGCGCCCGGCGGCTGCCTGCGTCACAGCTGGCAGCCGGGGCACCAGTAGAGCTTGCGGCCCTGCATCGTCTCGAGCGCGATCGCGGTGCCGCAGCGGCGGCACGGCAGCCCCTCGCGCTTGTAGACCCAGTGCCGGTCGGCCCGGTTCGCGAGCGCCGCCGCCCGGCGCGCGCCCCGCAATCCGTCGATCGTCAGCATCTGCCCCGTCTCGACGCCGATGCGGAGCAGCTTCACCCAGTCGCGCCAGAGCCCGCGCAGCTCGTCGTCGGTCAGCTGCGAGCCCGGCCGGTGCGGATCGATCGCAGCGCGGAAGAGCAGCTCGGCGCGGTAGACGTTGCCGATGCCGGCGACGACCGACTGGTCCATGAGCAGCTGCCCGATCGGCTGGTTCGACCTCGACGCCCGCTCGACGAAGCGCTCCTCCGCACGGCGCTTCGACTCGGTCGGCGCCTCGGGGTCGGGCCCGAGCCGCTGCGCGAGCGCCTCGACCTGGCGGTCGTCGAGCACCTCGCACACGGTCGGACCGCGCAGGTCCGCGACGGCGGTGTCGGTGAGGATGCGCACCCGCACCTGCCCGACCGGATCCGGCGGGAAGGCGGTCACCGCGGTCGCGGTCTCGTGCTCCCCCGCGCGCAGCCGAGTCAGCCTCGGCGCGCCGATCGAGTGGATCGAGTCCTCCGACTCGCCCTCGGTGTCAGCCCCGCGCATCCCCGTCTGGCCCATGCGTCCGTCTGCGGCGAGGATCGTCGGGTCGACCGAGATCTCGCCCGCGAAGTCCCACGCGCCGTAGATGCCGAGGTGCACGTGCAGCGTCGGTCCGTCGAAGCCGACGAGCAGGTGCTTGCCGATCGCGTCGGACGACGTGATCTCGCGCCCGTCGAGCTCGGCCGCGCCGACCTGGAACCGGCCCTGCGGGCTCGACACGGCGGCTGTGCGGCCGACGAAGTTCGCCCGGAACTGGCGGGCGATGCGATGGACGGAATGCCCCTCCGGCATCAGCGGATCTCGTGGCCCGCGATGCCGCCCGTCGTCTCGTACTCGGCGAGCTGCGCGATGCGGCGAGCGTGCCGCTCGGCACCGCTGAAGGGCGTCGCGATGAAGGCGTCGATGATCTCGAGCATCCCGGCCTCCTCGTGCTGGCGCGCGCCGACCGCGACGACGTTCGCGTCGTTGTGCTCGCGCGCGAGCTCGGCGGTGCGGAGGCTCCACGCCAGCGCGGCGCGCACGCCCTCGACCTTGTTGGCGGCCATCTGCTCGCCGTTGCCCGAGCCGCCGAAGACGACGCCGAGCGCCTCGACGCCCGCGCGCTGGTCGCGCACGACCGCGCGGGCCGCGTTGATGCAGAACGCCGGGTAGTCGTCCTCGGCGTCGTACTCCGTCGGCCCGTGGTCGACGCACTCGTGGCCGCGGTCGGTCAGGTGCTGGACCAGCCGCTTCGACATCTCGAAGCCGGCGTGGTCGGTGGCGATGTGGATGCGCATCACGCCTCCTGCTGATCGGTGGCGAAGACGGGCCCGCGGGTGCGCGAGCGCTTGAGCTCGAAGAAGCCGTCGATCGACGCCGCCGCGACGATGCCGTCGAAGAGCTGCAGTGCCGCCTCGCCGGTCGGCGCGGGGCTCACGACGGGCCCGAAGAACGCGACGTCGTCGACCGCGATGACCGGCGTGCCGACGTCATCGCCGACGAGGTCGATCGCCGCCTGGTGGCTCGCGCGCAGCGCCTCGTCGTGCTCGTCGGTCTCCTCCGCGAGCGCCGCGTCGAGACCGGCGGCCTCGAGCGCCTCGGCGATGATCGCGTCGTCGTCCTCCCGGCGCTCGTGGTGGATGCGCTCGCCGAGCGCGTCGTAGAGCGCCTTGACCGTCGCGTCGCCGCCCGCGGCGCGCGCCGCCGTGACGAGCCGCGTGAGCCGCATCGAGCGCGGCATGCGCGCGGCGTACGCCTCCGGCAGGTCGCGGCCCTCGTTGAGCACGGCGAGGCTCATGACCTGCCAGTCGACGTCGAACCCCCGCACGTCGGCGACCTCGCCGAGCCAGCGGCTCGTCATCCACGCCCACGGGCACGTGGGGTCGAACCACATGCGGACGCTCGTCGGCTGCTCGGTCGTGACGTCGGTGCTCATGCCTCGATGGTATCCGGGCGGCCTCGACGGGTTCGGGCGTGCACCGGGCGCCCGGGCGCGCGCGACTACGCTGGAGGGCACTGCCCACCAGCACCTGAGAGACAAGGGAGTGCCAGCGTGCCCGGAGAGAACCTCACCCGCGCCGAGGCCCAGGAGCGCGCTGCGCTCGTCGAGGTCGACAGCTACGAGATCCACCTCGACCTCACCACCGGCGACGAGGTCTTCCGCTCGACGACGACGGTGCGCTTCCGCGCTCGCGAGGGCGCGTCGACCTTCATCGACCACATCTCGCGCGAGGTGCACTCCGTCGTGCTCAACGGCACCGAGCTCGACTCCGCCGTCGTGAACGACGGGGTGCGCATCCAGCTCGACGACCTCCGCGACGACAACGCGCTCACCGTCGTCTCCGACGCGCGCTACGTCAACACCGGCGAGGGCCTGCACCGATTCGTCGACCCGGTCGACGGCGAGGTGTACCTCTACTCGCAGTTCGAGGTGCCCGACTCGCGCCGCGTCTTCGCGGTGTTCGAGCAGCCCGACCTCAAGGCGACGTTCCGCTTCACGGTCGTCGCGCCCGCGCGCTGGCAGGTCGTCTCCAACCAGCCGACGCCCGAGCCGGTCGTCGAGGGCGACACCGGCACGTGGAGCTTCGAGCCGACTCCGCGCATCTCGAGCTACATCACCGCGCTCGTGGCCGGCCCCTACACCGTCACGCGCTCCGAGCTCACCTCGCGCGACGGCCGCACGATCCCGCTCGGGATCTTCTGCCGCGCCTCGCTCGCCGAGCACATGGACTCCGATTACATCTTCGACATCACGCGCAAGGGCTTCGCGTTCTTCGAGGAGCAGTTCGGGGTCGCGTACCCGTTCGAGAAGTACGACCAGCTCTTCGTGCCGGAGTTCAACGCGGGCGCGATGGAGAACGCCGGATGCGTGACGTTCACCGAGTCGTACGTCTTCCGCGCGCAGGTGACCGACGCCATCCGCGAGCGCCGGGTCGTCACCGTGCTGCACGAGCTCGCCCACATGTGGTTCGGCGACCTCGTGACGATGCGCTGGTGGAACGACCTGTGGCTCAACGAGTCGTTCGCGGAGTGGGCGTCGACGCTCGCGACCGCCGAGGCGACCGAGTGGACGGGCGCGTGGACGACGTTCCAGGCGATGGAGAAGACCTGGGCGTACCGCCAGGACCAGCTGCCCTCGACGCACCCGATCGTCGCCGAGATCCGCGACCTCGAGGACGTGCAGGTCAACTTCGACGGGATCACCTACGCCAAGGGCGGCTCGGTGCTCAAGCAGCTCGTCGCCTGGGTGGGCCTCGAGGCGTTCATGCAGGGCGTCGGCGCCTACTTCCGCAAGCACGCGTGGGGCAACACCGAGCTCGCCGACCTGCTCGCCGAGCTCGAGACGGCGAGCGGCCGCGACCTCGCCGAGTGGAGCAGGCTGTGGCTCGAGACGGCCGGCGTCAACACCCTCCGCCCGACGATCGAGACGACGCAGGACGGCATCATCACCGCCTTCACGATCGAGCAGACGGCGCCCGCCGAGTGGCCGACGCTGCGCCCGCACCGCCTCGCGATCGGCTTCTACGACGAGGTCAAGGGCAAGCTCGTGCGCCGCGAGCGCATCGAGCTCGACGTGGCCGGCGCGGTCACGAACGTGCCGCAGCTCGTCGGCCACCTGCGCCCGGCACTCATCCTGCTCAACGACGAGGACCTCGCCTACGCGAAGATCCGCCTCGACGAGCCGTCGATGGCGACCGCGCTCGCGAGCCTGCGCGACATCGAGGACCCGCTCGCTCGCGCGCTCGTGTGGGGCGCGGCGTGGGATGCGACGCGCGACGGCGAGACGCCCGCGAGCGACTACGTCGACCTCGTGCTCGCCAACATCGGCGCCGAGACCGAGTCGACGACCATCCGGCTCGCGCTCGCGCAGCTCGCCCAAGCGGCGCGCACCTACGTGCACCCCTCGCGTCGCGCAGCGACGATCGAGCGCATCGGCGACGCGCTGTGGACGCTCGTGGTGGATGCGGAGCCCGGCTCGGACGCGCAGTTCCAGTTCGTGGGCGCCTTCGCGGGCCTCGCCTCGACCCAGCAGCACGTCGAGGCACTCCGGGGCCTGCTCGACGGCTCGCGCACCCTCGAGGGCCTCGAGGTCGACGCCGACCTGCGCTGGCAGCTGCTCGACGGCCTCGTGCTGAACGGCGCGGCGGGCGAGGAGGAGATCGCGGCGGAGCTCGCGAGCGACGACACCGCGACGGGCCGGCAGTTCGCGGCCCGCGCGCGCGCGACGATCCCCACGCCCGAGGCGAAGGAGGCGGCGTTCGCATCGGTCGTCGACCAGGCGGGCGCCTCGAACATGATCGTGCGCTACACGGGCCTCGGCCTCGTGCACGTCAACGACGCATCCAGCCTCGACGCCATCGTCGACCGCTACCACGAGGCGATCCACGGCATCTGGGACACGCGCACCTACCAGGTCGCGGAGGGACTGCTCGTCGGCCTCTACCCCGCCGTCGTCGCCGACGAGCGGCTCGCGCGCACGACCCGCGAGTGGCTCGAGCGCAACGAGTCGGCCGCGCCCGCGCTGCGGCGCATCGTCGTCGAGCACCTCGCCGGCGTCGAGCGCGCGCTCGCGGCGCAGGAGCGCGACGCCTGATCGGGGACGGGATGCTGACTGCGGCGACGGAGGAGGCGTCGGCGACCGGCTGGGCCGCCGTCGCCGAGTGGTGGACAGTGTGGGGGCAGGCGGTCGGCGTGCTGCTCGCGATCCTCGGCGCGTTCGTCGCCTACTGGATCGTCAAGGCGGCGATCGGCCGGGTCGTGCAGGGCGTCGTCTCGGGCGTCAAGCGCCGGGCCGACGCCGCCGACACCGAGGCGCTGTCGAACTCGCCGCTCGCGCAGGTGCGGGTCGTGCAGCGCACGCGCGCGATCGGCAGCGTGCTCAACACGCTCGCGGCGTGGGTCATCGGCGCGCTCGCGCTCATCCTCATCCTCTCGATCCTCGGCGTGAACGCCGCCTCGCTCGTCGCGATGGCCGGCTTCCTCGGCGCGGCCGCGGGCGTCGGCGCGCAGGGCGTCATCAAGGACTTCCTCAACGGCCTGTTCATGGTCTTCGAGGACCAGCTCGGCATCGGCGACGTCGTCGACCTCGGCGAGGCCTCCGGCGTCGTCGAATCGGTCGGCATCCGCGTCACGCAGGTGCGCGACGTGCACGGCACCCTCTGGTACGTGCGGAACGGCGAGATCGTCAGGGTCGGCAACGAGTCGCAGGGCTGGGCTCGCGTCATCATCGACCAGGCCGTGCCCTACGACGTCGACATCGACCGCGTGCAGGAGCGGCTGCTCGACATCGCGACGCGCATGAGCGAGGACCCGGCGTGGCTGCATCGCATCATCGACAAGCCCGAGGTGTGGGGCGTCGAGTCGGTCTCGGCCGAGGCGATCGTCATCCGGCTCGTCGTGCGCACGAAGGCGAGCGCGAAGTACGAGGCGGGCCGCGAGCTGCGCCGCCGCGTCAAGCTCGGCCTCGACGACCTGGGCCTGCACCTGCCGTCGATGCAGAGCATCGTCGTCAAGGGGATGGAGCAGTCGAGGTGACGAACCAGAGCATGCACGAGGCCATCGGCGGCGAGGCCTTCTTCCGCGCGCTCGTGCACGAGTTCTACGAGCGCGTCTGGGCCGACGAGGTGCTGCGGCCGATGTACCCCGCCGACGACCGCGCGGGCGCCGAGGACCGGCTGCGCATGTTCCTCGAGCAGTACTGGGGCGGCCCGACGACCTACGGCGAGCACCGCGGCCACCCGCGGCTGCGCATGCGCCACGCCGCCTACGCGATCGACCCGGATGCGCGCGACCGGTGGCTCGCGTGCATGCGGGGCGCGCTCGATGCGCTCGAGCCCGCGCCGCTGCTGCGCGCCGAGATCGAGGACTACTTCGAGCGCGCCGCGACCGCCATGCTCAACCGCAACCCCCTCATCCGCTGACCCAGCCCCGAAGGAGCACCATGGCCGACGACGTCCTGGTGATCGGCGCCGGCCTCGCCGGTCTCGTGACCGCGAGCGAGGCGCTCGAGCGCGGCCGCCGCTTGCGCATCATCGACCAGGAGGGACCGCACGCGATCGGCGGCCAGGCCTACTGGTCGTTCGGCGGCCTGCTGCTCGTCGACTCCCCGGAGCAGCGCCGGCTCGGCATCGCCGACTCCCTCGAGCTCGCGCGCGCCGACTGGTCGGCATCGGCCGGCTTCGACCGCGACGAAGATGCCTGGGCTCGGCAGTGGGCGGACGCCTACCTCGACTTCGCCCACCGCGAGCTGCGGCCGTGGCTGCGCGAGCTCGGCGTCGGGCTCTTCCCCATCGTCGGGCACGCCGAGCGCGGCGCGCGCACGCCCGGGGGCCACGGCAACACCGTGCCGCGCTTCCACATCGTCTGGGGCACCGGCCCGGGTCTCGTCGCCCCCTTCACGCGACGGCTGCGCGACGCCGTCGCCGACGGCCGGGCGCAGCTCTCGTTCCGCCACCGCGCCGAGCGGCTCCTCGTCGAGGACGGCCGCGTCGTCGGCGTGGCGGGCTCGCGGCTCGCGCCCGACGTGACCGTGCGCGGCGAGCCCTCGAGCCGCGAGGCGGTCGGCGCCTTCGAGCTGCGCGCCGACGCGGTCGTCGTCGCGACCGGCGGCATCGGCGGCGAGCTCGAGCGCGTGCGCGAGCTGTGGCCCGCGCGCCTCGGCGCCGCGCCCGAGACGGCCGTGCGCGGCGTGCCGCTGCACGTCGACGGCTCGGGGCTCGCGATCGCCGCCGAGGCGGGCGCGCGGCTCGTGAACGGCGACCGCATGTGGCACTACACCGAGGGCATCCGGAACTGGGATCCGGTCTGGCCGCAGCACGGCATCCGCATCCTCCCCGGTCCCTCGAGCCTGTGGATCGACCACCTCGGACGCCGCTTGCCCTCCCCCAACTACCCCGGCTTCGACACGCTCTCGACCCTGGAGCACCTCCGCTCCGTCGGTGCCGAGCACTCGTGGTTCGTGCTCACGCAGTCGATCGTCGAGAAGGAGTTCACGCTCTCGGGCTCCGAGCAGAACCCCGACCTCACCGGCAGGAGCCTCCGCCGCCTCGCGCACCGCGTGCTGCCCGGCGCGCCCGAGCCCGTGCAGGCGTTCCTCGACCACGGCGAGGACTTCGTCGTCGCCGGCAGCCTCACCGAGCTGCTCGACGGCATGGAGCGACTCGGCCCCGGCCTCGACCGGGCAGCCGTCGTCGCGGCGATCCACGAGCGCGACGAGGCCGTCGCCGACCCCGCGTCGACCGATCCGCAAGCAGTCGAGATCCGCCGCGCGCGCGCGTACGTCGGCGACCGGCTCGTCCGCACAGCCGCACCGCACCGCATCCTCGACGAGCGCAACTGGCCGCTCATCGCCGTGCGCCTCCACACGCTCACGCGCAAGACCCTCGGCGGCATCCAGACCGACCTCGACTCGCGCGCCCTCGACGCCGACGGCGCGCCGATCCCCGGGCTCTTCGCCGTGGGCGAGGCCGCGGGCTTCGGCGGCGGCGGCGTGCACGGCTACCGCGCGCTCGAGGGCACGTTCCTCGGCGGATGCCTCCACACGGGGCTGCGGGCCGGTCGCGCCGTCTGAGCCGGGACAGCGAAGCGCCCCGTCGCGAGGGACGGGGCGCTTCGCTTCGAACGATCAGTGCGTGAAGTTGCCGCGGTAGTGCTCGTACACCCAGCCGACGAGCATGATCAGCAGCAGCGCGGCCGAGATCGGGATGAGGAACGTCGGGCCCGCGACCGAGAGGAACACCAGCGCGAGGGCGAAGCCCACGCCGATCGGCCACCAGCTCCACGGGGAGAAGTGCCCCTCCTCCGGGTCGGCGTCGTCGATCTCGGCGTCGAGACGGTCGGAGGGGTGCTCGACCCCGCCCTGCCCGCGTCGCACGAGCACGAGGTAGAACCCGATGAGGCCCGACATGAGGCCCGTGAGCGCGAGGCCCAGGGTGCCGGCCCACTCGACGCTGCCGTCGTACGCGAGCATGTGCCAGATCGTGTACGCCGCCGAGCTGAGGAAGAAGAAGGCGGTCAGGATCGCCATCAGGATGATGTTGACGCGCATGTCAGCGCACCTCCTCGTCCGAGAGATCCACGACCGGACGCTGCGGGGCGTCCTTGAGGGCGCCTACCCCGACGCCGTACTGCATGCCCGCGTTCGGGTGGTGCAGGTCGAACGCCGGCGACTCCGAGCGGATGCGCGGGATCGAGTGGAAGTTGTGGCGCGGCGGCGGGCAGCTCGTCGCCCACTCGAGCGAGCGGCCGGTGCCCCACGGGTCGTCGACCGTCACGCGCGGCGCGGTGCGCGCCGTGATCCAGACGTTCCAGAGGAACGGGATCATCGACAGGCCGAGGATCATCGAGCCGACCGTCGACACCTGGTTCATCCACGTGAAGCCATCCTCCACGAGGTACGTGTAGTACCGCCGCGGCATGCCCATCACGCCCAGCCAGTGCTGGATGAGGAACGTCATGTGGAAGCCGATGAACAGCATCCAGAAGTGCACGTGCCCGAGCCGGTCGTTGAGCATCTTGCCCGTCCACTTCGGCCACCAGAAGTAGAAGCCGGCGAACATCGCGAACACCACGGTGCCGAACACGACGTAGTGGAAGTGCGCGACCACGAAGTACGTGTCGGAGATGTGGAAGTCGAGCGGCGGCGAGGCGAGGATGACGCCCGTGAGGCCACCGAACGTGAACGTCACGAGGAACCCGAGCGTCCAGATCATCGGCGACTCCCACGTGATGGAGCCTCGCCACATCGTGCCGATCCAGTTGAAGATCTTCACACCGGTGGGCACCGCGATGAGCATCGTCATGAGCGCGAACCACGGCAGCAGCACCGTGCCGGTGACGTACATGTGGTGCGCCCACACCGTGACCGACAGCGCAGCGATGGCGATCGTCGCGCCGACGAGCGTGTTGTAGCCGAAGATCGGCTTCCGCGCGAACACCGGGATGATCTCGGAGATGATGCCGAAGAACGGCAGCGCGATGATGTACACCTCTGGGTGCCCGAAGAACCAGAACAGGTGCTGCCAGAGCACAGCTCCGCCGTTGGCCGGATCGTAGATGTGGCCGCCGAGGATGCGGTCCATCGCGAGGCCGAACATCGCGGCCGCGAGCACCGGGAAGACGACGATCACGAGGATCGACGTGATGAGGATGTTCCAGGTGAAGATCGACATCCGGAACATCGTCATGCCGGGCGCGCGCATCGTGATGATCGTCGTGACGAAGTTGACGCCACCCATGATCGTGCCGAAGCCCGAGAGGCCCAGCCCGAGCACCCACAGGTGCCCGCCGATGCCGGGCGAGAACGCGGTCGTCGACAGCGGCGTGTAGGCGAACCAGCCGAACGAGGCGGCGCCCTGCGGCGTGAGGAAGCCGGCGACCGCGATGAGCGAGCCGAACGAGAACATCCAGTACGCGAGGGCGTTGAGGCGCGGGAACGCGACGTCCGGGGCACCGATGTGCAGCGGCATCATGACGTTCGCGAAGCCCGCGAAGAGCGGCGTCGCGAACATCAGCAGCATGATCGTGCCGTGCATCGTGAAGAGCTGGTTGTACTGCTCCTCCGTCGGCACGACCTCGAGGCCCGGCGCGAACAGCTGGGCGCGGATCAGCAGCGCCATGACGCCGCCGATCAGGAAGAAGAGGAACGACGTGATCAGGTAGAGGTACCCGATCGTCTTGTGGTCAGTGGTGGTGATCCACTTGACCAGCACGTTGCCCTTGCGCTCAGCCCCCGGGCTCAACGCCGGTCGCGTCTGCGTACCGGGCGTCACCGTGGCAGTCATCAGCGGTCCTCGCCTTCGTTGGTCGTGTCGACGTCCGCGTCGCGGTCGGGGTCGACGTTCTCGTCGCCGGAGAAGGGGTTGATCGACTCGCCGATCTCACCCACGAAGCCCTGCTGCTCGAGGCTCTCGAGGTACGCGTCGTACTCCTCGGGGCTCACGAGCTCGACGTTGAAGAGCATGTACGCGTGGTACTCGCCGCAGAGCTCGGCGCACTTGCCGCGCAGCACGCCCTCCTGGTCACCGGTCTCGAAGTACATGTGGTTGGTGATGCCGGGCAGCATGTCCTTCTTGTACAGGAACTCCACCACCCAGAACGAGTGCGCGACGTCGCGCGCCTCGAGCGTGATCTCGATCGACGAGTTGGTCGGCAGGTACAGCGTCGGCAGCGAGTCGGCCTGCATCTGGCCCGTCTCGGGGTCGTTCTGCACCTGGATGCCCTGGTAGTAGACCGGGTCCTGGCCCTCGCGCTCGTAGACGAAGTCCCACGACCAGCGCTTGCCGTAGACGGTGAGCGAGTAGTCCGGGTCCTCGATCGGCTCCTCGATGATCGCCTGGTCACGCGCCGTGAAGGCGAAGAAGCCGGCGACGAGCACGACGGGCACGAGCGTGAAGAAGATCTCGATCGGCATGTGGTACCGCAGCTGCACCGGCAGGCCAGTCTGGCCGCGGCGGCGGCGGTACGCGATCGCGGCCCAGATCATCAGGCCCCACGTGATGATGCCGACGCCCATCAGGACGATCCACGAGGTCGTCCAGAGCCCCATGATGCGGTCGACGTGGTTCGTCAGGCCCGGCTCGGAAGGCATGTACCCCTGCAGCTGAGCCTGGGTGCATCCCGCGAGCGCAAGAGCGACGACCACCGCGACCGGGGCGGCGATCCAGCGAGATCGACGATTGCGCAATGTCTTCCTCCGAGTCGTTGAGCAGTCTGCTTCGATCCTAGTACCCACAGACGGCGCTCAGGCCTCGGCGACGCTCCTCCCAAGCGGCCGTGCAATGGCGAAGCGCCGCGGTTCCGGAGGAATCCGCGGCGCTTCGGCGTGGGGCCTTGCGTCGGTCAGTGGAAGGAGTCCCCGCAGGCGCAGGATCCGCCCGCGTTCGGGTTGTCCATCGTGAAGCCCTGCTTCTGGATCGTGTCCTCGAAGTCGATCGTCGAGCCGTCGAGGTAGGGCACGCTCATGCGGTCGACGACGACCTCGACGCCGTCGAAGTCGCGCACGACGTCGCCGTCGAGCATGCGCTCGTCGAAGTAGAGCTGGTAGATGAGCCCCGAGCATCCGCCCGGCTGCACGGCGACGCGCAGCCGCAGGTCGTCGCGGCCCTCCTGGTCGAGCAGGCGGCGCACCTTGTCGGCGGCCGTGTCGGTGAGCATGACGCCGTGCGTCGCGACATCCGTCATGGTTCGCTCCCTTCGAGTCGGCCGGGCTGGGCCGGCGGCCCCAGTCTACGCCTCGAGATCTCCCGCGCGCGCGAGCAGCAGCGCCTCGGCCCCGATCGCGCGCTTGAGCACCCCGAGGTGCTGCGACTCGTTCGGGCTGTGCGCCATCGTGCCGGGGTCCTCGACGCCCGTCACGAGGATCTGCGCGCCCGGGAACTGGGCGACGAGGTCGGCGATGAACGGGATGGACCCGCCGATGCCGGCCTCGACGGGCTCCGCACCCCACGCATCCGCCATCGCGCGCTTCGCCTCCGCGGCGCCCCAGCCCGTCGCGTCGACGAGGAAGGGGTCGCCGAGGTCGACGTCGGTGATCTCGAGGTGCGCGCCGAACGGCACGTGCGCGCGCAAGTGGCGCTCGATCGCGGCGAACGCGTCGGCGGCTGACTGGCCGGGCGCGATGCGGGTCGAGAGGCGGAAGCGCATCGTCGGGAGGATCGTGTTGGATGCGTCGGGCACGCTCGGCGCGTCGACGCCCGTGATCGTCGCGGCCGGCTTCGCCCACAGGCGGCGCAGCAGCGGCCCGGTGCCGATGAGCTCGACGCCATCGAGCACGGCGGCCTCGTCGCGGAGGTGCTGCTCCGACTGCTCGGGCACGTCGAGGTCGGCCTCGGTGAGTCCCTCGATCGCGACCGAGCCCTCGTCGTCCCAGATGGTCGCGGCGAGCTTCGCGAACGCGAGCATCGCATCCGGCACCGCCCCGCCGTACATGCCGGAATGGCTCGCGTGGCCGAGCGTCGTGATGCGCACGTTGAGCGCGACGTTGCCGCGCAGCGCGACCGTGAGCGAGGGCGTCTCGGTCGACCAGTTGTCGCTGTCGGCGACGACGATGACGTCGGCGCGCAGCGCGTCGGCGTGCAGCTCGAGGAAGCGCTTGAAGGAGCGGGAGCCGTGCTCCTCCTCCCCCTCGATGAAGAGCGCGAGGCCGACCTCGGGGTCGAGCACCTCGGCGAGCGCGCGGACGGCGGCGATGTGCGTGATGACGCCGGCCTTGTCGTCGGAGGCGCCGCGGCCGTAGAGGCGGCCGTCGAGCTCGGTCGGCTCGAACGGGGGCGTGCGCCACAGCGCCTCGTCGCCCCACGGCTGCACGTCGTGGTGGGCGTAGAGCAGGATCGAGGGCTTGCCGCTCCGCGCCGCGCGGGTCGCGAGCACGGCGGGCTGGCCGAGCTCGTCGGAGTCGCCGATCGGCGCGCGCTCGATCGAGACGCGCTCGAAGACGCCGGTGCCCTCGGCGAGCGCCGCGACCGCCTCCGCGCTCTCCTGCACGCGCGCGGGGTCGTAGGCGTCCCACGAGACGGAGGGGATGCGCACGAGCGCCTTCAGGTCGTCGACGGCGCGGGCGAACCCGGCCTCGACGGCGGCGAGGATGGCCTGGTCGCGCTCGGGGAGCGCGCTGGAGTCTGCGGAGGCGTGAGTCATGCGCTCGATCCTAGGCGCGGCCCCGGCACGTGCGCGGCGGTAGGATGAGGGTTCACCTGGCCGACAACGAGAAGGACCTCCCCGTGGCCCTGTTCCGCCGTTCCGCCGACGACAAGGCCGTCGCCGCTCCCGCGCCCGAGGCTCGTCGCACGCCCAAGCAGTCGGAGCAGGTCGCCCGCAATCGCCGGCCGCTCGTGCCGGAGGACCGCAAGGAAGCCCGTCGCCAGATGCAGGACAAGATGCGGGCGGAGCGCGAGAAGGCGCGCCGCGGCTTCGAGGCCGGCGACGAGAAGTACCTGCCGGCGCGCGACAAGGGCCCCGTGCGCCGCTACGTGCGCGACTTCGTCGACGCGCGGCTCTCCATCGGCACGCTCGCGATGCCGATGATGATCGTCGTGCTCGTGATGACGTTCCTCAACGACCCGCAGTGGCGCCTCATCGCGAACCTCGTGCTGTGGGGCTTCGTGATCATCGTCGTGCTCGACTCGGTCTTCATGGCGTGGCAGCTGCGGCGCGCGATCCGCGGCAAGTTCGGCGAGAAGGATGCGAAGGGTCACGGCTGGTACGCGACCATGCGGTCGGTGCAGCTGCCCTTCATGCGCATGCCGAAGCCGAAGACGAAGCTCTTCAAGTACCCGGAGTGATCGGGTCGTCGGCCGATCAGCCGGCGAGCAGCCCGCGGTTGACCTCGCGCGCCCAGCCGGGCCCGCGGTAGATGAACCCCGTGTAGCCCTGCACGAGCGCGGCGCCCGCGTCGAGCCGAGCGCGCACGTCTCCGGCGGTCTCGACGCCGCCGACCGACACGACGTCGATCGCGGCGGGCAGCTCGGCCCGCAGCAGGCGCAGCACCGCGAGCGAGCGCGACGCGACGGGAGGGCCCGACAGCCCGCCCGCGCCCGCGCGAGCCACCGCATCCGCCGCCGTCCGCAGCCCGTCGCGGCGGATCGTCGTGTTCGTCGCGACGATGCCGGCGAGCTCGAGGCGCGAGGCGAGCGCGGCGATGCCCGCGACCTGCTCGTCGTCGAGGTCGGGCGCGATCTTGACGAGCACGGGCACGGGGCCCGCCGCCTCGCGCACCGCGGCGAGCAGCGGCTCGAGCAGCCGCTCCTCCTGCAGGCCGCGGAGGCCCGGGGTGTTGGGCGAGGAGACGTTG
This sequence comes from Agrococcus sp. Marseille-Q4369, assembly GCF_018308945.1. Taxonomy (NCBI): domain Bacteria; kingdom Bacillati; phylum Actinomycetota; class Actinomycetes; order Micrococcales; family Microbacteriaceae; genus Agrococcus; species Agrococcus sp. Marseille-Q4369. Next base: position 727,202 of record NZ_CP070501.1, read on the forward strand.
ACGGCGAGGTAGTCGGCGACCGGCGCGAGCAGGCGCGCGGAGTGCAGGTAGTCGGCCTCGACGGCTGCGGCGTCGTCCGCGTCGACGACGCGGCTCTTGCCGATGTTGACGCCGATCACCGGGCGGGAGCGCGCCTCGCGAGCTGCGGCGATGCGCTCGGCGGCGGCCGCCGCTCCCCCGTTGTTGAAGCCCATGCGATTCACGAGCGCGCGGTCGTCGACGAGTCGGAAGAGCCGCGGCCGGTCGTTGCCGGGCTGCGGGCGCGCCGTGATGGTGCCGACCTCGACGTGGCCGAAGCCGAGCGCGCCGAGGCCCGCGATCATCGTCGCGTCCTTGTCGAAGCCCGCGGCGATGCCGAAGGGGGTCGGGAACTCGTGGCCGAGCGCGCGCGTCGTGAGCCGCGCATCCGTCCGCACCCCGGGGCGCGCGGCGCCGATCGCCCGGATCGCGGCGGCGCCGAGGTGGTGCGCGCGCTCGGGATCGATGTGCGCGAAGCCGTGCTGGAAGAGCAGGTCGTAGGCGGTCACCGGTCGTCCTCGGCGCCGCCCGCCGCCGCCGCGCGCTCCTCGCGGAGCGCACGGATGGCCGACTCGAAGTCGTCGAGCGAGTCGAAGGCGTTGTAGACGCTCGCGAAGCGGAGGTAGGCGACCTCGTCGAGCGCGCGCAGCGGCGGCAGCACCGCGAGGCCGATCTCGTTCGCGTCGATCTGGCTCGCGCCGGTCGCGCGCACGCTCTCCTCGACCGCTTGCGCGACGCTCGCGAGGTCGGCGTCGGTGACGGGGCGCCCGCGCACCGCCTTCCGCACGCCCTCGATGACCTTCTCGCGCCGGAAGGGCTCGAGCACGCCCGAGCGCTTCACGACCGAGAGGCTCGCGGTCTCGACGGTCGTGAACCGGCGCCCGCACTCGGTGCACTGGCGCCGGCGGCGGATCGACGTGCCGTCGTCGGTCGTGCGCGAGTCGACGACGCGCGAGTCTGGGTTGCGGCAGAACGGGCAGTGCATCAGCGCGCCTCCTCGAATCGGGCGTCGATCGCCTCGCCGTGCGCGGGCAGGCCCTCGGCGCCGGCGAGCGCGACGACATCGGCGCGCACCGCCTCGAGCGCCGCGCGGTCGTAGCGCACGACCTGCTGCGGTCGCAGGAAGGTCGCGGCGCCGAGTCCCGCGACGCGTCGCGCCTGGCCGCCCGTCGGCAGCACGTGGTTGGAGCCGGCGGCGTAGTCGCCGAGGCTCACGGGCGCGTGCGGGCCGAGGAAGATCGCACCTGCGTGACGGATGCGCGCGAGCACCCCGTCGTCGTCGCCGGTCTGGATCTCGAGGTGCTCGGGCGCGTAGGCGTCGCTCACGCGAGCGGCGGCCTCGAGGTCGGCGACGAGCACGATCGCCGACTGCTCGCCGGCGAGCGACGTCGCGACGCGCTCGGCGGCGGCGGTCGCGGCCGCGCGGCGGGCGACGGATGCGTCGACCCGGTCGGCGAGGTCGGCGCTGTCGGTCACGAGCACGGCCGCCGCGAGCTCGTCGTGCTCGGCTTGGCTCACGAGGTCGGCGGCGACGAGCTCGGGGTCGGCGGCGTCGTCGGCGATGACGAGGATCTCGGTCGGGCCGGCTTCCGCATCGACGCGCACGCGTCCGGCGACGGCGCGCTTCGCCGCGGCGACGAAGACGTTGCCGGGGCCGGTGACGACGTCGACGGGGTCGAGCCCGATGCCCGGCACGCCGTGCGCGAAGGCCCCGATCGCGCCCGCGCCGCCCATCGCGTAGACCTCGTCGACGCCGAGCAGCGCGCACGCCGCGAGGATCGTCGGGTGCGGGAGCCCGCCGTGCTCGGCTTGCGCGGGGCTCGCGACGGCGATCGAGCCGACGCCCGCAGCCTGCGCCGCGACGACGTTCATGACGACGCTCGAGGGGTAGACGGCCTTGCCGCCCGGCACGTAGAGGCCGACCCGGTCGACCGGCTGCCAGCGCAGCTCGACGACCGCGCCCGGCGCGAGCTCGACGGAGGTCGGCGGCGGCACCTGGGCTGCGGAGCCGACGCGCACGCGTGCGATCGCCGTCTCGAGCGCGGTGCGGACGGTCGGCTCGAGCGCGTCGAGCGCCTGCTCGACCGCCTCGGCCGGCACGCGGAGCTCGGCGGGCCGCACGCCGTCGAAGCGCTGGGCCTGCGCGACGAGCGCGTCGGCGCCGCGCTCGCGCACGTCGGCGATGAGCTCCTGCGCCGCGGGCAGCGCGCGCTCGACGTCGACAGCGGGCCGCGGCAGCAGCGCGCGCAGCTCCTGATCCCCGGGCAGCGTCGTGAGGTCGAGTCGTCGGAGCATGGCCTCCATCGTATTCGCGCTGCGCCCCGCCCGTCGCGAGCGGTCACTCCAGCCCCCGAGCGGTCAGTTCCGCCTGTGAGCGGTCAGTTCGGTCTGCGAGCGGTCAGTTCCGCCTGTGAGCGGTCAGCTCGGCCTGCGAGCGGTCAGTTCGGTCTGCGAGCGGTCAGTTCCGCGCGTGACAGGTCACGACGCGGAGTCCCGCGCAAGAGCGCTCCATCCACCCGCGCACCGACCGCTCACGCGCCGGACTGAGCAGTCGGGCGCGCACCTGACCGGTCACGCGCGGAGCTGACCGGTCACGCGCGGAACTGACCGGTCACGCGCGGAACTGACCGGTCACGCGCGGAGCTGACCGGTCGCGGGCCGAGTTGACCGCTCGGGCGCGGAAGTGACCGCTCGAGGTGCGCGGTCAGGCGATCGAGGCGGGGCCCAGCAGGCTCTTGATCTCGCCGAAGAGGTCGCTCGAGACGCGCACCTTCTGCGGCAGCGAGAAGACCCGCAGCACCTCCGGTCGCTCGAGCGCGAGGCGCACGTCGGTCGGCCCCGAGTGGCGCTCGAGCAGCGTGCGCAGCTCGCGCATCGCCGTCATCGACGCGCGCCGCTCGGGGATCCGCAGCTCGAGCGGCCTCGACTCGTCGACCGGCTGCACGTCGGGGGTGTCGATCGAGTTGGCGTGCACCGTGAAGCCGTCGTCGCGTGTGCGCACTCGGCCGCGCACGACGACCACTTGGTCGGGCACGAGCGCCGGGCGGAACTCGGTGTAGGTCTTGCCGAGCACCATGATCTCGATCTCGCCGCCGAAGTCCTCGACGGTGATGATGCCGTACTGGTTGCCCGAGTTCCGCGCCACCCGGTGCTGCGCGCTCGTGATGAGGCCCGCGATCATGACGGTGTCGCCGTCCTCGGCCGAGTCCCCGAGGTCCTGGATCTGGTGCGTCGCGTGCTTCGCGAGCTCGAGCTCGAGCCCCGAGAGCGGGTGGTCGGAGACGTAGAGGCCGAGCATCTCGCGCTCGAACGCGAGCTTGTCCTTCTTGCCCCACTCCGGCCGGTCGGGCACCCGGTCGGCGACCGTGTCGAGGTCGTCGAAGATGTCGCCGAAGAGGTCGACCTGGCCGTTGGCCTCGTTCCGCTTGATCGAGACGGCGGCATCGACCGCATCCTCGTGGATCTCGAGCATCGCGCGACGCGTCGCGCCCAGGCTGTCGAACGCGCCCGACTTGATGAGCGACTCGACCGTGCGCTTGTTCGCGACGCCGAGCGGCACCTTCTTCAGGAAGTCGTGGAAGCTCGAGTAGGCGCCCTCGCGCGTGCGCGCGGCGATGATGCCGTCGACGACGCCCTCGCCGACGTTCCGCACCGCGCCGAGGCCGAAGCGGATGTCGTCGCCGACGGCGGTGAAGTAGAGCGACGACTCGTTGACGTCCGGCGGCAGCACCGTGATGCCCATGCGGCGGCACTCCGAGAGGTAGAGCGCCATCTTGTCCTTCGAGTCGCCGACGCTCGTCAGCAGCGCCGCCATGTACTCGGCCGGGTAGTGCGCCTTGAGGTAGGCGGTCCAGTAGGAGATGACGCCGTAGGCAGCGGAGTGCGCCTTGTTGAACGCGTAGTCGGAGAAGGGCAGCAGGATGTCCCACAGCGCCTTGACGGCCGCGGCGGAGTAGCCGCGCTCGAGCATGCCGCCGGAGAAGGCCTCGAACTGCTTGTCGAGCTCTGCCTTCTTCTTCTTGCCCATCGCGCGCCGCAGGATGTCGGCCTGGCCGAGCGAGTAGCCGGCGACCTTCTGCGCGACCGCCATCACCTGCTCCTGGTAGATGATGAGGCCGTAGCTCTCGGAGAGGATCTCGGCGAGCGGCTCCTCGAGCTCCGGGTGGATGGGCGTGATCTCCTGCAGCCCGTTCTTCCGCAGCGCGTAGTTCGTGTGCGAGTCGGCGCCCATGGGGCCCGGGCGGTAGAGCGCGATGACGGCGGAGATGTCGCCGAAGCTGTCGGGCTTCATGAGCCGCAGGAGCGAGCGCAGCGGCCCGCCGTCGAGCTGGAAGACGCCGAGCGTGTCGCCGCGCTGCAGCAGCTCGTACGCGCCGCGGTCGTCGAGCGCGAGGGTCTCGAGGTCGAGCTCCTCCCCCCGGTTCGCGCGGATGTTGTCGAGCGCATCCGAGACGATCGTGAGGTTGCGCAGCCCCAGGAAGTCCATCTTGATCAGGCCGAGCGACTCGCACGCGGGGTAGTCGAACTGCGTGATGATCGCGCCGTCCTGCTCGCGCTTCATGATCGGGATGATGTCGATGAGCGGGTCGGACGACATGATGACGCCCGCCGCGTGCACGCCCCACTGGCGCTTGAGGTTCTCGAGGCCGCGCGCCGTCTCGAAGACGGTCTTCGCATCCGGGTCGGTCTCGATGACCGCCCGCACGTCGCCGGCCTCCTTGTAGCGCTCGTGCGACTCGTCGAAGATGCCCGAGAGCGGGATGTCCTTGCCCATCACCGCGGGCGGCATCGCCTTCGTGAGCTTCTCGCCCATCCCGAACGGGAAGCCGAGCACGCGGGATGCGTCCTTCAGCGCCTGCTTCGACTTGATCGTGCCGTACGTGACGATCTGGGCGACGCGCTCCGAGCCGTACTTCTCGGTCACGTACCGGATGACCTCCGGGCGCCGGCGGTCGTCGAAGTCGATGTCGAAGTCGGGCATCGAGACGCGGTCGGGATTGAGGAAGCGCTCGAAGATGAGGCCGTGCTCGAGCGGGTCGAGGTCGGTGATGCGCATCGCGTACGCGGCCATCGAGCCCGCGCCCGAGCCGCGGCCGGGGCCGACGCGGATGCCGTTGTCCTTCGCCCAGTTGATGAAGTCGGCGACGACGAGGAAGTAGCCGGGGAAGCCCATGTTCGAGATGACGCCCATCTCGTACTCCGCCTGCCGGTGCACCGCCTCGGGGATGCCGCCCGGGTAGCGGCGCTCGAGGCCGACCTGCACCTCGTGGCGGAACCACGACTCCTCCGTGTGCCCCTCGGGCACCGGGAAGCGCGGCATGTAGTTCGCCGACTCGTCGAACTGCACGTCGCACCGCTCGGCGACGAGCAGCGTGTTGTCGCTCGCGCCCTCGAGGTCGCGGAAGAGGTGGCGCATCTCGGCGGCCGACTTGACGTAGTAGCCGCCGCCCTCGAGCCGGAAGCGGTTCGGGTCGTCCATCGTCGAGCCCGACTGCACGCACAGCAGCGCCTCGTGGCTCTTCGCGTCGGCGGCGTGCGTGTAGTGCAGGTCGTTCGTCGCGAGCAGCGGCAGCCCGAGCCGCGTGCCGATCTCGAGCAGGTCATCCTTGACCCGCCGCTCGATCTCGAGCCCGTGGTCCATGATCTCGAGGAAGTAGTTGTTCGCGCCGAAGAGGTCGCGGTAGCTCGCGGCGGCGTCGAGCGCGGCGTCGAACTGGCCGAGCCGCAGCCGCGTCTGCACCTCGCCAGAGGGGCAGCCGGTCGTCGCGATGAGCCCCGTCGAGTAGCGCTCGAGCAGCTCGCGGTCCATGCGCGGCTTGAAGTAGAAGCCCTCCATCGAGGCGTACGAGGAGAGCCGGAAGAGGTTCGCCAGCCCCTCGTTGTTCTCGGCGAGCAGCGTCATGTGCGTGTACGCGCCGCTGCCCGAGACGTCGTCGCCGGGCGACGCGTCGGCCCCGCCCCACTTCACGCGCGTCTTCTCGCTGCGGTGCGTGCCGGGCGTGATGTACGCCTCGGTGCCGATGATCGGCTTGACGCCCTGCGCGCGCGCCGCCTTCCAGAACTCGTAGGCGCCGAAGACGTTCCCGTGGTCGGTCATCGCGACCGCCGGCATCCCCTCCGCCTGCACGGCCTTCATGAGCTCGTTGATGCGAGCGGCGCCGTCGAGCATCGAGTACTCGGTGTGGACGTGGAGGTGCGCGAAGGAGTCTGCCATGGCCCCTCGATCCTACGGCGGGGGGCCCACCGCCGGCGGCGGCGCGCTCGCCCGCTGCTACTCCTCGCGCAGCACGTCGAGCGCGTGCGCGAGCTCGGGCGAGGGCTCGGACGAGAAGACCGCCCACTCCCCCGTGCCGGGGTGCTTGAAGCCGAGCCGCACCGCGTGCAGCCACTGCCGCTCGAGCCCCAGCCGGGCGCTCACCGTGGGGTCGGCGCCGTACATCGCGTCGCCGAGGCACGGATGCCTCCTGGCCGCCATGTGCACGCGGATCTGATGGGTGCGCCCCGTCTCGAGCTGCACCTCGAGCAGGCTGCCGCCGCGGAACGCCTCGAGCGTCTCGTAGTGCGTCACGGCGTGCTTGCCGCTCGAGACGACCGCGAAGCGCCACTCATGATTGGGATGCCGCCCGATGGGCGCGTCGATCGTGCCGGCGAGCGGATCCGGGTGGCCCTGCACCGCCGCGCGGTAGGTCTTCTCAACCTCGCGGTCGTGGAAGGCGGCCTTGAGCCGCGAGTAGGCGCGCTCGCTCTTCGCGACCACCATGAGCCCGCTCGTGCCGGCGTCGAGCCGGTGCACGACGCCCTGGCGCTCGGCCGCTCCGGAGGTCGCGATGCGGAAGCCGGCGGCGGCGAGCGCCCCGACGACCGTCGGCCCCTGCCAGCCCATGCTCGGGTGCGCCGCGACGCCCGCGGGCTTGTCGACCACGACGATGTCGTCGTCGTCGTGCACGATGCCGAGGTCGGGCACGGGCGTCGCGACGATCGTGGGCTCCTCGCGCGGCTGCCAGGAGAGGTCGAGCCACGCGTCGCCGCGCAGCCGATCGGACTTGCCGAGCACGGCGCCGTCCTGCACGGCGCCGCCGCTCTCGAGCATCGCGACGACCGCGGTGCGCGAGAGGCCGAGCAGCCGCGCGATGCCGGCGTCGGCGCGCGAGCCGTCGAGCCCGGGCGGCACCTGCAGGAAGCGGGACTCCATCAGTCGCGCGCGCCCTCTGCGTCAGCACCCGGCTCGCCGGACGCATCCGCCGCCTTCGGCTCGTCGGTGTGCCGCTGCCCGTCGAGGCCGATGTTCAGCAGCACGAGCAGCACGATGCCGATCATCGACGAGACGATGAAGATGTCGGCGACGTTGAAGATCGCCGGGAAGCCCCACACCTGGATGAAGTCGACGACGTGGCCGACGAAGAAGCCCGGCTCGCGCGTGAGGCGGTCGGTGAGGTTGCCGAGCGTGCCGCCGAGGAGGCCGCCGAACGCGGCCGCCCACCAGATGGAGCGGATGCGTCGCAGCTGCGTGATGATCACCACGACGACCGCGGCGGCGAGGATCGTGAAGATCCAGGTCGAGCCGGCCGCGAGCGAGAACGCCGCGCCGGGGTTCCGCACGAAGTGCCACTGGAGCACCTCGCCGAGCACCTGCCGGCGCTCCCCCTCGGCCATCTCGGCGATGACCCACTCCTTCGCGAGGAAGTCGCCGAGCCAGACGAGCGCCGCGACCCCGAGCACGAGCCCCAGCGTGCGCCAGGAGCGCGCCGCCGCGGCCGCGCCCGGGGTCTCGGGTGCAGCGTCGAGCGTCACCGAGCGGCTCAGCTGCCGCCCTGGCCGCCGAAGGCGAGCGACGACGACCGGTCGAGGTCGCGCAGCTGGCTCTCGATGTAGCCGCGCAGCTTGAGTCGGTAGTCGCGCTCGAAGCTCTTGAGCTCGTCGATCTTCTGCTCGAGCAGGCCCTTCTGCTCGTCGAGGCGGGCCTTGGTCTGGTCGAACTCCTGCTCGAGCAGCGACTTGCGCTCCTCGGCGGCCTCCTCGATCCGCTGGGCGGTCTGCTCAGCGGCGGCGACGAGCTCGTCGCGCTTGCGCTCGCCCTCAGCGACGTGCTCGTCGTGCAGGCGCTGCGCGAGCACGATGAGGCTGTTGGCCTCGGTCTGCACGGGGTTCGCCGCCTCGGCGGCCGGCGCGGCCTGCGCGGCGCTCTCCTGCTGCTCGGCGAGCTGCTGCTTGAGCTGCTCGTTCTCGGCGCGGAGGGCGTCGAGCTCGGCGGTGTCGACCCGAGCGCTCTCGGGCTCGGCGGCTGCGACGGGCTCGGCCTGCTCGACCGGCGCGGCGTCGCGCTCGGCGAGCTGCTGCTTGAGCTGCTCGTTCTCGGCCCGCAGGGCGTCGAGCTCCGCGGTGTCGACCTCGGCGGTCGTCGCGGGCTCGGCGGGGGCGATGCCCTGGCGGAGCTGCTCGTTCTCGGCCCGGAGCCCGTCGTTCTCCTCGATGAGGCGACGCAGCTCGGTGACGACCTCGTCGAGGAAGTCGTCGACCTCGTCCTGGTCGTAGCCGTCGCGGAAGCGCGTCGTCTCGAAGCGCTTGTGGACGACGTCGTCAGGAGTCAGTGCCATGGCTTGCCTTTCTTCGTCGGCTGCCCGGCCCGAGCGGGCCTGCAGCGCAGATTCACTGTACCCGCCCTCGGACGGCATCCTGTCGATCCTAGCCAAGCGCCGACCGAGCGCGCGCTCAGGCGGGCAGGAGCCGGAACGGACCGACGATTGTCATGAGGAGCAGGAGCGCGAGCATGAGCACGACCATCGCGAGGTCGAGCATCGCGCCGCCGACGCGCACGGGCTTCACGAACCGGCGCACGAACCGCAGCGGCGGGTCGGTCAGCCGGAGGATCCACACCGACACGACGAGCCAGAAGCCCGTCGGCCGCCAGTCGCGCCGCACCTGCCGCACGAGATCGACGACGATGCGCGCGAAGAGGAGGTAGAACGCGAGCAGCGCGGCGGTGTGGACGACCCAGGCGAGGATCGAGACGAGCACCACGGGGCGCGCGTCAGTGCGAGAAGACGGCCGAGTCGGCGTCCTCGTCGATCGAGCGCGCGCCGGAGACGGCGATGTGCTCGGGCGTCAGCAGGTAGACCTTCGTCGTCACGCGCTCGATGCGGCCCTCGAGGCCCTGCGTGAGCCCGGCGGAGAAGTCGATCAGGCGACGCGCGTCGCCGTCGGTCATCTGCGACAGGTTGATGATCACGGGCGTGCCGGCGCGGAACGCCTCGGCGATCGCCTTCGCGTCCTTGTACTGGCGCGGGTGCACCGTGAGGATCTCGCTCATGTCGTTCACCTTCTGGCTCGCGCGGAGCTTCGTGACGGGTGCGCGGCGCGGCTCCTCGGCCGCGCGCTCGCGCACAGGCTGGGGCGCGCGCTCCTCGTTCTCGGCCCGCTCGACAGGACGGACCTCCTGGGTCAGCTCGTCCTCCTCGGCGAAGCCGAAGTAGATCGCAGCCTTCTTGAGTGCGTTGCTCATGGGATCCTCCTCGTGGCTGGGTTCACGCTATAAGCCGGTCGCACGGTTTCCCGTGATTGCCGTGCCGATGCGCAGGTGTGTCGCGCCGTGGTCGAGCGCCTCGCGCCAGTCCCCGCTCATGCCGGCGGAGATCCAGTCGGCGGCGGGGTCGATCGCCCGCACGCGCTCGGCGAGCGCGGCGAGCCGCTCGAAGGCGCGCGCCGGCTCCTCGTCGAGCGGCGCGACCGCCATGACGCCCCGGAGCCGGAGCGCCGGAGATGCGGCGACGCGCTCGGCGAGCGCGTCGAGCCGAGCGGGCGCGACGCCGCCGCGGTCGGGGTCGTCGGTCAGGTTGATCTGCACGAGCGCGTCGCGCACGGGGCGCTCGTCGCCCGGCTCACCGCCCTCGAGCGCCTCGACGAGCTCGTCGGAGTCGATCGAGTGCAGCACGTGGGCGTAGCGGGCCACCTGGCGCGCCTTCTTGCGCTGCAGCTGGCCGACGAAGTGCCACGTGAGTCCGAGGCCCTCGAGCTCCACCGCCTTGTCTCGCGACTCCGGGTGGCGGCTCTCGCCGAAGTGCCGGTGGCCCGCCTCGGCGAGCTCGCGCACGAGCGACGCGGGGTGGAGCTTCGTCACGACGACGAGCGTCACCTCGCGCCCGCGGCGCGCGCCCTCGAGCTCGTCGAGGAACGCGGCCAGGCGGGCGGCGGGGGTGTCGGTCACGTCAGCGGAGGAAGTCGGGGAGGAACTCGTCCTCCTCCTCGTCCACCTGGGTGAGCGGCTGCACCGGTCCGGTGAGATGGTCGGCGACGGGCGGGGCCGGGATCGGCCGGCGCTCGGCGGGGGCCTCGTGCGCACTCGGGGCGCTGTGCGACGACTCGCGCAGGCCCATCTCGGTGCGCGCCGCGGTACGGATGACGGAGTCGTCGTCCTTCGCGATAGGGCCGGCGCCGTCGAAGCCTGCGGCGATGACCGTCACGCGCACCTCGTCGCCGAGCGTGTCGTCGATGACCGTGCCGAAGATGATGTTCGCCTCGGGGTGCACGGCCTCCTGCACGAGCTTGGCCGCGTCGTAGGTCTCGTGGATGCCCAGGTTGCTCCCCGCCTGGATCGAGAGCAGCACCCCGTGCGCGCCGTCGATCTTCGCCTCGAGCAGCGGGCTCGCGACGGCGAGCTCGGCCGCCTTGATGGCGCGGTCGGCGCCGCGCGACGAGCCGATCCCCATGAGCGCGGAGCCCGCGCCCTGCATGACGGACTTCACGTCGGCGAAGTCGACGTTGATGAGGCCCGGCGTCGTGATGAGGTCGGTGATGCCCTGCACGCCCGCGAGCAGCACCTGGTCGGCGGTCTCGAAGGCCTCGACCATCGAGATGCCCATGTCGCTGATCTCGAGCAGGCGGTCGTTCGGCACGACGATGAGCGTGTCGACCTCGTTCTTGAGCGCCTCGACGCCCGCCTCGGCCTGCGCCTGGCGGCGGCGGCCCTCGAACGAGAACGGCTTCGTCACGACGCCGACGGTGAGCGCACCGAGGCTCTTCGCGATGCGAGCCACGACGGGCGCGCCGCCCGTGCCCGTGCCGCCGCCCTCGCCGGCGGTGACGAAGACCATGTCGGCACCCGCGAGCGCCTCCTCGATCTCCTCCGCGTGGTCCTCGGCGGCGCGGCGACCGACCTCGGGGTCGGCGCCCGCGCCGAGGCCCTTGGTGAGCTCGCGGCCGACGTCGAGCTTGACGTCGGCATCGCTGAGCAGCAGCGCCTGCGCGTCGGTGTTGATGGCGATGAACTCGACGCCGCGCAGGCCGAGGTCGATCATGCGGTTCACGGCGTTCACGCCGCCGCCGCCCACGCCGACCACCTTGATGACGGCGAGGTAGTTGTTGTTGGAAGTCACGGTCCCGGCCCCTCGATCGAACTCTCAACCTCTAGTTGAAGTTTAGAGAATTCCTCACTTCATGCTGACGACTCCGACGCTACGGGCGGCGGGCACGCTCGCCCGGGAGCGACTCGGTGTGTCGGCGCACGTCGCGACAAGAAAAAGAATCGTCAGATTCCGCGCGCGGTCGCAGCGGGGTCGCGGGAGCGCGAACCGCCGTCAGGAGCCGCTCACGACGGGCGTCTCGGGCGCGCTGACGTCGAGCACGAGCGCGAGCGCGGGATCCTGCGTCTCGAGCAGCGCGGCGAGCACGTCGGCCTTCAGCTGGCTCTCGTCGGCGCCGCCCCACAGCACCGTCTGGCCGCTGTGCAGCGAGAGCTGGATGTCGGACGGCGTCGGCGCCGCGATCGTCGCGGTCGTCTCGAGCACGCTCCGCGGCACCGAGACGAGCACGGTCGCGACCGCCTCGAACTCCTCGCTGCCCACCTCGACGCCGTCGAGCCGTGGCAGCGCCGCGGTCGACTCGTCGACGCCGCCGAGCACGACCCCGGCCGCGTCGATGACCGCCTCGCCGCTCTCGCCCGGCACGATCGCCGCAGGCTCGCGCTCGACGATCCGCACGATCACGGTCGACGGCGGCACGATGTCGACGCGGAAGGACTCGATCTGCGGGATGGCCTGGAGCCGCTCCGCGACCCGCTCCTCGGTGACGGTCGCGATCGGCTGGCCGATCGAGTCGGCGAGTGCTTGCTGCACCGCGGCCGCGCCGAGCCGCTCGGCGCCCTCGACCCGCACCTCGCGCACCGACATGAGCGGCGACCAGACGAGCCCGACGAGCACCGCGAGGGCGATCGCGAGCCCGCCGACGGTCAGCAGCGCGGTCCGCAGCTGGCGGCGGCGCGCGGCCGTGAAGCGCCGCACCTCCGCGCGCTCCCGGCGCACGCGCGCGCGCTTCGCGGCGCGAGCGGCGCGAGCGGTCTCGCGCGCCTCGGTGCGCTCGGCGCGGCGCTGCTCGCGCTCCGCCTCGCGCCACGCCCGGTCGACGCGCTGCGCGTGCGAGCCGCCCTCGTCGAGCGGCTCGACCGACGCCGTCCCCGCGACCGCGCCGCCCGCATCCGCCCCCTCGCCCTCGTCGAGGTCGCCGTAGGCGCTCAGCGCCCACCGCCGCTGCGGCACCGACTCGGCGGCCTCCCGCTCGAGCGCCTCGCGCCGGAGCGCCTCGCGCCGCGCGCGCACGAGCTCGGCGAGGTCCATGGTCCGCTCCCCCGCCTCCTCGGCTTCGGGTGCGGGCTCGGGCTCGACCGGCTCGAAGCCGTCGGGTCGCCTCACGCCTCGCCGCCCTCCTCGAGCGCCGAGAGCACCTGCGGGATGATGCGGTAGACGTCGCCGCACGAGAGCGTCACGATGATGTCGCCCTCGCGCGCGAGCGCGGCGGCACGCTCGGCAGCGCGCTGCCAGTCGGGCAGGTAGTCGACGTCGGCCGGGTCGGCGAACCGCTCGGCGACGAGCGCGCCGGTGACGCCCGGGATGGGGTCCTCGCGCGCGCCGTAGACGTCGAGCACGACGGTGTGGTCGGCGACGCGCTCGTAGACGGCCGCGAAGTCGCCGGCCATGTCGCGCGTGCGGGTGTAGAGGTGCGGCTGGTGGATCGCGATGATGCGCCCGTCGCCGATGACGCTGCGGGCTGCGGTGAGCGCGGCGTCGACCTCGGCGGGGTGGTGCGCGTAGTCGTCGAAGACGCGCACGCCGCGGCGCTCGCCGTGCAGCTCGAATCGGCGACCGGTGCCGCGGAACGCGCCGAGCGCCCGCGCCGCCTCGGCCGGGGCGATGCCGAGCGCGACGAGGGTCGCGAGGGCGCCCGCCGCGTTCACGGCGTTGTGCCTGCCGGGCACGCCGGCGGAGAGCTCGAAGCGGGTGCCGGCGACCTCGACGGTGCACTCGGCGCTCTCGCCGAGGCGGACGTCGAGGATGCGCACGTCGGCGCCCTCGGCCTCCCCGAAGGTCACGACGCGCTCGTGCGAGATCGACTCGCGGACGCGGCGCGCGCCCGGGTCGTCGATCGAGATGACGACGGCCTCGCTCGCGCGGTTGGCGAACTCGGCGAACGCGGCGTCGAACGCCTCCGGGGTGCCGTAGTGGTCGAGGTGGTCGGTGTCGACGTTCGTGATGAGCGCGACCGCGACGTCGTAGAGCAGGAAGGAGCCGTCCGACTCGTCGGCCTCGAGCACGAAGACGTCGGAGTCGCCGTGGCCGCTCGAGACGCTGAGCCCGGCGATGATGCCGCCGTTCACGAAGCCCGCCTCGATGCCGAGGCCGTGCAGCCCGACGACGAGCATCCCCGTCGTCGTCGTCTTGCCGTGCGCGCCCGCGACCGCGACGACGCGCTTGCCGCGCGCGAGCACGTGCAGGGCCTGCGAGCGGTGGAGCACGGGGATGCCTGCCTCACGCGCCGCGACGAGCTCGGGGTTGTCGGGCCACAGCGCGCTCGTGACCACCACCGCATCCGCCCGGTGCTCGCCCTCGACGGGGACGTTCGCCGCATCGTGGCCGATCGCGACGCTCGCGCCGCGCTCGCGCAGCCGGTCGACGGTCGCCGAGCCCGAGCGGTCGGAGCCCGAGACGGCGATGCCGGCGTCGAGCATCATGTGCGCGATGCCCGACATGCCGGAGCCGCCGATGCCGATGAAGTGCGCGCGCTCGATCGACGCGGGGATCGGCTGGGTCAGGTCTGGTTCGATCACGGCTGCCTCCTCGTGGCGGCGGCCCGCTCGATGAGATCGCACATCCGGTCGCTGCCGTCGCTCGCGCCGGCTCCCGCGGAGGCGGAGGCCATCGCCGCGAGGCGATCGGCGTCCCGCAGCAGCGGCACGAGCCGCGCGCGTACCCATTCTGCCGTGAAGTCGGCGTCGGCGACGAGCTCGGCTCCCCCGGCCGCCACCTGGTCGGCCGCGTTGAGGCCCTGCTCGCCGTTGCCGTAGGGCAGCGGCACGTAGATCGCGGGCAGCCCGACGGCCATGAGCTCGGAGACCGTGAGGCTCCCGGCGCGGCACACGACGAGGTCGGCGGCGGCGAGGGCGAGGTGCATGCGGTCGAGGTACTCGATCGCGACGTAGTGCGGCACGGTCGCCGGCTCGAAGTCGGTCTGCCGGCCGCCCGAGAGGTGCAGGATCTGCCAGCCGGCGTCGACGATGTCGCCCGCTGCCGCGACGATCGCGCGGTTGATCGACCGGGCGCCCTGCGAGCCGCCGGTGACGAGCAGGGTCGGCCGTTCGGCGTCGAGGCCGAGCTCGGCGAGCGCCTCGGCGCGGAGGCCAGCGCGGTCGAGGGCGGTGATCTCGGGGCGCAGCGGCATGCCGACGAGCTCGCCCGGCAGCCTCGTCGAGCGGTAGGAGATGCCGACGAACTCGGTCCAGCGGGCGCCGAGCAGGTTGGCCATGCCGGGCTTCGCGTTGGCCTCGTGGATGACGATCGGCACGCGCTCGAGCCGCGCGGCGCGGTAGGCGGGGGCCGACGCGTAGCCGCCGAAGCCGACCACGACCTCGATGCGCCGCTCGCGGATGAGCGCGCGCACCTCGGCGACCGCGCGTCGCCAGCGGCCCGGGAACCGCAGCGCGGCGAGGTCGGGGCGGCGCGGGAAGGGCAGCTTCTCGATCGTGGCGAGCTCGAGGCCCGCGCCCGGCACGAGCTCGCGCTCGAGCCCCTCGCGCGTGCCGAGCACGACGAGCTCGGCGCCCGGGTGCCGCTCGCGGAGCCGCTGCGCGGTCGCGAGCAGGGGGTTCACGTGGCCGGCGGTGCCGCCGCCGGCGAGCAGGACGCGCATCGTCAGTCCCGCGCCTCGAGGAGCGCGCCGCGCACGGTCGGGTTGTCGACCCGCTCGAGCGAGAGCACGATGCCGACGATGAGCAGCGCCGCGATGAGCTGCGAGCCGCCGGAGGAGATGAACGGCAGCGGCACGCCGAGCACGGGCAGCAGGCCGAGCACGACGCCGATGTTGACGATGGCCTGGCCGACGAGCCACACCATCGCGGCGCCGGTGACGACGCGCGTCATCTGCAGCGACGCGTGGCGCACGATGCGCAGCATGGTCCAGGCGAGGAGCGCGAACAGCGCGAGCACGACGGCGGCGCCGAGCAGCCCGAGCTCCTCGCCGATGATCGCGAAGATGTAGTCGTTGTCGGCCTCTGGCAGCCACGACCACTTCGCGCTCGAGTTGCCGAGCCCGACGCCGAAGAGGCCGCCCGCAGAGAGCGCCCAGGTGCCGTGCAGCTGCTGCCAGCAGCCGGAGTAGTAGTCGGCGTCGGTGCAGCCCTGGATGAAGGCGGTCACGCGGCGCACGCGCGACGGGCTCGAGAGCACGACCGGGACGGCGAGCAGGCCGAGCCCGACGGCGGGCAGCACGAGGTGCCACCACTTGACGCCCGCGAACCACAGCGCGCCGAACGAGAGCAGCGCCATGATGACGACGGTGCCCAGGTCGCTGCCGAGGAGGACGAGGCCGATCGAGAGGCCCGCGACGGGACCTGCCGGGATCCACGCCTGCCAGAAGCTGTGGATGCGCGACTGCTTGCGCGTCATGATCATCGCGAGCCACACGCACAGCGCGACCTTCACGAACTCGGACGGCTGCAGCGAGAAGCCGCCGACGCCGATCCAGTTGCGGTTGCCGTTCGCGCCGAAGCCGAGCGGCGTGAAGACGAGCACCTGCAGCGCGATGCCGAGCATGATGCCGAGCCACGCGAGGCGCTGCCACGTCGTGGCCGGCATGCGGGCCGCGAGCAGCATGAGCACGACGCCGACGGCGGCGAACGCCGCTTGCTTCGCGAAGTCGGTGAAGAACGAGCCGCCCGCGACGTAGGCCTCGACCGACGACGACGAGAGCACCATGATGAGGCCGAAGGCGACGAGGAAGAGCGTCGTGCCCGAGAGCAGGGCCGCGTTGAGGGTCGGCGCGCCGAAGACCGCGCGCACGCGCACGAGCGCGCGTCGGCCCATGCGGGCCGCTCGGGCGTCAGCCGCCGGGGCGGGAGCCGTCGTGGTCGCCACGAGCCCCCCTCTCCCGCACCGCGTCGGCGAACCGGTCGCCGCGCTCCGCGTAGTCGATGAACTGGTCCATGGATGCCGCCGCCGGGGCCAGCAGGACCGTCGCGCCTGGCTCGGCGTGCGACGCGGCCGCCTCGACGGCGATCCGCATCACCGATCCAGTGTCGGGCGTGTCGACCTCGACGACCGGGATGCCGGGCGCGTGTCGCGCGAACGCCTCGACGACGGGCGCGCGGTCGACGCCGATCACGATGGCGGCTGCGACGCGGCGCGCGTGCTTCGCGACGAGCGGCGCGACGTCGGCGCCCTTGAAGAGCCCGCCGACGATCCACACGACGGGGTCGAAGGCGCTGAGCGAGCCCTCGGCCGCGTGCGGGTTCGTCGCCTTCGAGTCGTCGACGAAGCGCACGCCGTCGACGATCGCGACGAGCTCGGTGCGGTGGCGGTCGAGCCGGAACGAGCGGATGGCCTCCCGCACGTGGGCGGGCTCGGCGCCGAACGCGCGCGCGAGCGCCGCGGCCGCGAGCACGTTGCGCGCCATGTGCGGCGAGCGGAGCCCGCCGGGCTCGAGGTCGTCGAGGTGCGCGAGCTCGAGCGCGCTCGAGCGGCGCTCGTCGAGGAAGGCGCGATCGACGAGCACGCCGTCGACGATGCCGAGGTCGCTCGGGCCCGGCACGCCGAGCGAGAAGCCGATCGCGCGGCAGCCCTCGACGACGTCGGCGTCCTCGACGAGCCGCATGGTCGCGTCGTCCTCCACGTTGTAGACCGCCGCGACGCGAGCGTTGCCGTACACCTTCCCCTTGGCGGCGCGGTACGCATCCGCCGACCCGTGCCAGTCGAGGTGGTCGTCGTCGATGTTGAGGCACGCGGCCGAGTGCGGCCAGAGCGCCCCTGGACCGTCGATCGGCAGGCTGTGGAGCTGGAAGCTCGAGAGCTCGACGACGAGCACGTCGAAGCCCTCGGGGTCGCGCACGGCGTCGAGCACGGGCGTGCCGATGTTGCCGACCGGCGCGACGCGCCTGCCCGCCTCGCGCAGCATGTGCGCGGTGAGCTGGGTGGTCGTGGTCTTGCCGTTCGTGCCGGTGACGAGGATCCACTCCGCGGCGCGCACCTTGTCGCGCACGCGCCACGCGAGCTCGATGTCGCCCCAGACGGGGATGCCCCGCTCGGCGGCCGCGGTCAGCCACGGGTGGTCGGGGCGCAGCCCTGGCGAGGAGATCACGAGCTCCGCCTCCGACAGCGCCGCCGGCGACTCGTCGCGGCCGGCCTCGACGATCGGCACGCCGAGCACGCCGAGGATCGTCCGCCGCTCGTCGTCGACGCGCTCGGCGATCGCGGTGACGTCGGCGCCGAGCTCGACGAGCGTGTCGACGGCGGCGAAGCCCGTCACGCCGAGGCCGAGCACCGCGACGCGGAGGCCCTTCCAGTCGGCGTGCCAGGAGGTGAGGTCGTCGAGCCGGCTCACGGGGTCGCGACCTGCCACTGGAAGTAGAACAGGCCGACGCCCGCCGCGACGCAGAGCCCCGCGATGATCCAGAAGCGCACGACGACCGTGATCTCGGCCCAGCCCTTGAGCTCGAAGTGGTGGTGCAGCGGGCTCATGAGGAAGATGCGCTTGCCGCCCGTGATCTTGAAGTAGGCGCGCTGCACGATGACGGAGCCGGTCGTGATGATCGGCAGGCCCGCGATGAGCAGCAGCAGCAGGTGCGTGTCGGTCATGACCGCGAGGCCCGCGAGGGCGCCGCCGAGCGCGAGGGAGCCGACGTCGCCCATGAACACCTGCGCGGGGCTCGTGTTCCACCACAGGAAGCCGATGAGCGCGGCGGCGATCGTGGCCGCGAGCGTCGCGACGTCGAGCGGCTGCAGCACGTCGTAGCAGCGGAAGAGATCCTCCTCCGCCGCGCCGGGCGTGAAGCACGACTGGTTGAACTGCCAGAAGGCGATGAAGGCGTAGCCGATCATCGACAGGATCATCGAGCCGGTCGCGAGGCCGTCGAGCCCGTCGGTGACGTTGACCGCGTTCGCCGCCGAGACGTTGATGAGCGTGATCCACAGCACGAAGACGATGACGCCGAGCGCGCCCCACGGTGCGACGTCGAGCCACGGGATGTCGCGGACGCCCGAGATGACCGGGTCGACGACGGGCCGGCCGCTCGGGCCGACGGGCACGGTGACGGCGAGCACCCCGAACGCGACCGATACGACGAGCTGGCCGAGCACCTTCGCCCAGCCGCCGAGGCCGAGCGAGCGCTGGTTCGAGATCTTCAGGAAGTCGTCGACGAAGCCGACGACGCCCATCCCGACGATGAGCAGCAGCACGAGCAGCACCGGCACGGTCGGCGGGTCCTGCCCGAGGAGCTTCCCGCCGAAGTAGCCCGCGAGGATCGCGACGATGAAGATGAGGCCGCCCATGGTGGGCGTGCCGCGCTTCGTGTGGTGCGACTGCGGGCCGTCGTCGCGGATGAACTGGCCCCAGCCGATCCGCGCGAAGCCGCGGATGAACAGCGGCGTCGCGAGCAGCGAGACGAGCAGGGCGATGCCGGCGGAGGCGATGAGCACGAGCATCTAGCGGCCCCCGATCCGGTCGCCGAGGTCCTTGAGGCCCGCGGAGAGCGACGACTTCACGAGCACGACGTCGCCGGGCTCGAGGCTCGATCGCAGCAGCGCCTCGGCCTCCTCTGCCGTCTCGACCCACGCGGTGTCCTGGCCGAACGATGACTCGAGCTCGGCCGCGTCGTGGATCGCCTTCGCCGCGCTCCCGACGACGACGAGCCGGTCGATGCGCACGCGCACCGCGAGCCGGCCGATGCGGTCGTGCTCCTCGGTCGAGAGCGCGCCGAGCTCGCCCATCTCGCCGAGCACGGCGATCGAGCGGCGCTGCGCCCCGCGCGTCATGTGCGCGAGCGAGCGGATCGCGGCGGCCATCGAGTCGGGGCTCGCGTTGTAGGCGTCGTTGATGACCGTGATGCCGCCACCGGGCTCGAGCAGCTCCATGCGCCAGCGCTCCGCGCGCTCGAGGCTCCCGAGCGCCCCGACGGCGCGCTCGAGGTCGAGGCCGAGCGCATCGGCGACGGTGAGCGCGGCGAGCGCGTTCATGACGTGGTGCTCGCCGAGGATGCGCAGGCGCAGCGGCCACGACTCGTCGCCGCGGTGGACGGTCGCGATCGTGCCCTCGAGCGTCGAGTCGACGTCGCCCGCCCACAGGGTCGTCGGCTCGTCGGCGGGGCCGGGCGAGGTGCCGAACCACGCGATGCGCGCGCGCGTCGACCGGGCCATCCCCGCGACGCGCTCGTCGTCGCGGTTGAGCACGGCGACGTGGTGGGAGCCGAGGTCCTGCACCATCTCGGTCTTCGCGCGCGTCGTCGCCTCGACGCCGCCGAATTCGCCCGCGTGGGCGAGCCCGACCTTGAGCACGACCCCGACGTCCGGATGCGACATGGCCGTCAGGCGGGCGATGTCGCCCTCGTAGCTCGCACCCATCTCGAGCACGAGGTACCGCGTCGACTCGTCGATGCGCAGCATCGTCATCGGGGCGCCGACCTCGTTGTTGAACGACTTGATCGGGCTCACGGTGGGCCCGTGCTGCTCAAGGATCGCCTGCAGCATGTTCTTCGTCGTCGTCTTGCCGTTCGAGCCGGTGACGCCGATGACGGTGAGCTCGCCTGCCTCGCGCACGCGCCGGATGACGTCGGCGGCGAGCGCGCCGAGCGCGACGACGCCGGAGTCGACCACGATGTGCGGCACGGCCTGCTCGAGCGGGCGCTCGGCGATGACGAGCGCGGCGCCCGCGGCGACGGCCGCGTCGACGAAGCGGTGGCCGTCGGTCGACTCGCCCGGCATCGCGACGAAGACGCCGCCGGCCGCGACGAGGCGCGAGTCGGTCTCGACCGAGCCCGTCACGAGCACGTCGTCGCCGTGGAGCGCTCCACCGACGGCCGCCGCGATCTCGCGGGCGCGCATCCGGAGCATCAGCGCACGTCCCGCGCCGGGCGCTCGCCGCGCTCCTCGGTGGGCCAGCCGGCCTCCTCGAGCGCGCGGCGGGCCTCGGCGCGCGCGTCGAACGGCTCGCGCACTCCCGCGACGTCGCGGTAGTCGGCGTCGCCGGGCCCGGCCCACAGCACGGTGTCGCCGGGGCCGGCGAGGCGCAGCGCCTCGCGGATCGCCGCCTCCTCGGGCGACGACTCGATGACGGGCTTGCCGCCCGCGGCGGCGCGAGCGCCGCCCAGCACCTGGGCGCGGATGCTCGCGGCGTCCTCGGTGCGCGGGTTGAAGTCGGTGACGACGACGGCGTCGGCGAGCTCGGCGGCGATGCGCCCCATGTCGGCGCGCTTCGTCGCGTCGCGGTCGCCGTCGGCGCCGAAGAGCATGACGAGGCGCCCCTCGGTGACGCGCCGGAGCGCCTCGAGGGTCTGCGCGAAGGCGTCGGGGCTGTGGCCGTAGTCGAGGAAGACCGCGGGGCCCTCCTCGCCCGAGACGCGCTCGATGCGGCCGGGGAGCGTCGGGCGCATGCCGCGGTCGATGACCTCGGCGATCGCGTCCATCTCGAAGCCGTCCTCGACGAGCATGAGGATCGCGATCGCCGCGTCGATCGCCATGTGGCGGCCGATGAAGGGGATCTGCACCTCGACGGCGCCGCCGTCGATGCCCGTGAGCGTGAACGAGGTGGAGGAGGGGGTCTCCTCCCAGATGTCGACGTGCCAGTCGGCGTCGACGCCCGGCTCGCTCGTGACGGTCGTGACGGGGATGCGGCTGCGCTCGGCGATGCGGCGGCCCCACTCGGTGTCGACGCACACGACCCCGCGCTCGGCGCGATCGGGCGTGAAGAGCTCGGCCTTCACGTCGAAGTACGCGTCCATCGAGCCGTAGTCGTCGAGGTGGTCGTGGCTGAGGTTCGTGAACGCGACGACGTCGAAGACGACGCCGTCGATGCGGTGCCGCTCGATCGCCTGCGCGCTCACCTCGAGCACGGCGGCGCGCACGCCGGCCTCGCGCATGCGCGCGAGCAGGGCGTGCAGCTCGCTCGCCTCCGGGGTCGTGAGCTTCGACGTCACGACGAGGTCGCCGACGTGCCGCTCGGCGGTCGTGGAGAGGCCCGTGACGAAGCCGAGGTCGGCGAGCAGGCCCTCGAGCATGAAGGAGGTCGAGGTCTTGCCGTTCGTGCCGGTGACGCCGAAGAGTCGAGGTCGGTCCTCGCCCGTGCGGTAGACCCAGGCGGAGATCTCGCCGAGCGCGGCGCGCGGGTCGTCGAGCACGATGACGGGGGCGCCGGTCTCGAGCATCGCGGCACCGGCCGGGTCGGTGACGACCGCGACCGCGCCCTGCTCGAGGGCCGCGGCGGCGAACTCGGCGCCGTGACGCCGGGCGCCGGGCAGCGCCGCGAAGAGGTCGCCGGGCTCGACGTCGCTCGAGTCGAGCGTGACGCCCGTGACCTCGATCCCGTCGAGATCGGCCTCGACCGTCAGCTCGAACGCCTCGACGAGACCGGTGAGCGGCCTGGGGGTGGGGTGCTCGGGCCGCAGGATCCTCGGTGCGACGGGTCCCACGGACATCCTCTCCTCATCCAACGCTGCTCTCATGGCTGATCGGCGGTCCACTCGAGCGGGATCTCCGGCTGCTGGGTCGTGCTGGGCGGGATGTCGAAGTGGCGGATCAAGAGGTTCACCATATCGTGGAAGGCCGGGATGGCCCCGCCGCTCGTGCGGATCGTCTGGGGGCTGTCGTACATCGTCAGCACGACGAACTGCGGGTCGTCGACGGGGAACACGCCCGCGACCGAGATCATCATGCGGTTCGGGTCGTAGCCCGATCCGTCCTCGTACGCCATCTGCGCCGTGCCGGTCTTCGCGGCGATGCGGTAGCCCTCGATCGGGAAGGTGTCGTAGCCGTAGTCGGTCACGACGTTCTCGAGCACCTCGAGCGTCTGGCGCGCGGTCGTGTCGCTCACGACCCGCTCGCCCTCGCCGACCTCGGGCGCGGTGACTTCGCCCTCGGCGTCGGTGCAGCCGGCGATGAGTCGCGCTGGCAGGTGCACGCCGCCGTTCGCGAGCGCCTGGTAGGCCGACGCGAGCTGGATGGGGGTTGCGGCGATGCCCTGGCCGAAGAGCACGTTGAGCTGCGTCTGCGCGTCCAGGTTCGCGGGGTTCCGCAGCGCCACCGACTGCTCGCCCGCGAAGTCGACCGCGCTCGTCTCGCCGAAGCCGAAGCGGTCGAGGTAGTCGTAGTAGTCGGCGGTCGACATCGGCTCGGCGAGGCGCACCATGCCCGAGTTCGACGAGTTGACGAGGATGCCCGCGGCCGTCCACTGCTTGACCTCGTGCGAGAGGGCGTCGCGCACGCGCACGCCGGGCGCCGTGTACGTCCACGGCACGCTCAGCTCGTCGCGCGGCGTGATGATGCCGAGGTCGAGCATGGCGGCGAACGAGAACGCCTTGAAGATGGATCCGGGCTCGTACGCCGCGGTGAACGCGCGCGAGCCGCGGTCGCGGGAATCGGATGCCGTGGGGTCGTTGGGGTCGACGGTCGACGACTCGGCGACCGCGACGATCGAGCCGTCGGCGCGCATGACGATGCTCGTGCCGCTGCGGGCGCGCAGCTGGGACGTGTACTGCTGCGTGAGCTGCTGCATCTGGAACTGCACGTCGGCGTCGATCGTGAGCCGCACCGAGCCGCCGTCGATCGCGGGCCGCGTCGTCATCGAGCCCGGGATGGGCGTGCCGTCGGCGCCGCGGTCGAAGACCCGCGCGCCGTCCTCGGCCGAGAGGCACTCGTCCTCCGAGCGCTCGATGCCCGCGAGCGGCTCGTCGGCGCCCATGAAGCCGACGAGGTTGCCCGCGACCGAGCCCGCGGGGTAGACGCGCTGCGGGTTGAGCCGCAGGTAGACGTAGGGCAGGCCGAGGTCGCGCACCGCCTCGAACTGCGAGACGTCGAGTCCGTCGACGAGCAGCAGGTAGTCGGAGTCGGGATCGCGCTCGAGCTCGGCGAGGATCTTCGCCTGCAGGTCCACGGGGTCCTGCCCGGTGATGGCGCCGATCTGGACGAGCGCGTCGCCGACCGTGAGCGTCTCGTCGACGCGGTCGATGCCGGGCTGCAGGTCGCGCGTGTAGCGCGGCGAGATCGTGAGGTCCCAGCGGTCGACGCTCTCGGCGAGCACCGTGCCGTTCGCGTCGACGATGGGCCCGCGCGTGCCGAAGATCGTCTGCGTCACCCCGCGCCGCCCATCCGCCTCGGCGTTGAGCGCCTCGGCGCGCACGAGCTGGATGTCGGCGAGCCGCACGACGAAGACAGCGAGCAGCGCGAACGTCAGGATGCCGACCAGGACGGTCCGCCACCGCTCGCTGCTGCGCTTCGCCCTCGCGGCCACGCTCACCTGCGCTTCCTGCTCGGCGGCCGAGCATCCATGTCGACGTGCACGGTATCGGCGTCGGGGCGCGCGGCCGGGCCGCCACGCCCTCGCCGGCTCACTCCTGCCCGGGAGCCGGCAGCAGCGTGCCGGGCGCGACCGTGGTCGGCGCGACCGCCGTCG
The DNA here is from genome assembly GCF_018308945.1 of Agrococcus sp. Marseille-Q4369. Taxonomy (NCBI): domain Bacteria; kingdom Bacillati; phylum Actinomycetota; class Actinomycetes; order Micrococcales; family Microbacteriaceae; genus Agrococcus; species Agrococcus sp. Marseille-Q4369. The sequence continues at coordinate 751,133 of NZ_CP070501.1, forward strand.
GCTCGACGTCCTGCGCGGCGGCGGGCGCGGCCGCGGCGATCGCCGGGGCGCTCTCGCCCGCGGGCAGCAGCATGCCCGGGTAGGGCTCGATCGTGGCGGCCTGCACCTGGGCGACGGATGCGGCGACCTGCGGCTGCGCGGTCAGGAGCGAGTTGGGCACGTACATGCCGAAGCCGTCGACGGCGGGCACCTGCATGTGGAGCGCGTCGGGGCCGCCCGCGGTCGAGGTCGTCGCGAGCGTGAGGAACTGCGAGGGCTGGCCGGCGAGCATGCCGAGCTCGGCACCCGCGACCGCGACGTGCTGCGGCGAGCTCAGCACCGCGAGCTCCTCGGCGACGCTCTGCTCGACGCGCGCGAGGCTCGTCGACTCGGCCTGCAGCGCGCTCATGCGGTAGGCGCCCTCGCTGATGACGACCGAGAGGCCGAGCTGCGCGCACACGATGCCGGCGAGGCCCGCAAGGGCGATGACGCCGTGCACGACGCGCGGCGCGCGCCGGGGCGCGACGCGCGGCGACGGCAGCGCCTTGAGGTGCCGCTCGGCGGGCGCCTCGGGCGCGGGCAGCGGCTGTGCGTGCAGGTCGAGGACGCTCAGGCTGGTCATGGCTGCTCCCTGGGGGTCGGGGCGGTGGTCGAGTCGTTCGATGCGGGTCGGATGCGCTCGGCCGCGCGCAGGCGGACGGGTGCGGATCGGGGGTTGCGGGCGCGCTCGGCCTCGTCGGCGAGCTCGGCGCCGCGCACGAGCAGCCGCAGGTGGGGCGCGTGCTCGGGCAGCTCGACGGGCAGGTCGCGCGGCGCGGTCGAGCTCGACGCCGCCTGCAGGGCGCGCTTGACGACGCGGTCCTCGAGCGACTGGTAGGCGAGCACGACGAGCCTGCCGCCGACGCCGAGCGCGTCGATCGCGGCGGGCATCGTGCGCTCGAGGATCGCGAGCTCCTGGTTGACCTCGATGCGCAGCGCCTGGAAGACGCGCTTCGCGGGGTGGCCCTGGTTCGCGAGCGCGCGCGGCGTCGCCGCCTGCAGGATGTCGACGAGCCGCGCGGAGGTCTCGATCGGCGCCTCGGCGCGCGCGGCGACGATCGCCCGCGCGTAGCGGTCGGCGAGCTTCTCGTCGCCGTAGACGCGGAAGAGCCGCGCGAGCTCGCGGTCGCTGCGCTCGGCGAGGATCGTCGCGGCCGTCACGTCGCCCGACTGGCCCATGCGCATGTCGAGCGGCGCGTCCTTCGCGTAGGCGAAGCCCCGCTCGGCGTCGTCGAGCTGCAGGCTCGAGACGCCGAGGTCGAGCAGGATGCCGTCGGCGCGCGCGGCGCCGGCGGCCTCGAGCGCGAGGTCGATGCGGTCGTACGTGGACTGCACGGGCACGAAGCGGTCGCCGAAGCGCGCGAGCCGCTCCCCCGCGAGCCGGATGGCGTCGGGGTCGCGGTCGATGCCGGCGACGCGGAGCGACGGGTGCGCCGCGAGCATCGCCTCGGTGTGGCCGCCCATGCCGAGCGTGCCGTCGATGACGAGCGGCGCACGGCCCGCGGCCTCAGCGCGCGCGATCGCCGGCGCGAGCAGCTCGAGCGTGCGCTCGAGCATGACGGGGATGTGGAGGTCGGATGCGTCCATGGGCTTCGGGCGGTCCGACCCGGCCCCTGATCCCCATCCGTGCGACGCGCCACCGGGGAAGGTGCGGCGCGGCGACCGGCTGAGGGTCACGGGTCGGGTCAGAAGATGCCGGGGATCACCTCCTCCGTCGTCGCAGCGAAGTCGGCCTCCTTGGCCGCGTAGTAGGCGTTCCACGCCTCGGTGTCCCAGATCTCGGCGCGGGAGCCCGCGCCGATCACGGTGAGGTCGCGGCCGAGGCCCGCGTAGTCGCGGAGGTTCGCGGGGATCGTCACGCGGTGCTGGCTGTCGGGCTGCTCGCTCGAGGCACCGGAGAGGAAGAGCCGCAGGAAGTCGCGCGCACCGGCCGAGGTGAGCGGCGCCTGCCGGATCTGGTCGTGCACGCGCTCGAACTCGCGCATCGAGAAGACGTAGATGCACCGCTCCTGGCCGCGCGTGAGCACGAGCCCGCCCTCGAGCTCCTGGCGGAAGCGGGCGGGGAGGATCACGCGGCCCTTGTCGTCGAGCTTGGGCGTGTGCGTGCCGAGGAACACGGTGCCCCCTCTCGTCCGGCCTGCGAGCAGTTGGTACGCCGGGTGGCCCCGACTTCCTCCACTCTACTCCACAGACCGCCACCGGAGCCTAGGAATGCTCTGCATTCGCCCGCGTGTTGCGCAGGATTGTGGGGCAGAAGGCGGTGGAGGGGTCTTGCGCGGAACCGGGCCGGATCGGCTCCACGACGGGGCGTCGGAGTGAACTGCGGGCGCGAAAAAGGGACCGACTCGGGTGAGTCGGTCCCTGGGGGAGGAACGTGGAGGGGGTGGGTTCGGAGCTGGATCGGGCGTGGCCCGGGTCAGCAGCGGGTTTCGATGCGCGCGCGGCGACGCCGCGCGCTACTCGACCCTGAGCCCTTCGCGCTCACCGTGAAGGTGAGCGCTCCGGCCTCAACGCTGGTTGCGGTCGTCCCACTCCTCGGCGAGGCGGTCCATCAGGCTCGTCGACTGCTTCGTCGCGGCGGGCCCCTCGCCCATCGCGCCGGAGCGCGGCACCTCGTCGCCCGTCGCGGGGCGCGATGCCGAGAGCGCCCACAGCGCGCCGAGCACCGCGACGCCGAAGCCGGCGACGCCGATGACGGCGAGCTTCATGAGCACGCCGACGACGATGAGGACGAGGCCGGCGACGACGCCGAGGACGCCGACGGCCACCTTCGTGTAGTCGACCGTGCGAGGCCCGCTCGTCGTCGCGACGATGTCCGCCTCGTGCTTGTAGAGATTGCGCTCCATCTCGTCGAGCAATCGCTGCTCGTGCTCGGAGAGGCCCATCTCGCACCCCCCTTCGTCCGACCGGTGCGGAGCGCCAGTCTACGCATCACTCCTGTCAATAGCATGTGGGTTGTGTCCGCACAGCACCGATTCGCCCGAGCAGTCGAGGGCTCGATCCACCAGTACCTCGACGCGCGCGAGCGCGCCCTCGCCACGATCTCCCCCGACGCGGAGGTGCTCGTGCGCCACGTGCGCGCGATGGTCTCGGGCGGCAAGCGGGTGCGGAGCGCCTTCGTGCTGTGGGGCTGGCACGCCGTCACGGCGGCGCGCCCCGGCGCGACGCATGAGGCCGGCACGGAGCGCGACCCCGCGTGGGACGACGTCGTCGGCGTCGCGACCGCGATGGAGCTCTTCCACGCCGCCGCGCTCGTCCACGACGACATCATCGACGCATCCGACACCCGTCGTGGACGGCCCGCGATGCACCGCGCGCTCGAGGCGATGCACCGCGAGGGCGAATGGGTGGGCGATGCCGCCTCGTGGGGCACGAGCGCCGCGATTCTCGTCGGCGACCTGCTGCTCAACTGGGCCGACGACCGCATGGTCGAGGCGTGCCGCGGCTCGGCGCACGGGGAGCGCGTGCACGACGCCTACCGGCGCATGCGCGAGGAGGTCACGTTCGGCCAGTACCTCGACGTGCTCGAGGAGGCCGCGTGGATCCGGCAGGATCCGGATGCGCTGCTCGACCGCGCGCACACGGTCGCGATCTTCAAGTCGGCCAAGTACTCGGTCGAGGCGCCCCTCGCGCTCGGCGCGCTGCTCGCGGGCGGCGACGACGCGCAGCTCGACGCGCTCGCGGGCTACGGGCTGCCGCTCGGCGTCGCGTTCCAGATGCGCGACGACCTGCTGGGCGTGTTCGGCGACCCCGCGGTCACCGGCAAGCCGGCGGGCGACGACCTGCGCGAGGGCAAGCGCACGGTGCTCATCGAGATCGCGCGGCAGCGGCTCGCGCCCGGCATCCGCACGATGCTCGACGAGCTGCTCGGCGACCGCGAGCTCGACGAGCGGCAGGTCGCGATCCTGCAGGACGCGATCGCGCGCTCCGAGGCGCCCGCGCGCCTCGAGTCGCTCATCGACCGTGCGGTCGGCGAGGCGCTCGAGTCGCTCCACGAGGGCGAGCTCTCACGGGCGGCGATGCTCGAGCTCGAGCGGCTCGCCGACACGGTCGCCAAGCGCGACCGCTGAGCCTCAGCCGAGCAGCTGCGCCGCTCGGCGCACCGCGGCCTTCGCGCCGCCCCGCATCGCCTCGACGGGCGGCACGCCGAGCGAGTCGTCCTCGGCGAGCAGCCAGTCGATCGCCTCGTCCTCGGTGAAGCCCTGGTCGAGCAGCACGAGCAGCGTGCCACGCAGCTCGGGCAGCGGCTCGCCGTCCTGCACGCACAGCGCCGGCACCTGCAGCGGGCCGTTGCGCCGCGTCGCGGGCAGGCGATGCTCCTCGATGAGGCGATGGATGCGCCCCACGGGCCGGCCGAGCAGTGTCACGAGGTCGGGCACGGAGAGCCATGCGGTGTCTTGCGTCACGCCACCATCTTGGCATCGCTCGCTCAGCGGCGTGGGTCACGCCGAGCGCGTCACGGCCGCCTATCCTCGCTTCGTGCCCGTCGACTCCCGCGATCCCGTCATCGGACGGATGATCGACCGTCGCTACGAAGTGGGCGAGCGCATCGCGCGCGGCGGCATGGCGAGCGTGTACGAGGGCGTCGACCTGCGGCTCGACCGGAAGGTCGCCGTGAAGGTCATGCACCCGCACCTCAGCGACGACGAGGACTTCCGGGAGCGCTTCATCCAGGAGGCGAAGGCGGCGGCCCGCCTCGCGCATCCGAACGTCGTCAACACCTACGACCAGGGCGAGGAGGGCGAGCTCGCGTGGCTCGTCATGGAGCTCGTGCCCTCGATCACGCTGCGCGATCTGCTCGCCGAGCGCGGCCGCATCACGCCCGAGCAGTCGCTCGACGTGCTCGAGGCGATCCTCGCGGGGCTCTCGGCCGCGCACCGCGCCGGCATCGTGCACCGCGACCTCAAGCCCGAGAACATCCTGCTCGCCCACGACGGGCGCATCAAGATCGGCGACTTCGGCCTCGCGCGCGCCGCGACCGCCAACACCGCGACCGGCAAGGCGCTGCTCGGCACGATCGCCTACCTCTCCCCCGAGCTCGTCACGCGCGGCGTCGCGGACGCCCGCAGCGACATCTACGCGGTGGGGATCATGCTCTTCGAGATGCTCACCGGCAAGCAGCCGTTCACGGGCGACGAGCCGATGCAGATCGCGTTCCAGCACGCGAACGAGCAGGTGCCGCTGCCCTCGACCGAGGTGCCCGGCGTGCCCGAGCAGCTCGACTCGCTCGTGCACTGGGCGACGCAGCGCGACCCGAACCTGCGGCCCGCCGACGCGAGCGAGATGCTCGCCGAGGTGCTCGCGATCCGCGAGCGGGGCCTCGACGCGCGCACGGCGCTCCTGCCCTCGCTCTCCCACGACGACCGCTCGACGACCGTCATCGAGCGACCCAAGCCGCCGCGCCGCATCGCCGCCGCGCCCGAGGTCGTGCACGACTCCGGCGACGGGGTCGCCGCGGGCTCGCTCGCGCGGCGCGCGACCGTGCGGCGCAGGCGCGGGATGCTGTGGCTCGCGGTCGTCGTCATCGGCGCGCTGATCGCTGCCGGCGTCGGCTGGTGGTTCAACCTCGGGCCGGGCGGCCGATCGACGGTGCCGGAAGTCTCGGGCGAGGCCGCGGACGCCGCGATCGCCCTGCTCGCCGAGCACGGCATCGAGGTCTCCGAGACCGTCGCCGAGCCCGACTACGACATGCAGGCTGGCCTCGCGCTCCGCACCGATCCGGATGCGGGCACCGAGCTCGCGAACGGCGAGAGCGTGCGGCTCATCGTCTCGTCGGGCCGGCGGAGCCTCGCGGTGCCCGCGCTCGCGGGCATGCCGCTCGAGGAGGCGCGCACCGCGATCGAGGCGGCGGAGTTCACCATCGCCGAGGGCGATCCCGACCTCGTGTTCGATCAGGCGCCGGCCGACACCGTGCTCGCCGCGTTCGCGCCCGACGGCACCGATCTCGCGGAGCTCGAGTCGCTCGAGGAGCGCTCCCCCATCGCGCTGCGCGTCTCGCTCGGCCCGATCCCGGCAGCAGCGGGCCAGAGCGCGGCCGAGGCGTCCGCGGCGCTCGAGCGAGCGGGGCTCCGCGCCGACTTCTCCGAGGAGCACTCGCTCGAGGTGCCCGAGGGGCAGCTCATCTCCGTCGCGATCCCGAACGACTCCCTCGTGCGGCGCGGCGCGACGATCGGCGGCGTCGTCTCGCTCGGACCCCGCATGATCGAGGTCCCCGACGTCGTGGGCGAGCCCATCCCCGAAGCCGTGCAGGCCATCCGCGACGCGGGCCTCGTGCCCGACCTCCGCACGAACGTGCCGTCGCCGCTGCAGGCGCTCGCCGCGATCCTCTCGCAGGACCCGGGCGCGCCGGGTCCGGTCGTCGAGGGCTCGACGATCGTCATCGACGCCACCTACTGAGCGGCGCCGTCCGGCGGTCAGCTCGCGGCGCGCTCCCGCAGGCGACCCGCGTCGCGCAGCTCCTCGGCGACGAGGAACGCGAGCTCGAGCGACTGCATGTGGTTGAGGCGCGGGTCGCACAGCGACTCGTAGCGCGACTCGAGGCCGAGCTCGTCGATGTCCTCCGAGCCGCCGAGGCACTCGGTGACGTCGTCGCCCGTGAGCTCGACGTGGATGCCGCCCGGGAACGTGCCGACCGCGCGGTGCGCCGCGAAGAAGCCGCGCACCTCGTCGACGACGTCATCGAAGCGCCGCGACTTGTAGCCGTTCTGCGTCGTGATGCCGTTGCCGTGCATCGGGTCGGTGACCCACAGCGGCGTCGACTCGAGCGACTTCGAGGCCTCGAGCAGCGGCGGCAGCGCGTCGCGGATGCGGCCGGCACCCATGCGCGTGATGAACGTCAGGCGGCCGGGCTCGCGGTGCGGGTCGAGCTTGTCGACGAGCGCCTCCATGTCGCCGGCCGTCGTGGTGGGCCCGAGCTTCACGCCGATGGGGTTGCGGACGCGCGAGAAGAAGTCGACGTGCGCGCCATCGATCTCGCGCGTGCGCTCTCCGATCCACTGGAAGTGGCTCGACGTGTTGTAGGCGAGGCCCGTGCGCGAGTCGATGCGCGTGAGCGGCCGCTCGTAGTCCATGAGCAGGCCCTCGTGGCCGGTGAAGAACTCGACGCCCTTGAGCTCGTCGAAGTTCGCGCCCGCGGCCTCCATGAAGCGCACGGCGCGGTCGATCTCGGCGGCGAGCGCCTCGTAGCGCGCGAAGAGCGGGTTCTCGGCGAAGCCCTTGTTCCACGAGTGCACCTGCCGCAGGTCGGCGAAGCCACCCTGCGTGAAGGCGCGCACGAGGTTGAGCGTCGACGCGGCCATGTGGTAGCCGCGCAGGATTCGCTCGGGGTCGGCCGTGCGGGAGCCGAGCGTGAAGTCGTAGCCGTTGACGATGTCGCCGCGGTACGCCGGCAGCGTCTCGTCGCCGCGCGTCTCGTGGTCGTTCGAGCGCGGCTTGGCGAACTGCCCCGCCATGCGGCCCATCTTGATCACCGGCATCGCAGCGCCGTAGGTGAGCACGACCGCCATCTGCAGGATCGTCTTGACGCGGTTGCGGATGTTGTCGGCCGTCGCGCCCGCGAAGGTCTCGGCGCAGTCGCCGCCCTGCAGGAGGAACGCGCGGCCCTCGGCCGCGGCAGCGAGCCGATCCCGGAGCATGTCGACCTCGCCCGCGAACACGAGCGGCGGCGCGGCGCGCAGCTCGCGGCGCACGCGCTCGAGCTCGGCCTCGTCGGGCCACTGCGGCTGCTGCTTGATCGGCAGCGCCCGATACGCGTCGAGGCCCTGCTCGATGGAGCGGCGCTCGTCGGAATGCGGGATCGCGATCGTGTCAGTCATGTGCCTCTGCCTCACGTGGGCGCCGAGTGCGCCACCTGTCGAGTCTACCGAGGTGCGGGGTCGGTCACCGGCGCCGCGACCGGCGCTCGCCGCTCGGCGTCGATGCGCGACTTGACGCTCGACGCGTACATGTCGACGTACTCCTGGTCGGAGATGCGGTTGAGGTTCACCATGATCTCGTCGGTGATCGAGCGCAGCACGAAGCGGTCGCCCTCGAGGTTGTAGTAGCGCGAGAAGTCGAGCGGCTCGCCGAAGACGATGCCGATGCGGCCCACGCGCGGCAGCCGCCGGCCGATCGGCATGATCTTCTCGGTGTCGACCATGACGCACGGGATGACCGGCACGCGCGCGTCGAGCACCATGCGGGCGACGCCCGTGCGGCCGCGGTAGAGCTTGCCATCGGGGCTGCGCGTGCCCTCGGGGTAGATGCCGACGAGCTGCCCGTCCTGCAGCTTCTGCAGCGCGGCGCTGAGGCTCTGCGAGCTCTTCTCGCCGCCCGAGCGGTCCATCGGCAGCTGCCCGACGCCGAGGAAGAACCAGCGGATGAGCCGGCCCTTGAGCCCCGTGCCGTTGAAGTAGTCCGACTTCGCCAGGAAGTACACGCGCCGGTCGAGCACGAGCGGCATGAGGAACGAGTCGATGACGGAGAGGTGGTTGCCGGCGATGATGGCGCCGCCCGACGCCGGCACGTTCTCGAGCCCGGAGACCCAGGGCCGGAACACCCGCGTCATGAACGGGCCGACGACCCAGTGCCGCATCAGCCAGTAGAACATCGCACCTCCAGGACGCGAGCCTAGGGCAGGCGGCACGGCCACAGGGACATGCGCGCCGCGTCCCGTCGCTGCACCGCGGCAATATGATGAGGGGAATGCACGAGAGCCGAAGGAGTCCCAGTGCCTCAGATCACCGTCCCTGACGGCGTCATGCCCCCGGTCGTCCCCGCCGACCCCGAGGCCAACGTCACCGATCTCCTCGAGGAGACCCTCCGCCGCACCCCCGACGGCTCCCTCTTCGCCATCCCCGAGGGCGAGGGCTGGCGCGAGGTCACCGCGCGGGAGTTCCACCGCCAGGTGATCGCGCTCGCGAAGGGCTTCGTCGCGGCGGGCGTGCAGCCGGGAGACTTCGTCGGCTTCATGTGCAGGGTGCGCTACGAGTTCTCGCTCGTCGACTTCGCGCTCTGGTACGCCGGTGCGCGCATGGTGCCGGTCTACGAGACCTCGGCGCCCTCGCAGATCCAGTGGATCCTCTCCGACAGCGGCGCGACGCGCGTCATCCTCGAGGATGCCGACCTCGTCTCGCGCTTCGACGAGGCGCACGGCGACCTGCCCGCCGTCGCCGACGTCTGGCGCATCGACCGCGGCGACCTCGACCGGCTCGTCGAGCAGGGCAAGGACGTCGCCGACGACGAGATCGAGCGCCGTCGCTCGCTCGCAGTCGGCAGCGACCTCGCGACCCTCATCTACACGTCGGGCTCGACCGGTCGCCCCAAGGGCACGATGCTCACGCACTCGAACTTCGTCGAGCTGTGCCGCAACGCCGCCGCCGTGATGTCCGACGTCGTCGGGCCGGGCTCGTCGACCCTGCTGTTCGTCACGCAGGCGCACGTCTTCGCCCGCTTCATCTCGGTGCTCGCGATCTCGGCGGGCGTCCGCGTCGGCCACCAGGCCGACACGAAGAAGCTGCTCGCGTCGCTCGGCAGCTTCAAGCCGACCTTCTTCCTCGCCGTGCCGCGCGTGTTCGAGAAGGTCTACAACGCGAGCGAGCAGAAGGCCGAGGCGGGCGGCAAGGGCAAGATCTTCCGCGCCGCGGCGCAAGCCGCCGTCGCGCACTCGAAGGCGCTCGACGAGGGGCACGTGCCGCTCGGCCTCAAGCTGCGCTTCAAGGTGCTCGAGCGCCTCGTGCTCAACAAGCTCAAGGTCGCGATGGGCGGGCAGGTGAAGTACGCCGTGTCCGGCTCGGCGCCGCTGTCGACCTTCCTCGCGCACTTCTACCGCTCGCTCGGCATCCGCATCCTCGAGGGCTACGGCCTGACCGAGACGACCGCGCCGCTCACGGTCAACGTGCCCGACCGCTTCAAGATCGGCACCGTCGGTCCGGCGCTGCCCGGCAACGGCGTGCGCATCGCCGAGGACGGCGAGGTGCTCGGCAAGGGCGTCGCCGTGTTCTCGGGCTACTGGAAGAACGAGCAGGCCACGAAGGATGCGTTCACCGAGGACGGCTGGTTCCACACGGGCGACATCGGGTCGCTCGACAGCGAGGGCTACCTGACGATCACGGGTCGCAAGAAGGAGATCCTCGTCACGGCTGCGGGCAAGAACGTCGCGCCCAACGTGCTCGAGGACCCCATCCGCTCGAACACGATCATCGGCCAGCCGGTCGTCGTCGGTGACCAGCGGCCCTTCATCGCCGCCCTCATCACGCTCGACGGCGAGATGCTGCCCACGTGGCTCGAGAACAACGGGCACGACAAGTCGCTCTCGCTCGAGCAGGCGGCGCAGCACCCCGCGGTCATCGAGGAGGTGCGCTCCGCGATCCAGCGCGCCAACCGGCTCGTCTCGCGCGCCGAGTCGGTGCGGAAGTTCACGATCGTGCCGGTCGAGTTCATCGAGGCGAACGGTCACCTGACGCCCAAGATGTCGATCAAGCGCCACAACATCCTGCAGGACTTCGAGGCGCACATCGACGACATCTACGCCGCCGACTCGAAGGCGCACGACGTCGGCGAGTGAGCCGCAGCACGAAGGGGGCCCCGCGGGGCCCCCTTCGTGTCTCAGAACCAGTCGGCCTGTCGCACGGCGTGCATCGCGACCGCGCGCGTCTCCTTGTCGAGCGACTGGAGGTAGAGCCGCCCGTCGAGGTGCCCCATCTCGTGCTGCAGCATCTGCGCCATGAGGCCCTCCCCCTCGAGCACGACCTCGCGACCGTCGAGGTCGACGCCGATCACGCGGCAGAACGGGTGCCGCGGGGTCGGGAAGCCGAGGTCGGGCACCGAGAGGCAGCCCTCGTCGACGAGCTCCGGCTCGCCGCGCACCTCGTCGATGCGCGGGTTGAGCACGTAGCCGAGCTCGTCGTCGACGAGGTAGGCGAACGCGGCCTTCGCGACGCCGATCTGGTTCGCGGCGACGCCGGCGCGGCCGGGCAGCTGCACGGTGTCGAGCAGGTCCTGCACCAGTGCGGCCGTAACCGGGTCGGCGGGGTCGACGGGCTCGGCGCGCTCGCGCAGCACCGGATCGCCGAAGACGCGGATCTCTCGGACGCTCACGCGGGCCGCACCACCGCGATGAGGTCGCCCGCCTCGACGGGCGTCGTGCCCGAGAGCGCGAGCCGCTCGACGGTGCCGGCGATCGGGGTCGTGATCGCCGCCTCCATCTTCATCGCCTCGATCGTCGCGACGGGGTCGCCGGCGGCGAGCTGATCGCCCGCGGCGACCTTGACGGTGACCGCCCCCGCGAAGGGAGCCGCGACCTGGCCCGGCATGGACGCATCCGCCTTCTCCGCCTTCGCCTTGTCGACCTTGACCGAGCGGTCGCGCACGTAGACGGGGCGCAGCTGGCCGTTGAGCACCGTCATGACGGTGACGATGCCGTCGTCGTCGGCCTCGCCGACCGCCTCGAGCGAGACGTTGAGCGTGACGCCGCGGCCGATGCCGACGTGGTGCTCCTCACCGTGCTGCATGCCGTAGAGGAAGTCGATCGTGTCGACGACCGAGAGGTCGCCGTACTGCTCGCGCGTCTCCGTGAAGGCCTTCGTCGGGCCGGCGAAGAGCAGCTCGTTGAGCGCCTCGCGGCGATCGGCACCCGGCTCGGCGAGGCGCGCGGCCTGCTCGGGCGCGAGCGGCTTCACCGAGATGTCGACGTCGCGGCCCTCGAGCACCTTCGAGCGGAAGGGCTCGGGCCAGCCGCCCGGCAGGTCGCCGAGCTCGCCGGCCATGAACCCGATGACGGAGTCGGGGATGTCGAACTTGCGCGGGTCGCGCTCGAACTCCTCGGGGTCGACGCCTTGCGCGACGAGCTGGAGCGCGAGGTCGCCGACGACCTTCGACGAGGGCGTGACCTTCGTCGGGCGGCCGAGGATGCGGCTCGCCTCGGCGTACCAGTCCTCGATGCGCTCGAAGTCGTCGGCGAGGCCGAGCGCGATCGCCTGCTGGCGCAGGTTCGAGAGCTGCCCGCCGGGGATCTCGTGGCGGTAGACGCGGCCGGTGGGGCCGGGCAGGCCCGACTCGAACGGCTTGTAGAGGCGGCGCACGGCCTCCCAGTAGGGCTCGAGGTCGCTCACGGCCTGGAGCGAGAGGCCCGTGTCGCGCTCGGTGTGCGCGACTGCGGCGACGAGGGCCGAGAGCGAGGGCTGGCTCGTCGTGCCCGCCATCGGGGCGCTCGCGACGTCGACGGCGTCGACGCCGACGGCCGAGGCGGCGAGCAGCGTCGCGAGCTGGCCGCCCGCGGTGTCATGCGTGTGGAGGTGCACCGGCAGCGCGAAGCGCTCGCGCAGCGCCGCGACGAGCTTCGACGCCGCGCCGGCGCGGAGGAGCCCTGCCATGTCCTTGATCGCGAGCACGTGCGCGCCGGCGTCGACGATGCGCTCGGCGAGCCGCAGGTAGTAGTCGAGCGTGTAGAGGTCCTCGTCGGGGTTCAGCAGATCACCGGAGTAGCAGAGCGCCACCTCCGCGACCGCGGTGCCGGTCGCGCGCACGGCATCGATCGCGGGGCGCATCTGGTCGACGTCGTTGAGCGCGTCGAAGATGCGGAAGACGTCGATGCCGGTCGCGGCAGCCTCGTCGACGAACGCGCTCGTCACCTCCGTCGGGTAGGGCGTGTAGCCGACGGTGTTGCGGCCGCGCAGCAGCATCTGCAGCGGGATGTTCGGCATCGCCTCGCGCAGCCGCGCGAGCCGCTCCCACGGGTCCTCGCCGAGGAAGCGCAGCGCGACGTCGTAGGTCGCGCCGCCCCACGCCTCCATCGAGAGCAGCTCCGGCGTCATGCGCGCGACGTGCGGCGCGATCGCCACGAGGTCGGCGGTGCGCACGCGCGTCGCGAGCAGCGACTGGTGCGCGTCGCGGAAGGTCGTCTCGGTGACCGCGAGCGAGGTGCGGTCGCGGAGCGCCTGCGCCCAGCCCTCGGGGCCGAGCTGCTGCAGCTTCTGGCGCTCGCCAGCGGGCGCGTCGGTCTCGAGGTCGCAGCCGGGCAGCTTGATCGCCGGGTTGATGACGCCGTCGGCCGCGCCGTTCGGCTGGTTGACGGTGACGTCGGCGAGCCACGCGAGCACCTTGGACGCGCGGTCCTTCGGCGGGTTGATGCGCGTGAGCTCGGGGTGCTCGTCGATGAAGTGGGTCGAGACATCCCCCGCCCGGAACTCCTCGTCGTCGAGCAGGTTGAGCAGGAACGGGATGTTCGAGGCGACGCCGCGGATGCGGAACTCGCTGACCGCGCGGTGGGCACGGCGGATGGCGGTGTCGAGGTCGCGACCGCGGCACGTGACCTTCGCGAGCATCGAGTCGAAGTGCGGGCTCACCTCGGTGCCCGGGTTGATCGTGCCGCCGTCGAGGCGCACGCCCGCGCCGCCGGGCGAGCGGTAGGCCGTGATGCGGCCCGTGTCGGGCCGGAAGCCGTCGGCCGGGTTCTCGGTCGTGACGCGGCACTGCAGCGCGGCGCCGTGCATCTCGATGCGGTCCTGCGTGAGGCCGAGCTGCTCGAGCGACTCGCCCGCGGCGATGCGGATCTGGCTCGCGACGAGGTCGACGTCGGTGATCTCCTCGGTCACCGTGTGCTCGACCTGGATGCGCGGGTTCATCTCGATGAAGACGTGCTGGCCCGCGCGCTCCCCCGCGGTGTCGAGCAGGAACTCGACGGTGCCCGCGTTGACGTAGCCGATCGACCGCGCGAAGGCGACGGCGTCGCGGTAGAGCGCGTCGCGCTGCTCCTGCGAGAGGTTCGGGGCCGGTGCGAGCTCGACGACCTTCTGGTGGCGGCGCTGCACCGAGCAGTCGCGCTCGAACAGGTGCACGGTCTCGCCGGTCGCGTCCGCGAGGATCTGCACCTCGATGTGGCGGGGGCGCACGACCGCCTGCTCGATGAACATCGTCGGGTCGCCGAACGCGCTGTCGGCCTCGCGCATCGCGCCCTCGAGCGCATCCCGGAGGTCCTCACGACGCTGGACCAGCCGCATCCCCCGACCGCCGCCACCCGCGACCGCCTTCGCGAAGACGGGGAAGCCGATCTCGTCGGCGCCGGCGACGAGCGCCTCGATGTCGGTCGTCGCGGGCGTCGAGCGCAGCACGGGCACGCCTGCGGCGATCGCGTGCTCCTTGGCCGTCACCTTGTTGCCGGCCATCGCGAGCACCGACGCGCCCGGGCCCACGAAGGTGATGCCGGCCTCGGCGGCCGCGGTCGCGAGCTCGGGGTTCTCGCTCAGGAAGCCGTAGCCGGGGTAGATGGCGTCGGCGCCCGCGTCCTTCGCGACCCGGATGATCTCGCTCACCGTGAGGTAGGCGCGCACGGGGCGGCCGGGCTCGCCGATCTGGTACGCCTCATCCGCCTTCTGGCAGTGGAGGGAGTTGCGGTCCTCGTGCGCGTAGACGGCGACGGTGCGGATGCCGAGCTCGTTGGCCGCGCGGAATGCCCGGATGGCGATCTCGCCACGGTTGGCGACGAGGAGCTTCGAGAACATAGAGGAACCCTCCAGGGTGCGGCGACGCGTGCTTCTCAATGTAGTGGGGCTAGGCTTGGGCGCCGTGCACGTACTCTCGATCAGTTCGCTCAAAGGCGGTGTCGGCAAGACCACGGTGACGCTCGGCCTCGCCTCCGCCGCATTCGCCAAGGGCCTCCGCACGCTCGTCGTCGATCTCGACCCGCAGTCGGACGCCTCGACCGGCATGGACATCGAGATCGAAGGCCGGCTCAACGTCGCCGACGTGCTCGCGAATCCGAAGGACAAGGTCGTCCAGCAGGCCATCTCGCCATCGGGCTGGACGCAGGGCCACGGCGGCACCATCGACGTGCTCATCGGCTCGCCCTCGGCGATCAACTTCGACGGGCCGCACCCGACGATCAAGGACATCTGGAAGCTCGAGACGGCGCTCACGACGGTCGAGAACGACTACGACCTCGTGCTCGTCGACTGCGCGCCGTCGCTCAACGCCCTCACGCGCACCGCGTGGGCCGCGTCCGACCGCGTGCTCGTCGTGACCGAGCCCGGCCTGTTCTCGGTGGCCGCCGCCGACCGCGCGCTGCGCGCGATCGAGGAGATCCGCCGCGGCCTCAGCCCGCGCCTCCAGCCGCTCGGCATCGTCGTGAACCGCGCGCGCCCGCAGTCCCTCGAGCACCAGTACCGCATCCAGGAGCTCAAGGACATGTTCGGCCCGCTCGTGCTCGACACGGTGCTGCCCGAGCGCACCTCGATGCAGCAGGCGCAGGGCGCCGCCCGGCCGCTGCACGTGTGGCCCGGTGAAGGCGCGCAGGAGATGGCGCTGCAGTTCGACGAGCTGCTGCAGCTCGTGCTGACCGCCTCGGGCCGCGCGGGCGACGAGGCGGCCTCGGGCCGCAAGGTGCCGGCGCCGACGGCTGCCGTCGACGCGACGGCCGCTGCGCAGCTCGAGGAGGCAGCGGCCGCCGAGGCGGAGGCCGACTCCTCCTCCGCGCCCGACAAGCAGTAGCAGCTTCGAGAGCGCCCGCACCCCTCCGGTGCGGGCGCTCTCGCGTTCCACCCACCCCGAGCGGTCACTTCCGCGCGTGAACGGTCACTTCCGCGCGTGAGCGGTCACTTCCGCGCGTGAACGGTCACTTCCGCGCGTGAACGGTCACTTCCGCGCGTGAACGGTCACTTCCGGCCTCGAGCTGTCATCCCCAGAGGAGTTGACCGCTCGCGGGCCGAGCTGACCGCTCGCGGGCCGAGCTGACCGCTCGCGGGCCGAGCTGACCGCTCGCGGGCGGAGCTGACCGCTCGGAGAGGCGCCACTCACCCCCGGGAGGCGCCAGTCAGGCGCGGGAGGCGCCACTCAGGCGCGGGAGGCGCCACTCAGGCGCGGGAGGCGCCAGTCGGCTGCGGGGGGCGGCAGCGGGAGGCGCGGATGCGCTGGGCGGGTCAGGCGGTGCGGCTGCGGCGCGCGCGCCGCGCGGCGAGCTCGTCGACGGGGCGCTCGTCGACCGGCGTGCCCTCGAGCTCGATGAGCTGCGACTCGACCTCGCGGAGCACGCGGCCGACGGCGATGCCGAACACGCCCTGACCGTTGCTCAGCAGGTCGATGACCTCGTCGTTCGAGGTGCAGAGGTAGACGCTCGCGCCGTCGGAGATGAGGGTCGTCTGCGTCAGGTCGCGCACGCCCGCGTCGTGCAGCTGCTGCATCGCGACGCGGATCTGCTGCAGCGAGATGCCGGTGTCGAGCAGCCGCTTGACGAGCTTGAGCACGAGGATGTCGCGGAAGGAGTAGAGCCGCTGGCTGCCTGAGCCGTGGGCGGGGCGGATCGTCGGCTCGACGAGCCCCGTGCGCGCCCAGTAGTCGAGCTGGCGGTAGGTGATGCCGGCGGCGTCGGCGGCGATGGAGCCCTTGTAGCCGACCGCGTCGTGCTCCTGCGGGAGGCCGTCGGTGAAGAGCAGGCCCGAGTCGATGCGGGGGGTGCCGCCCTGATCTGCATCCCGGGTGCCGTCGCGCATCGCCGTTCCCTTCCGAAGAGCTGAGCCCCAACCTTCAAGTCGAGGTTGAGTGTTGTCGCCCACCGTATCGACCCGTCGCCCCGACCCGGCGGAACCTGCAACCGGCGCGGCGTGTCGGGTCGAGTCTACGCCCTGCCGCCGACGCGCGGCCGGGACGCACGGGCGCTCACGCGCCGAGCGCGTCGCGCGTGAGCAGGTCGCGGACGGCCTGGATCTGGCCCGCGAGGTCGCGAGCGGTCTCGGCCGCCTTCGCCTGGCTGCCCGTCTCGCGGCGGCCGCGCATGGGCTTGAGCGCCGATTCGATGAGCGCGGCCTCGCGCTGCGCCGACTGCCGCATGCCCCGGAGGTGCCGCGGCTCGATGCCGAAGCGCTGCAGCTCGACGAGCGCGCGCAGCGCCTGCACCGCGGCATCGCCGAACGGCTCGGCGCCCGGCAGCAGCTGCGCCGAGATCGCGTCGGCGAGCAGCTGCTTCGAAGCGCCCGCCTCCGCTTGCAGCTCGGTGCGCGAGAGCCGGCGCTCGCTGCCGAGGATCGATGGCGCCTCGAGGCGCACGTTCGCGCCCGGGATCTGCGGCGAGCGGCCCGCGTCGATGTCGTCGAGGTGGCTGAGGATGACCTTGAGCGGCAGGTAGTGGTCGCGCTGCAGCGTGAGGATGTAGCGGAGCCGCTCGACGTCAGCCGCGTCGAACTTGCGGTAGCCCGACGGCGTGCGCTGCGGGGAGATGAGCCCCTGGTCCTCGAGGAAGCGCAGCTTCGACGGCGAGAGGTCGGGGAACTCGGGACCGAGCTTCGCGAGCACCTGGCCGATCGAGAGAAGGGCGGCAGCCTTCCTCGCCGCCGGCGCGCTCACTGCCGGGGTTCGAGGTCGAGGCGGGAGCGGTAGAAGGTCAGGCGGAACTTGCCGACCTGCACCTCCGCGCCATCGTGCAGCACCGCCTGGTCGACGCGCTCGCCGTTGTGGTACGTGCCGTTGAGCGAGCCGAGGTCGCGCAGCTCGAAGCTCGTGCCGGAGCGGGCGAACTCCGCGTGCCGGCGCGAGACGGTGACGTCGTCGAGGAAGATGTCGGCGTCGGGGTGCCGGCCCGCGATCGTCGAGTCCTGGTCGAGCAGGAAGCGGGCGCCGACGTTGGGCCCGCGGCGGACGACGAGGATCGCCGACCCGGAGGGCAGCGACGCGACCGCCTCGCGGTCCTCCGGCGTGGTGCCGGAGAGCATCGACGCGAGCTGCGCGCGGTAGTCGTCACCCCACGACTGGGTGCTCTCTCCGTCGCGGCCGGGCTGGCGGCCGTCGTGCTCGGTCATGCGCTTCCTCCACGCGGATGGGCCATCGCTGGCCAAGGTCTCGAGTGCCGTTCAGCATAGCGATCCATACGCTGAACCAGACGTTGAACGTCTGGCGGCTTGAGAGGCCACCCTAGCGAATCCGAGCACCCCGGCGCGCCGGTCAGGGGAAGCCCGCGAAGGCGCGCAGCAGCGCGGCCGTGACGGCCGCCGCCGCGACCGCGACGATGAACGGCGCCCGCACCGCGAACAGGCCCGCCGCGACGAGCACCGCCGGGATCCGCGCGTCGAGCACGACGCTGCCCTCACCCCCGAGCGCCTGCACCGCGACGAGTCCCGCGAGCAGCGAGACGGTGAGCAGCTCGAGCGTGCGCCGCGGCCGCGGGCTGTCGAAGACCGCCGGCGGCACGGCGTAGCCGAGCAGCTTGATCGCGAGCACCGCGATGCTCGCGAGCAGGATGAGGTGCCAGAGCGTCACGAGCGCTCCCCCCTCTCCGCCACCGGCTCGGACAGCACCGGCGCGGGCCGCGGGCCGAACCAGTTCGTCAGGCCGACGACGACGCCCACGACCGCCGCGACGATCACCGGCATCCCCGCGGGCAGCACTGGCAGGAGCGCCGCCGCGAGCACCGCGCTCGCCGCCGCGACCGCGACCGCTTGCCGCGCCTTGAGCCGCGGCCACAAGAGGCCCACGAACGCCGCCGCGGCCGCCGCGTCGAGCCCCCACTGGCGGGGGTCGCCGAGCAGGTCGCCCAGCAGCGCGCCCGCGAGCGTCGCGAGGTTCCAGCCGATCCAGATGCCGACGCCCGTCACCCAGAAGCCCGTGCGCTGCGCGCGCGGCTCCTCCTGCGCGAGCGCGACCGCGGTCGACTCGTCGATCGTCACGTGCGCCGCGACCGGCAGCACGGCTCCGCGCGGCTGCACGACCCGGCGCATGCTCATGCCGTAGAGGGCGTTCCGCAGCCCGAGCATCGCGGCGCTCGCCACCCCCGCGATGCCGCCGCCCGCGGCGATCACCCCGATGAACGCGAACTGCGAGCCGCCGGAGAACATCAGCAGGCTCAGCACCATCGTCTGCCACACGTCGAGGCCCGACGCGATCGAGAGGGCGCCGAACGAGAGCCCGTAGGCGCTCGTGGCCACGACGACGCTCACGCCCTCGCGCCAGGCTCGTCGCACCGCATCCGTCTGCACCGATCCAGCCTAAGCGCGCGGCTAGCCTTGCCTGCATGCACCTCATCGTGGGCGACGACGGCCTCGCCCGCCCCGCGTGGGCGGCGACCGATGCGCTGCTGCGCGACTACTACGACACCGAGTGGGGCATGCCGGTGCGCGACGAGCGCGGCCTGTTCGAGCGGCTCTCGCTCGAGGCGTTCCAGTCGGGGCTCTCGTGGGCGACGATCCTGCGGAAGCGCTCGGCGTTCCGCGCGGCCTTCGCGGGCTTCGATCCGGATGCGGTGGCGCGCTTCGGCGAGGACGACGCCCTGCGCCTCGTGGCCGACGCGAGCATCGTGCGCAACCGGCGCAAGGTCGACGCCACGATCGGGAACGCGCGGGCGACCGTGCGGCTGCGGGAGGACGGCGGGCTCGCAGCCCTCATCTGGTCGTTCCAGCCGGAGTCGACGCCGCTGCCCCGCTCGTTCGCGGACGTGCCCACGTCGAGCCCGGAGTCGGTCGCGCTCTCGAAGGAGCTCAAGCGCCGCGGCTTCGCGCACGTCGGGCCGACGACGATGTTCGCGCTCATGGAGGCGGTCGGCATCGTCGACACGCACCTGATCGGCTCGCACCGGCGCGGCTCGAGCGGCGTGTGGACGGCGGACGGCTCGCGGGCGGAGGCGGCGTGATGCGGGGGATCCTGATCGTGCAGTCGCGGCCCGAGGACGAGGTCGCCGACGCGGAGCTCGAGGCGATGGTGCGCTTCGGCGCGCTCGACGAGTCGCGCATCCAGCGCGTGCGGCTCGACCGCGAGATCCCGGCGCTCGAGCTCCGCGACGTCGATGCCGTGCTCGTCGGCGGCGGACCGGCGAACTTCAGCGACGAGCACCGTCGCCCGCCCGGCCACGCCGAGACGATCGCGTGGCTCACGCACCTCGGGGAGCGCGTCATCCGAGACGACATCCCCTACCTCGGCGCGTGCCTCGGGCTCGGTGCCCTCGTGCACGCGCTCGGCGGCCGCATGGTGCGCGGCATCGCCGAGTCGGTCGCGCCGGTCGAGCTGAGCCTCGTGGGCGACGACTGGCTCACCGACGGGCTGCCGCGCGCCTTCACCGCCTTCGGCGGCCACAAGGAGGGCATCGCCGAGGCGCCCGAGGGCGCGACGACCCTCGCCGTCTCGGCCGCGTGCGTGCACATGGTGCGCATCGGGCAGCACGTGATCGGCACGCAGTTCCACCCCGAGCTCGACGCCGACGGCCTCGAGCAGCGCATCCGCGTCTACCGCGACCACGGCTACTTCTCCCCCGACGAGGTCGAGGACCTCGTCGCCGCCGGCCGCGACGCGAGCGTGTCGCACCCGCAGTCGATCCTCGCGCGCTTCGCCGAGCGCTACGGGCTCTCGCGATGACCGCGGGCCGGCAGCAACCCCGCGCGGTCGTCGCGTTCGACGCCTTCAAGGGCAGCCTCACGGCGCTCGAAGCATGCGAGGCCGCGGCACGCGGCATCCGCGCCGCGGCGCCGGGCGCCGACGTCGCGCTCGTGCCGATGGCCGACGGCGGCGAGGGCAGCCTCGACGCGGTGCTCACGCGCGGCGGCGAGGAGCGCGTCACGAGCACGGTCGACGCGCTCGGCCGACCGGCGCTCGCACGCTGGGCGCTCGAGGGCACGCACGCGGTCATCGAGCTCGCGCAGGCCGCGGGGCTGCCGCAAGTGGAGGACGTGCCGCTCGCGCCGCTCGCCGCCTCCACGGTGGGGCTCGGCGCGGTCGTGCTCGACGCGCTCGAGCGCGGCGCCGACGAGCTGACGCTGCTGCTCGGCGGCTCGGCGACGACCGACGGCGGCGCGGGCCTCCTGACCGCGCTCGGGGTGCAGCTGCTGGATGCGTCGGGCCGGCCCGTGCGAACCGGCGGCGGTGGGCTCGGCTCGCTCGAGCACCTCGACGCGACGGGCCTCGACGCGCGAGCGCGCGCGGCCCGCTGGCGCTTCGTGACCGACGTCGACGCGCCGCTCACGGGACCGGGCGGCGCCGCGGCCGTCTTCGGCCCGCAGAAGGGCGCGAGCGGCGACGACGTCGCGGTGCTCGACGCCGCACTCGAGCGCTTCGCCCGGGTGGCGGCGAGCGCGCTCGGCGTCGATGTGGCCGCGATCGCCGACGTGCCCGGTGCGGGCGCCGCGGGCGGGGTCGCGAGCGTGCTGCGGGCGCTCACGGGCGGCGAGATCGTCCCGGGCGGCGCGTGGTTCGCCGAGCTCGCGGGCCTCGACGCGGCACTCGGGGGCGCCGACCTCGTGCTCACGGGCGAGGGCCGCTTCGACGGCCAATCGGCGCTCGGCAAGGTCGTCTCGGTCGTGCACGCCGCCGCCCGTCGCGCTGGCGCGCCGCTCGCGGTGATCGCCGGCTCGGTCGACACTGCGGCCGCGTCGTCGATGGGCGTGCCCGCGCTCTCGATCGCGCCCGGTCCCGCGAGCCTCGACGAGCTGCAGCGCGACGCCGCGAGCCTCGTCGAGGCCGCCGCCGCGACCGTCGCGCGGCTCGCGCTCCCCCCGCGCTGACGGACGCGACGGGGCTGGACAGCCCCACGCCGCGCGAGCAGATTGCCGCCATGGACGACGGCGTCCGCAGCATCCGCACGCCCGATCAGTCGGCGAGGCCGCCCGCGCCCTCGATGAGCTCGAGCGCGCGCACGCGTTCCGCGGTCGTGCCGTGCACCGCCATGATGAGCTCGTCGGCGTCGGCCTCGATCGCGAACCGGCGCAGCGTCGCCACCGCCTCCTCGCCCGTGCCGAGCGCCGTGTGCTGGAGCATCTTCTGCACCGGCGCGGCCTGCGGGCTCGCGGCGAGCGCGTCGAGCTCGTCGTCGCCGACCTGCTGCGCGATCGGGCTGTCGCGCAGCAGCAGTCCGCGCACCCGCGCCCGGGCGACCGCGCGCTGCATCTCGAGCGCCTCGGCGCGCGACGGGGCGACGACCGCGTTGATGCCGGCGATGACGAAGGGCTCCGCGAGCTGCGCGGAGGGCTGGAACCGCTCGCGGTAGACGGCGACGGCCTCGTGCAGGGCATCCGGCGCGAAGTGCGACGCGAACGCGTAGGGCAGGCCGAGGGCGGCCGCGAGCTGCGCGCCGAAGAGCGACGAGCCGAGGATCGTGAGCGGCACGTCGGTGCCGTGGCCCGGCACGGCCTTGATCCCGGGCACGGTCGGCTCGCCGCGCAGGTAGCCCTGCAGCTCGACGACGTCCTCGGGGAAGCGATCGGAGGCGCGGATGTCGCGGCGCAGCGCCGTCCACGTGCGGTGGTCGGTGCCGGGCGCGCGGCCGAGCCCGAGGTCGATGCGGCCGGGGTGCAGCTCGGCGAGGGTGCCGAACTGCTCGGCGATCACGAGCGGCGAGTGGTTGGGCAGCATGACGCCGCCCGCGCCGAGGCGGATCGTCGACGTGTGCGCGGCGACGTGGGCGATGAGCACGCTCGTCGCGCTCGAGGCGATCGTCGCCATGTTGTGGTGCTCGGCGTACCAGACGCGCGCGAATCCGAGCCGCTCCGCCGCCTGGGCGAGCAGCACCGAGCCGTGCAGGCTCTCGCCCGCCGTCTCTCCGGGGTTGATGGGGGCGAGGTCGAGCACGGACAAGCGCATCGATCCAGCCTAGGCCAGAGGCGCTGGGCCGCGGCTGGCCGAGCGGCCGCGCGGCGTCAGATGGCCTCGAGCACGACGCCCGTGCCCTGGCCGCCGCCGCCGCAGATGCCGGCCGCCCCGAGCGAGCCGGTGCCGAGCTGCTGCAGCCGGCGCGCGAGGTGGCCGATGATGCGGGCACCCGACGCACCGATCGGGTGGCCGAGCGCGATCGCGCCGCCGTTCGCGTTCACGATCTCGGGGTCGACGCCGAGCTGGCGGGTCGAGGCGACGCCGACCGCCGCGAACGCCTCGTTGATCTCGACCGCCTGCAGGTCGCTCGTCGCGCGGCCCGCGCGCTCGAGCGCCTGCTCGATCGCGTCGGCGGGCTGCGAGTGCAGCGAGACGTCCGGACCGGCGACGAAGCCGGTCGAGACGATGCGCGCGAGGCCCGTGAGGCCCTGCTGCTTCGCGTAGGCGTCCGAGACGAGCACGACCGCGGCGGCGCCGTCGGTGATCTGGGATGCGTTGCCGGCGGTGACCGTGCCGTCGGGCGTGAAGGCGGGGCGCAGCGACGCGAGCGACTCGACCGTCGTGTCGGCGCGGAGTCCGTCGTCGACCGAGACCGTGACGGTCTTCCGGCCGGCCTTCGCCTCGAACGGGACGATCTCGCCGTCGAGCGTGCCGTCCGCCTGGGCGCGGGCGAGGCGCGCGTGCGAGGCGGCGGCGAACTCGTCCTGCTGCTCGCGCGTGATCTCGAACCGGTCGTTGTGCTCGTCGGTCGAGGCTCCCATCGCGACGCGGTCGAACGCATCCGTGAGCCCGTCGAACTGCATCGTGTCGATGAGGCTCGTGTCGCCGAACTTCGAGCCGGCGCGCATGGGCGCGGCGTGCGGCGCGAGCGACATCGACTCCTGGCCCACGGCGAGCACGACGTCGGCCTCGCCGAGCTGGATCATGCGGTGCCCGGTCACGATCGCCTCGGCCCCCGAGAGGCAGACGGCGCTGATGCCGAGCGCGGGCACCGACATCGGCACGCCCGCGGCGACCGCGGTCTGGCGCGGCGGGTTCTGGCCGACGGTCGCCTGCAGCACCTGGCCGACGACGACGGCGTCGACCTCACCGGGGGCGACCCCGGCGCGCTCCATCGCGTGACGGGCGGCGTGGGCACCGAGCTCGGTCGACTTCGACTGCGCCAGCTGGCCCAGGAACTTCGCGAACGGCGTGCGCGCGTATCCGGCGATGATCGTCTCGGGCATGGTGCTGCTCCTTCGCAGGTCGGGGTGCGACCAGGATACGCCGGAGCGCGCCCGGCGGTCGTGCGCCTCCCAGGTGCGCGCGGTAGGACGGGGGCACGACGACGACAGGAGGCATCGTGACCGACCAGCAGCATGGCCAGCAGCCCGACGAGGTCGAGGAGCCGCGCGAGGGCGCGGAGCGCCCCGAGCCCGACCACCACAACCCGGAGACGGAGGAGGACACCACCTCGGGCGGGCCCGCCTAGCGATCGCGCGAGTCGAGCGCGGCGCCGGCCGCCGGGTCTCCCCGGTGCCGGCGCCGCGTTCGTCTCAGCCCGTCAGCGCTGCGCGCCCGGATCCCGCTGCTCGTCCGCCGGCCACTGGTCGGCGGTGTTCTCGTGCCCGGAGGTCGGCTCCGGCGTCGCACCCTCGGTGTGCCACTGCTGCGCGGTGTCCTGGTGACCGCCCGCGGTCGCGTCGCCGTCGTCGTCGATCGCCGACGACACATCCGCCCCCCGGCCCGCCGCCGGCGCGGTGCTGACCATCCAGAGCACGCCCCAGCGGTCGACGAGCATGCCGAACCTGTCGCCCCACGGGGCCTCGACGAGCGGCTCGAGCACGGTCGCGCCGTCGCTCAAGCCCTCCCAGTAGCGCGAGAGCGTCGTGTCGTCGTCGCCCGAGAGCGAGACCTGCTGGCGACCGCTCGGCTGGTCCATGCCGCGCGGGGTGTCGCTCGCCATGATCGTGTGGCCGTCGGCGGTCGTGAGCTGGGCGTGCATGACGAGTTCGGCGTCGCCCGGGTCGTCGGCCATGCCGCTCTCGCCGAACGTGCTGACGACGAGGTCGCCGCCGAACACGCCGTGGTAGAAGTTCATCGCTTCGCGAGCCTCGCGCCCGAATGCGAGGTAGGGGTTGAGCAGGGTTGCCATCTCGGCTCCTCACTGCGGCCGCGCGGCCGCGTGGAGTCAGCATGCCGCAGGCGGGCGGCGCGCGCCAGGGTTCGTCAGCCGGCGGTGGCGCGAGCGAGCTGCCACGCCTCGGCGATCGCCGCGTCGATGCCGCGCGGAGCGCGCGCATCGCCGATGGCATGCACCGGCACGCCGAGCGCCCGCTCGAGCGCCTCGGCGCCCTGCCGCTCGAGCCCGACGGCTGCCGGCGGCGTGAGCGCCACGATCGCCGTCGGGTCCGCGAGGGGCGTCGCCTCGCCCGTCAGCACGTCGACCGCCCACGCCCGGCCGCCGTCGAGCCGCACGCGCGCCGCGGTGCGCCGCACGACGCCGCCGGTGGCGAGCGAGCGCAGCACGAGCTGCCGCTCGTAGCCGGTGCCGACGTGCGGCAGCAGCTGCTCGAACGGCGTCACGACCTCGATGGCGGCGCCGCTCGCCGCGAGCGCGAGCAGCACGCCCGAGGCGCGCGCCGTGCCGTCGTCGTCGACGACGAGCACGCGGTCGCCGAGCGCGGCGGGATCGTCCATCGCGCGCCACGCGTCGATCGTCGCCGGCCGCTCGCCGTCGAACGCCTCGTCGATCGCGAGCGACGAGCCCTCGGGCGGCACCGCGCCGGTCGCGAGCACGACGGCATCGGCACCGAGCGCGCGCAGGCCCTCGATCGTGGCCGGCTCGCCGAGGCGCAGTGCGACGCCCGCGGCCCGCGCGTCGCGCTCGAGGTCGGCGACGAGCAGCGCGACCGACGATCGGCCGGGCACGCGCGCGGCGCGCCGCAGCTGCCCGCCGAGCTCGACCTCGCGCTCGAGCAGCGTGACCGCGTGCCCGAGCCGGGCGAGGTCGAGCGCGGCGCGGAGGCCCGCGGGGCCGCCGCCGACGACCGCCCAGCGCTGTGGCGTCGCGGCGACGGCCGGCACCGGCTCGAGCTCGCGCCCCGCCTCGGGGTTGACCGTGCACGAGACGGGCAGTCCCTGGCTCCCTCGCCCGAGGCATCCCTGGTTCAAGCGGATGCAGTGCCGGATGCCCTCGGTCGCCCCCGTGAGGAGCTTCCGGGCGAGATCGGGGTCGGCGAGCTGGCCGCGCGTGAGCGCGACCATGTCGGCGATGCCGCTGCCGAGCACCTCCTCGGCCTCCTCGACGCTCAGCGCCGCGCCGACGCCGAAGACGGGGAGGTCGGGGTTCGCCGCCTTGAGCGCCGCGACGTCGTCGCGCAGCCACGCGACCGGCATCGCCGACGACGGGAAGACCCAGTGGACGTCGTGGTAGCTGCCGGCCGCGGTGTCGAGGAAGTCGATCCTCGCCTCCGCGCGGAGCGCAGCGACGACCTCGCGCATCGCGGCCGCGTCGAGCCCGCCCTCGTGGTGCTCGTCGAGCACGATGCGGATGCCGACGGTGAAGTCGTCGCCCACGCGGGCGCGCACGGCACGCAGCACGTCGCGCGGGAAGCGCGAGCGGCCCTCGAGGTCGCCGCCGTAGGCGTCCGTGCGGCGATTGGTGAGCGGCGTGAGGAACTGGTGCAGCAGGTAGCCGTGCGCCATGTGCACCTCGACGCCGTCGAAGCCGCCGAGCCGCGCGCGCTCGGCCGAGTCGGCCCACGCATCCGCGAGCGACCGGAGCTCGCGCGGGCTCGCCTCGGCGGTGGCGACCCCCGTCGAGGGCGAGAGGATGCGGCTGGGCGCGAGCACCGCGCGCGGCCCGTCCGGCCCCTCGGGCGACGCCTGCGCGCCGTGGTGGTTGAGCTGCACGAGCACGCGCGCGCCCGCCTCGTGGATCGCGTCGGTCATGCGGCGGTTCGCGTCGACGGCCTCGGGCCGCCACGCGTCCTGGAACCCGCGCGTCGACGCGCTCGGATGCACGAGGTGGTTGCCCGCGACGAACAGGCCGCAGCCGCCGCGAGCGCGACGCACGAAGTAGGCGGTCTCGCGATCCGACTCCACGCGGTCGGAGTACTGCTTCGAGTGCGCCGCCTGCATGATCCGGTTGGGGGCGTCGAAGGCGCCGATGCGCAGGGGCTGGGCGAGGAGCGTCACGGCTTCGATCCTGGCATCGCGGCAGCACGGACGCCCGCTTTCGCGAGGCGCCCCCCCATCATCCGGGATTTGAGGCATGATCGAGTGCATGACGACGAGCAATGACGCTCGCCTCCGACCCGACTCGCTCGCGGTGCATGCCGGCCGCGACGATCTGCGGTCGCTCGGCGTGCACGCGATCCCCATCGACCTCTCCTCCACGAACCCGCTCCCCGACGTCCTCACCGGCGGCGATGCCTACGAGCGGCTCGCGACGGGCGGCGACGTCGGCGATGGCTCCGCGGTCTACCAGCGGCTCTGGAACCCGACGGTCGCGCGGTTCGAGGATGCCCTCGCGCAGCTCGAGGGCGCCGAGCGCGCCGTCGCCTTCGCCTCCGGCATGGCGGCCGTGACCGCCGTGCTGATGGCCGCGCGTCAGCGGCGCGGCAACCACGTCGTGGCGCTGCGGCCGCTCTACGGCGGCACCGACCACCTGCTCGCGACCGGCCTGCTCGGCACCGAGACGACCTTCGTCGACTCGGTCGACGCGGTCGCGCGCGCGTGCCGCCCCGACACGGGCCTGGTGGTCGTCGAGACCCCCGCGAACCCGACGCTCGAGCTCGTCGACCTCTCGGCGCTCGCCGCCGCTGCCGGCGACGCGCCCGTGCTCGTCGAC
Organism: Agrococcus sp. Marseille-Q4369; assembly: GCF_018308945.1. NCBI lineage: Bacteria > Bacillati > Actinomycetota > Actinomycetes > Micrococcales > Microbacteriaceae > Agrococcus > Agrococcus sp. Marseille-Q4369. Next base: position 778,515 of record NZ_CP070501.1, read on the forward strand.
AACACGTTCGCGACACCCGTGCTGCAGCGACCGCTGTCGCACGGCGCCGCGCTCTCGCTGCACTCGGCGACGAAGTACATCGGCGGCCACGGCGACGTGGTCGGCGGCGTCGTCGCGTGCGATGCGGAGTGGGCGCGAGCCCTCCGGCCCGTGCGCGCCATCACGGGCGCCCCCGCGCATCCGCTCGCCGCCTACCTCATGCACCGCGGCCTGCAGACGCTGCCGCTGCGCGTGCGGGCGCAGCAGGCGGGGGCCGAGGTCGTCGCGCGCGCCCTCGCCGCGATGGACGGCGTGCTCGAGGTGCGCTACCCGGGGCTCGACGGATGCGACCCCGCGGGCCTCGTGGGACCGGGCAGGCAGATGGCGGGGCCCGGCTCGATGATCGCGGTCGACGTCGGCTCGTTCGAGCGGGCCGCCGCCGTCGCGGAGTCGGTCGAGCTGTTCACGCACGCCGTCTCGCTCGGCAGCGTCGACTCGCTCATCCAGCATCCCGCGTCGCTCACCCACCGCCCCGTCGCGGCGGCGGCGAAGCCGCACGCGGGCGTGCTGCGGCTGTCGATCGGCCTCGAGGACCCGGCCGACCTCATCGACGACCTCGAGCGCGCGCTCAGTCGCTCGGCGGCGGCGCAGCCGGCAGCCGCAGCTCGACGCTGAGCCCACCGCCGTCCCCGCGGCGCGGCGGCTGCAGCAGCGCGAAGGCGACCGAGAGCCCCGCGGCTGGCCACCACACCGCGACCGTCGTGCCTACGGGCGCGAACAGCACGCCCGCGACCGCGGCGAGGAAGATGAGCGCCCCCGCCGCGATCCACGCGGGCCACGGCACACTCGGCCGCACATCGACGCCGGCGCTCGTGTCGAGCGCGAAGCCAGCCGCGGGCGTGCTCATGATCGCCACCGTACCTCCCGTGCGCGCGAGTGCTGAGCGCACCCCGGGAGGGAGCCCGAGCATGGCCGGAGCAGCACCGTGAGCGACCGATTTCGAGAGCCCGTGGTCGATCGCGCTCCTGTCGGCGCCGATCGCCGAGATCGACAGCGTCGAGCCGCGCGGCGAGGGCGGGCTGCTCGGCATCGCGGTGCACGACGGGCACCTCAACTGGTACGCGACGAGGGCGACGGCAACGCGATCCTGCGCGCGACGCTCGAGGGCGAGCCCGGCGCGCGCACGCTCGGCGAACCCGACGAGCTGCTCACCGGCATCCCGGCGGCCGGCAACCACAACGGCGGGCGCATCGCGATCGGACCGGACGGGATGCTCTACGCGACGACGGGCGACGCGGGCGTGCCGAGCAGGGCGCAGGACCCGGCGAGCCTCGCGGGCAAGATCCTGCGGCTCGAGCCCGACGGCTCGGTGCCCGCCGACAACCCCGACCCCGCCTCCCCCGTCTACACGCTCGGCCACCGCAATCCGCAGGGTCTCCCGTGGAGCGACGACGGCAGGCTCTTCGCGACCGAGTTCGGCCAGGACACGTGGGACGAGCTCAACGTCATCGAGGCGGGCGCGAACTACGGCTGGCCGATGGTCGAGGGGGCGGCGGGCGATCGGCGCTTCACCGACCCCGTGCAGCCGTGGGCGCCCGCCGAGGCGAGCCCGAGCGGCATGGCGTTCGCCGCCGATGCGCTCTGGATCGCGAACCTGCGCGGCCAGTCGCTGCGCCGCGTACCGATCGACGACGTGGCGAGCTCGAGCGTGCACTGGCGGGGCGAGCACGGTCGGATGCGCGATGTCGCGGCCGCACCGGACGGCTCGGTCTGGGCGCTCACCGGCAGCACCGACGGCCGCGGGCGACCCGCGGAGGGCGACGACCGCATCCTCGTCTTCGAGCCCTAGCGACGCGGCGAGGGTCAAGCGGCGCGCGGCTCGAGCACGACGACGGGCGTCGCGCGCCGGCGCGCCCGCTCGTACTCCGCCATCGCCGGTCCCTCGTGGAACGCGTCGAACCCCGCGAGCAGGCGCTCGCGTTCGAGCCCGGTCACCTCTCGGGCGCGCACGAGGCGCGGGCCCTCGGGCAGGTCGACGGATGCGTCGGGGTGCGCGCAGAGGTTGCGGCGTCAAGCGGGGTGCGCCTCGGCCCATCGTGTGCAGGCGCAGCATGCCGAACCTGCCGGGCCTCGGCCGGGCGAGGCCGAAGCGCCCGCGAGTCGCTCGGTAGAGCGCGCGGTGCACGACCCATGCTGCGCGCACGAACCAGCGCGGCGGCAGCTTCGGGGCAGCGGGCGCAGTGCTCGCGGTGTCGGTCACGGTGGCCTCCTTCACGCGCCTGGCGGGTCGAGCTCAGCGGAGGCGCGCGGGCGGGCGCGACCAGCGGGCTCTCCCCCCGCTCGCGTCACGCGAGCGCGGCGTCGAGCCCCTCGAGCAGCCGGTCGACGTCGGCGTCGTGGTTGTAGGGCGCGAGCCCCATCCGCAGGCCCGCCTCGACCCCGGTGCCGAGCGCGAGGAACGGCTCGTGCGCGTAGAAGGTGCCCGCGGGCGCGAGCACGTCGCGCCCGGCGAGATCGCGGGCGACGGCGAACGGATCGCGGTCGCGGAAGGTGACGAAGAGCGTCGAGGTGCGGTCCTCGGCGACCGAGTGCAGCGTCAGCCGCCCGTCGTACGACCGCACGTGCGACTCGATGCGCTCGCGCAGGCGCAGCTCGTGGTGCTCGATGAGCGCGTTGGCCGCGAGGAGCCGCTCGCGGCGGTCGCGCTGCGGATCCTTCCCCGGGGCGCCCGCGATGCTCGCGATCACGTCGACGGCGGCGGTCGCGCCCGCCATGAGCTCGTAGGGCAGCGTGCCGAGCTCGAAGCGCTCGGGCACGGCGTTCGTCGAGGGCAACAGCTTGTCGGGGTGCAGCGACTCGAGCAGCTCGGGCGAGGCGGCGAGCACGGCGCAGTGCGGGCCGAAGAACTTGTAGGGCGAGCAGACGAAGAGGTCGGCGCCGAACGCTCCGACGTCGATCGCGTCGTGCGCGGCGAGGTGCACGCCGTCGACGTGCACGAGCGCGCCGACCTCGTGCGCGCGGGCCGCGATGCGGGGCAGGTCGGGCTTCGAGCCGATGAGGTTGGATGCGCCGGTGACGGCGACGAGGCGCGTGCGCTCGGTGACGACCTCGTCGAGCTCGTCGAGCCGCAGCTGCCCCGTGGCGGGGTCGAGCCGCAGCCACCGCACCGCCATGCCGACGCGCTCGGCGATCTGCAGCCACGGCCGCACGTTCGCGTCGTGGTCGAGCTGCGTGACGACGAGCTCGTCGCCCGCCGACCAGCCCTTCGCGAGCGCGCGCGAGAAGTCGTAGATGAGCTGCGTCGCGCTGCGCCCGTAGACGATGCCGCGCGGGTCGGCGCCCAGCAGGTCGGCGTAGGCGACCCGGAAGGCGGCGACGGCCGCTTCGGCGTTGCGCTCGCTCGCGACGCTCGAGCCCCGGTTCGAGAGCGGGCTCGTCAGCGTGCGCGCGATCGCCTCTCCGACCTCGGCGGGCGTCTGCGTGCCGCCGGGCCCGTCGAAGTGGGCGATGCCGGAGGCGAGCGACGGGAACCGTGCCCGCAGCGCGTCGACGTCGAGTGCGGTTGCGGTGGTCTCCTCCATGGGGCCGAGCATGCCAGATGCGCCGGGCGGCTACGGTCGAGAGGTGACCCGCCGCGCCGCAGCCCCTTCGCGCCTCCTCGCGTTCGCGCTCGACGCCGCGCTCGTCGTGGTCTTCGCCGCGATCGGCCGCGCGAGCCACGACGACGGCGGCGCGGGCGTGCTCGCCGAGGGCGGGCTCGGGCTCGCGACGACGGCGTGGCCGTTCCTCGCTGCCCTCGTCGTGGGCTGGCTCGTGTCGCTCGCATGGCGGCGACCCGCGGCGCCGCTCCGCACCGGCGTGCCGGTGTGGCTCGTGACCGTCGGCGGCGGGATGCTGCTGCGCACGCTGAGCGGGCAGGGCACGGCACTGCCATTCGTCGCCGTCGCGACGCTCGCGCTGCTCGCGCTCCTGGTCGGCTGGCGCATCCTCGCGGCACTCGCGCGTGGCGGACTCGAGCGCCGCTCACGTAACGTGGGCTCATGACCGACACGAGGACGATCCGGGTCTACGGCGCCGACTGGTGCCGCGACTGCCGGCGCACGAAGCAGCAGCTCGACGGGCTCGAGGTGGCCTACGACTACATCGACCTCGAGGAGGACGAGTCGGCGACCCGCGAGGCGCAGCGCATCTCGGGCCGCATGCAGATCCCGGTCGTCGTCTTCCCCGACGGCTCGCACCAGGTCGAGCCGACCAACGACGAGGTCGAGGCGAAGCTCAAGGAGCTCTCGCTCCTCTGAGCCCCGCCTCGCGGCGTCAGTCCCGCTTCGTCGTGTCGGCGGCGACCGCGTCGGTGCTGCCGGTGCTCGCCGCCGGGTGCCGGCGCTCGAGCGAGGCGCCCTCGACGTCGACGTTCGGGATGATGCGGTCGAGCCAGCGCGGCAGCCACCACGCGGCCTTGCCGACGAGGTGCATGATCGCGGGCACGAGCAGCATGCGCACGACGAAGGCGTCGAGCAGCACGCCGAGGGCGAGGCCGAAGCCCATCGCCTTGATGATGATCGACTCCGAGGCGATGAAGCCCGCGAAGACGGCGATCATGATGAGCGCGGCGGCGATGACGACGCTGCGCCCCGCCCGGAACCCGCGCGCGACCGCGAGCCGCGCATCCGCCCCGTGCACGTACGCCTCGCGCATGCCCGTCGTGAGGAAGAGCTGGTAGTCCATCGCGAGCCCGAAGAGGATGCCGACGAGGATGACGGGCAGGAAGCTCAGGATCGGGCCGGGCTCCGAGACGCCGAAGAGGCCGCCGAGCCAGCCCCACTGGAAGACCGCGGTGACCGCGCCGAAGGTCGCGAAGAGCGAGAGCACGAAGCCGCCGGTGGCGATGAGCGGCACGACGAGCGAGCGGAACACCATCACCATGATGAGGAACGACAGCCCGACGACGACCGCGAGGTAGGTGGGCAGCGCGTCGGCGAGGCCCTCGGAGATGTCGATGTTGCTCGCCGCCTGGCCGGCGACGCCGAGCTCGATGTCGCCGTCGATCGCGGGCCGCTCGCGCAGCTCGCGCACGAGCGCCTCGGTCGACTCGCTGTTGGGGCCCTCCGCGGGCACGACCTGGAAGACCGCGAGCCGTGCCCTCTCACCGGCGTCGTCGGAGACGGCGATCGGTGCGACGGCGACGACGTCGTCGGTCGCCGCGAGCTCTCGCGCGACGGTGAGCTGGCGCTGCTCGACCTCGAGCTCGTCGAGGTCGCCGGGCATCGTCGCGGTAACGAGCAGCGGGCCGTTCTGCCCCTCGCCGAACGCCTCCTCGGTGAGGCTGTAGGCGCGGTAGGCGGTCGAGTCGGCGGGCTCGGAGGCGCCGTCGGGCAAGCCGAGGCGCATCGAGAGCGCCGGGATCGCGATCGTCGCGAGCACCGCGACGGCGAGCACCGCGCTCAGCACCGCGCGCACGCTCGACATCGGGCGGACCGAGCGCATCGCATCCGCCTCGTCGCCCGCGGCCCCCGCCTTCGCGATCGCGCGACGGCTGAGGATGCGGCGGCCGGCGAGGCCCAGCAGGGCCGGCGTCGCCGAGATCGCGATGAGCACGGCGATCGCGACGCTCACGGCGCCCGCGACGCCCATGAGGCCGAGGAATGGGATGCCGGTGATGCCGAGCGCGAGGAGCGCGACGATGACCGTGACGCCGGCGAAGACGACCGCGTTGCCCGCGGTGCCGTTCGCGAGGCCGATCGACTCGACGACGTCGGCGCCGCGCAGCAGCTGCTTGCGGTGGCGGTAGATGATGAAGAGCGAGTAGTCGATGCCGACCGCGAGGCCGAGCATGACGCCGAGGATCGGCGTGACCGACGCCATCTGCACGACCCCCGAGAACGACAGCACGGCCATCGCGCCGATCGCGACGCCGAGCAGCGCCGTGACGATCGGGAGGGCGGCCGCGAGCAGCGAGCCGAGCACGACGACGAGCACGACCGCCGCGAGCGCCACGCCGACCGCCTCGCCGATGCCGAGGATCTCGGGCACGCCCTGCGCGATGTCGGTCGAGAACGAGATCTCGAGCCCGTCGATGGGCCGCGAGGTGAAGTGCGCCATCGTGGCGTCCTTCGATTCCTGCGGCAGCTCCAGGCGCGTCTCGGTGTACGAGACGGTCACGAGCGCGGTGGCGCCGTCCTCGGAGACGAGGCGGATGCCGTCGGCGAGCGAGAGGAGCTCCTCACCTCGCTCGAGCCTGGCGCTCTGCTCGTCGAGCTCGGCCTGCCCCTCGTCGAGCTGCGCGCGCTGCTCGTCGATCACGCTGCGCTGCGCGTCGAGCTGCGCCTGCTGCGCGTCGAGCTGCGCGGTCGGGAAGCCCGCGGCCTCGGCTTGCGCTCGTGCGGCGTCGAGCGCCGCCTGCCCCTCCTCGAGCGCCGCGGCGCCGGCCTCGACCTGGGCGAGGCCCGCGTCGAGCTGCTCCTGGCCTGCCTCGAGCTGGGCGCGGCCGTCCTCGAGCTGCTGTGCCTGAGCGGCGCGCTCGGCCTCGGTCGCGAACGGGTCGTTGACGCCCGAGACGTCGGGCAGCGACTCCGCGCCCTCGATGAGCTCGGCGAGCTGCTCGCGCTGCGCGTCGGTGATCGCGCCATCGGTCGCGTGCACGACGACGGTGCCGGTCGCGCCGGCGAAGTCCGGCAGCTCGCGCTCGAGCTCGGCGACGATCTCCCCGGAGGCGGTGCCGGGGATGTCGAAGCTCGACGAGAGCCCCTTGAAGCCGATGAGGAACCCGCCGACCGCGGCGGCGAGGATGACGATCCAGGCGATCAGGACCGTCCACGCGCGACGCGCGGCGAACGTTCCCAGGCGGTGCAGCAGCTCGGCCATGAGGCCCTTCCGATCCGCGCGCGAGCCGAGGCCGAGCGCTCCCGACGACGACAAGCGGGGCCTAAGATAACACGCACCGTCTCGTCTTTCCTGTGGCCCTGGAGGTGCCATGTCCCTCCCCCGCACGGGTCCCGTCCGCAGCGAGGCCGCCCGCATCGCGATCCTCGACGCGACCGCGGCGCTCTTCGCCGAGCGCGGCTACGAGCACCTCACGATCGAGGGCGTCGCCGCGCGCGCCGGCGTCGGCAAGCAGACGATCTACCGCTGGTGGCGCTCGAAGGGCGCACTCGTCGCGGAGTGCCTGCTCGAGGGGCTGCTGTTCGACGACCGGCTCGCGCTGCCCGACACGGGCGACGTGCGCGCCGACATGCAGGCGTGGCTCACCACGGTCTTCGCGGTGATCGATGCTGAGCCGGGCCTCGTGCTCTCGCTGCTCGCGGCCGCCGCCGAGCACCCGGAGGTGGGCGCGCGCCTGCGTGACAGCCTCACGGGCTCCGCTTCGATCTCGGGCCGCCTCGACGCGGCGATCGGCACCACGACGGGCCTGCGGCCGGGCGTCGCGACCGAGCAGCTCGCGGAGGCGCTCATCGGCGCGGTCGTGCTGCGCGCCCTCAGCCGCACCTCGTCGACCGCCGACGACGCCGCGCGGCTCGTCGACCTGCTCATCGGGCGTGCGTCCGACGACGCCGTGTCGCCGAGCTGACCCCTACGAGCCCTCGGGCCACGAGTCGGGCACCGACTCCCCCTCCGGCACGACGTCCTCGCCATCGGGTGCCGCATCCGCCCACGAGTCCTTCGGCCGGTAGCCGAGGTCGAGCATGGTGTTCGTCAGGTCCCACCGCCGGTTCGGGTTGTCGGAGATCGCGTAGTAGAGCCCGAAGTCGACGGGCGCCTCGATCGCGCAGCGGAACACCTGCACGGCGTCGTCCTCGCTCAACCACATCGCGTGCAGGATGTCGAGGTCGGCGCTCGCCGGGTCGTCGGTCATCCAGCCGATGCGGAGGGCGATGAACGAGAGCCCGTGCTCGTCAGCGTAGTAGCGGCCGAGCGTCTCGCCGAACGCCTTCGAGACGCCGTAGAGCGAGTCGGGGCGCGGCAAGTGGTGCGGGTAGACCGGCCACTGCTCGAGCCGGTCGTACATGCCCATCGCGTGGTTGGAGGAGGCGAACACGACGCGGCGGACGCCCGCCTCGCGGGCAGCTTCGAGCACGTTGCGGGTGCCGACGATGTTGGCGCCCAGCACGTCGTCCCACGTCGACTCCGGGCTCGCGCTGCCGGCGAGGTGCACGACGGTGTCGACGCCCTCCATGAGCTCGAGCACGGCCGCGAAGTCGGTGAGATCCGCTTCGCGGAGCTCGCGCTCCTGCCGTGGGCTCCGCGGCGTGCGGCCGTGCATCACGACCTCGTAGTCGCCCTGCAGCCGCTCCGAGAGCACGAGGCCGATGCCGCCCGTCGCGCCCGTGATGAGGATGCGGCGCGGAGCGTCGCCCGTCGAGTCGCCCATGGTGCTCCTCCCCGCCCCGACGCTATGCAGAGCGCCTGATCGTCTCGTGGGCGCGACCCAGGCTACGGCCGCAGCTGCACCTTGCCGACGCGGCCAGCCGTCAGGCTCGCGCGCACCGCCTCTCGCACGTCCTCGAAGGGATGCGTGCTCGAGACCGGGAGCGTGAGCGTGCCCTCGCCGATGCGCTCGCCGAGCTCGGCGAAGAGCCGCTCGCGCGTCGCGCGGTCCATCGTGCGGCCCACAGTGCTGCCCCAGAAGCCGCGCACGGTCGTGTGCTTGAAGATGAGGTCGCCGGAGGAGAGTTCGAGGGTCGGGGCGGCCATCGCGCCGAAGACGACGAGCGTGCCGCCCTCATCGAGCACCGAGAGCACGTCGCCGGCAGCCGGCCCGCCGACCGAGTCGACGCCGGCGACGATGCGCCCGTCGCCCGCGAGCTCGCGGACGCGCTCGCGCCAATGGTCCTCCGACGTCGCGACGGTGCCCTCGATGCCGGCCTCGCGCAGCTCCTCGACCGCCTCCCGGCGCCGCACGAGGCCGATGACGCGGATGCCGCGGCCGGGCGCGAGCTGCGCGACCATGCGGCCGACCGCACCGTTCGCCGCGTTCTGCACGAGCACGTCGCCCTCGGCGAGGTCGAGGCTCTCGAGCAGGCTCACGGCGCTGAACGGCATCGCGACGAGCTGGGCGGCCGCGCTGTCGGGCAGCCCATCCGGCGCCGGCACGAGGCCGCGCGCGTCGGCGACGAACGACTCCGCCCAGACGCCGAAGGCGCCTGCGACGACGCGGTCGCCGATCGCGAGGCCGTCGACGCCCTCGCCGAGCGCCTCGACGACGCCGACGGCCTCGGTGCCGCTGCCCGCGGGCAGCTCGGGCTTGAAGCCGTAGGTGCCGCGCACGGTCCAGAGGTCGTGGTTGTGGATGGTGGCGAGCGTCGTGCGCACGCGCACCTGGCCCGGCCCGGGCTCGGGCGTGGGTCGCTCCGCGACGTGCAGCACGTCCTCGGGCTCGCCGAATCGGTCGTGGACGATGGCGCGCATGTGCGCTCCCTTCGGTCGGTGGTTCGTTCGTGATGGATGCGCGGCGGCGTCACATCTCCTCGTACGACGCTGGGTCCTGGTCGGCGAGCCGCCCGTCGGGCCGCCCCAGCGCGGTGATCGCCGCGACCTCGTCGTCCGCGAGCGCCACGTCGAGTGCGCCGAGGTTCTCTCGCTGCCGCTCGGCCGACGCGGCCTTCGGCAGCGGCACGGCGCCGCGCGCGATCGCCCACGCGAGCAGCACTTGCGCGGGCGTCGCGCCATGCGCGCGGGCGATCTCCACGACCTCGCCTCGCTCGAGCAGGTCGTTGCCCCGCCCGAGCGGGCTCCACGCCTGCGTGATGATGCCGTGCTCGCGGTCGTAGGCGAGCTGCTCCTCCTGCGGGAAGTACGGGTGCAGCTCGATCTGGTTGACCTCGGGCAGCACACCCGTCTCCGCGTGCAGGCGCTCGAGGTGCTCGGGCAGGAAGTTGCACACGCCGATCGCGGCCACGAGCCCACGCTCCTTCGCCTCGATGAGCGCGCCCCACGCATCCACGTACTTGCCGACGCGCGGGTTCGGCCAGTGGATGAGGTAGAGGTCGAGCCGCTCGAATCCGGTGCGCGCGACGCTCTCCTCGATCGTCGCGAGCGCCGCGTCGCGCTCGTGGTGGCGGCCGGGCAGCTTCGACGTGATGATGAGGTCGTCACGACGACCGGATGCGCGCACGGCGGCACCGACCGTGCCCTCGTTCTCGTAGTTGAAGGCGGAGTCGAGCAGCGTGTAGCCCTGCTCGATCGCGCGGCCGATCGCGTCGGCGCCCGCGCGGCCCTTGAGCTTGTAGGTGCCGAAGCCGAGCACTGGCAGCTCGAGGCCGCTGTGGGCGGTGGTGGTGGGGATCACGGATGCGCTCCTCTCGGCAGGCGGGACGCCTGTCCGCGTCACCCTACGCCGCGCGCCCAGAGCGCCGCCGAGAGCCGCGAGACGGCCGGGTCGTGCGTGCGCTGCCAGTTGCGGCCGCCGCGAGAGAAGGTCGCTCGCACCGCGGGCGGCACGTCGGCGTCGGACACGGGCTCCGCCAGCCACGCGCACGGCCGCACGTGCACGAGGTCGACCGCCGACGCATCCGGGCTCGCGTCGTAGCGCCACGGCCCCGCGAGCCGCCCGAGCCAGGCGAGCCCGTCGCCGTCGCGAGTCCAGACGAAGGCGCCGTCGGGCGCGTCGGCGAAGCGCTCGATGCGAGCGGCGAGCCGCTCGTCGTGCTGCTCGGCGGCGACCGTCGCCGCCTCGGCGACGGTGCGCGGCACCGGGTCGAGCACGCCACCCATGCCGACGACCCCTTCGGTGAGCGCCCGTTCGACGGCGGCGCCTTCGGGGACGGCGGGCAGCCGCGAGCGCATCGGGGCGCGGTACACGGGCGGCTCGAGCTCGGGGCGCTCACCCGATGTCGCGGTCAGTGGTCCTGCGGCCGGTGCTCGGCCGTGTCCGGTTCCGATCGAACGACGTCAGCGATCTCCTCCTCGGGACGCGGCGGCACCTCCTGATCGGCCTCGAGCTCGGGGATGCTGTGCTCGTCAGCGCCGGGGATGTGCTGTGGCGCGGGCTGCTCCGCTGCTGGATGCACGATGGACCCTTCCGTCGAAGACGACCACAGCGTATGCGGTTCGCCTCCACGGCGGCACAGGGGCCTCAGCGCGCCTGCGGCCGGTACGCGAGCATCGCCGCGCCGTCGGCGACGAGCAGGACCCCGACGCCGTCGAAAGCGGCAAGCCCGTTGCGGCGATCTGTCACGGGCCGTGGACGTTGGTCGAGGCTGCGCAACGCCGGCGCCGACGTCGTCGACCAGGGCGTGGTGGTCGACAAGAATCTCGTCACCAGCCGCTCGCCGGAGGACCTGCCGGCGTTCTCCGAGGCGATAGTGTCCCAACTCGGGGGCGCCCCGACAAAGGAAGAGGAGAAGTCATGAGTGTGACCAAGGGATTGCTGGTCAGGTTTGACGCGTTGCCCGGGAAGGAGGACGACGTGAAGGAGTTCCTCGACAGCGGCCGTGCGCTTGTTGAGGACGAGCAGGCGACCACCGCGTGGTTCGCGATCCGACTCGGGCCGACCTCGTTCGGGATCTTCGACGTGTTCCCCGATGACGCCGGACGTGACGCCCACCTGTCCGGCCCTGTTGCGGTAGCTCTCGGCGAGCAGACCGGCACGTTGTTCTCCGAACCGACGATCGAGAAGCTCGACGTACTGGGCTCCAAGCTCCCCGCCTGACACCACAGACCGGGAGTACTGGCCGAGAGAGGAGGGGTCGCTGCGCGCGGTGACTTCGGGCTTGCACAGCCCGCTGACGTCGTGGCAGCGGCCCCTTCTCTTGCGGCCTATCGCTCATCACCAACAGATCGAGGAACCGCGATGACAGGAACTGACGACGGCGTTGCCTCGACGCGTTCACCCGAGGTAGCAGTGATCGGGGGCGGGATCGTCGGTCTGTCGACGGCGTACGCGCTGCGGGAGCAGGGCGTGTCGGTGCGCTTGTACGAGGCTGGTCTGCCCGGGACGGGTCAGTCCGCAGGCGAGGCGCGGATCTTCCGTCACGCCCACGACGACCCGCGACTCGTCGCTCTCGCACGCGAAAGCCGCGGCGTATGGGATGAGTGGGCCGAACACTTCGACGTCGAGCTGGTCTCATCAGACGGTGTCCTGGCGATCGGAGACAGCGCCCTGGCGCGGCTGCGGGTGCTCGACCAGGTCGGCGGCGTGGAAGCGCACGAGATCGATGCGGCCGAGGTCGCCCAGCGGATGCCGCTGCTCGCTGGGTACTCGGGGCCAGCGGTGCTCGACGAGTCGGGCGGCGCGATCCGCACCCGCGCCGCGATCACGGCACTCACGGGTGCCCTCGCAGATGCGGTCACCACCGGTGAGGTCATCTCCATCGATCCCCGCGCCGACGGGACGGTCGAGGTGCGCAGCGTCACCGACCGGGCTGTCTACTCGAAGGTGGTCGTGTGCGCGGGCCGCGAAACCGCCCGCCTGGCACGCAGCGTCGGCCTGTCGCTGCCGGTTCGCCTTGCCGCACACGTCAGGCTGACCTTCGACGTGAAAGCCGCCGCCCCGGCACGAGTCGCGTGCCTGCAGGACAGCAGCGGCGTCTTCGGCGAAGTCGGCGTCTACGCGACGCCGCTACCGGGCAACAGCAACTATTCAGTCGGACTCAGCGACACCGTCGGCGTCCGCGACGACGGAACTTTCATCGACCCGGCGGCGATTCGATCGCTGGACGAACGCGCACGCGAATACGTGACACGGGCGCTGCCCGGTCTCCACCCAGAGCCGCGCGACTTCCTTCACTGCTGGGTGACCGACCTCCCGTGGAGTGAGGACGGCGTGGCCGTGTGGGAGGCAGGCTCTGTCTTCTTCGTGGCCGGTCACAATCTGTTCAAGCAGGCACCTGCGCTGGGTCGCGCTCTTGCCCGGGCTGCGACCGGCGGCGGTCTCCGCGCCGAGCTCACGCCCGAAGCGCGCCTCGGCGAGGCCCAGGGCTAGGGCGAACCGCCCTGGGGTGTCCGGAGGCTCCATCGATTGGGGGATGGAGTCATGGCAGGTCCAAGCAAGTACCCGCGGGAGCTGCGGGAGCGCGCGGTCCGGACGGTTGTCGAGTCGATGGCCGCGGGCCGGTATCCGAGCGAGTTCGAGGCGATCCGTTCGATCGCGGGCAAGCTCGGCATCGGTTCGCCCGAGACGCTGCGGAAGTGGTTGCGGCAGTCGGAGGTCGATGGCGGCAACCGGCCGGGCAAGACGACGCGGGAGATCGCCGAGATCCGCGAGCTGAAGCGTGAGAACGCGGAGCTGCGGCGGGCGAACGAGATCCTCAAGGCGGCGTCGGCGTTCTTCGCGGCGGAGCCAGGCCGCCCACCGAAGTATTGACTGCGTTCACCGACGAGCACCGTGACGTGTTCGGGGTCGAGCCGATCTGCCGCGTGCTCTCGGAGCACGGCGCCACGATCGCCCCGTCGACGTACCACGACGCTCGCAAGCGGCCGCCCTCGAAGCGGGCGCTGAAGGCCGTCGATCGGCGTTCTGGTCCCCTTTTGGTCTCCTTATCCACAGGAGGAGCCGCCGCGAGACCCAGGAGCCTCTTCGGCGGCCGACGAGCACGTGCCCTCAGTCTGCTCAGGGGACCCGAGGGGGACCACCGAGAACTCGTCGCCAGACATGACGAAGCCCTGATGAGAATGGCTCCTCATCAGGGCTTTTCCGTCGGGCTGACAGGATTTGAACCTGCGACCCCTTGACCCCCAGGCGTCCAAACGACTCGATTCAACCCGAAAACCGCAGAATTCCGCCGATCAGATCATGCAGAGCATGTCACGCCATGCATGGTTTGCATGATTCTGGTCCCCTTCTGGTCCCCTCCATAGATCACCAGAGCAGGGGTTCCGGCAGAAGCTGGCGGCAGACCGATCCCCACCCCGCAGTGATACTCGCACGCCACTGCCGGGTCGGGACCAGAGGTCATCAGGCGGCAGCCGGTGCGAGAATGGGCGCGATCCGCCACCCCGCACTGAAAGTCCGGAGACGAAGTCTCGCTCTTCGCGGCACACGTCGCACATCAACTTTAAGTCGTGCTCACGGAATCCCGGAATGTTGTCATGTTCCTCGAGAATCGACCCTGCCCGACATGGGCAGAGCCTCGCCGTTCCCAGCAACAAGCGGTCAGTCCGCGAGCGCGAAGTCCAGCACGTCATCGGCAATGCCAACCGCAGGCCGTGGGTCTTCAAGAACCACATCGATCGGGATCCCGGATCCGCCCTCGATGTCGAGCTGGACGACAACCCGAACCTCGACCTCCGCGCTGGCCTCGAGGTAGTGATTGTTGAGTTCCCCGATAATGCTCACCTCGCCGTCGCCAGAGTGCCAGTCCCCTCGGTAAAGCCCCCCTTCGAGGGTCACGACAGCTGCTGCGGTTGCGATGATCACGTCAGGCGACGCAGGGTCCTCCTTGAAGGAGAACTCCGTCGTCTGGACGATGCCCGCGATGGCGGCGTCCTCAATCGCTGGCACAGTGAACTTCACGAACGAGGGGTAGCCGTAGTCGCCGCCGTAGATGAGCTGCTCGGAGACGCTCTCGTTCATGAGGTCATAGAGAGCGTCCGTGGCCGCCTTGACCAGGTCGACCTTCGCCACGGGAAAACGGGCTCATCGCATTTGAGGGTGTAGCACCGGTCTGAAGCCGCCGGCTTCGAGCAGGGACCGGGCGATGTAGTTGCTGAGGTTCCGGAAGCCGAGCGCGGAGCCGCGGAGGTGCTCAAGGCGACCGTTGATCGCCTCGGTCGGACCGTTCGAAGTGCCGGGTCGGTCGAAGTAGGCGAGCACGTCGGCGGCCCGTCGCTTCAGCGTCCGCCCGAGCTTGCCGATCTCCTTGAGCGCTTGCGGGACGCCCGATCCGATCGCTTCGATCAGCGCCTGCATCAACTGCTTCGCCTTCGCCCTGTCGGGCTCGCGGTAGGCGGTCACGAGCCGCTGATAGAACTCACACGTGACCTCGACCGCGCCATGCCGCTCATCGGCGAACAGCGCGTCCAGTCGCGCGCCTTGCCGATCGGTGAGGAACCGCAGCCCGGTGTGCAGGGTGCGGCGGGCGCCGTAGAGCGGATCGCCCTTGCGGCCTCGATGACCGTGGATGTGCTGCTGGACGCGCCTGCGGCAGTCGTCCAGCGCGTCGCCGGCAAGGCGGACGACGTGGAACGGATCCATGACCGCGACCGCGTCCGGCACCTCTTCCGCGGCAGCGGTCTTGAAGCCGGCGAAGCCGTCCATCGCCACCACCGTGAGTCGGTCGCGCCACGCTGTCGGGCGGGCCGCGAGCCAGGTCTTGAACGCCTGCTTCGAGCGGCCAGGGACCATGTCGAGCAGGCGTGCCGGGCCGGTGCCGTCGCGGATCGGGGTGAGGTCGATGATGACGGTCACGTATCTGTCGCCGCGCCTGGTGTGACGCCAGACATGCTCGTTGAAGCGCCCCGGGTTTCGTGGAGGCTCGGTTATCTGGAACCGGCTCCGACGGGAACCTGTTCTCCAACGTAGCTGACGGGTTCGTGGGATGCCCAGTGGGTGGCTTCGAACTCGGCGGGCGGAATGTGTCCGATCTCGCCGTGCAGGCGCCGGTGGTTGTACCAGTCGACGTGTTCGGCGACCGCGATCTCGACGTCGCGGATCGACGCCCACCCGCCCTTGGGGCGCATCATCGGGTTGCGGATGCACTCGGCCTTGAACAGCGAGTTCAGCGCCTCGGCCATCGCGTTGTCGTAGCTGTCACCGACCGTTCCGACGGACGCGACGGCGTCGGCTTCAGCGAGGCGCTCGGTGTAGCGAATCGCTCGATACTGCACTCCGGCATCGCTGTGATGGATCAGCCCGGTGATGTCCTGCCCTGCTCTGCGGCGCTCCCAGAGGCCCATGTCGAGCGCGTCGAGGGCGAGATCGGTGCGCAGCAACGTGGACACCTGCCAGCCGACGACACGACGGCTGAACACGTCGAGAATGAACGCGGCGTAGGTCCACCCGGCGTGGGTGCGGATGTAGGTCAGGTCCGCAACCCAGAGCTGGTTCGGTGCTGTCGCGGTGAACGCGCGCTTCACGAGGTCGGCGGGCCGGTCGGTCTCCGCGCCGTCCCCGAAGGTGGTCTTGCGGGTCTTGACGCGCCGAATGCCCTGGATGCCCGCGGCGCGCATCAGCCGCTCGACGGTGCAGCGGGCGACCTCGACGCCATCCCGGTTCAGGGCCGCATGGATCTTCCGGGCGCCGTAGACACCGAGGTTCGCCTTGTGGACCACCCGGATGTCCTCGGTCAGCTCCGCGTCTCTGACAGCCCGGGCAGACGGCGGCCGGCTCTTTGCGGCGTAGTAGGTGCTCGGGGCGATCTGGACGTCCGCGTCACGCAGGACCTGGCAGATCGGCTCGACCCCGAACCGGTCGCGGTGCTCGTCGATGTACTCGATGAGCACCGCGGTCGGCACCTCGGCTACTTCAGCTTGCGGTCGAGCTCCGCCGCGGCGAAAAACGCTGATGCCGTCTTCAGGATCTCGTTCGCCCGCCGCAGCTCCCGCACCTCGGCCTCAAGCTCCTTGATCTGCTGCGCCTCCGCGGTCCTCACCCCGGGCGCCTGCCCGGCGTCGATCTCGGCCTGTTTCACCCACCCGCGTAGCGTCTCAGGGTTGATCCCGAGCTGCTCGCCGATGCGCTGAAGCGCACCGGTCTTCCGCGCCGGGTCCTGTCGTGCCTCGACCGCGAGCCGCGTCGCGCGCTCACGCAACTCGTCCGGGTACTTCTTCGGTGCTGCCATGACTCTTATCCGGCTCTTCGCAGATGACGGTGTAGCCGGGGTCGAGCGCGTCGTCGGCGGGTAGGTGTCGAGGCCTCCCAGGATGGAGGTTCCTACGCCGGCCATCCGAGAGAGACCTCGACGTGTTCCACGCTACCTTCGCGACCCCTGACCTGACCACGTTCTGCGGCCTGGACGAGCTCGGTCTGGAGGTCGTCGGGCAGCGCCTCGAGCCGGATCGGGTGGTGCTGGAGTGCCGGCTGGCCGAGACCGATCCGTGGTGCCGGAGCTGCGGCGCCGAGGGCGTGCCGCGAGGCACGGTGACGCGTCGGTTGGCGCACGAGCCGTTCGGTCACCGGCCGACGACGCTGCTGGTGCGCGTGCGCCGCTACCGCTGCTCACCGTGCGGCCGGACGTGGCGGCAGGACACGACGGCGGCAGCGCCGGCGCGAGCGAAGCTCTCCCGCGGCGGTCTGCGGTGGGCGCTGGAGGGCATTGTCATCGACCACCTCTCGATGGCCCGCGTCGCGGCCGGGCTGGGCGTGGCCTGGCACACGGCCAACGACGCGGTGCTGGCCGAGGGACGGCGGCTGCTGATCGACGACCCGGCACGGCTGGAGGGCGTGACCACGCTCGGCGTTGACGAGCATGTCTGGCGTCACACCAGGCGCGGCGACAGATACGTGACCGTCGTCATCGACCTCACCCCGATCCGCGACGGCACCGGCCCGGCACGCCTGCTCGACATGGTCCCTGGCCGCTCGAAGCAGGCGTTCAAGACCTGGCTCGCGGCCCGCCCGACAGCGTGGCGCGACCGACTCACGGTGGTGGCGATGGACGGCTTCGCCGGCTTCAAGACCGCTGCCGCGGAAGAGGTGCCGGACGCGGTCGCGGTCATGGATCCGTTCCACGTCGTCCGCCTTGCCGGCGACGCGCTGGACGACTGCCGCAGGCGCGTCCAGCAGCACATCCACGGTCATCGAGGCCGCAGGGGCGTTCCGCTCTACGGCGCCCGCCGCACCCTGCACACCGGGCTGCGGTTCCTCACCGATCGGCAAGGCGCGCGACTGGACGCGCTGTTCGCCGATGAGCGGCATGGCGCGGTCGAGGTCACGTGTGAGTTCTATCAGCGGCTCGTGACCGCCTACCGCGAGCCCGACAGGGCGAAGGCGAAGCAGTTGATGCAGGCGCTGATCGAAGCGATCGGATCGGGCGTCCCGCAAGCGCTCAAGGAGATCGGCAAGCTCGGGCGGACGCTGAAGCGACGGGCCGCCGACGTGCTCGCCTACTTCGACCGACCCGGCACTTCGAACGGTCCGACCGAGGCGATCAACGGTCGCCTTGAGCACCTCCGCGGCTCCGCGCTCGGCTTCCGGAACCTCAGCAACTACATCGCCCGGTCCCTGCTCGAAGCCGGCGGCTTCAGACCGGTGCTACACCCTCAAATGCGATGAGCCTCTTATCCTCCGTGAGTTGAGAACCTCCACCGAACCCGGGGCGCTTCAGTGTGACGATTGGGTACGGCCAGGGAGCGGCACCGGATTCGCCGGGGATGAGCTCGATGGTGATGCTCTTCGTGGTTGAGGTGCGTCCGATCAGTCTGCACTCTGACCAGCGCGGGGTGACGCGGTCGAATGCGCAGTCGGTGAGCGCGACCTGTTTGTGTTTCTCGGTGTCGATGCGGAGCGTGACTCGGAAGAGCAGCACGGTCACGTCGTTTCCGATTCCTTGAGCGCGAGCCTGTGCGGGCTTGGGGTGCGGGAGGTCACCGGTGAGCACTGCTGGGGTGTCAGTGATCTCCACCAGTCTCATCAAGGACACCCCGCCCACCACGACATCCGAGGTGGTGGGGATGGTGTGCTCCGGCCAATGTCGAGGTTCGAGGGGGTCGGGGATGCTGCGTCTGAGGGTGGGAAGGATCTCGGTGAGAGTCATACCTGCAGTCCTACGCGGCCGCCGACTGGCACGGTATAGCTCCTCACAGAACTCATGCGCGCCTACCGGCCGGTCTTAACGGCCCTGGAAAAACCTGCCCGTGGCCCTCGTCGGACGCATGCACTCAGGCTTGACGGGGTCTCGCGTGAGGGGAATGTCAGAGTCGCGCGGTTCCTCGTATGGGTTCCGTTAGGACGCCTGTATCACGGTGGTCGGCGGGTGTTTGATCGGGAGTTGCACCCGCATCTCGGGTTGCGCGGCTAGTAGTCCTGCTGTCGCTCTTGTCCGAATGGAGCTTGTCTTGCTTGACATCGTCTACGTGCTGGGCGTGATCGCCCTGTTCGTTGCTGTCGGCCTCGTGGGGAAGGCGGTGGAGAAGCTGTGATCGTATTCGAGCTCCTCGCTGCCGGTCTCGCCATCGCCGCAGTCGTCTATCTTGTGTTCGCCCTCGTGAAGCCGGAGCGTTTCTGATGGAGTGGGGACTTCTCATCGCGGGCGTCGCCACGCTCGCCCTCGCCCTCGGTCTGCTGTATCGCCCCGTCGGGGATTACATGGCCTGGACCTTCACGACACGAAAGGACTGGGGTGTCGAGCGCGGCATCTACAAGGTCATCGGTGTCGATCCGAATCAGGAGCAGTCTTGGCAGGCGTATCTGCGATCGGTGCTGTACTTCTCGATCGTCGGCGTGCTTCTGCTTTTCCTACTGCAACGCACCCAGCAGTGGTTGCCGTACTCCCTCGGTAACGAGAACGTCGAATCGGGGGTCGCGTTTAACACGGCGATCTCGTTTGTGACGAACACGAACTGGCAGGCGTATTCGGGTGAGGCGCTGTCCTACACTGTCCAGTTCGCTGGTCTCGCCGTGCAGAACTTCGTGTCGGCGGCGACCGGCATCGCTGTCGCGATCGCCCTCGTGCGTGGTTTCGCGTACCGGAGGTCGGGGACGATCGGCAACTTCTGGGTCGACCTCGTTCGCGGCACGTTCCGCATCCTGCTGCCGATGTCGATCGTTGCAGCGATCGTTCTGATCGCCGGCGGTGTCGTGCAGAACTTCAACGGATACGTTGATGTGACCACAATCACCGGGGGCACGCAGACGATCCCGGGTGGCCCGGTCGCTTCCCAGGAAGCGATCAAGGAACTGGGCACGAACGGCGGTGGCTTCTACAACGCCAACGCTTCGCACCCGTTCGAGAACCCGACCGGCTGGACCAGCCTGTTCCAGTGCTTCCTGATCCTGCTGATCCCGTTCTCTCTTCCCCGTGCGTTCGGGAAGATCGTGGGCGACAACCGTCAGGGATACGCGATCCTCGCCGTCATGGGCACCCTTTACCTTGCCTCGACGTTCACGCTTGCCGCGTTCGAGTTCGCCGGCCGCGGCACCGCGCCCGAACTCGCCGGCGCGGCGATGGAAGGCAAGGAAACCCGCTTCGGCCTGGTGCAGTCCGTCATCTACGCCTCGACGACCACGCTGACTTCGACTGGGTCGGTGAACTCGATGCACGACTCCTACACTGCTCTTGGCGGAATGATGCCGATGCTGAACATGCTGCTGGGCGAGATCGCACCGGGTGGTGTGGGCGCAGGCCTGTACGGAATGCTGATCATCGCGGTGATTGCCGTGTTCGTCGCGGGGCTTCTCGTGGGCCGCACGCCGGAGTACCTGGGCAAGAAGATCGGCCCTCGTGAGATGAAGCTCGCGAGCATGTACATCCTCGTGATGCCGATCCTCGTTCTCGGCGGTGTGGCGCTCAGCTTCGCGATCCCCGCATTGCGGGGCAGCATCGTCGATGAGTCGCTTGCGAATACCGGATCGCACGGTCTGTCTGAGGTGATCTACGCGTTTGCCTCCGCGTCGAACAACAACGGGTCTGCGTTCGCGGGTTTGACGGCCAGCACTCCGTGGCTGACCGCCGCACTCGGCGTCGCGATGCTGCTGGGCCGGTTCCTGCCGATCGCTCTCGTCCTGGCGCTGGCCGGGTCGCTGGCCGCGCAGGACAAGGTCCCCGCCACGGCTGGCACGCTGCCGACACACCGCCCACTGTTCGTCGGCCTCACGGTCGGTACCGCGGTCCTGGTGACCGCACTCGTTTTCTTCCCCGTTCTCACGCTGGGTCCCCTGGCGGAAGGGCTGCTGTAAACCATGTCCACCATCACTCACACCCCGTCATCCCCAGAAACAGCGAAGCAGCCCGCAACGGCTGCTCCGCGAAAGACGCTCACCTGGGCGCACGTGCGCGCAGCGCTCCCCGGAGCACTGCGTAAGCTCAACCCTCGCGATCAGTGGCGCAACCCCGTCATGTTCATCGTTTGGGTCGGCGCCGCCCTCACGACACTGCTGGCGATCACCGAACCGTTCCTCGGCGGTCCCGCCGCCTCCGGCGGCACCAGCGTCCCGTGGTCGTTCACCTGGATCATCGCCGTCTGGCTGTGGCTGACCGTCGTGTTCGCGAACCTCGCCGAGTCGATCGCGGAAGGCCGTGGCAAAGCGCAGGCAGACACGCTGCGCAAAACCCGCACCAGCACCACGGCGCATCGTCTCGTCAGCTACCACCCGACTACGGATGCGCCGGCGGAGGAAGCCCTCATCAAAGATGTGTCATCGGCCGATCTACGTCTCGGAGACATCGTTGTTGTCTCGGCCGGAGAGCTGATCCCCGGTGACGGCGACATCGTCTGGGGCATCGCAAGCGTGGACGAATCCGCCATCACCGGCGAGTCCGCACCCGTAGTCCGTGAGTCCGGGGGTGACCGCTCCGCAGTCACCGGCGGCACCCGTGTGCTGTCGGACCGGATCGTAGTCAGCATCACCTCCAAGCCGGGCGAGACGTTCGTGGACCGGATGATCGCGCTCGTTGAAGGTGCCGCCCGCCAGCGCACTCCCAACGAGATCGCACTGAACATCCTGCTCGCGTCACTGTCGATCGTGTTCGTCGTCGTCGCGCTCACCCTCAACCCGATCGCGTCCTACCCGGCGAGCCCGGCGAGCATCACCGTCTTGGTCGCGCTGCTGGTCTGCCTCATCCCGACAACGATCGGCGCGTTGCTCTCGGCCATCGGCATCGCAGGGATGGATCGGCTGGTGCAGCGCAATGTGCTCGCGATGTCCGGACGTGCGGTCGAAGCAGCCGGTGACGTGACGACCCTGCTGCTGGACAAGACCGGCACCATCACCTACGGAAACCGCCGCGCCAGCGCCTTCGTCCGCTTCAACGGGGTCCGTGAACAGGAACTCATCGAAGCCGCCGCCCTATCCTCACTCGCCGACCCGACCCCTGAAGGCAAGTCCATCGTCGACCTCGCTCACTCCGAGGGCATCGACGTGACGACCGACCCTCGTGGTGAGATCGTGCCGTTCACCGCGCAGACCCGCATGTCGGGACTCGACTTGTCCGACGGCACGCAGATCCGCAAGGGCGCCGGGAGCGCGATCGTCGGCTGGCTCGAGGAGGACGGAGCGCGGCTGCCCAGCAGCGAACTGGCCGAACTCGACGAGCACGTCGAGCACATCTCCCAGTCCGGCGGAACCCCCCTGGTCGTCGCCGTGAAGTCCGCAAACGGGACGCGCCGGGTCCTCGGCGTCGTCCATCTCAAGGACATCGTGAAGGAAGGACTGACCGAGAGGTTCGCGGAGCTGCGCGCAATGGGCATCCGCACCGTGATGGTGACCGGTGACAATCCGCTCACCGCCGCGGCGATCGCCAAGGAAGCCGGCGTCGACGACTTCCTCGCCGAGGCGACCCCGGAGCAGAAACTCGCCTACATCCGCAAGGAGCAGGACGGCGGCAACCTCGTCGCGATGACCGGTGACGGCACCAACGACGCCCCCGCGCTCGCGCAGGCAGACGTCGGCGTCGCGATGAACACGGGCACCTCGGCGGCGAAAGAGGCCGGCAACATGGTCGATCTCGACTCCGACCCGACCAAACTCATCGACATCGTCGCCATCGGCAAGCAACTGCTCATCACCCGGGGAGCGCTCACCACGTTCTCGATCGCCAACGACATCGCGAAATACTTCGCGATCATCCCCGCGATCTTCATGGGCGTGTTCCCGCAACTCGCGGCGCTGAACATCATGGGGCTGCACTCACCGGCATCCGCCGTGCTGTCCGCGGTGATCTTCAACGCGATCGTGATCGTCTTCCTCGTTCCTCTCGCCCTGCGCGGCGTGAAGTACAGGCCGATGAATGCATCGAAGATCCTCGGCCGCAACCTTGCCGTCTACGGCTTGGGCGGCATCATCACCCCCTTCATCGGCATCTGGCTCATCGACCTGCTCGTGCGCCTGATCCCCGGCTTCTGACACCTTCGAAAAGGAACACACATCATGAACACTGCCACCCGCAGTGGCGGACGCACCTTGTGGGTCGCCACCCGCGCCCTGCTCATGTTCACCGTCGTCCTCGGAATCGGCTACACCCTGCTGATCACCGGGATCGGGCAGCTCGCCTTCCCCGCGCAAGCGAACGGAACCCCGCTGACCACGAAAGATGGAGACGTCGTCGGCTCGTCGCTGATCGGACAATCGTTCACCGACGAGGACGGGAACCCGCTGCCGGAGTACTTCCAGAGCAGGCCCTCGGCGGCCGGTGACGGGTACGACGGCACCTCCTCCTCCGGTACCAACCAGGGACCCGAGAGCGAGGACCTCATCGCCGTGATCGCCGAGCGCAAGACCCAGATCGCGGAGTTCAACGGGGTAACCGAGGATGAAGTACCCGCCGACGCGGTCACCGCATCCTCCTCAGGGCTCGACCCGCACATCAGTCCCGAGTACGCGGCGATTCAGATCAACCGGGTCGCCGAAGCCCGCGGCATCCCGGCTGAGCAGGTGCGGGAACTGGTCGAGGCGCACACCCAGGGGCCGGATGCCGGCTACCTGGGAGAATCGAGGGTGAATGTGCTGGAACTGAATATCGCCCTGGACGAGTTGGAGGACTAATCATGCCGAATCGGGGGCAGCTACGGGTGCTGCTCGGGGCTGCCCCCGGCGTCGGCAAGACCTTCACCATGCTGGAGGACGGTCGGCGCCTGCTCGGAGAGGGGAAGGACGTCGTCCTCGGGATCGTCGAGACCCACGGCCGGGCTGCCACCGCCACGATGACTGAGGGTATCCCCGCCGTCCCGCGTGCCCTCGTCGAACATCGTGGCGTCACGCTTGAGGAGATGGATTTGGAAGCGGTGCTGGACCGCAAGCCTGCCGTCGCGCTCGTCGACGAACTCGCGCACACCAACGCACCCGGGTCGAAGAACGACAAACGGTGGCAGGACGTCGAAGAACTCCTCGCTGCGGGGATCGACGTGATCTCCACCCTCAACATCCAGCACATCGAATCTCTCAACGATGTCGTTGAGCAGATCACCGGCGTCCCGCAGCGCGAAACCGTCCCGGATAGCTTCCTGCGCGGGGCCGAGCAGATCGAGGTCGTCGATCTCGCGCCCCAAGCCCTCCGGGATCGACTCAGCGGCGGGTTCGTGTACCCGGCTGAACGCATCGATGCCGCCCTGTCGAACTACTTCCGTCTCGGGAATCTCACCGCGCTGCGCGAACTCGCCCTCATCTGGCTCGCCGATGAAGTCGACCAAGCGTTGAAGGGATACCGGAAAGATCACGGCATCGATAGCACCTGGGAGGCCCGCGAACGCGTCGTCGTCGCCCTTACCGGCGGCCCCGAGGGCGAAACACTGCTGCGTCGCGGCGCACGCATCGCCGCCCGTTCTGCCGGCGGAGAACTCATCGCCGTGCACATCACCAGCCAAGACGGGCTCCGCTCAGGCAACCCGGCAACCTTGGCAGAGCAGCGGGCGCTCGTGGAGAAACTCAACGGCACCTACCACCAGGTCATCGGCGACGACATTCCCACCGCACTGGTGGAGTTCGCCCGCTCCGTCAACGCCACCCAGCTCGTCCTCGGCGCCAGCCGCCGCGGACGAGTTACCGCAGCATTCACCGGACCCGGCATCGGCGCGACTGTGGTCCGCGAGTCCGGCGACATCGACGTGCACATGGTCAATCACGCCGCCGCCGGGAAACGCTTCACCCTGCCGCCGCTCACCGGGTCACTCACTCGTAAACGTCGCATTCTCGGGTTCGTTGTCGCACTTCTCGGCGGTCCTGCCCTCACTGCACTGCTGACGCTGTTTCGTAGCGAAGACTCCATCACCACGGACGTTCTCTCCTATCAGCTCCTCGTCGTCATCGTCGCCCTGGTCGGTGGGATCTGGCCGGCCCTGTTCGCTGCGGTGCTGTCCGGGATCACCCTGGATTTCCTGTTCATCGAGCCGTTGTACACGATCCACATCCACCAGTCCCACCACCTCCTTGCCCTCATCCTGTACGTCGTGATCGCGAGCCTGGTGAGCTTCATCGTCGACCGTGCCGCCCGCTACACCCGTGCTGCCCGCAGATCCGCCGCCGAATCCGAACTCATCCAGACCATCGCCGGCAGCGTCCTGCGTGGTGACAACGCGATCCAGGCACTCATCGACCGCACCCGCGAAGCATTCCAACTCCCCGGCGTCCGTCTCATGCGCGGCGACGACGTCCTCGCCAGGTCGGGTGAACCCGTGCCCGACAACCACCACACCAGCATCCGCGTCACCGACGACACCACCCTCGAACTGCACGGCCCCGATCTCGCCGCGGCGGAGCAACGCCTCCTTGCGGTCGTCTCCGCCCAACTCACCGCCGCCCTCGAACACCAGCACCTCACCCAGACGGCGAAGCAGATCGAACCGATCGCAGCATCCGACCGGGTCCGCGGCGCCCTTCTGTCGGCTCTCAGCCATGATCTGCGCCGCCCGCTGGCAGCAGCAGCAGCTGCCGTCGGCGGGCTCAAAGCGGCAGGACCCGACCTGGCGTCCAATGACAAGAAGGAACTCCTCGACACCGCCGATGAGAGCCTCGCAGCCCTCGCGGCTCTCGTCACCGACCTCCTCGACGTCAGCCGACTACAAGCCGGGGTCCTCACGATCGCCGACATCCCCACCGACCCGGCAGAGACCATCGCCCCAGCCCTCGACGAACTCCACCTCGGCCCTACCGACGTCACCCTCAACCTCGCCCACGGCGACGCGCTCGCCGACGCCGACCCCGTACTCCTGCAACGAGTCCTGGTGAACCTCCTCGCCAATGCCCACCGCTACACCCCGGCCGGCACACCGATCCATGTCAGCACCAGCACCTTCGGTGACCGGCTCGAGATCCGCATCATCGACCGCGGCCCCGGCATCCCGCCCGAGAAGCTTGACGACATCTTCCTACCCTTCCAACGCCTCGGCGACACCGACAACACCACCGGCCTCGGCCTCGGCCTCGCACTCTCCCGCGGGTTCATCGAAGCGATGCACGGCACCCTCACCCCCGAAGACACCCCCGGGGGCGGGCTCACCATGGTCATCTCCCTCAACACCACCAGCACCAGCCAGGAGCAATCATGAGAATCCTGATCGCCGATGACGACCCGCAGATCCTCCGCGCCCTGCGCATCACGCTCACCGCCAAGGGCTACCAGATCTTCACCGCCGCTGACGGTGCCGAAGCGATCGCCGCCGCCATCGACCACCACCCCGACATCTTCCTCATCGACCTCGGCATGCCCAAGCTCGACGGCATCGAAGTCATCCACGGCATCCGCGGCTGGTCGCAGGCACCCATCCTCGTCGTCTCCGGACGTGCCGGCGCTGCTGACAAAGTCGAAGCCCTCGACGCCGGCGCGGACGACTACATCACCAAACCCTTCGCCGTCGAAGAACTCCTCGCCCGCATCCGCGCACTCACCCGCAGAGTCCCCCCAGACGACGCCACCCCCGTCGTCCACCTCGGCGCGGTGACCATCGACCTCGCCGCGCACAGCGTCACCCGCGACACTCCCGACGGGCAAAAGCAGATCCGCCTCACCCCCACGGAATGGCAGTTCATCGACATCCTCATCCGCAACGCCGGGAAGCTCGTCACTCGCCAAACCATCCTCACCACCATCTGGGGCACCGAACACGCCGAAGACACCGGCTACCTCCGCCTCTACGTCTCCCAGCTGCGACGCAAGCTCGAAGAAGACCCCACCAACCCCGTGCATCTCCTGACCGAGCCGGGCATGGGCTACCGTCTCGACGGCATGACCACCTGACCTTCGCGACGCCGACGCAACCATGCGTATCCTCGACACCATCGGCTTCATCGGTGAACCGTCCCCGGTTTGATGCCGGTTCCTTTCGAGTCTGGAAGGAAAGATAGTCATCATGCCGAAGCAGATCCCGGAGGAGACGAAGCAGCGAGCGGTCCGGCTCGTGCTCGATCATCTCGATGAGTATCCGAACCTGACGACCGCGTGCGAGACGGTCTCGAAGCGGCTCGGCTTCGGGGCCGAGTCGCTGCGCCGATGGGTGCGGCAGGCGCAGGTCGATGCCGGCGAGCGGCACGGCGCATCGACGAGCGAGTCGGAGCGCGTGCGGCGGCTGGAGCGGGAGAACCGAGAGCTGCGCGAGGCGAACGCGATCCTGCGCGACGCGGCAGTTTTCTTCGCCGGGGAACTCGACCCCCGACGCCGCTGATCGTCGCGTTCATCGACGAGCAGCGAGCCAAGGGACGCGCGGTCGAGTCGATCTGCCAGGTCCTGCGTCAGCAGGGCGTGCGGGTCGCCGCGCGGACCTACCGGGCGTGGAAGCGCGCCGAGCCCAGCAGCCGAGACCTCGCCGACGCGGTCGTGATCGACGCGCTCCTGGCGACGGTGGGCACGCCGGAGGGCATGTACGGGCGGCGGAAGATGACGGCGCATCTGCGCCGGAGCGGCCACGACGTGTCCCAGCGGCGCGTGGACCGGCTCATGCGTGATCTCGGCCTCAACGGCCGGGTCCGCGGCCGCGGCGTGCGCACGACGGTCCCGGATCGGAACGCCGAGCGCGCGCCGGATCTGCTCGAGCGCGACTTCACCGCGCCGGCCCCCAACCAGCGCTGGGTGGCGGACTTCACCTACGTGCGCACCTGGGCCGGGTTCGTCTATGTGTCGTTCGTGATCGACTGCTTCTCGCGCGCGATCGTCGGCTGGCAGGCGGCGACCACGAAGACCACGCCGCTGGTGACCACCGCGCTGCGCATGGGTCTGTGGCGGCGCGACCGAGCCGGCCGCCCAGCGCTCGACGGACTGGTCCATCACAGCGATGCCGGGTCGCAATTCACGTCCGTGAGCTTCGCCGAGACGCTCGCGCTCGAGGGCATCGCCGCCTCGATCGGCTCGATCGGCGACGCCTACGACAACGCGCTCGCCGAGTCCACGATCGGGCTGTTCAAGACCGAGGCGATCCGAGACGACTCACCGTTCCGGACCGGGCCGCTCAAGCAGCTCGAGGACGTCGAGTGGGTGACGGCCGAGTGGGTCGACTGGTACAACGCCAGGCGCCTGCACTCGACCCTCGGCGACGTCCCGCCCGAGGAGTTCGAGACCGCGTACTATGCTGACCTCGAAACGCCAACCCACCCGGTGCTGGCACCCGCATAGGAGCGGCAGAGAACCGGGGACGGTTCATCTACCGCTCCCTCGATCCGGCCACGGGTGAAGTCTCATGACCGGCGCGCCAGAGCCCACCGTCTCCTCACCGCTGCTGCACAGTCGTGATGTCGCCGCCTACCTGAAGGTGTCGGAATCCACGCTGTCGCGGTGGCGCTCGGCAGGCACGGGGCCGCCATTCATTCGCATGAGCGGTATCGCGCGGTATCGCATCGACGCCGTCGACGCGTGGTTGACCGAACTCGAGCACGACCATGCCGCGCAAGGGTGAGCCGCTCCCGAAGGCCGATCCGAAACCGGTGCCACCTATCGGGGTGAAAGTCTCCACCGACATGGAGCGCCGCTCCTACGGAATCCGTGCGCGGGCCAGGTGGACTGATCCGA
This sequence comes from Agrococcus sp. Marseille-Q4369, assembly GCF_018308945.1. Classification (NCBI taxonomy): domain Bacteria; kingdom Bacillati; phylum Actinomycetota; class Actinomycetes; order Micrococcales; family Microbacteriaceae; genus Agrococcus; species Agrococcus sp. Marseille-Q4369. The sequence continues at coordinate 807,014 of NZ_CP070501.1, forward strand.
TCACGAAGCGCCGTGTGATCCGGTCTGAGATCGTTCCTGATGAGGCCGCTGCTCACGCGTTCTTCGACCAACTGCGGAACTCTTCCGTTAAGGGCATGGATACGACCATGACGTTGACGGAGTTCGTCACCTCGATCGGTGACCGGTGGGCGCGAGGCCTGGACCCGACATCGACCGGCGAGACCTACGGGTTCGGGCTCAAGCTCCGTGTCCTGCCTGCACTGGGGCATCTGCCGGTGACGCAGATCACCGCGGGCATCATCGACCGGACCATCGACGGGTGGGAGCAACGCTACGGCGCATCCACGATCAAGAACTCGATCGCACCGCTCGTGCGTGTCCTCGATGAGGCGGTGCGAGACGGGCTGATCACCATCAACCCGGCGAAGAACCGTGCGAAGCGGAGCCTGAATCGGAACGCGTTCCGGACGCAGTCAGCCGAGCAGGCGTCACCACGCGCGCATGCCATCCCTGACATGAAGACGCTGAACAAGCTCGCGGCAGCCTGCGGCAAGGTCGACCAGTCCTACAGCGACTTCGTGATGCTCGCCGCGCTCCTCGCCGCACGCTCCTCCGAGGTGTCAGGCCTGCAAGTCGGTGATGTGAAGTTCGACAAGAACCTCGTCGTCATCGCGCGTCAGATCTTCCCCGGCAAAGGCGGGCTCGTCACCAAGCCGACCAAGAGCCGGAAGGAACGACGAGTGCCGATTCTCGAACCTCTCCGCCCCGTACTGGAACGGCTCACCGCGGGCAGACAACCAGAGGCGCAGCTTCTCGTCGGGCCGAAAGGCGGGGTCCTGACGACCGCGACCGTCCGCGACGCGACCAACTGGGACAAGATCGTCGCAGACCTCGGGCTTCCCGACCTCACCCGCCACGGGCTCCGCCACACCGGAGCCACCTGGATGGCCGACGCCGGCGTTCCCCTCCACGTGCTCCAAGAGATCCTGGGACACGCATCAATGGAAACCACCCGCGGATACCTTCACCCCGACGACCGCCACCTCGCATCCGCCGCAGAGCAAGCCAATGCCTTCCTCTCGCCCTCCGGGCAGAAGCGCCAGAACCCGCGCGGCAGGCCGTCCGCGCGAGGCATCTGACGACCGGAATCGGTGCCCGAGATGCTTCTGGTCCCCTTTTGGTCCCCTTATCCACAGGAGAGCGGGTTGCACCGCACGCACCGAGCCCGACGCCCGCATGCGGAAGCGTCCGCGGGGACCAGAGGGGGACCAACAAAAACCCGTCGCCGGACATGACGAAGCCCTGATGAAAATGGCTTCTCATCAGGGCTTTTCTGTCGGGCTGACAGGATTTGAACCTGCGACCCCCTGACCCCCAGTCAGGTGCGCTACCAAGCTGCGCCACAGCCCGTGGCATTCAATTTTCAGTTGTTCGGGCCGACCAGAGCGGGGTAAACCCCTTGACCCCCAGTCAAGTGCGCTACCAAGCTGCGCCACAGCCCGTCGCTCTCGCAATCGAGTCGCCCGGAGGCAACCAAGACAGCCTACCGCATGCAGGAGAGGTCGGTTCCCCCTTCGACACGCTCTGCGCCTCCGGCGCGGAGCGTGTCGGAGGGAGCGGAGCGGCCGGAGCGGCGCTGCACGAAGTCGGCGAGGTCGGCCGCCTGCGCGACGCGCGAGGGCTCGTGCACGTACATCATGTGGCCGGCCTCGTAGTAGCGGTGCTCGAGGTTGTCGCGCAGCGCCGCCGGGATCTGCAGGTGCGCGACCGAGTCCTCCGCCGACGAGAACGGCGTCGCGCCGTCGAACCAGCCGTACGCGAAGTGGACCCCGAGGTGCGGGTTCTGCCGCATCGCGCGAGAGAGCCGGTCGATGACGTAGACGGGCGCGTTCTCGAACTCCTTGTAGCTCCAGTGCTCGATGACGTCCTTGCCGAACACGTGGTACGGCCCGGTGTCGCGCACGCCGAGCTCGTGGTGGAGGTAGTGCTGGTAGGCAGCGGCGTACGGCCCGAGGATGGCGTCCATCGACGGGTCGGCGTCCATGTGCTCCGCGATCCCGCTCGCCGCGGGGCCGGTGAAGCGCGAGTCGAGCCGGCCGACGGTGAGGCCGCGATCGCGCAGCAGCTCGCCGAAGTAACGCCAGTGCTCGATGCGCAGGTCAGCGCGGTCGACGTAGGACTCGCTCAAGCCGGTGAGGCGCGCGACGCGAGCCACCGCATCCGCCCTCTCCTCCGTCGTCAGGCGCGCACCTCGACCCAGCGCGTACGGGTAGTCGCGCGCCGCGTAGTCCTGCGCCTCGGCGACGACCTCCTCGAGCGATCGGCCCTCGTGGAACCCGTGCTGCCACGCCGTCGCGGCGTAGAACGGCAGGTACATCGCGTGCGCGCGGTCGCCGCCGCGCTCGAAGTTCGCCGTCGAGAAGTCGAGCACGCTCGAGATGAGCAGCAGGCCGTTGAGGTACATGCCCAGCTCGCCCTGCAGGTGCTGCGCGAGGCCTGCCGCGCGCGTCGTGCCGTACGACTCCCCCGCGAGGAACTTCGGGCTCAGCCAGCGGCCCTCAGCCGTCACCCACTGGCGGATGATCTCGGCGACCGACTCGATGTCGGCGGAGAAGCCGTGGAAGTCCTTCGCCTTCTCGCCCTCGGCGGGCCGCGAGCGACCGGTCGAGACGGGGTCGATGAAGACGAGGTCCGAGACGCGCAGGAGCGACTCCGGGTTGTCGGCGATGCCGTAGGGCGGCGCGGCGAGCGAGCCGGCATCGCCCATCACCACGCGGCGCGGCCCCAGCACGCCCATATGCAGCCACACGCTCGCCGAGCCCGGACCGCCGTTGAACGCGAAGGTGACCGGGCGCCGCGTCGGGTCGGCCCCGTCGAGCGTGTAGGCAGTGATCGCGACCTGCGCGCGGGCGCGGCGGCCGCGGAAGACGTCGTCCTCGGTCTTCTCCTGCCACAGCACCACGCGGCCCGATCGCGCCGTGTAGGCGAGCTCGCCCTCGTCGGTCGCGAGCGTGTGCCGCGTGGTGATGAGCTCGTCGTCGAGCTGCGTGATGCCGGTGTCGGGTGCGGGCTTGGAGTCGTCGCTGCGCTGCGTGTCGTTCACGCGCCGACGCTATCGAACCGCAGGCCGCTCAGCCGCCGCGCGCCTCGCGCGTCGCGCGCTCGACCCGAGCGGTGAAGCGCTCGAGCCGCTCGAGCAGCGCGGCACCGCGAGCGGCGATGCGCGCCGGGCTCGTGAGGTGCGGCGGGCCGCTGCGGATGATGTGCGAGCACGCGAGGTCATCGCAGAGGTACGTGCCGATCGAGCTGCCGGTGTCGCCGTCGAGGCTCGCGAGCCGCGCGCTGAACATCCGCACCTGGGTCGCGGGCTGCGTCGACTGGCACATCGAGCACATCGCCGCGATGCCGGGGCGCAGGCCGCCGGGCGCCGCGCGCACGACGACGCCGACGAGCTCGTCGCCGCGCCAGTGGACGATGTAGCCGACCCGGCTCGAGCGCTCGCCGCGCCAGCCGAGGTACTCCCGCTCGTCCCAAATGGTCTCGTGCAGCCCCGGCATGGGCAGCTGCTCGAGCTCGCGCCGCGTCGCGTTCACGAAGCACGCGCGGAGCTGCTCCTCGGTCACCTCGCGCATGCCGACGACGCTATCGGATGCGCGCTGGACGTCGAGGGGTTTGCCCCCGTCGGGCCTCCACCCAGGAGAGTCCCGACGGGGGCAAGTCGTGTCAGGCCGGGGCGAGCTGCCGGGCCTTGGCCATCTGGTCGGCCATGTGCTCGATGACGCGGATGACCTGCGACGAGTAGCCGAACTCGTTGTCGTACCAGACGTAGAGCACGAGGTGACGGCCGGTCGCGATCGTCGCGAGGCCGTCGACGATGCCGGCGCGGTTGTTGCCGACGAAGTCGGAGGAGACGACCTCGGCCGAGTCGGTGAAGTCGATCTGCGCGCGCAGCTCGCCCGTGAGCGACGTGCGGCGCAGCAGCTCGTTGACGGCGTCGCGCTCGACGGCCTGCTCGAGCGAGAGGTTGAGGATCGCCATCGACACGTTGGGCGTCGGCACGCGGATCGCGTTGCCGGTCAGCTTGCCCTCGAGCTCGGGCAGCGCCTTCGAGACTGCCTTCGCGGCACCGGTCTCGGTGAGCACCATGTTGAGCGCCGCGGAGCGGCCGCGGCGCGCGCCCTTGTGGAAGTTGTCGATGAGGTTCTGGTCGTTCGTGTACGAGTGCACCGTCTCGACGTGGCCGTGCTCGATGCCGTACGCGTCGTTGATGACCTTGAGCACCGGCGTGATGGCGTTCGTCGTGCAGGATGCGGCGGTGACGATGCTGTCGTCGGAGCCGATGGTCTCGTGGTTGACGCCGAAGACGACGTTCTTGAGCGGGCTCTTGCCCGGCGCGGTGAGCACGACGCGGTCGACGCCGGGGCATTCGAGGTGCTGGGCGAGTCCGGCTTCGTCGCGCCACCGGCCGGTGTTGTCGACGACGACGGCGTGCTCGATGCCGTGCTGCGTGTAGTCGACGCTCGAGGGGTCGTCGGAGTAGATGACCTGGATGAGCGTGCCGTTCGCGAGGATCGTGTTCGCCTCGCGGTCGATCTCGATCGTGCCCTGGAAGGCGCCGTGCACCGAGTCGCGGCGCAGCAGGCTCGCGCGCTTCTCGAGGTCGTTCTCGCCGCCGCGGCGCACGACGATCGCGCGCAGGCGCAGGCCGAGGCCGCGGCCCGCGTGGCCGATGAGGATGCGCGCGAGCAGGCGACCGATACGGCCGAAGCCGTAGAGCACGACGTCGGTCGGCTGGTCCTGCTCCCACGACGGCAGCTCGGCGACGCGCTCGCGCGCCCACTCCTCGAGACCGCGCTCGGGCGCATCGCCGAGCAGCAGGCCGAGGTCGAGCGAGACGCCGCGGATGCCAAGCTCGTCGACGAGGCGCAGCACGGCCATCGAGTCCTCGATGCGCAGCACGCGCTCGCCCACGCGGCGAGCCCACCGGTGCGCCTTGAGGATCTCGATCGGCGACTGGTTCACGAGCTGCTTGCCGTGCACGTGCGTGACGACGTCGCGCTCCCGGTAGAGCCGCCCGATGATGGGGACGGCGGACTCGGCCAGGGCGACGCGGTCGAGCCACGCCTGGTGGGCGCTGTCGACGGCGGGGATGGTTGCGGATGCCACGAATTACACGTTAGGCAAGCGGATGCGTCACGACCGTCGAAACGGACGGTCAGGATGGCGGCAACGTCACCAGGGCGAAAGTTCCGGCGAACTTTCCGCCGCTCGCGTCAAGAGACGTACGCCTTGCCGAGCTTCCAGTAGCCCGTGAAGGTGATGCGCCGCTTGTCGATCCCGCGATCGCGCACGAGGTGCCGACGCGCACCCGTCGCGAGCTGCTGCTCCCCCGCCGCGTAGGCGTAGCCGAACTCCTCGGGCATGCGCATCCCGCGCAGCTCCTCGAGCGCCGCCTGGCCCTCGCGGAGGCTCCCGCGCTCGACCCAGCGGATGTCGACGCCGGCCGGGCGGCGGAACTCCTGGATGTCGTCGCGGTGGCCGACCTCGAGCACGACCGTGCCGCGCGCGTCGTCCTCGAGCGAGCCGCACACGCCCGCGACCGCCGGCAGCACCGACTCGTCGCCGAGCATGAGGATCTCGCCCTCGAGGCCGTCGTCGTTGTAGAGGAGTCCCTCGTCGAGCAGCACGGCGCGCTCGCCGCGCTCCGCGGCCATCGCCCACGCCGCGCCGGGGCCCGGATCCTCGTGGCAGACGAAGTCGATGTCGAGCTCGCCGGCGTCGAGCCGGAAACCGCGCACCGTGTAGTTGCGGATCCAGGGGCGGTGCTGCTCGCGCATCGCGAGGTACTGCGGGAACCACGTGGAGGGGCTCTTCGGCACCCGCAGCACGTCCTGCCCCTCGCGGCGCATGAAGAAGCGGAACCACTGGTCGAAGCCCTGCGGCGTCATCGCCGAGACCTCGTCGCCGCCGAGGGTCACGCGACGGATGTGCGGCGACACCTGCTGGTTGTCGAGCACCTCGAGCTCGATGAACTTGGGTGCGACCGCAGCGACGCGCTCGGGTCCCGCCATGCGAAGCCTCCTGGGGATGGGCGCCTCAAGTGAGGCAAGCCTTACCAATGTAGCAAGCGAAGCCGTCGGAGCGCATCCGCCTGGATCCTCGGCGCGTAGCATCGACAGCAGCATGCACCCGACTCCCGCGCGACGATCCCTCGCGCTCTTCACCCTCGCGCTCGGCGGATTCGGGATCGGCACGACCGAGTTCGCGACGATGGGCATCCTCCCCCTCGCCGCGAGCGACCTCGTGCCCGCGTTCGGCGCCGACCCTGCCGGCGGCATCGCGCACGCCGGCTGGCTCATCACCGCCTACGCGCTCGGCGTCGTGGTCGGCGCGCCGCTCGTGTCGGTGTGGGCCGCGAAGATGTCGCAGAAGACGCTCGTGCTGCTGCTCGCCGCCGCGTTCGCCGTCGCGAACCTCGCGAGCGGCCTCATGCCGACGTTCGAGCTCACGGTCGCCGCGCGCTTCGTCGCCGGGCTGCCGCACGGCGCCTACTTCGGGGTCGCGGCGCTGCTCGCCGCACGCATCATGGGGCCTGGGCGGCAAGGCGCGGGCGTCGCGCTCGCGCTCTCGGGGCTCACGATCGCGAATGTGATCGGCGTGCCGCTCGGCACGTGGCTCGGCCAGGTCGCCGGCTGGCGCTGGACGTATGCGGCCGTCGCCGTCATCTTCCTCATCACCCTCGTGCTCGCCGCGATCGCGCTGCCGCGACAGCCGGGCGATCCGACGCGCAGCGCGAAGCGCGAGATCTCGGCGTTCCGGAACCCCAGGCTGTGGCTCATGATCGCCGTCGGCTGCATCGGCTTCGGCGGCTTCTTCGCCGTCTACTCGTACGCGGCCGAGACCGTCACGCGCGTCGCGGGCCTGCCCGAGCCGGCGATCGCGTGGCTGCTCGCGACGGTCGGCGTCGGCATGACGATCGGCAACGCGATCGGCGGCTGGGCGAGCGACCGCAGCATCCGTCGCACGATCCTCATCGGCTTCCCCGTGCTCATCGCATCCCTCGCGCTCTTCGGGCTGCTCGGCTCGCAGCCGGTCGCGCTCTTCGTGCTCGCGTTCATGATCGGCGGCGCCGGCTCGGTGCTCAACCCCGCCATCCAAGCGCGGATCATGGGCATCGCGGGCGACGCCGAGCTGCTCGGCGCGGCGACGAACCACGCGGCCTTCAACGTCGGCAACGCGATCGGCGCGGCCCTCGGCGGCGCCGTCATCGCAGCCGGCCTCGGCTACCTCGCGCCCGCGTGGATCGGCGTCGCGCTCGCCGGCACCGGCTTTCTCATCGCGATCTGGAGCCTCGCGATCGACCGCCAGCCCGACACCGCGACGCACCACGTCGTCGCGACGGTGCTCGGCCCCACGACGGCGGGCATCGAGGTCATCGACCGCTGACGCACGGCTCGCCCGGCGCGCAGTGGGAGAATGGACGGATGAGGTTCCTGTCGATCCAGTCGCACGTCGCCTACGGGCACGTCGGCAACTCCGCGGCCGTCTTCCCCCTGCAGCGCGCGGGGCACGAGGTGTGGCCGGTGCTCACCGTCAACTTCTCGAACCACACGGGCTACGGCGCGTGGGGCGGGCCGCTCATCCCCGCCGACGACGTGCGCGCGGTCGTGACCGGCATCGAGGACCGCGGCGTGCTCGGCTCGGTCGACGGGGTGCTCTCGGGCTACCTCGGCGGTGAGGCGATCGTGGAGGTCGTGCTCGACGCCGTCGCCCGCGTGAAGGCCGCGAACCCGCAGGCGACGTACACGTGCGACCCGGTGATGGGCAACGCGAAGTCGGGCTGCTTCGTCGCCCCGACGATCCCGCCGCTCATCCGCGAGCGCGCGCTGCCGGTCGCCGACATCATCACGCCGAACCAGTTCGAGCTCGGCTTCATGACCGGCACCGACCCCGACACGGTCGAGTCGACGCTCGAGTCGGTCGACCGCGCGCGCGACCTCGGTCCCGACACGGTGCTCGTCACGAGCGTGCTGCGGCCCGACCGCGAGCCCGACACGATCGAGATGCTCGCGGTCGACGGCGAGGGTGCGTGGATCCTCCAGACACCGCACCTGCCGTTCAAGGCGAACGGCTCCGGCGATGTCACGAGCGCGCTCTTCACCGCGCACTACCGCGAGAGCGGCTCGGCGAAGGTCGCGCTCGAGCGCACGGCGTCGAGCGTCTTCGACCTGCTGCAGGTGACGCTCGAGTCGGGCGAGCGCGAGCTGCGGATCGTGCAGGCGCAGGATGCGTTCGCCCACCCGCGCATGCAGTTCGAGGCGCGGCAGGTGCGCTGACCGCGCTGCCCACCGGCGACTCGACCTGATCACGCCGACGCGACCGCTTCCCGCCACGACTCGACCCGTTCCCGGCGACTCGACCCGCTGCAACGGGTCGACTCAGCGAGAGGGGGTCGAGTGGACCGCCGATCGCTGCGGCCGCGCCCGACATGCGGGTCCGCGACGCCGGAACGGATCCGCGAAGCGCTCGCCGAACGCTCGTCGCCTAGCGGCGCTCTCGCTTCTCCCGCACGCGCATGTTGACCTGGATCGGGGTGCCCTCGAAGCCGTAGTCCTCGCGCAGGCGGCGCTCGATGAAGCGGCGGTACTGCGGGTCGAGGAAGCCGGTCGTGAACAGCACGAAGGTCGGCGGGCGCGTGCCCGCCTGCGTCGCGAACAGGATGCGCGGCTGCTTGCCGCCCCGCAGCGGGTGCGGGTGCGCGGCGACGAGGTCGGCGATGAATGCGTTGAGCTTGCCCGTCGGGATGCGCTTGTCCCACGACTCGAGCGCCGTCTCGAGCGCCGGCACGAGCTTCTCGAGATGGCGGCCCGTGCGGGCGGAGATGTTGACGCGCGGCGCCCACGCGACGTGCGCGAGGTCCTGCTCGATCTCGCGCTCGAGGTAGCGGCGGCGCTCGTCGTCGAGCTGGTCCCACTTGTTGAACGCGAGCACGAGCGCGCGCCCCGACTCGAGCACGAGGTCGATGATGCGCACGTCCTGCTCCGAGAGCGCCTCGGTGACGTCGAGCAGCACGACCGCGACCTCGGCCTTCTCGAGCGCGGCCTGCGTGCGCAGCGTCGCGTAGAAGTCGGCACCCTGCTGGAGGTGCACGCGGCGGCGGATGCCGGCCGTGTCGACGAAGCGCCACACGCGCCCGCCGAGCTCGATCTGCTCGTCGACCGGGTCGCGCGTCGTGCCGGCCATCTCGTTGACGACGACGCGCTCCTCGCCCGCAGCCTTGTTGAGCAGGCTCGACTTGCCGACGTTCGGGCGCCCGAGCAGCGCGACGCGGCGCGGTCCGCCGAACTCCTCCTTCGCGACCGCCGAGACCTCGGGCAGCGCCTTGATCGCGAGGTCGAGCAGGTCGGCGACGCCGCGGCCGTGCAGCGCCGAGACGGGGTGGGGCTCGCCGAGCCCGAGGCTCCACAGCGACGCGGCCTCGAGGTCGCGGCGCGAGTCGTCCGACTTGTTGGCGACGAGCAGCACGGGCCGCTGCGACTGCCGCAGCATCCGCACGACGTGCTCGTCGGTCGAGGTGGGGCCGACGTTGACGTCGACGACGAAGAGCACGGCGTCGGCGAGCTCGACCGCGATCTCGGCCTGCTGCGCGACGGAGCGGTCGATGCCGCGCGCGTCGGGCTCCCAGCCGCCCGTGTCGACGAGCGTGAAGCGGCGGTCGTTCCACTCCGCCTTGTACGAGACGCGGTCGCGCGTAACGCCCGGGGTGTCCTCGACGACGGCCTCCCGGCGCCCGAGGATGCGGTTCACGAGCGCCGACTTGCCGACGTTCGGGCGGCCGACGATCGCGAGCACGGGCAGCGCCGGCTCGACCCGGTAGCCGTCCTCGTCCTCGTCGCCGAGGTCGAGGAGCGCGGCGTCCTCCTCGTCGAGCTCGTATTCGGCGAGGCCCGCGCGCAGCGCAGAGACCCGCGCCTCGTCGGCATCGGCGTCGGTCTGCGCGTCGGTCTCGAAGTCCGGCTCGAGCTCCCGCTCGTCGCCGTGCAGCTCGTCAGTCATGGCTCTCCTCGTTCACGAGGCGCACGATGGCCTCAACGGTCTCGTCGAATGTCAGGTCGGTCGAGTCGACGACGGTCACGCCCTCCGCGGCGCTCAGGAAGTCGACGACCTTGGCGTCGGATGCGTCGCGCGCGGCCAGGCGGGCACCCACTTGCCGCTCGTCGCCGCCCACGTCGCCGAAGCGGCGGCGGATGCGCACAGCCTCGTCGGCGGTCAGCAGCACGCGCACGTCGGCGTCGGGCGCGACGACCGTCGTGATGTCGCGGCCCTCGGCGACGATGCCGGGCCGCGCCTCGGCGATGATCGCCCGGAACCGCAGGTTGACGGCCTCGCGCGCCGGCAGCGTGCGGGCGACGCCCGAGACGGCCACCGAGATGCGCTCGCTGCGGATCTCGTCGGTCACGTCGTGACCGGCGATCGCGACGCGCTGGCCGGCGGCGTCGACCGTCAGCTCGAGCGAGTCGAGCGCGTCGAGGGCGCCGATCACGGTCGCGGGGTCGTCGGTGTCGCCGCCGCGCTCGACGATGAGCCACGCGAGCGCGCGGTAGGCGGCCCCCGTGTCGAGGAACTGGAAGCCGAGCTCGCGAGCGACCGCGCGCGCGACCGACGACTTGCCGCTGCCCGCGGGCCCGTCGATCGCGACGACCGTCGCGGCCCGCGCCCCGGCGCTCATGCGACCACCTGCCAGCCGAGCTGCTCGAGCGCCTCGTGCAGCGGCTGCAGCGCGTCGGGCAGCACCGTGATCTCGACGACGCCGAACTGCGCGCCCTCGGCGTGCTCGATGCGCACGTCCTCGAGGTTGACGTCGGCGTCGCCGATGTCGGCGAGCAGCCGCGCGAGCTGGCCGGGGCGATCGTCGATCCGCACCTGCACGCGCGTGAAGCGCGCGTGCGTGCCGTGCTTGCCCGGCAGGCGCGCGACGCCCTCGTTGCCCGCGCGCAGCGCATCCGCCACCGCCTTCCGGCTCCCGGTTGCGTCGAGCGCGTCGAGCGCGTCGACGAGGCTTGCGAGGTCGGCCTGCATCGCGCGCAGCTGCTCGACGACGGCGGGGGCGTTCGCGCCCAGGATCTGGATCCACAGCGCCGGATCGGAGGCTGCCACGCGGGTGACGTCGCGCACGCCGCCGCCCGCGAGCCGCAGCGCCTCGTCGGGCGCGTCGGCGAGCCGCGCGGCCATGAGCGACGAGACGAGCTGCGGCACGTGGCTCACGATCGCGACGGCGCGGTCGTGCTCCTCGGGCGTCGACTCGATCGGCACGGCGCCGAGGTCGAGGATGAGGTCGTCGACGAGGCTGCCCCGCTCGTAGGAGATGTCGTCGTGCCCGGCGATGACCCACGGCCGGCCGACGAAGAGGTCGCCCGAGCCGGCGAGCGCGCCGGAGCGCTCCCGGCCCGCCATGGGGTGCGAGCCGAGGTAGCGGCTGATGTCGGCGCCGAGCTCGCGGAGCTCCACGAGGGGCACGGCCTTGACCGACGCGACGTCGGTGACCACCGCATCCGGGAATGCCGCGAGCTCGGCGGCGACGACGCGCGCCGTGACGTCCGGCGGCACCGCGACCACGATGAGCTCGGGCTGGTCGCCCGGCCGCGCGAGCCGGCCGGCGCCGAAGTCGGCGGCGAGCCGCTCGGCGGTCGGGCTCGCGTCGCTCAGCTGCACCTCGACGCCGCGCGCCGAGAGGCCGAGGCCGATCGAGGTGCCGAGGAGCCCGGTGCCGACGATGCGCACGGGACCGCGCAGTCGGTGGGTCACGGACGCTCCTCCAGGGATGGTGTCGGGGGCCGCGGTCGGCGGCGGTTCAGCGCTCGGACCTCGCGAGGGTGAGGATGGCGCCTCGCTCCATGCTAGTGAGTTCGCGCACGCGGCCCGACCGGAGGGTGCCGAGGTGGAGCGGACCGAATGAGCGCCGCACGAGCTCGACGACCGGATGGCCGACGTGGTCGAGCATGCGCCGCACGATGCGGTTGCGGCCCGAGTGGAGGGTGAGCTCGATCATCGAGTGGCCCTGCGACGGGCGCCCGACGAGCCGCGCGGCGTCGGCGTGGATCTCGCCGTCGTCGAGCTCGAAGCCGTCGAGCAGCCGGCGGATCACGCGCTGGTCGGCGACGCCCCGCACCTTCGCCACGTACGTCTTCTCGACCCCGAACGAGGGGTGGGCGAGCACGTGCGCGACCTCGCCGTCGTTCGTGAGCAGCAGCAGCCCGGAGGTTTCGGCGTCGAGCCGGCCGACGTTGTAGACGCGCTCCCCCACCTCGTCGGTGAACTCGCGCAGGTCGCGCCGCCCCTGCTCGTCGCGCATGGTCGAGACGACACCGGTGGGCTTGTTGAGCATGAGGTAGCGCTTCGAGACGTCGAGCTGCACGGCGGTGCCATCGACGCTCACTCGGGCGTCGGGGCGGATGCGCGTGCCGAGCTCGGTGACGACCCTCCCGTCGACCTCGATGCGGCCGGCGACGATCATGTCCTCGACGACGCGTCGGCTCGCGACGCCCGCGGCTGCGAGCACCTTCTGCAGGCGCTCGCCCTCGGCATTGGTCGGATCGGTCATGCGAGCACGTCCTCCTCACCGTCGGGCAGCAGCGGGCTGATCGGCGGCAGCTCGTCGAGCGAGTTGAGGCCGAGCTGGCTCAGCAGCAGCTCGCTCGTCTCGTAGTGGATCGCGCCGGTCTCGGAGTCGGCGAACGCCTCGCGGATGAGCCCGCGGCCCAGCAGCGTGCGCACGACCGAGTCGACGTTGACGGCGCGGATCGCCGCGACCGCGCCGCGCGTGATCGGCTGCTTGTAGGCGATGACCGCGAGCGTCTCGAGCGCGGCTTGCGAGAGGCGCGTGGGCGTCTGCGTGAGCACGAAGTCGGCCGCGTCGGCGTCGTACGCCTCGCGCACGTAGATGCGCCAGCCGCCGCCGACCTCGCGCAGCTCGAAGCCGCGCTCGGGGCCGGCGGGTCGATCCCCCACCGGCTCGCCGTCGTAGTCGGCGCGGAGCGCCTCGATCGCTGCCTTGACCGCCTTCACGGGCGCCTGCAGCGCGGTCGCGAGGTGCACGGCGCCCTGCGGCTCGTCGGCGACCATGAGGATGGCCTCGATGCGGCGCTCGAGCGGCAGGTGCGCGCGGCCCCGAGCACCCGCGTCGTCCGCGCCCGCGTCGTCGGTCAGCGCATCCGTCTCAGGCATGGTCATAGTCTGCCCCCAAGCTCACGAGGTCCTCGTCGCGGAAGTCGTGCCCGGTCCAGCTGATCGAGAGCTCGCCGAGCGGCTCGAGCTGCTCGAACGTGATCGCGGCGTGCCGGTAGAGCTCGAGCACGGCGAGGAACCGCGCGACAATGACGCCGCGCGTCGCCTCGCCCGCGATCAGCTCGCGGAAGGTCGTCGTGCCCGCGGAACGGAGCGTCGCGACGATGTGGGCGGCCTGCTCGCGGATCGACACGAGCGGCGCGTGCAAGTGACCGAGGCCGACGGTCGGGATCTCCTTCGGCGTGAGCGCGAGCAGCGCGAGCGCGGCGAAGTCGTCGGGCGAGAGCGTCCACTTGAGCTCGGGCACGCGCTGCCGGAAGCGCTCCTCGAGCCGCACCGAGCGCGCGTGGCGGCCGCTCTCGACGGCGATCCGCTCCTCCATCCACGCTGCTGCCTGCTTGAACGCGCGGTACTGCAGCAGGCGGGCGAAGAGCAGGTCGCGCGCCTCGAGCAGCGCGACGTCCTCGCTGTCGACGACGTCGCCCGCCGGGAGGAGCGACGCGATCTTGAGGTCGAGCAGCGTCGCCGCGACGACGATGAACTCGCTCGCCTGCTCGAGCTCCTCGTGCGTGTCGAGCGTGCGCACGTAGGCGATGAACTCATCCGTCACGCGCGAGAGCGCGATCTCGGTGACGTCCATCGAGCGGTTGCCGATGAGCGTCAACAGCAGGTCGAAGGGGCCGTCGAAGTTGTCGAGCGCGAGGCGGAAGCCGCGCCGCTCCTCGTCGGCGGCCGACTCCCCTGCCGCCTCGGGCGCGACCGGTTCAGGCGATGGCGCCACGGTGGATCAGCTCGCGGGCGAGCTGGCGGTAGACCTCCGCTGCGCTGTGCTCGGGGGCGAACTGCGTCACCGGCACCCCGGCGACGGATGCGTCGGGGAACTTCACCGTGCGGCGCACGACGGTCTCGAGCACGGTCTCGCCGAACGCATCCACGACCCGCTCCATGACCTCGCGCGCGTGCAGCGTGCGGGCGTCGTACATCGTGACGAGAATGCCGTCGAGCTGCAGGGCGGGGTTCAGGCGGTCCTGCACCTTGTCGATCGTCTCCTTGAGGAGCGCGACGCCGCGGAGCGCGAAGAACTCGCTCTCGAGCGGGATGAGCACGCCGTGCGCGGCGGTGAGCGCGTTGACCGTCAGCAGGCCGAGCGAGGGCTGGCAGTCGACGAGGATGAGGTCGTAGTCGTCGGCGACCTTGCGGAGCACGCGCGCGAGGATCTGCTCGCGGGCGACCTCGTTGACGAGGTGCACCTCGGCGGCCGAGAGGTCGATGTTCGCCGGGATGACGTCGAGGCCCGGGGTGCTCGTCTGCTGGATCGCCTCGCGCGGGTCGAGGCGCGGGTTCAGCAGCAGGTCGTAGATCGTCGTCGCGTCGTGGTTGTCGACGCCGAGGCCGGCCGAGAGCGCGCCCTGCGGGTCGAAGTCGACGGCGAGCACCCGGCGGCCGTACTCGGCGACCGCGGCACCGAGGTTGATCGAGGTCGTCGTCTTGCCGACTCCGCCCTTCTGGTTGCACATCGTGATGATGCGCGCCGGCCCGTGGCTCGGCAGCGGCGTCGGCACCGGGAAGTCGCGCGCGGGACGCCCGGTCGGCCCGAGCGCGGGCGCCTCCAGGCCGGTCAGGGTCTCGCTGCTCGTGCTCATGGCTTCGAGTCTAGGAACGCGGCGCGCCTCCGCCCCGCAGGCGGGGACGGCGTGTATCTCAACCTCTGGTTGAGGCTGAGCGGGCCGCGAGCGCCGCTCAGCCCGGGCTGGCGTCGCGGTCGACGTATCGGTCAGCGCGCACCGACGCCCCGGCGACAGGGGCGGTTCGGCCGCGCGGGGGCCGGCGTGCCCGCCCCTGTCGGGCGGAAGCGCACCCGGCGGCGGATGCCGAGGACGGCACACGCGGCGGATGCCACGATGGGCGCATGGACGTGGTGGTGCGGCTCGCGGCGGATGCGGAGCTCGAGGCGGTCGCGGGTCTCCGGTGGCGGTGGGTGCGGGAGGAGAGCGACGAGCCGCTGCCCGAGCCGGGCGCGTACGCCGCCGCAGCGGCGGAGTGGGCTCGCGCGCACACCGGCTCGCACGTGCCGATCGTCGCGATCGCGGGCGGCGAGGTCGTCGGCATGGCGTGGCTCGCGATCCAGTCGCGCGTGCCCTCGCCGCGAGCGCTCGAGCGCCGATCGGGCGACCTGCAGAGCTGCTACGTCGTGCCAGAGCACCGCGGCGCGGGACTCGGTCGCCGGCTCGCGGCCGCGGTGCTCGACGAGGCGCGGCGGCGCGGGCTCGAGCACGTGACGGTGCACTCGAGCGTCGAGGCGATCCCCGTCTACGAGCGGGCCGGCTTCCGCTCGAACCCGCGCTCGCTCTACGCCGACGGCGCGATCCCCGAGCGGTAGTCGCTCAGCGGGCGCGCGGGTGCGCGGTCGTGTACATGTCGCGGAGCGTGTCAGCCGTGACGTGCGTGTAGATCTGCGTCGTCGCGACGGATGCGTGGCCGAGCAGCTCCTGCACGACGCGCACGTCGGCACCGCCCTCGAGCAAGTGGGTCGCGAACGAGTGGCGGAACGTGTGCGGCGAGACGTGCTCGACGCCCGCCTCCTCCGCGACGCGCTGGATGATCTCCCACGCCGCCTGGCGGCTGAGCCGCCCGCCCCGAGCACCGAGCAGCAGCGCCGGTCCCCCGCGGCCCTTCGCGGCGAGCGCGGGCCGACCGCGCACGAGCCACGCATCGACCGCCTCGCGCGCGAACGAGCCGACCGGGACGAGCCGCTGCTTCGCGCCCTTGCCGGTGACGCGCACGAGCCCGTGCTCGCTGGCGAGGTCGTCGACGTCGAGCCCGAGCACCTCCGAGATGCGCGCGCCGGTCGCGTAGAGCAGCTCGAGCAGCGCCCGATCGCGCAGGCCCGCCGGGTCGTCGCCGCTCGGCGTCTCGAGCAGGCGCTGCATCTGCGAGACCGAGATGCCCTTCGGCAGCCGCTGCGGCAGCTTCGGCGGCCGCTCGTCGCGCGTGACGTCCTCGCTCGCGACGCGCTCGTCGACGAGCCAGCGGTGCAGCGCCTTGACCGCCGAGAGGTGGCGCGCGACGGAGGAGGCGGCGAGCTGCCGGTCGGCGAGCGCCGCGCGGAAGGCGGCGACGTCCTCGCGCACGATCGCCGACGCATCCGTCACCCCGCGCGCCTCGAGCACCGCGACGTAGCCGGCGAGGTCGCGCCGGTAGGCGGCGATCGTGTGCGCCGAGAGGCCGCGCTCGATCGCGAGCTGGCGCAGCAGCCGCTCGACCGCGACGGCCGGGGACACGCTCACCGCGTCACGGCCGGTGCGCGGGGTGCCAGTCGAACGGCGCGTCGGCCGCGTGCGGCTCGGCGCCCCGCGCGCGCATGGCGTGCAGCGCGAGCACGGCAGACAGGAGCGTCGCGTTGTGCAGCCGCATCGCGAGCGCCGCCTCGACGACCTCCTCGAGCGGCACCCAGCGGCGCTCCATCGCGGCCTCCTCGTGGACGCGCGCGTGCTGCTCCGGCAGCTCCCGCACGTCGGTCGCGAGGTAGACGCGGATGATCTCGGTCGAGCCGCCGCCCGACGGCGAGAGGTCGACGAGCGTGCGCCACGAGGCGGCCTCGAGGTCGGTCTCCTCGGCGAGCTCGCGCCGCGCGGCGGCGAGCGGGTCCTCCCCCTCGACGTCGAGCAGGCCCGCGGGCAGCTCCCACAGCGTGCCGCCCGCCGGGTGGCGGTACTGGTGCACGAGCATGACCTCGCCGAGCTCGTTCAGCGCCACGACCGCGACGGCGCCGGGATGCACGATGACCTCGCGCACGATCCGCTCGCCGCCGAGCTCGAACTCCTGCCGCTCGACGTCCCAGATGCGCCCCGAGAACAGCTGCTCGCTCTCGAGCACCGGCTGCCGCCCGAGCGCGTCCTCGAGCATCAGGCGGTCTCGATCGACTCGTCGGTCTCGTCGAAGAGCTTCGAGGCGCGCTGCCGGTCGAGGGCGGCCGCGACGAGGCCGCGGAAGAGCGGATGCGCGCGGTTGGGCCGGCTGCGGAGCTCCGGGTGGGCCTGGGTGGCGATGTAGAACGGGTGGCCGGGCATCTCGACGTACTCGACGAGGTGGCCGTCGGGCGAGGTGCCGCTGAACCAGAGCCCCGCCTCGGCGATCTGCTCGCGGTAGGCGTTGTTGACCTCGTAGCGGTGGCGGTGGCGCTCCTCGGCGGAATCGGCGCCGTAGAGCTGCGCGGCGAGCGAGCCCTCGGCGAGCTTCGCCTCGTAGATGCCGAGCCGCATCGTGCCGCCGAGGTCGCCGCCGTGGATGTGCTGCTCCTGCTCGGCCATCGTCGCGATGACGGGCGCGGGGGTATCGACGTCGAACTCGGTCGAGGAGGCGCCCTCGATGCCGGCGAGGTTCCGCGCGGCCTCGATCACCATGCACTGCAGGCCGAGGCAGATGCCGAGCGTGGGGATCTCGTTCTCGCGCGTGAACTTGAGCGCGCCGAGCTTGCCCTCGATGCCGCGGATGCCGAAGCCGCCGGGCACGACGATCCCGTCGAGCTCGCCGAGCTCGGCGGCCGCGCCCTCCGGGGTCTCGCAGTCGTCGGAGCGGATCCAGCGCAGGTTGACCTTCGTCTGGTTCGCGAAGCCGCCGGCCTTGACCGCCTCGGTCACCGACAGGTACGCATCCGGGAGGTCGATGTACTTCCCGACGAGGCCGATCGTGACCTCGTGCTTCGGGTTGTGCACGCCGTCGAGCACGGGCTGCCAGCGCGACCAGTCGATCTCGCCCGCCGAGAGGCCGAGCTGCTCGATGATGTAGGCGTCGAGGCCCTGCTCGGTGAGCATGCTCGGGATGTCGTAGATCGAGGGCTTGTCGATCGCGTTGACGACGGCACGCTCCTCGACGTCGCACATGAGCGCGATCTTCTTGCGGTTCGACTCGCTCACCGGTCGGTCGCTGCGCAGCACGAGCGCGTCGGGCTGGATGCCGATCGAGCGGAGCGTCGCGACGGAGTGCTGCGTCGGCTTCGTCTTCTGCTCGCCGGAGGCGCCGAGGAACGGCACGAGCGAGACGTGCACGAAGAAGACGTTCTGGCGGCCGAGCTCGTGGCGGATCTGGCGGGCCGACTCGATGAACGGCTGCGACTCGATGTCGCCGACGGTGCCGCCGATCTCGGTGATGATGACGTCGGGCTGCGGGTCCTGCTCGGACTGCAGCCGCATGCGGCGCTTGATCTCGTCGGAGATGTGCGGGATGACCTGCACGGTGTCGCCGAGGTACTCGCCGCGGCGCTCGCGCTCGATGACGCGCGAGTAGATCTGGCCGGTCGTGACGTTGGCCGCCTGCGAGAGGTCGACGTCGAGGAAGCGCTCGTAGTGGCCGATGTCGAGATCGGTCTCGGCCCCGTCGTCGGTCACGAACACCTCGCCGTGCTGGAACGGGTTCATCGTGCCCGGGTCGACGTTGAGGTAGGGGTCGAGCTTCTGCATCACGACGTGCAGGCCGCGCGCGGTCAGCAGGTTGCCGAGCGACGCGGCGGTGAGGCCCTTGCCGAGGGAGGAGACGACACCGCCCGTGACGAAGATCTGCTTGGTCACCTTGGCCGACGTGTCGGTCCCGCTCGCACTGAGGTCCACGGGCTTCGAGCCTAACCCACCGCGCCCGAGTCTTCGAGCAACTCGCGGGCATGGGCGAGCGCGGTCTCGGATGCGCTGCCGGAGAGCATGCGGGCGAGCTCGGCCAGGCGCTCCTCGCCCTCGACCGCGGCGACCTGCGATGCCGTGATGCGGCCGTCGGTGCCCTTCTCGACCCGCACGTGGTGCTCGGCGAAGGCCGCGACCTGCGCGAGGTGCGTGACGACGATCACCTGGCAGTGCTGCGCGAGCCGCGCGAGGCGCCGGCCGATCTCGGTCGCGGCGGCGCCGCCGACGCCCGCGTCGACCTCGTCGAACACCATGGTGGGCACGCTCTCGTCGGCGAGCGCGACCTCGATCGCGAGCATGATGCGGCTGAGCTCGCCGCCCGACGCGCCGCGCTGGATGGGGCGCGGCTCGGCGCCCGGGTGGGGCGCGAGCAGCATCGTCACGCGGTCGCGCCCGGCCGGGCCGAGCGCGTCGGCCTGCGCGACCTCGACGACGAGCCGCGCGTTCGGCATCGCGAGCGCCCGCAGCTCCTCCCCGACCGCCGCCTCGAGCCGCCCCGCCGCGTCGCGCCGCAGCTCGCTCAAGCGGTCGGCGAGCGCCGTCGCCGCCTCGAGGTGGCGCGCCTGCTCTGCCTCGAGCCGCTCGAGCTCCGCCTCGTCGCCCTCGAGCTCGGCGAGCCGCAGCGCGGCGCCGGGCGCCGCCTCGAGCGCCTCGTCGAGCGGCCGGGCGAGCCGGCGCTCGAGCCCCGAGAGGTCGGCGCGCCGCTGCTGCACCTCGTCGAGGCTCCGCTCGGGCCGCTCGAGGTCGTCGAGCGCCGTGACGATCGATGCCGACGCCTCCTGCAGCAGCGCGTCGGCCTGCACGAGCAGCTCGAGCGCGTCCGCGAGCGCCGCGTCGTCTCCCGCGGCGCGCTCGACGAGCCGGCGCGCCCGGCCCGCGAGCGTCACCGCGTCCGGCGCGTCATCGTCGTTCGAGAGCGCCTGGTGCGCCTCGCCGAGGTCGGCGCGCAGCGACTCCGCGTGCTCGAGCCGGTGCGCGAGCGCCGCGAGCTCGTCCTGCTCCCCCGGCTGCGGGTCGAGCGCCTCGAGCTCCTCGAGCTCTTCGCGGATGCGCGTCGCCTCGGCGGCGCGGGCGTCGTGCTCGGCGCGGATGCGCTCGGCCGTCTCGCGCGCGTCGCTCCAGGCCGCGTGGGCGGCCCGGTACTCGGCGAGCAGCTCCTGCAGCGCGGCCCCGGCCGCCCGGTCGAGCGCCGCCGCCTGCGCCTCGGCGGAGCGCAGCCGCTGCTGGTCGGACTGCCCGTGCACGGCGACGAGCCGGTCGGCGAGCTCGCGCAGCAGCCCCGCCGGCACGGCGGCTCCGCCGGCCTGTGCGCGCGAGCGCGCGGTTGCGTCGGGCGTGCGGGTGAGCGCCCGCCCGAGGATGAGCTCGCCGTCGTCGACCGTGCCGCCCGCGTCCTCGACGAGACCCACCGCATCCGCATCGTCGACGATCCACACGCCCTGCACGGCCGCGCGCTCCTCGCCCGAGCGGATGACGCCCGCGTCGGCGCGCTCGCCGCGCAGGAGCGCGAGCGCCTGCACGACCATCGTCTTGCCCGCGCCCGTCTCGCCCGTGATCGCGGTGAAGCCGGGACCGATCGGCACGCGCGCCTCGTCGATGACGCCGAGCGAGCGGATCGTCAGCTCGTCGAGGCGCGTCACTGCCGCTTCCGCCGGAATCCCTCCACCGGCAGGTGGAACTTCGCGACGAGCCGGTCGGCGAACGGCGCCTTCGACAGGCGCGCGAGCCGCAGCGGCTTCGCGTCGCGGGTCGCCTCGACGCGCGAGCCCTGCGGCAGGTCGAACGAGCGGCGCGAGTCGCACCACAGCACCGCGGGGTGCGTCGAGTCCTCGGCGATCGTGACCGCCATCGTCGAGGTCGGCGCGACGACGAGCGGCCGCGTGAAGAGCGCGTGCGCGCCGAGCGGCACGAGCAGCAGCACCTCGGCGGTCGGCCAGACGATCGGGCCGCCGGCGGAGAAGGAGTAGGCGGTCGAGCCCGTCGGGGTCGACAGCAGCACCGCGTCGGTGCCGAACGACGACACCGCTCGGCTGTCGATCTCGAGCAGCGTCGTGATCATGCGACCCGAGCCCGACTTCTCGATCGCGGCCTCGTTGACCGCCCACGTCTCGTGCACGAGCTCGTCGCCGCGGAAGACGCGCACGCACAGCGTGAGCCGCTGCTCGACCTCGTAGTCGCGCAGCAGCGCCCGCTCGACGACCTCGGCCGACTCGGCGACCTCCGCCTCGGCGAGGAAGCCGACGTGGCCGAGGTTGATGCCGAGCAGCGGCGCGTCGAGCTCGCGCTGCAGCTCGGCCGCACGCAGGATCGTGCCGTCGCCGCCGAGCGTCATGATGAGCTCGACCTCGAGGTGCCCCTCGCGGTCCCAGCCCTCCACGGCGGTGAGCGCCGGCTCCGCCTCGAGCAGCACCGGCCGGTCGTCGCTGAGCACGACGGGCGTCACGCCCGCCGCGAGCAGCCGTCGCGCGATCGTGACCGCGCTCTCGACCGCCTCGGCGCGGCCGGGGTGGAACGCGAGCAGGAAGCGGCGCTCCGCCACGTCTCCCGCCTCGTTCACCGCGCCTCCTTCGACAGCCGCACGCACTCGTCCAGCCATTCTGTCGGATTCGACCCGACGCTCGCCGAGAGGTGCGCGAGGTACTCGAGGTTGCCGCGCGCGCCCACGATCGGGCTGCCGATGAGACCCGCGGTGCCGAGCCCCGCATCCCACGCCGCCCACAGCACGCGCTCGATCGCCTGCGCGCGCAGCGCCGGGTCGGTGACGATGCCCTCGCGCACGCCCGTGCGCCCCACCTCGAACTGCGGCTTGATGAGCACGACGAAGTCGGCACCGGTCGCGGCGACGCCGACGAGCGGCCCGATCGCGAGCGCGAGCGAGATGAACGAGAGGTCGGCGGTCACGAGGCTCGGCGCGGGCTCGATCGAGCCCGGCTCGAGGTCGCGCACGTTGCGCCCCTCGAGCAGGGTGATCGGATGCGTCGACACGTCGAGCTGGAACTGGCCGTGCCCGACGTCGAGCGCCGTGACGTGCCGAGCGCCGCGCGCGAGCAGCACCTGGGTGAAGCCGCCCGTCGACGCGCCCGCGTCGAGCGCGTCGCGACCCGACGCATCCACCCCGAACGCGTCGAGCGCCGCGATGAGCTTGTGCGCCGCGCGCGACACCCACGCGTCGGTCTCGGAGACGGCGATCTCGGCCCCGGCCGGCACCTTCTGGCTCGCCTTGACGACGCCTCGGCCGTCGACCGAGACGAGCCCGGCGGCGATGCGCTGCTGCGCCTGGCTGCGGCTGCGCGCGAGCCCGCGCTCGACGAGCGCCTGATCGAGCCGGATGGCGTCAGCCACGCGGGTCAACCACGGACTGCCCCGAGCTCGGCCTGCAGCCGGTCGTGGATGCGGGCCAGCTGGTCGGCGCGCTCCTCGAGCGGCTGCTGCTCGAGCAGCTCGAGCTCGTCGAGGAGGTGCTCTTCCGTCATGTCGTCGAGGCTAGCGAATCGATGACGCCCAGCTCGTCGGCGCGCGAGAGCCGGTTGGCGCTCGGCCGGTCGAGCCCGCGCCCCTGCTCGTCGGCGAGCACGTCGGCGAGCATGCCCTCGAGCGGGCGGTGCTCGCCGCCCGCCGCGCGGTAGCGGGCGCTCGAGCGCTGCGCGTGCGGCTCGAGCGAGGCGGGCAGCGTGAGCGGCAGCGCGCGCGGCCCGGCCCAGTGGCCGACGTCGGCCGCCTCGAGCTGCTCGTCCGTCGCGAGCACGAGCTCGCCCGTGTGACCGGCGATGCCGCGCGCGGACGCGACGAGCGCGTGCAGCCGCCGCTCGGCGCCCAAGGCGTTGACGACGCCGTCGATCGCGGGGGCGCGGTCGACGAGGAACGCGGCGAGGTCGCGCACGTCGATCGTCTCGGTCGCCTGGTCGCGCGCCGGCACGAGCGCGGGGCCGTCTCCCGCGAGCGCGAGCCGCGCGACCCAGTATCCGAAGCGATCGCTGCCGTCGCCGGGCCCGCCGATGAGCCCGGGGCGCACGATCGCGAGCCGCGCGCCGAGCCGCTCGCGGGCGACGCGCTCGATCCACGCCTTCGCGCCGCCGTAGTCCTCCTCCGACTCCGACTCCGGCACGAGGTCGTCGTCCTCGTAGGCGCCGACGGGCGCCTCGAGCCGCTGGGCGGAGACCGACGAGACGAACGTCCAGTGCGCGGCGCGATCCGCGAGCGCGTCGAGCGCACCGCGCGCGTGCCGCGGGATGCGGGAGACGTCGACGACCTCGTCCCACTCCCCCGAGAGCCCGTCGTACGCATCCGACTCGTCTCGATCGGCGCGCTCGAGGCGCGCGCCCTCGGGCGCCGAGCCGGCCTCGCCGCGCGCGAGGCACGTGACGTCGGCGCCGCGCTCGACGTGGCCCTGCGCGATCGCGCGGCCGAGCCACCGCGTGCCGCCGAGCACCAGCACCCGCCGGGGATCCGTCTCGCTCATGGCGCCACGCTAGCGTCACGGCGTGACCCTCCGAGCCGCCGACGTCCCGCCGTCCGGCACCCCGGTGCCCGAAGCGATCGCCGCGCTCGCTGGCGACGACCCGCTCGAGCTCGTCCGGCAGAACGAGCAGGGCGGCGTGACCGCGCGCATCGAGCGGCCCGGCGGCGCGATCTTCGCGAAGTGGAACCCGGCCACGGCGACCCGTGCGCGCCGAACACGCTGATCGCGGGCGGCGCGTTCGCCGGAATCGTCGACCTCGGCCGCGTCGGGGTGTCGGACCGCTGGGCGGGATCTGTCGATCGCGTCCTGGTCGCTCGAGTGGAACGGCCTCGCGGCGGCCGCGCCGTCCTTCCGGCGTGCCGACGGCATCCGCCGCGACGACGCACGCGTCGCGCCGTGGGAGCCGCCGCTCGCGTGAGCGGCACACGGCGGGTCGCCTCAGTCGATGCCGGCGGCCCTCGCCGCCCTCGCGGCCGTGCGCACGCCGTCGCGCCACACTTCGCCGTGCCCGGGCAGCACGATCGTCGCGCCCGTGTCCTCGAGCGCGTCGAGCGAGCGGAGGGCGACCTCGGGCTTGACCGTCGCGGCGCCGGCGACGACGCGTGGTCCGGTCTTCGTCGTGTGCGGGTCGAGCGTGACGATCGCGTCGCCGCTGATCACCGCGTCGCGGTCGGGGAAGTGCAGCGCGACGTGCCCGTCGGTGTGCCCGGGCGTCGGCACGACGCGCGGGCTGCCGGGCAGGTCGAGCACGGTGCCCTCCTCCATCGGGACGGTGCCGCGCACGCCGGGCACGCCCAGCGCGCCCACCGTGGTCATCGCGGCGAAGATCGGCAGCGAGCCCGGGTAGCGGAAGGGGTACCAGAGCCGCGAGTTCGCGGTGCGGTAGCGGTAGGGATGCCGCGCGATGCGCGCGTCGCCCTGGTGCAGCCACAGCGGCACGCCCTCGCGCTGCAGCTCCTCCGCCATCCCGAGGTGGTCGAAGTGCGCGTGGGTCAGCACGAGCGCTCGCACGTCGGCGATCGAGCGCCCGATCGCGGCGAGCGCCGCGTCGAGGTGGGGCCGGCTGCGCGGGAAGAGCGAGTCGACGAGCGTGACCGCTCCGCCGTCCTCGATCAGGTAGGCGTTCGTCGAGGCGTGCTGAAGGCGATGGATGCCCGGGGCGACGTCGCGCTCGAGGACCGCCTGACGGCGACGGCGGACGGCGCCCCCGCGGCGCCCGCTCTCGGACTCGGTCTCGGAGGGATGCATGCCCCCATTCCAGCGCGCGCACCGGGACGGCGCACCGGGCGAACGTCCAGCCTCAGAGGGCGAGCAGCTCGTCGGCGATGCGCAGCCCCAGCACGGGGCGGTCGGCGCTCCACACGGCAGCGCACGCCGCGCGGACCGTGTCGACCGGCCGATCGCCCGCGCGCACGAGCGTGATGTCGATGCCGGAGCGTCGCACCGCTGCCCTGCCGACCTCGAAGTACACCGCGCGCGTGGACGTCTCGAGCGTCTCGCGCACGGGGAGGATCGGCTGCTGGAGGTCGCGCAGGTCCTCGATCACGTGATCGGGCCGCATGGTGGGGTCGGCGCCGATGAGGCTCGGGCCGCGATCGATGCCGGTCAGCACGGTGATCGAGCGGATGCCCGCCCTCCGCGCACCGAGGATGTCGGTGTCGAGGCGGTCGCCGATCATGACCGGCGAGCGGGCGCCGAAGCGCTCCGCGGCGACGTCGAACATCGGCGTCTCGGGCTTGCCCGCGAACTCCGCGAGCCTGCCGACTGCGGTGTGCACTGCGGAGACGAGCGTGCCGTTGCCCGGCGCGATGCCGCCGGCGACGGGGATCGTCCAGTCGCCGTTCGTCGCGATCCACGGGATGCCGCCGTGCTCGGGCTTGCGCGCGAGCGCGAACGAGGCCTCGGCGAGGTCGTTCCAGCCGACGGTCGGGTGGAAGCCCTGCACGACCGCCTTCGGCTGCTCGGCCGCGGTGCGCACGACGCGCCACCCGCGGGCCTCGATCTCGACCACGATGCCGGCGCCGCCGACGACGAGCACGGGGTCTCCGGGCTGCAGGTGCGGCTCGAGCAGCAGCATCGCGGCTTGCGGGCTCGTCACGACGTCGCGGGGCTCGACCGGGAGGCCGAACGACCGCAGGTGCTCCGCCACCTCCGCGTCGGTGCGCGATGCGTTGTTGGTGAGGTACGCCGCGGGCAGGCCCGTCGCGACGATGCTCTCGACCGCGTGCGGGATCGCGTGCGGTCCCTTGTAGACGACGCCGTCGAGGTCGAGGTAGAGGTAGTCGGCGCCATCGATGGGCGTCGCCGCCGGTTGCGCCTTCTTGAACAGGCCCATCAGCGCGTGCCCTCGGAGCGCTCCTCGCCCTCGATGAGGTCGTCGCCGAACAGCGCATCGCCGAACAGCGCGTCATCGCCCGCGACAGCCATGTCGGCCTCGGACTCGATCGCGCTGGCCGACTCGCCCTCCGGCTCCGCCGGAGCCGGCTCCTCGACGACCGGCTCCTCGACGACCGGCTCCTCGACGACCGGCTCCTCGAGCGCGTCGTCCGCGTCGCCGAGCGAGTCGGCCTCGCCCTGGGCCTCGTCGTGCGGCTCGTCCTCGCCTTCGGCGGCTTCCTCGTCGACCGGCGACTCGAGCCGCTCGGTCGTGATCACCATCTCCTCGAGCTCGCCCGGACGCAGCGCGTCCTCGAGCGCGTCGATCGCGCGGTCGGCGAGCTCGAACCACTCGGCCGCCTCCTCGTCGCGGCCGAGCTCCTCCAGCACGCCCCCGAAGCTCGCGAACAGCGCCGGGCTGTAGTCGAACGCCTTGTCCTTGCGCAGCTCGGGGATGCGCAGCTCCTCGAGCGCCGCCTCCTTCTGGCCGAGGTCGAGGCGCGCCCCCGACTTCACGATGGCGAGCTCGACGCGCACCGGCGTCTCGAGCGTGGATGCGTCGACCGAGCGCGCGAGCTCGAGCGCCTTCTCGGGGCGGCCGAGTCCGCGCTCGCAATCGGCCATGAGCGGCAGCTGGTCGTCACGCCCGGTGATGCGGCGGTACGTGCGCAGCTCGCGGAGCGCGAGGGCGAAGTCGCCGAGCTGGTAGGCCGTGATCGCGAGCGTCTCGCGGACGACGCCGATGCGGCCGGCGCGACGCGACGCGGCGAGCGCGTGCTGGTGCGCGAGCTCGGGATCCTCGTCGATGAGTCGCGATGCCATCGCCATGTGCTTGGCGACGAGCTCGGCGTTCTCCTTCGTCAGGGTCTTGAGCTGCGCGCGAGCGCCGATGTCGAGGTCTTCAGGCGCCACGTCATCGGGCAGGTGCGGCGGCACGAAGTCGTCGTCGCGCACCTGCTTGAAGCTCTCGCCCGAGCCGTCGCCGCGGCGCTCGTAATCGCGACCCGGTCGCGCGGCGTCGCGCTGCGGGCCCGAGTTCCTCGAGCGCTGATCATCGCGTCGCTGCTGATCCCCGCGCCCGAAGCGCTCGCCATCGCGCTGCGGGCGACGGTCGCCATCCCGCTGGGGACGCGAGTCGCCGAAGCGGCGCTCACCATCGCGCTGCGGGCGACGGTCGCCATCCCGCTGGGGACGCGAGTCGCCGAAGCGGCGTTCACCATCGCGCTGCGGGCGACGGTCTCCATCGCGCGGCGGACGGCGGTCGCCATCACGCTGCCGACGCGAGTCACGATCGAATCGGCGCTCGCCATCACGCTGCGGCCGACGATCTCCGTCGCGCTGCGGCCGGGAGTCGCCGAAACGGCGCTCACCATCGCGCGGCGGGCGACGATCGCCATCGCGCTGCGGGCGCGAGTCACGATCGAAGCGGCGCTCACCGTCGCGCTGCGGACGACGGTCGTTGTCCCGCTGCGGACGCGAGTCGCCGAATCGACGCTCACCATCGCGCTGCGGTCGACGGTCTCCATCGCGCTGCGGTCGACGGTCTCCATCGCGCTGCGGGCGGCGATCACCGTCGCGCTGCGGGCGACGGTCGTTGTCGCGCTGCGGACGCGAGTCACCGCCCGGCCGGTACCCTGTGTCTCCGGGACGCAGCGGCTTCCGGTCGGCATCGCGCGACTGCCCACGGTCGTTCGAGCGCGATCCATCGCGCGAGGGCCGGCTGTCACCGAAGCGGCGGTCCCCGTCTCGCGGCGGTCGCCGGTCTCCTGCGTCGCGCCGGCGATCGCCATCGCGCGAGCTGCGGTCTGCCTTGTCGTTCACGGCACCATTCCATCCGGGTCCAGAAACGGAAAAAGGGGCCCCAGACGAATCTGGGGCCCCTTTCCAAAAGAAGTCCGGCGGTGTCCTACTCTCCCACAGGGTCCCCCCTGCAGTACCATCGGCGCTGAGAGCCTTAGCTTCCGGGTTCGGAATGTGACCGGGCGTTTCCCTCTCGCTATGGCCGCCGAAACACTATTGATGTTTCAGTTCGCACAGCTCTCCGCATGAAGCGGAGGGCTGCAGTCCTCGACCGTACATCGAGAACCACAAAGTGGACGCGAGCAGCAAGCTCATGTATATGTTATCAAGTCATCGGCTTATTAGTACCGGTCAGCTTCATGGGTCTTTAGTCCCCACTTCCACATCCGGCCTATCAACCCAGTAGTCTGGCTGGGAGCCTCTCGCCCGAAGGCACGGAAGTCTCATCTTGAGGCCGGCTTCCCGCTTAGATGCTTTCAGCGGTTATCCATCCCGAACGTAGCTAATCAGCGGTGCTCCTGGCGGAACAACTGACACACCAGAGGTTCGTCCAACCCGGTCCTCTCGTACTAGGGTCAGATCCTCTCAAACTTCCAACGCGCGCAGCGGATAGGGACCGAACTGTCTCACGACGTTCTAAACCCAGCTCGCGTGCCGCTTTAATGGGCGAACAGCCCAACCCTTGGGACCTACTCCAGCCCCAGGATGCGACGAGCCGACATCGAGGTGCCAAACCATGCCGTCGATATGGACTCTTGGGCAAGATCAGCCTGTTATCCCCGAGGTACCTTTTATCCGTTGAGCGACAGCGCTTCCACAAGCCACTGCCGGATCACTAGTCCCGACTTTCGTCCCTGCTCCAGTTGTCACTGTCACAGTCAAGCTCCCTTGTGCACTTACACTCGACACCTGATTGCCAACCAGGTTGAGGGAACCTTTGGGCGCCTCCGTTACTTTTTGGGAGGCAACCGCCCCAGTTAAACTACCCACCAGGCACTGTCCCTGAACCGGATTACGGTTCGAAGTTAGATATCCAGAGTGACCAGAGTGGTATTTCAACAGCGACTCCACCCGAACTAGCGTCCGGGCTTCACAGTCTCCCACCTATCCTACACAAGCCACACCGAACACCAATACCAAGCTGTAGTAAAGGTCACGGGGTCTTTCCGTCCTGCTGCGCGTAACGAGCATCTTTACTCGTAGTGCAATTTCGCCGAGTTCGCGGTTGAGACAGCTGGGAAGTCGTTACGCCATTCGTGCAGGTCGGAACTTACCCGACAAGGAATTTCGCTACCTTAGGATGGTTATAGTTACCACCGCCGTTTACTGGGGCTTAAATTCTGAGCTTCGCTTGCGCTAACCCTTCCTCTTAACCTTCCAGCACCGGGCAGGCGTCAGTCCGTATACATCGACTTGCGTCTTCGCACGGACCTGTGTTTTTAGTAAACAGTCGCTTCCCACTGGTCTCTGCGGCCTTCAAACGCTTTCGGCAGCTAGTGCCGTCACGCCTCAGGCCCCCCTTCTCCCGAAGTTACGGGGGCATTTTGCCGAGTTCCTTAACCACGATTCTCTCGATCTCCTTGGTATTCTCTACCTGACCACCTGAGTCGGTTTGGGGTACGGGTGACTTGAACCTCGCGTCGATGCTTTTCTAGGCAGCATAGGATCACAGACTTCCCTCTAGGGTTCGGCAAAGCTCTCAGGCTATATGTGCGACGGATTTGCCTATCGCACGCCCTACGGCTTACCCGGACTCAACCATCGGCCCGGTTCTGCTACCTTCCTGCGTCACACCTGTTAATACGCTAGCCGCACCAGCGAAGGGTCGAGTGCTAGCCCAAGGACGTCCCCCCGAAGGGTTCGATCAAAGGATTCGGACTCTTAGCATTACTGGATTGACTTGGGCGGTTCTTCGCCAGCTCAGGATTATCAACCTGATGTCCATCGACTACGCCTGTCGGCCTCGCCTTAGGTCCCGGCTTACCCAGGGAAGATTAGCTTGACCCTGGAACCCTTGGTCTTTCGGAGGACTGGTTTCTCGCCAGTCTTTCGCTACTCATGCCTGCATTCTCACTCGTGTGGCGTCCACGGCTGGATTCCTCCGCCGCTTCACTCGCCACACGACGCTCTCCTACCAATCCGCACGCCTGGACAGCCGAAACTGCCGAGCTGTTGCGCGAATTCCACGACTTCGGTGGTGTGCTTGAGCCCCGTTACATTGTCGGCGCAGAATCACTTGACCAGTGAGCTATTACGCACTCTTTCAAGGGTGGCTGCTTCTAAGCCAACCTCCTGGTTGTCTAAGCAACTCCACATCCTTTTCCACTTAGCACACGCTTGGGGACCTTAGTCGGTGGTCTGGGTTGTTTCCCTCTCGACGATGAAGCTTATCCCCCACCGTCTCACTGCTGCGCTCTCACTTACCGGCATTCGGAGTTTGGCTGACGTCAGTAACCTTTTGGGGCCCATCGGCCATCCAGTAGCTCTACCTCCGGCAAGAAACACGCAACGCTGCACCTAAATGCATTTCGGAGAGAACCAGCTATCACGAAGTTTGATTGGCCTTTCACCCCTATCCACAGCTCATCCCCTCAGTTTTCAACCTAAGTGGGTTCGGTCCTCCACGAGGTCTTACCCTCGCTTCAACCTGGCCATGGATAGATCACTTCGCTTCGGGTCTAGGACATGCGACTGAATCGCCCTATTCAGACTCGCTTTCGCTACGGCTACCCCACACGGGTTAACCTCGCCACATATCGCTAACTCGCAGGCTCATTCTTCAAAAGGCACGCTGTCACAGCTGCTAGGGCTGCTCCAACGGTTTGTAAGCAAACGGTTTCAGGTACTATTTCACTCCCCTCCCGGGGTACTTTTCACCTTTCCCTCACGGTACTTGTCCGCTATCGGTCATCTGGGAGTATTTAGGCTTACCAGGTGGTCCTGGCAGATTCACACGGGATTTCTCGGGCCCCGTGCTACTTGGGATGGACCTCGCGCCATCGCGCGGTTTCGGCTACGGGATTGTCACCCTCTTCGATGAACCTTTCCAAGTTCTTCGCCTACCGCGGTCTGTAACGCTTGCTGCTCGGCAGAGCAGCTGAGATGTCCCACAACCCCGATCGTGCAACGCCTGCCGGCTATCACACACGATCGGTTTAGCCTCTTCCGCGTTCGCTCGCCACTACTGACGGAATCACTGTTGTTTTCTCTTCCTGTGGGTACTGAGATGTTTCACTTCCCCACGTTCCCTCTACCCGCCCTATATATTCAGGCGGGAGTCACTGGGTCGGCACGCCGCCCAGCGGGGTTTCCCCATTCGGAGATCCTCGGATCAAAGCTCGTTTATCAGCTCCCCGAGGCTTATCGCAGATTACTACGTCCTTCATCGGCTCCAGATGCCAAGGCATCCACCGTTTGCTCTTAGAAACTTGACCACATACATGAGTATTCTGGTTAGGACACCACCGCCGAGGCGATGGCGACCAATGATCTATATAGATCATCAAGACTCGAGACGAAGCTCGAATCTAAGATGCTCGCGTCCACTGTGTAGTTCTCAACTTACGGTCGGTACCGTCGACCTCCGCGCGCTGCGCGTCAGCCGGCCGGTCCGAGGGAAGAGACGCCGAAAGGCGCCGTCTGGTCCCTCAGGACCCAACAGCGTGCATGCGCTCGATCTCCCTCGCCCCGCGGTTCCGAGCTGCCTAGGCAGCTGTACTTCGCTGGGCTCGATCGTTCGAGCGCCAATGTCAATGTTCCACCCTTGAGCTTCCACCGGTCGACGTGTGCGACCGAAGTGGCTCTCCGCCGGCTGAGCCGGCGAGATGCTCCTTAGAAAGGAGGTGATCCAGCCGCACCTTCCGGTACGGCTACCTTGTTACGACTTAGTCCTAATCACCGATCCCACCTTCGACAGCTCCCTCCAAAAGGTTAGGCCACTGGCTTCGGGTGTTACCGACTTTCATGACTTGACGGGCGGTGTGTACAAGGCCCGGGAACGTATTCACCGTAGCGTTGCTGATCTACGATTACTAGCGACTCCGACTTCATGGGGTCGAGTTGCAGACCCCAATCCGAACTGAGACCGGCTTTTTGGGATTCGCTCCACCTTGCGGTATCGCAGCCCATTGTACCGGCCATTGTAGCATGCGTGAAGCCCAAGACATAAGGGGCATGATGATTTGACCTCATCCCCACCTTCCTCCGAGTTGACCCCGGCAGTATCCCATGAGTTCCCACCATTACGTGCTGGCAACATAGGACGAGGGTTGCGCTCGTTGCGGGACTTAACCCAACATCTCACGACACGAGCTGACGACAACCATGCACCACCTGTATACCGACCTTGCGGGGCGACCATCTCTGGCCGTTTCCGGTATATGTCAAGCCTTGGTAAGGTTCTTCGCGTTGCATCGAATTAATCCGCATGCTCCGCCGCTTGTGCGGGCCCCCGTCAATTCCTTTGAGTTTTAGCCTTGCGGCCGTACTCCCCAGGCGGGGAACTTAATGCGTTAGCTACGACACGGAGACCGTGGAATGGTCCCCACATCTAGTTCCCAACGTTTACGGCATGGACTACCAGGGTATCTAAGCCTGTTTGCTCCCCATGCTTTCGCTCCTCAGCGTCAGTTACGGCCCAGAGATCTGCCTTCGCCATCGGTGTTCCTCCTGATATCTGCGCATTCCACCGCTACACCAGGAATTCCAATCTCCCCTACCGCACTCTAGTCTGCCCGTACCCACTGCAAGCCCGAGGTTGAGCCTCGGGTTTTCACAGCAGACGTGACAAACCGCCTACGAGCTCTTTACGCCCAATAATTCCGGACAACGCTTGCACCCTACGTATTACCGCGGCTGCTGGCACGTAGTTAGCCGGTGCTTTTTCTGCAGGTACCGTCACTTTCGCTTCTTCCCTGCTAAAAGAGGTTTACAACCCGAAGGCCGTCGTCCCTCACGCGGCGTTGCTGCATCAGGCTTGCGCCCATTGTGCAATATTCCCCACTGCTGCCTCCCGTAGGAGTCTGGGCCGTGTCTCAGTCCCAGTGTGGCCGGTCACCCTCTCAGGCCGGCTACCCGTCGTCGCCTTGGTGAGCCGTTACCTCACCAACAAGCTGATAGGCCGTGAGCTGATCCTTGACCGAAGTTCTTTCCACCCACAGGAGATGCCTCCGAGGGTCGTATCCGGTATTAGACGCCGTTTCCAGCGCTTATCCCAGAGTCAAGGGCACATTGCTCACGTATTACTCACCCGTTCGCCACTAATCCGGAGGAGCAAGCTCCTCCTTCATCGTTCGACTTGCATGTGTTAAGCACGCCGCCAGCGTTCGTCCTGAGCCAGGATCAAACTCTCCGTAAAGAAATGTTGCGTACCGCTCGGGGAAAACCGGGCGGCAGCGAGTTTGATGCTGACAAAATAGACTGTCTACTGACAATCTGTCTCATCCAAAGGAATCGTGTGCCCGAAGGCACTACGAGTAATTTTTGGCATTTGACATTGTGCACGCTGTTGAGTTCTCAAGGATCAGACGCTCTCGTGCATTCCCCGTGGGGGTCTGCGCCGAGGCAACTTCTCTATGTTAGCCACTTCTCGGTCCGTGTCAAATCGACACGCCGTGCGGAGTCTCGCTCGCGCCGGACATCGACCGGCTCGTGGCAGCCCATTCAGGCTACACGCTCCGGAGCGACTGTCAAGTCGGCGTCGGCTGGAGCCGGCTCGCTGTTCGGCCTGGCTCGTGGCAACCCGTTCAGGTTATACGCTCCAGAGCGACTGTCAAGTCGGCGTCCGCGAGAGCCGGCTCACTGTTGGCCCGGCTCGTGGCAACCCGTTCAGGTTACACGCTCCGAAGCGACTGTCAAGTCGGCATCTGCGAGAGCCGGCTGACTGTCAGTCCGGCTCGTGGCAACCTGTTCAGGTTACACGCTCCGGAGCGGCTGTCAAATCGGCTCCTGCTGCACCGGGCTCGCATTCGGCCCGGCTCGTGGCAACCTGTCCAGGTTACACGCTCCGGAGCGACTGTCAAGTCGGTGTCTCGCTCGGTCGGCAGCTGCCGACCGTGCTCTCCGCACATTCATCGTTGAAGTGGTCTGTCACCGCACCCGCGTCGCAGCCAGCACGCGATTGCGTGGGCCGTTCTGCTGGGGGTGGTCCCTCTTGATCCGCTGGCCTGTCCGGCTCGGCGTCTTTGGGGTGACGAGTGGATACGTTACACGGCTCGGGGACGCGGGCCGCAAACGACGTGCATCCCGGGCGTGTCGCGCCGCTCCCCTGCGCTTCAGGCGCCGGCGTCGACGCCCGCGAGCGTCTTCTTGCCGCGGCGCAGCACGGCGAACCGCCCGTGCAGCAAGCGGCCCTCGAGCGTCGCGGCGGGGTCGTCGATGCGCTCGTTGTTGACCGAGACGCCGCCTTGAGCGATCGCGCGTCGGCCCTCGGAGAGGGAGTCGACGAGTCCCGTCTCCTGCAGCAGCTGCAGCACGGGCGCGTCATCGGTCGCGGTGGCCTGCCGGTCGAGCGAGCCGACGGCCGCCGCGAGGGTGCCGGCGTCGAGCGCCGCGAGATCCCCGGCGCCGAAGAGCGCCTCGGAAGCGGCGATCGCCTGCTCGGTCGCCTCGCGGCCGTGGATGAAGGCCGTCGCCTGCAGCGCGAGCTCGCGCTGCGCCTCGCGTCGGAACGGCGCCTCGACCGTTGCGCGCTCGAGCTCCGCGATCCGCGAGGACGGCAGGAAGGTGAACGACTTCAGCAGCTGGACGACGATCGCGTCGTCCTGGTTGAGCCAGAACTGGTACATCGCGTAGGGCGTCGTCAGGTTGGCGTCGAGCCACACCGCGTTGCCCTCGCTCTTGCCGAACTTCCGGCCGTCGGCATCCGTGATGAGCGGCGAGCCGAGCGCGTGCGCGTGCACGCCCTCGGCCTTGCGGATGAGCTCGGTGCCCGCGGTGAGGTTGCCCCACTGGTCGCTGCCGCCGAGCTGCATGATGCACCCGTAGCGCAGGAAGAGCTCGCGGAAGTCGAGCCCCTGCAGCACCTGGTAGCTGAACTCGGCGTAGGAGATGCCCTCGTCGGACTCCATGCGCGAGGCGACCGCGTCCTTGCGGAGCATCGTGCCCACCCGGAAGTGCTTGCCGACCTCGCGGAGGAAGTCGACCGTCGAGAGGAGCCCTGTCCAGTCGAGGTTGTTCACGAGCCGCACGGCGTTGTCCCCCTCGTCGGAGAGGAAGCGCAGCATCTGCTCGCCGAGGTACGTGACCCACTCGGCGACGGTCTCCCGCTCGTTGAGCTGTCGCTCAGCGGTGGGCTTCGGGTCGCCGATCAGGCCCGTCGAGCCGCCGACGAGCGCGAGCGGCTTGTGGCCAGCGAGCTGCAGCCGGCGCATGATGATCAGCTGCGCGAGGTTCCCGAGATGCAGGCTCGGCGCGGTCGGGTCGAATCCGCAGTAGTAGGTGATCGGGCCGCCGCCGAGCAGCGCGCGCAACGCCTCCGGGTCGGTCGAGACGTGCACGCTCCCGCGGTACTGCAGCTCGTCCCAGACGTTGTCGAAGGCGGGGTCGAGCTGGATGGGAGCGAGGTCGATCACGGTTCGAATCTACCGAACGTCAGCCGCGCGAGAGCCGGGACAAGCGCTCGTCGAGCGACGCGAGCTGGGCATCGACCGCCGCGCGGGCCGTGCCCCCGATGCCATCGCGCGCGGCGATCGCGCCGTCGACCGTCAGCACCTCGCGCACCTCGGGCGCCAGGTGCTCCGAGACCGAGCGGTAGTCGTCGTCGCTCGCCTCGTCGAGCTCGATCCCCCGCTGCTCGCACAGCCGCACGAGCGCACCCGCGATCTCGTGCGCCTCGCGGAAGGGCACCCTGCGCTTGACGAGCCACTCGGCCACGTCGGTCGCGAGCGCGTACCCCGCCGCCGCGCCCGCGCGCATCCGCTCCTCGTGGAAGTCGAGCGTCGCCACCATCCCCGCGAAGGCAGGCAGCAGCACCTGCAGCTGGTCGACGGCGTCGAACACCGGCTCCTTGTCCTCCTGCAGATCGCGGTTGTACGCGAGCGGCAGCGCCTTGAGCGTCGCGAGCAGGCCCGTGTGGTCGCCGATGAGTCGGCCCGCCTTGCCGCGCGCGAGCTCGGCGATGTCGGGGTTCTTCTTCTGCGGCATGATCGACGACCCGGTGGAGAAGCCGTCGTGGAGGCGCGCGAACCCGAGGTCGCGCGTCGTCCAGAGGATGACCTCCTCCGCGAGCCGCGAGAGGTCGATCGCGGTCATCGCGAGCACGAAGGTGAGCTCGGCGACGACGTCGCGAGCGCTCGTCGCGTCGATCGAGTTGGGGCTCGGCGCGGCGAGCCCGAGCTCGCGGGCAACGAGGGCCGGGTCGAGCCCGAGCGTCGAGCCGGCGAGCGCGCCGGCACCGTACGGCGACTCGCCCGCGCGCACGCGCCAGTCGGCGAGGCGCTCGAGGTCGCGCACGAGCGGCCACGCGTGGGCGAGCAGGTGGTGCGCGAGCAGCACGGGCTGCGCGTGCTGCAGGTGCGTGCGCCCCGGCATCGCCGCATCCGGGTGCGCCTCGGCCTGCATCCGGAGCGCCTCGATCACCGCGCGGATGCCGCGCTCGACCTCTTCGGTCTCCTCGAGCATCCACACCCGCACGAGCGTCGCGATCTGGTCGTTGCGGGAGCGGCCGGCGCGCAGCCGGCCGCCGAGGTCGGCACCGGCGATCTCGATGAGGCCGCGCTCGAGCGCGCCGTGCACGTCCTCGTCCGAGTCGGCGGCGACGAACGCCCCCGAGCGGACGCGGTCGCTCAGCTCGTCGAGCGCGGCCCGCATCCCGGCAAGCTCATCGTCGGAGAGCAGCCCCGCCGCGTGCAGCGCGCTCGCGTGCGCCTTCGAGCCGCGGATGTCGAGCTGCGCGAGCCGCCAGTCGAACTGCGTCGACTTCGAGAGCCGGGCGAGCTCGGGGCTCGGGCCCGAGGCGAAGCGCCCGCCCCAGAGCGAGCCCTCGTTCGTGCCGTGCTGCTGCTCGCTCATGCGTCCGCCTTCTCGAGCAGCCATGCCAGCAGCGCCTTCTGCGCGTGCAGGCGGTTCTCCGCCTCGTCCCAGATGATCGACTGCGGCCCGTCGATGACCTCGGCCTCGACCTCGAAGCCGCGGTCGGCGGGCAGGCAGTGCATGAAGACCGCGTCGGGCTTCGCGAGCGCCATGAGCTCGCGATCGACCTTGAAGCCGCCGAAGGTCGCCACTCGCTCGGCCTTCTCGTCCTCCTTGCCCATCGACACCCACGTGTCGGTCACGACGACGTCGGCGCCGGCGACGGCGGCGCGCGCATCGCCGCCGACCGTCGCGCTGCCGCCGGTCTCGGCCGCGATGCGCTCGGCGTCGGCGACCACGTCTGGCTCGGGCGCGTAGCCGGCAGGGGCGGCGATGCGCACGTGCATGCCCGCGGTCGCGCACGCGAGCAGGTAGGACTGCGCCATGTTCGAGCGTCCGTCGCCGACGAACGCGACCTCGAGCCCGGCGAGCTCGCCCTTGTGCTCCTGCATCGTCAGCAGGTCGGCGAGCAGCTGGCACGGGTGGAAGTCGTCCGAGAGCGCGTTCACGACCGGCACCGTCGTGCCGTCCGCCATCTCCTCGAGGCCGGCCTGGGCGTAGGTGCGCCACACGATCGCGGCGACCTGCCGCTCGAGCACGCGCGCGGTGTCGGCCGCCGTCTCCTTGCCGCCGAGCTGGCTCGAGGCGGTCGAGATGATGAGCGGCGAGCCGCCGAGGTCGGAGATGCCGACGTGGAACGAGACGCGCGTGCGCGTCGACGACTTGTCGAAGATGACCGCGACCGACTGCGGGCCCTCGAGCGGGCGCTCGGCGAAGCGGTCGCGCTTCATGCGGGCGGCGCGCTCGAGCACCTCGCGCTGCTCGGCGGGGCTCAAGTCGTCGTCGCGCAGGAAGTGCCGGGTCATGCTGCTCCTCGGTCGGGGGCGTCGGTGGGGGATGCGGTGGTGGCGGATGCGGGCACGACCTCGGTGCCGGATCCCGCGGTCGTGAAGAGCTCGGTCAGGATCGAGTGCGGCGCGCGGCCGTCGATGATCGCGGCCTTCGGCACGCCCGCGCGGACGGCGGACAGGCACGCCTGCATCTTCGGGATCATGCCCGACTCGAGCGAGGGCAGCAGCGCCTCGAGCTCGACGTCGGTGAGCTCGCTCACGAGCGACGAGCGGTCGGGCCAGTCGCGGTAGAGGCCCTCGACGTCGGTGAGGATGACGAGCTTCTGCGCGCCGAGCGCCGCCGCGAGCGCCGCAGCGGCCGCGTCGGCGTTGACGTTGAGCGACTCCCCCGGCCGGTCGCCGTCGGGGGCGATCGACGAGACGACCGGGATGAGCCCCGCGTCGAGCAGCCGCCGCACCGGGGCCGGGTCGACGTCGACGACGTCGCCGACCTGGCCGAGGTCGATCTCCTCGCCGTCGACGACGGTGCCGCGCCGGCGCCCCGTGAAGAGCCCGGCGTCCTCGCCCGACATGCTCGCGGCGAGCGGGCCGTGCGCGTTGATGAGCGACACGAGCGTGCGCGCGACCTGGCCGGTGAGCACCATCCGCACGACGTCCATCGCCTCGCGGCTCGTGACGCGGTAGCCGCCGCGGAACTCGCTCTCGATCCCGTGGACGCGGAGCGCCTCGCTGATCTGCGGGCCGCCGCCGTGCACGACGACGGGTGCGATGCCGACGTGGCGGAGGTAGACCATGTCCTCGGCGAACGCGCGCTGCAGGTCGGCAGAGACCATCGCGTTGCCGCCGTACTTCACGACCATCGTCGCGCCGCGGTAGCGCTCGAGCCACGGCAGCGACTCGATGAGCGTCGCCGCCTTCTGCGCGAGCTGCGCCTCGTCCCTAGCTGGCATACGCGGAGTTCTCGTGGACGTACTCGTGCGTGAGGTCGTTCGTGCGGATCGTCGCCGCGTGCTCCCCCGCGTGCAGCTCGATGCGGATGCGCGTCTCGCGCGGCGTGAGGTCGACCTCCTCGCGCGGGCGGTCGGGCTCGCCGGCGTGGCACACCCGCACCCCGTTGAAGGCGACGTCGACCTCGAAGGGGTCGAACGACGCATCCGTCGTGCCGATGGCAGCGAGCACGCGGCCCCAGTTCGGGTCGTTGCCGAAGATCGCGGCCTTGAAGAGGTTGGAGCGCGCGACGGAGCGGCCGACGACGACCGCATCGTCCTCGCTCGCGGCGCCGAGCACCTCGATGGCGATGTCGTGGCTCGCGCCCTCGGCGTCGGCCTGCAGCTGCCGCGCGAGGTCGTCGCACACGGCGGTGACGGATGCGGTGAGCTCGGCCTCGTCGGCGCGGTGCGCCGATGCACCGGAGGCGAGCAGCAGCACGGTGTCGTTCGTCGACATGCAGCCGTCGGAGTCGAGGCGGTCGAAGGTCACGCGCGTCGCGGCGCGGAGCGCGCGGTCGAGCGTCGCGGCATCGGCGACCGCGTCGGTCGTGAGCACGACGAGCATCGTCGCGAGGCCGGGCGCGAGCATGCCCGCGCCCTTCGCCATGCCGCCGACCGTGTAGCCGCCCCGGCTGTCGATCGCCTGCTTCGGCACCGAGTCGGTCGTCATGATCGCCCGCGCCGCGGCGAGCCCTGCCGCCTCGTCGTCGCCGAGCGCGTCGACCGCGAGGTCGACGCCGCGGAGCACCGCCTGGCGGAAGGCCTCGTCGCCGACGCCGATGAGTCCCGTCGAGCACACCTGCACCTCGACGGCGCCGATGCCGAGTCGCTCGGCGACCCGCTCGGCCGTCTGGTGCGTGGTCTGGAAGCCGAAGGCGCCCGTGAAGCAGTTCGCGCCGCCGGAGTTGAGGATCACCGCGCGAGCGGTGCCGTCGGCGAGCGCCTGCTGGCTCCACAGCACCGGGTTGGCCTTCGCGCGGTTGGCGGTGAAGACACCGGCTGCCGCATCGATCGGGCCGTCGTTGACGACGAGCGCGACGTCGGCGCCCCCGCTCGACTTCACGCCCGCGGCGACGCCCGCAGCCCGGAAGCCCGCGGCCGCGGTCACGCTCACGGCGCGACCCCGTCGATCGGCAGCCCGAGCTGCTCGTCGAGGCCGAGCGCGATGTTCGCCGACTGGATCGCGGCGCCCGCGGTGCCCTTGCCGAGGTTGTCGAGCGCGGCGATCATCACGACGCGACCGGCGTCGTGGTCGAGGCCGACGCCTATGTGCACCGAGTTCGAGCCGATGACGTCGGCGGTGCGCGGGTAGTGCCCCGCGGGCAGCACGTGCACGAAGCGCTCGTCGGCGTAGGCCGAGAGCCACGCGCCGCGCAGCTCGTCGGCGCTCGCGTCGCCGACGAGCGGCGCCGTCACGGTCGCGAGGATGCCGCGCGACATCGGCACGAGCACCGGCGTGAAAGAGTGCCGCACCTCGGTCGCGCCCACCATCCGGAGGTTCTGCGCGATCTCCGGCAGGTGGCGGTGCGTGCCGCCGACGCCGTAGGGCGTCGCGCTGCCGGTGAGCTCGCTCGCGAGCAGGTGGGTCTTCGCGCCACGGCCCGCGCCGGAGGAGCCGACGGCGAGCGCGGACGTGAGCCCCGTCGGGTCGATGAGCCCGGCCGCGATGCCGGGTGCGGCCGCGAGCGTCACGGCGGTCGCGTTGCAGCCGGGCACGGCGATGCGGCGGGCGGCGCGCAGCTCGCGCCGCTGGCGGCCGCCGTCGGCGAGCATGAGCTCGGGCATGCCGTAGGGCCAGGTGCCGGCGTGCTCGGTGCCGTAGTAGCGCGTCCACTCGGCCGCGTCGAGCAGCCGGTGGTCGGCGCCGGCGTCGACGA
Organism: Agrococcus sp. Marseille-Q4369; assembly: GCF_018308945.1. Taxonomy (NCBI): domain Bacteria; kingdom Bacillati; phylum Actinomycetota; class Actinomycetes; order Micrococcales; family Microbacteriaceae; genus Agrococcus; species Agrococcus sp. Marseille-Q4369. Next base: position 847,352 of record NZ_CP070501.1, read on the forward strand.
CGAGCGTCTCGTCGGGCAGCTCGGCGGCGATCCCGGCGGAGTGCCCGTGCGGCAGCGCGAGGAAGACGACGTCGTGGCCGGCGAGCACCTCGCGCGTGGTCTCCTGGAAGGTCAGCGTGGCGAGGGAGCGCAGGTTCGGGTGCACGGACACGAGGGGCTGCCCGGCATTGGCGTGCGCGGTGACGGTGCGCACCTCCAGCTCGGGGTGCTGCGCGAGCAGCCGCAGCAGCTCGCCGCCCGCGTATCCGCTCGCGCCTGCGACGGCGACGGAGAGGCTCATGCTCCCAGGCTATCGGCCCCTCGGATGCCGCTATGCCCGGAAGGCGACCTCGACGGCGGCCTCGACCTCGATCTCGCCAGCCGAGAGCGCGACGGGCGCGCCGCCGTCGGCGCTCGCGAGCATCGCTGCCTCGGCGCCGCCGCGCGCCTTGCCGAAGGGTCGCGCCGGCGCGGGGTCCGGCTCCCGGATGGCCGTGATCGCGGGCTCGCCGAGCGCCGCGGCGCTCGCGTAGTCGGCGGCGCGAGCGCGGGCGTCCTCGACCGCGAGCTCGCGCGCGCGGCTCGAGAGCCGGCGCTCGGTCTCGTCGGCGAGCGACCACGTCACGCCGCCGACCTCGTGCTCGGGCGCGGAGCCGAGCTCGCCGATCCAGGCGCCGAGGGCGTCGACGTCGACGAACGTCGCGGTGACGGCGGCGGATGCGGTGAAGACGAGGCGCTGCGGCAGGCCCTCCCCGACCCACTCGCGGTGGTGCGAGACCCACGCGCGGTCGGCGTGCCACGACTCGATCGCGCCCGCGGCGGCGAGCGCTCGCGCTCGCTCGACCGCGGCCGCGTGGGCCGTCGTCACCGCGGCCATCGCCGCGTCGGGCGCGTCGGCCTGCCAGCGGGAGTGCACCGTCACGGTCGCGCGCTCGGCGGCGGCGCGCAGCGCGGCCTCGCCGCGCACCAGGATCTCGACCACGACCGGATGCTACTCCCGCAGCCGCGCGCCGTGCCGCTCGGTCGCGACGCGGAGGCCCGCGAGCTTCGCCTCGCTCGCCTCCGCGGCCGTGAGCGTGCGGTCCGGCGCGCGGAAGCGGAGCGCGAACGTGAGCGACTTCTCGCCGTCGCCGAGGCCGGTGCCGCGGTAATCGTCGACGAGCGCGATGTGCTCGAGCAGTGCCCCCGCGCCGTCGCGCACGGCCCGCTGCACCTCGCCCGCGGGCACCGCGATCGGCACGACGAGCGAGAGGTCCTGCGTCGCTGCCGGCACCGGCGCGATCACGCGGGTGTCGAGGCGCACGCGCGAGCGATCGATGAGCGCGTCGAGGTCGAGCTCGGCGACCGCGACGCCGCGCGGCAGGTCGGCGTCGGCCGCGACCTGCGGCAGCAGCTCGCCCGCGACGCCGACGACCGTCTCGCCGAGCAGCAGCTCGGCGGTGCGGCCCGGGTGCAGCCACGGCCGCTCCGCCTGCCGCAGCTCGAGCTCGAGCCCGACGGTGCGCGCGATGCGCTCGGCCGCCTCGATCGCGTCGGCGAGCCCGAAGCGCTCGGCGGCGCGGCCGGGCTGCTTGCGCACCCGCTCCCCCACGAGCAGCACCGCGGCGTGCAGCGGCTGCTCGGGCAAGCGGTCGAGCTCGGCGAGCACGTCGTCGGCGGGCCGCGACTCGGCGCCCGGCAGCTCGTCGGTGCCCTGGCCATCGACCGCGTGGAAGACCCGGCCGAGCTCGAACAGCGCGAGGTCGGTGAGCCCGCGGCCGAGGTTGCGGTGCGCGGTGTCGATGAGCGCAGGCACGAGCGCGGTGCGCAGCCACGGGCGCTCGCCGTCGAGCGGGTTCTCGAGCCGCACCGGCGCGTGACCGGTGAGCTGCGCCTGCCGCTCGGTGACGAAGGGCGCGACGAGCACCTCGGTGAGGCCGCTCGAGGCGAGCGCGTCGGCGACCTTGCGGCGCAGCCGCTGGGCGCGCGTGTAGCCGCGCCCGGGCGGCGCGACCGGCAGCACCGAGGGGATGCGGTCGAAGCCAACGATGCGGGCGATCTCCTCGACGAGGCCCTCGCGATCGGTCAGGTCCCGGCGCCACGTCGGCGGGGTGACCGTCCACGCATCCGAGCCTTGTTCGACCTTCGCGCCGACGCTCTCGAGCGCGGCGAGCGCCTCGTCGTCGGTGTAGTCGCCGCCGAGCAGCGCGCTCCAGTAGCCGACCGGGATCGTGATGGGCGCCAGCTGCGCCACCTCGCCGACCTCGGTGCCGAGCTCGTCGAGCGTGCCGCCCGCGAGCTCGACGAGCAGCTGCGCGACCCGCGCGGCCGCGGCATCGGCGACTGCGGGGTCGACGCCGCGCTCGTAGCGCTTCGATGCCTCCGAGAAGAGCTTGTGCCGGCGCGCGGTGCGGCTGATCGAGACGGGATCGAACGTCGCGGCCTCGATGAGCACGTCGGTCGTCGCATCGTCCATCTCGGTCTCGGCGCCGCCCATGACGCCCGCGAGGCCGATCGCACCGCGGTCGTCGGTGATGAGCAGGTCCTCGACGTCGAGCTTCCGCTCCACGTCGTCGAGGGTCACGAGCGTCTCGCCCGCGCGGGCGCGGCGCACCGCGATGCCGCCGCGCAGCTTCGCGAGGTCGTAGCCGTGGATGGGCTGACCGAGCTCGAGCATGACGTAGTTCGTGATGTCGACCGGCAGCGAGATGGAGCGGATGCCCGCGAGCCGCAGCCGCGAGGCGAGCCACGCGGGGCTCGGACGCGAGGGGTCGATGCCGCGCACGACGCGCACGACGAAGCGCGAGCAGCCCGCGCGGCCGCGGATGGGCGCGTCGTCGTCGAGCGTGACGGAGAAGCCGGATGCGGCGGGCCCGGATGCGCGGGATGCAGCGTCGCGAGCGCGCGCGGTCTCGGCGGGGTCGGTGAACGCCTGGCCCGTCGCGGCGGCGACCTCGCGCGCGATGCCGCGGAGCGAGAGCGCGTAGCCGCGGTCGGGCGTCACGTTGATCTCGACGGCCTGGTCGTCCAGACCGAGGATCGACAGCGCATCCGCCCCGACCTCGCCCTCGATGCCGAGCTCGTCGAGGCGCATGATGCCGTCGTGGTCGTCGCCGAGCCCGAGCTCGCGCTCGGACGCGATCATGCCGTCCGAGACGTGGCCGTAGGTCTTGCGCGCGGCGATCTCGAAGCCGCCAGGCAGCGCCGAGCCCGGCAGGGTCACGACGACCCGGTCGCCCTCGACGAAGTTGAGCGCGCCGCAGACGATGCCGCGCACGCCGCCGTGCTGCTCGCCGACGTCGACCTGCGCGTAGCGGATGGTCTTACCGTTCTTCTGCGGCTCCTCGACGAACGAGAGCACCCGGCCGACGACGATCGGCCCCCGCAGCTCACCGCCGTGCAGCGCCTCCTCCTCGAAGCCGACGCGCACGAGCGTCGCGTGCAGCCAGTCGGCCGCGTCCTCGGCGGGCAGCTCGACGTGCTCCGCGAGCCATGACAGCGGAATCCGCATCAGATCACCATCCCGAACTGCTCGGTGAAGCGCACGTCGCCCTCGATCATGTCGCGCATGTCGTCGAGCTGGTACCGGAACTGGAGGGTGCGCTCGACGCCCATGCCGAACGCGAAGCCCGAGTAGACCTCGGGGTCGACGCCCGTCGCGCGCAGCACGTTGGGGTTGACCATGCCGCAGCCGCCCCACTCGACCCAGCGCGGACCGCCGCGCATGCCGGGGTGCCACACGTCCATCTCGGCGCTCGGCTCGGTGAAGGGGAAGTAGTTGGGGCGCAGGCGGATCTTCGCCTCCTCGCCGAACATGATGCGGGCGAGGTGCTCGAGCGTGCCGCGCAGGTGCGCCATCGTGAGCCCCTTGTCGATCGCGAGGCCCTCCATCTGCGTGAAGACGGGCAGGTGCGTCGCGTCGATGTCGTCGGTGCGGTAGACGCGGCCGGGCGCGACGATGTAGATCGGCAGCTCGCGCGTGAGCATCGAGCGCGCCTGCACGGGGCTCGTCTGCGTGCGCAGCACGAGGTGCCGCTCGGCGGGCGCGACGTAGAACGTGTCGGACTCCCCGCGCGCGGGGTGGTCGGGGTCGACGTTGAGGGCGTCGAAGTTGTACCACTCGTGCTCGAGCTCGGGGCCCTCCGCCACTTCCCAGCCCATGCCGACGAATACATCCGTCATCTCGTCCGCGAGCATCGAGAGCGGGTGTCGGCCGCCGGGCGCGCGCAGCCGCGGGAGCGCCGTGACGTCGACGCGCTCGGCCTCGAGCTGCGCAGCCTCCTCGGCCGCGGCGAGCTCGCCCTGCCGGGCGGCGATCGCCTCGGCGACGCGGGCGCGGCCGGCGCCGATCGTCTGGCCGGCGGCTTTGCGCTCCTCCGGCGCGATGTCGCGGAGGGATGCGTTGAGGCCGGCGAGCTCTGAGCCCTGCCCGTTGTGGGCGGACTTCGCTGCCTGCAGCTCGGCGATCGTCGAGGCGGCGTCGATCGCGGCGAGCGCGGCCTCCACGGCCGCGTCGACGCGCGCGCTCAGTTCAGGGGATGCGTCGGGTTGGGGCACCGGACGATCCTACCGGCGCGCTCGGCGCGCGCCGGGCCGCTCCTAGCCCTGCCCGCCGATGCCCGCGCCGGGCAGTCTCGTGATCTCGGCCTGCGGGTCCTTCACCTCGCGCATCGCCTGCGTCGAGAGCGGGATCGCCTCGGTCTTCGATCCATCGAGGTTCGGGCCGCCGCGCCGCGGTTGCGCCATGCGTCGCGCGAGCACGCGGACGAGCCACGAGAGCGTCAGGTTGATCGCGAGGAAGATCGCGAGCATCACGAAGAACATCGAGAGCGCGTAGGGGCCGCCGGCTCGGCTGTCGTAGAAGTCGACGAGCTGGCGACCGATGCGGATGATCTCGGGCGATCCGACGATGTAGCCGAGCGAGGTGTCCTTCAGCAGCACGATGAGCTGGGCCAGGATGATCGGCAGCATGATGCGGAACGCCTGCGGCAGCTCGATCTCGAGCGTCGTGCGCAGCGGCGTGAGGCCGATCGCGAGCCCGCTCTCGCGCTGCCCCTTCGGGAGCGACTTCATGCCGGCGCGGAGCGCCTCGCCGATGATCGCGCCGTTGTAGACGATGAGGGCCCACACGACGGCCCAGTAGGCGCCCGTCGAGAAGACGACGAGGATGAAGAGCATCATCAGCAGCACGGGCATGCCGCGGAAGAACTCGAGGACGACCGTCACGGGCACCCGCACCCACTTGGAGGGAGCGCTCCGCAGGATCGACAGCACGACGCCGAGGATGAGCGCGCCGACCGAGGCGATCGCCGCGATCGTGAGCGTCGTGCGCACGCCGACGAGCAGGCCGCGGGCACCGAGCCACAGCTCGGGGGTCTGGAAGATGTCCCAGCGGTCCTGGTAGAAGGCACCGCCGAGCCAGAGCTGGTAGATGCCGAGGCCGAGCGCGGCGATCGCGCCGACCGCGAAGACGATCGAGAGGATGCGCGAGCGCCGGATGGCGTTCGGCCCCGGGGCGTCGAAGAGGACGGAACCGCTCATCGATGCACGCTCCACTTGCGCTCGAGGTGATCGACCAGCTGCCCGAGCGGCACGGTGAGCAGCAGGTAGCTCAGCGCAATGCCGAAGAAGATCTGGAGGGCCTGGTCGCCGTACGTGTTCGAGAGCCGCTGCGCGACCGAGACGAGCACGAAGACGAAGAAGCCCATCGCGACGGAGGTGTTCTTCACGAGCGCGATGATGACGTTGATGAGCGGCGGCAGCACGCTGCGGAACGCCTGCGGGAGCACGACGAGGCCCATCGTCTGGCCGAAGCCGAGGCCGATCGAGCGCGATGCTTCCGCCTGGCCGATCGGCACCGAGTTGATGCCCGAGCGCACCGCCTCGGCGAAGAACGCGCTCGTGTAGTAGGTGAGCGCGATGATCGCGCCGAGCTGGAAGTCGAGGATGATGCCGAGCTTCGGCAGCACGAAGGCCGTGAAGAAGAACACGAGCGTCAGGGGCGTGTTGCGCGCGACCTCGGTCCACACGGTCGCCAGGACGCGCAGGGCCGCGACGGGCGAGACGCGCATGCCGGCGAGCAGGATGCCGATCGGCAGCCCGATGAGCGTCGTGATCGCCGTGAGCAGGAGCGTTGCGCCCATGCCCTGCAGCCAGAGCGGCCAGTTCTCGAGAAGTGCTTGCATCAGTCCCTCGTCACGGCACCGGATGCGGGAGGGTGGCCTCCCGCATCCGGTGCCGTCGATCGATCAGTAGCGGTCGGCTGCCGGGAACTCCGGCGTGGGCAGGACGGCACCGGCCGTCTGCTCCCAGAGCGAGTCCATCGTGCCGTCGGCGACGGCCTCCTCCAGGACGTCGTTGATCCAGTCGCGGAACGCCTGGTCGCCCTTCTCGAGGCCGATGCCGTACGGCTCCTGCGTGAAGGTCTCGCCCTCGTTCACGAGCTCGAACTCGCCCGCGTTCTGGTCGACGAAGCCGGCGAGGATCACGTTGTCGGTCGTGACCGCGACGACCTGGCCGTTGCGCAGCGGGTCGAGGCAGTTCGAGTAGGTGTCGGTCGCCTGGAGCGTCGCGCCGTACTCGTCGACGATGCGGGCAGCGGGCGTCGAGCCCTCGACCGAGCAGACCGCGAGGCCCGCGACGTCGTCGGGACCGGCGATGCCCTCGGGGTTGCCCGCCTGCACCATGAGCGCCTGGCCGGCCTCGTAGTAGGGGCCCGCGAAGTCGACCTTCTCCTTGCGCGCGTCGTTGATCGTGTAGGTCGCCGCGACGATGTCGACGGTGCCGTTCTCGATGAACGTCTCGCGGTTGGCGGAGACCGTCTCCTCCCACTGGATGTCGTCGAACGCGATGCCGAGCTCGGCCGCGATGAGCGAGCCGACCGCGACGTCGAAGCCCTCGGGCTTGCCGTCGGGGCCGACGAGCCCGAAGAGGGGCTGGTCGAACTTCGTGCCGATCGTGATCGAGCCCGCCTCGGCCAGCTCGGCCATGGTCGTGCCCGCCTCGAACTCGGGCGACTCCGCGACCTCGAGGCCGTAGGGGTGGTCGGACGTCGTGGCCGAGCCGGTGTCGGTCGGCTCCTCCGGCGCCTCGGACGAGGTCGTGCCGGCGGGGCCGCCGCACGCGGTGAGTGCGAGGACCGCGAACGCGGCCACGCCGAGCGTGAGCTTGCTGCGCATGGTGCTTCTCCTTCTTCGGGGGTGCTGGGACTTGCGGATCAGTGCGTCAGGATCTTCGAGAGGAAGTCCTTGGCGCGAGCCGACTGGGGGTTCGAGAAGAACGACTCGGGCGTCGAGTCCTCGACAACCTTGCCGTCGGCCATGAAGAGCACGCGGTCGGCCGCCTTGCGGGCGAAGCCCATCTCGTGCGTGACGGTGATCATCGTCATGCCGCCGTGGGCGAGCTCGACCATGACGTCGAGCACCTCGTTGATCATCTCGGGGTCGAGCGCGCTCGTCGGCTCGTCGAAGAGCATGAGCTTCGGCTCCATCGCGAGCGAGCGGGCGATCGCGACGCGCTGCTGCTGGCCGCCCGAGAGCTGGGCCGGCATCTTGTGCGCCTGGTTGGCGATGCCGACGCGCTCGAGCAGGTGCATCGCGCGCTCCTCGGCGTCCTTGCGCTTCAGGCCGCGCACCTTGATGGGGCCGAGCGTGACGTTCTCGAGGATCGACTTGTGCGAGAAGAGGTTGAACGACTGGAAGACCATGCCGACGTCGGCGCGCAGCTGCGCGAGGGCCTTGCCCTCCTTCGGCAGCGGCACGCCGTCGATGCGGATCTCGCCCGAGTCGATCGTCTCGAGCCGGTTGATCGCGCGGCAGAAGGTCGACTTGCCGGAGCCCGAGGGGCCGATCACCACGACGACCTGACCCTTGGGGATCGAGACGTCGATGTCGTTCAGGACGTGGAGGTCGCCGTAGTGCTTGTTGACGTGGTCGAGCTCGACGAGGGGCTGCATGCGCTCATCAAAGCACGGCGCGCGCCGTCGATTCGTCCAGCAGTGCCAGATCGCAATGGAATGGTTACACGCCGCGCTGGGCGAGCGCACTCTGGTAGAGGCAGACCGAGGCGGCGGTCGCGAGGTTGAGCGACTCCGCGCGGCCGTAGATCGGCAGCCGAGCCGCGCGGTCGGCGAGCGAGAGCGTCGCTTCGTCGAGGCCGCGCGCCTCGTTGCCGAACAGCCACGCGGTCGGGCCCGACAGCATCCCCTCGCCCTGGAGCGCGACGAGGTCGTCGCCCGAGACGTCGGCGGCGAGCACGGTCAGTCCCGCCGCCTGCGCGGCGGCGACGGCGTCGGCCGTCGAGGCGCCGACGGAGACGTCGAGGTGGAAGAGCGAGCCGGTCGTCGAGCGCACGACCTTGGGCGAGAAGGGGTCGACGGAGTTCGCGGTGACGACGACGGCGGATGCGCCGGCCGCGTCGGCGGCGCGGAGGATCGTGCCGAGGTTGCCCGGGTCGCGCACCTCGTGGAGGATCGCGACGAGCGGGTGCTCGGCCGCCGCCGCGCGCTCGATCGCGGTCTCGAGGGCGATGGGAGACTGCTTCGCGACGGCGACGATGCCCTGCGGCCGCACGGTGTCGGTCATGGCTTTCAGGGCGCGGTCGGAGACCGCGGTGAGCTGCCGCGCGTCGACGCGGTCGAGCAGCTCGGCGTGGCGCTCGCGCGCCGCATCGGTCGCGAAGACCTCGACGAGCGACGCGGGCGCGAAGCGCAGCGCCTCGTCGAGCGCGGCCGGTCCCTCCAACAGGAACAGCCCGGTCTCGGACCGGGCTGTTCGCTGCTGGAGCTTGGCAGCCGCTCGCACGCGAGGCGCGCGGGGGCTGTCGAGCATGTCAGGCCGCGTTCTGCGGAGCCGAGGTGTCGGCGGGCAGGGCGGCCTTGGCCGACTCGACGAGCGCGGCGAACGTCGCCGGCTCGTTGACCGCGAGCTCGGCGAGCATGCGGCGGTCGACCTCGATGCCCGCGAGGCCGAGGCCCTGGATGAGGCGGTTGTACGTCAGGCCGTTCGCGCGCGACGCGGCGTTGATGCGCTGGATCCACAGGCGGCGGAAGTCGCCCTTTTTCGCCTTGCGGTCGCGGAACGCGTAGACGTGCGAGTGGAGCAGCTGCTCCTTCGCCTTGCGGTACAGCCGCGAGCGCTGGCCGCGGTAGCCCTCGGCCTGCTCGAGGATGACGCGGCGCTTCTTGGCGGCGTTGACGGCCCTCTTGACACGTGCCATGAGTGGTTCTCTCTCTTCGTCTCTACTTCGTCGCGCGCGTCAGCGGGCGAGCAGCTTCTTGATGGTCTTGGCGTCGGCGGGCGCGAGCACCTTGTCCTTGTTGAGGCGGCGCGTCTGGACCGACGACTTGACCTCGAGGTTGTGGCGCATGCCGGCCTGCTGCTTGCGGATCTTGCCGGTCCCCGTCACCTTGAAGCGCTTCTTGGCACCGGAGTGCGTCTTCTGCTTGGGCATTCTTCTCTCCTACTCGGATGCTGGCTTGTCCGCGGGCTTGCCTGCGGGCTTGGCCTTGGGTGCCGCGGGCTTGACCGCCGAGGGCGCCGCGGGCTTGGCCCCGGGCTTCGGGGCGGCGGGCGTCGCAGCGGGCTTGGGTGCTGCGGGCGCAGCGGGGGCGGCTGCCCCGGGTGCGGCAGCGGGCTTCGGCATCGACGCCGGGCGCGGCGCGTTGGCCGGCGTGGGCGCGATGGTGCGGGGCGCCTGGCGCGGCCGCGAGTCGGAGCGCGACTCGCTCGAGCGCGACTCCGAGCTGCGCTCGGACGACGGGCGCGACGGACGATCGCTCGACGGGCGGTCGCTCGACGAACGCGACGAGCGGTCCGGGCGCGAGGAGCGGTCGGAGTCGGTGCGCGGCACGCGCATCGGCTCGCCGCTCGGCGGTGCGGGCGTGCGCGCCGGCGCCGGTCGCGGCGCGGGGCGCGAGGCCTCGAGCTCGGCCTGGCGCTGGGCCTTCCGCTCCGACTCGAGGCGGCGCTTCTCCTGCGCGGCCTTCCGCTGCTCGGAGCGAGCGGCGTTCTGCTCGGTCTTCGCGTCGGCCTTCGAGCGCACGGGGCCCACGACCATCGTCATGTTGCGGCCGTCGAGCGTCGGCGACGACTCGACGACGCCGTACTCGCGGATGTCCTCGGCGAAGCGCTGCAGCAGCTTGGCACCCATCTCCGGGCGCGACTGCTCGCGACCGCGGAAGAGGATCATGGCCTTGACCTTGTCGCCGCCCTCGAGGAACCCCTGCGCGCGCTTGCGCTTCGTCTCGTAGTCGTGCTCGTCGATCTTGAGGCGGAAGCGGACCTCCTTGAGGACCGTGTTCGCCTGGTTGCGACGCGCATCCTTCGCCTTCTGCGCCTGCTCGTACTTGAACTTGCCGTAGTCCATGATCTTGACCACGGGCGGCCGCGCGGCGGGAGCGACCTCGACGAGGTCGAGCTCTGCCTCGCGGGCAAGGCGAAGGGCATCCTCGACCCTCACGACGCCGACCTGCTCGCCGGCGGGGCCGACCAGACGGACTTCTGGGACGCGGATGCGCTCGTTGATGCGGGGATCGCTGATCGCGGGCTCCTTCTCGTTGCTGCTGTGTGCTGGTGCACGGCGAACGAGGAGCCGAATACGCGCGATGTGCCGCGTGGCTCAGCACGAGCCGCTGCGCATCGAGTGACGCGCGCCGCCGTGCCGCTGACCCGTTAGCCTGGAACGACTGCGGGTGGGATTGCTCCTCTTTCACCTCCGGGCGAAAGCCCGAAACCTGCAGAACTCTACCAGAGACCAGCCTTCAGGAGAAGAGCGCGATGACTGACGCGATCGAGCACGACCACGACCACGACGCTCTCGCCGAGGCGCGCGACATCGCCGACGTCCCGGCGGTGGAGCTCATCAACACCGTCGCCATCCACCTGCTGAGCGCTGCGGCGGTCAAGGTCGGCCTCGCCGACGACCCCGAGCAGCAGATCGACCTCGACGAGGCGCGGAAGCTCATCAACGCGCTCGCGGGCCTCGTCACTGCGGCCGCTGCCGAGGTCGGGAGCGTCCACGCCGCGCCGCTGCGCGACGGCCTGCGCTCGGTGCAGCTCGCGTTCCGCGAGGCGAGCGCGATCCCCGACGCGCCGGGCAAGGGCCCGGGCGAGAAGTACACCGGCTCGGTCGTCTAGCGATCGGCCGCCTCAGCGCCGCTCGGCGCGCGTGACCGCCGCGAGCGGCGGTGCCGAGAGCGGCAGCGGCGAGGCTCCGCCGTCCCAGCGGTGCACGCGCAGCGCGAGGCTCTCGACGCGCGCTCGCAGCACCTCGGCCTCGCCGAGCGCGCTCGCGGCGCGGCCGACCTGCTCGGCGGCATCAGCTGAGCCGTCGACGAGCGCGTGCACCTCGAGGTCGGCGCCCGCGAGCCGGCAGCGCGGATCGCCGGTGGCGAGCACGACCGCCTGCACCGCCGATTGCTCGAACAGCGCGTCGAGCACGGCCTCGTGCACGGCCGCATCCTCCGCGCCCCACGCCCACGGGGCATCCGCCAGCATCGCCTCGAGCATCGTGCGCCCGAGCACGAACTCGCTCTCGGAGCCCGGGTCGAGCACGATCCGGCCCGGTCCGTCGAGCGCGGCCGCTGCCGCCCGCTGCACGCTCGAGGGCACGGGCCGCGCGGCCGCGTTCCAGGCCTGCATCGCCTGCACGTGCGAGAACATCGGCAGGATGGGCGCCCCGTCGGGGCCCTGCACCGTCACGATCGAGAGCTCCTGCGTCTTGTCGATCGTGCGGCCCCGCTCGTCGAGGCCTGTCTCCCCCGCCGCCGCGAGCAGCGGCACGAGCACGCGCTCGCCACGGAGCGCCTCGACGACCGCCGCTCGGTCCGCGCTGCCGTCGGCGAGCGCGCGCACCGCCTCGAGGTAGCCGGCCGGAGCCGACCCGTCGTCGTCCGCGTAGGTCGAGTCGTGGTGGTGGAACGAGCGCCCCGCCCAGGGTCGGCCGGCCGAGTCGACGTCGCGGCCGGGCGTCGGGCCCGGCATCGCCTACTGGCCCGCGACGTCGAGCGCCGCGGCGAGCGTGAACGCGCCGGCGTAGAGCGCCTTGCCGACGATCGCGCCCTCGACGCCGTGCGGCACGAGCTCGCGGAGCGCGGCGATGTCGTCGAGGCTCGCGACACCGCCGGAGGCGACGATGGGCTTCTCGGTGCGCTCGCCGACCTGCCGCAGCAGCTCGAGGTTCGGGCCCTTGAGGGTGCCGTCCTTCGTCACGTCGGTGACGACGTAGCGGCTGCAGCCGGCGGCCTCGAGCCGGTCGAGCACGTGCCACAGGTCGCCGCCGTCCTCGGTCCAGCCGCGCGCGGCGAGCGTCGTGCCGCGCACGTCGAGCCCGACGGCGATCTGGTCGCCGTACTCGGCGATGACGGATGCGGTCCACTCGGGGTTCTCGAGCGCGGCGGTGCCGAGGTTGATGCGCTTGACGCCGGTCGCGAGGGCCGCCTCGAGCGAGGCCTCGTCGCGGATGCCGCCCGAGAGCTCGACGTTGACGCGGCCCTTCGACGCCTTGATGACCTTGCGGATCACGGCGCGGTTGTCGCCGCGCCCGAAGGCGGCGTCGAGGTCGACGAGGTGCAGCCACTCCGCGCCCTGCCGGATCCAGTCCTCCGCGGCGTCGACTGGGCTCCCGAACGAGGTCTCGGTGCCCGCCTTGCCCTGCGTGAGCCGCACCGCCTTGCCGCCTGCGACGTCGATCGCGGGCAGCAGCTGCAGCTTGGGCGACTGGTTGAAGTCGGTCATGGGATGCGTTGCCTTCCGGACGGTGGCCGCGGCGCGGTGGAGCGCGCGGCCGGGTTGGATCAGAGCCCGCGGACCCAGTTCTCGAGCAGGCGCACGCCCGCTTCGCCCGACTTCTCGGGGTGGAACTGCGTCGCCGAGAGCGGGCCGTTCTCGACGGCGGCGATGAACCGCTCGCCGTGCTCGGCCCACGTGACGGCTGGCTGGCGCATGCGCGGGTGCGGGTCGATGCCCCACTCGGTGACGCCGTAGGAGTGGACGAAGTAGAAGCGCTCGTCGGCGAGGCCCGCGAAGAGCTGCGAGTGCTCGGGCGCCTCGACCTGTGCCCAGCCCATGTGGGGCAGCACGTCGGCCTGCAGGCGCCGCACGGTGCCGGGCCACTCGTCGAGGCCGCGCGTGTCGCCGCCGCCCTCCTCGCCGGTTGAGAAGAGGACCTGCATGCCGACGCAGATGCCGAGCACGGGCCGGCTGCCGGCGAGCCGGCGGCCGATGAGCTCGCCGCCGTGGATCGCCTGGATGCCCTCCATGCACGCGGCCATCGAGCCGACGCCGGGCACGACGAGACCGTCGGCCTCCATGATCGCGGTGCGGTCGGCCGTCAGGCGCACGTCGGCACCGGCCGCCTCGAGCGCCTTCGCGGCCGAGTGGACGTTGCCGAGCCCGTAGTCGAGCAGCGCGACGCGCTTGCGCTGGGCGGTCACAGTGCGCCCTTCGTCGACGGCACGCCGGTCACGCGGGGGTCGGGCTCGACCGCGACGCGCATCGCGCGCGCGAAGGCCTTGAACTCCGCCTCGGCGATGTGGTGCGGGTCGCGGCCCGCGAGCACCTCGATGTGCGCCGTGAGGCGGGCGTTGAGCGCGATGGCCTCGAAGGCGTGGCGCACGAGCGAGCCGGTGAAGTGTCCGCCGATGCGGTGCAGCTCGAAGCCCGCGGGCTCGCCGGAGTGCACGAGGAACGGGCGGCCGGAGAGGTCGACGACGGCGCGCGCGAGCGCCTCGTCGAGCGGCACGGTCGCGTCGCCGTAGCGGCGCACGCCGCGCTTGTCGCCGAGTGCCTCGCCGAGCGCGAGGCCGAGCGCGATCGCGGTGTCCTCCACCGTGTGGTGCGCGTCGATCTCGGTGTCGCCGCTCGCCTCGACCGTCAGGTCGATGAGCGAGTGCTTCGAGAACGCCGTCAGCATGTGGTCGAAGAAGGGCACCGTCGTCGAGATCGAGGAGGTGCCGGAGCCGTCGAGATCGACGGTGAGGCGGATGCTCGACTCGCTCGTCGTGCGCTCGATGGTTGCGGTGCGGGCCATCCTTCGATCCTAGTCCGCGCGCAGTTCGGCCATCGCGGCCAGCACGGCGCTCGTCTCGCCCCTCGTGCCCGCGGTGATGCGCAGCGTGCCCGGCAGACCGACGTCGCGCACGAGAATGCCGCGCTCCAGCAGGGCGCGGAAGGTCGCCTGCGGGTCGTCGACGCCCCCGACGAGCACGAAGTTCGCGTCCGACGGGTAGGGGCGGTAGCCGAGCCGGGAGAGCTCCTCGACCATGCGGTCGCGCTCGGCGCGCAGGTCGTCGACGCGCGAGAGCATGACGTCGCTGTGGCGCAGAGCCGCGACGGCCGCCGCCTGGGTGATGGCCGAGAGGTGGTAGGGCAGCCGCACGAGCCGGAGCGCGTCGATGACGGCCGGGTGGGCGGCGAGGTAGCCGACCCGCATGCCGGCGAACGCGAAGGCCTTGCTCATGGTGCGCGAGACGAGCAGCCGCGGGTGCCGCTCGAGCAGCGTGAGGGCCGTGCGGTCGCGGTCGCGAGCGAACTCGGCGTACGCCTCGTCGACGAGCACGATGCCGCGCGCCGCATCACAGGCCGCCTCGATCGTCTCGAGGTCGATGCCCGTGCCGGTCGGGTTGTTCGGCGAGCAGAGGAACACGACGTCGGGGTCGTGCTCGGCGATCGCCGCGCGGACGGCGCCGGCGTCGACGGTGAACTCCTCGTCCCTCGGCACCGGGACCCACCGCATCCCCACGCCCTGCGCGAGCAGCGGGTACATCGAGTAGGTGGGGGTGAACGACAGCAGCGTGCGACCGGGACCGCCGAAGGCCTGGAGCACGTGCTGGAGCACCTCGTTGGAGCCGTTGCCTGCCCAGATCTGCTCGGGCGTCACGCCGTGGCCCAAGTAGCGCGCGAACGAGCGGCGCAGCTCGTCGAACTCGCGGTCGGGGTAGCGGTTGGCGTCGGGCAGGGCGCGCGCGACCTCCTGCACGACGTCGAGCGCGACCTCCTCGGGCACCCGATAGGCGTTCTCGTTGACGTTGAGCCGCACGGGGACCTCGAGCTGCGGTGCGCCGTAGGGCGTCAGCCCGCGGAGGTCGTCGCGGATCGGGAGGTCGTCGAGGCTCGTCACCGATCCAGCCTAGGACTTCGGCGGATGCCGTCGGCCGCGCGCGACCCGGTCGCGGCGCGTGCTGCTCAGTCGGCGTACTGCGCGGGGATGGCGAGCCGCTCGCCCGGCTGGATGGCGCCGGCGATGCCGTTGAGCAGCTCGATCTCGGCGATGACGTCGCGCGGGTCGGCCTCGGGGGCGACGGCCTCGGCGATCTGCCAGAGCGACTGGCCCGGCACGACCGTGATGTGCTCGAACTCGGCGGTCGAGGCCGAGGAGGAGGCGACGGCACCGGCGACCGCGTCGCCGATGAGGCCCGCGCCGGCGAGCGCGCCCAGGGCGAGCACGGGCGCGGCGACGAGCAATGCGAGGGCGCGGCGGCCGCGAGCGGTCATGCGCAGGCGGAGCGTCGGTGCGGCGCCGGCGGTGGCGGTGATGGCGATGGCGGTCATGAGTGCCTCCTCTCGATCCAGTCCGAGGACTGGGATCCGCAGCCGGTGCTCGGCCGGGAGCACCGGCTGCGAATCTCTGTTTCGAATCTACTTTCGAACTGCCGCACGCGTCAACCCCGTCGTGGGAACTTTCTCCACGACTCGCTCGAACGTGCGTTTGATCCGGGCGCCCTCTCGGATACGCTTTCGAACCACCAGGAGTCCATCAGGCACCACTGACACGCGGGGATCGGGGCAACGGATGACGAGGCAGCTCACCGAGAAGCAGCAGGCGATCCTGCAGGTGATCCAGCGCGCCGTGAAGCAGCGCGGGTACCCGCCGAGCTACCGCGAGATCGGTGACGCCGTCGGCCTCTCGTCGCTCTCGAGCGTCACGCACCAGCTCGGGCAGCTCGAGCTCGCCGGCTGCATCCGCCGCGACCCGGCTCGTCCGCGCACGATCGAGGTGCTCGTCGACGACGAGATCGACGAGTCGGTCGGCTCGATCCAGCAGGCGGCGTTCGTGCCGCTCGTCGGCCGCATCGCCGCGGGCATCCCGATCACGGCCGAGGAGCAGGTCGACGACGTGTTCCCGCTGCCGAAGCAGCTCGTCGGCTCCGGCGATCTCTTCATGCTGCAGGTCGTCGGCGACTCGATGGTCGACGCCGCGATCTGCGACGGCGACTGGGTCGTCGTGCGTCAGCAGCGCGATGCCGTCAACGGCGACATCGTCGCGGCGATGCTCGACGGCGAGGCGACGGTCAAGGTGTTCAAGCAGCGCGACGGCCACACGTGGCTGCTGCCGCGCAACTCGGCATTCGAACCCATCCTCGGCGACGAGGCCGAGGTGCTCGGCCGCGTCGTCGCGGTCCTCAGGGCGGTCTGACCCTAGGCGACCACGAACTCCTCGAGCTGCCCCGCGGCAGCCGCGGTGACCATCGCCTCGACGCGCGTGCCGTCGGCCTCGTAGTCCTCGCGAAGCACCTCGAAGCGGTCGTGCAGCATCGCGATGATGTCGCCGCGATCGAAGGGCACGAGCAGCGAGACCGCGACCTCAGGCCGCGGCAGCAGCTCGGCGAGCCGCTCGAGGATCTCGTCGACGCCTTCGCCCGTGCGAGCAGACGCGAAGATCGCGTCGGGCTGCAGGCCGCGCAGCACGAGCCGATCGTCGTGGCTCACGAGATCCGCCTTGTTGAACACGACGATCTCGGGGATGGATCGGGCACCGGTCTCCCCCAGCACGTCGCGCACGGTCGCGATCTGCGACGCGGGGTCGGGGTGGCTCGCGTCGACGACGTGCACGATGACGTCCGACTCCGCGACCTCCTCGAGCGTCGAGCGGAACGCCTCGACGAGCTGGTGCGGCAGGTCGCGCACGAAGCCGACGGTGTCGGCGATCGTGAACTCGCGGCCGTCGGGCGTCTGCGTCCGCCGCACGGTCGAGTCGAGGGTCGCGAAGAGCGCGTTCTCGACGAGCACGCCCGCGCCCGTGATGCGGTTGAGCAGGCTCGACTTCCCGGCGTTCGTGTAGCCGGCGATCGCGACGCCCGGCACCTCGTTGCGGTCGCGGTTCGCCCGCTTCGCCTGGCGCACGGGGCCGAACCCCTTGATCTGCTTGCGGAGCCGTGCCATGCGCGAGTGGATGCGCCGGCGGTCGAGCTCGATCTTCGTCTCACCGGGGCCGCGCGAGCCCATGCCCGCGCCCTGCCCGCCGACCTGGCCACCGGCCTGGCGCGACATCGACTCGCCCCAGCCGCGCAGGCGCGGCAGCAGGTACTCGAGCTGCGCGAGCTCGACCTGCGCCTTGCCCTCTCGGCTCGTCGCGTGCTGGCTGAAGATGTCGAGGATGACCGCGGTGCGATCGATGACCTTGACCTTCACCCGGTCCTCGAGCGCGCGCCGCTGGCTCGGCGAGAGCTCGCTGTCGGCCACGACCGTGTCGGCGCCGAGCTCCTTCACCATCGCCGCGAGCTCCTCGGCCTTGCCGCGGCCCACGTAGATCGCCGGGTCGGGGTTCGGTCGCCGCTGGAGGACCCCGTCGAGCACGCGCGCGCCAGCGGTCTCGGCGAGCGCGGCGAGCTCGCGGAGCGAGTTCTCGGCGTCGTCGGCTGCGCCGCTGTAGACGCCCACGAGCACGACGTTCTCGAGCCGCAGCTGGCGGTACTCGACCTCGGTGACGTCCTCCAGCTCGGTGCGGAGGCCGTCGACACGGCGGAGCGCGGCGCGCTCCTCGCGGTCGAGCTGGTCGCCGTCGACGTCGCTGTGCGCGTCGTCGTCCTGCAGCGCCTGCGCGCGCTCGGCGAGCAGCTCGCGCTCGCCGGGCTCGGCCCACGCGAGGATGCGCTCCATCGCGCGCCCGCCGTCGGTGCCGTCCTGGGCTTCTGCCATGCGTTGCTTCCTTCTGTACTGTCGGATCCGTGTCGGACCACTACTTCTCGCCCGATCCTGCCGCGCCCGAGTCGGTCCGGACGCTCCGAGTGCCGATCGCGGGTCGAGAGCGGGAGATGGTGACCGCCGCCGGCGTCTTCTCCGGCGACCGCCTCGACGTCGGCACTGCGGTGCTGCTCGACGCCGTGCCCGCGCCGCCCGCGACGGGCGAGCTGCTCGACCTCGGCTGCGGGTGGGGGCCGATCGCCGCGACGCTCGCGCTCCGCTCCCCCGATGCCCGTGTCTGGGCCGTCGACGTCAACGCCCGAGCGCTCTCGCTCGTCGAGCGGAATGCCGAGCTGCTCAGTCTATCGAACATCGTGCCATCGATGCCAGAGCGCGTTCCTGCCGATGTGCGCTTCGACGCGATCTGGTCGAACCCGCCGATCCGCATCGGCAAGCAGCAGCTGCACGAGCTGCTCGAGGCGTGGATCCCGCGGCTCGCGCCGGGCGCGACGGCGTGGCTCGTCGTGCAGAAGCACCTCGGCGCCGACTCGCTGCTGCGCTGGCTGCAGGAGCGCTTCGCCGGCTTCAACGTCGAGCGCGCCGACTCCAGGAAGACGTACCGCATCATCGCCGTCACGGCGCCGGACTGAGCGCCTCCCCGCGGAAGACGATCTCCGCGGGCCCCGTGAGCCATGCGTGGCCGCGGGCGTCGACGTCGACCTCGAGCCGCCCGCCCGGCACGTCGACGATCCAGCGGTCGGCGGCCCCGCCCGACCAGTGCCGGGTCGCGAGGGCCGCGGCGACGGCGCCCGTGCCGCACGAGAGGGTCTCCCCCACGCCCCGCTCGTGCACGCGCATCCGGATCGAGCCGATGCCGTCGGCGATGACGCCGGGGACGACGAACTCGACGTTCGCGCCGTCCTCGGCGACGGGGTCGAGCGAGGGAGGCCGGTGCAGGTCGAGCGCGTCGAGCTCGGCCGCGTCGGCGAGGGCGACGACGACGTGCGGGTTGCCGGTCGAGACGTCGAGGCCGGGCCTGGCGACGTCGAGGCCGTCTGCGGCCACGAGCCGCGTGCCGCCGAGCTCGAACGGGCCGAGGTCGACCGCGAGCAGGCTGCCGTGCCGCACGACTCGCTTCACGCCGGCGCGCGTCGCCACGTCGATCGAGCCGCCGTCCGGCAGCTCGGCGAGCCCCTGCTCGAGCAGGAACCGCACGAACACGCGCACGCCGTTGCCGCACATCTCGCTCGCGCTGCCGTCGGCGTTCCAGTAGTCCATCGCCCACGTGCCCGCGGGCGCGGCGTCGAGTACCGCGTCGCCGGTGCGGCCCGCCGGCACAGCGCGGATGACCCCGTCGCCCCCGATGCCGAAGCGCCGGTCGGCGAGCGCGCGCACCTCGCCCGGCAGCAGCGGGCGCTCGCCTGCCGGGTCGGCGACGAGCACGAAGTCGTTGCCCGTGCCGTGGCCCTTCGCGAATCCGGTGGCGTGCGTCGTCATCCCCCCAGGCTAGCGACCGCGCGCTGTGCGAGCTCGACCGCGTCTGCGGGCGGCGCGGCCGGGTAGCGCTGGAACCACGACACCTGTCGACGCGCGTAGCGGCGGGTGAGGGCCTGCGTGCGCTCGATGGCCTCGACCTCCGTGATCCGGCCGTCGAGCTGGTCGAGGGCCTGGCGGTAGCCGATGGCCTGCTGCGCCGTCGTGCCCCGCTCGATCCCGGCCTCCCGGAGCGCTCGCGCCTCGTCGACGATGCCGAGCCGCCACATCCCCACCACGCGCGCATCGAGCCGGGCGACGAGCGCTGCGCGATCGACGCGCTCGTGCTGGATGATCGTCGGCCGAGCGAGCGACCGCTCGTCGGGAAGGCCGACGCGGAACGGCTCGCCGGTGAGGGTGACCGCCTCGAGCGCGCGCACGAGCCGGCGGCCGTTGTGCGGCCCGATCGCCTCGGCGGCCGCCGGGTCGACCGCGAGCAGTCGCGCGTGCATCGCCCCGGCACCCTCGGCCTCGAGCTCGGCCTCGAGCCGGGCGCGGAGCTCGGCGTCGGTCGCGGGGAACTCGAAGGCGTACAGCACGCTCGCGGCGTAGAGCCCGCTGCCGCCCACGAGGATCGGCACCGCGCCGCGCGCTTCGATGCCGGCGACGAGGCTCGCAGCCTCGTCGCGATAGGCGGCGACCGCCGCATCCTGCCACGGCTCGAGCACGTCGAGGAGGTGGTGGGGGTGCCCGCGGCGCTCCTCGGCGCTTGCCTTCGCCGTGCCGATGTCCATGCCGCGGTAGAGCTGCATCGCGTCGCAGTTGACGATCTCGGCGCGGGCGCCGAGCGCGACCACCGCGTCGGCGATGGCGAGCGACCTGGCCGTCTTGCCGGTGCCGGTGGCGCCGACGACGGCGATGAGGGTCACGTGCCGATGCGGAGCGTCGGCAGGCCGAGCGAGACCGGGCGCCCGGCCCCGGCCCCGGCCCCGGCCCCGACGAGCGAGGGCACGCCGCACGAGTCGGCCTGGCCGCGGTCCCACGCGTCACCGGCGCGCGTGCGCCGTACCGCGATCGGGCCCTCGTCAGCGAGCAGATGGAACGGCGCGGCGTGCGTGACCCGCACGGTGGCGATGTCGCCGGGCCGCGGCGAGTGGCCGCCGGGCGCGAAGTGCACGAGCCGGTTGTCCTCGGCGCGACCCGAGAGCCGATGCGTCTCGGCGTCCTTCTTGCCCTCGCCGACGGAGACGAGCACGTCGACCGTGCGGCCGACCTGCGCGAGGTTCTCCTCGAACGAGATGCGGTCCTGCAGCGCGACGAGCCGCTCGAAGCGCTCCTGCACGACCGCCTTCGGCACCTGGTCGGGCATCGTGGCCGCGGGGGTGCCGGGACGGATCGAGTACTGGAACGTGAAGGCCGAGGCGAAGCGCGACGCCTCGACGACGCGCATGGTCTCCTCGAAGTCGTCGTCGGTCTCGCCGGGGAAGCCGACGATGATGTCGGTCGTGATCGCGGCGTGCGGGATGCGCTCGCGCACCTTCTCGAGGATGCCGAGGAACCGCGCGGAGCGGTAGGAGCGTCGCATGGCGCGCAGCACGCGGTCCGAGCCGGACTGGAGCGGCATGTGGAGCTGCGGCATGACCGCGTCGGTCTCCGCCATCGCGTCGATCACGTCGTCGGTGAAGGCGGCGGGATGCGGGCTCGTGAAGCGGACGCGCTCGAGCCCGTCGATCTCACCGGCGGCGCGCAGCAGCTTGCCGAACGCGAGCCGGTCGCCGAACTCGACGCCGTAGGAGTTGACGTTCTGTCCCAGCAGCGTCACCTCGAGCGCGCCGTCGTCGACGAGCGCCTGCACCTCGGCGAGGATCTCGCCCGGGCGACGGTCGCGCTCCTTGCCGCGCAGCGACGGCACGATGCAGAACGTGCACGTGTTGTTGCAGCCGACCGAGATCGACACCCAGCCGGCATAGGTCGACTCGCGCTTGGTCGGGAGCGTCGACGGGAACACCTCGAGCGCCTCGAGGATCTCGACCTCCGCCTCGCCGTTGTGGCGGCTGCGCTCGAGCAGCGCCGGCAGGGAGCCGATGTTGTGGGTGCCGAATACGACGTCGACCCACGGCGCGCGATCGACGATCGTCGCGCGGTCCTTCTGCGCGAGGCAGCCGCCGACGGCGATCTGGAAGCCGGGCCGCTCGCGCTTGGTCTTCGCGAGGTGCCCGAGGTGGCCGTAGAGCTTCTGGTCGGCGTTCTCGCGCACCGCGCACGTGTTGATGACGATGACGTCGGGGCGGCCATCGACGGCCTCGGCGTACCCGGCCTCCTCGAGCGAGCCGCGGAGGCGCTCGGAGTCGTGCACGTTCATCTGGCACCCGAAGGTCTTCACCTCATAGGTGCGCAGCGCGGAGGTCGTGGACATGCCCTCCAGCGTACCGAGCGGCGACCGCCCCGAAGCGTCAGTCCTGCGTGGCCGTGAGCGTGTAGCTGCTGCCGTTCGTGCCCTCGCCCGAGAGGTCCATCCGACCGTCCTGGGCGGTGCCGGAGACGGTCAGGTCGAACTCGCCCTCCTCGAGGCCCGTGATCGTGACGGTGAGGTCGGACGAGTCGCCCTCCCACACGTCCTGCGGGAAGTCGTACTGCGCGTCCGAGTCGCCCCACGTCGTGATGTCGACGGTGCCGTCGGCGTTGAGCGTGAACCCGAAGGGCGCGACGACGCCGTCGATGGCGCCCGTCCACGAGGTGTCGTCGAGGCTCTCCGCCGCCGAGCTGCCGGAGCCGTTGCCGGTGTCGGTGTCGTTGCCCGGCGCTGCGGGCGGCATCTGGATGCAGCCCGTGAGCGCGAGGAGGGAGGCGGCGGCGAGCGCCGGGACGGTGATGAGCTTGGTGGTCTTCATGCGCTCAATCTATCGCTCAGCCATGAGCCGGATGCTGACCCTCGACCCGGAGCGGCTGCCGTGCTGGTCAGCGGAAGCGCGGCCCACTGGGCCGCGAGCGCTCGATCGCGAGGCGCACGGCGCCACCGCTGAACCCGCGCCGCTGCAGCCAGCCGGCGAGCCGTCGCTCGGCTGTCTCATCGTCGAGCGATCCTATGCGACGCCGCCGGTCGGCGGCCGCATCGATCGCGCGCTGCAGCTCGTCGTCGCGGTCCGGCTCGTCGAGCACGGCGGGGTCGAGGCCGCGCTGGCGCAGCGCCGCGGCGATCCCGCGCTCGCCGAGCTGCTTGCGCTCGCGGAGGCGCTCTGCCTCGTCGCGCGCGAGCTGCTCGTCGTCGAGGTAGCGCTCGTCGACGAGCCGGTCGAGCACCGCCGCGCGCACGTCGGGCTCGACGTCGCGCTTCGCGAGCGCCCGGTCGAGCTCGAGGCGGCTCGCGCCGCGTCGGCCGAGGGCTCGCAGCGCGATCGCTCGCGCCGCCTCCTCGTCGATCGGCTCGAGCGGCGCGCCGTCGTCATCTCGCTCCCCGGCGCGGCCGCGCGAGCCCCCGCCGGAGCGGCCGCGCGAGCCGCGCCGCGAAGCGCCGGGCCCAGCGGGCGCCTCGGCCTCGGGCTGGTCGCCGGTGCGCTCGTCGCGCCCGGCGATCCAGCTCGAGAGCTCGGTGACCCCGGCGAGCCGGTCAGCGTCGCTCACGCGCCCTGGCGCTCCTGCCGGCGCGCGTCGAGCGACTCGACGCCCGCTTCGGGCGCCGCGGCGCCGATGCCGAGCTTGCCCAGGATCTGCCGCTCGATCGAGCCCGCGATGTCGGGGTTGTCGAGCAGGAACTGGCGTGCCTTCTCCTTGCCCTGGCCGAGCTGGTCGCCGTCGTAGGTGTACCAGGCGCCGGACTTGCGGACGATGCCGTGCTCGACGCCGAAGTCGATGAGGCTGCCCTCGCGGGAGATGCCGACGCCGTAGAGGATGTCGAACTCGGCCTGCTTGAACGGCGGCGCCATCTTGTTCTTGACGACCTTGACGCGCGTGCGGTTGCCGACCGCGTCGGCACCGTCCTTGAGCGTCTCGATGCGGCGGATGTCGAGGCGCACCGAGGCGTAGAACTTGAGCGCCTTGCCGCCCGCGGTCGTCTCGGGGCTGCCGAAGAAGACGCCGATCTTCTCGCGCAGCTGGTTGATGAAGATCATCGTCGTGCCGGTCTGGTTGAGACCGCCGGTGAGCTTGCGGAGCGCTTGCGACATGAGGCGCGCCTGGAGGCCGACGTGGCTGTCGCCCATCTCGCCCTCGATCTCGGCGCGCGGCACGAGCGCCGCGACGGAGTCGATGACGATGATGTCGATCGAGCCGGAGCGGATGAGCATGTCGGCGATCTCGAGCGCCTGCTCACCGGTGTCGGGCTGGGAGACGAGCAGCGAGTCGATGTCGACGCCGAGCTTCTTGGCGTACTCGGGGTCGAGCGCGTGCTCGGCGTCGATGAACGCCGCGATGCCGCCGCCCCGCTGCGCGTTGGCGATCGCGTGGAGCGTCAGCGTCGTCTTTCCCGACGACTCGGGGCCGTAGATCTCGATGATGCGCCCGCGGGGCAGGCCGCCGATGCCGAGCGCGGCGTCGAGGGCGATCGAGCCCGTCGGGATGATCTCGACGGGCGCGCGTTCCTCGCTGCCGAGGCGCATGACGGACCCCTTGCCGAACTGACGGTCGATCTGCGCGAGCGCCGCCTCGAGCGACTTGTCGCGGTCTGCGGGTGTGGGCATGTGCTTGCCTTCCGTTTCGGTGATGGCGCTCACGCTACGTCGGGCCGCTGACATGCGAGCGACCCCGGTCCCGGCCTGTGGACAGTCCCGTCGAGCACCCTCAGCCTACGCGCGGATCGAACGCATCTTCGAACGATCCCGCGGCGTGTCGCGATGCGTCAGCGACGCGCCTCGCGGACGCCGCGGCCGTGGCGCCGCGCGACGGGCACGTCCTTCGCGTCGCAGATCGCCTGCCAGACCTGGCGCGGCGGGACGCCGTCGGCGAGGGCGACCGCACCCGTGCGACCGCCGAGGCTCGAGAGCGTCGTGTCCTCCATCAGCACCGCCCCGAGCGAGCCGAACTCCTCCTCGAGCGCGAGCTGCAGCTCGCTAGCCCGCATCCGCCGGCTCTCAGCGCACCGCGGAGTCGAACTCCGCGACGAGGTCGTCGGGCAGCGTGTCGGGCACGGTCGCGCCGATGCGGTCGAGCTCGTGGTAGCCGAGGCCCTCGAGCACCGCGAGGCGGTCGCCCACCTCGTGCAGCACGCTCGAGAGCGGCACGTCGAGCGCTTCGGCGACCGACGCGAGGATCTCGCTCGAGGCCTCCTTCTGGCCCCGCTCGACCTCGCTGAGGTATCCGAGGGCGACCGAGGCGCGGGAGGCGACCTGGCGCAGGGTACGGCCCTGACGCAGGCGCACATCGCGCAGCACGTCGCCGATCTCCTGTCGAACCAGCACCATGGTCTCCCCCTTCACCGTGGATGCATCATGCTAGCCGCAGCTTGCCTGCGTGCCGCTCGATGCCTACGACCTGTGACAACGCAACGCTCCCACCGCGCATTCCGAGGGAGCACTCCTCAGCCCTTGGATTCGCTGTGCATCACGAGGTCGGTGCGCTCGAGCGCGGCGTCGAGCTCCCTGAGCGCCGCGAGCAGCGCCGCCTCGCGCACCTGCTCGCGATCGCCCGGCTCGAAGTGGGAGGAGGCGTGCGAGTGGAGCCCGTCGACCGTCTCGACCTCGATGCCGATGTGGAACTCGCCCGGCGCGTGGTCGTCCTGCGCTCCAGGACCCGCGACGCCCGTCGTGCCCAGGCCGATCGTGCAGTCGCTCCGGTCGAGCGCGGCGAGGCGGCGCACGCCGCGCGCCATCCAGATGGCGACGTCGGGGTCGACCGGTCCTCGCTCCTCGAGCAGGTCGGTCGGCACACGCAGCACCTGCTCCTTCATCTCGGTCGCGTACGCGACGACGCCGAGGCGCAGCACGACCGACGCCCCCGGCGTGCGCACGAGCGTCTCGGCGACGAGCCCGCCCGTGAGCGACTCCGCGACCGCGATCGAGATCCCCCGCGCCGCGGCTCGCGCGACGATCCAGCCCGACAGCTCCAAAGCATCCATCAACTGCTCCTCCACGCGTGCCAGACGAACTCGAGTCCCGAGTAGATCGTGAGCGCGACCGCGATCGTCATCGTGACGACGCACGCCCACACGCCCCACTCGCCCACCCACGCCTGCAGCGGCAGGAGCGCGAGCGGCAGCGCGATCCCCTGCGCCATGGTCTTCGCCTTGCCCGCCCAGTCGGCGGCGATCACGGTGCGGCTCGAGACGATGAGCCGGTAGAGCGTGATGCCCCACTCGCGCACGAGCACGACGATCGTGATCCACCACGGCAGCTCGCCGAGCACCGAGAGCACGACCAACGCGCTCGAGGTGATCGCCTTGTCGGCGATCGGGTCGATGAGCTTGCCGAAGTCGGTCACGAGCCCGCGGTCGCGAGCGATGCGCCCGTCGACGAAGTCGGTCGCGATGAGCACCGCGAACAGCACCGCCGCGAGCGTGCGCACGAGGCCCGGCTCGGGGTTCGAGAGCGCGACGACGACGAAGACCGGGGTGAGCAGGATGCGCACGACCGAGATGAGGTTCGGCACGCTCGCGACGCTCGCGGGCTCATCGCCCCTGCGCCACACGCGCCCGCGCCACGGGCTCAGGATCGCCATGCTGGGAGGCTACTCGGCCCACCTGAAGCGTGCCCTGGCACGCGGCTCAGTCGCGGCCGGTGAGCGACCACGCGTCGTCGTCGCCCTCGGCCTCGACGGCCTCGAGCCCGTCGCGGTTGACCTCGTCGAAGGGGTCGCTGTAGCGGTCGTCGGTCTCGACCCACGCGCCCTCGTCGTCGTCGGATGCGTCGGGCGACTCGAGCGCGCTCGGCGCCGGCCGCTCCACGGCTGCCGGCGAGGCGTCCGCGGGCGACGCGGCCGCGGCGGGCGCCGGCCCCTCGCCGCGCAGCGACGCGAGCACGGCCGCGAGCCCCTCCGGCGGCACGAGCACGTCGCGCGCCTTCGATCCCTCCGAGGGTCCGACGATCTCGCGCGACTCCATGAGGTCCATGAGCCGGCCGGCCTTCGCGAAGCCGACGCGGAGCTTCCGCTGCAGCATCGAGGTCGAGCCGAACTGGGTCGAGATGACGAGCTCGGCTGCCGCGCACAGGTCGTCGAGGTCGTCGCCGATGTCGGCGTCGATCTCGCGCTTCTGCGCGGTCTCCTCGACGTCGTCGCGGTACTCGGGGCGCGCCTGGCCGGTGACGTGCTGCACGACGCGCTGGATCTCGGCCTCGTCGACCCACGCGCCCTGCACGCGCATCGCCTTGTTGGCGCCCATCGGCAGGAAGAGCCCGTCGCCCTGGCCGATGAGCTTGTCGGCGCCGGGCTGGTCGAGGATGACGCGCGAGTCGGTGACGCTCGAGACGGCGAACGCGAATCGGCTCGGCACGTTGGCCTTGATGAGGCCCGTGACGACGTCGACGGAGGGCCGCTGCGTCGCGAGCACGAGGTGGATGCCCGCGGCCCGCGCGAGCTGCGTGATGCGCACGATCGAGTCCTCGACGTCGCGCGGCGCGACCATCATGAGGTCGGCGAGCTCGTCGACGACGACGAGCAGGTACGGGTAGGGCTTGAGCGTGCGCTGGCTCCCGGCGGGGAGCACGATCTCGTCGGCGCGCACCGCCTTGTTGAAGTCGTCGATGTGCTTGTAGCCGAACGACGCGAGGTCGTCGTACCGCATGTCCATCTCCTTCACGACCCACTGCAGCGCCTCGGCGGCCTTCTTCGGGTTCGTGATGATGGGAGTGATGAGGTGCGGCACGCCCTGGTAGGCGGTCAGCTCGACGCGCTTCGGGTCGACGAGCACCATGCGCACCTCGGCGGGCGTCGCGCGCATGAGCAGGCTCGTGATCATCGAGTTGACGAACGACGACTTCCCCGAGCCGGTCGAGCCGGCCACGAGCAGGTGCGGCATCTTCGCGAGGTTCGCGACGACGTAGCCGCCCTCGACGTCCTTGCCGATGCCGATCGTCATCGGGTGCTTGGAGTCGGCGGCGGCGCGCGAGCGCAGCACGTCGCCGAGCTTGACCGTCTCGCGGTCCGGGTTCGGGATCTCGATGCCGATCGCCGACTTGCCCGGGATGGGCGAGAGGATGCGCACCTCGTTCGACGCGACGGCGTACGAGAGGTTCTTCGACAGCGCGGTCACGCGCTCGACCTTGACGCCCGGCGCGACCTCGATCTCGTAGCGCGTGACCGTCGGCCCGCGCGAGAAGCCCGTGACTCGCGCGTCGACGTTGAACGAGCCGAGCACCTGGGTGATCGCCGCGACGATCTCGTCGTTGGCCGCCGAGCGCGCCTTGGGCGGGTCGCCCTGCGCGAGCGAGGCGATCGACGGCAGCCGGTAGGGGCGCTGCGCGACGGCGGGCGCCGCCGCGATCGGCTCGGCCGGCGCGTCGAGCGCGACCTCGCCGGTGTGCTTCCGCATGGCCGCCTCGGCCTGCTCGAGCGACTCGAGCACGGCGGTCGCGTACTCCTCGTGCTCGTCGTCGGCGACCTCCGGCAGCGGCTCGGGGGTCGTCGCGGGCACCGCGACCGCCTCGGCGTCGACGCGCGTCGTCGGCTGCTCGCGGTCGATCATCACGGGGGTGTCGTAGGCGGGATCGACCTCGCGGCCGGTCGCGTTGCGGCGCCAGAACGGCAGCGAGCCGGTGCCCGACTCGATCGAGTCGCCCTCGATCGGCTCCTCCTCGGCCGCCTCGGCCTTCGCGAGCTCCTTCGCCTCGCGGCGAGCGCGGCGGGCCTCCTCGCGCTCCTCGGGCGTGCCGGTCTCGATGCCGAAGAGGTAGCCGTAGAGGTCGGTGAGCCGCTCGGGGATGCGGGTCGGGGGCGTGCGGGTGATGACGAGCACCGCGAGCGCGGCGACGAGGCCGCAGACGATGCCGGCACCGATCGGCGTCATCAGCGCCGCGAGCGGCGCGGCGGCGACCCAGCCGAGGATGCCGCCCGCGTCGGCGAGCGCGGGCATGCCGAGCGACGCATCCGGCATCCCGAGCAGCACGTGGCACAGACCGGCGACGGAGATGAGCAGCAGCGCGATGCCGACGCCGACGCGGCCGTTGTCGCTCACCGAGGCCGGGTGGCGGAACATCCACAGCGCGAGGAGCACGAAGACGACCGGCAGCGCGATCGCGACCTGGCCGAAGAGCCCGCCCCACGTGTAGGCGGAGATGGCCTGCGCGACCGCGTTGGCCGGCAGGATCCACTCGACGACCGCGCCGAGCACCGCGAGGATCGTGAGCAGGAAGGGCACGCCGTCGCGGCGCTCCTCCTTCGCGAGCGACTCGCGGCCGAAGACGCGCGCCGCACCGCCCGTCGCGTGCGCGAGGCCCATCCACGCGCGCTGCGCGAGGCCGGGGCCGTCGTCCTCGAACACGGGCTGCGCCTTCGTCGACCGGGCCGCCCGGTGCACCTTCGTGGTCGCGGAGGTCGACGTGCCGGTCGAGCGCCCGCGCGGGGACGGCTTGGTCGACTTGGTGCTCGTGGCCATGGCCGACACCCTAGATGCCGGCGCCCACGAGCGGCCGGAGGCGCTCCGCTCAGAAGCGGATGGCCTCGATCACCTTCGAGCGGACGGCGATCGTCGCGGGCACGCTGCCCGCGAGCGCGCCGACGGCCGCGGCGACCACGAGCCCCGTGACGGCGGCCGACATCGGGAAGCCCGGCAGCACCATGCCGCCGACGCCCTGCGTGAGCGCGTCCTGCACGATCGGCAGCCGGTAGGCGAAGATGCACACCGCGATGCCGATCGTGCCGGCGACGACGGTGCCGACGACCGACTCGAGCATGACTGCGACGAAGATGCGGGTGCGCGACGCCCCGAAGGCGCGGCGGATGCCGAGCTCGCGCACGCGCTGCCGGATCGAGACGACGGCGACGGTCACGAGCCCGAGCGCGCCGAGCAGCAGGATGACGGCGGCGGTGCCGACGAGCGTGAGCTGCAGCGGCAGCAGCGGGTCATAGCCGTCGTCGAACGACTGCCAGTCGCTGCGGTTGCCGTCGACCATCGCGCCCGGGAGCGCCCCGCGCAGATCCTGCCGCAGCATCCGCACGCCCTCCTCGGCAGTCTCCTCCGGCACCCACGCCTCGAGCTGGAACGAGACCCCGAAGCTCATCGGGTCGGTCTCGGCGATGCGCACCACGTCGCGCGGCAGCATCCACGCCTGCGGCCAGTCGTCGCCGAGCCCCCGATCGACGAGGCCGACGACGACCGCGGTCGTGCCGCCGAGCTCGATCGTGCGGTGCGCCTCCATGCCCCCGCCGCCGAGCGCGTCGAGCACGCCGCGATTGACGACGACCGCCGGGGCGAGGCGGGCGCGATCGCTCTCGACGAGGAACCGGCCCTCCGCGACCGGCAGGTGCCGCAGGATCGCCCAGTCGGGGTCGACGCCCGCGAGCTCGACCTGCTGCGGACCGCCGAGCCCGACCAGGGTCGCCCCGGTGTTCGTCGTCGCGCTCGCGAAGTCGATGCTGTAGCGCTCGACCGCGGTCTCGATGGCGTCGAGCGTCGCGCCCGGATCGCCGCCGGGCGTGCCGTCGGCGGAGCCCTCCTGGATCCACATGCTGATCGTGGCGGCGCGGCCGGTCTGCGCCTCCATCGACGTCAGCAGCGTCGAGCGGGCGAGGTCGCCGAGGGCGACGGATGCGGTGAGCGCGGCGATCGCGACCGTCACGCCGATGAGGCTCATGAGCACGCGGCCGCGGTGGATGCGCAGCTCGGTCCAGGCGTCCTGGATCGCGGCGACGACGTCGGTCACGAGAGCGCTCCCGCCGCCGGCTCGAGCGCGTGGAGCCGCCCGTCGGCGAGCCGCAGCACGCGTCGCGCGCGAGCGGCGACCGCGAGGTCGTGCGTGATGGTCACGAGCGCGGCTCCGGCCTCGGTCGCGACCTCGTCGAGCAGGTCCATCGTGCGCGAGCCGGTCTCGATGTCGAGCGCTCCGGTCGGCTCGTCGGCGAGGATGAGCCGCGGCCGGCGCACGAGCGCCCGGGCGATCGCGACGCGCTGCTGCTCGCCGCCGGAGAGATTCGT
The DNA here is from genome assembly GCF_018308945.1 of Agrococcus sp. Marseille-Q4369. Lineage (NCBI taxonomy): Bacteria > Bacillati > Actinomycetota > Actinomycetes > Micrococcales > Microbacteriaceae > Agrococcus > Agrococcus sp. Marseille-Q4369. The sequence continues at coordinate 877,742 of NZ_CP070501.1, forward strand.
GGCCCTCGTGTCGAGGCGGTGCCCGAGCCCCACGCGCTGCAGCATCTCGCGCGCCAGGTGGGCGCGCTGCCAGTAGCGGCGGCCCGCGCCGTAGTGGAGCGGCACGGCGACGTTCTCGGCCGCCGTGAGCCCCTCGATGAGGTTGAACTGCTGGAAGACGAAGCCGACGCTCGCGCCTCGCAGCCGGTCGCGCGCGCGGGCGCCCATGAGCGCGACCGGCTCGCCGTCGAGCTCGACGGCCCCGGTCGTCGGCTGGTCGATGAGCCCGAGGATGTTGAGCAGGGTCGACTTGCCCGAGCCGGAGCGGCCGACGATCGAGACGCGGTCCCCCGGCGCGACGTCGAGGTCGATGCCGCGGAGGATCTGCAGCGCGGGCCCGTCGATCGTCGCGAACTGGCGCGTGACGTCGCGCAGGCGAAGGAGCGGCACCATCAGAACCCGCAGACCATGGGGTCGGCTGTCATCGGGTCGGCGCACGGGTCGGCGGCTCCGGGCACGAACTGCAGCACGGCATCCCCCTCCGAGAGCCCTGCGCGCACCTCGACCATGCGCCCGTCGCTGAGCCCGAGCTCGACGGGCACCTCCTCCGGCTCGCCGTCGGCGCCGGGCCGGTAGGCGATGCCGGTCTCGGCGCTGCCGAGCACGGCGGTCGTCGGCAGCAGCAGCACGTCGCTCGCCGAGCCCGCGCTCAGCTCGACCTTCGCGGCGAGGCCGACGAAGACGCGCACGTCGCTCGGCACCGCGCACGTGAGCGTCGCGCTCGCGCCGGTCGTGATCTGCTCGCCGGCCGGCTGGGCGATCCTGACCGAGCCGCACTCGAACGGCGCGGGCCCGCCGTCGATCGTGACGGTCGCCGACTCGGGCTGCGTCGTGAGCCGGTACTGCTCTGCCGCGCCGAGGCTCGCGCGCACGACGTGCTCGGGCGGCTGCACGGCGCCGGTCTCCCCCGCGACGTCGACGCTCTGGCCGACGAGCACGGCGAAGCCCGTGAGCGTGCCGGCGGCGGGCGCGACGATGCTGTGCACGCGCGCGGTGGGCGGCGGCACGGTGCCGTCGGCTGCGGGCGCGCCCTGCGTCTCGACGCGCACCGTGTAGAGCACGTCGCCCGCGGCGACCTGCGCGCCGTCCGCGGCGCTCACGCGCGCGACGGTGCCCGAGTGGGTCGAGCGCACCGGCACCGCCTCGACCGGCACGATCATGCCCTCGATCGAGACGGCGTTCTCGACCGAGCCGCGCTCGACCGTCGCGAGCGGCTCCTCGAACGCGGCGCCGGGCGCGAAGCCGTCGTCGGCGCTCACCGCCTCGACGTCGGGGAAGAACGCGAGCTTGACGAGCGCGATCGCGATCGCCGCGCCGACGGCGAGCTTGAGCACCGGCAGCACCCACGTGCGCCACGCGCCCGGGCCGCGAGCCGCGCGCTCCGCCTTCCGCAGCCGCGAGCGCTCGAGCTGCTCGAGCCTCGCCTGCCGCTTCGCGGCCGCTCGCGCCTCGCGCTGCGAGGGCTGGCGATGCACGGGGGCCTCGCCGTGCAGCGGCGGCGGCACGGCCGCGGGCTCGACGGGGGCGGTCTGGTCCTGCTCGGGCACGGCGGCGTCCTCTCGGGCGGGGCGGCGCGCATCCGTTGCGTGCCCTCGCTCGTCACGCTAGGGCACGCGAGCGCGCTCGCCCCTCCCCCTCGAGGATGATCTCGACGTGTCGGCTACGCCTCGATGACGACCGGCACGATCATCGGGCGGCGGCGGATGCGCGTGCCCACCCAGCGGCCGACCGTGCGGCGCACGACCTGCTGGAACTGGTGCTGGTCGCGCACGCCATGCTCGCCGGCCTCGGCGAGCGCCTTCGCGAGGACGACAAGGTCTTCGACCCTTTCGCCGCAAGATCTTCGAGGGCTCGCCGAGGCGGGCCGACGATGGCCTTCGTCGTCCGCGACTCGAGTGCGACGATTGTCCGACCAAGAAAGCTGCGCAGAAAAGAACATTGCGGGAGTCGCATCGGCCGACTACGTTCTGGAGGTACCCACGAGTTCGACGATCGGAAAGACATGCGCTCCTTGGCGCGACTGACAGCAGTTCTCACTATTGTTGCTGGATTCATCGGAGGTGTGAGTCAAGCGCCCGGCCCCCAGCAGCTCGACGTTGCAGATGACTCAGGGATCGTAGCTCCGAACATATTTCTCGACCCGTGGGAAACGCTGCAATGCCGCAAGGGCAATACCGGCTTCACTGTCCACGACTACTACGACTTTTACCAGCAGGAGTATGTCTCTTTGCGCTGCGGGAGCCACAACGACTCGACGAGCACGGGCTCGGGTTGGGTGCACATCGAGGCGAGGCACTACGAGGACTGGCAGGCTCTGCTCGATAGATGTCGCGCAGAAAACGGATGCTTCGATCCGACCGTGCATTGGGACGACGTGATGAATTTGTCCATCCAGGCGGCGCTGGAGGCACAGCTGCAGGTGGTGCCGCGGGCCTCGAACCAGACTGCTTGCTATGCGACCGAAGTGTGGCTGAATTCGGATCCAATCGTCGTCTACTATCCTGCCATCGTTCTCTCGACCAATCGAGGCGGCTCGGCGGACGATCCGCAGAACATCATAACGGCGTACTTCTCCACTTCGGACAGCACACCGTGCTGATGAGCGATTCTCCCGCCCGCGAGGTCGAGATCGCAGTCGACTACGGAGTACGCTGGCCAGTCAAGGTTGATCACATGTACACGTCCGAGATTCGGCGCCTACTCGATCCGGCGACGATCGATGAGCTCAGCCATCTAGCCGAATGGTGGCATGAAGCCTTCGCTGCCACCCCAGATAACTTCGCACACCCCGCTCCCGACGCGGTCATCGACGAGTGGCGGCGCCGGCTCGACCACGCCAGAGCCACGCTGCAGCGTGATCTCGGACCTGGGTTCATCGTCGCCTGATGGAACCTACGCCTCGATGACGACCGGCACGATCATCGGGCGGCGACGGATGCGCGTGCCCACCCAGCGGCCGACCGTGCGGCGCACGACCTGCTGGTACTGGTGCTGGTCGCGCACGCCCTGCTCGCCGGCCTCCGCGAGCGCCTTGACGATCTTCGGGCGGATGTCGTCGAAGACCTTGTCGTCCTCGGCGAAGCCGCGCGCGTGGATCTCGGGGCCGACGATGACCTTGCCGGTCTGCGGCTCGAGCGCGACGAAGATCGAGATGAAGCCCTCCTCGGCGAGGATGCGGCGGTCCTTGAGGTCGGCCTCGTCGATGCGGCCGACGGACGAGCCGTCGACGTAGACGAAGCCGATCTCGAGCTGGCCCGAGACCGTCACCTCGCCGTCGCGCAGGTCCCACACGGTGCCGTTCTCGCCGACGAACGCTCGGTCGCGCGGCACGCCGGTGTCGATCGCGAGCGACGCCGCGGCGTGCAGGTGGCGGTACTCGCCGTGCACCGGCACGACGTTCCGCGGCTTGAGGATGTTGTAGCAGTACAGCAGCTCGCCCGCCGAGGCGTGGCCCGAGACGTGCACCTTCGCCGAGCCCTTGTGCACGACCTTCGCCCCGAGCTGCATGAGCCCGTTGATGACGCGGAAGACGGCGTTCTCGTTGCCGGGGATGAGGCTCGAGGCGAGGATGACGGTGTCGCCCTCGCCGACCTCGATGCGGTGCTCGCCGTTGACGATGCGGCTCAGCACCGCCATCGGCTCGCCCTGCGAGCCGGTCGACATGAAGACGACCTGCTCGCGCGGCATGTTCTCGGCCTCCTTCTGGCTCACCACGACGCCGTCGGGCACCTTGAGGTAGCCGAGGTCGGCCGCGATGCCCATGTTGCGCACCATCGAGCGGCCGACGAACGCGACCTTGCGGCCGTTCTCGTGCGCCGCGTCGAGCACCTGCTGCACGCGGTGCACGTGGCTCGAGAAGGAGGCGACGACGACGAGCCCGGAGGTCTTCGCGATCACCTGCGAGATGACGGGGCCGATCTCGCGCTCGGGCGCCGTGAACCCCGGGACGTCGGCGTTCGTCGAGTCGACCAGGAACGCATCCACGCCCTCCTCGCCGAGCCGCGCGAACGCGCGCAGGTCGGTGATGCGGTCGTCGAGCGGCAGCTGGTCCATCTTGAAGTCGCCCGTGTGGAGCACGAGGCCCGCGCTCGTGCGGATCGCGACGGCGAGGGCGTCGGGGATCGAGTGGTTGACGGCGACGAACTCGGTCTCGAACGGGCCGAGCTGCTCGACGTCGCCCTCCCTCACCGTGTGGGTGTAGGGCTTGATGCGGTGCTCCTTGAGCTTCGCCTCGACGAGCGCGAGGGTGAGCTGCGAGCCGAGCAGGGGGATGTCGGCCTTGAGGCGCAAGAGGTAGGGCACGGCGCCGATGTGGTCCTCGTGGCCGTGCGTGAGCACGACGGCGACGATGTCGTCGAGGCGGTCGCGGATGGGACCGAAGTCGGGCAGCACGAGGTCGACGCCCGGCTGGTGCTCCTCGGGGAAGAGCACGCCGCAGTCGACGATGAGCAGCTTGCCGTCCTGCTCGTACACCGTCATGTTGCGGCCGACCTCGCCGAGGCCGCCGAGCGGGAAGAAGCGGAGGGTGCCCGTCGCGAGCGCGGGGGGCTGGGTGATGGCCGTCAAGGGGCCTCCTTCATATGCGGCTCGCGTGTGGCGAGCGGATGTGGGGTGCGCGCTCCTCGCGCGCGGGAAGATCTGGGGTGGATGCGGTCACGGGCTCGCGCGCTCAGCGCGTCGTGCCGTGCACCTTCGGCAGGGCGCCGCCAGCGGCGGCGTTGCGGTCGGGGCGGAAGCGGCTTAGGTCGAGGCCGTCGACGCCCGTGACGAGCGCGAGCTCGTCCTCGATGAGGGCCGCCTCGGCGTCTTCGGGGCCGACGAGCGGCAGGCGCACGCGCGGGCTGCCGATGCGGCCGAGCCCGTGCAGGATGTACTTCGTCGAGACTGTGCCGGGCACGTGCGTCATCGTCGCGCGCACGAGCGGCTCGAGCGCCTGGTGCTGCGCCTGCGCGGTGTGCAGGTCGCCCGCGTTCACGGCGTCGACGATCGTGCGGTACGGCTTGGGCGCGATGTTCGCGGTGACGCCGATGAGGCCCGACGCGCCGATCGCGAGGTGCGGGAGCACGTTCGCGTCGTCGCCCGAGAAGTAGAGCAGGTCGGTCTGGTTCAGCACGCGGCTCACCTCGGCGAAGTCGCCCTTGGCGTCCTTCACCGCGAGGATGTTCGGGTGCTTCGCCGCCCGCAGGAGCGTCTCGTAGCGGATCGGGATGCCCGAGCGGCCGGGGATGTCGTAGAGGATGACCGGCAGGTCGGTCGCGTCGGCGATGAGCCGGAAGTGCGTGAGCACGCCCGCCTGCGTGGGCTTGTTGTAGTACGGCGTGACGATCATGACGCCGTCGGCGCCCGCTCGCTCGGCCTGGCGGTAGAGGTCGATCGCGTGCGCGGTCTCGTTCGAGCCGCCGCCCTGGATGACCTTCGCGCGGTCGCCCGCGACGGCCTTCGCGACCTCGACGAGCCGGATCTTCTCCGGGTCGGTGAGCGTCGACGTCTCGCCGGTCGTGCCGGAGACGACGATGCCGTCGGCGCCGTGCGTCACGACGTCGTCGATGAGCCGCTCGACGTCGTCCCAGTCGACCTCGCCGTCCGCCGAGAACGGCGTCACGAGCGCGACGAGCACCTGGCCGAAGGGATTGGGATTCACCCGACCAGGCTACCGTGCCTGCCGCGAGCCCGTCCCCGGTGCGCGCTCGAGGGTGCGGTACGCGAACCGCAGCCCGCTGCGGCTCTCGTGCCACCCCTCGGCCGGATCGCGCGCGACCTCGTGCCATGACGCATCCGGGGTCGGCGCTGTCGTGTCGCCCGTCGCGTCGAGCTCGATGTCGGTGATCTCGAGCCGGTCGGCACGCGCCATCGCCTCGCGGTAGACGCGGCCGCCGCCGACGATCCACACCTCGTCGTCGAGCGCGAGCGCCACGGCGAGCGCTTCGTCGAGGCTCGAGACGACGCGCGCGCCGGGCGCGTCGAAGTCGCCGCTCGAGGTGATGACGATGTTGTCGCGCCCCAGCAGCGGCCGGTAGCGCGCGGGGAACGACTCCCACGTGCGTCGGCCCATCACGACCGGGTGGCCCATGGTGATCGCCTTGAAGCGCGCCATGTCCTCGGGGAGCGACCACGGCATGTCGCCCGCGTCGCCGATGACGCCGCCGCGCGCCTGCGCCCAGATCATGCCGATCATCAGACCGCGACCGGCGCCTTGATGCCCGGGTGGTGCTCGTAGCCGACGACCTCGAAGTCTTCGAGCTCGTAGTCGAGGATGCTGTCGGGCCGGCGGCGGATGCGCAGGGTCGGGAGCGGGTACGGCTCGCGTGAGAGCTGCCGCTCTACTTGCTCGACGTGGTTGTCGTAGACGTGGCAGTCGCCGCCCGTCCACACGAAGTCGCCGACCTCGAGGCCGGTCTGCTGCGCGACCATGTGCGTCAGGAGCGCGTAGCTCGCGATGTTAAACGGCACCCCGAGGAACATGTCGGCCGAGCGCTGGTAGAGCTGGCACGAGAGCCGGCCGTCGGTCACGTCGAACTGGAAGAACGCGTGGCACGGCGCGAGGGCCATGTCGGGGATGTCGGCGGGGTTCCAGGCCGAGACGATGTGCCGGCGCGAGTCGGGGTTCGAGCGGATCGACTCGACGACCTGGGCGATCTGGTCGATCGTGCCGCCGTCGCGGTCGGGCCACGAGCGCCACTGCACCCCGTAGACCGGGCCGAGCTCTCCATCCGCGTCCGCCCACTCGTCCCAGATGGTGACGCCGCGCTCCTGCAGCCAGCGCACGTTCGATTCGCCGCGCAGGAACCACAGCAGCTCGAGCGCGATCGACTTGAAGTGCACGCGCTTCGTGGTGATGAGCGGGAAGCCCTCAGAGAGGTCGAAGCGCAGCTGCCGGCCGAACACCGAGCGGGTGCCGGTGCCGGTGCGGTCGCCCTTGTGCTTGCCGTTCGCCATCACGTCGGCGAGCAGGGCCTCGTAGGGGTGTGCGGTCACGGTGCCTTGGGTCACGGTGCCTTCCCTCATGGTGCCTCCTGGGGTGCCGTCTTCCGGAGCGAGAGCGCCTTGCGCGCCGCCATGCGCGCGCGGCGACGGTCGCGCGCGGCGTCGTAGGCCATCGAGAGCCGCAACCACGACTGCCACGACTCGGGATGCGCCTCGACATCGGCCTTCGCGACCGGGAACGCGCCCTCGGCCGCCTCGCGGTCGGCGCGGCCCGAGGGCGTGCCGGGCAGCGGCTGCGGCATGCCGCCGGCGACCTCGAGCTCGCGCACCGCGCGGTCGAGCTGCACGCCGAAGACGACCTCGCGCGCGAGCGCCCACGCGCCGATGAGGAAGAAGATGATGAGGGCGGCGCCGACAGCGATCGCGAGCGGCTGCCCGGTGGCGATGAACTGCACGGCGCGGCTGCCGGCGAGCACGACGTAGAGCGCGAGCACGGCCGCCATCGCGAGCGCGAAGCCCTTCCTCGCGCTCGTGCGCGCCGCAGGCCGATCGGTCACGAGAGCCCCAGCAGGTCACCGATGCCGACGGTCACGCCGGGCTGCGCGTCGGCGCGGAGCGCGAGCAGGATCCCGGCGGCGTACGAGTCGCTCGAGGTCGTGTCGTGGCGGATCGTGAGCGTCTCGCCCGTCCCGCCGAAGACGACCTCCTGGCGCGCGACGACGCCGGGCAGCCGCAGCGCGTGCACCGGCACACCCGCGATCACGGTGCCCCGGCCAGGCTCGTCAGGGGTCGCGGGCACGAAGCCGCGCACCGCGCCGATCGCCTCGGCGGTGCGCGTCGCCGTGCCGCTCGGGGCGTCGCGCTTGCGGTCGTGGTGCGCCTCGACGACCTCGACGGCGGTGAAGTGCCGCGCGGCGATCGTGGCGAGGTGCGTCTCGAGCACGCTGCCGAGCGAGAAGTTGGGGACGATGCGGATGCGCTCGGCGCCTCGGGCGCGGAGGGCCTCGATGCGCTCCTCGGTCCAGCCGCTCGTCGCGACGACGACGGGCACGCCCGCGTCGAGCGCCGCGTCGACGAGCTGCTGGCTCGCGCCGAGCACGGTCGCGTCGAAGACGACGTCGATCCCGTCGAGCTCGAGCCCCTCGCGCACGTCGAGCTCGACCGGCTCGAGGTCGCCGGCGTCGCGCACGAGCCGCAGTGCGAGGGATCCGAGACTGCCGGTCGCGCCCGCGATCCCGATGCGCCTCGTCGATGCCATGCACTCCAGCCTACGGCGCGGGCCGGTCGCGCAGCGCCCGTACAGTGGGCTGGTGCACGCCGACATCCGCCTCGAGGACCCCGCGTCCGAGCTCGCCCAGTCGCTCCTGCGGGCCTACTTCGCCGATCGCGCGATCACGTTCGTCGGCGGTGCCTACACGCCGAAGCCCGCCGATCCCGCGACGCTCCGCGCACCCGAGGGCGCGTTCCTCGTCGTGTGGGACGGCGGCGAGGCGATCGGATGCGGTGCCCTGCGTCGACTGAGCCCGTCGCGCTTCGAGATCAAGCACCTCTACGTCGCCCCCGCGGGCCGCGGCCGCGGCACCGGCGCGGCGCTGCTCGCCGCGCTCGAGGCGCGCGCGGTCGAGCTGGGAGCGACGGAGGTCGTGCTCGACACGAACGCGGCGCTCGCACCGGCGAACCGGCTCTACGCCACGCGCGGCTACGAGTCGATCCCCGCGTACAACGACAACCCCAACGCGACGACCTGGTTCCGGAAGCCGGTCGCCTCCCCGTCCGGAGGCTGAGCGCCCCAGCCGCTGGCTGAGCCGGTCCCCGCCGCCCCAGCCGCTGGCTGAGCCGGTCCGCGCGCGTGAGCGCGCTGACCGTGTCGAAGCCGACTGCTGCGCGGCGAGGCTTCGACACGCTGTGCGCCTCCGGCGCGCAGCGGCTCAGCCAGCGAAGGGCTAGAAGGGCTGCGGCAGCGGCAGCCCCGTGCGGTCCTCGGGCGGCAGGTGGCCGAGGTCGTTGTGCACGAGCAGCTGCGGCGGCTTGCCCGTGCGGCGACGGATGATCGTGAGCCCGCAGTTCGCCTGGTTGAGGGCCATCCACTGCCAGTTCGGCGACTGCATGACCTCGCGCACGAACCAGCCGATCACGAAGTTGTGGGTGACGAGCAGCTCGTTGACATCGCCGCGCGATGGGCGCAGCCAGTGCGCCACCGCATCCTGCATCTGCGCCGAGCCCGCCTCGACCTCCGCGGGCCGGACGGCCTTCAGGAAGCCGTGGAACCCGAGGGGCGTGTCCTCCTCGAGCCCCGAGGGAATGCAGTCGAGCAGCAGCGCCGACTTCTGGAACTCCACCGCCGGCAGTCGCTCCTGCATGATCGCAGCCGTCTCGGTCGCGCGCTGCAGCGGCGACGTCCACGCCTGGTCGAACGCGACCCCGGAGAGCCGCTGCGCGATCGCGTGCGCCTGCCGCACCCCTCGACCCGAGAGCCGACCGTCCTCGACCCCGTGCTCGGCGTCGAGCTGCTCTCCGTGCCGGACGAGGTAGAGCAGGTGCGCCATGGAATCCTTCCGCGGGCGCAGCGTCGCGCCCAGGTCGTCCGTGGACGCGCGGGAGCGCCCTTCGTGATCAGCGGGCGGTGGTGGCCGCCCCTTCCACCGTAGTGCCATCGGGGGACACGACGAGCCCGTCGAGGCCGTCCGGCGCCTGCCCGACCGCCGAGATCGACCGCGGTCCGGCGGCGAGCTCGGCGACGAGCGCCCGCACGTCCGCGTCGCTCACGCGCTCGATGCGCTCGAGCGTCGCGTCGACGTCGAGGAACTCGCCGAGCGTGAGCTCCGCGCGGCCGAGCCGCGACATCCGCGTGTCGGTGTCCTCGAGCGCGAGCGCCGAGCCGCCTGCGAGCTGTCCCTTCGCGCGGCGCAGCTCCTCGTCGCTCGCGCCGTCGGCGAGCCGCTCGAGCTCGCCGATCATGAGCGACGCGACCTCGAGCGTCTTGCGCGGCGCGCACGCCGCCGCGAGGCCGACGAGGCCCGCGTCGGCGTAGCCGGACGCGAACGAGTAGACGGAGTATGCGAGCCCGCGCTTCTCGCGGATCTCCTGGAACAGCCGCGATGACATGCCGGCCCCGAGCACCGCGTTGAGCACCGCCATCGTGCTGCGGCGGGGGTCGGATGCGGTGAGTCCGGGCATGCCGATCATGAGGTTGACCTGCTCGAGCGGCCGGGCGACGACCGAGAGCCCGCCGGCGCCGGGGACGGCGAGCTCGCGACCGCGGCGCTCGCGCGGCGCGGCCGCGTCGAGCGACCAGCCGTAGCGGACGAGCGCCTCCTGCAGCTGCAGGGTTGCCGTGTCGTGGTCGACGGCGCCCGCGATCGTGAGGACGAGGTCGCGCGGCGCGTAGTGCTCGGCGTAGTGCTCGGCGACCCGGTCGCGCGAGACGGCGCGGATCGAGTCGGGCGTGCCGCCGATGGGGCGGCCGAGCGGCGTCTCGGCACCGTGGACGAGCTCGCTCAGCCGCTCCCCCGCGACGTCCGCGGGATCGTCGTCGGCCATCGCGAGCTCCTCGAGGATGACCTCGCGCTCGTGCTCGAACTCGTCGGGGTCGAGCAGCGACGACGTCAGCATGTCGGCGAGCACGTCGATCGCCATCGGCAGGTCGACGTCGCGCACCTTCGCGTAGTAGCAGGTGTGCTCCTTCGCGGTGAGCGCGTTGTGCTCGCCGCCCACCTCGTCGAACGCGACCGCGATGTCGAAGGCGGAGCGGGAGTGGGTGCCCTTGAAGAGCAAGTGCTCGAGGAAGTGGGTCGAGCCACGCGCGTCGCCCGTCTCGTCGCGCGAGCCGACCGGCACCCAGAAGCCGACCGTCGCGCTCAGCGCGCCCGGCATCTGCTCGGTGAGCACGCGCACGCCGCTCGGCAGCACGCTGCGGCGCACGACCGCGCCGGCTGCCGCCGCCACGGCGATCTCGGGGACGTCGAGCGGGAGGGGGACAGCAGGCATCCGGCCAGTCTACGGCCGCGGCATGCGAGCAGCCCCCGCCCCGTGAGGGGCGAGGGCTGCTCGGGTGGGTGACTACTCGGCCGAGACCGAGGACACCGAGGAGACGGACGAGTCGGCATCGTCGCTCTTCGCCGCGACCGGGGCCACGGGCTCCGAGTCGTCGACGATCTCGAGCGAGAGCTTGCCGCGGTCGTCGATCTTGGTGATCTCCACCTGGATCTTCTGACCGATCGAGACCACGTCGTCGACGTTCTCGATGCGCTTGCCGCCGTTGAGCGCGCGCATGGCGGTCACGTGCAGCAGGCCGTCGCGGCCCGGCAGCAGCGAGACGAAGGCGCCGAACGACGCGGTCTTGACGACCGTGCCGAGGTAGCGCTCGCCGAGCTCGGGGTTGAGCGGGTTGGCGATCGCGTTGACCGCGGCGCGCGCGGCCTCCGCCGAGGGACCGTCGACGGCGCCGATGTAGACGACGCCCGTGTCCTCGATCGAGATCTGGGCGCCCGTGTCGTCCTGGATCTGGTTGATCGTCTTGCCCTTGGGGCCGATGAGCTCGCCGATCTTGTCGACCGGGATCTGCACGCTGATGACGCGAGGCGCAGTCGGCGCCATCTCGTCGGGAGCGTCGATGGCGGCGTTCAGGACCTCGAGGATCTTCGTGCGCGCCTCCTTCGCCTGCGTGAGCGCGCCAGCCAGCACCGAGGCGGGGATGCCCGAGAGCTTCGTGTCGAGCTGGATGGCCGTGATGAAGTCGGGCGTGCCTGCGACCTTGAAGTCCATGTCGCCGAGCGCGTCCTCGGCGCCGAGGATGTCGGTGAGCGCCGCGTAGCGGGTCTCACCGTCGACCTCGTCGGTCACGAGGCCCATCGCGATGCCCGCGACGGGCGCCTTGAGCGGCACGCCGGCGTTGAGCAGCGCGAGCGTCGAGGCGCACACCGAGCCCATCGACGTCGAGCCGTTCGAGCCGAGCGCCTCCGAGACCTGGCGGATCGCGTAGGGGAACTCCTCGCGGCTCGGCAGCACGGGCACGATCGCCCGCTCGGCGAGCGCGCCGTGGCCGATCTCGCGGCGCTTCGGGCTGCCGACGCGGCCCGTCTCGCCCGTCGAGTACGGCGGGAAGTTGTAGTTGTGCATGTAGCGCTTGCTCGTCACGGGGCTCAGCGAGTCGATCTGCTGCTCGAGCTTGAGCATGTTGAGCGTCGTGATGCCCATGATCTGCGTCTCGCCGCGCTGGAAGATCGCGGAGCCGTGCACGCGCGGCACCACCGCGACCTCGGCGTCGAGCGGGCGGATGTCGGCGGGGCCGCGACCGTCGATGCGGATGCCGTCGGTCAGGATGCGCCCGCGGACGACCTCCTTCGTGACCGCCTTGTAGGCGCCCGAGACCTGCGTCGCGATGACGGCTTCGAGCTCGCCGCGCTCGATGCGCTCGTTGATCTGCTGCTTGACCTGCTCCTTGAGCTGGTCGTCGGCCGACTGGCGCTCGAGCTTGTCGGCGATGCGGTAGACCTCGCCGAGGCGCTCTGCCGCGAGCTCGTGGACGGCCGCGAAGGCCTCGTCCGAGTACGGCGGGAACAGCGGGTACTGCTGCGTCTCCTTCGCGGCGGTCTTCGCGACCTGCTCCTGCGCGGCGACGAGCTGCTTGATGAAGGGCTTCGAGGCCTCGAGGCCCTCGGCGACGACCTCCTCGGTCGGCTTCTGCGCGCCGCCCTCGATGAGGTTCCAGGCGTTGTCGGTCGCCTCTGCCTCGACCATCATGATCGCGACGTCCTCGCTGCCGTCGGCAGCGGTGACGACGCGGCCCGCGACGACCATGTTGAACACGGCCTGCTCGAGCTGCGAGTGCTTCGGGAACGCGACCCACTGGCCGTCGATGAGCGCGACGCGCACGCCGCCGATCGGGCCGTCGAAGGGCAGGCCCGAGAGCTGCGTCGACATGGACGCGGCATTGATGGCGAGCACGTCGTAGAGCTCGTCGGGCTCGATCGCGAGCACCGTGATGACGACCTGGACCTCGTTGCGGATGCCCTCGACGAACGAGGGGCGCAGCGGCCGGTCGATGAGACGGCACGTGAGGATCGCGTCGGTCGACGGACGGCCCTCGCGGCGGAAGAACGAGCCGGGGATGCGGCCCGCGGCGTACATGCGCTCCTCGACGTCCACCGTGAGCGGGAAGAAGTCGAACGAGTCCTTGGGGTGCTTCGAGACGCTCGTGGCGCTCAGCAGCATCGTCTCCTCGTCGATGTACGCGACGGCCGAGCCCTGCGCCTGCTGCGCGAGGCGGCCGGTCTCGAAGCGGACGGTGCGGGTGCCGAAGCGGCCGTTGTCGATGACGGCCTCGGCGAATGTGATCTCAGGACCTTCCATGAAGGGCCTCTCCTCTCCTGTGCCCTGCGGGGGCACGACATGTCAGTCGTGCGCTTCGCCTGCGCGGAGTGGTCATCAGTGGAGAGCGTCGAAGGATGCTTCGCCGCCCTCCACCAACGACCAGCTCAGAGCGGGTGCGAATGGGCGCACGACGACCGCGACTCGCGGTCTCGGCAAGGCTACCGCACGAATCCCCGAATCGGCAGGAAGCATGACGAAGGGCCGCCCCCTCGCGGGGACGGCCCAGTCGTGAAGCGCTCGAAGCCGGTCTAGCGGCGGAGCCCCAGTCGCTCGATCAGCGAGCGGTAGCGCTCGATGTCGACGTCCTGGAGGTAGCCGAGCAGGCGACGGCGCTGACCCACGAGCAGCAGCAGGCCACGACGCGAGTGGTGGTCGTGCTTGTGCGTCTTCAGGTGCTCGGTGAGGTCCTTGATGCGGCGCGACAGCATCGCGACCTGCACCTCGGGGCTCCCGGTGTCACCCTCGTGGGTGGCGAACTCCTCGATGATGGACTTCTTGATCTCTGCATTCAGGCCCATGCGGAACCCCTCTCTCCTCGCAGCGCGGTGCCCATGCCCGATGCATGAGCGCTCTGGATCCGCGGCCGGTCAACGGCAACCTCACGATGCTACCAGGTCAGGGGCGCGGCGGTCGAGGCGGCATGGCGCCGTACCGCTGCACCGGCCCCTGCCCGACAGGCATCCGCTCCCCCGCGGTGAGCGGCACCGGCTGGCCGATCGCGGCGCTCGCCATCGTGCGGCGATGGTGCATGAGGTCGGCGAGCAGCGTCGCCTCATCGGCGACGAGGCGGGAGCGGGCGCGCTCGCGGCCGAGCAGCGCGTGCTGCCGGTGGTTGGCGAGCCGCGTCGCCGTCTGGATGTAGTCGCGCATCGCCCTGCGGAGGCCGCGCGAGCGCGCCCACTCCATGAGCGCCGCGCGCCCCTCGCTCGAGGCGAGCCGATCGACCTCCTCGCTCGAGAACCAGCCGGCGCGCCCGTAGTCGTCGAGCCGCAGCCGCGTGAGCTTGATCTCCTGCCGCAGCAGCAGCCAGACCGCGACCGCCGCGAGCACGCACAGCGGCACCTGGACGACGAGGTAGTAGACGAAGAAGCCGACCGTGCCGCCCGGCACCCACCAGCTCGCGGAGTTCCAGAGCGCGTGGAGCGCCGCCGAGACGAACCAGCCGGCCGGGCCGGCGACGAGGATCCACCAGCGGGAGCGCAGCCGCGCGGCGAAGCCGAGCGCGAGCCCGATGCCGACCGCGGTGAAGATCGCGTGCGTGAGCGGGCTCATGATGCCGCGCAGGAAGAAGATGAACGAGCCGTCGCCGCTCTCGGCGAGCGAGGTGCCGAAGTAGAGGATGTTCTCGGTGAAGGCGAAGCCCGCCGCCGACAGCGCCGCGATCACGACGCCGTCGACGGGCCCGTCGAAGCTGCGCCGGAAGAACAGGAACATGATCGCGACCGGCACGCCCTTCCACAGCTCCTCGGTCACCGGCGCCTGGATGACGGTCGCGTAGAGCTCGAACTGCTCGGGCGACCGCAGGAAGGGCGCGACGAGCGGCTCGAGCACGAAGCCGTTGAGCACGAGGGTCAGCAGCACCGCCGCGATGGCGCCCCACAGCGCCGCGAACCACAGCGCGACGCGCGGCTCCGGCTCCCAGCGGTCGATCGCGAGCACCGCCCACAGCACGAAGCCGAGCGGCACGAGGGCCATGACCCCCGACGCCGCCACGAGCAGCGGGCTGCCGATCGCGCCGCCGAGGAACCAGATGACGACGAAGGAGGCGAGCGCGAGCACGCCGATGCCGACGAGGCCGAGCACGAGCCCGGCGCTCGGGCCCTCCTGGCGTCGCAGGGGCGAGAGCGACGACGTGGTGGCGTTCACCCCGCGAGCGTACCGAGCGGCGACCTGCGGATCAGCGCTGCTCGTCGGGCACGATCACCGGGATCGCCGCGGTCGCCGGGTGCAGGCCCGAGAGGCGCGCCGGCTCGAGCAGCTTCTCCACCCGCTCGCGCTCCATGAGGCCCGCCTCGACGACGAGGTCGGCGATCGACTTGCTGCCCGTGAGCGCCTCCTTCGCGAGCTGCGCGGAGGCCGCGTAGCCGAGGTAGGGCGTGAGCGCGGTCACGACGCCGACGGAGCTGCCGACCATGAGGTCGAGCCGCTCGTGGTTCGCCTCGATGCCGTCGACGCAGTTGACGCGCAGCGTGAGGCACGCCTGCGTCATCCAGTGCAGGCTCTGCAGGATCGAGTGGGCGATGACGGGCTCGAACGCGTTGAGCTGCAGCTGGCCGCCCTCGGATGCCGCGGTCACCGTCGCGTCGGAGCCGATGACGGCGAACGCCACCTGGTTGACGACCTCGGGGATGACCGGGTTGACCTTGCCGGGCATGATCGACGACCCGGCCTGCTTCGCGGGCAGGAAGATCTCGCCGAAACCGGCCTGCGGGCCCGATGAGAGCAGGCGCAGGTCGTTGCAGATCTTCGAGAGCTTCACGGCGGCGCGCTTGAGCGTGCCGGAGACGAGCATGAACACGCCCGTGTCGCTCGTCGCCTCGATGAGGTCGGCGGCGGGCACGATCGGCAGGCCCGTGAGCTCTGCGAGGTGGCGCGAGGCGGCTTCGGCGTAGCGCGGGTCGGCGGTGATGCCGGTGCCGATCGCGGTCGCGCCGAGGTTGACCTCGCCGAGCCACTTGATGGTCTCCTCGAGCCGGTCGTAGTCCTCGCGCAGCGTCACCGCGAAGCCGCGGAACTCCTGCCCGAGCGTCATCGGCACGGCGTCCTGCAGCTGCGTGCGGCCGACCTTGAGCACGTCCCGGAACTCGACCGCCTTGCGGTCGAACGCATCCGCGAGCCTCGCGAGCTCGTCGAGCAGGCGCCGGAGCGTGAAGGCCATCGCGACCTTGATCGACGTCGGGTACGTGTCGTTCGTCGACTGCGAGCGGTTGACGTCGTCGATCGGGTGGAAGTGCTCGTACTGCCCCTTCTGGTGCCCGAGCTCGACGAGGCACGCGTTGGCGATGACCTCGTTGGTGTTCATGTTGGTCGAGGTGCCCGCGCCGCCCTGGATGACGCCGACCTTGAACTGGTCGTGCAGCTCTCCTCCGCGGATGCGGATGCAGACGCGGTCGATGAGGTCGGCCTTGTCGGGGTCGAGCACGCCGATCTCGCGATTGGCGCGCGCGCACGCCTGCTTGACGACCGCGAGGGCGTTCACGAGGTCGGAGTAGACCGAGATGGAGCGGCCCGTGATGGGGAAGTTGATGAGGGCGCGCTCGGTGTGGATGCCCCAGTAGGCGTCGGCGGGCACCGGCAGCTCGCCGAGCGAGTCGCGCTCGAGGCGAGTGGGGCCGGCGTAGTGGCGCTCGCCCTGCGGGGCGGGGTCGAGCTTGTACTGGGGCGTGTCGGTCACGGTGGCTCCTTTGCCATGGGGGCGCGCCGATCGGGCGCGGTGGCGTGCGTGGGGGCGGGGTTCTCCCGGGCCCGAGCCTAGCCCGCGCGCATGGTCGGCGCGGGTATCGTGCTGGGGTGCATCGCCTGACCCTCCCCGTCGCCGCCCTCGCCGCGCTCGCGCTCGTCGGCTGCTCGTCGACCGCCCCGGAGCCGAGCGCGGAGCCGACGCCGGTGCCGACCGTGCTCGGGCCGCTGCCCGGTGCGGACGAGCCCGGCGCGGACGAGCCCGGTGCGGACGAGCCCGGCGCGAGCGAGTCGCCGGTGACGGCCGAGGGCGACCCGGACGCGCCCGAGGGCTACCCCATCGCGCCGCCGACCGAGTTCCCCGAGTGCGCCGACATCGAGGGCGCGGTCGCCGAGCTCACGAGCGGCCTCTCGTTCGACCAGGCGGCGAGCGACGCGCAGGACCAGGAGGACATCGCGGTCGAGCGGCAGTGCGCGTGGACCGCTGGCGACGACACGCTGCGCCTCACCCTCAGCGGCATCACCTTCGCGCCCGACGAGCTCGTCGCGCTCTCGAGCTCGCGCCTCATCGTTCCCGACGCGGGCGCGAACGAGCGCGGGCTGTTCGTGATGGGCGTCGGCGAGCCGCCGGTGCTGAGCGAGCGGTTCGCGGGCACCGTCAATCTCTTCGACCAGTTCGAGACGGTCTCGGTCGGCTGGGACGGCGGCGAGGCCGCGTTCACGGGCCAGCAGGCCGTCGACGCCGCCGTCGCGGTGCACGAGGTCATCCGCGACTAGCGCAGCGCGCGCCGCAGCTCCTCCCCGAGCGCGGCGACGCCGAGCTCGACCTCCGCGAACGTCGTCGACAGCGGGGAGAGCCCGATGCGGATGCCGTCAGGCGCGCGGAAGTCGCCGATCACGCCCCGCTCCCACAGCCTCGCGTTGACCTCCCGGAACGACGGATGCGTCACCGTCAGGTGGCTGCCGCGGTGCGGACCGGCGGGCGGGCTCGCGAGCCGCGCCCCGAGCGGCAGCACGTGCTCGGCGAGCGCCGCCTCCGCGAAGCCGGTGAGCGCGACGGACTTCGCCCGCACCGCGTCGATGCCGACGGCTTCGACGAGCTCGACCATCGCCTCGAGCGCGACCGTCGCGAGCACGGGCGGCGTGCCGCTCAGGAAGCGGCCGAGCCCCGTGGCGGGCTCGAAGCGCGGCCCCATCGCGAACACGTCGGCCGCGCCCATCCACCCCTGGATGGGCTGCGCGAGCCGCTCGTGGAGGTCGGCGCGCACGTAGCCGAACGCCGGCGCGCCCGGCCCGCCGTTCAGGTACTTGTACGAGCAGCCGACCGCGAGGTCGACGCCGTGCTCGTCGAGGCCGACGGGGATGACGCCTGCCGAGTGGCACAGGTCCCACAGCACGAGGGCTCCCGCATCGTGCGCGGCGCGCGTGATGCCCGCGACATCGGCGACGAAGCCCGAGCGGTAGGCGACGTGGCTCAGCAGCACGAGCGCCGTGCGCTCCCCCACCGCCTCCTCGACCTGCTCGACCGTCACGCCCGCCGCGGGATCGGCCTCGATCCACCGGATCGTGCAGCCGCGCTCGGCGGCGATGCCCTCGACGATGAAGCGGTCGCTCGGAAAGTTGTCGTCGTCGATGACGATCTCGGTGCGGCCGTGCTCGGCTTGCGCGTCGACCGCGGCGCGCGCGAGCTTGTAGAGCAGCACCGTCGTCGAGTCGCCGACGAACACCTGCCCCGGCGCGGCGCCCACGAGCGCGCCGATGCGGTCCCCGAGGTCGAACGGCCGACGCATCCACTGCTCATCCCATGCGCGGATGAGTCGCTCGCCCCAATCCCGCTCGATGAAGTCGCCGTAGCGCTCGCGGAGGGTCCGCAGCGGTCGGCCGAGCGAGTTGCCGTCGAGGTAGGCGACGACGTCGCCGCTGCGGACGAAGCGCTCCGCGTGCTCGGCGAGCGGGTCGGCGGCGTCGAGCTCGGCGGCGCGGCGGGCGAGGTCGGTCATGCGGAGCCTTTCAGGTCGAACCACGTGTAGGGCAGCGATCGCGCGCGGTGCAGGTTGGCCAGCAGCGACTCGTCATCGACGACGTCGGCCGCGACGATGCCGATCATCGGGCCGGGCGGGAGCAGCCGCTCGGCGAGCAGCGCGTCGACGAGCGCGGTGCCGTCGATGCCGGCCCGACGGAGCGCGGCGACCTCCATCGGATCGAGGTCGAAGCGGTCGAGCCCGTTGCCGAGATCGGTGCCGTAGGCGACCGATCCGCCCGCGGCGGCGAACCGGGCGAGGTTGTCGGTCGCGCGAGCGAGCGCGCCCTCGTCGCCGTCGCGCTCGTGCATCGCGAGCGTCGAGATCCAGGTCTGCCGGGCCGCGGCCTCGCGGATGACCGCGTCGTCGAGCCGCTCGGTCCACGGCGCGTGCGCGAGCACGGCGACGCCCGCCGAGATCGCGCGCTCGACCTGCCCCGCGCCGCGCGCGTGGGCGACGAGCGGCAGCCCGCACGCGCGCGCCTCGGTGACGATCGCGGAGAGCACGTCGTCGCTCGGCACGGGCCCGTCGTCGCTGCTGAGGGTGACCTTGATCGCGGCCGCACCGGCGTGCGCTTGCGCGCGCACCGAGCGCACGGCGTCGGCGGCGGTCGCGAGCTCGGCGACGGCACCCGGCGGCGCCCACGAGCGATCGGACGGGTAGCCGCCGACCGCCGCGTGGAACGGCCCGGCGAAGCGCGCCTCGACGCCGCGATGCGCGGTCTCGACCGCGTCGACGAGCGCGGGCAGCTCGCTCGGCGCCCAGCCGAGGTCGAGCACGCGGCCGAGCGCAGTGGGCTCGTCGCGCGTCGCCGCGCACAGCCCGAGGTGCACGTGCGCGTCGGTGAGGGGCGGCAGCAGCGCACCCTCGACGCGCTCGACTCGCCGCGGCGCCTCGCCGTCGGGCACGAGCCGCATGCCTGTCGCGCTCAGCTCGACCACCGCATCCGTCACCCACCGACCGCCGATGCGCGCGTGCGCGACGCGGGCGACGACCGGTGCGGTCACGTGCCGATCCGCGTGCGGACGGCGTAGAGCTCGGGGAAGAACGTCAGGTCGAGCGCGCGGGCGAGGAAGTCGACGCCGCTCGAGCCGCCCGTGCCGGTCTTGCGCCCGATCGTGCGGGTCACGGTGCGGAGGTGCCGGAAGCGCCAGAGCTGGAAGTTGTCCTCGAGGTCGACGAGCTCCTCGCACGTCTCGTAGGCGCGCCAGTCGGGCGCTCCCGGCTCGGCCGCGCCCTCGTAGATGCGCTGGAGGACGGGCACGAGCGACTCGGTGTAGACGTGCGCCTTCGTGACGTCGCGCTCGAGCACCTCGGCCGGCACGTCGTGGCCGTGGCGCGCGAGCAGCCGCAGGAACTCGTCGTAGAGGCTCGGCCGCTCGAGCTCGGCCGCGAGCGCCGCGTGCTCGTCGGGGCTCGGCTCGAAGACCCGCAGCATGCGCTCGTGCTTGTTGCCGAGCGCGAACTCGACCATGCGGTACTGCGCGCTCTGGAAGCCCGATGCGCCCTCGAGGGCGCCGCGGAACTGCGCGTACTCGGTGGGCGTGAGGGTCGCGAGCACCGACCACTGCTGCGTCAGCACCTCCTGGATGTGCTTGACGCGCGCGATGCGCTTGAGCGCCGCGCCGAGGTCGTCGGCGGCGAGCAGCCGCCGCGCGTCGTCGAGCTCGTGGATGACGAGCTTCAGCCACAGCTCGGTCGTCTGGTGCTGGACGATGAAGAGCATCTCGTCGTGGTGCTCGGGGCGGCTGCGCGGATGCTGCGACGCGAGCAGCGTGTCGAGGCCCAGGTAGGAGCCGTAGGTCATCTGCTCGCGCAGGTCGGTGACGACCCCGTCCTCGATCGCGCGAGTGTTGTGCTCGACGGACACTGCAGGCCTCCTTCGGCTCGGCCTCCACGGTAGTGGCAGGCGGGCGGTCAGCGCGTCGCGATGAGCACGGTCGCGCCGAGCTCATCGTCGCTGCGCACGCTCGAGGCGCGGAAGCCCGCCTCGGCGATGATCGCGGCGGCGGTCTCGACCTGGTGCGGCGCGAGCTCGACGAGCGCGATGCCGCCGGGCGCGAGGTGCCGCACCATCGCCGGCGCGTGCTCCGCGAGCGGGTCGAGGCCGTCGCCGCCGCCGTCGAGCGCGAGCAGCGGCTCGAACTCGGCCGCCTCGTGCGGGAGGTGCACGAGGTGGGCGGTCGGCACATAGGGCAGGTTCGCGGCGATGACGTCGAAGGCGGATGCGTCGAGGCCGTCGAGCACGTCGAGCGAGCGGGCCTGCACCACGAGCGCGCCCGGGAGGTTCTCGCGCGCGCACGCCACCGCATCCGCGTCGGCATCGATCGCGACGACCTCGACGCCCGGCACGCGGTGCCTCGCGAGCGCCGCGATCGCACCCGAGCCGCAGCCGAGGTCGAGCAGGCGCGGCGCTCCCCCGCCTCGAGCGGCGACCTCGCGCAGCCGCTCGGCCGCGAGCGTCGCGAGCAGCTCGGTGCGCCGGCGCGGCACGAAGACGCCCTGGTGGACGGCGATGCGCAGCTCGGCGAAGCGCGCGCTGCCGACGATGTGCTCGATCGGCTCGCCGAGCGTGCGCCGCTCGACCATCATCTCGATCGCCCACGGGTCGTCGATCCTCGCGGCGCCCTGCAGCTCGGCGAGCTCGCGCTCGGGGAAGACGCTCCCCGAGTCGCGCAGCGCCGCCACCAGCTCGTCGGGCTCCCGCAGCTCCATCGCTCGCGACGATAGCCTGCGCTCGTGCTGATCGCCGAAGACGCCGTCGACCACCTCGTCGCGCTCGTGCGCGTGCCGACCGAGCGGCCAGGGCAGCTGCCCGCGTTCCGGGCTGCGCTCGAGGAGCGGTTCCCGCGGCTGTTCGCCGCGCTCGAGGTCGAGCTCGTGGGCGACACACTCCTCGCGCGCTGGCCGGGCCGCGGCGATGGCCGCCCGGCGCTGCTCATGGCCCACCAGGACGTCGTGCCCGCCCCGGAAGCCGGCTGGACGCATCCGCCCTACTCCGGCCACCGCGACGGCACGCACGTGTGGGGGCGGGGCACGCTCGACGACAAGGGCTCGCTCGTCGCGATCTGCGCGGGCGTCGAGGCGCTGCTCGCGGCCGGCTTCGCGCCGGAGCGCGACGTGTGGCTCGTCTTCGGGCACGACGAGGAGACGATGGGCTCGGGCGCCGCCTCGGCGATTGCCGAGCTCGACGCGCGCGGCGTGCGGCCCGCGTGGGCGCTCGACGAGGGCGGCGCGATCATCGAGCCGCCGATCGCGGGGCTCTCGCGCGACGTCGCGGTCGTCGGGGTGGCCGAGAAGGGCTTCGCGAACGTCCGCTTGCGCGTGGCCCAGGTGGGCGGGCACGCGTCGACGCCGCCGCGGCTGCCGGCGACGTCGCGGCTCGCGCGGGCGATCCGGCGGCTCGACCGCTCCCCCTTCCCCCGCTCGCTGCCCGAGCCGGCGCTGCGCATGCTCGAGCTGCTCGGGGCGGATGCGCCGGGCGCGCAGGGAGCGGTGCTGCGGCGGGTGCGGCGGGCGCGACCGCTCGTCGAGCGGATCCTCGCGCGCGGCGACGAGACGCGGGCGATGCTCGCGACGACGGCGGTCGTGACGCAGCTGCAGGGCGCGGCGGCGCCCAACGCGCTCGCGGAGGAGGCGACCGCGGTCGTGAACGCGCGCATCGCGCTCGGCTCCACGGTCGACGAGACGCTCGAGCACATGCGGCGCGCGATCGCCGACCCGCGCGTCGAGCTCGAGATGCTGCACGGGCACGGGCCGAGCCCCGAGAGCCCCTCCGACGGGCCCGGTTGGGACGCGATCGAGGCGGCGATCGCGCGGGCGCGGCCCGACGTGCAGACCGTGCCCTACGTCATGCTCGGCGGCACCGACGGCCGCCACGCGCACCGCGTCACCGACCGCGTCTACCGCTTCGCGCCGTTCGAGATGACGCGCGAGGAGCGGCTGACGCTGCACGCGCGCGACGAGCGCATCCGGGTCGACACGTGGCTCGCCGGCTGCCGCTGGTACGCCGACCTCATCGAGTCGAGCTGCTGATGGCGCGCTTCGCGATCGACGCGCCGACCGCGCTGCGGATCGTGCGCGAGCGCGTCGACGTCGGCGAGCATCAGCTCGTCAGCACCGGGTCGCTGCGCTCGCAGGCGATGCAGGTGCTCTACGACGAGGTGCGCGCGGGCACGCTCGACGAGGCGGAGGGCCGCGCGCAGCTCGAGACGGTCGCGGCGCTCAAGGTGCCGCTGCTCGCCGATCGGGTCTCGCGATCGGTCGCGTGGCGCATCGCCGCGCGGCTCGACTGGGCCGAGATGGCACCGGCCGAGCTGCTCGCGGTCGCGTCGCTGCAGGCCGATGTGCTCGTGACCGATGATGAGCGGCTCGCGGCGGCGGCCGAGGGCATCGTCGAGCGGATGCCGTGGGTCGCGTTCGCGAGCGCGCTCGCCTGACGCTCAGGGCCGTGCGAGGCCACGGCGCTGCAGCAGCTGCAGCGCGCCGACGCCGAGCGTGGCACCGACGAGCAGCGCGGCTGCGACGACCATGACCATCGGATCGTCGGCGAGGATCGTCCACGCTGTGGCGATGAGGACCACCGCGAGCTGCGCGAGCGTGCCGACGTGCCAGGAGGACCACGGTGCGGGTCGCCACCACGAGCCGTGCGCGCCGGCGCTCAGCGGGAGCCCGACGAGCAGGTAGCCCGCCAGCCCCCACCACCACGGCCAGGCCTCCGCCTGCAGCACGGCGAGCGCGATCCAGACCGGCAGGACGATCGCGAACGCGTAGCGGCACAGCACCATGCGCGTCGTGACCGGCCGCTCGTCGTAGCCCGCGTCGATGCGACCCGACACGGGGTTGGCGACTCGCGCTACCTGCTCCACGGCACCTCCCTCGGGTGCAGTCTGCCTGGCGTCGGCACGGGGGCACCAGTCCCCCGTCGCGCGGAGGCGCCACTCAGGCGCGCGACGCGCCACTGACGCGCGGGAGGCGCCACTCATGCGCGGGAGGCGCCACTCACCTGCGGCCGGCGCCACTCAGGCGCGGGAGGCGCCACTCACCTGCGGCCGGCGCCACTCAGGCGCGGGAGGCGCCACTCGGCTCCGGCGGGCGGGTCAGGCGTGGAGGTGCGGCTCGTGGTCGGCGTGGCCCGGCGGCTCGAGCTGGAAGGTCGCGTGCTCGAGCGAGAGCGGGAAGTGCTCGGCCGCGCACTCCTGCAGCAGGTCGAGCACGCGCGGCGCGTGGCCGTCGGCGAAGCACGACTCCTCGACCACGACGTGCGCCGTGAGCTGGTGCAGGCCCGTGCCGAGCGTCGACGCGTGCAGGTCGTGCACCGAGATCACGTGCTCGACCTCCATGAGGTGCGCGCGCACGTCGTCGAGGTCGAGCTCCTGCGGCGTCGACTCGAGCAGGATCCGCCCGCTGTCGCGCAGCAGCGCGATCGAGCGCGGCACGATGAGCACGGCGACGAGCGCGCTCGCGATGAGGTCGGCCTGCTGGAAGCCCCACAGCCAGATGGCGACGGCCGCCGCGATCACCGCGACCGAGCCGATCGCGTCGTTCACGACCTCGAGGAACGCCGCCCGCAGGTTGAGGCTCGACCCGCGGCCGCCCGCGAGCACCGCGAGCGCGACGAGGTTGCCCGCGAGCCCGACCGCGCCGAACACGAGCAGCAGCGGCCCCGGCACCTCGGTCGGCTCGGCGATGCGGCGCAGGCCCTCGACGACCACGACGAGCGCGACGATGAGCAGCGCCGCCGCTTGCGCGGCCGCGGCGAGCACCTCGACGCGCACGAGCCCCCACGTGCGGCGCCCGCTCGGGGCGGCGCGCACGAGCCGCTGCGCCGCGAGCGCGATGCCGAGCCCCGCGACGTCGGTGAGCATGTGCACGGTGTCGACGAGCAGCGCGAGCGAGCCCGTGACGATCGAGCCGACGACCTGCGCCGCGAAGAGCGCAGCCGTGATGCCGAACGCGACCGCGAGCCGGCGCGAGCCGGCCGCAGCCGCGTGGCTGTGCCCGTGGGACCCCGACATGCCCGCCGCTACATGCGCGACTTGGTGTGCCAGACGGTCTTCGTCTCCGTCAGGGCGAGGATGCGCTGCGGCGTCTCGGGCGCGAGGCCCGGCTCGGGGCGGATGACGCGCTTGAGCGTGTCGGCCGCCGCGACCTCGAGCGCGACCCAGTCGAGATCGCCCGCGCCCGTGAGGTCGAGCGCGTTGACGTCGGCGTGGCTCGCGAGCCACGGCGCGAGCTCGGCCGGGTCGCCCGTGAGCACGTTGACGACGCCGCCTGGGAGGTCGCTCGTCGCGAGCACCTCGGCGAGCGAGATCGCCACGAGCGGCGACGACGCGGCGGGGACGACGACGACCGCGTTGCCCATCACGAGCGCGGGTGTGACGACCGATGTGAGGCCGAGCAGCCCTTGCGACTGCGGCGCGACGATCGCGACGACACCGGTCGGCTCAGGCACCGAGATGTTGAAGTAGGGGCCCGCGACGGGGTTCGCGGAGCCCGCGACCTGCGCGATCTTGTCGGTCCACCCGGCGTGCCACACCCACAGGTCGATCGCCTCCTCGACCTGCGCGCGAGCGCGCGCGGCCGAGAGGCTCTCGGTGCGCTGCAGCTCGTCGACGAACTGCGCCTTCCGGCCCTCGAGCACCTCGGCGACGCGGTAGAGCACCTGGCCGCGGTTGTACGCGGTCGCGCCCGCCCAGCCCGGCTGAGCCTTGCGGGCCGCGCGCACCGCCTCGCGCGCATCCTTCCGCGACGCCTTCGCGACGTTCGCGACGAAGCGGCCCTCGCCGTCGCGCACCTCGCTCACGCGCCCCGACTCGCTGCGCGGGAACGCGCCGCCGATGAAGAGCTTGTACGTCTTCGGCACGTCGAGGCGCGTGGTCGTCTTCGTGGTCGTGGTCATCGCTCGCCTGCCTTCAGGTACGCCTGCATGCCCTGGACGCCGCCCTCGCGGCCGTAGCCCGACTCCTTGTAGCCGCCGAACGGGCTCGCGGGGTCGAACTTGTTGAACGTGTTCGTCCACACGACACCCGCGCGGAGCTTGTCGGCGATCGCGAGCACGCGCGAGCCCTTGTCGCTCCAGATGCCGGCCGAGAGGCCGTAGGGGGTGTTGTTGGCCTTCGCGATCGCCTCGTCGGGCGTGCGGAAGGTGAGCACCGAGAGCACCGGCCCGAAGATCTCCTCGCGCGCGATCGTCGACGACGCCTCGACGCCGGTGATGACGGT
Organism: Agrococcus sp. Marseille-Q4369; assembly: GCF_018308945.1. NCBI lineage: Bacteria > Bacillati > Actinomycetota > Actinomycetes > Micrococcales > Microbacteriaceae > Agrococcus > Agrococcus sp. Marseille-Q4369. Next base: position 903,721 of record NZ_CP070501.1, read on the forward strand.
CGGCGCGAACCAGTACCCCTCTTGCGGCAGCTCGCACGCGGGGCTCCACGCCTCGCCGCCCTCCGCGATGCCGCGGTCGACGAGGCGCGTGATGCGCTCGAGCTGCTCGCTCGAGTTGATCGCGCCGACGTCGGTGTTCTTGTCGAGCGGGTCGCCGACCCGGAGCGTCGCCATGCGCTCCTTGAGGCGATCCATCACGGCGTCGTGCACGTTCTCCTGCACGAGCAGCCGGCTCCCGGCGCAGCACACCTGCCCCTGGTTGAAGAAGATGCCGTCGACGATGCCCTCGATCGCCTGGTCGAGCGGGGCGTCGTCGAAGACGATGTTCGCGCCCTTGCCGCCGAGCTCGAGCGTGAGCTTCTTGTCGGTGCCCGCGAGCGCCTTCGCGATCTCGCGGCCGACGGCGGTCGAGCCGGTGAAGGCGACCTTGTCGACGTCGGGGTGGCGCACGAGCGCCGCGCCCGTCGCGCCGTCGCCCGTGACGAGGTTCACGACGCCGGCCGGCAGCCCGGCTTGCTCGCAGACCTCGGCGAAGAGCATCGCCGTGAGCGGCGTCGTCTCGGCGGGCTTCAGCACGACGGTGTTGCCCGCGGCGAGGGCCGGCGCGACCTTCCACGCGAGCATGAGCAGCGGGAAGTTCCACGGGATGACCTGCGCGGCGACGCCGTGCGGCCGCGGCGCGGCGCCGAGCCCGAGGTGGTCGAGCTTGTCGGCCCAGCCGGCGCAGTGGAAGAACCACTGGGCGACGAGCGGGATGTCGGCGTCGCGCGTCTCGCGGATGGGCTTGCCGTTGTCGAGCGACTCGGCGACCGCGAGCTCGCGGGCGCGCTCCTGCAGGATGCGCGCGATGCGGAAGAGGAACTTGCCGCGGTCGCGGCCCGACATCGGGCCCCACGTGTCACGGAACGCGGCGCGCGCGGCGCGCACCGCCGCATCGACGTCGCCCTCGTCGGCGTACGCGAAGGTCGCGATCTGCTGCTCGGTGCTCGGGGAGACGGAGGCGAACGGCTCGCCGCCGCCCGTCACCCACTCGCCGCCGATCCAGAGGCGGTAGTCCTCCCGCAAGGAGAGGATGGACGTCGACTCGGGAGCCGGCGCGTAGTCGAGGAATGCCATGGTGCCTTCAGTCGATCGTGACGTAGTCGGGGCCGGAGTAGCGGCCGGTGATGAGCTTCTGGCGCTGCAGCAGCACGTCGTTGAGCAGGCTCGAGGCGCCGAAGCGGTAGAGCTTCGGGTCGAGCCACGCCTCGCCGCACGTCTCGGCGACCGCGACGAGGTGCTTGATGGCGTCCTTCGCGGTCGAGATGCCGCCGGCGGGCTTCACGCCGATGCGCTCCCCCGTGAGCCGCTCCCAGTCGCGCACGACCTGCAGCATGAGCAGCGTGACGGGCAGCGTCGCCGCCGGCTGCACCTTGCCGGTCGAGGTCTTGATGAAGTCGCCGCCGGCGAGGATCGAGAGCCACGAGGCGCGGCGCACGTTGTCGTAGGTGACGAGCTCGCCGGTCTCGAGGATGACCTTGAGGTGCGCGTACGAGCCGTCGCCACGGCGGCACGCCTCCTTCGTCAGCACGATCTCGTCGAATACCTTGCCGTAGCTGCCCTCGAGGAACGCGCCGCGGTCGATGACCATGTCGATCTCGTCGGCGCCTGCGGCGACGGCATCGCGGGTGTCCTGCAGCTTGACCTCGATGCTCGCGCGGCCGGCGGGGAACGCGGTCGCGACGGCGGCGACGTTGATGCCGTCGTCCTTGCCGGCGCTCCACGCCGAGCCGAGCGCCTCGACGGCGTGGCCGACCATGTCGCCGTAGACGCACACCGCGGCGGGCCGCGGCGTCGAGGGGTCGTTCGCGTCGGGCACGAGCGCCTTCGCGACGAGCGAGCGCACCTTCCCGCGCGTGTCGGCGCCCTGCAGGGTCGTGAGGTCGATCATGCGGATCGCGAGGTCGAGCGCGGCCGCCTTCGACGAGGTCTTGATCGAGCGGGTGCCGAAGCGCGCCGCGCGGGCCTCGAGCCCGACCGCGTCGACGGCCGGCAGGCCCTCGAGGTGCTGGCGCAGCGCGACCTCGGAGAGGTCGCTGCCGAGCAGCTGGACGGCGCGCTCTGCGGGCGCGAGCGCTGCGCTGGTCGATGTCACGCTGTTCCTTCTTGCCCTGCCTGGCCACTCCCGCGGATCGGGGTGGGCGGATGGGTGCACGGCAGTCTACCGAGCGGCGCGCAGTCGCGCCCCGCATCGGGGGGCGCCGCCGCTCAGGTCGTCGCCGCGGCGACGAGCTCGCGCGTGCGGTCGACGTCGCGGCCCATCTGCGCGACGAGCTCGTCGAGGCTCTCGAAGCGGTGCATCGGGCGCACGAAGTCGATGAGCTCGAGCTCGATCGGGCGGTCGTAGAGGTCGAGGTCGACGTCGAGCAAGTAGGCCTCGACCGTCTTCGCCGCCACGCCGTCGAACGTGGGGTTGTCGCCGATCGAGACCGCCGCGGGGAAGGCGCCCGCGTCGACCCGCGCGATCGCGGCGTAGACGCCGTCGGCGGGCACGAAGCCCTCGACCGGCGTGCCGAGGTTGGCGGTCGGGTAGCCGAGCGCGCGGCCGCGCTGGAAGCCGCGCACGACGTCGCCGCGCAGCAGGTGCCGGCGGCCGAGCATCGCGTTCGCCTCCTGGATGCGCCCGAGGCCGAGCGCCTCGCGGATCCAGGTCGACGAGACGCGGCGGCCGTCGGCGAAGCAGATGTCGTCGATCGACTCGACGCGCGCGCCGCGCGGCTCGGCGTGCCTGCGCAGCATGGCCGCGTCGCCCGCCCCCCGGTGCCCGAAGCGGAAGTCGTCGCCGACGAGCAGCACGCGCGCACCGAGCCCGTCGAAGAGCACGCGCTCCGAGAACTCCTCCGCGGGCTGCGCGGCCGTCTCGGCGGTGAAGGGCACGACGATGACGCGGTCGGCGCCCGCGTCGTGCAGCAGCTCGACCTTGTGGCGCAGCGAGACGAGCGGCAGCGGCGCGCGGTCGGGTCGCACGACCTCGAGCGGGTTGCGGTCGAAGGTGACGACGGTCGTCACGAGCCCCTCGGCCTCGGCGATCGCGCGCAGCTGCTCGAGGATGCGCCGGTGGCCGATGTGCACGCCGTCGAACTTGCCGATCGTGATGGCGCTCGGCACCGCCTCGAGCTGCTCGACCCAGCCGAGCCCCCGCGCGGCGAGGTCGCTCACGCCGCCACCCGCTCGCTGCTCGCGCGCAGCCACCACAGGCCGAGGAACGGCAGCACCGCGGGGATGAAGAGGTAGCCCATGCCAAAGTAGCTCCACACCGAGTCGTGCGCGAAGAGCTCCGGGGCGACGAGCGAGAGCGTGCCGACCACGAGCACGCCGACGAGCTCGAAGCAGACGGCCGCGAGCGCGACGCGACGCCACGCATCCCTCGGGCTCGCGAGCGCGACGGTCGCGACGATGTAGACGACGGCGGCGACCGCGCTCAGCGAGTACGCGAGCGGGGCCTCGTCGAAGCGCTGCACGATCTGCACGAAGGAGCGGCCGGTCGCGGCCATCGCGAGCACCGCGTACACCGCGATGAGGACTCGGCCGATGCCGGCGTGCTTGCGCTCATTCACTCGGTCGAGTCTAGCGATCACGCGCCGCCGGCCCTGCCGCGGCGGGCGCTCACGCGATCTGCACGAACCAGATCTGGTGCATGCGGTAGACCATGACGGCGCACGCGAGGATGCCGATGCCGACGATGAGCGTCGACCACCGGCCCTGCTTGTCGACGAGCGCCCACAGCACCGCGCCGGGCGGGATGACGAGCGCGGTGAGCAGGTAGGTCCAGTACTCGAGCAGGTCGCCGGTCGGGCCGTTGCCCGTGAACGGCGCGATGAACGACACGACGGCCTGCACGACGAGCGTCAGCAGCGAGAGCGCGGCGGCGCCGAGCACGAAGTCGTTGAACGGGCGCTTCGTGAGCCCGATGACCGCGACGATCGCGCCGATGACGCCGAGCGCGATCGCCTGCGCGAGCATGAAGGCGCTGATCACGACGCACCGCCGGTCGGGAAGTTCGTGACGGGCAGCAGCCGTCGCCCCTCGGCGCGGGCGATGCCGACGAGCCGGTCGCCGTGGACGGCCGCGACGAGGCCCCGCTCCCCCTCGAGCGCGACCGTGCGGCGGCCGTGCGCGAGGTTCGCGGCCCGCTCGTCGTCGAGCTCGGCGACGGGCAGGATGCGAGAGGCGGCCATGGCGGGCGGCTCGAGCAGCGCTCGAGCGCCGTCGGGCAGCGCGTCGGCGATCGGCGCGCCGTCCACGACGAACGGCCCGATGCGCGTGCGGCGGAGCGCCGTCAGGTGCCCCCCGACGCCGAGCGCGGCGCCGAGGTCGCGGGCGAGCGCGCGGATGTAGGTGCCGCTCGAGCAGTCGACGACCACGTCGACCTCGGCGCGGGCGCCGGGCCGGAAGCCGAGCGCCTCGAACCGCGAGACCGTCACGGGCCGGGCCGAGAGCTCGACCTCCTCCCCGGCGCGGATGCGCGCGTAGGCACGCTCGCCGTCGACCTTGATCGCGCTCACCGACGACGGCACCTGCTCGATCTCGCCCGAGAGGGCCGCCATCGGGGCCGTGAGGTCGTCGCTCGAGAGGTGGGACGCATCCGCCGTCGTCGTCTCCTCGCCCTCGGCGTCGTCGGTCGTCGTCGCCGCGCCGAGCGCGATCGTGGCGGTGTAGCTCTTGTCGAGCCCGACGATGTGCGTCAGCAAGCGGGTCGAGGGGCCGACGCCGAGGATGAGCAGGCCCGTCGCCATCGGGTCGAGCGTGCCCGCGTGGCCGACCTTGCGGGTGCCGAGGGCGCGGCGCGCGCGGCTCACCGCGGTGTGGCTCGTGATCCCCCGGGGCTTGTCGACGAGCAGGATGCCGTCGGGAGCGTCGGGATCGGAGGGCATCGGATGAGTGTAGACGCTCGTCCGGGTCGGCTCCTGGGTGCTGGCGGTTGGCACGGCCGGCGGTGCGCGCGGCGATAGCCTCTCGGCATGGCGATCGACGAGGCCCCGACTGCGCGGCAGCGCGTCGCGGTGATCGGTGCGGGCGCGATCGGCGGCACGATGGCGGCACTGCTCGAGGCTGCGGGCCACGACGTCACCGTCACCGCGCGCGGCGCGAACCTCGAGGCGATGCGCGAGCACGGGCTGCGGCTGCGCGGCGGCTTCGGCGCGCGGACCGCCGCCGTGACGGCGCTCGAGCGGCTCGCTGAGGCGCCCGACGTCGCGATCCTCGCCGTGAAGGCGACCGGCACCGCCGAGGCGCTCGAGGCGAATCGCGAGCAGCTGGCCGACGTGCCGCTGCTCGTGGCGCAGAACGGGCTCTACGGCGAGCGCACGGCCGGGCGGCTGCTCGGGCACGAGCGCGTGGCCGGCGCGCTCTCGCTCATCGCCGCGAACTCGCTCGAGCCGGGCGCCGTCACGGTCACGGCCGCGAACCCCACGATCGTCGGCGGGCCGGAGGGCGAGCGCTTCGCCGCGCTGCTCGGCGAGGTGATGCCGATCGAGCGGACCGCCGATCTCGAGGGATCGCAGTGGACGAAGCTGCTCATCAACATGGTGAACGCGATCCCCGCGATCGTCGGCCACTCGGTGCAGGATGTCATCGGCGACCCGGGGCTGCGGCGCGTCATGGTCGCCTCGATGCGGGAGTGCGCGCGAGTCGGGCTCGCGAGCGGTGTGCGCTTCCAGCCGATGCAGGGACTCTCGCCGCTGCTCGTGCGGCTGCTGGCATGGGCGCCGCACCGCGTCGCCCAGCAGGTGCCGCTGCGCATCCGAGCGCGGCTCGGAGCAGTCCCCAATCTCGGCTCGACGCAGCAGTCGATCCGGCGGGGCCAGCCGACCGAGGTCGACATGATCAACGGCGCGGTCGTCGAGGCGGCGGCGCGCGCGGGGCGGCAGGCGCCGGTCAACGCTGCGCTCGTCGAGCTCGTGCACGAGGTCGAGCGATCCGGCCGCTTCCTGCCCGCGTCGGTCGTGCGGCAGCTCGCCTAGTCAGCAGGAGTCGGCGAACACCTGCACGGGGCGGCGCCAGTCGCTGTTCTCGACGATGAAGGCCGCCCTGCGACGAGGGTTCACCGCCCGCTCGTACAGGTCGTGCGCCTCGCTGTAGCGGCGGTGCGACTCGTGGCGGAGGTCGGGGTGCGCGCCGTCCCGAGCGCGCATCCGCTCGCCCCTCGTCCGCTCGTCGGCGTCGAGGTAGACGACCGCGTGCCACTTGCCGGCGAGCGCCGGCCGCTGCAGGAAGACACCGTCGACGATGAGCACGACGTCGGGGCCGGCGGTCTCCCACTCCGTCTCGACGCCGCGGTCGGCGTGGAGGTCGAAGGCGCGCGTCACGAAGCCGGTCGAGCCGCCCATCCGGAACGGGTGCAGCAGCACGCGGTCGAGCAGCTCGACGTCGAACGCATCCTCGTAGTAGCCCTTCGGCGAATCGCGCCCCTGCCGGTAGCGGAACACCTGCGGCCGGTGGAAGTCGTCGGCGCTCGCCCTAAACGCCTCGACGCCCGCTCGCGCGAACGCGACCTGGAGCGCATCCGCGAAGTGCGTCTTCCCGACCCCGTCGCGGCCCTCGACGGCGATGAGCCGGCGGCCGCGCGGGTTGCGGCGCAGCAGCTGGTCGACGAGGTCGGTGTAGAGCGCCTTCTGCTCGGGCGTCCAGGAGGCGGCCTTCATGAGCAGCGAGCGGTCGATCATGGCGTCAGCCTAAGCGCTCACGCGACGGGCGTCGGGGGCGCGACCGGCCGCGAGCCGTAGGCGAGGCGCCGCAGCAGCGCCTCGGCGGGGCCGCGCTTGCCGCGCACGTCGAGCACGAGGGCGATGGCGACGCTCACGAGCCACACGGCGACCGCGACGCCCGCGGCGGCGAGCGGCGACAGCGTCGCACCGAGCCCGAAGCCCCATGCCGCGAGCGTCGGCACGAGCAGCACCGACTGCAGCACGTAGCTCGAGAGCGAGCGCTTGCCGACCGCCGTGAGGGCTCGCACGACGACGCCGCGCCGCTCGCCGATCGCCGCGGCGAGGAGGGCGAAGAGCGCGGCGTAGCCGATGCCGCCCGCGACGCCCGCGAGGCTCGAGACGCCCATCGTGGCCCACGAGAGCGCCGGGTCGAGCAGGAGCCCGGCGAACTGCGCCGCCGCGAGCGCCCCGCCGGCCCAGCCCACCGCGATGCCGACGATCGCGATCGCCACGAGCGCGCGGCGGTGCTCGCGCGGGCGGTCGAGCAGGCCGCGGCGAGCCGCGAGCATGCCGAGCACGACCGCGAGCGGCACGGTGAGCGAGAGCAGCTGCCCGGGGGTCGCGAGCAGCCACAAGCCGATGCTCTGCAGCGCGAACCACGCGTAGCTCGGCTCTCCGGCAGGCGTCGGGAGGGCGCCACCGCCGAATGCGGAGACGTCGCCCGCGATGCCCGAGCCGAGCAGCAGCCCGCCGGCGAAGCTGAAGGCCGCGAAGACGGCGAGCAGGCCGACGAGCACCCACGCGACGATCCGCAGCACCCGGTCGGAGCGGCGCAGCAGCAGCGCGACGACGATGAGGCCCGTGAGCCCGTAGGCGCCGACGATGTCGCCGAACCACAGCAGCAGCGCGTGCGCGGCGCCGATCGCGAGCATCCACGCGTGCCGTCGCTGCAGGATGCGTCGCGCCTGCCGCCACGGCGTGCCCGCCGCGGACTGGCGGCTGTAGAGCTGCCAGATGCCGTAGCCGAACAGGAACGCGAACAGCGGGTAGGAGCGACCGTCGATCGCGACGAGCGAGAAGAGCTGGTAGGCGAGGTCGGCGCCCTCGTGGCCGGGCTGGTGCGCGTTCGTGAGCGCGTGCTCGCGGCCGTAGAGCAGCCACGGCACGTTCGCGAGCGCGATGAGCAGGAGCATGAGCCCGCGCGCGAGGTCGGGCGCGAGGCTGCGGCTCCGCGGCGCGGTCGCGGCGGCCGCGAGATCGACCGCGGGCTCCTGCCACGGCGGCGGCGCGGGCCACCCGGCCGTCAGCCGAGGCCCGCCGGCCGGTGACGGCTGCAGCGGATGCGGCTGGGACGGATGCGGCTGGGGCGGCTGGGCGGGCGGCGGCTCAGCGTGCGTCATGCCTCGACGGTATCGAGGCGGCAGCCGACCGGTGGCGAGGGGCCCGCGCGTCTACGCTGGCGGGATGCTCGGCGACCCCTCCTCGGCCGCGCTCGCGGACTGGTACCGCTCGAGCGCGCGCGACCTGCCGTGGCGGCGGCCCGACTTCGACGCGTGGGGCACGCTCGTGAGCGAGGTCATGCTGCAGCAGACGCAAGCCGCGCGCGTCGCGGTCGAGATCGACCGCTGGCTCGCGCGTTGGCCCACGCCCGCCGACCTCGCCGATGCGCCGACCCACGAGGTGCTGCGGCAGTGGGGCACGCTCGGCTACCCGCGACGGGCGCTGCGCCTGCAGGACACGGCGCGCGCGATCGTCGAGCGGCACGGCGGCGAGGTGCCGCGCGACGTCGCGTCGCTGCTCGCGCTGCCGGGGGTGGGCGACTACACGGCGCGCGCGGTCGCCGTCTTCCACTTCGGCGACCGGCACCCCGTCGTCGACACGAACGTGCGCCGCGTCGTCGCGCGCGCCGTGCACGGCCGGGGCGAGGCGGGCTCGGCCGCGAGGCGCGACCTCGCCGACGTCGACGCGCTGCTGCCCGAGGCCCCTGCCGACGCATCCGTCGTCTCCATCGCGCTCATGGAGCTCGGCGCGCTCGTCTGCACCGCCCGCGCACCGCGCTGCCCCGAGTGCCCGATCGCCGATGCGTGCGCGTGGCGAGCGGCGGGCTACCCGCCGTTCGAGGGGCGGCGGGCGCCGCGGCAGCCGAGGTTCGAGGGCAGCGACCGGCAGGCCCGCGGCACGGTGCTGCGCGCGCTCCGCGCCGTCGACGTGCCGCTCTCCCCCGCCGAGCTGCACGCGCGGTGGCACGACGCCGACCAGCTCGAGCGCGCGATCGCCTCGCTCGCCGCCGACGGCCTCGTCGTGCGCGAGGGCGACGCGGTGCGGCTCCCGGATTGACGCTCGGGCTCGCTCGGTAGGTTGAGCGGCATGCCGGCTCGACACCAGCGCGTCACAGCTCCGAGCGACGACCTCGCCGCCGCCCTCGAGGCGATCCGCGACGAGCTCAGCCTCGACGCGGCCTTCCCGCCCGCCGCGATCGCCGAGGCGGAGGCCTTCGCCGCTGACCCGCGGCTGCCGGATGCCGACCGCACCGGCATCCCGTTCATCACGATCGACCCCGAGGGCTCGACCGATCTCGACCAGGCGCTGCACCTCGAGCGCGACGGCGACGGCTTCCTCGTGCACTACGCGATCGCCGACGTGGCCGCCTTCGCCCTGCCCGGCGGCGCGATCGACCTCGAGGCGCGCCGCCGCGGGCAGACGATGTACGCGCCCGACGGCCGCGTGCCGCTCCACCCGGCGGTCGTGAGCGAAGGGGCCGCGAGCCTGCACGCCGGCGAGGTGCGCGGCGCGTACGTGTGGTCGTTCCGGCTGGATGCGTCGGGCCGGGCCCTGCGCGTCGGTCTCGAGCGCGCTCGGGTGCGTTCGCGCGCGCAGCGCAGCTACGCCGAGGCGCAGCGCTTGCTCGACGGCGGCGACGCCATGCTCGGGCTGCTGCGGGAGGTCGGCGAGCTGCGGATCGCGCTCGAGGCGGAGCGGGGCGGGGCGAGCCTCGACATGCCCGAGGAGGAGATCGAGCGCGACGGCGACGAGTACCGCTTGACGCGCCGCGAGCTGCTGCCCGTCGAGCGCTGGAACGCGCAGCTCTCGCTCATGACCGGCATGGAGGCCGCGACCCTCATGCTCGGCGCGGGCGCCGGCATCCTCCGCACGATGCCGCCGCCGCCCGAGCGCGACGTGCGCGCCTTCCGCGCGGAGGTCGCGGCGATCGGCGAGCCGTGGCGCGAGGACGAGCACTACGGCGACTTCCTGCGGCGCCTCGACCGCTCGGAGCCGTCGACGCTCGCGATCCTGCAGGCCGCGAGGCGGCTCTTCCGCGGCGCCGCGTACCGCGTGATCACCGAGGGGGCCGATGCCTCCGACTGGGTGCAGGCGGCGATCGGCGCCCCGTACGCGCACGCGACCGCGCCGCTGCGGCGGCTCGTCGACCGCTACGTGCTCGCGCACTGCGAGGCGATCGCCAACGGGCGCGAGGTCCCGCCGTGGGCCGCCGAGGGGCTCGAGGGGCTGCCGGAGATCATGCAGGAGTCGAGCCGCATCGCGGGCACGCTCGAACGGGCATCGGTCGACGCCGTCGAGATCGCGGTGCTGCGGCACCGCGTCGGCGAGGAGTTCGACGCGGTGGTCGTGGAATCGCGGAAGGAGGGCGCGACGATCCAGCTCATCGACCCGCCCACCGAGGCGATGTGCGACACGGCTGCGTCGCCGGGCGAGCGCATCCGAGCGCGGCTCGTGGAGGCCGACCTCGCCGAGCGGAGCCTCCGCTTCGCCGACGCCGCCCTCACCGGCTGAGCCGCCCTGGGACGGCTCAGCCGGCGGGAGGCGTCAGCTCGCGGCCGACTCGTCCTCGTCGGCGTCCTTCGGCTTGCGGTACGGGTCGGGCTCGCCCGCGTACTGAGCGCTCTCGGCCGCCCGCTGCGCCGCGAGGTCGCGCTGCCGCGCCTCGTCGAGCAAGTGGTCGATCGACGCCGCGCTGTCGGGCAGCGCGTCGAGGTGGAACTCGATCGTCGGGGTCAGTCGCAGCGAGAGGCCCTTGCCGATCTCGCGCCGCACGACGCCCTTCGCGCTCGAGAGCGCCTTCGCCGTCTCGTCGCGCTCCTCGTCGGTGCCGTAGACCGTGTAGAAGATCGACGCGTGCTGCAGGTCGCCCGTCACCCGCACATCCGTGATCGTGACGAAGCCGAGCCGCGGGTCGCGCACCTCGCGCTCGAGGGCGCGCACGGTGATCTCCTGGATGCGGTCGGCGATCTTCCTCGCCCGGGGGTTCTCTGCCATGGGTTCCTCCTGTTGAGACGAGTGTGGGGCGGCCAGCAGCCGCCCCACACCGTACTGCGCGTCAGACGCGCGGCTTCTCGACCATCTCGATCGTCTCGATCTCGTCGCCGAGCTGGATGTCGTTGAACCGGCCGAGCCCGATGCCGCACTCGAAGTCGGTGCGGACCTCGGTCACGTCGTCCTTGAAGCGGCGCAGCGACTCGATGGCGAGGCCATCGGCGAGCACGACGCCGTCGCGGATGATGCGAGCCTTGGCGTTGCGGGTGATCGTGCCGGAGCGGACGATGCAGCCCGCGATGTTGCCGAACTTCGAGGAGCGGAACACCTCGCGGATCTCGGCGACACCCGACTGGACCTCCTCGAACTCGGGCTTGAGCATGCCCTTGAGCGAGTTCTCGACATCCTCGATCGCCGCGTAGATCACGTTGTAGAACCGCACGTCGACGCCCTCTCGGGCGGCGCGCTCGCGGGCCTTCGTGTCCGGGCGGACGTTGAAGCCGATGATGACTGCCGAGTCGACGGTCGCGAGGTTGACGTCCGACTCGGTGATCGCGCCGACGCCGCGGTGGATGATCCGCAGGTCGACGGTGTCGTCGATCTCGATCTTCATGAGCGACTCCTCGAGCGCCTCCACGGCACCCGAGACGTCGCCCTTGATGATGAGGTTGAGCGTCTCGACCTTGCCCTGCTCCATCGCCAGCTTGAAGTCCTCGAGCGACATGCGCTTGCGAGCCTTGGCCAGCTGGGCGTTGCGCTCGACGGCCTCGCGCTTCTCGGCGATCTGCCGAGCCGTGCGGTCCTCCTCGGTGACGATGAAGGTGTCGCCGGCGCGCGGGACGCTCGAGAGGCCCTGCACCTGCACGGGCATCGACGGGTACGCCTCCTCGACGAGCTCGCCGCGGTCGTCGACCATCGCACGGACGCGGCCGTAGGCCGTGCCCGCGACGATCGCGTCGCCGACGCGCAGGGTGCCCGACTGGATGAGCACGGTCGCGACCGAGCCGCGGCCCTTGTCGAGCTTCGCCTCGATCGCGATGCCGCGCGCCTCCTTGTTCGGGTTGGCACGCAGGTCGAGACCGGCGTCCGCGGTCAGCAGCACCGCCTCGAGCAGCTCCTCGATGCCGGTGCGGGCGAGCGCGGAGACGTCGACGAACATCGTGTCGCCGCCGTACTCCTCGGTCACGAGGCCGTACTCGGTCAGCTGCTGGCGCACCTTCGCCGGGTTGGCGTCGGGCTTGTCGACCTTGTTGACCGCGACCACGACCGGCACGCCTGCGGCCTGCGCGTGGTTCAGCGCCTCGATCGTCTGCGGCATGATGCCGTCGTCCGCCGCGACCACGAGGATCGCGATGTCCGTCACCTGCGCACCACGGGCTCGCATGGCGGTGAACGCCTCGTGACCCGGGGTGTCGATGAAGGTGATCGCGCGGTCCTCGCCGTCGTGCTCCTTCCAGACCTGGTAGGCGCCGATGTGCTGCGTGATGCCGCCGGCCTCGCCCTCGATGACGTTCGCGCCGCGGATGGCGTCGAGCAGTCGCGTCTTGCCGTGGTCGACGTGACCCATGACCGTGACGACGGGGGCGCGGTACTCGAGGTCCTCGTCCGACTCGTCCTCGAGCTCCTGCTCGAGGTCGATGTCGAAGCCCTCCAGGAGCTCCTTGTCCTCGTCCTCGGGGCTGACGACCTGGATCTTGTAGCCCAGCTCGGCGCCCAGCAGCTCGAAGGTGGTCTCGTCGAGCGACTCCGTCGCCGTCGCCATCTCACCGAGGTGGAACAGCACGGTCACGAGGTCGCCGGGGCTCGCGTCGATCTTCTCGGCGAAGTCTGCGATCGATGCGCCGCGGCGCATCCGGATGACCGTCGTGCCGTCGCCGCGCCGGACCTTGACGCCGCCGATCGACGGCGCCTCGCGCATCTCGAACTCGAGCCGCTTCGTGCGCTTCGACTTGCGCGACTTGCCCTTGGCGCCGCCCTTGCCGAACGCGCCGGCCGTGCCGCCGCGACCGCGGCCGCCGCCGCCGGGACGACCCGCGAACGCGGGACCGCCGCGGCCCGGAGCACCGGGAGCGGGAGCGCCGGGGCGCTGGAAGCCGCCGGGGCGACCGGGACCGCCGGGACGACCGGCGCCGCCCGCGCGGGGCGCGCCGGGTCGCGGCGAGCCGGGACGCGGAGCGCCCGGGCGCGGGGCACCGGGACGGGGAGCCGCCGGTCGCGGACCGGCGGCGCCCTGCTTGCTCGTGAACGGGTTGTTGCCGCCGCGCGGGCGGCCCATGCCCTGGGCCGACGCGAAGGGGTTGTTGCCGGGGCGCGGAGCGCCCGGGCGACCCATCGGGCGCGGGATGGCGCTGGGCGACGGCGCGGCCGCGCCGCCCTCAGCGGGCTTCTCGGGGGTCGCCGGAGCGGCCGGAGCCTCGGCGGGGCGCGCGGGCGCGGCCTGCGGCGCCTCGGCCGCCGGAGCGGGCGCTGCCGCGGGCGCGGCGGGCGCTGCTGCCGGTGCGGCGGGGGCCGCGGGGGCTGCCGGTGCCGCGGGGGTCGCCTTCGCGGCGCCCGGCTTCGCGGCCGACTTGGCCGGGGCCTTCGCCGCCGGCTTCTCCTTCGCCGCCGCGGGAGCGGCGACGCCTTCCGCCTCGAGGGCGGCCTTGAGCTTGCGGGCGACCGGCGGTGCGATCGCCGAGGCGGGTCCCTTGACGAACTCGCCCATCTCCTTGAGCTTGGCCAGAGCGACCTTGCTCTCGACGCCGATCTCGGCGGCGATCTCGTGAACGCGTGGGTTTGCCACTTCTCTCCTGTCCTGGTCCGCCCAGGACAGGGCGGACGTCAATTGCTGACGGGTCTCATTTCGAGCCGCTCATCAGTTGTCCATGTGCCGTTCATTCCTTCGTTCAGGGCTCAGGCGAGCCCGTCCGCCCACCGTGCGATGGGCGAGGTATCGAGGTGCCGCTGGCGCAGTGCCCGCGGGAGCGAGCGGATCGCGCGCTCCGCGCACTGCTGCGTCGGATGCACCCACGCGCCTCGGCCCGGGATCCGTCGACCCTCGTCGACGACCGCGGTGCCGCCCGGTGCAGCGATCCGCACGAGTTGTGCGGGTTCGGTGCGCGCGCGACAGCCAAGACACGTTCGGATGGGTTCCACTCTACAGCACGACACGCCCGGGCGCTGGAGTTGAAAGCGCGTCGTCAGTCCTCGTCCATGACCGAATCCGGCTGGATGTCGATCTTCGCCCCCGTGAGCTTCGCCGCGAGGCGCGCGTTCTGCCCCTCCCTGCCGATCGCGAGCGAGAGCTGGAAGTCGGGCACGAGCGCCCGGACGGCCTTCGTCTTCGCGTCGAGCATGAACGCATCCGACACCCGTGCCGGGCTCAGCGCGCTCGCGACGAACGCCGGCAGGTCCTCGGAGTAGTCGACGATGTCGATCTTCTCGTCGCCGAGCTCGGCCTGGACGGCGCGCACGCGCGCGCCGAGCTCGCCGATGCACGCGCCCTTCGCGTTGATGCCGGGCTGCGTCGCGCGCACGGCGATCTTCGTGCGGTGGCCCGCCTCGCGCGCGATCGCGACGATCTCGACGGCGCCCGACGCGATCTCGGGGACCTCGAGCGCGAAGAGACGGCGCACGAGCGACGGGTGCGTGCGGCTGACGGTCACCTGGGGTCCGCGCGGGCCGCGCTCGACCTTCGTGATGAACACGCGCAGGCGCTGGCCGTGCTTGTACTCTGCGCCCGGCACCTGCTCCTCGGGCGGCAGCAGCGCCTCCATGTCGTCGCCGAGCTTGACCTGCACCATGCGCGGGTTCGTGCCCTGCTGCACGACGCCGGCGATGATGTCGCCCTCGCGGTCCTTGTAGGCGCCGAGCACCGACTCGTCGCTCTTGTCGCGCAGCGCCTGGAAGATGACCTGCTTCGCGGCGGTCGCGGCGATGCGGCTGAAGTCGTCGGTCGTCGCGACGGACTCGCCGATGCGGTTGCCGTCGTCGTCGAGCTCGGGCTCGAAGAGGGTGACCTCGCCCGTCCTGCGGTCGACCTCGACGCGCGGCTGCGGCGCGGTCGGGTCGGGCTTGGCGTCGTGCGAGCGCACGTGGGCCTGCAGGATCGCCTGCTCGATGATGCGGATCAGCTCGTCCGAGGAGATCTCCCGCTCGCGCTCGACGGTCTTCAGCACGGTCAGATCGATCTTCACTTGTGGGCTCCTTGGGTCACGACTCATCCGGCATGCGATGCCGACCCAGCAGTCTACCGCTCGGCTGGCTCGAAGGACGGCCCTCCTATGCTCAGCGCCATGGCATCTCTCGACGAGGCGATCCTGACGGCCGGCGACTTCTGGTGGACGTGGGTCGTGCTGCCCGTGCTCGCCCTGCTCGGCGTCTACTTCACGATCCGGTCGGGCGTCGTGCAGCTGCGCCTCCTCCCGGCGATGCTCCGCGTGCTGACCGACAAGACGCCTCTCGCGCGCGACGGCAGCACGCAGTCGGTCTCGGCGTTCCAGGCGTTCACGATCTCGGCGGCGAGCCGCGTGGGCGTCGGCAACATCGCGGGCGTCGCGACGGCGATCGCGATCGGCGGCCCCGGCGCGGTGTTCTGGATGTGGACGATGGCCTTCGTCGGCGGCGCCTCGTCGTTCATCGAGTCGACGCTCGCGCAGCTCTACAAGCACCGCGACGCCGACGGCTTCCGCGGCGGACCGGCGTACTACATGCAGCGCGGCCTCGGTGCGCGCTGGATGGGCATCCTCTTCGCGATCATCCTCATCGTCTGCTTCCCCTTCGCGTTCTCGTCGCTGCAGGCGAACACGATCGTCGCGACGGTCACCTCGACCGTCGGCACCGACGCCGCGTGGCTGCCCTGGGTGATCGGCGCGGTCGTCGCGGTGCTCACGGGGCTCATCGTCTTCGGCGGCGTGCGCCGCATCGCGAAGGTCACGCAGTCGCTCGTGCCGGCGATGGCGCTGCTCTACCTCGTGCTCGGGCTCATCATCGTGGCGATGAACATCACCGAGGTGCCGCGCGTGCTCGGCGAGATCTACGCCGGTGCGTTCGGCTTCCAGCAGGTCGCCGGCGGCGCGATCGGCACGATCATCATGCAGGGCGTCAAGCGCGGCATGTTCTCGAACGAGGCGGGCCTCGGCTCGGCGCCGAACGCGGGCGCCTCGGCCGCCGTCACCCACCCGGCGAAGCAGGGCCTCGTGCAGACGCTCGGCGTCTACTTCGACACGTTCCTCGTCTGCTCCATCACCGCGTTCATCATCCTCGTCTCGACGCCCGACCTCGCGGGCGCCGAGGGCGGCATCGACCTGACGTTCCAAGCGGTCACGGGCGAGCTCGGCGCGTGGGCGGGCATCGCCCTCTCGCTCATCGTGTTCCTGCTCGCGTTCTCGTCGATCATCGGCAACTACTACTACGGCGAGTCGAACATCGAGTTCATCACCGAGAGCCGCACGGTGCTGACCGCCTACCGCGTGCTCGCGGTCGTCGCGGTGCTCGCCGGCTCGGTCGTCGCGACCGCGACCGTCTGGAACACCGCAGACCTGCTCATGGGCATCATGGCGATCGTCAACCTCGTCGCGATCGGCCTGCTCTCGGGCGTCGCGTTCAAGCTGCTCAAGAACTTCGACGAGCAGCGCCGGACCGGCACGGATCCCGTGTTCACGCGCGACATGCTTCCGGAGCTCCGCGGGGTCGAGGAGTGGCGCGACGTCGAGTCGGTCACGGGCCAGTGGACCACCGTCGCGCCCGCCGACGAGCAGCGCGCGGCACGCGAGCCGCGCGACTGAGCGTCAGCGGCCGAGCGCCGCCTCGAGCTCGTCGATGCGCGCCTGCTGCCGCTCCCCGGTCGCGCGGTCCCACACCTCGACGACGCCCTCCGCCGCGTCGCGGCCGACGATGACGATCTGCGGCACGCCGATGATCTCGGCGTCGCCGAACTTCACGCCGGGCGAGACCTTCGGACGGTCGTCGTAGAGCACCTCGAGGCCGCGCGACTCGAGGCTCGCGACGACGCCCTCGGCAATCTCGAACACGCCCGCGTCGCGGCCGGTCGCGACGACGTGCAGGTCGAACGGCGCGACCTCGCGCGGCCAGACGATGCCCCGCTCGTCGCGCGACTTCTCGACGATCGCCGCGAGGTTGCGGGTCACGCCGATGCCGTACGAGCCCATCGTGACGGTGACGAGCTTCCCGTTCTGGTCGAGCACCTTGAGGCCGAGCGCCTCGGCGTACTTGCGGCCGAGCTGGAAGACGTGGCCGATCTCCATGCCGCGCTCGAGCGTGACGGGACCCGACCCATCCGGTGCCGGGTCGCCCTCGCGCACGTTCGCGGCCTCGACCCAGCCGTCGCCGACGAAGTCGCGCCCGGCGACGAGGCCGAACACGTGCTTGCCGGGCTCGTTCGCGCCGGTGATCCAGCTCGAGCCGTCGACGACGCGCTTGTCGAGGAGGTAGCGGATGCGCGTGGCGCCCTGCTCTCCCAGCACGGCGCCCGAGGGCGACCACGGGCCGATGTAGCCCTTCACGAGGCCAGGGTTGGCCTTGAAGTCGTCGTCGTCCGCCGCCGAGACCTCGGCCGGCTGGAAGGCGACCTCGACCCGCTTCTCGTCGACGTCGCGGTCGCCGGGGACGGCGACGACGACGAGCTCCTTCGAGCCGTCGAGCTGCGTGAGCCGCAGCACGACGTTCTTGAGCGTGTCGGCGGCCGTCCACTCGCGGCCGTCCTCGCGCGGGAAGCGCGCGTTCGCGTCGGCGACGAGAGTCTCGATCGTCGGGGTGTCGGGGGTGTCGCGCACCTCCGCGGCCGGCAGCCCCTCGATTGGGTGCGGCTCGGGCGCGAGCGTCTCGAACGCCTCGACGTTGGCGGCATAGCCGCCCGCCGAGCGCACGATCGTGTCCTCGCCGACGGGCGTCGGGTGCAGGAACTCCTCCGACTTCGAGCCGCCCATCGCTCCGGCGTCGGCCGAGACGATGACGTACTCGAGCCCGAGGCGGGCGAAGATGCGCTCGTACGCGTCGCGCTGGCGCTGGTAGCTCGCCTCGAGCCCCGCGTCGTCGACGTCGAAGGAGTAGGCGTCCTTCATCGTGAACTCGCGCGCGCGCAGCAGGCCCGCGCGGGGCCGGGCCTCGTCGCGGTACTTGTCCTGGATCTGGTAGATCGTCAGCGGCAGCGACTTGTAGCTCGAGACGAGGTCCTGCACGAGCAGCGTGAAGACCTCCTCGTGCGTCGGCGCGAGCAGGTGGTCGGCGCCCTTGCGGTCCTGCAGGCGGAAGATCCCGTCGCCGTACTCCGTCCAGCGTCCGGTGCGCTCGTAGGGCTCGCGCGGCAGGAGCCCGGGGAAGAGCACCTCCTGCGCGCCCGCCGCGGTCATCTCCTCGCGGATGATGCGCTCGATGTTGCGCCGCACCCGCAGGCCGAGCGGCAGCCACGAGTACAGGCCGGCGCCGGCGCGGCGGATGTAGCCCGCGCGCAGCAGCAGTCGGTGGCTCGCGACCTCGGCCTCGGCCGGGTCCTCGCGAAGCGTGGTGAAGAAGAGCTCGGAGAGGCGGATCACCCAGCGATCCTATGCGCGGTGCGGGGTGCGGGCCGACTCACCAGGGTCGCTCGACGTCCGAGCCGCCGCCCGGCTCGTCGCCGCCCTGGTCGTACTGGTCCTGCTGCTGCTGCTCGGTCTGGGCGCCCTGGTTCTGCTCCTCGAGCTGCTCCTCGGGCGTCTGCGGCTCGTTCCCCTCGCCTTCGCCCTCGCCCTCGCCCTGCTCCGGGTCCTCGATCTTCTCCTCGATGCGCGGCACGGCGGCCTCGAGCTGCGCGGCGGTGTCGGCCTCGCCCTCTCGCGGCTCGTCGTGGCATCCCTCGGGGGTCGCGCCGATGAGCGCGAGCGCCTCGTTGTAGAAGGCGTTCGCGCCCTCTCGGTCGTCGCCCTCGCGCGCCGCGTCGCCCTGCTTCTCGATCGCGGTCGCGAGCGACGCGACGATGACGCAGTGCTCGTGCACCTGGCTCGCGGTGACGGGCTCGCCGTGGAGCCGCAGCGACTCCTCGAGCTTCGCCCTGCCCTGCTCGAGCTCGCCGCCCATCGTGAGCGAGACGCCGAGGCTGAACGGCGCCTTCCACGGCTCGACCCAGTTCCAGAGCTCGAGCCCGCGCGCCGCCTCTGCGGCCTGGCCGTACGCGCGGCTCTCGAAGCGGTCGACCGCGGTCTGCGAGAGCGCGCTGACGCTGATGAGCTTCGTCGAGACGACGAGCACCGCGAGCGCGACGGGGATGAGCCCGAGCATGAGCCACCAGCGCAGCCTGCGGCGCTGGCGGTCGGTCAGCACGCGGCGCGGCCTCGGCGGGATCGGGACGGTCACGGCGCCTCCGTCGGCAGGATGCCGCGAGTGGAGCGGAGGGAGCGAGCGAGGCTCAGCCCCTCCCACGCGAGCAGCAGCGCGATCGGCAGGCCGAGGATCCACGCGACCTCGAGCCGCGCCTCCTCGGTGCGGTCGAGGTTCGCGGCGCCGTCGAGCGCGGCCATGGGCCCGAGCGCGTCCGAGAGCGGGAGCCCGGGCTGCCGGTGCAGGTAGCTGATGCCGAGCTCGCTCGCGATCGACTGCAGCTGCCCCTCGTCGATGCGGCTGACCGCGTCGCCGCCCGCGGGATCCTGCAGGTAGCGGTCCTCGTTCGGGTTGAAGCTCGAGACGCGCATCCGCCCGCCCTGCTCCGTGCCGTAGCCGAGCACGAGGCCGCGGTCGACGAGCCCGCCGAGGTCGGCGAACGACTGCGGCGGCTCCTCGGCGGTGTGCTCGCCGTCGCCGAGGTAGAAGACGATCGCGGGCGAGCCGGGATCGGCCGCGGCGGAGCGCTCGAGCTCGGTGCGCAGCAGGTCGTGCGCGGCCGCGACCGACGTGCCGCGGGACTGCTGCGCGATCTCTGGCCGCAGCGCCCGCACCATCTCGATGACCGCGGAGCCGTCGTCCGTGAGCGGCACGCGCAGCAGCGCCTGCGAGTCGAACGAGATGACCGAGATGTCGGCGCCCGCGAACGAGCGCGCGATCTCGACGACGTCCTCCTGCATGCCGGCGAGCCGCGACTCGCTCCCCCAGTCCTCCGCGGCGACCGATTGCGAGGTGTCGACGACGACGAAGACGCGGGCGGAGATGGATGCGGTGGGCACCTCGCCGCCGGGCAGCGCGGGGCGGAAGGCCATGGCGATCGCGAGCGCGACGAGCAGGGAGCGGCGCAGCCAGGCGATCCGACGGCCGCGCGCCGCGACGAGCTGCCACACGCACAGGGCGAGCGCGAGCGCGCCGACGATCGCGACGAGCACGGGGAGCGTGGGGTGGAACGTGATCACAGCCTGGCCCTCCACGCCATCGCGACGACGCCCGCGGCGAGCAGGAGCACGACGAGCGGCAGCGCGCCGGGCCGGTCGACGACCTGGATCTGCGGCGGCGTCTCGATGTAGCCGGCCTCGATCGCGTTCACCCGGTCGACGATCTGCGGCACGGTCTGGGCGAAGTCGAGCGCGAAGTACGCGCCGCCGGTGCCCTCGGCGATCTCGCGCAGCTCTTGCGAGGCCATGTCGCCGCCCCAGTCGAAGGGGTTGATCGCGTACACGCGCACCTCGTTGTCGACCGCGAGCTGTCCGGCTTGCGGGAGGGTGAAGATCTGCTGCCCGTTCACGACGTTGTCGGTCGCGAGGATGATCGACCGCGGGCGCTCGCTCGCCTCGAGGTCGGCGAAGTCGAGCACGCACGACGCGAGCCCGTCGCCGACGAGCGAGGCGCCGAGGCCGCTCGCGGTGCCGGCGAGGTAGTTGAACTGCTCGTCGGGGCCGAGCGTGCCGGTGAGCGCGCGCACGTAGCGGCCGAGCTGCTCCTGGATGTAGTCGTAGTCGCTCGTGAGCGGGAAGGCCATGACGCTCGACGCGTCGAAGATGCGCATGCCGATGCGCTCGCCGTCGAGCGACGCGGCGATGTCCTGGTAGACGCCGAGGATCTCGGCGTCGACGTCGACCATCGAGCCCGAGACGTCGAGGCACAGCACGATGTCACGCTTGTAGTCGTCCTCCTGGTTCGCGTGGACGCCGGAGGGACGAGCGGCGACCGCGCCGGCGACGGTGAGCCCCGCGAGCGCCGCGACGAGCGCCGCGCCGATCCAGAGCCGGTAGCGCGTGAGCGCGCCGCGGAACGCGGGCAGCGCCGTCATCCGGTCGACGTGCGCGACCGGCAGGCCCCGGTCGCGACGGCGCTTCGGCAGCAGCAGCCCGACGATCGCGAGCGCGAGCCCGACGACCACCACGATCGGCAGCAGCCACGGCCAGAGCAGGCTCACATCCACGTCGCCACCACCTGCCGCGCCGCGCCGAGCGCCGCCTCCGGGTCGTGCTTCGCCGCTCGCCGGAACGACGCCGGGTAGTACTGCGCGACCGCGCCCTCGACCGCGGGGAGGTCGGCGTCGCGCAGGTCGCGGAGGGTCATGACCTCGGCGACGACGCCGGTCGACTCGTGCGCGAAGAAGCGCAGCACGAGGCTCAGCCGCTGCGCGAGCTCGCGCGGGCCGATGTCGCCGGCCGCGTGCTCGGCGGCGACCTCGTCGATCATGCCGAGGTACTTCTCCTTGACGCTGCGCACGTCGATCGGGACGACGGGCGGGGGCGGAGGCTCGAGGATGCCCCGCGGACGGGTGTAGAGCCACGCGAAGGCGTAGGCGGCGACGACCGCGGCGAGCGCGAGCGCGCCGAGCAGCCACCACGGGCCGTAGCCGAACGGGCCGTAGGTGTCGGGCGCGGGCAGTCCGCCGAGCTCAGCGACGCGCACGCCGGTGCCTCTCGAGCAGGCGGAAGAGCCCGCCGATCGCGGTCGCGCTCGAGCCGATGCGCACCGAGGCGATGCCGAGCGAGCGCAGCCCCGCCTCGAGCCGCTCGCGGCGCAGCGCCGACTGCTCGTCGAATGCGCGGCGGAGCCCCTTGTCGCGGCGCAGGAACGACGGCAGCCCGAGCCCCGTGTCGACCCCGACGAGCTCGCGGTGGTCGCCGGCGCGCGCCATGAGGTCGGCGTCGCCGACCGAGACCCACAGCACCTCGTGGCGCGTGTGGAGGCGGCCGAGGTGCACGTCGAGGTCGTGCGTGTAGGCGAGGTCGTCGGCGATCACGACGATGAGCGAGCGCCGGCGCATCCGCCGCACCGCGTGCTCGAGCACCCCCTCGAGCCGCGAGAGGGGGCCGTCGATCGAGACCGCCTCGTCGATGCGCCGCAGCATGCGCTCGAGGTGCGCCTCCGAGCCGCCCTCCGGCATGCTCTCGGTGCGCTCCGCGTCGCCCATGAGCAGAGCGACGCGGTCGCCGTGCCGGGTCGCGAGGTAGCCGAGCACGCCCGCGACGAGGATCGCGATCTCGCGCTTCGACTCCCCCGACTCGGCGATCGCGGCCATGTTGCGGCCCGAGTCGACGACGAGCAGCACGTTGTGCTGGCGCGAGGCGATGTAGCGCTTGATGAGCGGCACGTGGCTGCGCGCGGTCGCCTTCCAGTCGATGTCCTTGACGTCGTCGCCCGGCTGGTACTCGCGCAGGTCGTCGAAGTCGTGGCTGCGGCCGTGGTGGATCGACTGGTACTCCCCCTCGAGCAGCTCGAGGGTGCGACGGTGCGCGTGAATCGACATGGTCGTCTTCACCTTTCGCAGCTGTCGCTCCATGACCGGTCCTACGGGGTCCGCACGGCGCCGAAGATGGCGTCGATGATCTGCTCGGTCGTCACGCCGTCGGCCTCGGCCTCGTAGCCGAGGATGAGGCGGTGCCGCAGCACGGGGTGGCGGAGGTCCTTGACGTCCTCCGGGATCACCCAGTCGCGGCCCTGCACGAGCGCGATCGCGCGCGCCGCTTGCGAGAACGACAGCGAGCCGCGCGGGCTCGCGCCGTACTCGATGTAGCCCGCGAGCTGCGCGCCGATGTAGTCGGCCGCGTGGCGCGTCACGTACATGAGCTGCACGACGTAGTTCGTGATCGCCTGGTCGACGTAGACGCGCTTGACGAGCCCCTGCAGGAACCGCACGTCGTCGAGCGTCGCGACGGGCTCGCCGTGCCCCTGCTCGAACACGCCCGACTCGGCGCGCCGCACGATCTCTGCCTCCTCGGTCGGCGACGGGTACGTGAGCACTTCCTTGAGCAGGAAGCGGTCGAGCTGCGCCTCGGGGAGCGTGTACGTGCCCTCCTGCTCGATGGGGTTCTGGGTCGCGAGCACGAGGAACGGCTGCGGCAGGGGGTGCGTCTCGCCGCCGATCGACGTCTGCCGCTCCTGCATCGCCTCGAGCATCGCCGACTGCGTCTTCGCGCTCGAGCGGTTGATCTCGTCGAGCAGCACGAAGTTCGCGTGCACGGGGCCGAGCTGGGTGCGGAACTCCCCCGTGTGCTGGTCGTAGATCTGCGTGCCGACGATGTCGCTCGGCAGCAGGTCGGGGGTGCACTGGATGCGGTGGAACGAGGCGGAGACGGATCTCGCGAGGGTCGCGGCCGCGGTCGTCTTCGCGAGCCCGGGCACCGACTCCATCAGCACGTGGCCGCCCGTGAGGAGCGCGACGAGCAGCGAGCGCAGCAGCTGGTGCTGGCCCACGACCGTCGACTGGAACGACTGCTCGATCGAGCGGATGATGCCCTTCGCGCGCTCGAGCTCCTCGGGCGTGATGGGGTCCCGGCCGGGGACTGCTGTGGACACGCGCGCTCCTATCGGTGGCGGTCGGTGGGTGGGCGGTCGGTGGGTGGGCCGTCGTCGGGTGGGTCGTCGTCGGGTGGGTCGTCGTCGGGTCTGCCGATGCTGGTCGGCGGTGCCGCCTCGGTCACGCTACCGGCTCGCGCCGTGCGCGGCCGATGACATCGCCGTGCCTACGCGGGCTGCGGCGCGCGTCGCCCGGTCGCGGCGATCGCCGCGACCGCGATCGCCGCGATGAGCGGCAGCATCGCGAGGTTGAGCCCCGCGTAGCCGACGAGCCCGAGGATCGGTCCGGCGGTCGCGCCGGCCCCGGCGCCCGCGAGCCCCATCACGAGGTCGGAGCGGCCCTGCAGCGCGGGGCGCAGCGGCGGCTCGACCGCGGCGGCGACGAGCGTCGAGCCGGCGACGGTCGCCGCGCTCCAGCCGAGCCCGAGCAGCGCGAGGCCGACGGGCGCGAGGTCGACGGGCAGGGCGAGGTTCGAGGCGATCGAGAGCAGCAGAATGCCCGCGCCGACGAGCACGGTCGAGCGGGCGCCGACGCGGTCGGTGAGCCAGCCGAAGACGGGCGAGAGCGCGTACATGCCGGCGGTGTGAGCGCTCATCGTGAAGCCGATGACGCCGAGGTGCTGGCCCGCGTGGTCGAGGTGCACGGGCGTGAGCGCCATGACGCCCACCATCGTCGCGTGCGCGGCGGCGACCGCGATCACGGCGGCGAGCGCGCGCGGGTGCTCGGCGAGGCGGAGGCGCGGCGCCGCGCCCCGGACGGGCACGCCGATGCGGCTCTCGAGCAGCGGGTCGGGCCGCAGCAGCGTCCAGAGCACGACCGCGACGACCGCCATCGCGACGGCGCTGATGAGGTAGGCGCCCACGAGCGGCGGCAGGCCGAGCCCGATGCCGAGCGCATCGCCGGGGCCGATGAGGTTCGGGCCGACGACGACGCCGATCGTCGTCATCCAGACGACGAGCGAGAGGTCGCGGCCGCGGTGGCGCGGGGTCGAGAGGTCGGTCGCGGCGAAGCGCGACTGCAGGTTGACGGCCATCGCGCCGCCGAGCACGAGGAAGCCGGGCAGCACGATCACCGCCGAGCCGAGCGTGCCGCCGACCGCGAGGGTCAGCGCGCCGGCGAGCGCGAGCAGCGCGCCGCTCGTGAGCGCCACGCGGCGGCCGCGGCGCTGCGCGAGCCGCGCGAGCGGCACCGCGAGCGCCGCGCCGCCGAGCGTCAGGAGCGTCGCGGCGAGACCGGCGAGCTCGTCGCGGCCCGTGACTTGGGCGACGAGCAGCGAGCCGACGCCGAGCGCGACGCCGTTCGAGAGCCCGCCGAGCGCCTGCGCGAGCGAGAGCACGGCGAGCGTGCGACGCTGCGCCGGGTGCTGCAGCTCCGGCTGCCCCGGCTCCGCCTCCAGGGGCGCGCTCACCTCAGGCGGTGACGACCTGGGCCTCGCCCGCGGGCAGGCCCTGCTCGTCGGCGATGCGGCGGGCCTCCTCGATGAGCGTCTGCACGATCTCCGCCTCGGGCACCGTCTTGACGACCTCGCCCTTGATGAAGATCTGCCCCTTGCCGTTGCCCGACGCGACCCCGAGGTCGGCCTCGCGCGCCTCGCCGGGGCCGTTCACGACGCATCCCATGACCGCGACGCGCAGCGGCACCTGCACGTCCTTGAGCCCCTCGGTCACCGAGTCGGCGAGCGAGTAGACGTCGACCTGCGCGCGGCCGCACGAGGGGCACGAGACGATCTCGAGCTTGCGCTCGCGGAGGTTGAGCGACTGCAGGATCTGCATGCCGACCTTGATCTCCTCGACCGGCGGCGCCGAGAGCGAGACGCGGATCGTGTCGCCGATGCCCTCGGAGAGCAGGATGCCGAACGCGGTCGCCGACTTGATCGTGCCCTGGAACGCGGGGCCGGCCTCGGTGACGCCGAGGTGGAGGGGCCAGTCGCCCCGCTCGGCGAGCTGGCGGTAGGCCTTGACCATCACGACGGGGTCGTTGTGCTTGACCGAGATCTTGAAGTCGTGGAAGTCGTGCTCCTCGAACAGGCTCGCCTCCCACACCGCCGACTCGACGAGCGCCTCGGGCGTCGCCTTGCCGTACTTCTCGAGCAGGCGCGGGTCGAGCGAGCCGGCGTTGACGCCGATGCGCAGGCTCACGCCGGCGGCCTTCGCGCGCTTGGCGATCTCGCCCACCTGGTCGTCGAACTTGCGGATGTTGCCCGGGTTGACGCGCACGGCGGCGCAGCCCGCGTCGATCGCCTGGTAGACGTACTTCGGCTGGAAGTGGATGTCGGCGATGACCGGGATCTGGCTCTTCTTCGCGATGATGTGCAGCACATCCGCGTCGTCCTGGCTCGGCACCGCGACGCGCACGATGTCGCAGCCGGTCGCGGTGAGCTCGGCGATCTGCTGGAGCGTCGCGTTGATGTCGGTCGTCTTCGTCGTGGTCATCGACTGCACCGAGACGGGCGCGTCACCGCCGACGAGCACCTTGCCGACCTTGATCTGCCGGGTCTTGCGTCGGGGCGCGAGCGTGAGCGGCGCGGGGCTCCCGAGGTTGATGGCTGCCATGCGCTCAGCCTACGCGGCGGGGCTATGACGATCGCCTGCCGCGCTGCGCGCCGCCCGACCGGCTGGCAGGATCGTCGGGTGATCACGGCAGCGGCAGACGGCTCCTCCCTCGGCAACCCCGGCCCCACCGGTTGGGGCTGGTACATCGACGAGGCGCGCTGGGCCGCGGGCGGGCAGCGCATCGGCACGAACAACATCGGCGAGCTCTCGGCCGTCGTCGACCTGCTGCGGCAGACGCGCGGCGTCGACGAGCTGCTCATCCTCTGCGACAGCCAGTACGTCATCAACTCGGTGACGAAGTGGATGGCCGGTTGGAAGCGGAAGGGCTGGCGGAAGGCCGACGGCAAGCCGGTCATGAACCGCGAGCTGCTCGAGGAGCTCGACCGGCTGATGGCCGAGCGGAAGGCCGACGGCGGCACGGTGCGCTTCGAGTGGGTCAAGGGCCACGCGGGCCACCCGCTCAACGAGGCGGCCGACCGGCTCGCGAACGGCGCGGCGGCGGCCTACCAGCGGGGGGCGGTGCCGGATGCGGGACCCGGGTTCGGGGGCGTGACCCCGGCAGCGGTGCCCACGCCGTGCGCGGCGGAGGCGACCGGCGCGCGAGCGCCCGCCGACGCATCCGCCACGACCGCCGCCGCGGCCCCCGCGTCGCCCGACCTCTTCGACGGCTTCGACTTCCTCACCGACACGCCCGCCGAGGCCGAGGTCGTGCGGCTCGAGCGCTCGCTGCTGAGCGACGAGGTGCGCGCAGATCCCGCGAGCGTCGCGGCGCTGCTGCACCCCGAGTGGGAGGAGATCGGTGCCTCGGGCCGCCGCTGGAGCCGCGAGGAGCTGCTCGCCGAGATCGCGCCGCTGCCGGAGCGCACCGAGCTCGAGGTGCTCGCGACGCACGAGCTCGGCGACGACGCGCTGCTGCTCGTGTGGCGCTCGGTGGGCGCTCGCAGGAGCGCGCTGCGCAGCTCGCTGTGGGTGCGCGTCGGCGGGCGCTGGCGGCAGCGCTTCCACCAGGGCACGCCGGAGGCTTGAGCGCTGGAGCTGAGAGCGGAGGCCCTTTCGGGCCTCCGCCGCGACGCCAGCTCCGGGGCCCGTCTCGGGCCCCGGGAACCGCGGATCCCGGCGAGCCCTGCCTCGGTCAGCCCCCGAACAGCGCGATCGGCTTGACGATGTCGGCGTAGATGAGCAGCGCGCT
This sequence comes from Agrococcus sp. Marseille-Q4369, assembly GCF_018308945.1. Classification (NCBI taxonomy): domain Bacteria; kingdom Bacillati; phylum Actinomycetota; class Actinomycetes; order Micrococcales; family Microbacteriaceae; genus Agrococcus; species Agrococcus sp. Marseille-Q4369. Next base: position 931,087 of record NZ_CP070501.1, read on the forward strand.
CATGATGCCGAGCAGGCCCGTCACGACGAGCGTGACCGGCACCCACTTCGCGGTGTCGAGCGGCGTCGCGACCGTGCCGCGCAGCCTCGCCCAGCCGCGCCGCACCGCGTCGACGACCGCGCCGAGGATGTGGCCGCCGTCGAGCGGCATGAGCGGGATGAGGTTGAACACGAACAGCGCGACGTTGAGGCTCGCGAGCAGCTGCACCATCGCGCTGATGCGCTCGAGCACCGGCACCTGGTCGAGCGCCGCGATCTCGCCCGCCATGCGGCCGACGCCGACGACCGACATCGGGCCGTTCGGGTCGCGCTCCCCCGGCCCGAACGCCGCCGCGGCGACGTCGACGAGCCGCTGCGGCAGGTTCACGATGAGCTGCCCGACGCGCCAGACGTTGTCGCCGACCGCCGGCAGCACCGCCGATGCGGGCTGCTGCGCGACCTCGTACTGCGGGCCGACGCCCGCGAAGCCGACCGTCTCGGTGCGCTGCCGACCGTCGACCTCGACGGGATCGCCGCGGTCGTCGAAGACGTAGCGCTCGGTCGCGAGCGGCGTGAGCTGCAGCGCCTGCCGGGCGCCGTCGCGCTCGACGACGAGCTCGACCCGCTGCCCCGCGAGGTCGCGGATCGCGGCCTGCACGTCATCCCAGCTGCCCGCGGGCTGCCCGTCGATAGAGACGATCGTGTCGCCGGGCTGCACGCCGGCCTCGGCGGCGGGCGCGAGCGGGTCGCCGGGCTCGCACTCCGCCCGCTCCTCCGAGGCCGCGATGACGCACTCCGAGACGCTCGCGACGGTCGTCGAGGGCACCGCGATGCCGAAGCCGCACAACACGATCGCGTAGAGCACGACCGCGAGCACGAGGTTCATGAGCGGCCCGCCGAGCATGATGGCGATGCGCTTCCACGTCGCGAGGCGCCAGAACGCCCGCTCCTCCTCGCCCTCGTGGATCGTCTCGGCGCTCGAGTCGCGCGCGTCCTGGACGAGGGCGTCGAAGAAGCCCGTCGACGCATCCCTCGACTCGCCGCCGACCTTGAGCGGCGGGAACATGCCAGACATCGAGATGTAGCCGCCGAGCGGGATCGCCTTCACGCCGTACTCGGTCTCGCCGAAGCGCTTCGAGAACAGCGTCGGGCCGAAGCCGATCATCCACTGCCCGACGCGCACGCCGAAGAGCTTCGCGGGCACGAGGTGGCCGATCTCGTGCAGGCCGATCGAGACGGCCAGGCCGATCACGACGACGAGCACGCCGACGACGTACAGCAGCACGGCTTCCATATCGCCCGCCAGGCTACTGCCGGTGCCTATCAGCCGTGCACGCGGATGCGGTGGCGCGCATAGGCGACGCGGCTACCGTCACTCGCATGCCAGCTCGAGCCCGCCGCGCGGTCGCCGAGCGCGTCGCGCCCGGCGGCGACGCGCTCGGCCTCATCGCGGGCCTCGTGGGCGTCGCGCTCGTGGTGCTGCTCGTCTTCGTCGCGACTCGGCCCCCCGCCGGGCCCGTGCCGCCCCCGCAGTCGGCGCGCGTCGAGGGCGAGCTGCCCGCGCGGGTCGGCGAGTGGCGCGGCGCGCAGCTCGAGAGCGCCGCGATCGTCATGCGCGCGGGCCGCGACCTGGGCCTCGGCGAGCGCGACGTGCAGCTCGCGGTCATGACGGCGATGGGCGAGTCGAGCCTGCGCGTGCTCGATCGCGGCGACGAGGCGGGGCCCGACTCGCGCGGCCTCTTCCAGCAGCGCGACGGCTGGGGGCCCTACGAGGTGCGCATGGATGCGTACGGCTCGGCCGTGCTCTTCTACCGGGCGCTCGCGCGCGTCGAGGGCCGCGACGCGATGGCGCCGACGCGCGTCGCGCACGCGGTGCAGATCAACCGCGACCCCGACCACTACGCGCGCTGGTGGGACGACGCCGGCGAGGTCGTCGCGGCGATCGACGCCGCCGACGTGCGCGTCGTGCTCGACCGCTCGGGCTGACGCCCGCCCCGAGCGCCGCGTGCAACCCCCGCTCGATCCTCCTGGGCTCGACGCAGGCCGCGCGGCAGCGCCGCGTCAGCCTCGCAGTCGCTTCCGCATGTGCACGTCCGTCTCCGTCGCGGTGCGGCGCACGCCGTCGCGGTCGACGTACTCGTACGTCGTCGTCGAGCGCTCCCCCGTCTCGACGTAGCCCAGGCGGCGGTAGAGCGCGGCCGCTCTCGGGTTGTCGACGCCCACGCCGAGCTCGACGAGCGTCGCCCCCATCGCCGCCGCCTCCCGCTCGGCAGCGCCGATGAGCGAGGCGCCGATGCCACGGCCGCGCGCGACCTCGTCGACGAAGAGGTGGCGCAGCTCGGGCACGTCGCCGAGCACGAGCACGCCAGAGCCGAGCGGCTCGCCGTCCTCGAGCGCGACGAGGAAGAGCACCTCGCCCGCCTCCTGCCGGCGCAGATGCGACGCGGCCACAGCGGCGCCGGGAGGCTCCGACGCCGCGAGCCTCGACGCATCCGCCGCCGTCGCTCGTCGGACCTCGACCGTCACCGGCCGACGCCGCAGATCTCGTCCGCGGCCCGGCGCGCCCAGCGCTCGGCCTGCAGCACGTGCTCGACCGTCAGCTCGCCCGGCTCGTGCTGCTCGAGCACGCGCTCGACCGCGGGCAGGATGTCGAGGAAACCGATCTCGCCGAGGTGGAAGGCCTGCACCGCCTGCTCGTTCGCGGCGTTGAAGACGGCCGGGAACGTCGAGCCGGCCCGCCCGACGCGCTTCGCGAGCGCGACCGACGGGAACGCATCCTCGTCGAGCGGCTCGAACGTCCACGTCGACGCGCGCGTCCAGTCGAGCGGCGCGCCGACGCCCGCGACCCGGTGCGGCCAGTCGAGGCCGAGCGAGATCGGCAGCCGCATGTCGGGCGGCGAGGCCTGCGCGATCGTCGAGCCGTCGACGAACTCGACCATCGAGTGCACGATCGACTGCGGGTGCACCGTCACGTCGATGCGATCGAAGGGCACGTCGAACAGCACGTGCGCCTCGATGACCTCGAGCCCCTTGTTCACGAGCGTCGCCGAGTTCGTCGTCACCATCGGGCCCATGTCCCACGTGGGGTGCGCGAGCGCATCCGCGGGGCTCACCGCCGCCATCCGCTCGCGCGACCAGCCTCGGAACGGACCCCCGGATGCGGTGAGCACGAGCCTGCGGACCTCGCGCGCGTCGCCCGCGAGCAAGCACTGCGCGATCGCCGAGTGCTCGGAGTCGACCGGCACGATCTGGCCGGGCTCCGCGCGCTGCATGACGAGGTCGCCGCCCGCGATGAGCGACTCCTTGTTCGCGAGCGCGAGCACCCGGCCGGCGTCGAGCGCGGCGAGCGTCGGCGCGAGGCCGACGGAACCGGTGATGCCGTTGACCACGACGTCGCACTCGACCGACTCGATCATCGTCACCGCCGCGTCGGCGCCGAGCGCGGCCTCACCGCCGAACTCCGCCTGCTGCGCCTCGAGGCCCGCGCGGTCGGTGCCCGCGACGAGCCCGACGGCCTCGAAGCGGCCCGGGTTCGCGCGGATGACATCGAGCGTCTGCGTGCCGATCGAACCGGTCGAGCCGAGCACGATCACGCGCCGGCGCATCAGCGCACCTCCTCGGCGTCGGCGGCCCGCTCGTGCTGCGGGACGACCTCGCCGCCCGCGACGATCGTCGGCTCGTGCAGCACCGGGAAGGCGACGGAGGATGCGATGAAGCAGTCGCGACCCGCTTGCCCGTGCGCGTCGAGCGCATCCGCCGCTCGCGCCGCGTCGGCGATCGTCACGACCGGGCGCAGCACCGCTCGCGTGAAGCGGCCGCCCGTGCCGCTCGTCTCCATCTCGCCCGTCGCCGCATCGCGGTAGGCGGTCACGACGATGCCGCGACTCGCCGCCTGGTGGAGGTAGCTGAGCATGTGGCACTGCGCGAGCGCGGCGAGGAGCAGCTGCTCGGGGTTGTGGCGCTCGCGGTCGCCGCGGAACGTCGGGTCGGCGGAGCCGAGGATGTCGGGGAGGCCCTCGACGCGCACGACGTGGTCGCGCGTGTAGGAGCGGTAGGTCGCGGTGCCGTCGGCTCCCGCTCCCGTCCACTCGACCTCGACGGCGTAGGCGTGGCGCATCGGCATGGCTCCAGCGTAGGCGCGGCCTGCCGGGAGCGCCCGCTCGCGCGCGCTCGGGCGTAGGATCGGCGGCATGACTGACACCGTCGCCACCGCGCCCTCCCGCTCGATCGTCACGGAGATCCCCGGCCCGAACAGCCGCGCGCTCCTCGAGCGGAAGGCAGCGGCCGTCCCCCAGGGCATCCCGCACCAGCTGCCCGTGTTCATCGCGGAGGCGCACGACGCGATCATCACCGACGTCGACGGCAACCGCTTCATCGACCTCGGCTGCGGCATCGGCGTCACGACGATCGGCCACACGAACGACGCCGTCGTCGCCGCGGTGCGCGAGCAGGTCGGGAAGCTCACCCACTCGCTCTTCGGCACGACGCCCTACGAGCCCTACGTGCGCGTCGCCGAGTACCTCGGGAAGCACACGCCCGGCGACTTCGAGAAGAAGACGTTCTTCGTCAACTCCGGCTCGGAGGCCGTCGAGAACGGCGTCAAGATCGCCCGCAAGTTCACGGGCCGCCGCGCGGTCGCCGTCGTCGAGCACGGCTACCACGGCCGCACGAACCTGACGATGACGATGAACTTCAAGCCGGCGCCGTACGCGACGGGCATGGGCCCGCTCGCCTCCGACATCTTCCACGCGCCGGGCTCCTACCCGCTGCACGACGGCCTCGACGGCGCCGAGGCGGCCGAGCGCACCCAGTACTACCTCGAGAAGCACGTCGGCGTCTCCGACCTCGCGTGCCTCGTCATCGAGCCGATCCAGGGCGAGGGCGGCTTCATCGTGCCCGCCGACGGCTACCTGCCCGCGATGCAGGAGTGGTGCACCGAGCACGGCGTCGTGATGATCGCCGACGAGGTGCAGTCGGGCATCTCGCGCACGGGCGCGACGTTCGCGTCGTCGCTGTTCGGCTGGGAGCCCGACATGGTGCTCTCGGCGAAGGGCATCGCGGGCGGCATGCCGCTCGCGGGCGTCACCGGCCGCGCCGAGATCATGGACTCCGTGCACACCGGCGGCATCGGCGGCACCTTCGGCGGCAACCCCGTCTCGTGCGCCGCGGCCGTCGCCGTCTTCGAGCAGATCGAGGAGCACGACCTCAACGCGCAGGCGCAGCGGGTCGAGCGCGTGCTGCGCCCCCTGCTCGACGAGCTCGCCGAGCGCCACGAGGAGATCATCGAGGTGCGCGGTCGCGGCGCGATGCTCGCGATCGAGCTCATCGACCCCGCCTCGGGCGCCCCGATCCCGACCGCGCCCATCTCGAAGGCGTGCGGCGAGGACGGCGTGCTCGTGCTCACCGCCGGCACCGACTACAACGTGCTGCGGTTCCTGCCGAGCCTCGCGATCACCGACGACCAGCTGCGCGAAGCGGTCGACGTCATCGATCGCGCGATCGCGAGCACGAAGGCCGCGTGATGCTGATCGGCGTCCCGCGCGAGACCAAGACCGACGAGGCGCGCGTCGCGCTCACCGCCACCGGCGCGACCGAGCTCGTCGCGCGCGGCCACGAGGTGCTCGTCGAGACCGGCGCGGGCGTCGGCAGCGGCATCACCGACGAGGCGTTCGAGGCGGCCGGAGCCCGCATCGTGGCCACGGCCGAGGAGGCATGGAGCGCGCAGCTCGTGCTCAAGGTCAAGGAGCCGGTCGGTCCCGAGCTCGACCTCCTGCGCGACGACCTGACGCTCTTCGCCTACCTGCACCTCGCGGCGGCACCCGAGCTCGCGCAGGCGCTGCTCGACCGCGGCACGACCGCGATCGCGTACGAGACGGTGCGCGCGCCCGACGGCTCGCTGCCGATGCTCGCGCCGATGAGCGAGGTCGCCGGCCGCCTCTCGGTCGTGCAGGGCGCCTCGCTGCTCACCGCGCCGCAGGGCGGGGCCGGGCTGCTGCTCGGCGGCGTGCCGGGCACCCGCGCGGGCCACACGGTCGTGCTCGGCGGCGGCGTCGCCGGGACCGCGGCGGTCGAGATGGCCGTCGGGCTCGGCTCGCGCGTCACGGTGCTCGACGTCTCGCTCCCGCGGCTGCGCCAGTTCGACACCGTCTACGGCGGCCGCGTGCAGACGCTGCACTCGAACCGCGTGACCGTCGACGAGGCCGTCGTCGACGCCGACCTCGTGATCGGCTCGGTGCTCATCCCGGGCGCGAAGGCGCCCAAGCTCGTCACGAGCGAGATGGTCGAGCGGATGCGTCCCGGCTCCGTGCTCGTCGACATCGCGATCGACCAGGGCGGCTGCTTCGCCGACTCGCGGCCGACGACGCACGGCGACCCGACGTTCGACGTGCACGGCACCCTGTTCGCGTGCGTCGCGAACCTCCCCGGCGCCGTGCCGCGCACCTCGACCGAGGCGCTCACGAACGCGACGCTCGCCGCGACGCTGAAGCTCGCGGACCTCGGCTGGCGCGACGCGCTGCGGGCCGACGCGGGGCTCGCGGCTGGCCTCAACACGACCGGCGGGCGGGTCGCGCACGAGGGCGTCGCCTCGGCGCTCGGGCTTCAGTCCGCATCGGTGGCGTCGCTGCTCGGGTAGCGCAACCTCGCGAAGCGCCCGTCCTGGAGCAGCCAGGCGGGCGCTTCGCGCATCGGCGGCGCGGGCGGCGCGTGCCGCAGCACCTGCCGCAGCGCCCGCTCGTCGACCCCGAGCACGACGACCGGCCGCTCGGCGCGCAGCCGGTCGAGCTCGCCCCACGCCGCCTCCCACTCGGCGACGGAGCCGACGACCGCGGTCGCGCTCGTGCCGGGCGCGGGTCGCGGTGCGCCGCCGAGCGCGAGCGGGAGCTCGACCCCCGCGCCGCGCACGACCGCGATCGGACCGATCGGCATCGGCACCCACGCCGGTTCGCGCCGCGGCGCGGGCGCATCGGGCAGCGCGAGCTGGACGCGCTCGTCGGCGAGCCACCCGGCACCCGGCGGCAGGCTCGCGTCGTGCAGGGCGCCAGCACCGCCCGCGACGATGTGCTCCTGGCGGCTCGCGATGCGCAGCAGCACGCGCGTCTCTGCGAGGGCGGCGACCTGGCTCATCGCGCTCGAGATGCGCCGCGCGGTGAGCGCGACCGCGCCGCCCTCGCGCATGCGGCGAAGCAGCAGCTGCACGGCGATAGCCTGCTGCGCCTCGCCAAGCCGAGCGAGCTGCAGGTCGAGGTCGTCGACGACGAGCGCGCCGTACCCTCCAGGCGCTGCGCCCTCCTCGAGCGCATCCCACAGCGCGTCCTCGCGGTCGACGACGGCGGCTCCGAGCTGGCCCGCGACGAGGTCGGCGAGACTCGAGCGGCCGCTGCCAGCACCGCCGATCGCGAGCAGGGGCCCGTCGGTCGCGGGGCGCCACCGCACGGGATCGATGGCCTGCCGCGCGGGCCGGTCGACGAGACCGAGCCGCACGCCGCCCCCTGCGCGATCGCCGCGCGCGTCCGCGCCGTCGAGCGGCACGGCAGCGAGCCGCACGCGGGCCGGCAGCGGCTCGCGCCACGGCCGCGGCGGCCTCGCCATCGTCGCGGAGGCCGCGACGAGCCGCTCCAGGAGCGCGGGCGACGCGAGGGCGGCTTGCGCGAGCCGGGTCGCCCCGCCGCTCACGCGCACGACGCAGCGGCCGCGCGCCTCGAGCGGGATCGCCGCCGCCTCCGGGCTCCCGGTCACCGCGACGGCGTCGGCCTCGGAGGTCACGCGCAGCGAGATGCGGATGCCGCAGTTGGCGAGCAGCGCGTCGCGCACCGCGTCGGCGGGCCGCTGGGTGCACAGCACGACGTGCACGCCGAGCGAGCGGCCGCGCGCCGCGAGGTCGACGAAGAGCCGGTGCAGGTCGGGCAGCTCGTCGAGCATCGCGGCGAACTCGTCGACGACGATGACGAGCCGCGGCAGTCCCGTCGCCTCCTCGATCGAGCGCGCGCCCCGTTCGGCGAGGGCTCGCTCGCGCCGCCGGAGCTCTGCTCGGAGGCTCTCGATCGCGCGCCGCGCGCCCGCCTCGTCGAGGTCGGTCATGACGCCGACGACGTGCGCGAGCGCGTGCAGCGCGGCGAACGACGCACCGCCCTTGAAGTCGACGAGCAGGAACGACACGTCCTCGGTCGAGCGGCCCGCCGCCATCGCCGCGACCCATGCGACGAGCAGCTCGCTCTTGCCGGCGCCGGTCGTGCCGCCCACGACGGCGTGCGGCCCGTCGCGCACCAGGTCGAGCGGCATCGGGGTGTCGGCGACGAGGAACACCGCCTCGAGTCCGCCCTCCCCCGGTGGCAGCGCGTCGAGCTCGACGCGGCCGGGCAGCCCGCTCGCGCGGCGGAGCCCAGCGTGCTCGGCGGCGAGCGCGAGCGTGCGAGCGACGCTCGCGGCCTCCCTCGCGCTGAGCGCCGTCGGCACGACCTCTCGGCCTGCGAGCCGCGCGGCGTCGAGCGCGGCGCGCACGACGACCCGGCACTCGCGCGGCAGGAGCGCCGGCGCCGACGCGATGGCGAGCGTGACGTCGACGTCGTCGCCGACGACGCGCACGTGGTGGCCGGGCTCGCGGTGCACGGGGTGCGGGACGGGCGCGAGCCAGTCCCAGGCCTCGTCGTCGGGCGCGATCACCTCCGCCTCGTCGGGCGCGACGGCGTCGAGCACCTGCACGAGCGCCGCGCGGGCGAGCGCGATCGCGATGGCGGGCGGGCCGACGAAGCCGATCCCCTCGCGCGCGTCGACCGTCACGGGCCCCTCGACGACCGATGCTGCCGAGCGCAGCCGCGCCGCCTCCTCGGCCGCGCCCAGCCGCAGCGCGGCGGGGTCGGCCGCCGGGACGACACCCTCGACGACGATCCCCGAGGGCAGCGCGCCGACGCCCAGCACGATGTCGAGCGGTGCCCCGCGCTCGCGCCGCCAGCGGTGCGGGTCGTGCGGCGGGCGCGCGGCGATCCGGCGGGCGTCGGGATGCGCGACCTCGAGCTCGCGCCGCCGCTCCGCGACCGCGCGGTCGATGCGCTCAGCGGCATCGGCGACCTCCGCTCGCCAGCGCGCCGCCTCGCGGCGAGTCCGCGCCCTGCGCACGCGCCGGCCGTCGCCGAGGCTCGCGAGCGCGATCACCGGTCCGAGGAGCGCGAGCACGAGCACCGTCGGCGTCTGCAGCAGCAGCCACATCGCGATCGCACCGAGCACCGGCGCGAGGCTCGCGAGCAGCGGGAACGACGCGGGCTCCGGCTCGACGGGCGGGCGCGGGAGGTCGATGCGCGTCTCCATGGCGGCAGGGTGCCGCTCGAGCGCGGCACCGCGCAGCGCCACGGCGCGGGGCTGTGGAGACGGCTCCCGGCTACCGCTTCGCGAGCGATGCGGGGTTCAGGCGCGCGAGCACCGACCGCAGCCGCCCCTCCCCCTCGTCGCGGCGCTCGAGCACCGCGTCGCTCAGCGCCCAGGCGGCGTCGATCTCGGGCTCGGTCGGGGGCCTCGGCGCGAACACCGCGCGGTCCACGCGGTGCGCGAGCTCGCGCATCCGCTCGTCCTCGCCGGCTTGCTCGACCCGCGTGCCGCCCTCCGGCGCCGCGTCGCCGCGGTCGCGGAGGCCGTCGACGACCTCCGCCCACGCGCCCTCGGCGCGGTCGCGCGGCTCGTCCGCGCGACGGCGGCGCCTGCGGCGCACGACCTTCGCGACCACGAGCCCGACCGGCAGCGCGGCGACGAGCGCGAGCAGTCCCAGCACCGCCGCGGCTGCGCCGAGCGCCGCGAGCAGCCTCGAGGTGCCGTCCTCGCTGCGCTCCGGCGCGTTCGGCGCCGCGGCGTCGGCGCCCTGGCGCTGCCCGCCGGGCGCGGGCGCGGGCGCCTGCTGCGCGGGCGGCTGCTCGACGATCGCCGGCGCGCCCTGCTCCTGCTCGGGGATCGGGCGCGGCGCGGGCGAGACGTCGATGCTGACCCAGCCCGCCGACGTGCGCACCTCGATCCACGCATCCGCATCGGCGCCGACGACCGCGGTCGGGAGCCCCGGCTCGATCGCATCGGGAGTGAAGCCCACCACGACGCGCGCGTCGAAGCCGAGCTGGCGCGCGAGCAGCATCGCCGCCGTGGAGTACTGCTCGGCGTCGCCGATCATGGGCTCGGTGAAGAGCTCGATGAGCCGCTCGCGCGAGTGGCCGGGGCGAGAGGGCGCCTCGTCGTCGAGCACGCCGTGGCTGATGTAGCCGCTCGCGCGCATGCCGTCGACCATCGCCTGGAGGCGCGCGCCGGGCGTCTCGGCGTCGCCCGTCCAGGCGGCGAGCGCGGTGAGCATCTCCTCCGGCAGCTCGATCGCGGCCCGCCCGGGGTCGGCGGGCACGAGCTCCTGCACCTGCTCGGGCGGGACGATCGGCGCGCCCTGCTCGACCTGCATCTGGAAGCCGTCGCCCGGCCGGAGCCCCGCCTCGACGATGAGGGTGCGGAGGCCGCGGTCGCGGTGCAGCGTCGAGCCGAGCTGCTCGGCGCGCTCGCCGACGAACCGCACGCCGGTGGGCACGCCGACGGTGGGCAGCCACGCGCTCGAGAGCTCGTCGATCGTGATGCCGACGAGCCGGCCGCTGCCCTCCTCGGCGCTCGCGACGCGCTCGAAGCCGGCGCGCTCGACGGTGAGCACCTTCCCGTCGTAGCCGTCGAGGGCGGCGATGCGGATGCGGTCCCCCGGCACGAGGCCCGTGGCGGTGAGCTGACGGGCACCGCGCCGGTCCTCGGCCCAGAACGAGCGGTAGGAGGCCATCGGCGAGGCGCCCGCCAGCTCGACGGACGACGTGCTGCCGCCGCGCAGCACGACGCGCTCCGGGAGCTCGACGAGCGCGCCCGCCGTGCCGGCCGCGATCGCGGCGACGACCGCGACGGCGACGCCCGCGCCGACGCGGCGCGCGAGCGACGAGAGCGCGCGCGGCGCGCGGCTGCGCCGCCTCGCTTGCCGCACGACCGTGATGTAGGCGCCGATCGGCACGAGCGCGATCATGCCGAGCAGCCACGGGACGGGCATCGCGAGCGGGCCCCAGAGGATCGACCACACGCCGATGAGCGCGGGCACGAGCGCGGCCGACTCGGCCGAGCGCGAGCGCAGCGCGATCCACACGCCGATGAGCGTGCCGAAGAGCACGAGCAGCACGGGCGCGATGAGCAGCGCGTCGCTCGTGCCGACGGGCAGCCCGATCGTCAGCAGCCGCCGCCACGACAGCACGGCCGCGGCCGCGGCGTCGACGAGCCCCTCGCCCCACTCGCCGCGCCCGATGCGCTGCGGGGCGGTGAGCGGCACGGCGAGCACGGCGAGCGCGGCGAGCGCGACGAGCAGCATCGAGAGCGAGCCCCAGCGGCGCACCGCCCCGAGGACGCCGATGCCGGCGCCGACGAGCAGCGAGACCGAGACGGCGACGACGAGCTGCAGGGTGCCGAAGATCCACCACATCGGCACGCACGCGGCCGCGATCGCGAGCATGAGCAGGCCGACGCTCGGCGCGCGGCGGATCACGCGCGCCCCGCGTCGCCGATGCCGCGCGAGAGGTCCTCGATCGCGCCGACGGTCGCGACGTCGGCGTCGCCGAGGCGCGCCCTCGTCGGCACCGCCCCGACCGCGGCGCGCACGACGACCGAGACGACGCCCTCCGGCATGCCGTTCGCCGCGGTGCGGAGCTCGCGCGGCGGCACGGTCGAGCCGGTCACGAGCCACGCGACGCTGCCGCGCGCCGTGCTGCGCGCCGCGCGCGCCGTGGCCGCGATGCCGACGCCGCTGCGCGCCTCGAGCACCGCGAGCGCGTCGAGCAGCCGGTCGCGCGTGACCGCGTCGATCGGCCGCACCGGGCCGCGCTCCGCTCGCGGGCTCTCGACGATGCGCAGCGAGCGGCGGTCGGCGATCGCGGCGAGGCCGAGGGTGCCGACGATCGAGAGGGCGAGCTCGAAGTCGTCGCCGTCGTACTCGCGCGGGTCGGTCGAGAGCACGATGAGCGTGTCGGCGCGCCGCGCCGGCTCGAACTGCCGCACGAGCAACGAGCCGTGGCGAGCGCTCGAGCGCCAGTGCACGAGCCGCCGGTCGTCGCCCGGCGCGTACTCGCGCAAGCTGTGGAACGAGACGTCGTCGGCCGTGCGCTCGGCGGCCGCCTCCCCGTCGAGGTCGCGCACGATGCCGCCCGCGCCGCCGGGCAGCCGCACGACGCGCGGGTGCACGACGAGCGTGCGCGTCTCGGTGAGCCGGTGGCGCCGCTCGAGCACGCCGAACGGATCGGTGCGCATGATCGTCGCGGGCCCGATCGTGCGCAGCCCGCGACGGCTCGTGTCGAGCGGCACCGAGCGCAGCACCTTGCCGCCCACGGCGAGCGACGGGATCTCGAGCACCGCCTCCTCGTCGCCGATGTCGAGGTCGATCTGGCGCGGCGTCGCGGCGCGCGTGGGGCGCGAGACCTCGATGAGCGCGAGCGCGTCGGCGCCGACCGGCACGCGCTCGGCGCTCAGGCCGATGCGGGCGCGCGCCCAGCGCTCGCCGACGATCCACGGGATCGCGCCGAGCAGCAGGGTCGCGGCGGCGACGGCCGCGACGAGCGCCTCCGCCCAGCCGAGCGAGCGGGCGAGGAAGACGCCGAGCGCGACGACCGCGAGCAGCGCCCAGCCCCACGGGGTGATGGCGCGCAGGGCGGCGTCGAGCCAGCGCATCGTCAGCGCCTGGGCGGCGCCACGGTGAGCATGAGCTGCTGCACGATGCTCTCGGGCCGGACGTCGTCGAACTCCGCCTCCGGCTGCAGCACGAGGCGGTGCGCGAGCGCCGGCACGGCGAGCGCCTTCACGTCGTCGGGCGTGACGTAGTCGCGGCCGTGGATCGCGGCCCACGCGCGGGCCGTCCGCACGAGCGCGAGCGCGCCGCGCACCGAGACGCCCAGCCGCACCTCGTCGGCCTCGCGCGTCGCGTCGACGAGCCGCGCGACGTAGTCGACGATCGACGCCTCGACGTGCACGCCGCGCACCTGGCGCGCGAGCGCCTGCATGAGCCGCACGTCGGCGACCGGCTCGATCCCCTCGGGCGAGAGCTCGTCGCCCGAGTCGGCGAGGATGCGCAGCGTCGAGGCGTGGTCGGGGTAGCCGATCGACGCCTTGAGCGCGAAGCGGTCGAGCTGCGCCTCGGGCAGCTGGTAGGTGCCCGCGTGCTCGACCGGGTTCTGCGTCGCGATCACCATGAACGGCTGCGGCACGGGGTGCGCGATCCCGTCGACCGTGACGCGCCCCTCCTGCATGACCTCGAGCAGCGCCGACTGCGTCTTCGGGCTCGCGCGGTTGATCTCGTCGGCGAGCACGATGTTCGCGAACACCGGACCGGGACGGTACTCGAACTCCCCGGAACCCTGGCTCCACACGCTCACGCCCGTGATGTCGCCCGGCAGCAGGTCGGGTGTGAACTGGATGCGGTTCGAGGTCCCGGAGATCGCGGTCGCGAGCGCGCGAGCGAGCGACGTCTTGCCGGTGCCGGGGTTGTCCTCGATCAGCAGGTGCCCGTTGCTCAGCATCGCGGTGAGCGAGAGCTGCACGACGTGCGGCTTGCCGACGAGCACGCGCTCGACCTGCTCGACGACCCGCTCGGCGAGCTCCTGGATGGTCGAGACGTCGACGTCCGCGTCGATCGTCCTCGCGTCCGCCCCCGCCGTCGCGTCCACCACAGTGGGCTCCTCCCTGCCGGTCACAGCCCGCATCCCGCCTCGGTCGGCGATGGATCCCTGTGAGGCCCGGACTCCAGATAGGTTACTTGGCCCCATGCCTGCACTCGCGTCGCCCCGGCGGGCACAGCCTGGGTCGCCGGCCGCTCGCTCGTCCACGAGCCGCCGACGAGGTAGCGCGCGAAGACCTCGTCCTGCGCGAGCGGCGTCACGTTGCCCTCGACGCTCGCCTCGAGCGGCACGAGCGGGCGGCACGCCTCGATCGTCGCGCGGAGCCGCAGCGGCACGACCTGACCGACGCGCGTCACCGCCGAGCAGACGCCCTGGGTCGCGCCGGGGGCGCACGCGCGCACCTCGACGCCGACCTGCTCCCCGTACTGGAACGCGGCGCTCGAGGGCGTCAGCCACGAGCCGGCTTGCGCTCGCTGCCACGGACCGCCCGCGACGCGCGCCTCGAGCCACGTGCCGCTCGTGAGCGTCGGCGCGCGGTCGAGGCGCGCGTCGAGGGCGTCCTCGCGCACCTCGGTGACGACGGCGACGGCGGATGCGTCCACGGGCGCGGGCGTGCCGAACACCGGGTCCGAGACCGAGACCGAGCAGTGCCAGCCGTTGTCGGCGGTGACGGCGACGACGGCGCGCGCACCCTGGGCGACGGGCAGGGTCGCGCTGAGCGCGGCGCTCCCCGCGGGGGTGCCGCCGCCCGAGCTGGCGCACGACTGCGACTCTCCGGGCGAGAGCACCCGCGCCGAGTAGCGCACGCTGGCGGCGCCCGCGCGGTCGACCTCCGCCCAGGTCACGGTGACGCTCCCGCCGTCGTGTCCCGTCACGAGCACGGGAGCGGTGCCGGGCACCCCGACGGCCGTGAACGGCACGGGTGCTGCCGGCCAGCGCCAGGCGGCATCGGGCACGCCGGCGCGGTTCGCGGCCGCGACCTCGATCGAGTAGGCGCGGCCCGGCGTGAGCCCCGCGATGACGCTCTGGCGCTCGGCGGCACCGACGCGCACGAGCTGGTCGAGGCCCGAGCCCGAGACGCGCACGAGGTACGCCTCGATCGGGGTGCCGCCGGGCGGCTGCGGCACGCCCTGCCACACGACGCGCATCGAGCCCGGTGTGCTCGCGGGCATCGCCTGCACGCCGGGCACGACCGCGGGCAGCCGGTCGGCGTGCACGGGCTCCGAGGGCTCGGACGGGCGGCTGTCGCCGACCGCGTTCGTCGCGATCGCCTGCAGCCGCAGGTCGACGCCGGCCGGCAGTCCCTCGATGCGGCAGCGGGGCGTCGGCCCGCACGCGACGTCGATGCCGCTCGCGACGTTGACGACGCGGTAGCCGGTGATGGGGCTGCCGTTGCTCGCGGGCGGCTCGATCGACATCATCACGACCCCGTCGACGTGCTCGTCGAACGCCTGCACTGGCGGGGCCGGCGCGTCCGGCACGTCCTGCACCGTCACGGTGATCGGGCTCCACACCCCGCGCTCGGGCACGCCGGCGGCATCGAGCACGAGCACCTGCACGATCGTCGTGCCGATCGCCGCGGTGGACGACGCCGCGATGCGCACCGTCGTGCCGTCGACGACCGCGGTGATGCCGCGCTGCTCGGCGCCCGTCACTCGCAGGCCGCCGATCCGCAGCGGCGTCGCGGGGAACGGATTGGATGCCTCGTCGTCGACGAGCGGCTGCACCTCGGCGCTCGTGCCGCGCCGCACGGTCACGGCGTCGGGCTCGGGCGCGACGAGCGGGGCGGTCGTCGAGATCACCGCGAGCGAGACGGTGCCGGGCACGCCCTCGCCCGCCGCGTCGCGCACGCCGATGCGCAGCTCCGCGCGCGTGCCGCGGTCGGTGCGGTCGAGCGCCCGCACCGTGAGCGTCGAGCCCTCGATCCTGGCCTGGAAGCCGGCTGGCACCTCGTCGAGGATCGACCACGACGCGCCCGCGATCCGCGCCGGGTCGGGCGCCCGCGTGACCCGTGCGAGGTCGATCGAGCGCTCGGTGCCGGGCTCGAGCTGCACGAAGGAGCCGAGCACCGTGAGCGGCACCCCGTCGCCGGGCAGCACTTCGATCGGCAGCACGATCGTGCCGATCCGCCCCTCGGGATCGGTGGGGCTGTCGCCGTCGGTGACCTCGAACGTGATGCTCGCCGGCCCGAAGTACCCCGGCTCGGGCACGAACCGCAGCGTCTTCTCGTCGATCACCGGGTTCGAGCCGTCCGTCGGCGCCGCGCGCACGGCGCTCGCGTCGGTCAGCATCGCCCCCTCGCCGTCGACGGTGTCGACGACGTCGTCGATCGCGATCTCGAGCGTCTCGCCCGCGCGCGCCGCGAGCGGCGCGACGCCGGGCTTGAGCTGCGGCAGCGCGTCGAGGCGGCCGGGCACCGCGATGACGGCCGTCGCGCTCGCGCCGCCTGCGTCGTCGCGCTCGACCGCGAACGGCACGAATCGCGTGCGGTCGCCGATGGGGATCTCGATGGTGCCGTCGTCGCGGAGCGTCACGCCCTCGGCGGGCAGCGGGAGGCTCGCGCGCAGCACATCGGTGCGGCCGTCGCGCACCGTCGCCTGCGCGAGCGGGTCGATGCGCACCGCCTCCGCCGACGCGATCGACTGGATGGGCACCTGCACGTCGGTGACGTCGGGCGCGGGCGGCGGCGCGTCGGGGTCGACGTCGATGCGCAGCCAGCTCGCGGCAGCGGTGCCGGCGGAGTTCTCGACCGTGACGACGATGCCGAGGTCGGATGCGTCGGGCGCGGCGGAGACGAGCACGGCACCGTCGCGGATGGACGCGGTCGCGCCCGGCGAGGCGGTGTCGACGTCGACGATCTCGAGCGGCAGCCCCGCGGGGTCGCGGTCGTTGTCGAGCACCGGCACGACGAGCGTCGAGTCTGGCCGCATGGCAGCGGAGTCGGCGCCCAGGACGGGCGGCAGCGCGGGCCCCGGCTCGACGACGATGACCCGCACGACGCCCTCACCGGTCGCGCCGAGGTCGTCGGTGATGCGGTAGCGGAACTCGTCGGTGCCGCGCGAGTAGTCCCCCGCCTGGTAGCGGAGCGTCGAGCGCCCGAGCTGCGTGACGAAGCCGCGCGTCGGCGCGGTCGAGGGGCCGAGCAGCTGCACGGGATCGCCGTTCGGGTCGGCGTTCGAGAGCGGCAGCGCGAGGTCGACGCTCGCGCCCGCGACGACGCGCGCCTCGATTGCCGGCGCGGTGGGCGCCGCATTGGTCGTGCGCGCCGCCGCGGCGACCTGCATCGTGATGCCGGCCGTCGACGACTGGCCGTCCGGTCCGCGCACGGCGTAGGTCGCCGTGAACGTGCCAGGCTCGTCGGGCGCGACGAACCGCATCCGGTCGCCGTCGACGAACAGCAGGCCGGCCTCAGGCGGCGCGACGATCGCGGGATCGAGCTCGAGCGCGAGCCCGTCGGGCTGCTCGTCGTTGACGAGCACCGGGATGTCGACGAGCCCGCCGGGGCGCACGGTCACCTCGTCGTCGCGCGCGATGGGCGCCTGCACCGACGCCGTGCCGGTCGACGAGACGCGCAGCTCGCCCTCGGCGCTCTGCACGCCGTTCGTGACGGTGTAGCGCACGCTCGCCTGCTGCGCGAGCTCGTCGGTGAGCGTGAGCCGCAGCTGCTCGGCATCGACGACCTCCGCGCGCACGGCGGTGTCGTCGCTCGCGGCGTTCAGGAGCGCGACGACGCCGCCGGAGGGGTCGAGCGCGAGGTCGTCGACGTCGAGCTCGACCGTGCCGAGCGCCGGGAGCGCCGCGCGCGCCGGCATCGTGATGGGCGGGCTCGACGCGTCGGCGGCCTCGAGCACCCGCACGACGACGCGCCCCTCCTGCGTCGCGGTGCCGTCGGTGACGACGTAGGAGAAGCGCATGAGCCCCGCGTCGGTCGGCTGCACCCGGATGGTGCCGTCGGCGAAGCTCGGCTCGACGGGGTAGTTCGGTGCGACGACGTTGTGGAGGCTCAGCTCGCCCGCGCCGCCCTGGGCCGCGAGCAGAGGCTCGAGCACGAGCTGCTGCCCCACGCGCGTGACGGCCGTGACGGGCTGCGCCGAGATCGGCACCGCGCCGGCGTGCACGGTGAGCACGATCTCCTCGGTCGCCTCCGCTTGCCCGTCGGTGACCGTGACGAGCACCCGGCGCTCGGTGCCCGTACCGCCGTCGGTGAACTCCAGCCGGCCATCGGCGCGCACGCTCACGCGGTCTGGGGCGGCGGCCTCGGCGCTGACGAGCGCGAGCGCGTCGCCCTCGGGGTCGACCCAGCCGTCGAGCGCGTCGAGGGCGATGGTCCTGCCGGCCTCGAGCGTCGCGCGCACGGGGCGCTCGAGCACGGGCGGCTCGTTGCCCTCGCGCAGCGCCACGGTCGCGACCGCCCGATCGCTCTCGGCGCCGTCCGAGATGCGGTAGTCGATGCGGGTGGGCCCGGCCGCGGGCGCCTCGAAGCGGATGCCGCGCCCGTCGGGGGTGATGGCGGCGGATGCGTCGGCCCGGTCGAGCTCGACGCTGGTGATGAGGATGGGGTCGCCGTTCGCGTCGCTGTCGTTGAGCAGCACGGGCAGCACCGTCACCTCGCCCGGGCGCGCGCCGAGCTCGTCGTCCTGCGCGACGGGCGGCTCGGGCGCCGCCTCGACGGCCTCCTCGACGGCCTCGTCGTCGATCGGCGCCTCGGGCGCGGGCTCGTCGTCCTCGAGCTGCCAGCCCGTGATGCGGCGGCCGTCGCGGTCGATCGACCACGCGTCGCCCGAGCCGACGTCGGTGACCGCCGTCGCGCTCCCGCGCTGCAGGATCCGCAGGCTCGCGTCGATCGGCACGCCTTGCAGCGAGAGGACGACGGGCTCCTCCCCCTCGCACGAGCGCCAGCCGGTGCCGCCCTGCCAGGCCGCGTACGCGCATCCGTCGCTCACGACCGGCCTCGCCGGCTCGCCGCTCGCGCCCGACGCGAGGGTCGTCGCGGCCGGCACGCCGAGCTGCTGCCGCACGAGGGCTGTGTCGGTCGCGTAGAGCACGGCGGATGCGCTCGGTCCGGGCTCCTGGAGGCGCACGCCGGTCTCGTCGAGGGCGCGCTGCCACGAGCTCGTCGAGAGCACGCCCGAGCCGGCGTCGTAGAGCACCCACTCGTCGCCGAGCGCCGTGAGCTGCAGCTCGGGCGCGGCGGGCGAGACGGGGGCGCGCTCGCTCGAGACGGTCTCTCCCGCGTCATCGACGCGCAGCACCCGGCCGAGGCCCGGTGACGCGGCGAGCAGGCTCTCCTCGCCGAGCACGGCGACGCCGCCGCGGCCGAGCGCCACGACGGGTTCGTCGAGCGGCGTGCCCTCCGCGATCGCGCCGGTCGTCGTGCGCCACACGTCGCCGGTCGCGGGCGACGTGATGACGACGCGGTCGTCGCGCGCGGCGACGGCGGCCCCCGCGACGATCGGCACCGCCGGGCCGGCCTGCGCCTCCCCCTCGCGCACGACGCGCACGGTGGATGCGCTGCGGTCGACGACGACGGTGCCCGACGGCGTCTGCAGCGCCTCGTGGACGCCGCCGACCTGGACGGTGCGCTCGATCGTGCTGTTCGCGGTGTTGGCGAGCCCGATCGCGCCGGCGCTCGAGTTCGCGATCCACACGCTCGAGCCGTCGAGCTCGGGCTCGAGCGCCTGGTAGCCGGGGGCGACGACGGCGCCGACGACGATCCCCGCGGTGAGGAGTCCGCCGAGGACGAGGCCGGCCCGCGCCCTCACGGCAGCGGCTCTCCGCAGGCCTCGGTCGGCTCCCCGGTCGAGCCGTCGCGGTTGACGGCGACCCAGATGCACAGCTGCTCGCCAGCCGCGCCCGTGAGGGTGAACTCGCGGCCGCCCTGGATGACCGCATCCCCCGTCGAGGTGCGCACGTGGAAGGTGTCGGTGTCGACGAGGCCCGGGTCCTCCCAGCCGAACACGACCCGGCCCTCCGCGGGGCTCACTGCGATCTCCTGCACGACCGGGATCTGCGACGAGACGCTCGAGAGCGCGAACGCCGCGACGGTGATGAGCCCGAGCACGACGACGGTCGCGGCGGCGATGCCGAGGCCGATCGCGAAGCGCTTCGGCTTCGGCGGCTGGCGACGGCCCGTCGACTGCGAGATGTCGACGCGGCTGCCCGTGATGCCGGGAGCGCGACGCGACCTGCGCTGGCGCAGCCGCAGCGCATCCGAGTCCTCCTCGACCTCGTCGCCGTCGACGATGGGCTCGGCGGCCCACGCGTCGACCTCGACCTCGATGGGCGTGACGTCGAAGCCGAGCTCGCGCTGCACGCGCTGCAGCTCACCCAACAGCTCCTCGACGCTCCCGTGACGATCGCCGGGCCTCGCCGCGAGCGCCTTGTCGAGCACGGGGCGCAGCGCCGCGGGGATCGCGCGCGAGGGCAGCAGGTCGTGGGCGATGATGCGGTCGGAGAGCGCGGCGTGGTCGTTCGCCCGGCCCGGCTGCTCGGCGGGGCTGCGACCCGCGATGAGCGAGAAGAGCGTCGCGGCGAGCGACCACACCTCGGTCGCGATCGTGCCACCGGTCTCGCCGCGCAGCATCTCGGGCGCCGCCCACGGCACCGAGACGCCCGCGGCCTCGCTCGCGTCGTGCTGGAGGCCGGCGATCCCGAAGTCGCTCAGCACCGGGTGCCCGAACGAGGTCGTGAGGATGTTGGCTGGCTTGATGTCGCGGTGCAGCACGCCGGCCCGATGCGCGGTCTCGACCGCCGCGCCGATGCGGATCGCGACGCGCAGCGCCGCCTCGGGCGCGAGCGGGTCGGTGCGGAAGCGCTCGCCGAGCTCGGGGTTCGCGAGCTCCATCACGAGGTAGGGGCGGCCGTCGCTCGCGACCGAGGCGCCGTAGACGGTGAGGATGCTCGGGTGCGACGAGAGGCGACCCATGAGGTTGACCTCGGTGCGGAACGAGCGGCGCACGTCCTCGTCGACGAGCTCGGCGAGCAGCACCTTGACCGCGACGGGGCGGCGGGGCAGCGCCTGCTCGTAGAGGAAGACGTCGGCGTACCCGCCCGTGCCGAGCACGTGGAGATGCGAGAAGCCGGGCAGGACCGGCGGCGCGGAGGGGAGCCGCCTGGCCATCAGGACCGCCGCGGCTCCTCGTCGCGGAGCGTCGTGCGCGGCACGGTCCGGTCGACGTCGTCGACGCTCGGCGCGCGCGTGACGTCGATGACGATCACCGAGACGTTGTCGCGCCCCCCGGAGTCGAGCGCCGCGGCGACGAGTGCCTGCGCCGCGGCGGCCGGGTCGTCGTGCTCCCACAGCAAGCGCTCGATGTCGACGTCGTGCACTTCCTTCGTGAGGCCGTCGGAGCACACGAGCAGGCGCAGCTGCGGCATGATCGGCAGCAGGAAGTAGTCGGGCACGGGGTCGATGCCGGCGCCGACGCCGCGCGTGACGACGTTCGCCTCCGGGTGCGTCTCGGCCTCCTCCTCGGTGAGCAGGCCCGCGTCGATGAGCTCCTGCACGACCGAGTGGTCGACGGTGATGCGCGTGAGTCGCTCGCCGAGCATCGCGTAGGTGCGCGAGTCGCCGACGTTGAAGACGGCGAAGTGGGGCGCGCCCTCGTGCAGCGCGAACGCGCAGCCCGTGACCGTCGTGCCCGCGGAGCCCTCGCCGACGCCGAGCAGCTCGATCGCGTCGGTCGCGCGGCGGAGCGCGTCGACGACGTCGACCGGTTCGACGGCCGGGAGCTCCCGGAGGTCTGCGAGCTGCTCGACGACCGCCTTGCTCGCGAGGTCGCCGTGCGAGTGACCGCCCATCCCGTCGGCGACCGCGAAGACCGGCGGCTGCGTGATGAGCGAGTCCTCGTTGTGCTGGCGGCGGAAGCCGGTGTCGGTCATGCCTGCCCAGCGCACCGCGAACTGCTGGGCCTCTGGCCCCTGGGTTGCGTGCTCGCCGCTCGCCGCTCCGATGTGGGTCACGTCCTCCAGTCTCCCACGCCGCGCGCCCGCTGCTCGCACCGCGCGCTCAGCGGCAGCGGCCGAGGAACGCTCACAAGCGGCCCTTGAGGATGCGGTGCCAGTAGATCTGCGGGAGCGCGTGGCGATCGAGCAGGTACCAGAGCGGGCTCGAGCGGATCTCGCCCCGTGCCGGGATCGGGAGCGAGCGGCGCAGGCTGAGCTCCCGGTCGTACTCGCCGAACGAGAGGCTGCTGCGCGAGGTGGCGATCGGCGCGACGGTGTAGCCGTCGTAGCGCTCGAGCGGCTCGCCGGCGCGGGCGCGACGGATGTTCTCGACCGCGATCTTCACCTGCTCGCGCAAGCCGCCGCCGGTGCGCGCGTCGCCGATGTCGGCGACGTCGCCGATGACCCAGACGCGCGGATGCGCGGGGTGACGGAGCGTCTCGGGGTCGACGGCGGCGAATCCCCCGGTGCCGTGGGCGTCGAGGCCGGAGGCCCCGATGACGTCGGGCGCGCGGTACGGCGGGTGCAGGTGGACGAGGTCGGCGCGCTCGGCGATCGTGCCGCGCGGCCCGGCGAGGTCGACCTCGTCGCCGCGCAGGGCGACGACGTGGGTCGCGGGTCGCGCCTCGATGCCGTAGCGGTCGAGGTGGCGGCGGATCTCCACCGCGATCGCGTCGACGGGGTGCAGCTCGTCGCCGTCGTGCACGAGGATCACCTCGATCGCGTCGAGCACGCCGTTCGCGCGCCACGTGTCGCACGCGATGAAGAGCGGCTTGAGCGCCGTCTCGCGACCCGAGACCGGCTGCCCGCGCAGCTCGAAGATCGCGCGGCCCGAGGTCAGGCCCGCGATGCGCTCGCGGGTGCGGGCGAGCTCGGTGTCGACGTAGGTCGTGATGGCGAGGCCGCTCGCGAGCGCCTCCGCCGCGCCGGGCAGCAGGCTCCAGTCGATGACCGCGCCGGTCGCGATGATGAGGTCGCGCCCACGGACGACGGAGCCGTCGGCGCAGCGCACCTCGCGCCGTGCCGGGTCGATCGCGACCGCCGATGTGCGATGCCACTCGACCCCGTCGGGGATGAGCGACGCCTGCGGCCGGGACAGCTCGTCGTCGCTCGCGAGGCCGGTGGCGACGTAGTTCTGCAGCGGCTTGTAGACGTGCCGCTCGGAGGGCTCGATGAGCCCGACGTCCGGAGAACCGCGCCGCCGCAGGTGCGCGGCTGCCGAGAGTCCGCCGTTGCCCCCACCGACCACCAGGACGTCGTGCACTCGCTCTGCCGCCATGGCCCGACGCTACTCCCGCGTGGCTGGGCGTGCACCGGCCTCCCCGCCCGACCACAGCACCCAGTCCGGCGCGCCCTTCGCGTCGACGATGTCGCGCAGCAGCGGAGCCATCGTGAGCGCGGGGTCGATGGCCATCGCGAGCTCGGCGCACCGCCCCGCGGACCGGCCGCGACCGAGGAAGAAGTGCAGGAAGCCGACGATGACGAGCACCGGCGCGCGCAGCTCGAGCGGCGTCGCCTCGGCGATCGCCGTCCAGCGCTGCAGCCGGTCGCGGAGCCGATCGACGTCGGGAGCCGGCCCGACGCCGAGGAAGCGGTTCGCCGCGGCCTCCGTCGCCGCATCGCCCTCGATCGCGTCGAGCGTGCGCTCGGCCGACGAGGTGCCGTCGATCGCGAGCTCGATCGCGAGATCGCGCTGCGCGGGGCTCACGACGAGTGCGATCGCGAGCGCCGCTGCCTTCGTCGGGTCGATGCCGAGCGCGGTCGGCCCCTCCTCGAGGCGGTCGGCGAGCGAGACCGCGAGCTCGAGCGCGGCGATCGGGTCGTCGCGCGCGGCAGCGACGACGCCGCCCTCCAGCGCGCCGAGCCACGCGGCGACCTCGAGCGCGGCGGCGCTCCCCCGGCCCTCGGGCACGCCGGGGATCGGCGGCAGCTCCGGCACGCCCGGCGCGGGGTCGTCGAGCAGCTCGAGCTCGGCGAGCGGGCCGCGCGCGCCCGCGGGCGCCGAGTAGTCGCCCCACGCGTCGGGCGCGAGCGCGAGCACCTCGAGCACGCGCATGCCCGCCCGCTCGAGCCGTCGGGCGACGTGCCCGAGCTCGTCGGCGAGCGGCAGTCGGCCGGCACCGAGCGGCTGCGCGAGGCACGCGACGAGCACGACCGCGTCGGCCCTGCGCGCGCCTCGGCGCACCGCGTGGGCGATCGGCGCGGCCGAGCGGCGGTCGGGCAGGTCGAGCGCCATGGGCATGCCCGAGCGGCCGCGCGAGAAGGGCAGGGCGACGAGCGACGGCGCCTCCGTGTGCCCGACGAGCCGGGGCAGCATGCGCAGCAGCGACTGCGGGGTGCGGATCTTGACGGTCTCCATGCGCGCAGGGTGCGGCATCGCGCCGTCGGGCCGAGAGCGTTCCCCGCGGACCTGTGGAGAGCCGCGGCGAGCGCGCCTTGCCAGATACCCCCAGGGGGTATAGGTTCGCAGCATGAGCGGGATTCGACGAGACGAGCACGAGGCGCACGAGCACGGGGGCGCGCCGCAGCCGCACGAGCGCCACCAGCATCAGCACGCCGCGCACCACCAGCACGAGCACGCGGCGCACGCCCAGCGCCCGCAGCACGAGCACGCAGCGCATGCCCAGCACCCGCAGCACGCCGAGCACCGCGATCACGGCGACCACACCGGACACGCGGGCCATGCCGGCCACGGCGACCACGTCGCCCTCTACCGGCGCCTGTTCTGGTGGATGCTCGCGCTCGCGATCCCGACGGTGCTGCTGAGCGGCATGTTCGCGTCGATCGTCGGGTACGCCCTCCCGGACGCGCCCGGGCTGCGCTGGGTCTCCCCCGCGCTCGGCACCGTCATGTTCGTGGTGGGCGGCCGGCCCTTCCTGACCGGCGCGGTCGACGAGCTGCGCTCGCGCCGGCCGGGGATGATGCTGCTGATCGCGCTCGCGCTCACGACCGCGTTCATCGCGTCGTGGGCGGCGTCGCTCGGCTTCGCCGACCACCACCTCGACTTCTGGTGGGAGCTCGCGCTCCTCGTCGTCATCATGCTGCTCGGCCACTGGCTCGAGATGCGCTCGCTCGCGCAGACCTCGTCGGCGCTCGACTCGCTCGCGGCGCTCCTGCCCGACGAGGCGGAGCGCGAGACGCCGTCCGGCATCGAGCGCGTCGCCCCGGCGGCGCTGCGCGTCGGCGACGTCGTGGTCGTCCGCCCTGGCGCTCGCGTGCCGGCCGACGGCGCGATCGTCGAGGGCAGCGCGAGCTTCGACGAGTCGATGATCACGGGCGAGTCGCGCCCCGTCGCGCGCGGCGCGGGCGAGCGGGTCGTCGCCGGCACGGTCGCGACCGACTCGGGCGTGCGGGTGCGGGTCGACGCCGTCGGCGACGCGACGGCGATCGCGGGCATCCGCCGGCTCGTCGCCGACGCGCAGGCGTCGACCTCGAGGGCGCAGCGGCTCGCCGACCGGGCTGCGGGCTGGCTCTTCTGGTTCGCGCTCGGCGCCGCCGCGATCACCGCCGTCGCGTGGAGCGCGCTCGGCGCCCCGGACGACGCGATCGTGCGCACGGTGACGGTGCTCGTGATCGCGTGCCCGCACGCGCTCGGCCTCGCGATCCCGCTCGTCGTCTCGATCGCGACCGAGCGCGCCGCGCGCGGCGGCGTCCTCGTCGCCGATCGGCTCGCGCTCGAGACCATGCGCCGCGTGGACGTCGTGCTGTTCGACAAGACCGGCACGCTCACGGCCGGCGAGCCGACGGTGCTCGACGTGCTCGCCGTCGACGGCGACGCCGACCGGGTGCTCGCGCTCGCCGCGGCGGCGGAGCGGCCGAGCGAGCACCCGCTCGCCCGCGCGATCGTGCGCGCGGCCGAGCGCGCCGCGCTCGACGTGCCCGACGCATCCGACTTCTCCTCCTCCCCCGCGGTGGGCGTCACGGCCGTCGTGGAGGGAGCGCGCGTGCGCGTGGGTGGCCCGCATCTGCTCGACGAGGAAGATGTCGCGGAGCTGCCCGCCGTCGAGGCGTGGCGCGCGGAGGGCGCGATCATCCTGCACGTCGTCGTCGACGGGGAGGTCGTCGGCGCGCTTCGGCTCGCCGACGCGATCCGGCCCGAGTCGAGGGAAGCGGTGGATGCGCTCCATCGGCTGGGCGTCGAGGTCGCGATGGTCACGGGCGACGCCGACGCGGTCGCCCAGTCGGTCGCGCGCGAGCTCGGCATCGACCGCGTCGCCGCGAATGTGCGCCCCGAGCACAAGGAGCGCGAGGTCGCGCGGCTGCAGGACGAGGGGCGCACCGTCGCCTTCGTCGGCGACGGCGTGAACGACGCGCCCGCGCTCGCGCGCGCCGACGTGGGCCTCGCGATCGGTGCCGGCACCGACGTCGCGATCGCCTCTGCCGACGTGATCCTCGCGAGCTCGGACCCGCGGAGCGTGCTCTCGGTCGTCGAGCTCTCGCGCGCGAGCGCCCGCAAGATGGTGCAGAACCTGTGGTGGGCTGCGGGCTACAACCTGCTCGCCGTGCCGCTCGCGGCCGGCGTGCTCGCCCCCTTCGGCTTCGTGCTGCCGATGTCGGTCGGAGCGCTCCTCATGTCGCTCTCCACGATCGTCGTCGCCCTCAACGCGCAGCTGCTCCGCCGCCTCGACCTCGACCCGGCGGCGAGCGCCGCCCGCGTGCTCGACGCAGCGCCCTGGGCCGCCGCTCGGCAGGAGGCGGCTACCGTGTCGGCATGATGCGCACCCGACCCCCGCTGCAGGGATCGTTCGGAGCCGTCGCCTCGACGCACTGGCTCGCATCGTCGAGCGGCATGTCGGTGCTCGAGCGAGGCGGCAACGCGGCCGACGCGGCCGCGACGGCGGGCTTCGTGCTCCACGTCGTCGAGCCGCACCTCAACGGCCCCGGCGGCGACCTGCCCGCGATCGTGCGCGTGCCCGGCCGGGAGCCGCGAGTGCTCGCCGGGCAGGGCCCGACGCCCGCGGCCGCGACGATCGAGCGGATGCGCGCCGAGGGCATCGAGCACATCCCGGGCACCGGCCTCCTCGCGGCCGTCGTGCCCGGCGCGGTGCCCGCGTGGCTCACGCTGCTGCGCGACCACGGCACGTGGACGCCCGGCGACGTGCTCGCCTACGCGATCGAGCTCGCCGAGCGCGGCCACCGGGTGCTGCCGCGCGTCGCCCGCACGATCGCGGGCCGCGCCGAGTTCTTCCGCGAGCACTGGCCCGCGTCCGCCGACCTCTGGGCCGACCCGGCGCCCGAGCCGTGGGACGTCATCCGCAATCCCGTGCTCGCCGGCACGTACCGCCGGCTCGCCGACGCGGGCAGCGGCCTCTCGCGCGAGGCAGCGTGCGACGCGGCGATCGCCGCCTGGAGCGAGGGCTTCGTCGCGGAGGCGATCGACCGGCACTCGCGGCACGCGGCGATGGACTCCTCGGGCGCGGCCCACGCGGGGCTCCTCACGGGCGACGACCTCGCCGCGTGGCGCCCCTCGTGGGAGCCGACGACGTCGATGCCGTGGCGCGGCACCACCGTGCACAAGGCGGGCGCGTGGTCGCAGGGCCCCGCGATGCTCGAGGCGCTCGGCATCGTCGAGCCGCTCCTGCCCGAGCGGTCGGATGCGTTCACGGCCGACATCGTGCACGTCGCGGCCGAGGCGATGAAGCTCGCACTCGCCGATCGCGACGCGTGGTTCGGCGACGGCGCCGACCTCGAGCGCCTCCTCGACCCCGCCTACCTCGCCGAGCGCCGCGCGCTCATCGGCGACCGCGCCTCGCTCGAGCTGCGGCCCGGCGCGCTGCGGGGCGAGGCGCGCCTCGCGGCCGTGCGCGTCGCCGAGGAGGCGCCCCGCACGCCCCGCTCCGGCACGGGCGAGCCCACGCGCGGCGACACGTGCCACATCGACGTCGTCGACAAGGACGGCATGGTCGTCTCGGCGACCCCGTCGGGCGGCTGGCTGCAGTCGAGCCCGACGATCGGCGAGCTCGGCTTCTGCCTCGGCACGCGCGCCCAGATGCTCTGGCTCGAGGAGGGCCTGCCCACGAGCCTCGCCCCGCGCATCCGCCCCCGCACGACCCTCTCGCCGACGATGCTCGTCGACCACGACGGTGCGGTCGCCGCGCTCGGCACGCCCGGCGGCGACCAGCAGGACCAGTGGCAGTTCGCGATGCTGCTCGGCATGCGCGTGCTCGGCCTCGACCCGCAAGCATCGATCGACGCGCCCTCGTGGCACCTGACGCACCTCGTGTCGTCGTTCGAGCCGCGCGTGTGGGAGCCGGGCGGTCTGCACGTCGAGTCGCGGCTCGGCGAGGCGGTCATCGACGACCTGCGCTCGCGCGGGCACGTGGTGACGGATGCGGGGCCCTGGTCGCTCGGTCGCCTCTCGTTCGCGTCGCACGAGCCTGGCGGACCGGGCGAGGGCGGCACGATCCGCGCCGCCTCGAACGCGCGCGACGAGCAGGGCTACGCCGCGCTGCGCTGCGCGCTAGGCGAAGGTCTCGGAGATCGCCTCGACCGTCGCGGCGTCGAGCCGGCCCTCGCCGGCCGCCGCGTTCTGCGCGACCTGCTCGGGCTTCGTGGCGCCGGCGATGACGCTCGTGACCGCCTGCTGCGCGAGCAGCCACTGGAAGGTCACCTCGAGCATCGAGCGACCGGTGCCGCGCACGACCTCCTCGTAGCGCTCGAGGCGGGCCCAGTCGGTCTGCTCGAGCAGCTGCGGCTTGAGGCGCGTGAGGCGCGCGTCGGCGGGCGACGACGCCTGCGAGTACTTGCCCGTGAGCAGCCCGTTCGCGAGCGGGAAGTAGGGCAGGAAGCCGAGCCCGGCTTCGAGCACCGCGGGCAGCACCTCGCGCTCGACGCCGCGCTCGACGAGCGAGTACTCGTCCTGCGCCGTCGAGAAGCCGTTGGGGGTTGCGACGGCGGCCGCGTCGCGGATCTGCTCGGCGGAGAGGTTCGAGTGGCCGTAGGCGCGGATCTTGCCCTCGGCGACGAGCTCGTCGAGCGCCTCGACGGTCTGCTCGATCGGCGTCACCGGGTCGGGCGTGTGCAGCTGGTACAGGTCGATGTGCTCGACCTGCAGGCGGCGCAGCGACGCCTCGACGGCCTTGCGGATGTAGCCGCGGGCGCCCTTCGCGCCCCACTCCTCGGTGCCCTCGATCGCGAAGTCCTGGTGGCCCCACTTCGTCGCGAGCACGATCCTGTCGCGCGCGGCGCTCCCGGCCTTCGAGAGGGCGACGCCCATGAGCGACTCGGAGGTCGTCGCGGGGTTGCCGTAGATGTCGGCGGTGTCGAAGAGCGTGATGCCGTGGTCGATCGCCGCGTGGATGACGGCGTCGGTGCCCGCTTGGTCCTCGGTGACCGTGCCCTTGCGGCCGAAGTTGTTGCAGCCGAGCCCGATGGGCGAGACCTCGATGCCGGAGTTGCCGAGAGTGCGCGTCATGCGCTCAAGCCTAGATCGCGCGCGGGCGGCGATCCTGCACGGCTACCGGCCGGGCTTCGCGCTCCGCGCTGCCGACGGCTTGCGTGGCTTCGGCACCTGCGTCGCCGCGATCGTCTGCACGGTCTCGAGCAGCCACTCGAGGTCGCCGAGCCGGTCGACGTCGACGATCCCGTAGGGCTTCGAGCCCGGGTACGCCTCGCCGCGCGCGAGCGGCTCGGTGAGCTCCGCCGCCTCGGGCACGAGCTTGAGCAGCAGCGTGTCGTCGCACACGAACGCGAAGACGCGGTCGTCGCAGTAGAGGGCGTGCTCCCCGAACATCGGCTGCAGGCGGATCGGCAGCGGGTCGAGGGCATCGAGGATGCGCTCGAGCGTCTCGGGCCGGTTCGGCATGCGTCGATCATGGCACCGGCCGCTGCCGGGCGTCAGAGCTGCTGGAGCACTCCGGAGCGCTCGACGACCTCGAGCGCGAGGGTCTTGTAGCCCTCCTCGTCGAAGAGCACCGTGATGCGGTCGCCGTCGTCGCTCACGACGCCGCCCTCACCCCACGACTCGTGCCGCACGCGCTGGCCCACGGTCCAGTCCCCCGCGGTGTCGGACGACGCATCCGCCGACTCGCGCGCCTCCTCGATGCGCTCGGCCGAGCCCGAGCGGCACGTGTCGCACGCGCCGCACAGCTCGGGCAGCTCCTCGCCGAAGTAGCCGAGCAGGAACCGTCGCCGGCAGCCGCTCGTCTCGGCGTAGCCGCGCATCATCTCGACGCGCGAGCGGTCGACGCGGCGCCGCGCCTCGGCGATGCGAGCCGCCTCCTCGACCGCGGGCTTGACCGTGCCCTCCCGCCACACGAGGTCGCCGTCGTCGGTCGTCTCGACCGCCCCCGCTTGCTCGAGGAGGTTGACCGCCGAGGTGAGCCGGCTCGCGCCCACGTCGAGCCGCTCGCGCAGCCGCTCGGGCGGAACGGGCTGCTTCGCGCGCCGGACGCGCGCGGCGACCGCCGAGAGCATGTCGACATCGGCTCCGCCGCCCGTCCGGAAGCGGTGCACGCCGAAGTCCTCCTGGCGGTGGAAGAGCGCCGCGAGCGCTGGTTCGCCGTCGCGGCCGCCGCGCCCGATCTCCTGGTAGTACGAGTCGAGGGAGTCGGGCGGCGCGGCGTGCAGCACGAAGCGCACGTCGGCCTTGTCGATGCCCATGCCGAACGCCGACGTCGCGGCGACGACCTCGGCGCTGCCGTCGCTGAACGCGTCGTGGACGCGCTCCCGCTCGACCCGCGACATCCCCGCGTGGTACGACTCGGCGCGCACGCCGGCCTCGGCGAGCGCAGCGGCGTAGCGCTCGGCGTCCTTGCGCGTCGCGACGTAGATGAGCCCGGGCTTCGCCTCGGCGATCGCTCGCTCGACGATCGCGTCGCGCTTGGCGTCGTCGTCGCTGTGCCGCTGCACCTCGAGGAAGATGTTGGGGCGGTCGAAGCCGCGCACGACCTGGCGCGGCTCTCGCATGCGCAGCCGCTCGACGATCTCCTCGCGCACGGGCGGTGCGGCGGTCGCGGTGAGCGCGACGGTCGTCGGGTGCCCGAGCGCCTCGACGACGTGGCCGAGCCTGAGGTACTCGGGCCGGAAGTCATGGCCCCACGCCGAGACGCAGTGCGCCTCGTCGACGACGAGGAGCGACGGCTGCAGCTCGCGCAGCCGCTCGAGCACCTCGTCGCGCGCGAGCTGCTCGGGGGCGAGGAAGACGAACTCGGCGTCGCCCGCCTCGAGCTCCTCCCACGCCTCGCGGTTCTCGCCGACGCGCTGCGAGGAGTTGACGGCGACCGCGGGGTCGGCGCCCATCTCCTCGAGCTGCTCGACCTGGTCGCGCTGGAGGGCGATGAGCGGCGAGACGACGACCGTGAGCCCCTCGAGGAGCTTCGCGGCGAGCTGGTAGATCGCCGACTTGCCGTGACCCGTCGGCATGACGGCGAGCACGTCGTGCCCTTCGAGGGCGGCTTCGACCGCCTCGCGCTGCCCTGGCCGAAGGTCGTCCCAGCCGTACTCGCGGGCGGCGGCGAGGATGCGGTCCCCCGCGCTTCCCCGATCGGTTCCGGCGGTCTGATCGGTGCGCGAGGAGCGGGGAGGCATGCGGCGATGCTAGATCGCCCGCCTGATCGCGGGCCGCGCGGCGGATGCGTCGGGAGGGCCCGCGCCGGGTCAGAACGGCGCTGGCGGCTCGTGGTCGGGCCAGGGCTCGGGCGGCGGCGGCGGGTCATCGCCTCCGACGGGCGTGAGGAAGTACGCCATCCACTCGTCGAGCGGGACCTTGCCCGACATCATGCGGACCAGCTCGGGGTCTGGCGGGGGTCGATCGGCCCACGGGTGCCGAGACGGTGGCCCCGCGGGCGGGGGCAGCGCGGGCTCGAGCTCGGCGAACGTCGGCCCGATCGGCCGAGGCTCGTCGACGATCACCTCGCCGAGCGGCGACGTCCACTCGATGACGCCGTGGTCGAGCTGGCGCATGCTCCAGCGCGAGGCGTGCTTGAGCATGTGATCGCTGCGGCAGAGCGGAGGCTGTCGCGCGAATGTCGTCCGGGTCGACGGCGACGGGTATCGGCAGTCGCGGCGAGCGCGCGGGGCGTGCCCGCCGGGCAGCTATGCCCCTGCGGTGCGCAGCTTCAGGAGGTTGTGTGCGGCGCAGATGAGGCGCCATTCGCTCTGGACTGCGTCGATGCCTCGGCGGGTGAATCGTCGGTAGCCGAGGTTGCCCTTGATGTTGCCGAAGACCGGTTCAATCGTGTGCTGGCGCTGGGCGTAGAGGGCGGAGCCGCGTGGCTCGGCGAGCTTCTCGTCCATCACGGCCCTCGCGATCGACGGTTCGACGGCCTCGCCGCGGACGTGGGCGAGCATGGAGTTGATCCGGGTGCCGGAGACCATGAGCTCGCCGGCGGCTTCTCGCTTGTTGATCTCGCCGCGATTCAGGCGCTCGATCACGGGCAGCCATTCAGCCGGCGTCGGTTCCGCAGCGCGCCCAGCTCGAGGTCCGTCCTTGCCGAAGTAGCGCTTGGTCATGTCGCCGACCCACGTGTAGGAGACGCCGAGGATCTCGCCCGCCTTGCGCTGGGAGAGCTCGCCCCGGTTGACCTTCGCCAGCACTGACAGCTTGTGGTCGTCGGGTCGCTCGGCACGGTGATCGGCGGGCTTCTTCGTCGCGATCAGCACCTCGGCGCCGACATCGGCGGTGCCGTTCGCGGCGGTCCAGTAGCCGGCGTCGGCGACGAACGTGCCGACCGGCTCGTCGTGGCCGGCGTCGGCGAGGTTCTCGGTGACCGCGGTCGCCATCGGCACGAAGTGCGGCTGGTCATTGGTGGTGACGGTGACCTCGGCGGCGACCACGATCTGGCCGCCCGCGGTCGCCGCGGTCTGCGCGTTGTAGCCCTGCATCGCGCCGCGCCCGGTGTTCGGGATGATCCGCGAGTGCGGGTCGGTGGTGTTCGCCCGTCGCGGCTTCGCCCGCCGCGCCGTGTCGGGCCGCGGTTTCGGGCCGGTCAGTTGCTTGCCTGAAGCGGCCTCCTTCCGCTCCCGCTCCGCGACCCGCGACTCGTAGTCGCGCGCCTTCTCCCGCTCCAGCTCGTCCAGCGCGGCCCGAATCCGCTCGCGCCGGTCCCGGCCGCCGGACCATGCCGCGGGCAGCTCGTCGCCGCGGCGATCGCCGAACAGGGCGTCCTCGGCCGCGTCGGTCTGCTCCGCCTCGTCGAGGATCTCGGCGGCGAGATCCTCGCGCGAGCGGTTCGCGAAGAACGACGCGTCCGCGGCGATCTTCGTCCCGTCGATCGCGATCATCCCCGCATCGACGATCCCCGCCTTCACGCAGAGCCCGAGCACCTGCCCGAACAGCGCCGCGATCGCCTCCTGGTGCCGCGATCGGAACCGCGCCAGCGTCGCGTGATCCGGCGTCTGGTTCACCGCCAGCACGCGGTAGGCGACGTCCTCGACCAGCTTCCGCTCGATGCGCCGAGAGGAGCGCTCGCCGGTGCAATAGGCGTAGAGCAACACGCCCAGCATCAGCGCCGGATCGTAGACCGCGCCGCCGCGACCATCGGCCCGGTACGACGCGTAGAACGCTGTGAGATCGAGCTCCGCGACCGTGTCCAGCACGAAGAACGCGAGGTGGTCTTCAGGGAGCCACTCCCGCACCGACGGCGGCATCAGGAACAGCTGATCGAGATCCCCAGAGCGCACGTTCACGGCCATGGCCCATTCTCCCGCGACCCCTCCGCAGACCCACGCAGGCACGCCATTCATGCGACAGCCTCAGCGTCGCGAGGTTGTCGATCGAGGTCGGGCCGCCCTGCGCCCACGCGATCGTGTGGTCGAGGTCGGCGCGACGCCCGCTGCACGCGCAGCCCGGCGTGCGACACCCGCCATCGCGCGCACGCAGCCAGCGCAGCTGCTCAGCGCTCGGCCGCCGGGAGTCGACCGTCACCGCGACGCCCGAGACCGGATCGGTGAAGAGCCGCTCCCACACGGTCACGCCGAGCGCGAGTCGCCGCGCGGTCTCGGGGTCGACGAGCACGCGGCCGTCGAGCGCCGCGGGGAACCGCAGCGCTGCCGGGTCGAGTGCCGGGCCGTCGCCGGGTGCGCCCGCGGCGATGAGCGTCGTCGCCGGGATGAGCACCGAGACGTTGCCGGTGAGGTTGTCGAGCCCGTGCACGCCGTCGGGTACGACGCCGCCCATGACGACCTCGCACAGCGCGTCGGCGCAGAACTGGTCGAACGTGCGCGGGTCGTCCTTCGGCTTGCTCCGCGCGGCCTGCGCGAGGCGGTCGAGCATCGCCATGCCGCGCACGACGGGCACGCGCGCGATGAGGTCGCCCATGCCGTCGCCGACGTCGACGAACCGGACGCTCCGCTGCTCCCTGGCTCTGTCGTAGCGCTGCTGCAGCGGCTCGGTGAGCGCCGAGTCGACGATGCGCTTCGAGCGAGCCCGCAGCCGGCCGGGCGAGGTGGTCTCGGCGAGCGCGACGAGCTCTCGCTCGACCCGGCGCCGGTCGTCCTCGGGGGTGTCGCCACTCGCGCGGAGGCCGCGCGTCTCGCCCTCGATCGCCCGCAGGTGCGCGAGCGTCATGCGGCCGGCAGCCGCCGACTCGTGAGCGGCAGGCAGCTCGGTGACGATCTGCCACGCCTCCTGCATGCGGGCCTCGACGCTCCGCCGCGACAGGCCCAGGGCGACGGCTGCGATCGACGCGAGCTCGCGCACGGCCATCGCGGTGTCTCCCGGGCCATCGAGGGCCCGCTGGACGTGCCGCGCCATGAGCGCGCGGCGCTCCCCCTCGATGCGCGCGGAGCGCAGCTCGATCGCGCGCATTCGGTGCGCGAACTCGTCGTCAGCGGCGAGCCGCGCGAGCTCCGGCGGCAGCGGCTCGTCGACGTGCGACAGCTCCCACTCGAGCATCGCGACGAGCTTGCCGCTGCGCACGAGCCCGAACGAGGCGCGCATCACGCGGAAGCCGCGTGCCTCCGCGTCGCGGTCGCGCAGCTCGAGCGCGAGCTCCTCGCCCGAGCGCCCGAGCGGATCGAGCACGGCGCCTGCCCGGATGAGGGCGATCACCGCCCGGGCATCGACGCCGGCGGCAGCGAGCGCGGCGGCATCGAAGATGCCCTCCTCGTGCTCCGTGCCCTCGTGCATGCGCGCATCACATCACGGGCCACTGACATCGCCTCGCGCCAGTGGAGGACCGCCTCAGCCGGCCGCGACGAGTCGCGGATCCTGCACGACGAGCCGCAGCCCGCGCTCGCCGCGCGTGAGCGGCACGGACGCCGACGCCGCCCACTCGAGCAGCGCATCCGCCGTCTCCGCCTGCACGCCGGCGAGCGCGAGCGAGCGCACGAGCGCGCCCTTGCCAGCCTTGTTCCAGTGGTTGAGCGCCTTGCCCTCGGGCGAGACGATCTCGACCGGCTCGGCGCCCGGCACGGGCGCGATCGCGGCGTAGGCCTTCGAGCGCAGGTCGAGCGCGAAGCCCTCGATCGCATCGCCCGCGCCCGACCACAGGTCGCGCATCCGCTCGCCCGGGAGCTTCGAGTGCTCCGACACCTTGTAGGCGGGGATGGCGTCGGATGCGCGCACGAAGCCGAGCAGGGCCGACTGGATGACGACGTGGTCGTCGACCCATCGCCGCGCGGCAGCGGGCAGGTCGGCTGCGGCGAGCGCGTCGTAGAGCACGCCCGTGTAGCGCTCGATCGCGGGCATCGTCGGCGCCGAGCGGACGGCGGCGTTGTCGGCCGCGGCGCGCGCCTTCGCGGGCGTCGAGACGTCCTGGCCCTCGGCGACGAGGCGGTCGAGGGCGGCCAGCGCCCGGGAACGGCCGACGGCCAGCCCGGGGAATCCCAGACTGGCCGTCGAGAGCGGCGCTCCCGTCCCCCCTGCCGCCTTCGTCTCGCTGGGCGGCAGCAGGACGATCACGCGAGCTTGGCGTTCCGCGCGACGATCTCGACCCGGTCGTGGTCGACCGAGAGGAAGCCGTCCTCAGCATCGACCGCGTGCACCGTGCCGGAGGCGTCGGTGACGCGCACCTGGCCCTCGGCGAGCACGGCGAGCACCGGCTCGTGACCCCGCAGGATGCCGATCTCGCCCTCGGTGGTGCGGGCGATGACCTGCGTGGCCTCGCCCGTCCACACCTCGGCCGCGGCCGACACGATGCTGACGGTCAGAGCCATCAGCCGTTCTCCTTCTGGATCTGCGCCCACTTGGCCTCGACGTCCGAGATGGCGCCGACGTTGAAGAACGCCTGCTCGGCCACGTGGTCGAACTCGCCCTTGGCGATCGCGTCGAACGACTCGATCGTCTCCTTGAGCGGCACCGTGGAGCCCTCGACACCGGTGAACTTCTTCGCCATGTAGGTGTTCTGCGAGAGGAACTGCTGGATGCGGCGCGCGCGGTTGACGACGATCTTGTCCTCTTCCGAGAGCTCGTCGACACCGAGGATCGCGATGATCTCCTGCAGCTCCTTGTTCTTCTGGAGGATCTGCTTGACCGTCGTCGCGACGCGGTAGTGGTCCTCGCCGAGGTAGCGGGGGTCGAGGATGCGGCTCGTCGACGTGAGCGGGTCGACGGCCGGGTAGAGGCCCTTCGACGCGATCTCGCGGCTCAGCTCCGTCGTCGCGTCGAGGTGCGCGAACGTCGTGGCCGGAGCCGGGTCGGTGTAGTCGTCGGCCGGCACGTAGATCGCCTGCAGCGAGGTGATCGAGTGGCCACGCGTCGAGGTGATGCGCTCCTGCAGGATGCCCATCTCGTCGGCGAGGTTCGGCTGGTAGCCGACGGCGCTCGGCATGCGGCCGAGCAGCGTCGAGACCTCCGAGCCGGCCTGCGTGAAGCGGAAGATGTTGTCGATGAACAGCAGCACGTCCTGGCCCTGCACGTCGCGGAAGTACTCCGCCATCGTGAGTGCCGAGAGGGCGACGCGGAGGCGCGTGCCCGGGGGCTCGTCCATCTGGCCGAAGACGAGGGCGGTCTTGTCGAAGACGCCCGCCTCCTCCATCTCGTGGATGAGGTCGTTGCCCTCACGGGTGCGCTCGCCGACACCCGCGAAGACCGAGACGCCGCCGTGGTCCTGCGCGACGCGCTGGATCATCTCCTGGATGAGGACCGTCTTGCCGACGCCTGCGCCGCCGAAGAGGCCGATCTTGCCGCCCTGCACGTACGGGGTGAGGAGGTCGATGACCTTGATGCCGGTCTCGAACAGCTGCGTCTTCGACTCGAGCTGGTCGAACGAGGGCGCCTTGCGGTGGATCGACCAGCGCTCGGTGACCTCGAGCGTCTCGCCCTCGCCGAGGTTGAGCGGCTCGCCGATGACGTTGAAGACCTTGCCCTTGGTGACGTCGCCGACGGGCACCGTGATGGACTCGCCGGTGTCGCGCACCTCCTGGCCGCGGACGAGGCCGTCCGTCGGCTTGAGGGCGATGGCGCGGACGAGGTCGTCGCCGAGGTGCTGCGCGACCTCGAGCGTGATCTCCTGCGGCTCGGAGCCGTCCTGGAAGTCGACGGTCGTCTTGAGCGCGTTGTAGACCTCGGGGAGCGAGTCGTGCGGGAACTCGATGTCGACGACGGGCCCGGTCACTCGAGCGACGCGGCCGACGGCAGCCTGCTGCTGCTCGACGGGGGTGTCAGTGATGGTCATGTGCTTGCCTTTCGTGGCTACTTCGCCGAGGCGAGGGCGTCCGCGCCGCCCACGATCTCGGAGATCTGCGTCGTGATCTCGGCCTGGCGCGCGTTGTTGCGCAGGCGGGTGTAGTCGATGATGAGCTTGTCGGCGTTGTCGGACGCCGACTTCATCGCCTTCTGCGTCGCGGCCTGCTTGGCGGCGGCCGACTGGAGCAGCGCGTTGAAGATGCGGCTCTCGACGTAGACGGGCAGGAGCGAGTCGAGCACGAGCGCGGGCTCGGGCTCGAACTGGTAGAGCGGGAAGTGCTCAGCCGAATCGGCGCTCTCGGCCTCGACGATCTCGAGCGGCAGCAGCCGCACCGTCGTCGGGTCCTGCGTCATCATGCTGACGAAGCGGTTGTAGACGACGTGGATCTCGTCGACCTGCTCGGAGACGTAGGCCTCGAGCACCGCCTCGGCGATCTCCTGCGCGAGCTCGGGCGACGGCACGTCCGACTGCCCCGTCCACTCCCGGATGTACGGGCGCTGGCGGAACTTGAAGTAGCCGACGGCCTTGCTGCCCACCAGGTAGTGGTCGACCTCCTTGCCCTCCGCCTCGAGCTTCGCGCGCAGCTCACCCGCCTCCTTGAGGATCTGCGAGTTGAACGCTCCCGCGAGACCGCGGTCCGATGTGACGACGACGATCGCCGCGCGCTTGAGCTCGGTGCGCTCCACCGTGAGCGGGTGCGGCTCGTTCGAGAACGTGGCCACCGCGCTCACGGCGCGCGTCAGCGCCCGTGCGTACGGGTTCGACGCCTGCACGCGGGCGAGCGCCTTCTGGATGCGCGACGCAGCGATGAGCTCCATCGCCTTCGTGATCTTCTTGGTCGACTGCGCAGACTTGATCTTCTGCGTGTAGACCCGGAGCTGGGCTCCCATTCCGCCTCCTCAGCGATCTCGCGTCAGCGACGGCCCTTGACGATCTGCTCCTGGTTGACGTCCTCGACCATCGGGTTGTTCGCCTCGGTGCCGGGGTCGGTGATGCTCGACGCATCCTTGCCCTGCCAGTTGCGAGCGAACTCGTCGACCTCGGACTCGAGCGTCGCGAGCGTCGCGTCGTCGAGCACGTTGGTCTCGCGCAGCGTCGCGAGCACCGTGCTGTTGCCCCGCAGGTGCTCGAGCAGCTCGCTCTCGAACTGCAGCACCTGGTTGACCGGCACGGCGTCGAACTTGCCGTTCGTGCCGGCCCAGATCGAGACGACCTGCTCCTCGACGGGGTACGGCGAGTACTGCGGCTGCTTGAGCAGCTCGGTCAGGCGCGCACCGCGCTCGAGCTGACGGCGCGAGGCCGCGTCGAGGTCCGAGGCGAACATCGCGAACGCCTCGAGCGAGCGGTACTGGGCGAGCTCGAGCTTGAGCGTGCCGGAGACCTTCTTGATCGACTTGACCTGCGCGTCGCCACCGACGCGCGAGACCGAGATGCCGACGTCGACCGCGGGACGCTGGTTGGCGTTGAAGAGGTCGGACTGCAGGAAGATCTGGCCGTCGGTGATCGAGATCACGTTGGTCGGGATGTACGCCGAGACGTCGTTGGCCTTCGTCTCGATGATCGGGAGACCCGTCATCGAGCCGGCACCGAGCTCGTCCGAGAGCTTCGCGCAGCGCTCGAGCAGACGCGAGTGCAGGTAGAAGACGTCACCCGGGTAGGCCTCGCGGCCCGGCGGACGACGGAGGAGCAGCGACACGGCGCGGTACGCCTCGGCCTGCTTCGACAGGTCGTCGAAGATGATGAGGACGTGCTTGCCCTCGTACATCCAGTGCTGGCCGATGGCCGAGCCCGAGTAGGGCGCGAGGTACTTGAAGCCGGCCGGGTCGGATGCCGGGGAGGCGACGATCGTCGTGTACTCCATGGCGCCGGCGTCCTCGAGCGCGCCCTTCACCGAAGCGATGGTCGAGCCCTTCTGGCCGATCGCGACGTAGATGCAGCGCACCTGCTTGTTGACGTCGCCCGACTCCCAGTTGGACTTCTGGTTGATGATCGTGTCGATCGCCAGCGCGGTCTTGCCGGTCTGGCGATCGCCGATGATGAGCTGGCGCTGGCCGCGGCCGACCGGGATCATGGCGTCGATCGCCTTGATGCCCGTCTGGAGCGGCTCGTGCACCGACTTGCGCTGCATGACGCCGGGCGCCTGCAGCTCGAGGGCGCGGCGGCCGCTCGAGGCGATCTCGCCGAGGCCGTCGATCGGGTTGCCGAGCGGGTCGACGACGCGGCCGAGGTAGCCCTCACCGACGGGGACGGAGAGGACCTCGCCCGTGCGGGTGACCTCCATGCCCTCCTCGATGCCGTCGAACTCACCGAGCACGACGACGCCGATCTCGGTCTCGTCGAGGTTCTGCGCGAGGCCGAGCGTGCCGTCCGCGAAGCGGACGAGCTCGTTCGCCATGACGCCGGGCAGGCCGGAGACGTGCGCGATGCCGTCGGCGGCGTCGACGACGTGGCCGACCTCGGCGGTCGTCGAGGTCGAGGCCTCGTAGGACGAGACGAAGTCGGCGAGGGCGCCCTTGATCTCGTCGGGGCTGATGGTGAGCTCTGACATGTGTCTTCCTGTTCGGGTTTCTTCGACCTAGGCGAGCGACAGGCGCAGGTCGGTGAGCTTGGAACGGACGGTGCCGTCGATGACGTCGTCGCCGATCGAGACGCGCAGCCCGCCGAGCACGGCCGGGTCGACCACTTGCTGCAGCTGCAGCGTGCGGCCGTACTGGCGCTCGAGACCGGCGCGGAGCCGGTCGAGCTGGTCGGCGGGGATCTCGCGAGCCGTCGTGACCGTCGCGAGCGAGCGACCGGCCGCGGCGGCGACCTGCGTCGCAGCGGAGCGCAGGCGCTGACCGATGCGGCGGCCACGAGGGGCGCGCACGAGGTGGTCGAGGATCGCGAGCGTCGTCTCGCTCGCGCGGCCTGCGAGCAGTCGCTGCACGAGCTGCGCCTTCTCGTCGAACGAGCCCTGCAGGCCGCCGAGAGCCAGCTCGAGCTGCGCGTCGGCCGAGACGATGCGGCCGAAGGAGGCGATCTCCCCCGCGACGTCGTCGCTCGTCGAGCGCACCGCGACCCGCACGGCCGCCTCGTCGATCGCGGCGAGCAGGTCGTCCGGCTCGGACCAGCGCTGGCGCGCGAGGTGCGCGACGATCGAGACCGCCGCTCCACCCAGCTGCCCGAGCACGCGCTGCGCGAGCGCGGCGCGGGAGTCGGGCGTCGAGACGGGGTCGCCGAGCGAGGAGAGCACCTGCGGGCTGCGCTCGAGTGCGCGCGATGCCCGGAAGAGATCCCGCGCGTCCTCGAGCCCTGCCTGCGGCTGGGCCCGGACGGCCTCGTCGATGCCGGCTCGCGCCTGGCTGGTCGCGCTGCCCACTAGCGGTTCGCTCCCTCGCGCTCGAGGTCGGCCAGGAAGCGGTCGACGATCGCAGCCGAGCGGGCGTCGTCCATCGATTCGCCGACGACCTTCTCGGTCAGGTCGAGGGCGAGCGAGCCGACCTCGGTCTTGAGCGACGAGAACGCGGCCTGGCGCTCAGCCTCGATGCGCTGGTGCGCCTGCGCGGTGATGCGCTCGGCCTCCTCGTTGGCGCGAGCCTTGAGGTCGGCCTCGATGCGCGCGGCGTCGGCGCGAGCCTGGTCCTTGATGCGAGCTGCCTCGGCGCGAGCCTCGGCGAGCTGGGTGTTGTACGACTCGAGCGCCGCAGCCGCCTCGGCCTGCGCCTCCTCGGCCTTCTTGATGCCGCCCTCGATCGCGGCAGCGCGCTCGTCGAGCAGCGCCTGCACGCGAGGCAGGACGACCTTCCAGAAGACCAGCAGGAGGACGACGAAGATGACCGCCGACCAGATGATGTCGTACGGGGCCGGAAGCAGCGGGTTCTGAGTGGTCTCCCCCGCTTCTTCCGCGAGGAAGAGAGGAGTGGTGAGCATCAGGGCGTCAGACCATGAAGAAGAACGTGGCGATGCCGATGAACGCCAGTGCCTCGGTGAAGGCGATGCCGATGAACATGAGGACCGTCAGGCGGCCCTGCAGCTCGGGCTGGCGGGCGACGCCCTCGATCGTCTTGCCGACGACGATGCCGACGCCGATGGCGGGGCCGATGGCGGCGAGGCCGTAGCCGACGGTGCCGATGTTGCCGTTGATCTCGGCGAGGATGGTCGTGGCGTTGTCCACGGTCGTTCCTTTCGGTTGTCCGGAGGGTCCGGGGTCAGTGCTCTTCAGCCAGCGCGAGCTGGATGTAGACAGTGGTCAGGATGGCGAAGACGTAGGCTTGCAGCACCGCGACGAGGATCTCGAAGACGGTGAAGGCGAAGCCGAAGGCGAGCGTGCCCACGCCGAAGAGCGTGTAGAAGCCGCCGGCCGAGAAGAAGAAGAAGTGCGTCGCGGCGAAGAACAGCACGAGCAGCAGGTGGCCGAC
The DNA here is from genome assembly GCF_018308945.1 of Agrococcus sp. Marseille-Q4369. Lineage (NCBI taxonomy): Bacteria > Bacillati > Actinomycetota > Actinomycetes > Micrococcales > Microbacteriaceae > Agrococcus > Agrococcus sp. Marseille-Q4369. Next base: position 972,621 of record NZ_CP070501.1, read on the forward strand.
GAACAGGTTCATCATGAGTCGCAGCGTCAGCGTGACGGGGCGCAGGACGAAGGTCGAGACGAACTCGATCGGCGTCACGATGATGTAGAGCGGCCACGGCACGCCCGAGGGGAAGAGCGAGTTCTTGAAGAACGCGCCGGGGTGCTTCTTGACGCCCGCGTAGATGAACGCGATGTACGAGACGATCGCGAGCACGAGGGGCACGCCGATCACCGAGGTGCCCGCGATGTTGAGGAACGGGATGATGCCCGTGATGTTCATCGCCAGCACCATGAAGAAGATGGTGGTGATGATCGGCAGGAAGCGCCGGCCGTCCTTCTCGCCGAGCAGGTCGTAGACGATCCCGTCGCGGACGAAGCCGAGCCCGAGCTCGATGATGCTCTGGCCGCGCGTCGGGACGAGCTTCATCTTCCGCGTGCCGAGCACGAAGATCAGGATGATCGCGAGCGCCGACAGGATGCGGATGAGCATGATGCGGTTGATGCCGAAGATCGGCTCTTCGCTCCCGAGCCACGCGACCGTCGGCTCCATGAACAGGAAGACCTGCGGGAAGAACTCCGCGATCGACGGCGGGTGGAACGGCTCTGGCTCGTTGGCAGCGGAGGCCAGCATCGACAACACGGCGTTCAGCGTCTCTTCCTCAAGCTCGTGGCGCCTGGCGCCTTCTTGACGTCGGTGCGCCCCCTCGCGCAGACGCGCTCGGAGAAGAGCGGCGCAGTTGGGGGAACGGTAACGACTCTATCAGAGGGGATCGGGATGGCTCGACGTCCTGCGGCGCTCACGCGCGGGTGCCGGAGGCCGGCCGGCCCTGGGTCTCGTCGTCGGCGGCGCTGTCGATCACGGGCTGCCGGCTCGTGGCGATCACGACGCAGTCGATGACGAGCGAGCCGATGACGGCCGCGACGAGCGCGCCGAACGCGACGCCGCGGTGCAGCCAGTCCTGGTCCCCGAGCACGAAGACGAGCACGATGAACAGCACGAACTTCAGCAGCCAGCCGCCGAGCACGATCCCGAAGAACGCCCCGGAGACCATCTGGCCCCGCGACGCCTTGAGGGCGAGCAGGATGCTGCCGGCCGTGAGCATGCAGAAGACGATCGCGAGCGCGGTGCCCACGAGCGCCGAGGCGAGGCCCGCACCCTCGGCGAGCACCCAGCCGACGACGCCGCCGATGACCGCGACCGCGGCCGCGAGGACCGCGCCCCACACGAGGATCCGCTGCATGATCTGGGTGGTGTTCACCGGGAGTCCCCCTGGGAGTCGATGCTGGCGCTGGTCGGCTGGAGTCCGGAGCGGCGAGCGCGGCGTTCGCGCATCACCCGCAGGAACGTGCGCCAGACCCTGCGACCGACGGGCGCGGCCGTGAGCAGGGCGCACACGAGGAACCCGAGCACCATGATACCGACGGCCACCCACCACTGGACGATGAGGAAGAGCAGGCAGCCGATCGAGACGACGGCGGTCCACGAGTAGAAGATGAGCACTGCGCCGAGGTGCGAGTGGCCCATGTCGAGCAGCCGGTGGTGCAGGTGGCGCCGGTCGGCTGCGAACGGGCTGTTGCCGTTCGCCACCCGGCGGATGACGGCGAGCGCGAAGTCGGTGAGCGGCAGCAGCAGGATCGCGAGCGGCAGCAGCACCGGGATGAAGGCGGGCAGGATCTGGCTCCGGCCGCCCATCGTGCCGACGTCGATCTGGCCCGTGACGGCGATCGCGCTCGCCGCGGTCAGCAGCCCGAGCATGAGCGCGCCGCCGTCGCCCATGAACATCCGCGCAGGGTGCCAGTTGACTGGCAGGAAGCCGACGCAGACGCCGACGATGATCGAGGTGATGAGGCTCGCGAGCGAGAAGTAGGCGTTCTGCTGCGCGAAGTTCTGGCTGATCATCCAGATGTAGCCGAAGAAGGCCGTCGAGCCGATGATCGTCGTGCCCGCCACGAGCCCGTCGAGGCCGTCGATGAAGTTCACCGCGTTCATGACGAGCACGATGATGAGCACGGTGAGCGAGATCGCCATCGTCGCCGACGGCACGACGATGCCCGCGATCGGCAGGCTCACGATCTGCACGCCGAAGAGCGCGACGCCCGTCGCGACGAGGATCTGGGCACCGAGCTTCAGCATCCAGTCGAGGTCGACGAGGTCGTCGAGCACGCCGATGGCGCAGATGGCGATCGCGCCGCCGAGCAGCGTCCACACGCGCACGGGCTCGGCGAACACGCCCGCGAACTCGGGCACGAACGACGCGACCGCGAGTGCGGCGATCACGCCGATGCACATCGCCGCGCCGCCGAGCCGCGGCGTGGGGCGCGAGTGCACGTCGCGCTCGCGCACCGGCGGGTGGATGCCGTGGCGGAGCGCGAGACGGAGCACGACACGGCTCGCGACGAACGTCACGACGGCCGCGACCGCGGCGATCAGCAGGAAGATCACGGCATCACCCCGAGGCGAGCAGGTCGCCGAGCGCGGCGGCGATCGTCGCGCGCGGCAGCACCCCCTGGCGCACGATGCGGGCGACGCCGTCGGTCGAGCAGTCGAGGATCGTCGAGCCGTTCTGCTCCCCCGGCGCTGCCGCTCCGCCGACGGTGCCGGCGTCGAGCACGAGCGCCACGCGGTCGCCGAGCATCTCGGCGGCCGCCGCGGCCTCGGTGGGCGCGGGCATGCCGTGGAGGTTGGCGCTCGAGACGGCGAGCGGGCCTGTCTCGCGCAGCAGGCCGATCGCGATGGGGTGGTCGGGCACGCGGATCGCGACGGTGCCGCCCGTGTCGCCGAGGTCCCACGTGAGCGAGGGCTGGGCGCGCAGGATCACCGTGAGCGGGCCGGGCCAGTGCGCGTCGAGCAGCGGCTCGAGCTCGGCAGGCACCCGCTCGGCGAGCGCCGCCGCCATGTGCCGGTCGGCGACGAGCACGGGCGGCGGGAAGCCGCGGTCGCGGCCCTTCGCGGCGAGCAGCCCCGCGACGGCCTCGTGCGAGAACGCGTCGGCCGCGATGCCGTAGACCGTGTCGGTCGGGATGACGATGCTCTTCCCCGCCGCGATGGCTGTGCGAGCCGCGCGGATGCCGTCGAGGAGGGACGCGGGGTCGGAGCAGTCGTAGAGCGCGGGCACGCTCCCATGGTAGTTCGCGCGGTGGAGCTGGAAGCCGCCGCCTCAGCGGATCGCGGTCGTCACCCGGTCTCGACCGGCGAGATCCTGGAGCGTCCTCGCCTGGGTGAAGCCCGCATCCGCGAGCATCTCGCGGATCGCCTCCCCCTGGTGCTCGGCATGCTCGAACGCCACGAGCCCGCCGGGCGCGAGCAGGTCGGCGGCGAGCGGCGCGAGGCTGCGGATGAGGTCGAGCCCGTCGGCACCGGAGTAGAGGGCGGCGTGCGGGTCGAAGCCCCGCACCTCGTGGTCGAGGGGCACGGATGCGTCGGGCACGTAGGGCGGGTTGCTCACGAACGCCGTCAGGGAGCCGGGCGTGACGCCCACGGAGGCGAGCGCCGCGAGGTCGCGCGCGTCGGCGTGCACGAGCGCCGCGTCGGGCGCGAGCTCATCGAAGTTGCGGCGCGCCCAGACGTACGCAGCGGGGCTCCGCTCGACCGCCACGACGCGAGCGCCCGACTCCCGCGCGATCGCGATCGCGACGGCGCCGCTGCCCGTGCCGACGTCGAGCACGAGTGGCGCCTCGGCCCGGCGGAGGTGGCGGAGCGCGACGTCGACGAGCAGCTCCGTCTCGGGCCGTGGCGTGAAGACCCCGGGGCCGACGAGCAGGTCGACGTGGCGGAACGGCGCGGTGCCCGTGATGTGCTGGAGCGGCTCGCGGGCCTCGCGACGCGCGACGGCGCGCGCGAACCGCGCGAGCGCATCCGCCTCGAACGCACGGCCCATCGCCATGTCGACGCGCAGCTCGCCGAACGACGAGCCCGACGCCCACGCGGCGAGCAGCTCGGCGTCGGGACCGTCGATGCCGACCGCGGAGAGCCGGGCGCGGGCGTCGCGCACGGCGTCGGAGACGGAGGAGGGATGCACGCCATCACGCTAACCCGAGCAGCCATCAGCGACGTGCGGGAATGCGCAGGGCGGTGCGAGCGGTTGCTCAGCGTGAGGCCGATACAGTGAGAACCCTGGCTTCAACCCGATGAAAGGAAAGCGAATGGCGCGCATCTTCGACGACATCACGGCCACGATCGGCGGCACTCCCCTCGTGCGGCTCGGCCGCACGAACGACACGCACGCGACCGTGCTCGTCAAGATGGAGTCCTTCAACCCCGCGGGTTCCGTGAAGGACCGCATCGGCCGCGCGATCATCGACGCCGCCGAGGCGTCGGGCGAGCTGCAGCCGGGTGGGACGATCGTCGAGGGCACGAGCGGCAACACGGGCATCGCACTCGCCTTCGTCGGCGCGGCCCGCGGCTACCGGGTGATCCTCTCGATGCCGGAGACGATGTCGGTGGAGCGGCGCAACATCCTCAAGGCCTACGGCGCCGAGCTCGTGCTCACGCCCGGCCCCGACGGCATGCGCGGCGCCGTGGAGCGCGCGCAGCAGATCGTCGCCGAGACGCCCGGCGCGATCCTCGCGCGCCAGTTCGAGAACGAGGCGAACGTCAAGGTGCACCGCGAGACGACCGCCGAGGAGATCTGGGCCGACACCGACGGCGACGTCGACGTCTTCGTCTCGGGCGTGGGCACGGGCGGCACGGTCACGGGCGCGGGCGGCCGCCTCAAGGAGCTCAAGCCCGAGCTGCACCTCGTCGCCGTCGAGCCCGCGGATTCGCCGCTGCTGACCAAGGGCCAGGCGGGCCCGCACAAGATCCAGGGGCTCGGCGCGAACTTCGTGCCGGCGCTGCTCGACACCGACGTCTACGACGAGGTGATCGACGTCGAGCTCGACGACGCCGTGCGCGTCGGCCGCGAGCTCGCGGCGCGGGACGGCATCTTCGCCGGCATCTCCTCGGGCGCGATCGTGTGGGCCGCGCTCGAGATCGCGCGCCGCCCCGAGTCGGCCGGCAAGACGATCGTCGCGGTCGTGTGCGACACGGGCGAGCGCTACCTCTCGATGCCGATCTTCGCCGACCTGGCCTGAGGAGCACGGTGGGCCTGCTCAACATCCGCGAGGACATCGAGAACGCGAAGCGGCACGACCCCGCCGCTCGCGGCGCGCTGACGATCGCGCTCACCTACTCGACCCTGCACGCGGTGTGGGCCCACCGCATCCATCACCGCCTCTGGCACGCCGGTGCGCGCTCGCTCGCGCGCGCCGGCAGCCAGGTCGCGCGGTTCATGACCGGGGTCGAGATCCACCCGGGCGCGCGACTCGGGCGGCGGTTCTTCATCGACCACGGCATGGGCGTCGTCATCGGCGAGACGGCCGAGACCGGCGATGACGTCATGCTCTACCACGGCGTCACGCTCGGCGGCACGGCGAACGCTGCGGTCAAGCGCCACCCGACGCTCGGGCACCGCGTGCTCGTCGGGGCCGGCGCGAAGATCCTCGGACCGATCGCGCTCGGCGACGACGTCAAGGTGGGCGCGAACGCCGTCGTCCTGAAGGACGCGCCGTCTGGCGTCACGCTCGTCGGCATGCCCGCGAAGCCGGTCGGCGGCACGTCGCCCGCGGAGCTGCCGCACATCGAGTACTCGATCTGAGCGCCTGCCGCTCCTCGAGCGGTCACTTCCGCCCGCGAACGGTCACTTCCGCCCGCGAACGGTCACTTCCGCCCGCGAACGGTCACTTCCGCCCGCGAACGGTCACTCCGGCCTGCGAGCGGTCAACTCCGCCTGCGAGCCAGCAGCTTGTGGCGGACGCAGCCTCGCCACGCGTCGCGGCGGCGGCTCAGATGGGTGACCGCTCAGACGCGGAAATGACCATTCGCACGCGGAAGTGACCGCTCAGACGCGGAAGTGACCTGTCAGACGCGGAAGTGACCGCTCAGACGCGGAAGTGACCTGTCAGACGCGGAGCTGACCGCTCACGGGCCTGCGGCGCCGGACGGCCGGGCGGTGGCGGCGGACGCGGTGGCCTCGGCTGGGTCCGAGCGCTCGGTGAGCGCGAGGCCGGCGACCGCGACGAGGATGCCGGCGAGGAAGAGCAGCATGAGCGGGTTCCAGGGCTGCGCGCCGGTCGCGAGCGCCCAGATCACCGTGAGCGCGCCACCCACGCCCGTCCAGACGGCGTAGCCCGTCGCGAGCGGGATCGTCTGCACCGCCCGCTCGAGGCCGATGAAGCTCGCGACCGCCGCGATCGCGAACACGACCGTCGGCACGGGCCGCGAGAAGCCCTCCGACTGCCCGAGCGCCGTCGCCCAGACGGCCTCGAGCACGGCGCTCACGAGCAGCACGGCCCACGCGGTTCCGCGGCGCATGTCAGCTCACCAGCTTCAGGCCGACGAGGCAGCCGACGAGCAGCACGAGCAGCAGCGAGCGCACGAGCGTCAGCCGCTCCTTGCCGCGCGCGACCTGCAGGACCACGGTCGCGACCGCTCCCACGCCGACCCACACCGCATACGCCGTGCCTGTCGCGATCTCGAGCATCGCCCACGCGAGCCCGCCCATCGACGCGGCCATCGCGACGACGAACAGCACGGTCGGCCGCCACTTGCGGAAGCCCTTCGACGACTGCATCGCAGCCGCCCAGACGGCCTCGAGGAGGCCGGAGGCGATCAGGATCACCCAAGACATGACGAGTCCCCACTGGCCGTCTTGTCGCGCTGCGGGTACAGCTCCCTCGTCCGCGGATCCGGCGTCGGATCCAGCCTCCAGGGTAGCAACCGGGGCTCAGTCGGGCCGGTCGGCGGCGAGCGACGCGTGCGCCCGCCAGGTCGCGAGCACGAGCCCGACGACGAGCACGATCGCGGCGAGCACGGCGAGCACCGCCCACTCCTCGACGCCTGCCGCGAAGGCCGCGACGAGGGCGCCGATGGCCGCGACGGCGGCGACCGAGCCTGCGAGCCAGGTGAGCGGCGTCGCCGCGCGGTGCGCGCTCCGGTAGGTGAACGCATCCGCCCGCAGCCGCTTGCCCGGCAGGCCGAGCACGCCCGTCGAAACGACGCGGCCGAGGCCGATCGCGTGCACGACGATCGCGATGGCGATCGCGCCGAGCGCGAGCAGCACCGAGCCGACGGCCATCAGGGCGACTTCCATGCCTCGATCCTGGCACGTCAGCTCGCGGGCGCCCTCCCCCACGTGATCGCGTCGCGCACGGCACCGGGGGCGGATGCGTGCAGCTCGGCATCAGGGAGCGCGCCGAGCGCGTCGTTCACGGTCGAGAACGCGATGCGCGCGGCGATGTAGGCGGTGAGCGCGACGATCGTCCGGTCGTCGAGGCCGACGTCGCGGAGCGCGGCGACGTCGTCCGCGGTCGTGCTGTTGGGGTCGCGCGCGAGCCGGCGCGCCCACGCGGCGATCACGCGCTCCGAGACATCGAGCGCGCTGCCGCCGGCCGCCTCCTCGCCGCGCAGCACCGCGGCCGCGGTCGCCGGATCGCTCGCACGCGCGAGCCTGCCTCCCCAGGCGAACGAGCAGTAGGAGTCGCGCAGCGCCCCCGCGAGCGCGCTGACGACGACGCCCTTGAGCCGGAAGCCGAGCCTCGCCGCCTCGGCGGAGGCGGTCGCGAACGCCGTCCACGCGTCGTGCACCTCGGGCGCGTGCGCCCACACGCGCGTGAGGTTCATGACGTAGCCGTCGCCCTCGAGGTCGTCGCCGTACATCGCCTCGACCGCCGCGCTCGGCGCCGGCTCCCCCACGAACGCGCCCATGCCGCCTCCTCGCTCGGCGCCAGCGTAGGGCGCGGCGGATGCGTCGTCCATGCCTGGGGCACCGGATCAGCCGGTCTCGACGAGGCGGTGAGCCTCTCCGGGCCCCGGCCACTCGAAGCCCTCGACGTAGGCGCGCAGCGCCTCGTCGTCCAGCACGACGGAGTCGGGGCCCGGCTCGCGCTCGTGGAGGCGCTCGAGGAGCCTCGGCAGCGGCGCGCGCACGACGACGATCTCGACGCTCACGCCCATCGCGCCGCAGCGCATCCGCCACCGATCCCGCACCGCCCGCGTCGAGAGCGACGCGTCGAGCACGACGTCGCGGTCGGCGAGCACGGCGCCCTCGAGCCGCCGCAGGAAGTCGGCGTCGATCTGCTCGACGAGCTCGCGGGTCGGCTTGCCGTCTCGCACGCCGCGAGCCCACGCCTCGCGGTCGTAGGAGAGCACGCGCGCGCCGGCGGCCTCGAGGCCGCGCGCGATCGTCGTCTTGCCCGCGCAGGCGGGGCCGCACAGCAGCGTGACGAGCGCCATGCGCGCGAGCCTAGCCGCGCGCGCCGCCGAGGCGGCGGCTCAGGCTCGGAGCGCGCGCTCTGCCCGTCGGTGCGGCCGCACCGCGAACCACGCGATCGGGCCGACGACCGGCAGCGCGAGGATCACGAGCACCCAGATCGCCGCCTCGGTGCCGCGGATCTCCGCGGCCCGCACGAGCTGCGCGATCGCGACGACCGCGAGGCTCGCGATCGCCAGCAGCGCGATCGTCCACACGACGTCGTAGCCGGCGGGGAGGAGCGGGTTCGCGGCGGTGGTGAGCATGCCGTGACGCTAGCAGCCGCACGCCCCGGTGGTCCGCCTCAGCGCACGTCGACCCGGATGACCGAGCCGATGTCCGCGGACGTCGAGTCGATCGTGACGCATGCCGAGCGGTCGTCGCGCGGTCATGCCCGCGACGCTCGCAGCGGCGGGTCAGGCGTCGCCGCCGAGGGCCGCGAGCCGCGCCTCCTCGTCGGCCGCGATGCACGAGTCGATGACGGGCTGCAGCGCGCCGTCCATGACCGTGTCGAGGTTGTAGGCCTTGAACCCCGTGCGGTGGTCGGCGATGCGGTTCTCGGGGAAGTTGTAGGTGCGGATGCGCTCGGAGCGGTCCATGCCGCGGATCTGCGAGCGGCGCGCGTCGGACGCGGCCGCGTCGAGCTCTTCCTGCTGCTTCGCGAGCAGGCGGGCGCGCAGCACGCGCATCGCCGCCTCGCGGTTCTGCAGCTGGCTCTTCTCGTTCTGCATCGACACGACGATGCCGGTCGGCACGTGCGTGATGCGCACCGCCGAGTCGGTCGTGTTGACCGACTGGCCGCCGGGGCCCGACGATCGGAAGACGTCGATCTTCAGGTCGTTCTGGTCGATCTGCACCTCCTCGGGCTCGTCGACCTCGGGGAAGACGAGCACGCCGGTCGTGGAGGTGTGGATGCGTCCCTGCGTCTCCGTCGCGGGCACGCGCTGCACGCGGTGCACGCCGCCCTCGTACTTGAGCGACGCCCAGACGCCCTCGGCGGGATCGTTCGAGGAGCCCTTGATCGCGATCTGCACGTCCTTGAAGCCGCCCATGTCGGAGGGCGTCGACTCGAGCATCTCGACCTTCCAGCCGCGGCTCGTCGCGTAGTGCGAGTACATGCGCACGAGGTCGGCCGCGAAGAGCGCCGACTCCTCGCCGCCCTCGCCGCCCTTGACCTCCATGATGACGTCGCGGCCGTCGTCGGGGTCGCGCGGGATGAGGAGGCGGCGCAGCCGCTCCTCCGCCTCGTGCGCGGCCTCCTCGAGCGCCGGCACCTCCTCGGCGAACGCCTCGTCCTCGCGGGCGAGCTCTCGCGCCGCCGCGAGGTCGTCGACGCTCGCGCGCCAGCGCTCGTGCGCCGCCTTGACCTGGCTGAGCTCGGCGTAGCGCCGGTTCACCCGGCGCGCACGCCCGGCATCGGCGTGCAGCGCCGGGTCGGCGAGCTGCGACTCGAGGTCGGCGTGCTCGGCGAGGAGGCCCGAGACCGACTCGAACACCTCAGTCCTTGTCGTGCTGGCCGGGCACCGACTTCGAGACCTTCATGAGGAACTCGACGTTCGACTGCGTCTCCTTGAGCTGCTTGAGCACGAGCTCGAGCGCCTGCTGCGTCTCGAGGCCCGCGAGCGCGCGCCGCAGCTTCCACATGACCTTCGTCTCCTCGACGCCCATGAGCATCTCCTCGCGGCGCGTGCCGGAGGCGTTGACGTCGACGGCGGGGAAGATGCGCTTGTCGGCCATGTTGCGCGAGAGGCGCAGCTCCATGTTGCCGGTGCCCTTGAACTCCTCGAAGATCACCTCGTCCATCTTCGAGCCCGTCTCGACGAGCGCGGTCGCGAGGATGGTGAGCGAGCCGCCGTGCTCGATGTTGCGCGCGGCGCCGAAGAACTTCTTCGGCGGGTAGAGCGCGCTCGAGTCGACGCCACCCGAGAGGATGCGTCCCGACGGCGGGGCGGAGAGGTTGTAGGCGCGGCCGAGCCGCGTGATGCCATCGAGCAGCACGACGACGTCGTGGCCGAGCTCGACGAGCCGCTTCGCGCGCTCGATCGCGAGCTCAGCGACGATCGTGTGGTCCTCGGCGGGCCGGTCGAAGGTCGACGCGATGACCTCGCCCTTGACGGTGCGCTGGAAGTCGGTGACCTCCTCGGGGCGCTCGTCGACGAGCACGATCATGAGGTGCACCTCGGGGTTGTTCTCGGCGATCGCGTTCGCGATGGCCTGCATCACGAGGGTCTTGCCGGCCTTGGGCGGCGAGACGATGAGGCCGCGCTGGCCCTTGCCGATCGGCGCGACGAGGTCGATGACGCGCGTCGAGAGCTTGTTCTGCGTCGTCTCGAGGCGCAGGCGCTCCTGCGGGTACAGCGGCGTGAGCTTCGAGAACTCGACGCGGTTCAGCGCATCCTCGCTCGACATGCCGTTGATCGAGTCGACGCGCACGAGCGCGTTGAACTTCTGGCGGCTCGAGTGCTGCTCGCCCTCGCGCGGCTGCTTGATGGCGCCGACGACGGCGTCGCCCTTGCGCAGGCCGTGCTTCTTCACCTGCGCGAGCGAGACGTAGACGTCGTTCTGTCCCGGGAGGTAGCCGGAGGTGCGCACGAACGCGTAGTTGTCGAGCACGTCGAGGATGCCGGCGACGGGCAGCAGCACGTCGTCCTCGCGGATCTCAGGCTCGGCGTCCTGGCCCAGCGTGCGCTGGCGGTCTCGACCTCGGCCACGGCCGCGGCGCGAGCCCTCGTCGTCCTGCTGCTGCTTGGGCTGCTGGCCGCGCTGGTTGTTCTGGTTGTTCTGGCCGTTCTGACCGCGGCCCCGGCCGCGGCGCGACGACTCGTCGTCGTCGTCCGAGTCCTGCTCGTCCTGCTGCTGCGAGCCCTTGCCGCGCGAGCGGCGGCGGCGGGAGGTGCCCTCGCGCTGCTGCTCGCCATCCTGACGGCTCTGCTGCTGCTCGTCGGCGTCGGATGCGTCGTCCGTCGTGCCGCTCTCGGCATCGGCTGCGGGGGCGACCTGCTCGGCGTCGCCCGCGGGTGCGTCGGCCTGCTCGGCGGGCGCGTCGGCGGCCTTGCGCGAGCGGCTCGCGCGCGGCGAGCGGCGGCCGCGCGCGGGCGCCTCGGCCTGCTCGTCGGCGGACTGCTCGGTGGTCTCCTCGGCAGCGCTCTGCTCGGTCGCCTGCTCGGCGGCGGGCGCCTCGGGCTGCTGCTCGGTGGCCTGCGCGTCCGAAGCCGGGGCGTCGGCGGGCGCGGCGTCGGCGGGCGCTGCCTCGGCCGTCGCCTCCTCCTCGGCGGCGGGAGCCGCCTTCTTGCGGCGTGCGGGCGCGCGGCGCTTCGTCGCGGCGGGCGCCTCTGCCTCGCCGGTCGGCTCGGCACCGGACTCGGCTGCAGCAGGCTCGGCGGCCGGCTGCGCGTCAGCGGCGGGCGCCTCGGCGGGGGCGGCGTCGGCCTTGGCCGGCTCTGCGGTCACGGTCGCCGTCGACGCGCGACGCGAGCGGCGCTTGGGCGCGGCGGGCGCCTCGGCGGACTGCTCGGATGCGGAAGCCTCGGGTGCGGCCTCTGCCGCGGCAATGCTGTCGGTGATCTCGCTCGTCATGTGCGAGTGCTCCTTACGATGTCGGCCCGCGCGCGATGGTCGCGGGCGTGGGACCATGTCTCGCGCTGCGCTCACGGCCGGTTCGGTCGACGGGCGCTTCAGATTGCGGAGAGTGGAGTCAAGAAGTCCCCCCGCGCGGCTAGGCCGCGGCGCTGGTGGGGATGGCGTCCACTGTACCACCGCGGATGTCGACGGCCAGCAGGCGCGCGTGCCAGCCGGTACCCGGCGCGGCGGAGCGCTGCTCGACGATCCGCGCGGCTTCGAGCCGGGCCGCGGGGTCGGAGGCGAGCACGAGCACCGAGGGTCCCGCGCCCGAGACGACGGCAGGGTGGCCCGCGGCCCGCAGCTCGCCGATGAGGGCGCTCGTCTCGGGCATCGCGCTCGCGCGGTAGGTCTGGTGCAGCCGGTCCTCGGTCGCGTCGAGCAGCAGCTCGGGGCTCTGCGTGAGCGCCGCGACGAGCAGCGCCGAGCGCGAGAGGTTGAAGACGGCGTCGGCGTGCGGCACGGCCTCGGGCTGGAGGCTGCGCGCGAGCTTCGTCGACATCGTCGCCTCGGGCACGGCGACGAGCAGCGAGACGCCGCGGTGCACGGCGAGCTGCTTGTGGCGCGGGCCGGTCTCGTCGACCCACGCGATCGTGAGGCCGCCGAAGATCGCCGGCGCGACGTTGTCGGGGTGGCCCTCGAGCTCGGTCGCGAAGCGCAGCACATCCTCGTCCGAGATGTCGACGACGCCCTCGAGGAGTCCCTTCGCGGCGAGCACGCCCGAGACGATCGCGGCGCCCGACGACCCGAGCCCACGGCCGTGGGGGATGCTGTTGGTCGCCTCGAGCGCGAGGCCCGGTGCGGGCACGCCCACGCGGTCGAAGACGTGCAGCGCGGCGCGCGCGACGAGGTTCGACTCGTCGGTCGGCACGGCGCCCTCCCCCGAGCCCTCGCCGACGCCGGAGACCTCGACGGTCACGCCCGACGCCGTCGCCGTGACCTCGAGCTCATCGTGCACGTTGAGGGCGAGGCCGAGCGTGTCGAAGCCCGGGCCGAGGTTGGCGCTCGTGGCGGGGACGCGCACGCGCACGGCCCGGCCCACCGGAACCACGCGACCCGACGCATCCGCCATGCCCGAGACCGCGTCGCTCACGACAGGCCCAGGAGCGCAGCGACCTGCGCGGTGTCGGCGTCGGCCGACTCGGGCGCGGCGTCGGAGCCGTCGTCGAGCTTGAGGCCCCACTGCGCGTCCTTGAGGCCGTGGCCCGTGACCGTGAGCGCGACCGTCGAGCCGGCCGGGATCTGCCCCGCGGCGTGGCGCTCGAGCAGGCCAGCGACCGAGATGGCCGAGGCGGGCTCGACGAAGACGCCGGTCGAGGAGGCGAGCAGCCGCTGCGCGCGGAGGATCGCGGCGTCGTCGATCGCGCCGATGTGGCCGCCCGAGGCGTCGCGCGCCTCGAGCGCTTGCTGCCACGAGGCGGGGTTGCCGATGCGGATCGCGGTCGCGACCGTGTCGGGCTCGCGCACGACCTCGCCGCGCACGATGGGGGCGGCGCCGGCGGCCTGGAAGCCGAGCATCTGCGGGCGCTTCGTCGCCCAGCCCTCGGTCTCGGCGAGCGAGTAGCCGCGCCAGTAGCTCGAGATGTTGCCGGCGTTGCCGACCGGGATGCAGTGGATGTCGGGCGCGTCGCCGAGCACGTCGACGATCTCGAGCGCGGCCGTCTTCTGCCCCTCGATGCGGTCGTCGTTCACCGAGTTGACGAGGTGCACGGGGTAGCGCTCGGCGAGCTCCTTCGAGATCTCGAGGCAGTCGTCGAAGTTGCCGCGCACCTGGACGATGCGCGCGCCGTGCACGACCGACTGGGCGAGCTTGCCCATCGAGATGCGGCCCTCGGGCACGAGCACGATCGCCTGGATGCCCGCGGCGGCGGCGTAGGCGGCGGCCGAGGCCGACGTGTTGCCGGTCGAGGCGCACGCGATCGCCTTCGCGCCGCGCTCGATCGCGCGCGAGATCGCGACCGTCATGCCGCGGTCCTTGAAGGAGCCGGTGGGGTTGAGGCCCTCGAACTTCACGAGCACGCGCGCGTCGGTCATCGCCGAGAGCGCCTTCGACTCGATGAGCGGGGTGCCGCCCTCGCCGAGCGTCACGACCGTCGACGCGTCGCCCACGTCGAGCACGTCCGCCCACTCGCGCAGCACGCCGCGCCACTGGTTGCGCTGGCCCTGGTTCGCCATCGTCATTCCTCCTAGTCGATGAGCCGGATCACGCTGTCGATCCGCTCCACGTCGGGGTGCGCCTCGAGCGCGTCGAGCACGGCCGCGATGCGGGCCTCGCTCGCGGTGTGGGTGCCGAGCACGAGCGATGCCTCGCCGTCGGCCGGGTCCTGCCGCACCGACTCGACCGAGACGCCATGCTCGGCGAAGAGCCCGGCCACGCCCGCGAGCACGCCGGGGCGGTCGACGACGGTGAGCGCGAGCTCGTGCCGCGCGAGCACGTCGCCGAACGGCGCGACGGCCAAGTCGGCGTGCGTCGACGCCGCGGTGCCCGGGCCGCCCAGCACGTGCCGGCGTGCGATCGAGACGAGATCGCCGAGCACGGCCGAAGCCGTCTCGGGGCCACCCGCGCCCGCGCCGTAGAACATGAGGTCGCCCGCCGACTCGGCGGTGACGAAGATGGCGTTCTTCGCCTCGCGCACGGCGGCGAGCGGATGCGTCGCCGGCAGCGAGACGGGATGCACGCGGGCCGAGACGGCCTCGCCGCCCTCGCCCGCGAGCCGCTCGCAGATGGCGACGAGCTTGAGCACCCGGTCGTTCCGCTCCGCCTGCTCGACCATCGCATCCGTCACGCCCGTGATGCCCTGCCGGTGCACGACCTCGACGGGCACGACGGTGTGGAACGCGAGCGAGGCGAGGATCGTCGCCTTGCTCGCCGCGTCGAAGCCCTCGATGTCGGCGGTCGGGTCGGCCTCGGCGTAGCCGAGCTCCGTCGCGATCGCGAGCGCCTCCTCGAGCGTCGAGCCCTCGGTGTGCATGCGGTCGAGGATGAAGTTCGTCGTGCCGTTGACGATGCCCATGACGCGCATGACGCGGTCGCCCGCGAGCGACTGCTCGAGCGGGCGGATGATCGGGATCGCGCCGCCGACCGCGGCCTCGTAGTTGACCTGCGCGCCGACGGTCTCGGCGGCCCGGAAGAGCTCGGGGCCGTGCGCGGCGATGAGCGCCTTGTTGGCGGTGACGACGTCGGCGCCCGCGGCGAGCGCGTCGAGCAGCAGCGAGCGGGCAGGCTCGATGCCGCCGAGCAGCTCGACGACGATGTCGGCGCTCGCGACGAGCGTGCCGAGGTCGTCGGTCAGCAGCGCTGCGGGCAGGTCGACGTCGCGCTTCGCGGCGACGTCGCGCACGCCGATGCCGATGAGCTCGAGCGGCGCGCCGACGCGCGCGGCGAGCTCGTCGCGGTGCTCGAGCAGCAGGCGCGCGACCTGGGAGCCGACGCTGCCGGCGCCGAGCAGCGCGATGCGGAGCGATCGGTAGTGGTCGGTGCGGTCGTGGTTCATGCGGATGCGGCTCCGGTGGTGTCGTCGTCGGGTCGCGGGGCTTCGGTGCCGGCGGGCGGGGAGGCGGCCAGCGGCGCCGACGGGTGCAGTCCCTCGTCGCGCGAGAGCACGTCGTCGATCGACTCGCGGCGCACGAGCACGCGGACGGCGCCGTCGGTGACGGCGAGCACGGGCGGGCGGGGCGTCGCGTTGTAGTTCGAGGCGAGCGAGTGGCAGTAGGCGCCGGTCGCGGCGACGGCGAGCAGGTCGCCGGGCTCGACGTCGGTGGGCAGCCACTCGGCGTCGACGACGATGTCACCTGACTCGCAGTGGTGGCCCGCGACGCGCACGAGCGTCGGCTCGGCGACGGAGACCCGGTTCGCGAGCCGCGCAGAGTACTGCGCGTCGTAGAGCGCGGGGCGCGCGTTGTCGCTCATGCCGCCGTCGACGGCGACGTAGGTGCGGGCGCCGTCCGCGAGCCGCACGGGCTTCACGGTGCCGACCGAGTAGACGGTGACGCCGGCGGGGCCGACGATCCAGCGGCCCGGCTCGATCGCGATCCTGGGCACGGGGATGCCGAGCTCGCCCGCGGTCGTGCGCACCGCATCCGCGAGCCTCGACGCGATGGCCTCGATCGGCTCGGGGCTGTCGGCGGCGGTGTAGGCGATGCCGAAGCCGCCGCCGAGGTTGAGCTCGGGGAGCGGTGCGCCCTCGCCCAGCGCAGCGTGGAGCGCGAGCATGCGGCGCGCCGACTCGGCGAAGCCCGAGTGGTCGAAGATCTGCGAGCCGATGTGTGTGTGGAGGCCCGCGAGCTCGAGGCTCGGCAGCTCGCGGATGCGCGCGACGATCGCAGGCGCCTCGTCGATCGGGATGCCGAACTTCTGGTCCTCGTGGCTCGTCGCGAGGAACTCGTGGGTCGAGGCGTGCACGCCGACCGAGATCCGCAGCCGCACGCGCTGCACGCGGCCCGCTCGCTCGGCGGCGGCGGCGATGCGCTCGACCTCGATGGCCGAGTCGATGACGAAGGTGCCGATGCCGGCGGTGACGCCCGCCTCGATCTCGGCGAGCGACTTGTTGTTGCCGTGCGAGCCGATGAGGGCGGGCTCGACGCCGGCGCGCAACGCGATCGCGAGCTCGCCGCCCGTGCACACGTCGATGCGGAGGCCCTCGCCCCGCATCCAGCGGGCGACGTCGCCGGTGAGGAGCGCCTTGCCGGCGTAGTAGACGTCGACGCCCGCGCCGCCGGCCTCGGGCGAGAACGCGGCTTCGAAGGCCTCGCGGATGCGTCGCGCCCGGGCGCGCACCTCGGTCTCGTCGACGAGCAGGAAGGGGGTGCCGTGCTGCGCCGCGATCGCGCCCAGGTCGACGCCGCCGACGCGGAGCGCGCCGTCGACGCGCTCGGCCGACGCGGGCCAGACGCCCTCGGCGAGGGCGTTGGGGTCGCCCGCGTCGGTGAGGTGCGGGGCGAGCGGATGCGGCACGGGACTCCGTCCGGGTGGGGGGCTGTGGGCCTGACGGGCAGGCGGCGTCGGCGCTTGTGGCGCTCTGCCTCCATCCTAGGCAACGGTCGGGTGCCGCTCGGCGCCTGCGCGCCGCGCGGCCGTCGCGAGCAGCGGCGATCCTGCCGCTCGGCGGCGACTCCCTGCGCGGCCCACCGCATCCGCAAGCCGACGCTCGGATGCGCCCGCTACGGTGCCGATCGTGCCCACCCCTCCCCCGAGCTGGTTCGAGCGCGACCCTCTCGAGCTCGCGCCGCTGCTGCTCGGCGGCGTGCTGCGGCGGGCGGATGCTTCCGGCGCGGTCGCGGTGCGGATCACCGAGACCGAGGCCTACCGCGGCAGCGACGACCCGGGTGCGCACACGTTCCGCGGGAAGACGGCGAGGAACGCGACGATGTTCGGGCGGGGCGGCCGCGTCTACTGCTACTTCACCTACGGCATGCACCACGCGGTGAACATCGTCGCGGGGCCGGAGGGTCGCGGCTGGGGCGTGCTCGTGCGCGCGGGCGAGGTCGTCGAGGGGCACGGACTCGCGCTCGAGCGGCGCTCGGCGCGGCGCCGCACGACGCCGACGGGCGAGCTCGCGCGGGGCCCGGGAAACGTCGCGCAAGCGCTCGGCGCGACGCTCGTCGACGACGGCGCGGCGCTCGGCGACGCGGAGCTGGGCGATGGCGTGACGGCGGCCGACGGCGTCGAGGCGGCGACGTGGTCGTTCGCGCCGGCCGAGGTGCCGCCGCCATACCGCACCGGGCCTCGCGTCGGTGTCAGCGGACCGGGTGGCGACGCGTACGCCTATCCCTGGCGCTTCTGGGTGCCGGGCGAGCCGAGCGTCTCGGCCTACCGGCCGGCCGTGCAGCGGCAGCGCTGAGCCGCGGGCGCCGAATCGCGCCCTTCGCGCGGCCGTCGCCCCCTTGCGGCGCGAGGAGGCGAGTGACGGCGCTCCGGGGAGGCTACATCCGCTCGGGCGCCGACACCCCGACCGTCGCAAGCGCCGTCCGCAGCACCTGGCCCGCGGCGTCGTTCAGCCACAGGCGCGTGCGGTGCAGCGCCGTGACCTCCTCATCGCCCTGCGGCGCGACGCGCGTCGCGTCGTACCAGCGGTGGTAGAGCCCGGCGAGCTCCTCGGCGAAGCGCGCGACGCGGTGCGGCTCGCGCAGCTCCGCGGCCTGCGTCAGCACGCGCGGGAAGTCCGCGAGCGCGCCGAGCAGCGCCGACTCGGTCTCGTGCGAGAGCAGCTCCGGCTGGAACTCCGAGCGGTCGACGCCCGCCGCGACCGCGTTCCGCGCGACCGCCGACATCCGGGCGTGCGCGTACTGCACGTAGTAGACGGGGTTGTCGTTCGTGCGCTGCGTGAGCAGCTCGAGGTCGATGTCGAGCGGCGTGTCTGCACTCGAGCGCACGAGCGCGTATCGAGCGGCGTCGACACCCACCGCATCCACCAGGTCCTCCATGGTCACGACGGTGCCCGCGCGCTTCGACATGCGCACCGGCTTGCCCTCGCGCAGCAGGTTGACCATCTGGCCGATGAGGATCTCGAGGTGCTCGTGCGGGGTGTCGCCGAACGCCGCGCACATCGCCATCATGCGGCCGACGTAGCCGTGGTGGTCGGCGCCGAGCATGATGATGTTCTGCTCGAAGCCGCGCTCGCGCTTGTTCTGGTAGTAGCCGAGGTCGCCCGAGAAGTAGGCGGGGGCGCCGTTCGAGCGCACGATGACGCGATCGCGGTCGTCGCCGAACGTCGTCGTGCGCAGCCAGAGCGCGCCGTCCTCCTCGAAGACGTGGCCGCGCTCGCGCAGCACCTCGATCGCGCGCTGCACCGAGCCGTCGGACTGCACCTGGTGCTCGTGGAAGAAGACGTCGAAGTCGACGCCGAAGTCGTGCAGGTCGCGCTTGATCTCCTCGAACATGAGCTGCACTCCGCGCTCGCGGAACGTCTCCTGCAGCGCGGCGTCATCGAGGTCGAGCAGGTCGCCGTCGTAGCCGTCGTCGACGCGCCCCGCGATCTCGGCGATGTAGGCGCCGCCGTAGCCGTCCTCGGGCGTCGGCTCGCCGCGGAAGGCGGCGACGAGGCTCTTCGCGAAGCGGTCGATCTGCGCGCCGTGGTCGTTGAAGTAGTACTCGCGGGTGACGAGCGCGCCCTGGCGCTCGAGCACGCGGCCGAGGCTGTCGCCGACGGCGGCCCAGCGCGTGCCGCCCATGTGGATGGGTCCGGTCGGGTTCGCCGAGACGAACTCGAGGTTGATCTTCACGTCCTTGAGCGCGTCGCCCGAGCCGTAGGCGTCGCCCGCCTCGACGATCGTGCGGGCGAGCTCGCCCGCGGCACCGGCCGCGAGCGTGAGGTTGATGAAGCCGGGGCCGGCGACCTCGGCCTTCGCGATGCCGTCGATGGTCGCGAGCTCCGCCGCAACCTCATCGGCGAGCTCGCGCGGCGAGGTGCCGACGCGCTTCGCGAAGCGCATCGCGGCGTTGGTCGCCCAGTCGCCGTGGTCGCGGTTGCGAGGGCGCTCGAGCACGATGTCGGCCTCGCGCACCTCGACCTCGGCCGTTCGTCGGCCCACGGCGCCCTGGACGGCGGCGAGCACGGCGGACGAGAGCGAGGAGGGCTGCATCCCTCTAGGGTACTGCGCGCGCCTCGACCGCCTCGGCCCTGGAGCGCCCGTAGTCTGACAGCATGCCGAGCCGTACCCAGCGCATCCGTCGTCTCCTGCCCGCCGCGATCATCGCCTCGGCGACCGCGCTCGCGCTGACGGGGTGCGAGCCGGGCGTGCTCGCGCCGAGCGAGTCGCCGACGCCGTCGGCCTCGAGCTCGCCCACCGCGACGCCCTCGCCCTCGGCGACGACGACGCCGGTCGAGAGCCCCGAGCCGACGCCCGCGCCGACCGGCTCCGCGCTGCCGACGACCCCGCCCGTCGCGGGCGACGTGCCGTGCTCGCAGGTCTACACGGCCGACCAGCTCTACGCGTTCAACCCGAACTTCGCCCCGTCGAGCGACGCCGGCTCACTGCCGGGCGCGATCTCGGACATCGTGGATGCGGGCGGCACCGTCTGCGCATACCAGCACGTCACGGGCGGCGACCGACTCGTCGTCGGCGTGCTGCAGGAGGCCGCGGGCTTCCAGGCGCCCGCGTTCGAGACGGTCGGCGACCTCGGCGTCGCGACAGCGCCGTCGGGCGGCACGGTCGTGAGCGTCGCCTCGCAGTACTTCACGAGCGAGCAGGACGCGCGCGAGGTGCTCGACCAGGTGATCGCCAACCTGGGCTGACGCCCACCGACTCCCGCTGGTTGAGCCGCTCCGCGCGCGCCAGCGCGCTGAGCGAGTCGAAACCCGCCGAGTCAGCCGATCTTGACGAGCGCCTTCACGTCATCCACCGCACCATCCTCGAGCGCCTCATCCTCCGCCCGCACCGCCACCGACCGCAGTGTGATCGGGTTCCGCGCCGTCGTCGCCCAGGCCGTCTCGAGCGCATCCGCCCCCGTCGCGATGCGGATGAGGCTCTGCCTCGGCGCGAGCCCGGTCGGGTCGACGACGAACCACTCCCCGTCGATGAGCACTTCGGCGACGGCGTGGAAGTCGGGCGGCTGCAGGCCCGGCGCGTAGACGCCGACGTAGCGCGCGGGGATGCCGGCCGCGCGCGCGAGGCTGATCATGACGTGCGCGTAGTCGCGGCACATCCCGCCGCTCTTGCGGATCGTGTCCACCGCGGTGTCGTCGATCTCCGAGAGCGAGGGCGAGTAGGTGAAGCCGCGCGCGATCCAGTTGCGCATCGCGGCGATCTGCTCGTGGCCGCTCGCGCGCCCGAAGCGCTCGTCGACGAAGCCGCGCAGCGCGCTCGCCTCGACGTAGCGCGAGTCGTCGAGGTAGCGCGCCGGGTCCCCCTCCTCGATCGGCCGCTCGAGCCCCGAGACGGCCGATCGGATCTCGACCTCGAGCTGCCCTGCGGGTGCGGTGAAGACGAGCTCGCGGGTGTCGTGCTGAGCCGGTTGGATGCGCCACTCGACGGGCGCGTCGTCGACGGTGACGTCGATGTCGTCGTCGGATGCGTAGGCCGCGGCGGGCAGGACGAGGAGCGTGACGTCGGTCTCACCCACGAGCGACATCGAGAAGGTGGCGTGGGTGGTGCGCATTGCACCGATTCTCCCACACCGCCCTCTCGAGGACGCGCCTCACGGACCGGCGAGCGAGCTGCGGAAGACGTAGAGGTAGCCGACGATCTCTGCCGTGCCGGGCTGGTCGTCGACCGCTGCGGTCAGCGTCGTGCTCGTCACCGAGGCGAGGCGCGTGCCCATCTGCAGCTGCTGCATGAACTCGCCGAGTTCCGTCGTGCCACCGCTCGCCGAGATCGTGAAGGGCAGCGCCGCGAAGTTCTGGTCGTTGATGAGCGGGTTCGTGTGGGGCGTGGGTGCGCTCGGCTCGGAGGGTGCGGCTGCGGGATCCGCGGCCTGGTCGCTCGACCCGTCCGCTGGCTCAGCAGGCTCCGCCGGCGCCTCCTGCACGGGCGGCACGTAGGCGATGGCATCGCTGTTCGTCACCGACTGCAGCGTCACCTCGGTCTCCTCCGCAAGTGCCTCGAGCTGTCGCATGAACTCGGCGTAGCCGGCCTCTGCGGGGATGCCCTCGGCGAGCGAGGCGAGCTCGACCTCGTACTGCGGCAGCTTGGCGGCCGACTCCTCGAGCACCGTGATCCGCGCCTGGTGGATGGCGTTCTGCTGCTCGACCATCGCGAGGTCATCGCGCGCGGTCGCCGCGGCCTGCAGGTCGGGCGAGATGACGCCGAACCACGTGCCGGCCGCGATGCCGACCGCGAGGAGGCCCGAGCCGAGGCTCCAGAGCCGATCCGATGCCTTCACTGCTGGCCCTCCTCGCCGCTGGCTTCCGCATCCGTGCTGCCCTCGGCGCCGGCGGCGGGCTGGCCCTGTTCCGGCTGCGCCTGCACGGTCGGCGGGAAGCGGTTCGTGTAGGCGCCCTCGTCGAGGTGCACGACGAAGGTCGAGTCGACGATGCCCTCCTCAGGTGTCACCGTCTGCGTCGGCACCTGCGCGTCGACGAATCCGGGGATCCCTTCGAGCGCATCCACGACGTCGGGCAGCATCGCGGTGCTCCGCACGGTGAACGTCACCGTCGCGACGCGTGCACCCTGCAGCGGCGCCACCGGCTGCGCGTGCCCGGCCATGGGCGAGCTGCCCTCGGCCGAGACGCTCACGAGCGTCGCCCCCTCCGGCAGGGTCGCGACGATCCCGTCGATCACGCTCCGCCAGTCGATCTCGGTGCCGGTCGCGACCTCGCGCGCCGCCTGGCGCGCCTCGATCTCCGCCTCGACCGCGAGCACGTCGGCGAACTCGGCCTGACGGGCGAGCAGCTCGACGGTCCGCGCCTCAGCGACGGCGAGCTCGACCTCGGCCGCGAGGGCCTGGAGCTTCGCGGCGGCGGTGCCGCCGCCTGCGCTCACGATGAGCACGATGGCCGCCGCGACGATGCCGCGCCGCACCCCTCGGCTCTTGCGCGCGGCCAGCACTTCGCCCGGCAGCAGGTTGACGGCCGGCTGCGTGCCGAGCATCAGCGGAGCGGGCTCGCCGCTCCCGATGGTGATCCCGAAGACCTTCATGCTGCACTCCGCATCGCCAGGCCGAGCGCGACGGCCGCTCGGTTCGCCGCGCCGCTCGTGCGAGGACGGTCGCGCTCCTTCGTCAGCACCGAGGCGAGCGGGTCGCCCCAGTCGATGGGCATGCGCATCACCTCGCCCAGCGCAGCGGGGAACCCGCCGAGGCTCGCGCCGTCGCCCGTCAGCACGACGCGGCGCACCGGCAGGTCGGGTCGCGAGCTCGCGAAGTAGGAGACGGTGTTGCGCACGCCGGTGACGAGCTCGCCCGTCACCTCGCGGATCGCCTCGATGACGGGCTGGTCGTGCGGCATGAAGCCGTTCATGCCGAGGCCGAGCGTGCGCTTCGCGTCCTCCGCGATCGGTCGCTCGAGATGCAGCCGCGTGTGCAGGGTCTGCGTCACCTCGTCGCCGCCGGTCGGGATGATGCGCACGAAGTGCGGCACACCGGCCCGTGAGATGACGACCGTGGTCGTGTGGGCGCCGACGTCGACGACGGCGATCGCGTCGCCGTCGTCGGCCCGCTGCGGCAGCGCCCTCGTGAGCGCGAAGGGCACGAAGTCGACGGCGACCGTCTCGAGCCTCGCGCGCCTGACGGCCTCGATCGTCGAGAGCACGCCCTCCTTGACGGCCGCGACCAGGAGCCCGTGCACCTGGCCGTGGCCAGCGTCGCCGATCGGGTAGAAGTCGAGGATCGCCTCCGAGATCGGCACCGGCAGCAGATCCTGCACCTGGAAGGGCAGCGACTCGCGGATCATCGGCAGTGGCGCGGCCGGCACCGTCAGCTCGCGAGCGAGCACGCGGTCGTTGCCGACGCCCAGGACGACGCGCTTGCTCGTGAACTTGCCGCGCTTCCAGAGCTCACGCAGAGCGCCGGTGACGACGTGCGGCTCCATCACCTCGCCGCGCACGACGGCACCGGGCGGGAGCGCGATCGAGTGGTAGCGCGCGAGCGCCATGCCCTTTCGGGTGCGCGTGACCTCGGCTGCGCGGATGCCCGTCGCGCCGATGTCGAGTCCGACCATGCGGTTCGCCATCGGATCCCCCTTATTCCAGTCCTACGAGCTGCAGGTATCCGTGCCAGATCGGCTCGCCTGCGAAGACGGCCACCGCGGCTGCGAGCAGCATCCACGGGCCGAACGGGATGCCGCTGCCGCGCTTGGCGCGGCCCAGTGCGACGAGCACGAGTGCGAACGCACCGCCGAGCAGGAAGGCGCCGAACCCGCCGACCGCGAGCTCACCCCAGCCGAGCCAGCCGAGCGCCAGGCCAAGAAGACCGGCGAGCTTGACGTCGCCGAGTCCCATGCCGGCCGGGTAGGCGAACGCCATGGCGAAGTAGGCGGCGAAGAGGATGCTGGCGCCCGCCGCGGCGCGGAGCAGCGCTCCCCACTCGCCCGTGACCGCCGCAGCGGTGGCGAGGAGCGCTCCGACGACGATGTACGACGGCAGCACGATGACGTCCGGCAGCCGCTGGGTGTCGAGGTCGATCCAGGCGAGCGCGATGCCGACCGCGGCCAGCACCGCGAACGCGAGCGTCTCGGCGACCGGACCGATCGCAGTGATCGACGGCTGCTCGAGCGCCGCCCACGGCGCGAAGCGCAGCGCGACTGCAGCGAACACGACCCCGGTGAGCAGCTCGATCATCGGATAACGCGGCGAGATCCGCACGCTGCAGTCGCGGCAGCGGCCACGCAGCACCAACCAGCTGACCACGGGCACGTTGTCGAAAGGCCGGATGCGGATCCCGCACCCGCCGCACGCGCTCGGGGGGCTCACGATCGAGCGCCCCGCCGGCACCCGGAAGATAACGACGTTGAGGAACGATCCGATCAGAAGCCCGAACGCACCGGTGACGCCCGCGACCGCCGCGCTCACCGCCAGCTCCCGTCGGCGTTGACCGCGGGATCGACCTCGAACCATGTGGAAACGCCATAGTTGGAGTTCATGGGCGACAGGAAGTGTGGCGGTGAGCGGTAGAGCAGGCGATCGTCGTAGACGTACCTCTTGATGTAGCCGCTGTATTGCGCGACGGCACCTCGATACCGCTGGACGATAGAACCCCGTACGTTCAGCAGTCCGTTCATGTCACCGCCCTTCGTGAAATTCTGGACGGTGAAGCTGCGAAGAGCCATGATCGCGCCATCGATGTGTCGATCAGGACTGTCGATGGAGCAACGGTCTCGACCGCTCACCCTGGTGCAGGAATAGGCGGGGTTGTGCACCCAGACGGTGTTGCCGATAAGTCCCAGGAGGTCGCGATCAGGATCGCCGTACCTGAGGTCCCCCACCACATAGGCATAGTTCTCCGCCGCCAGGGTCACCTGACCGTTCAGAGTGCCCTCGACGAACAGATCGCCATTGGTGCAGCCGTAGGCCGCAACGGTGCCTATCGCGGCGGGTACGATCTCGTTCGGAAGTGGGTAGCCCACACCGTTGCTGTTCGTCGCGTTCGAGCAGTAGGCCGGTTGCGACGCCAGGTAGTTCGGGTCGCCAACGGGACGCGACGCATTCTGCACGTAGATCGCGCCGTTCTCGGGTACGCGCATCCGAGCACCATCGGCGTGGCCGAGCTGGCCGGCGTTCTTGCCGACCGCGCCGCAGCTGGTCGGGTTCGGTGTGCTCGTGAGCGGCCTCGTCGACTTTGTCAACGGCGAGCGCACCTGCATATAGCCATCCCCGGTCAACGTGATCCGGGTGGGACCGGTGAACACGCAACCCCATTCGAGCGCGTCCGTACGGATGTCGGTGTTGGTCTGAGGCATCTCCAGTCGATTGCGATAGAACGGGCCGCCCCATTGCGGATCGCCGCGGTTGAACGTCGCTCGGTCCGTCGAGTCGCACCCAGTGCGCTTGAAGCGCATGCCGGTCGCCGAGTCGCGCTGGGTCCAGGCCGAGGAGACCTCGTCGTTGAAGGTCGCCGTACAGACGACGATCACATCATTGGAGTGCACCCTGCCGGTGACCACGTCGCCGTTGTCGAAGTTGATGTTGGTGCAGGTCGAGGGCCGCGCCCACTGGTAGTTGCTGCACGTGGACGACTGGCCGCTCTGCCACGGATCGAGGGTCTCGAAGTCGGTGAAGTACAGGTACCTGAGGAAGCCATCCTGCCGAAGGTCTGCGATGACAGTACGGATCTCTTGCCCGACCATGCCGGTGGAACGCAGCCGGACCGTCCCGTGAGCGTCGTACTGACTGGCGTCGACCTCGTAGCGGAACAGGGCAGCGCCGTCGCTACCAGCGACGGTTGCCCAGCTGCCGTCGAACCCGAACGCCGGGTTCGAACGGTCGGGGCGTAGGACCGCCGCGCTCGTGCGACTGAACGGCGCGCTGACGTTACCCTTGTACACGTAGTCCCACTGCGCGGTGATGCGACTGGAGTACTCCTCAACTCCCGCGTACGCAGCGGCGAGCGCTCCATTCGTGGAGACATCTTGGCGCGCATGCCGTTGACCCGCCGCGACGAAGGCGATCATGGTCGCGAGCAGAGCGATCGCGAGCGCACCGACGCCCAGCACCATGATGAGCGCGGCGCCGCGCTCGCGATCCTCAATCGGCCGTCGAAGTTGCTGGTACATCATGTTCCCTATCTCGTGGCGTCCAGATTGGGGAGCCCGAGGGTGCGCTCGATGCGGGTGGGAGCGACCCGACCGGTCGAGTCGGCTCGCACCGAGAGCGAAACGCGCACCGCCACGACGAGACCGAGCTCAGCAGACGTGAGCGGACGGTCGATGAGTGAGCCGTCCGCGAGTTCGTAGCGGAACAGCGATCCGACACTCGTTCCGTTGACTCGGCTGCCGGGTACGAGCACATCTCGCGTGATCGTCTGCCGGCTGACGGCCGGTCGATCGAAGACCCAGCGGCCGCTCACGACGCGTCCCATCACGCGGGTCTCGACCAGCTCACCGGACGAAGTGACCTCCAGGGTCACGCGGGTCGGCGTCGTCGGCCCCGACGCGACGTCGGTGTCAAAGAAGGCGTGCAGGGATACGGAGCGCTGATTGCCGGCCTCGAATGCAGGGAGCACTTGCGTACCCCGGCTGACGATCGAGCCCGCGTGGATGACTCGTTCGATGCGCTGCATGCCGACTGAGGCGCCGCCGGTGCTGTCGTGCTGAGCCTCCTGACGCGTGAAGGTACTCGAGAGCGCCACGAAGAGCATTGTCAGGAGCGTCATCACCACAGCTAGCACCGAGATCGCGACGAGCATCTCGATGAGCGTCAGCCCGCGATCCCCTGGACGCGCATTCCGCCGGCTCATGGCGTGCTCGGCAGACGCGGGTCGAGTGTCACGACGTTGGTTCCGCGCACTCTCGCGCCGAATGAAGAGGCCGAGATGGGCACTGGCGTATCGGATCCCACGCGCGTGGCTTCCCACGCACCGAAAGGCAGTGCAATGTAGGTGTTCGCCTCCACGCGGCTTGAGAAGACGAACTCCTGATGACTACTGCACTGCGGGTCACCGGAGCGTCCCTCTGCGCGTCGGACGCGCAGGTTGTTGACTGTGCTGTCTACGCGGATCAGCCCCATTGGCACTTGCAGCGACGCTCGACCGTTCGGTGCGACGCTCACCTCGGGAGATGCGCCTGCAGCGAGTTGTCGGCCCTCGACGACCGCCGTCGGCCAGGACATCGGATCGACCGAGGCGCAAGCGGCCGCTGCCTCGTCGCTGTAGACGCCCGCGAACATGCGATAGGGCACGCGCGGATGGACCTCGATGGCTTGCGCAGTAGTGACTCGCTGTGGGGTCACGTAGCGCGGCCCGTACGTGCTCGCCAAGGTTGCCTGCAACCCACTCGGAATAGTGATGGACGAACCGCGCGGCAATGGGGCGACGGGCACTGGAGTCAGGGTTACGTCGAGCCTCCCACCCAAGTCGTACTGGAACTGGAAGCTCTGCGTGCCGCCGGCTTCGACAACCACGCCGGTACGACTCGGAGTCTTTTCGAAGACGCCAACGTAGTTGGGCTTCGAAAGCGCCACGGTATAGGTGCCCTTGGTGACTTGTAGGAAAAAGGCGCAGCCGAAGGCGTCGGTCTGCGTCGCCGCGATGGGGGCGCCGTCAGCGGTCGGAGTGAGGCTAACGGAGATGCCGGGCGCACCCTCGCCGAGAGAATCGATGACCGACACGAGCACGGTGCCCTTGGTGGAGTCGTTTAGCCGGTCGGGCGAGTCCAGGACAGTGTCGGCGCGAACTGGGGCCCCGCCCGGCCAGGTCACCGTCACGTTCACCCGCTTGTAGCTCAGCGTCTCGCGACCGGTTCCGCAGCTGACGTCTGCGCCGGTCGCGCTCACCCATTCGGTCTCGCGCGTCACGGTGAAGGTCGTGTCGTTGAGCGTGACTGGCCGAGTTACGTCGTTTACGCCGAATAGGTCTCCAGCGTCTCGCACGAGGTCGATCTCTTCGGCGGCGATGTTTGCCGCCACATGCTGATTCTGCGAAGCACGCGTGATGCCGACGAGCTGCACGAGAGAGGAGAGCACCAGGGTCGAGATGATCGCGAAGACGAACATCGCGACCAGCACCTCGATGAGCGTCATCCCGCCTTCGCCAGAGTTGACGAAGCGGACTCGCTCGTTGAGATGGCCCACGGTGCCCTCCTCTCAAGTCATTGGGGCGATTGCAGCCGTCGACCAGCTGCGAACCGAGCCTTTAGCTCACGGGTTGGGGGTTGCCCCGGTCGGCCACGGCTGCAGGCCACCACGGGCGCTGTCGTACTTGAGGTCCTGCGGCAGGTCGGGGTGGTTGACGGTGATGGTGAAGTTGTTGCCGTCCGCGCTCGGCGCGATCGTGATGTAGTTCGACTCCGAACGCGAGGGCTGGAAGCCCTGCGCCTGCAGTTCAGCGAGTGTGTCCAGATCGGTGTACTTGCCGTTCTTGGCGACCGCATACGTCTCCGCCGCAAGCGCCGCGTTCTTCGCGTCCGACTCCGCCTCGGCCTGCCAGGCGCTGGTGCGCTGGTTGAGGAAGACGGGGATCGCGATGCCGGCGAGGATGCCGATGATGATGACGACGACGAGGAGCTCGACGAGGGTGAAGCCGCGCTGCGACTTGCCCTCCTCCTGCAGCATTGCGCGGCGGTCGCCGAGCAGCTGAAGCATCTTCTGCATGATGGGTGGTTCCTTACTTGTTGGGGTTGGGGTTGGGACAGGGGAAGGGATACGTGTGGGTCGAGCGGGTCAGTTGATCTGCTCGAAGATGGAGAAGACAGGCATGTAGAGGGCGATGATCATGCCGCCGATGAGTGCGCCGACGCCCGCGATGAGGATGGGCTCGATGATCGACGTCATCTGCGCGGTTGTGGACTCGATGTCGCTGTCGTAGGAGTCGGCGATCTTCGAGAGCATGAGCTCCATCGAGCCGGCGTCCTCGCCGACCGCAACCATCTGCACGACCATCGGCGGGAAGACGGGCTCCTGCGCGAGCTGCTCGGCGACCGGGCGCCCCTCCCGCACGGCGTCGGCGATGCGGTTCGACGCCTGCAGGATGACGCTGTTGCCCGAGATCTCGCCCACGACCTGCAGCGCGAGTACGATCGGCACGCCCGCCTTCAGCAGCGCCGCGAAATTGCGGGTGAACCGGGTGAGGGCGATCTTGCGCAGCAGGTCGCCGAAGACGGGGAGCTTCAGCAGCGCCGGGTCGAGCACCGCTCGCACCTCGGGCGCGTGCTTGTTCTTGCCCCACCAGACGCTGAAGGCGATCGCCGCGACGATGAGCAGCGGGCCGAGCCACACCATGTTCGCCGAGATGGTGACGAGGATCTGCGTCGGCAGCGGCAGCGCTCCCCCGAGGTCGGCGAACATGCCCTCGAAGATCGGCACGATGAACCAGATCATCGCGATGACGGCGACGATCGCCATGCCGACGACCACGATCGGGTAGGCCATCGCCGACTGCACGGTGCTCTTGAGCTTGACCTCCTTCTCGAAGGCCGTCGCGACCGCGTCGAGCGCGTCGTCGAGGAAGCCGCCCGTCTCGCCCGCGGCGATGAGGTGGATCATGAGCGGCGGGAAGACGTTCCGGTGCTTGCCGAACGCCTGCGAGAGCGTGCCGCCGGTCTCGATGTCGCCGCGCACCTCGGTGAGCACCTTCGCGAGCGTCTTGTTGTCCGTCTGCTCCGAGAGGATGTGGAGGGTGCGGAGGAGCGACAGGCCGGCGCCGATCATGGTCGACATCTGTCGCGCCATGACCGAGAGGTCCTTGAGCTTGACGGCCTGACCGATGTTGAGGTTGATCTCGCGGTTGAGGCCAGTGCCCATCGCCGACTCGTCGACGCTCACGGGCGAGAGGCCCATGTCGCGCATGCGCGAGAGCGCCGCCGCCTGCGTGGGCGCGTCGAGCTTGCCCTTGACGAGCTTGCCGTCGCGCTCGCGGCCCTTGTAGGCCCACGTCTTCGTCGAGGTCATCGCTGCCCCCTCGAGAAGGAGTCGCCGAAGTCGACGCCCGTGTCGAGCGCGGGAGCGATGCCGCCGGTCGCGAGCATGCCGCGCAGCTCGTCGACGTTGTGCGCCTTCTCGCGCGCCGCATCCTCCTTGATGACCCCGCGGTTCACGAGCTCAGCGAGGTGCTGGTCGAGCGTGCGCATGCCGAGCGAGGCGCCCGACTGCAGCGCGCTGCCGATCTGGTGGATCTGGCCCTCGCGGATGAGGTTCGAGACCGCCGACGTGGCGATGAGGATCTCGCTCGCCGCGACGCGGCCCTTGCCGCTCGCGCGCGGCACGAGCGTCTGGCAGACGATGCCCTGCAGCGTCGCGGCGAGCTGCGCACGCACCTGGCCCTGCTGGTGCGGCGGGTAGACGTCGATGATGCGGTCGATCGTCTGCGCCGCCGACTGCGTGTGCAGGGTCGCGAAGACGAGGTGGCCGGTCTCGGCCGCGGTGAGGGCGACCGAGATCGTCTCGAGGTCGCGCATCTCGCCGACGAGGATGACGTCGGGGTCCTGGCGCAGCACGTGCTTGAGCGCCGCCGCGAACGAGTGGGTGTCATGCCCGACCTCGCGCTGGTTGACGACCGCCTTCTTGTGCTGGTGCATGAACTCGATCGGGTCCTCGACCGTCACGATGTGCTCCGCGCGCGTGCGGTTGATGAGGTCGATGAGCGCCGCGAGCGTCGTCGACTTGCCCGAGCCGGTGGGACCGGTGACGAGCACGAGCCCGCGCGGCAGGGTCGCGAAGCGCGTGATGCCCGCCGGGAGGTCGAGCTCCTCCACCGTGCGGATGCGCGTGGGGATGAGGCGGAAGGCCGCGCCCCGCGCGGAGCGCTGCTGGTAGATGTTGACGCGGAACCGCGCCTCGGCGCTCAGGTCGTAGGCGAAGTCGAGCTCGAGCTCCTGCTCGAAGATCTCGCGCTGCTCGGGCGTCATGATGGCGGTGAGCGCCGCCTGCACGCGCGCGGCCGCCCAGACGCCGTACTCCTCGAGCGGCAGGAGCTTGCCGTCCAGGCGCATCGTCGGATGCGCATCCGCCGTCACGTGCAGGTCGGACGCGCCGGCGCGCACGACGGCCTCGAGCGCGAGCAGCAGGTCGCCGTCGCTGCCGGTCGGGGTCGGGAAGGCGGTCGAAGCGGGAGCCGGCGACTCGGTCTGCGCCCACTGCTGGCGCAGCGCCGCACGCGTCGGCATGCCCTGGACGTCGATGCTCATACGATCACCCGCTGCACTTCCTCGACCGTCGTGAGGCCGAGCGTCGCCTTCTCCCACGCGTCCTGCCGCAGCGAGCGCATGCCCTGCTGCGCGGCGACGCGCGCGACGTCGGAGGTCGAGGCGCGCTCGACCGTGAGCCGCTCGATCTCCTCCGAGACGGTCATGACCTCGTGGATCGCGATGCGGCCGCGGTAGCCGGTGCCGGAGCAGTGGGTGCAGCCGACCGCGCGGTGCACGCCGAGCTGGCCGCCGACCTCGAAGCCCATCGCCGCGAACTGCTCAGGGCTGCGGAGGTCGGGCTCCTTGCAGCGGTCGCAGAGGCGGCGCGCGAGGCGCTGGGCGACGACGCAGTCGAGGGCCGAGCCGACGAGGAAGGGCTCGATGCCCATCTCGGTCAGTCGCGTGACGGCGCTCGGGGCGTCGTTCGTGTGGAGCGTCGAGAGCACGAGATGGCCGGTGAGCGACGCCTCGATCGCGATCTGCGCCGTCTCGTGGTCGCGGATCTCGCCGATGAGCACAACGTCGGGGTCGGAGCGCAGGATCGAGCGCAGCGCGGCCGCGAACGTGAGACCCGCCTTCGCGTGCACTTGCACCTGGTTGACCCCGGGCATCCGGTACTCGACCGGATCCTCGACCGTGATGACGTTGACCTCGGTGCGCGCGACGGCGTTGAGGGTCGTGTAGAGCGTCGTCGACTTGCCGGATCCGGTGGGCCCGGTGACGAGGATCATGCCGTAGGGCTTCTTGTACGACGCCTGGTAGCGCTCGAAGTTGTGCGGCAGCAGGCCGAGGTCGGAGAGCTGGAGCTGCGTGCCGCCGGTGTCGAGGATGCGCATCACGACCTTCTCGCCCCACACCGTCGGCAGCGTCGCGACGCGGAGGTCGACCTTGCGGCCGCCGTGCATGACCGACATGCGGCCGTCCTGCGGGCGGCGGCGCTCGGCGATGTCGATGTCGCTCATGATCTTGAGGCGAGAGATGATGCCCTGCTGCATCGTCTTCGGGGCCGACTGCATCTCGTGCAGCACGCCGTCGACGCGGAAGCGCACGCGCACCGATGACTCGCCGGGCTCGATGTGGATGTCGCTCGCGCGGTCCTGCACGGCCTGGTTGACGAGCAGGTTGACGAAGCGCACGATCGGGGCGTCCTCGTCGGCGGCGTCGGCCATGCCGAAGCCGAAGGGGTCGGCGGCGCCCGCTGCCTCCTGCTCCTCCTGGATTGTGGAGGTGATGTCGCTCAGCTCGGAGTCGGCGCGGTGGAAGCGGTCGATCGCTGCGAGCAGGTCGCCGCGCTCGGCGACGACGGGCTCGACGGCGAGGCCGGAGGCCTGGCGCACGTCGTCGATCGCGAGCACGTCGGCGGGGTCGGTCATCGCGACGACGAGCCGGCCCTCCTCGTGCGCGACGGGGAGGAGGATGTGCCGGCGCGCGATCGCGCTCGGCACCCGGGAGGCGGCGGCTCGGTCGACGTTCATCTCGCTCACGACGACGAACGGGAGGCCGGCCTGCTCGGCGCGCACTCGCGCGGCCTGGGCGCCAGTGATGGTGCCGTCCTCGACGAGGGCGCGGATGGCTCCCTCGTCGTCGAGGCCGGCGGCGAGCAGCTGGTCGCGGCGAGCTATCGAAAGCTCGCCGCGACGAGCCAGCAAGTACGTCAGCGACGCCATGGCGTCCGCGCATTCTTGCGCGCCGAGCGATCGGCGCAGGGCGCATCGATCGCACACGACTGTGCGTACATCTCAGGGACCTTCGTGACAGGGCCTTGGAGCTGGGGGCTCCGGTGCTGGGGTGCTTCGATCGATCCTGGGGAGATCGACCGCCGTGAGAGTGGCACACCGATTGCTCGGCACGCAACATTCATGATGCTCAGGGATTCCTCAGGGCTCCGGGTGCTCCCTCAGCATTCGTGCGGATGGGGCACGTTCGGCTTGACCGAGTCGGTCGCCGAGCGCAGACTTGCGACGCCGTCGCGCCTGCGCCGGCACCGAACCGACGGAGCACGACGGCGCATCCGAGCCCGGCCGTGCCCCAGTGGGCGGGCGGCTGCGCACGGATCCGAGCTGCCGATCCTCGCCCCAGTGAGGCCCCATGTCCCAGACAGCACCGACCGGCGCCGACGATGAGCCGATGCTCGGCCTTCGCGAGCGCAAGAAGCGCCTGACGCGGCGCACGATCGCCGAGGCGGCCTTCGAGCTCACGCTCGAGCGCGGCCTCGACGGCGTGACGATCGACCAGATCGCCGAGCGCGCCTTCGTCTCGCCGCGCACCGTGTCGAACTACTTCCCCTCCAAGGAGGCCGCAGTGCTCGCGGTCGACGGCCACGCGCCGCTCGACCTCCTGCACGGCCTCGAGTCACGGCCCGCCGACGAGCCCCCGCTGCAGTCGCTGCGCGAGACGCTCGTCGCGCGCATGCGCGGCATGAGCAAGGCCGATGCGAAGGTGCTGCGGCGGCGCGAGGAGCTCATCGACCGGCACCCCGCGCTGCAGCTGCAGCGCGCGGCGCAGTACGACTCGTTCGAGGATGCGGTGCGGGCGCTGGTCGCGGAGCGCGCGGGCCTCGATGCCGAGGCCGACCGCTACCCGCGGCTCGTCGCCGGCGCGGCGAGCACGGCGGTCAAGACGGCGATGCGCATGTGGATGCACGCCGACGGGGGCGCGAGCGAGATCGCCGAGCTCATCGACCGGGCGTTCCACGACCTCGAGGCGGGCTTGAGCTCGGCCGAGTGAGCCGGCGGTCGGGCGGCTCGTCGCCGCGGTGGTAGATTGATCGACGCTGCCTCGGGCAGCCCGGCCCCCATAGCTCAGGGGATAGAGCGTCTGCCTCCGGAGCAGAAGGCCGCAGGTTCGAATCCTGCTGGGGGCACCGACAGGCGCTGTCGACGGAACACACACCCCGCGGCCCCGCAACACACAGTGGGCGCATCGGGCCGCCAGGACGAAAGCACGTAGGGTTTGCCGCATGGGACGACCTCGCCTCCACGATGAGCACTTGCGCCAGCGCCTGCTCGAAGCCGCCACGGATCTGATGGCGGTCGAGGGCCCCGACTTCTCGCTGCGCCCGCTCGTCGCCTCGGTCGGCACGTCCACGTCGGCGGTCTACTCGCTCTTCGGCTCGCGCGGCGAGCTCGTCGAGGCGATCACCGTCCGCGCCGCCCGCTCCTTCGTCGATGCGCAGCACGCGATCGAGGCGGAGGAGCCCGCAGAGCTCGTGCCCGCGCTCGCGCATGCGATGCGCTCGTGGGCACGCGAGCACTCCGCGATGTTCCAGGTGGTGTTCGGCCGCAGCGAGGACTCCCCCGCCGTCGACGAGGCGCGCGAGAGCACGACCGACCCGCTGCTGCACGCCGTGACCGCGGCGATCGACGCCGGCACGCTGCACGGCGACCCCGTGACCGCCATGCGCACGATCTTCGCGAGCGTGCACGGCTTCATCACGCTCGAGCTGCTCGGCCTCTACCCCGCCGAGCAGGCCGACGACCTCTTCGACGCGCTGCTCGCGGCGATCTGGCGCAGCTGGGCCTCGACCGAGGTGGAGAGCGCCGTCGCCTGACCCTTGTAGCGCATACCCCTCGGGGGTATGATGGGCGCATCATGATCGACCACTCGGCGCCCGGCTACTCGGCTGACAAGGCTGCGCTCCTCAAGCGCCTGCGTCGCGCCGAGGGCCAGGTGCGCGGCGTCGCCCGCATGGTCGACGAGGACGCCTACTGCATCGACATCCTGACCCAGGTGTCGGCCGCGACGAAGGCGCTCGAGACGGTCGCGCTCCAGCTGCTCGAGGATCACCTCGCGCACTGCGTCGCCGAGGCGGCAGAGCGCGGCGGCCCCGTCGCGCAGGAGAAGCTGAGCGAGGCGAGCGCCGCGATCGCGCGCCTCGTGCGGTCGTGACCCCGATCCGCCTCACCTAGGAAGGCAACCCATGCTGCAGAACATCGAGATCATGTCGACCCCCGCCGAGGCCGACGCGCAGCCCCAGGCCGGCGGCTGCTGCGGCGGCGCGTGCCACGCGCCCGCACCGGCTGCCGACGGCGCCGTCTCGCAGTCCTTCGAGGTCGAGGGCATGACGTGCGGCCACTGCGTCTCGTCGGTCACCGAGGAGCTCTCGGGCCTCGCGGGCGTCGAGGGCGTCGAGGTCGAGCTCGTCCCCGGCGGCCGCTCGACGGTCACGGTGGCGTCGGATGCGGCACTGCGCGTCGACGACGTGCGCGCGGCCGTGAGCGAGGCTGGCTACACGCTCGTCTGAGCGATGGCTTCGAGAGCGCCGGCTTCCCTTGAGGGGGCCGGCGCTCTTGGTCTCGACACGACCGGCTGCGCCGGTTCACTCGACCAACGGGTGATGGCGACCGATACCCCTGGGGGGTATCGTCGTGGCATGGCTGAAGCGCAGATCGTCGAGCTCGAGATCGGCGGCATGACGTGCGCGTCGTGCGCCGGCAGGATCGAGCGCAAGCTCGGCAAGCTGCCCGGCGTCGAGGCGAGCGTCAACTACGCGACCGAGGTCGCGCGGGTGACGCTCCCGAGCGGCATGACCGTCGACGATGCGATCCGCACCGTCGAGCAGACCGGCTACACCGCCGCACTGCCCGCGCCCGAGACCGAGCGCGACGAGCACGGGACGCGCCTCGCGACGCGCCTCATCGCATCCGCCGCCCTCGCCGTGCCCGTGGGCGTCCTCTCGATGATCCCCGCCCTGCAGTTCCCCGGCTGGCAATGGGTCGCGCTCGTGCTGACGCTGCCCGTCGCCGTGTGGGGCGCGTGGCCCTTCCACCGCGCCGCTGCGATCAACCTGCGGCACGGCGCCGCCACGATGGACACCCTCATCTCGCTCGGCGTGACCGCCGCGCTCGGCTGGTCGCTGTGGGCGCTCGTGCTCGGCGATGCGGGCCACATCGGCATGCGCATGGAGATGTCGTGGTTCGGCGGGCACGGCGACGAGCTCTACCTCGAGGTCGCCGCGCTCGTGACGGTCTTCCTGCTCGCCGGCCGGGTCATCGAGTCGCGCGCGAAGCGCTCGAACCAGCAGGCGATGCGCGCGCTCGCGCGCCTGGGCGCGAAGGAGGTCACGCGCGTCGGCGCGGCGGGCGACGAGCGCATCCCGGTCGGCCAGCTCGCGGTCGGCGACCGCTTCCGCGTCGTGCCGGGCGAGAAGATCGCGACCGACGGGGTCGTCGTCGAGGGCGCGTCGGCGATCGACGCGTCGCTGCTCACGGGAGAGTCGCTCCCCGTCGAGGTGACGGCCGGCAGCGAGGTCGTCGGCGCGACCATCAACGGCCACGGCATGCTCGTCGTCAGGGCGCGCCGCGTCGGCGCCGACACCGAGCTCGAGCGCATCGCCTCGCTCCTGCGGCGCGCGCAGGACGGCAAGGCCGACGTGCAGCGGCTCGCCGACCGCGTCTCGCAGTGGTTCGTGCCCGCGGTGCTCGTGCTCGCGCTCGGCGCGCTCATCGGCTGGATCGTGCTCACCGGCGACGTCGCCGCGGCCTTCACCGCCGCCGTCGCGACGCTCATCATCGCTTGCCCGTGCGCGCTCGGGCTCGCGACGCCGACGGCGCTGCTCGTCGGCACGACGCGCGGCGCCGAGCTCGGCGTGCTCATTCGCGACGCTCGCGTGCTCGAGTCGAGCCGCGGCATCTCGGCCATGCTCGTCGACAAGACCGGCACCGTCACCGAGGGTCGGATGCGCGTCGAGGGCGTCGTCGCGGCTGCCGGTGAGGACGCCGACGAGGCGCTCCGCATCGCGGCCGCCGTCGAGCGCGCGAGCGAGCACCCGATCGCGCGGGCGATCGCGGCCGCTGCGCCGGACGCGCCGGTCGCGAGCGACGTGCGCGCCGCCCAGGGCGCCGGCGTCGTGGGCGTCGCCGAGGGCCGCGCCGTGCAGGTCGGCAAGCCCGCGTGGCTCGCCGACGACTGGGGCGTGTCGATGCCGAGCGAGCTCGCGGATGCGTTCGAGCGCTTCGAGCGCAAGGGCGCGACCGCGCTCGCGGTCGCGTGGGATGGTCGGATGCGCGCCGTGATCGGCGTGCGCGACACCGTCAAGGCGACGAGCCGCGCCGCGGTCGAGCGGCTCGCGCGGCTCGGCGTCGAGGTCGTCATGCTCACGGGCGATCACGAGCGGGCTGCCCGCGCGGTCGCCGACGAGGTCGGCATCGAGCGGGTCATCGCCGGCGTGAGCCCCGCCGAGAAGGTCGACGCCGTGCGCGCCGAGCAGGCTCGCGGCGCGAAGGTCGCGATGGCCGGCGACGGGGTCAACGACGCCGCGGCGCTCGCGGCGGCCGATCTCGGTCTCGCGATGGGCACCGGCACCGACGCGGCGCAGCAGGCCGCCGACATCACGCTCGTGCACGGCGACCTCGCGGGCGCCGCCGACGCGATCGCGCTCTCCCGCCGCACGCTCCGCACCATCCGCGGCAACCTCTTCTGGGCCTTCGCCTACAACGTGCTCGCGATCCCGCTCGCGATGGCCGGCATGCTGAGCCCGCTCATCGCGGGCGCCGCGATGGCCTTCTCGAGCGTCTTCGTCGTGCTGCACTCGCTCACGCTGCGCTGGTTCCGCCCGATCGCCTGAGCGAGGTGCACGGCGCGCAATGCTGCTCTGGCGCGCCGCGAGCGACAGGTCTAGCATCGGCGGCACTCGACGCCGTGCTGGCGTCGCGGCTCCTCCGGGGGTGACCATGGCGCGCGAATCGCGATCGGTCGAGGGCGGGAGGTTCCTCGACCTGCCGGGCCTGCGGATGCACGTGGTCGAGTCAGGCTCGGGCACGCCGGTCGTGCTCGTGCACGGGTTCCCGCAGAGCTCGCGCGAGTGGGCGCACGTCATGCCGCTGCTCGAGCCGCACGCGCGCGTGATCGCGCCCGACCTGCGCGGCGCCGGTCGCAGCGAGGCGCCCGACGGCCCCTACCGGCTCGACACGATGTGCGGCGACCTCGTCGAGCTGCTCGACGCGCTCGGCATCGAGCAAGCGGTCGTCGTCGGGCACGACATCGGCGCGCTCGGCGCGCTCGGGCTCGCGATGGACCGGCCCGAGCGCGTCTCGCACCTCGTCGTGCTCTCGGTCCCTCCGATGTACGTAAAGCGGTCCCCCGCGCTGCTGCGCTCGGCGCGCCACTCGTGGTACCAGGTGGCGCTCGCGATGCCGGGTATCGGCGAGCGGCTGCTCGGCGGCGGCGCCCAGCGGCTGCCGCGCTGGCTCCTCTCGACCTCCGCCGTCCGGGGTGGGGCGAGCGAGCGCGATCGCGAAGCGTACATCGCACGGCTGCGCGAGCCCGATCGCGCCAGGGCCGGCTCCCGCACCTACCGCCAGCTCGTCGTGCCCGAGATCCTCCGCATCCTGCGCGGCGGCTACCGCGACCGGTTGCCGACGATGCCGACGCTCGTGCTCTACGGCGCCGACGACCCGCTCGTCTCGCGCGCCGTGCTCGACGACGTCGAGCGCTTCGCGCCGAGCATCCGCGTCGAGGAGCTGCCGGGCACCGGCCACTGGCTCGTCGACGAGCAGCCGGCCGAGGTCGCGCGCCGGATCCTCGAGTTCGCCGGGATCGCGACGGAGTGACCGGAGGCGGCTCAGCCGGCCGACTGCTCGATCCGCACGAGGTTGCCCGCGGGATCGCGCAGCGCGATGTCGCGCACGCCCCAGAACTGCTCGGTCGGCTCCTGCACGATCTCGACGCCGTCGTGCGCGGCGGCCCGATCGAAGACGTCCTCGAGGTCGCTCGCCCGCAGGTTGACGCTGCCGAGCTCGCCCTTCGCGAGCAGCGCGGCGACCGCTTCGCCGTCCTGCTCCGAGCGGCCCGCGCGCGGATGGGAGAGGACGATCTGGATGTCAGGCTGCGACTCGGGCGAGAGGGTCACCCAGCGATAGCCCTCGTTCTCGACCTCGCTCGTGACGGTCATCCCGAGGACGTCGCGGGAGAACCCGACCGCCGCATCCGGGTCGTCGACGATCACGTGCACTGCGCTGATGGAGATGCTCATGCGCTCGAGGCTAGGGCCGGCATCGCGCGCCGCGCTTCTCGGAACCTGCTCGACGGGTCGCCCTTGCGCGGCCGCGTGAGCACCATCGCGAGGCAGCCCGGCATGCCGTCGAGCGCCTCGTGCTCGCGCGCGCGGTACGCGCTCGGCGTCTCGCCCATGAGCTTCGTGAAGCTCGCCGAGAACGAGCCGAGGCTCGAGCACCCGACCCGCATGCACGCATCCGTCACCGACACGTCGCCCGTGCGCAGGAGCGCCGCCGCCCGCTCGATGCGGCGCGTCATGAGGTAGGCGCAGGGCGCCTCGCCATAAGCCTCGCGGCAGCGGCGGCTGAAGTGCGCTTGCGCCATGAGCGCCGTGGGCGCGATCACGGCGAGGTCGAGCGGCCGCGCGAGCTCGCGGTCCATGCGGTCGCGCGCGCGACGCAGGCGCCGCAGCTCGTCGAGGTCGGCCATGCGCTCGCTCACGCCGGGAGCGCGGCGAGGAACTCGGCCACTCGCCGCCGCACGCGGTCGCGGATGCGTCGCACCGCGTCGGTGCCGAGGCCCGCGGGGTCGTCGAAGTCCCACGCCTCGATGCGCTGGCCGTCGCGGAGGTCGAAGGGGTGCTCGATGAGCATCGTGATGATGACGTCGGCAGCGCGGGCGATGTCGTCGGTGACGGGCTTCGGGTAGCTCGCGGCGACCGGGACGCCGTCCTCCTCCATCACGTCGACGACCGTGCGGAGCACCTGGTCGGCGGGATTGATCGCCGCCGAGAGCGCCTCGACCCGGCCGTCGCCGAGCGCGTTGAGGAACGCGGCCGCCATCTGCGAGATGCCGTCGTTGCGGATCGACTCGACGAGCACGCGCACGGGCCTGCCCTCCCTCGGGCCGCCCTCCCCCGCGGCGTCGGCGACCTCGAGCGCCCGCAGCCGATCGGCGGCGAACTTGAGCGCGAGCGCCGGGAGGTGCGTGCGGATGCGCGCCCCGCGCGCGAGCGTCGCGTGCGACTCGAAGACGATGCGCTCGATGAGGCGCGCGTCGAGCCGGGGATGCGAGTCGGCGAGATGCCGAGCGCCGCGGCGCAGGGTCTCGTCGGGCGAGTCGAGCCCGCCGGGTCGCTCGGTCATGTCGGCTCCTTCGGTCGACGTGGCGACTTCAGGCTAGGCGTCGCGGTCGACGCGGCTCAAGGGCCCGCTGCCGGTCTGCACCGGGCTCAGATGACGGGCGCGTGCCGCTCGAGGAACTCGTAGAGCTCGGCGTCGTCGACGCCCGGGTAGGTGCCCGACGGCAGCGGCGCGAGCGTGTGCTGGTGCATGCGCGCCGACGCCCAGGAGCGGTGGCGCCACCGCTCCTGCAGGCCGTCGGTCGGGCGGATGCAGCAGCGCTCGTCGGGGCACGTCGACACCTCGCGGAACGCGGTCTGCGCGCCGCGGAAGAACTTCGCGTCGTCGAAGCGCACCCCGAAGGAGATCGAGAACTCGCCGTCGGTGCCGGAGCCCGTCTGCGTCGAGCACCAGAAGGTGCCGTTCGGCGTGTCGGTGTACTGGTAGAACTCCGTCGTCCGGCTCGTGCGCTCGAACGCCGTGCGGGCGGCGAACCTGCGGCAGACGAGCTGCCCCTCGGCGTGGCCGGATGCGTCGACGGGCACGGGCAGGCCATCGTTCTCGTAGACGCGCGAGAGCGCGCCGTCCTCCTGCACGCGCAAGAAGTGCACGCGCATGTCGAGGTCGGTCGTCGCGAGGTTCGTGAAGCGCATCGCCGCGGTCTCGTGCGTGACGCCGAACGCGTCGCGGAAGTCCTCGACGGCGAGGTTCCGCTCCTTCTTCGCCTTCCGGAGGTAGTCGACGGCGCGCGAGCGCGGCATGAGCGTCGCGGCGGCGAAGTAGTTGATCTCGAGCCGCTGCTGCAGGAACTGCTGGTAGTCCCGCGGCTCGTGGTGGCCGAGCAGCCGGTGCGCGAGCGCCTGCAGCGCCATCGAGCGCAGGCCGTGGCCGCCGGGGATCGACGCGGGCGGCAGGTAGAT
Organism: Agrococcus sp. Marseille-Q4369; assembly: GCF_018308945.1. NCBI lineage: Bacteria > Bacillati > Actinomycetota > Actinomycetes > Micrococcales > Microbacteriaceae > Agrococcus > Agrococcus sp. Marseille-Q4369. The sequence continues at coordinate 1,013,692 of NZ_CP070501.1, forward strand.
GCGGCCGTTCTCGAGATCGGTGACCGAGCGCGTCGAGTGCGGCAGGTCGGTGACGTAGACGAGCTCGAAGCCGAGCCGCGCGGCGATCTCGCTCACGGTGCGGTGCGTGAGGCTGCCGCCCTCGTAGCCGACGGCGCGCAGCTGCTCCTCCGCGAGCTCCTCGATCTCCGGCAGCGAGTTGTTGCGCTCGCGCATCGTGTGGCGCAGCGCCGTCGCGTCGCGGCGGGCCTGCTCGGGCGTCGCGATCGCCTCGCGCGCGCGGCGGTCGAGCTCGCGGTGCAGGCCCACGAGCGCGCCGAGCACGTCGTCGCCCATCGAGCGCGTCGGCCGCACGAGCGGCAGCCCGAGCCGCTTGTAGCTCGCGCCCTCCTGCAGCCGCTGCAGGTCGAGCTCCATGCGGCTGCGCTCGCTCGGCGGCTCGGGGTCGAGCAGCTGGCCGGTCGAGACGCCGAGCGTCTCGGCGATCGCCTGCAGGTGGCTGAGCTTGGGCTCGCGGTGGCCGTTCTCGATGAGCGAGAGCTGGCTGCCGGCGAGCCCGATGCGCTCGCCGAGCGCGTCGAGCGTGAGCCCCGTCGCGGTGCGGAAGTGACGGATGCGGTGCCCCAGGACTGCTGCGTCGACCATGCACCCAGCATACGAAAGAAACGACGATCCTTGCACTACGCCCGCCGAGGCGCGTCCGACCGAGCGTTCCCAACGCATCCGACGCCTCGTGCGGCGTGCGCGCGCATCGTGATCGGGCGCCGGAGCTGCGATCTGGCGGCCGTGAGCGCGCACGGTCCCCTCGGACGCTTGCTGATCGCGAAGGAATCGCAGAACCTTTGCGGCCGAGCGTGTGCGCCGTGGGGCGCGACGGAGTTGACTCGAAGCATGACGATCCTCCCTCCCGCGCCGTCCCGCTCCACCTTCAAGACCGTGAAGCCCGCATCGGTGAGCGCGCCCGCCGGCGCCGACCCGGGCGTCGTCTCGTGGGTCGCGTCGATCGCCGAGCTGCTCGAGCCGAAGGACGTCGTCTGGGCGGACGGCTCGCAGGAGGAGCTGCAGCGCCTCATCGGCACGATGCTCGACGCCGGCACGATCGTGCCCGTGCCCGCACGGCCGGGCAGCTACCTCGCGCGCTCGAACCCCGATGACGTCGCCCGCATGGAGGACCGCACCTTCATCTGCTCCGAGGACCGCGAGGACGCTGGCCCCACGAACAACTGGCGCGACCCCGAGTCGATGCGCCAGGTGCTCGGCGGCCTGTTCGACGGCGCGATGCGCGGTCGCACGATGTACGTCATCCCCTTCTCGATGGGCCCCGTCGGCGGCCCGATCTCCAAGCTCGGCATCGAGATCACCGACTCCCCGTACGTCGTCGCATCCATGCACTACATGACGCGCGTCGGCACCGAGGCGCTGCAGGCGATGCACGGCACCGACGACTGGGTGCCCGCCGTGCACTCGGTCGGCGCGCCGCTCGACCCCGGCCAGCAGGACGTGCCGTGGCCGTGCAACCCGACCCGCTACATCTCGCACTTCCCCGAGACGCGCGAGATCTGGTCGTTCGGCTCGGCGTACGGCGGCAACGCGCTGCTCGCCAAGAAGTGCTTCGCGCTGCGCATCGCCTCGGTGCAGGCGCGCGACGAGGGCTGGCTCGCCGAGCACATGCTGCTGCTGCGCATGACGCACGACGACGGCCGCCGCGTGCACATCGCCGGCGCCTTCCCGTCGGCGTGCGGCAAGACGAACCTCGCGATGCTGCGGCCCACCATCCCCGGCTGGAAGGTCGAGACGCTCGGCGACGACATCGTCTGGATGCGCCCCGGCAAGGACGGCCGCCTCTGGGCGATCAACCCCGAGAACGGCTTCTTCGGCGTCGCCCCCGGCACGAGCGAGGCGACGAACGCCACCGCGATGGCGATGCTCGAGCACGACACGATCTTCACCAACGTCGCGCTCACCGCCGACGGCGACGTGTGGTGGGAGGGCATGACCAAGGAGGCCCCCGAGGGCCTCACCGACTGGCTCGGCAACCCCTACGACCCGGCCAACGGCCCCGCCGCGCACCCGAACGCGCGCTTCACGGTGCGCGCCGAGCAGGCGCCGTCGATCGCCCCCGACTGGGAGGCGCCCGAGGGCGTGCCCGTCGACGCGATCATCTTCGGCGGCCGCCGCCCCACGCAGGTGCCGCTCGTGCTGCAGGCGCGCGACTGGGAGCACGGCGTCTACGTCGGCGCGACCGTCTCGAGCCAGCAGACGGCGGCGGCCGAGGGTCCGGTCGGGGAGATCCGCCGCGACCCGTTCGCGATGCTGCCCTTCTGCGGCTACAACATGGGCGACTACTTCACCCACTGGATCGACATGGGTCACCGCCTCGGCCGCCACGCGCCGAAGATCTTCTCGGTCAACTGGTTCCGTCGCGACGACGAGGGCGGCTTCCTGTGGCCGGGATTCGGCGAGAACGCGCGCGTGCTCGAGTGGATCGCGGGCCGCGTCGCCGGCACCGCCGCGGGCGTCGACACCGCGATCGGCGTGCTGCCCGCGGAGGGCGCGCTCAACCTCGAGGGGCTCGACATCGACGACGCGGTCGTCGAGGAGCTGTTCGAGATCGACGCGAAGGCGTGGCTGAACGAGCTCGTCGACGTCGAGGCGTTCTTCGGCCAGTTCGGCCGCGCGCTGCCGACCGGCCTCGTGCGCCAGCTGAACCACGTGCGGTGGCGCCTCGAGCACGTGCAGCAGGCGCAGCCCGTCGGCGTCTGACGGCTCCTCGCTCGTTCGCGCAGCGGCGCGGCCCCTCGGGGTCGCGCCGCTGGCGTCTCCGCAGGCATGCGCCGGCCGCCTCTGCAGCATGGATGTGTGGCGATCTGCTCCAATGTCGCGCGCGACAGCGCACATCGCCACACTTCTCCCAGCGAAGCCGTGGATGCGTCAAGTGCGTCGAGCGCGCGCGGCTCGCACGCGATCCACGAAGTGGGCGCCGCGGCGAGCCATGTGGTCGCGCGTCACCCGCACGTTGATCCAGCCCGCGGCCTCGAAGCGCGCGTAGCGGTCGATGTCGACGTGCCACTGCCGCTCGCCGCGGTGGCCGTCCCCCTCGTACTCGATCGCGATCTTCAGCTCTGGGTACGCGAGGTCGGGATGCCACTCGATGCCGTCGATGACGACGAGCGGATGCACAAGCGGCTCGGGCAGCCCCGCCTCGACGATCAGCAGCCGTGTGATGGTCTCGAAGCGCGAGTCGACCCCGACGCGCGCGTCGAGAGCCGCGGCGCGGAGGGCCGTGATTCCCGCGAGTCCTGCGCAGCGCTCGATGAACGCGGTCAGCTGCTCCGGCGTGGCGTACGGCTGCTCCGGCTTGCGCGGCAGCCGCAGACCGGGGTACCAGCGCGACGGCGTGAGCAGCGCGTCGAGCACCTGCACGAGCGCTTCGTGGTCGAGCTCGCGCGCTAGCGAGAGCGCGGTCGCGAGCGGCTCCAGCAGGACGAGCCCCTCCGAGCGCATCTTGAAGAGGCGGGTGCCGTGGACCGCGATGTGCCTCGTGCCCTTCGCGTAGCCTCGATTGCTGCCGTGCGCCCGCGCGATCACGAGCTCCTCATCGCGGTGCCAGTCCTTCGCGAGCGGCAAGCCCCAGAGCCGCGCGGCGGTGATCCCGCCGTACATCTGATGCGGCGCCATCACCGTCGCGTAAGCGAGGGCAAGGCTGCGCACATCGGTGATCGCCGCGGTGCGCACGCGCTTGAACGGCACGATCAGATCACTCCCGCGCAGCCTGCCGCGGCCTACGCCCGCCTTCAACGCCTCGGCGACGCGGAAGGGCTCCGTCGCGAACGGGTCTGGCAGCCGAGTCGGTTGACGCATCCGCGGAGCATGCTGCATCCCCGCGGCACCGCGAGCGCCGCCGGACACCTCGTGTGGATGGGGACGTCCGCCACCACGAGCGCCGTCGAGAGATGTGTGAGGATCGGCTGGCAAGGCTGCGCGATAGAAGCCGATCGCCACACATCTGCGAAGAGAGTGGGGAGCAGCGACGGGCGGGGCGGGCGCGGGAAGCGCGCTCCATGCGCCACCATGGGGGCGTGCAGCCCAATCCGCTCTACCGCACCGGCGAGACCGAGGTGCGCGACCTCATCCGCCGCGCGCCGTGGATGCTGCTCGTGTCGCATCCCGCGAACGGGCCCGTCGCATCCCCCTCCCCCGTGCTGCTCGACGAGGCCGCGCCCGAGGGCGAGCTCGCGCTGCTCACCCACCTCGGCCGTGCCGACGCGCGGCTGCACGGGCTGCTCGCGCCCGGCCCGCACGAGATGCTCGTCGTCGCGCAAGGCGCGCACGGCTACGTGTCGCCCAGCTGGTACGTCGGCGACGACGTCGGCCAGGTGCCGACGTGGAACTTCGAGATGGCGACGATGCGCTGCGACGTCGAGGTGCTCGACGCCGACGCGAACATGCGCACGCTTCAGCAGCTCGTCGCGCACTTCGAGCAGGCCTACGCGCCCGATGGCGGCGTGCGGCTCGACATCGACGACGAGGGCAACCGCGGCATGGCGATGGGCACGATCGGGCTGCGGCTGACCGTCCGCGAGTTCGACGCGAAGTCGAAGATGAGCCAGAACAAGAGCCCCGAGACGCGAGCGAGCGTGCTCGAGCACCTCGACGCATCCAACCCCCCTCTCGCCGCGCGCATGCGCGCCGCCGGAGCCTGACCCCAACGTTCGACTGCGCTCGTTCGTCGACAGGGGTAGAGGGAGGATCGCGTGGCAGCCAGGTGGGAGCTGGTGGTGGCCGAGCTGGTCGCCGAGCGCGGCGGTGCGCTCGTGCGGTACGCGATGCTCCTCAGCGGCGATGAGGAGGAGGCGCGCGACATGGTGCAGGACGCGCTCGCGGCGACGTTCGGTCGGCTGCGCAACGGCTTCGAGGTCGAGCAGGCCGAGGCCTACGTGCGGCGCGCGATCGCCAACCGCTTCCTCGACCGCGCGCGCCGCGGGCAGCGGTGGCGCCGCATCGCGCCGCTCGTCGGCGAGCGCGAGCGGCTCGACTCGGGCTCGACGCTCACGGGCGAGCGGCTCGACATGGCCGCACGGCTGCAGCGCCTCACGCCGCGCGAGCGCGCGTGCATCGTGCTGCGCTTCGACGAGGACCGCACCGTCGAGCAGATCGCGACCGAGCTCGGCATCTCGGCGGGCGCGGTGAAGCGGTACCTGTCGGATGCGCTGGGCAAGCTGCGCGGGATCCTCGAGCGCGAGCAGGGTCGCTTGCAGCGCGAGGAGCGGGCGCCGGGAGGGACGGCATGAGCGGCGAGGAGGAGCTGCGTCGTCGGCTGCGAGAGCTGCCCGGCCCTGCGGGCAGGCTCGACGTGGATGCGGTGGTCGAGCGGGCGCGGAAGCGCCGGCGTCCGAAGGTCGCGGCCGTCACCGCGGCGGTGACGGGCGCCGGGGTGCTCATCGTCGCGCCGTTCGTCGTGCCGGGGCTCTCGCCGATGTCGCCGTCGAGCACGGTCATGTCGGATCACGGCGCCGCGCAGGAGGCGGCGCCCGAGCAGGCGCCGGCCGAGCAGCACGCTGGCGGCGACTCGGGCGCGGCCGGCGCGGCGCAGGCCGCCGACGCGTGCGCGATCGAGGATGCAGAGGCGGCGCTCGGCGTCGACGTCGCGTTCGAGGACGACCCGGACGACGGCGTCGCGGATGTCTCCTTCACCTTCCTCGAGGACGCCACCTTCCAGGTCGACGGCATCGGCGTCGCGCTCGTCGAGCGCGGCACGGGCAGGATCGTCGAGGTACCCGACCCCGGCGACCCCGCCGTCGAGCGCCTGCGGGGCTCCGCTCGCCACGGCTCGATCGAAGGCGCGGGCGGCGGCACGGACGGCACCGTCATGCTCGGCGTGCCCCTCGTGCTCGCCGCGCCGGTCGCGTGCGGCGGCGGCGACCCCGCCGGACCGGCCCCGGTCGTCTGGCTCACCGATGCGAGCGGCGCGCAGCGCGTCGTCGTCGGCGATCCGTACCGGACCGGCTGACGGCCGCGTTCGCTGAGAGCGGGCGCGACTGGGGGCCATCCCCCGGGCTCGCCGACACCTGCGCTGGTTAGACTCCGGAAACGTCGGCATCGCAGGAGTGCCGTCAGAGGGAGCGCAGATGCAGGTCCGGTTCGTTCGCCCGTTCGCCGTGGTCGCCCTCGGGGCGGCGACGTCGCTGGGGCTCTCCGCCGGCGCGCTCCTCACCGAGGACCCCGTCGACGTCGGCGGCGATCCCTTCGTCGACACGACCGGCGACTACGCGGGCGACGACGCGGAGGTGACGGCGCACCTCGAGGAGGAGAACGCATCCTCCACCGCCGACGTCTACGTCGTGGTCGTCGACTCCTTCGACGGCATCGAGCGCGGCGACTGGTCGGTGCAGGCGGCGGAGGCCTCGAGCCTCGGCCAGGACGACCTGCTCATCGCCATCGCGATGGACGACCAGCAGTGGGGCTACGCCTACCCTGACGGCTACCCGCTCTCGGAGGCCGAGGTGAACCAGCTGGCGCAGTCGAACCTGCTGCCCGCACTCGACAACGGCGACGTCGCCGGCGCCGCGATGGGCTTCGGCACCGCGGTCGCGCAGTACGACCCCTCCTCCGGCGACGGCGGCGGCACGCAGGTCAACGTCGACGGCTCGGCCGTGCTGCCCGTCGTCGCGCTCGTCGGCGGTGCCGCGGTCATCGGCGGCGGCGCGTGGCTCGTCTCGCGCGGCATGCGCTCGCGCCGCAAGAAGCAGGGCGAGATCGCCGCGAAGCAGCAGCAGCAGCTGAGCCTCGACGAGCTCAAGCAGCGCGCCGACATCGCGCTCGTGCAGCTCGACGACACCGTGCAGCAGAGCGAGCAGGAGCTCGCCTTCGCGGGCGCGCAGTTCGGCGAGGATGCGGTGCGGCCGTACCGCGAGGCGCTCGAGAAGGCGAAGGGCGGGCTGCAGGAGGCATTCGCGCTGCAGCAGCAGCTCGACGACGCCTTCCCCGACACCGATCAGGAGCGGCACGACTGGTCGAGCCGCATCCTGCAGATCGCCGAGGGCGCGGGCACGGAGCTCGCGAGCCACGCCGGCTCGTTCGAGCAGCTGCGCGACCTCGAGCGCAACGCCCCGCAGGTGCTCGAGGCGGTCGCGCAGTCGCGGCAGTCGCTCGACGGCCGCATCGCGAACGCGCGCGCGATCCTCGACCGGCTCGACGATGTGCATTCCGGCTCGTCGATCGATCCCGTGCGCGAGAACATCGCGGGCGCCGAGCGGCAGCTGCCGAACATCGACCAGTCGATCGCGGCGGGCCGCGAGGCGGTCGCCCGCGGCGACGGCGCAGCCGCTGCGCTCGCGGTGCACGCGGCCGAGGCCGCCCTCGCGCAGTCCTCGGGGCTGCTGGCGGCCGTCGAGCGCGCCGAGCAGGATCTCGGCAATTCGGCACAGCAGCTGCGCGGCCTCGTCGAGGACTCGATCGGCGACATCGCCGCCGCGAAGACGCTCCGCAGCACCGATCGTGTCGACCTCCGCCCGCTCATCCAGCACGTCGAGCAGCAGGTGGAGCTCGCGCAGCGCCGCCCGACCGACACCCTCGCGGTGCTCGCGAACCTGCAGCGCGCGAACCAGCGCCTCGACGAGGCGACCGCGCAGCTGCGCGAGGGCGGCGTGCAGCTCGAGCGCCAGCGCGCGAGCCTCGACCGCTGGATCGGCTCTGCCCGCGCGAACATCGACCGTGCCGAGGACTACATCCGCACGCGCCGCCTCGGCGTCGGCATGCACGCCCGCCAGCTGCTCGCGACCGCCCAGCAGGAGCTCGCGCAAGCGCTGCGGCTCGCCCAGCAGGACCCGGCGACGGCGATGCAGTACGCGCAGGCAGCGTCGCAGCACGCCGAGCAGGCGATGCAGGATGCGTCGGGCGACGTCGGCGGGTGGGGCGGCATGGCGCAGAACCCCTACTACCGCGGCGGCGGCGGTCGCGGGCAGGACATGCTCACGGGCGGCCTGCTCGGCTACATCCTCGGCGACATGCTGAACGGCTCGAACCACCACGGCGGCGGCTGGGGCGGCGGCGACGGCGGCGGGGGCGGCGGCCTCGGCGACCTCTTCTCCGGCGGGGCGGCGGCTTCGGCGGTGGCGGCGGGGCCTTCTGGCGGCGGCTTCGGCGGCTTTCGGGCGGAGGCGGCGGCTTCGGCGGCGGCGGAGGCGGCTTCGGGGACTGAGCCGGCACCCGCGCGGGCTCCCCGCGCTCGCGAGCCGACGCATCCACTCATCACTTGCAGAGCATGACCAGACGACAATCGATCAGAGGCCGCCTCGGCGGCAGTGCAGGAAGGAACCCCATGTCCAAGCAGTCCATCCTCGGCCGCATCGCGCAGCTCGCGAAGGCCAACATCAACGCGATCCTCGACCAGGCCGAGGACCCGCAGAAGATGCTCGACCAGATGGTGCGCGACTACACCAACTCGATCGCCGAGGCGGAGGCCGCCATCGCGCAGACGATCGGCAACCTGCGCCTGCAGGAGCAGGACTACCAGGAGGACGTGCGCGCCGCCGAGGACTGGGGCCGCAAGGCGCTCGCCGCCTCGCAGCGCGCCGACCAGCTGCGCGCCGAGGGCAAGCCCGACGCCGAGAAGTTCGACAACCTCGCGAAGGTCGCGCTCGGCAAGCAGATGCAGTCGGAGCAGGAGGCGCGCGCCGCCGAGCCGTCGATCCAGTCGCAGAACCAGGTCGTCGACAAGCTCAAGACCGGCCTCGACACGATGAAGCAGAAGCTCGACCAGCTGAAGTCGAAGCGCTCCGAGCTCATCGCGCGCGCGAAGGTCGCCGAGGCGCAGTCGCAGGTGCACGACGCCGTCAAGTCGATCGACATCCTCGACCCCACGAGCGAGATCGGCCGCTTCGAGGAGAAGATCCGCCGCGAGGAGGCGAAGGTGATGGGCCAGCAGGAGCTCGCCGCCTCGACGCTCGACGCGCAGTTCGAGGCGCTCGAGGACGTCGGCCGCCAGACCGAGATCGAGGCGCGCCTCGCCGCGCTCAAGCACGGCGGCTCGGCGAACCAGGGCCAGCTCGGCGCCGGTGCCGGCTCGACGCAGAGCGAGGGCGACCACGTCGAGGCCGAGGTCGTCGACCGCTGAGTCGCGACCTTCGGGCGTGAGAGGGGTGGGCTGCGGCCCGCCCCTCTTCTTCGTCTGCAGGCGGGCGAGCGGATGCGTCGGGTCGCGTCAGGCGCGCGCGCGGACGGCTGCGCGGTAGACCGTCTCGAGCTCGAGCGCGACGTCCTCCCAGTCGCGGCGGGTCGCGGCCCGGCGACCGGCGAGGCCGAGCTCGAGCGCGAGCTCGGTGTCGCCCAGGATCGCGTCGACCGCATCCGCCCACTCCTCGGGGTCGCGGCTGTCGATCAGCACGCCGGTCTCGCCGTCGATGACCGACTCGCACAGCCCGCCGACGCGCGCGGCGACGACCGGCGTGCCGCACGCGGCCGCCTCGAGCGGCACGAGGCCGAACGACTCGGTGTGGCTCGGCACGACGACGACGTCGGCGGCGTCGAGCAGCTGCGCGAGCGCGTCGCGCTCGAGGCTGCCGATGTGGCGCACGCGGCCCTCGACCCCCGCCTCCCGCGCGATGTCGTGGAGCGATTCGAGGTAGCGCTCGTCGCCCGGCACCGCGTCGCCCGCGATGACGAGCACCGCGTCGGGCAGGTGCTCGAGCATGCGCACGGCGAGGTCCTGCCCCTTGAGCGGCTGCACGCGGCCGACGACCGCGATGAGCCCCTGCTCGGGCAGCACGCCGAGCCGCGCGCGCAGCTCGAGCCGCGCGGGGATCGGGCCGGGCTGGAACCGCTGCGCGTCGACCGCGGGCGGCACGAGCCACACCCGCTCGGCGCTCGCGCCGACCCCGTCGCACAGCACGTCGACCTCGGCGCGCGAGACGGCCGCGATCGCGTCGACCTGGCCGGCGAGGTAGCGCTCGGTGAGGAGCCGCCGCTCGGGCTCGGGCCGGTCGCCCTCGGCGACACGGCGGTTCTTCTCCGCCGCGAGCGTGTGGAAGGTCTGCACGATCGGCATGCCGAGCGAGAGCGAGACGGGCAGCGCCGCGAGGCCCGAGAGCCAGTAGTGCGCGTGGATGACGTCGTAGCGCACGCTTGCGGTGAGCGCCGCGCGCTCGAGCTGCTCGCCGAACGCATCCGCGAGGTTCGGCAGGTCGTGCTTGCGGACGATGCCGCCGCCGGTGTCGAGGGCGCGGAGCGTCACGCGCGGCGCGATCGTCTCGGCGTGCTCGGCGCCCGGGGAGCGCGTGAAGAGGTCGACGTCGTGGCCGTGCGCCGCGAGGGCGAGCGCGCTCTCGAGCACGACGACGTTCATGCCGCCCGCGTCGCCCTTGCCGGGGCGGTCGGCGGGCGACGTGTGCATCGACACCATCGCGATCCTCACGGCGTCGGCCTCGACGCGCCGCCCCGCCTGCCGCCGCGACGGCTCGGGGAGGCCGTGCTGGGCGAGACGCGGGTCATGGGCTCAGCGTATCGGCGCGCTATCGTCGGCCGCATGGCCGTCCATCGCTCCCCGCTCGCCGCGGCCGGCGCCCGCGTCGGCGCGCTCGGCCGCTCGCTCGCCGGTCCCGCCTTCCGCGCGGTCACCGCGAGGCCCGTCGCCGCGGCGGGCCACCGCCTCGCGACCGAGGCGGCGCGCCTCTGGGGGCGGATGCTCGGCGGCGAGGAGCGGCAGGTGGGCGAGCTCACCGTCATCTCGGGGCTGCCGCCCTGGGCGTTCGGCCGCGGCGGCACGACGGTGGGCGCGACGTTCCTCACGCGGAGCGCGACGAGCCCGGACATCCTCGCGCACGAGGACGTGCACCGCCGGCAGTGGGAGCGCTACGGGCTGTGGTTCATCCCGATGTACTTCGCCGCGGGCCTCGACGGGCTGACGAACAAGTGGGAGATCGAGGCTGGGCTCGAGCGGGGCGGGTATCTGCCGAAGCGGAGCGCGCGGCCTCGCCCGCTCGTCGAGTAGGCGCCGAAGGCGCCGTATCGAGACGATCTCGATACGCGCGCTGCGCGCGCTACTCGATCAACGGTGGGGGGCGCCTACTCGACGAACGGGGGCGGCGGGGTCAGGGGCGCATGCGGTCGACGACGCGCTGCTCCCACGGCACGCGGCGCTCGAGCTGGCGGCCGATCGCGAGGAGCGTCGCCTCCTCCCCCGGCCGGCCGATGAGCTGCACCCCCATGGGCAAGCCCTCGCCATCCTCAGACGGCGCCGTCCGGTGCACCGGCAGCGCGATCGCGGGCAGGCCGGTGAGGTTGACGAACGAGGTGTGCGGCGTGTGCAGCACCTGGTGGCGGAAGTCGGCCTCGCCGTCGTCGATCGGGTACCAGTCGAGCGGCCGGGGCGTGAGCGCCGTCACGGGCGTGAGCACCGCATCCCACGGCGCGAAGGCCGCGAGCACGCGCCGCTCGAAGTCCGTCGCCCACAGCTGCGCCCTCGCGAGCCCGCCCGCGGTGAGCGCGTCGCTCGACTCGATGATCCAGCGCGCGAGGGGCTCGAGCCGGTCGCGCTCCTCGACGGGGATGGGGATCGTCGCCGCACCGCCTCGCCACAGGTCGGTGAACGCCTCGGGGTAGCCCGACGCATCCGGCAGCGCCACCTCGCCGACCTCGTGCCCGAGCCGCTCGAGCAGCGCGACCGTCTCGTCGACCGCCGCGGTGGCCTCGGCGGCGATGCGGATGTCGTCGCTCGAGTCCCAGGGCGTGCCGCCCGTCATGACGGCGATGCGGTAGCGGCCCTCGCCGCGCATCGCCGCCGCGAGGAGCGAGCCGTCGTCGCGCTCGGGCGAGCGGAGCACGAGCTCGTGCGGCGCGACGCCGTTGACGCGGCCGATGAGCGCGTCGGTGAGGAGCGCGACGTCGATGACCGAGCGCGCGATCGCGCCGGCGGTCGCGAGCCCGCCGACCTGCCCGACGCCGCCCTGCGCGGGGATGCGGCCGCGCGTGGGCTTGAGCCCGACGAGCCCGCACGTCGCGGCGGGGATGCGGATCGAGCCGCCGCCGTCGGAGCCGGGCGCGAACGGCAGCAGGCCCTGCGCGACCGCAGCCGCGGCGCCGCCCGAGGAGCCGCCCGCGTGCAGGTCGGGTCGGCCGGGCAGCGTCGTGGATCCGTGCAGGGCGGAGCGGGTGTAGCCGGCGAAGCCGAACTCGGGTGACGCGGTGCGGCCGAGCACGACGCCGCCGCCCGCATCGAGCACCCGCGGCAGCGGGTCGGTCGCCTCGGCGACCGTGCCCTCGAGCCATCGGCTGCCCATGTCGGCGGGCTGTCCCTCGCGCAGCGAGAGCGCCTTGTCGGCGAACGGCAGGCCGTGGATGATCCCGGTGCGGTCGTCGGCGTCGTCGACCTCGCGCGCGCGGCGGAGGGCGAGCTCCGGGTCGACGTGCACGAACGCGTTCGCCTCGTCGAGCCGCTCGACGCGGTCGAGGAAGTGGCTCGCGACCTCGACGGCGCTCAGCTCGCGCGCGTGCAGCAGGCGCCAGAGCTCGAGCGCTCCGAGCTCGTGGATCGCGCTCACCCGAAGTACCGGTTCGCTCGTCGCTGGAGGCGCTTCCGCTCGGTGCGCTCGCGCATCTGGTCGCGGGTGGCGTAGTTCGTCAGCTCGCGGAAGGGATCGCGGCCGACGACGTGCGGCGGCTCCTCCAGGATCGCCGAGATCGCCCGCTCGAGCTCCCAGTACTCGCCGATGCGCGTGCCCTGGCCGGGGTTGATGTGCCGCAGCCGCGCCTCGAACCGCAGCTCGCGCTTCACCTCGATCTGGGTGATGAAGCCGCGCGTCGCGCCCGAGACCGTCACCATCCAGAAGCCGGGGCCGAGATCGGTCACCGTCGCGTGCGCGTCGCTCGCCGCTGCAGCCGCCGCCGCTGCCGCGTCGGCGCGCTGCCGGGCGTCGCGCCAGGCCTCGAAGTCGTTCACGGCTCCCATCGTGGCACCCGTCGCTGACACGGGCTCCGGCGCGCCGATCACGGGCGCGGCTGCCGCGAGCGCTCGACGATGCCGGCGAGCACCGCGGCGCCCTCCTCGGCCCCGTCGACGGTGACGGCGAAGCGGCTGCCGTCGCGAGTCGTCACGACGATGCCCGGCCCCGAGCGCAGCACGATCGCGACCTGCCCCGGCAGGCCGCGGTAGCCCCATCCGCCCCAGTGCATCGGCTCGATGACGGCGGCGTCGACGGCGCGGATGCGGTCGGTCGCGATCGTGCGCAGCGGCACCGGCAGGAGCGCCCCACGGACGCGGAGGGCATCGCCGTCGATCGTCACCCGGATGCGCGCCATGGCGAGCAGCACGAGCCCGGCAGCCGCCATGACGACGCCGAGCAGCACGCGCAGCGCGACCGCCCCGGTCTCGGGCGCGACGAGCGCGATGACCGCCCCGAGCACGAGCACGCCGACACCGAGCCACGCGAAGACGGCCGAGCCGAGCTCGCCACGCCACTCGGTCGCGTCGCTCAGGAGCAGCGGCATGCGCTCAGCAGGGCCGGCCCAGACATCCTCCTCGCGGGGATGGACGAACCACGGCACGAGCAGCAGCGCGAGGGGCGCGAGGAGCACGAGCAGCCACGCGCCGAGCACCGCGTCCTCGGCGCTGCCCGCCTGCAGCGTCGCGCCGACCGAGGCGATGAACGCGCCCGCGAGCATGCCGCTCACCGCGGCGAGGCACGAGAGCAGCATCGCGCGCAGCCGACCGTCGATCGTCACGGCGGCGAGCACGAGGGCGACGACGAGCATCGCGCTCGTCGCGACGAGCAGCCAGGTCGCCGTCGGGATCGTGGCCGAGAAGCCGTCGGCGACGTCGGCGCCCGACCAGTGGGTCGCGATGACCTCCGGCAGCTGCGGCGCGAGCGAGAGCCACGTCGAGGCGATCGCGAGCGGCGGCAGCGCGAGCACGAGCGCGGCGAGCCAGATGCGGAGGCGGGGCGACATGGTCGTCCCATCCTGGCGGAGGCGCGCGTCGGCGGCGCGCGGAGGTCAGGAGCGCGGGCCGCGGGTTCCGCAACGATGTTGCGGAATTCCTCGGCTCAGGGCTTCCCCGGCCCAGGCCCCGTCGGGGATGCGCCAGTCGATCGGCGGCGCGCCCTGCGCGACGAGCGCCTCGTTCGCACGCGAGAACGGGCGCGAGCCGAAGAACCCGCGACGTGCGCTGAGCGGCGAGGGGTGCGCCGAGACGATCGTCGGCACGCCCTCGAGCAGCGGCGCGAGCGACTGCGCCTTGTTGCCCCACAGGATGGCCACGAGCGGCGCGCGCGAGCCGTCGGGCCGCTGGCGCGCGACGAGCGCGCGGATCGCTGCCTCCGTCACGCGCTCCCATCCCCAGCCCCGGTGCGAGTCGGTGACCCCCGCCTGCACCGTGAGCACGCGGTTGAGCAGCAGCACGCCCTGATCGGCCCATGCCGAGAGGTCGCCGTGCGGCACCGGCTCGAGCCCCAAGTCGTCGTGCAGCTCGCGGTAGATGTTCACGAGCGATCGCGGCAGCGGCCGCACGTGCCGCTCGACGGCGAACGCGAGCCCGATCGAGTGGCCGGGCGTCGGGTACGGGTCCTGCCCCACGACGAGCACCCGCACGTCGTCGAGCGGCCGTCGGAAGGCGCGCAGCACCGCGTCGCCCGGCGGGAGGTACGGCCGCCCCTGGGCGACCTCGGCGCGCAACCGCTCGCCCAGGTCGCGCACGACGTGCTCGACCGGGCGGAGCGCATCCGCCCATGCTCCATCGAGCCGGCCCGCGTCGACGAGCTCGTCGAGCGCCTCCGTCATGCCCCGAGCACGGCCACCGAGACGCGCTCGGTGTCGACCTCGCGCTCGGCCGCCCACACGCTCCCCTCGCCCGCGACGACGAGTCCCCCCGCGCCGACGACGAGCGACGTGCACTCGTCGATCGCGACCACCCGGTCGGCGAGGCCCGCGTGCACGATCGCGACGGCGCGCGAGAGGTTGCCGTACTGCGCCGCGTGCACGTCGACGACGAGGTCGACGAGGCCGAGGCCCGCGTCGAGCGTGACCTCGTCGAGCTGCTCGCTGCTCGCCTCGGGGCAGACGGGCACGCCGCCGATGCGCCAGCCGCCGAGCAGCGCGACGTCGCCCGCGATCATCGCGCCCGCCGAGTAGCCCGCGTAGGGGAGCCCCGAGGCGACGAGGCCGCGGATCGTGTCGGCTGCCGGCATGATCGCGCGGTGGTAGCCGGGCGTGAGCCCGCCGCCGACGAAGATGCCGTCGGCGCTGCCGAGATCGGTCGGGCGCAGCTCGCGGTCGGGGCCGAGCTGCACGATGCGCACCTCGCCCGCGCCGAGCTTCGTGAGGTCGTCGCGGTAGTCGCCGTGCCAGCGCTCGCCCTCCTCGGCGTCCTCCGCCCACAGCACGCACGCGATGACGGGCGGTACCTCGGCGCGCTCGCGGGCCTCGGCGACGAAGCGGCCGGTCCAGGCCGACTCGTCGTCGGCCCAGCCGCCGCCCAGCAGATGGATGCTCATGCCCCCATCCTCCCCCATCGTCTTCAACCGGACAGCCGGTGGGGCGAGGACATATGCGTCGCGCCCTCCCGGCTATCCGGTTGAAGATGCCTCAGAGCGCCGAGAAGGCGTCGTCGAGGATCTCGAGGCCGCGGCGCGCGTCGTCGTCGCCCATGACGAGCGGCGGCACGACGTGGATGCGGTTGTCGGTCGTGAACGGCACGTAGCCGCGCTCGAGCAGCGACGACTTGAGGCTCGCGACGACGGATGCGTCGACCGGCTCGCGCGAGCCGCGATCGGTCACGAGGTCGAGGGCCCAGAAGCAGCCGCGACCGCGCGCCTCGCCGATGATCTCGTGCCGCTCGGCGAGCTCGCGGAGCCCGGGACCGAGGATGTCGGCGCCGAGGTGGGCGGCGTGCTCGACGATGCCCTCCTCCGTCATGGCGTCGATCGTCGCGACGATCGAGGCCGCCGCGAGCGGGTGGCCCGCATACGTGAGCCCGCCGGGGATCGCGCGCTGCTTGAACGTCTCGAGCACGCGGTCGCTGATGATGACGCCGCCGACCGGCACGTAGCCGGAGTTCACGCCCTTCGCGAAGGTCACCAGGTCGGGGCGCACGCCGTCGTGCTGGTGCGCGAACCAGTGCCCCGTGCGGCCGAACCCCGCCATCACCTCGTCGAGGATGAGCACGATGCCGTGCTCGTCGGCGAGCTCCCGCAGCCCCTGGAGGTAGCCCGGCGGCGGCACGAGGATGCCGGCGGTGCCGGGGAGCCCCTCGACCATGATCGCCGCGATCGTCGACGGCCCCTCGGCCTCGATGACGCGCCGCATGTGCTGCAGGGCGCGCTCCGACTCCTGCTCCTCGGTCTCCGCCCAGAACTCCGAGCGGTAGAGGAACGGCCCGAAGACGTGCACGTGGCCGGTCGCGAACTCGTTGCCGATGCGGCGCGCATCCCCCGTCGCGTTCACGGCGGCGCCGGTGTTGCCGTGGTACGAGCGGTAGTGCGAGACGACCTTGACCCGCCCCGTGTGGATGCGAGCCATCCGGATCGCGTTCTCGACCGCATCCGCCCCGCCGTTCGTGAAGAAGACGGCGGCCATGTCATCGATCTTCGAGAGGATGCGCTCGGCCGCCTCACCGCGGACGAGGTTCGTCGTGGCGGGCGCGACGGTCGCGAGCTGCGCCGCCTGCCGCTGGATGGCCTCGACGACCTTCGGGTGCGAGTGACCGATGTTGGTGTTGACGAGCTGGCTCGAGAAGTCGAGGTACTCGCGGCCGTCGTAGTCCCACAGCCGCACGCCCTCGCCGCGCGCGACGGTGAAGGGGTTGGTCGAGCCGTGCTTCGACCACGAGTGCAGGATGAGCGGGTCGAGCTCGCGGGCGCGGGCGCCGTCGGCGGGGTCGAACTGGGGTGCTGGCATGGGGGCCTCCTCGGGGCGCTCGGGGGTCTCTTCACCGTAGCCTGCCTGCCCGGGCGGCTCAGGCTCGGGCCGGGGGGGCACGCGGCGGAGCGGCCGACGCGATTGGGCTGCAGCACGAAGTAGCCGTTCGCGACCGCCGCGGCCGGGCCCTCGATCTCCCACAGCCGGTTCGAGAGGCCGGGCTTCGTCGCATTCGGGTTGAACACCATGTGGGCGCCCGCGAGCCCGAGCTCGCGCCAGCCCTCGGGGAAGTGGCGGTCGTAGCAGATGTAGACGCCGACCTTGCCGACGGCGGTGTCGAACACCGGGTAGCCGAGGTTGCCGGGGCGGAAGTAGAACTTCTCCCAGAAGCGGTCGAGGTGCGGCAGGTGGTGCTTGCGGTACGTGCCGAGGATGGAGCCGTCGGCGTCGACGACGACCGCGGAGTTGTAGTAGACGCCCGCCTGCTCCTCCTCGTAGATCGGCAGGATCGCGACCATGCCGAGCTCCTTCGCGAGCCTCGCGAAGCGCTGTACGATCGGGCCGTCGGCCGGCTCGGCGTAGGCGTAGTACCGCTCGTCCTGCGTGATGCCGAAGTAGGGGCCCTAGAAGAGCTCCTGGAAGCAGACGACCTGCGCGCCCTGCTCGGCGGCCTCGCGCATGAAGGCCTCGTGGCGATCGAGCATGGATGCCTTGTCACCGGTCCAGGTGGTCTGGGTGATCGCTGCGCGCACCGTGGTCATGGTTCCCTCGACTCTCCTCAGTGCCGACGGCAGCGCATCCGCAGCCGGGCGTCGACGCTGACGCCCGCTCGGAGCCTCGCGACCCTTGGGTCGCGGCGGCGCCGAGCGACGGTGCCCTGAGTCTGCTGGGCGGGGCTACAGTGGTCAAGCGCCGGGCATCACCTCCGCGCGCGGACCCATGCACACCGTTCGCGCCAGCCTGCCCGAGGAGCCTGAAGTGTCCCGCCGCCCCGCTCTCGTCTCGACGATCGTCGCCGCCCTGCTGCTCGCCGGTTGCGCCGCGTCCCCCGCTGAGCCCGAAGCGACGCTCGAGGCCAGGGCCGCGACCCCGAACTGCGACGCCGAGGTCTTCCCGCTTCCGGCGCCCGCGGAGCGCATCGTCGCGGTGAAGTCGACCGCTGCCGAGCTCGTCGTCGCGCTCGGGCTCGGCGACGCGCTCGTCGCGACCGCGTTCCTCGACGGGCCGCTCGAGGGCGCCGACGCGCCGACGATCGACGGCATGCCCTCGCGCGAGGCGGTGCTCGCGCTCGAGCCCGACGCGATCGTCGCGGGCTGGGAGTCGGCGTTCGCGCCCGAGGCGATCGGCGACCGCGCGCACCTGCACGAGCTCGGCGTGACGACGTGGGTCTCCCCCGCAGCGTGCTGGTCGACCGACGTGCCGCGGCTCGACTGGGAGGGGCTCTTCGCCGAGCTCGGCGGCGCGGCCGCGATGCTCGGCGTGCCCGAGGCCGGCGGCGAGCTCGTCGATGAGCAGCGCGCGGCGCTCGCGGCGATCGAGCCGCTCGAGGGTGCGCCGACCGCGCTCTGGTACTCGTCCGGCGAGGACGCGCCCTACGTCGGCGGCGGTTCGGGCGCCCCGCAGCTCGTGCTCGAGACCGCGGGCCTCGGCAACGTCGCGAGCGAGCTCGACGACGGCTGGGCGACGCTCTCGTGGGAGGCGGTCGCGGCGAGCGACCCCGACGTCATCGTGCTCGTCGACGCCCCGTGGCACACGGCCGCGTCGAAGGTCGAGCGGCTGCGCGCGAACCCCGCGACCGCAGCGCTCGAGGCGGTGCGGGAGGAGCGCTTCGTCGTCGTGCCGTTCCCGATGGCGGAGGCGGGCGTCGGGACGGTGGATGCGGTGGCCCTCGTCGCGCGCGAGGTGCGGGAGCTGGGGCTCGGATGACGCGCACCGAGCAGCCGGCCGCAGATGTGCGTGCATCGGCTGCCACGGCGGGCGCCGACGCGCCGATCGCCGCACACCTGACCCGCGGGCCGCGCCGCCGTCGTAACCCGGTGCTGCCGCTCGCGCTCGCGCTCAGCGGGCTGCTCGTCGTCGCGATCGCGGTCGCCGCGAGCGCCGGCCCCGCCGGCATCGGCGCGCTCGAGGCGCTCGGCGCGATCCTCGCGCGGCTCGGCATCGGCGAGTCGCCGCTCGGCACCGTCGACGACGCGATCGTCGTCGACCTCCGGCTCCCCCGGGCGCTCGCGGCGTGCGCGGTCGGAGCGGGGCTCGCGGTCGTCGGCGCGATCATGCAGTCGCTCGTGCGCAACCCGCTCGCCGACCCCTACGTGCTCGGCGTCTCCTCCGGCGCGTCGGTCGGCGCGGTGCTCGTGCTCATCGCCGGGCTCGGCGTGCTGCTGCCGGTCGCCGCGTTCGTCGGCGCGCTCGCGGCGCTGCTCGCGACGCTCGGGCTCGCCGCCGCGGCGGGCGGCGCCACCCCGACGCGCACCGTGCTCGCGGGCGTCGTGGTCGCATCCGCCGCGAGCGCGCTCGTGAGCCTCGTCATCTTCTGGGGCGCCGACGGCGACGCCTACCGCGAGATCCTCGCGTGGCTGCTCGGCTCGCTCGCCGCCATCACGTGGCCGACCGCGACCGTCGCGCTCGTCGGCGCGGGGCTCGCGCTCGCGCTGCTGCCGACCGGCCGGCTGCTCGACGCGCTCGCGCTCGGCGACGCGGCGGCCGGGGCCCTCGGCGTCGACGCGCGGCGCGTCCGGTGGGCGCTGCTCATCGCGTGCGCGCTCGTGACGGGCGTGCTCGTGTCGGTCTCCGGCGCGATCGGCTTCGTCGGGCTCGTCGTGCCGCACGCGGTGCGGCTCGCGGTCGGCGCGGGGCACGCGAGGCTGCTGCCGCTCTCGGCGCTCGCGGGCGCGCTCGTGCTGCTCTTGAGCGACACGGTCGCCCGGGCGGCGTTCGACCCGCGCGAGCTGCCGGTCGGCATCGTCACGGCGCTCATCGGGGCGCCGGTGTTCGCGGCGCTCATGCTCTCGGGGCGGGTGCGCACGTGAGCGGCGCGGGGCTTGCGGTCGACGGTCTCGAGGTCGAGGCGCTCTCGGTGCGGGTGCGGGGGCGCGCGCTCGTCGACGACGCGTCGTGGAGCGCGCCCGCGGGGCGGCTCACGGCGCTCGTCGGCCCGAACGGCGCCGGCAAGTCGACGATGCTGCGCGCGATCGCGGGCGTCGTCCCCGAGCGGGCCGAGCGCCGCGGCCGCGTGCTGCTCGGCGGCGAGCGGCTCGACGCGATGCCGGCGCGCGAGCGGGCGCGCAGCGTCGCGCTCGTCGAGCAGCTCGCGGACGGCGCCCCGCAGCTGACCGCGCGCGAGGCGGTGCGGCTCGGCCGCACCCCGCACCACCGCATGCTCGGCTTCTCGCTCGGCGACGACCGGCACGTCGACGCCGCGCTCGACGCCGCGGGCGCGACGGCGCTCGCCGAGCGCCCGCTCGCCGAGCTCTCAGGCGGCGAGTTGCAGCGCGTGCACCTCGCGCGCGCGCTCGCGCAGCAGTCCGGCGACGAGCCGGGCCTGCTGCTGCTCGACGAGCCGACGAACCACCTCGACGTCGCGTGGCAGCTCGAGCTGCTCGAGCTCGTGCGCCGGCTCGCGGCCGACCGCCCCGTCGTCATGACCGTGCACGACCTCGCGCTCGCCGCGACCCACGCCGACCGCGTCGTGCTCGTCGATCGAGGCAGGGTCGTCGCGAGCGGCACGCCGTCCGACGTGCTCACGCCCGAGCGCATCCGCGCTGTCTACGGCGTCGACGCCGAGATCGACGAGCAGCCTGGCGGCGTCGCGATCCGCTACCGGAGGATGGCCTCATGAGGATCACCGTGCTCGCCGGAGGCGTCGGCGGCGCCCGCTTCGCGCTCGGGCTGCGCGAGGCGGCGCGCGCGCTGCACGGCGATCCCGCCGACATCCGCGTCGTCACGAACGTCGGCGACGACCTGTGGCTCGCGGGCGTCAAGGTCTGCCCCGACCTCGACTCGCTCATGTACGCGCTCGCGGGCGTCGGCGACACCGAGCGCGGCTGGGGCCGCGCGGGCGAGAGCGAGCGCGTCGCCGCCGAGCTCGCCGCCTACGGCGTCGGGTGGCCGTGGTTCACGCTCGGCGACCTCGACCTCGGCACGCACCTCGCCCGCACGGCGATGCTGCGCGAGGGCGCGAGCCTCACCGAGGCGACCGCGCGGCTCTCGGCGCGCTGGGAGCTCGGCGCGCGCCTGCTGCCCGTCACGGACGACGAGGTGCCGACGCACGTCGTGACCGACGAGGGCGTCATCCACTTCGAGGAGTGGTGGGTGCGCACGCGCGCCGAGCTGCCCGCGCGCCGCTTCGTGCAGCACGGGCTCGAGCGCTCGCGCATCTCGCACGCCGCGCGCGACGCGATCGCGGCCGCCGACGTGCTGCTCATCGCGCCGTCGAACCCCGTCGTCTCGATCGGCACGATCCTCGGCATCCCCGGCGTGCGCGACGCGCTCGAGACGGCGGCGGCGCCCGTCGTCGGCGTCGCGCCGATCATCGCGGGCAAGGCGCTCCGCGGCATGGCGGCGACGTGCCTGCAGGTGATCGGGGTCGAGGCGGATGCGGCTGCGGTCGCCGCGCACTACGGCGCGCGTCGGGCGGGTGGCCTGCTCGACGGCTGGCTGCTCGCGGAGGAGGACGCCGGCTCGATCGGCGCGCTCGCGGAGCTGGGGATCGTCGCCGAGGCGCGGCCGCTGCTGCTGACGCCGGGCGAGCCCGCGCAGCAGGTCGCGACCGACGCGCTCGCGCTCGCGGAGCGGGTGCGCGGCGCGCGCTCCGCGCATCCGTCCGCCGGTTGAGCCGGCCCGCGCTACGCCGGCAGCGACGCCTGCGCGAGCACCGCTCGGGTGTGCGGGCCGACGCCCGCGTCGAGCGCGGTGTGCAGGTCGGCGAGCTCGTCGACGTCGAGCCGCAGCCCCGTGCCCGGCGCGATGGGCAGCTCGACGTGCCCCGCTTGCCGGTGCCGCTCGGCCGAGCCCGGTCCGAATCGCGGCCGCAGCGCATCCGCCCGCGTCGCCGTGAGCATCGTCGTGCCGACCGCGATCGCGTCGGGCACGAACGCCCGGTGCTCCCGCTCTGCGAGCGCGAGCGCGGCGTCGAGCTCGTCGGGCGTGAGCGCGGGCAGGTCGCCGAGCAGCACCGCAGCGGGCGCCGCGGGGTCGATCGTCGAGAGGCCCGCGTCGATGGCCGCGAGCAGGCCGCCGCTCGGGTCGTCGACGACGCGCACGCGCTCGAGCCCCTCCGTGACCGCGGGATCGCACGTCACGACGATGACCTGGTCGGCGGATGCGCTCCGGCAGGCGGCCGTGATGGCGTCGCGCGCGAACGCGACCGCGAGCGCCGCGCGCGCGTCGCCCGCCGCGAGGCGCGACTTGCCGATCGAGCCCTTCACGGGGATGACGATCGACCACTGCACGAGGCCCAGCCTACGTCGCGGCGGATGCGCCGCCGCTCGAAGCGGGTCTCACCCCTCGATCGGCGGGACGACGCGCGCGAGGCTCGGCGGCAGCGCCGTCGTGAGCGCGCGGCGCCACGGCGGCTGCGAGCGCGCGAGCGCCCGCTCCACGAGCCGCACGTCGGCGTCGACCGCGCCTCGCTCGCGCGGGCCCGCGTCGAAGACGGCTCGCTCGGCCGCGAGCCGCACGCGATCCGCGGCGCTCCGCGCCTCGGCGTCGTCGCCCAGGCGGTCGCCGATCGCGGCTTGCACCTCGCCCGGCGTGGCCGAGGCCGGCAGCCGCGTGCCGGCGTCGGCGAGCGCGGCGCGCAGCTCCTGCCAGCCGCCCGGCGCCCCGCGTCGCAGCCGCACGGCGCGTTGCGCTCGCCGCACGAGCCACGGGAGCGCGAGCAGCAGCGCCACGGCCGCGCCGATGAGCCACGGCCGCAGCGCCGCCCAGTCGATCGCGCTCGCCCCGGGCTCGCCGGCGCCGGGCGCGGTCGGCGTGGGCGAGGCGCTCGGCGCGACCGTCGGGGCGGCGCTCTGCGTCGCGCTCGGCGTCGGGGTGGGCGAGGCCGTCTCGGTCGGCGTGGGCGTCGGCTCCTGCGTCTGCTCGTCGCCCTCGGGGCTCGACTGGCCCGTGCCGGCGCCGGGCGTCGTCTCGACGCGCACCCAGCCGGCGCCGTCGACCCACGCCTCGGCCCACGCGTGCATGTGGTTGGTGGTGACGGAGCGCCCGCCGGTGATCTCGTCGCCCGGCAGGAAGCCGACGACGACGCGCGCGGGCACACCGGCGCCCCGCAGCAGCGCCCCGGTCGCGCTCGCGTAGTGCACGCAGTAGCCGCTGCGCGTCTCGAGGAAGCCCTCGAGCGCTTCCCAGCCGTCGCCCGAGGCGCCCGCGAACCCGGGCAGGTCGAGCTGCTCGGAGTAGTCCCACACGCCCGTCGTCATGTAGGCGTGCACGGCGCGGATGCGGTCGGCAGCGCCCATCTCGGCCGTCACGAGCGAGCCGCCCAGCTCGCGGATCGGCTCGGCCGCCTCGGGCAGGAGGAGCAGCTCGTCGTGCCCCGTCGAGGCATCCCCGACGAGGCTCGCGAGCTCGGGCGAGCGCGTGCCGGCGGAGGTGAACTCGAGCCCGTCGGTGTCGACGCTGCCCTCGATGCGCAGCGCGTCGTTCGCGTCGTCCCAGTGCGCGCCCCGCGGCGCGCTCGCGCCGGCGACGCGCTCGGGCGTCGGCAGGCTCTCGGCGCGCACGGGGCTCATGCGCACCGTGAGCTGCATCGGCGCGCCGAGGTCGGCGCCCTCGACGAGGATCTGCGGAGTGCCCGCAGTCGGCGCCACTTGGCGGAACCCGTCCTCCCCCGCCTCGGGGAGCGTCATGAGGCGCGTGACGGTCGGCAGCCCGTCGCTCGTCGAGTAGGTGAAGACCTGCCGGGCCTCCGGTCGCCGCAGCTCGTCGCCGAGGTCGATGTCGGTCTGCAGCACGGGCGTCGGCGAGCGCAGCAGCTCCTCGAGCGTCGGCAGGTCGAGCGCGACGTCGCGCGGGCTCGGCGCGACGAGCGGCACGGCCGCCGCGAGCACCGCGGCGACGCCGACGAGCGCGAGGGGGGCGACCCATCCGCGCCCGATCGCGACGCGCTCGTCGATCGCGGGGGCCGCGAGCGCGAGTGCCGCCGCGGCGACCCCCGGGAGCGCGTGCCACCACGGGATGTCGGCACGGAACGCGATCGGCAGCAGGAGCGGCGCGGCGGCGAAGAGCACCGCGATCGCGGGCAGCCGCATCGCGTGGCCGAGCAGGTCGACGCCGAGGGCGAGCACGACCGCACCCGCGACGACCGCGGCGAGCACCGCCCCCTCGACCTCGATCGGCGTGCGGAGCGCCCACGCGATCGCCTGTACGCCCTCGCCGATCGCGGTCACCGAGACACCGACCGACTCCGGGGTCGGGATCACCCCCAGGAGCGCCTCGTCGGGCGCCGAGAGCGCGGTGATCCAGCCGACGCCGACGAGCGCGGCGACGCCGGTCGCGGCGAACGCGGGCATGAGCGCGCGGGCGAGCGCGGCGAGGAGCGCGATCGTGAGCACGGCGCCGAGCACGGGCAGCAGCCAGTCGTCCTCGAGCACGGTGCCCGTCGACCACAGCCAGGCGATCGGCAGCACGGCGAGCGCCGTGGTCTCGACGGGCCCGGCGTGGATGCGCGCGGTGGAGCTCGAGGGCGGCGACCCTTTCGGGTCGCCGCCGCGACCCCAGCGCCGTGGCCCGTCCCGGGCCACGGTCACGCCGGAGCCGCCGGTCGATACCCGCCCGGTGGCAGCGGCGCTCACGCGAGCTCCCGCACGGGTCCGGCGCGGTCGATCCAGCGGTGGACGGCGACGCGCGAGCCGGCCGAGATGCGCCTCGGCGGGTCGCCGGGCCGCGCGACGAGCCACAGCGTGGTGCCGGGCGAGAGCGACCAGCCCTCGGGGGCCGACTCCTCGAGCGCGACGACGTGCGCGGCGTCGGCGTCCATCGGCCGCGGCTCGTCGGCGGCGTGCGCCTCGAACGATGCGAAGGCCGCGAGCGCCGAGCGGAGGTCGCGCCAGTCGGCTCCCGGGAGCGACGGCTCCCCCGTCTCCCGCACCTGCACGGCGCGGTCGCGGCCCGCGAGGGCGAGCGCGATCGAGCACGCGGCGCGCGCGAGCCGGTCCTCGGCGTCGCGCCCGTGCCCCGCGGCACGCGCCGTGTCGACGACGACGATGTCGTCGTCGGTCGCGGGGTTCGCCTCCTGCCGCACCATGAGCTCACCGCGCTTCGCGCTCTGCCGCCAGTGCACGCGCCGCTGCGGGTCGCCCGGCCGCCACTCGCGCACCATCGCGTCGACCTCGTCGGCCGTGCGCGACTGCGCGAGCCGGCCCTCGGTGCGGTTCGAGCGCAGCTCGCTCGAGGCGACCGAGAGCACTTCCGGCCCGACGACGAGGCTCGCGCGCGGATCGATCGAGCGCGTCGTGCGCACGACGCGGAACGGGTCGAGGGTCGTCACCTCGACCGGCGCGAGCCGCCAGCGGCCGCGCGGATGCACGCCGAGGTCGACCGACGCCTGCGCCGGCTCGCCGAGGTCTCCCTCGAGCAGCAGGAAGCGCTCGGGACCCGGCGCCCACGTCGACCAGCGCGCGCCGACCTGCCGCGCATCCCCCACGATCCGGAGCGCCGCCGACTGCCCCTCGGCGAAGACGCCGGGCACGCCGAGCCGCACGCGGCCGACCGCGCCGATCGCCCACCACAGCCCGAGCGCGACGACGCCGAGGCACAGCGTCGCCGGCACGAGCAGCACGACCTGCCGCTCCCAGTAGGCGGCGAGCACGAGGCCGAGCCCGGCGAGCACGAGCACGAAGCCGCGCGGGGTGAGGCGCGACCTCGACCGATCCTTCGCGGCCCGGCCCGTGCGCGCGGCCATCAGCGCATGACGGGCGCGACGGTGGAGGCGATCGCGAGCGCGACGACCGCTCGCGCGTCGTCGTGGCGGGCGCGCGGGTCGTGCATCACGAGGTGGTGCGGCAGCACGTGCTCCGCGAGCGCCTTGACGTCGTCGGGCGAGAGCCAGTCGCGGCCGAGCAGGTGGGCGCGCGCCTTCGCCGCCCGGACGAGCTGGAGCGTCGCGCGCGGGCTCGCGCCGAGGCGCACGTCGGGGTGCTCGCGCGTCGCTCGCGAGAGCCGCACGGCATAGCGCTCGACGAGCTCGTGCGCACGCACGGCGTGCGCGGCGGCGATCTCGGCCGAGAACTGGGCGTCGGTCGTCACGGGCCGCACCGCGTCGAGCGGCTGCGCCGTCTCGCGCGCCTGCACCATCGCGAGCTCGGCGCCCTCGTCGGGGTAGCCGAGCTCGAGCCGCACCATGAAGCGGTCGCGCTGCGCCTCGGGCAGCGCGTACGTGCCCTCCATGTCGATGGGGTTCTGCGTCGCGACGACGAGGAACGGCGTCGGCAGCCGGTGCGTGACGCCGTCGACCGTCACTTGCCCCTCGGCCATGCACTCGAGCAGCGCCGCTTGCGTCTTGGGGCTCGCGCGGTTGATCTCGTCGGCGATGACGATGTTCGCGAAGACGGGGCCGGGCTGGAAGCGCAGCTCGCCGCTCGCGCGATCGAGCACCGACATGCCGGTGATGTCGCTCGGCAGCAGGTCGGGCGTGCACTGGATGCGCCGCACCGTGCCGCCGATCGCGGCGGCGAAGGCGCGCGCGAGCTGCGTCTTGCCGACGCCCGGCACGTCCTCGAGCAGCACGTGCCCCTCGGCGAGCAGCACCGTGAGCACGGTGCGGATCTCGTCGGTCTTGCCCGAGATGACGCTCTGCACGGCGCGCTGGATGCGCTCCCCCGCGGTCATCGGCAGGTCGGGCACGTGCTCGAGCACGCGCGCCTCGCGCTCCTCAGCCGTCATGGCTCGCTCCCGCCTCTGCCAGTGCGTCGATCCTGCCCGCCTCGCGCCCGAGCCGGTAGGCCTCGTCGGAGCCGAGGTGGAACATGTCGCCCTCGCGCCGCACGAGCCGCGTCGCGCCGGGCTCGTCGAGCCCCGTCACGTGCCGGCCGAGGCCGCGCACGAGCACGACGGGCACGCCGTCGGCCTTGCCGGCGACGAGGTCGGCGGCGCCCGCGATCTCGTCGGCGATCGCCGGGGCGGTGACGGTGAGCGGCCTGCCGTTCGCGTCGAGCGCGCCCGCGAGCGGCTCGAGCACGCGGATGCCGGCGGCGCCGATCGCGACGTCGGTCTGCCCGACGCGCCACGCGCGGCCGAGCGTGTCGCTCACGACGACGCCGATCTCGGCACCGAAGCGCGACCGCAGCCGCTCGGCGATCGCGCGAGCCGACGCATCCGAGTCCTCCGGGAGGAGCAGGATCGTGCCGTCGTCGGTGTTCGACGCGTCGACGCCCGCGGCGGCGAGCACGAGGCCGGTGCGGTGCTCGACGATGCGCGTGATGCCGCCCGGGAACGCGCGCGAGGCGACGAGCCGCACGGATTCCTCGGTGATCGCCTGCTCGCGCTCGGCGGCGGGGCGGATGCGTCCCTCGGCCTTCGAGACGACCTTGCTCGTGACGACGACGATGTCGCCGTCCCGCGGCTCGAGCGGCGCGATCGCATCGGCGACGAGCGACGGCAGGTCGTCGCCGGGACGGATCTCGCCCATCCCCCGCACGGCCCGCAGCTCGAGGTCGGGCTCGCTCATCGCGACTGCAGGAAGGTCGCGACCGCCCGCGGCACGTAGGGGCTGATGTCGCCGCCGAGCTCCGAGACCTGCCGCACGAGGCTCGACGAGACGTGCGCGTTCTCGGGGTTCGGGAGCATGAAGATCGTCTCGACGCCCGCGAGGTTGCGGTTCACGATCGACATCGGCGTCTCGTACGAGAGGTCGGTCGACGAGCGGATGCCCTTCACGAGCACCTCGGCGCCGACTTGCTGGCAGTAGTCGACGAGCAGGCCCATCGACCAGTTCGCGATGCGGATCTGGCCCTCGATGCGAGCCTCCTCGATCGAGCGCTCGATGAGCGCCTCGCGCTCGACGACCGGCAGGAACGCGTGCTTGTCGGGGTTGTGCGTGACGACGACGTGCACCTCGTCGAAGATCTTCGCGGCTCGCCCGATGACGTCGAGGTGACCCAGGGTGACAGGGTCGAACGAACCGGGCACGACGGCGATGCGAGGCATGTCGCCAGCCTATAAGGCAGACGCGTGCGCGGATGCCGCGCGGAGTGCGAGGACGGGGATGCATAGGCGCGGCATGGGCGGGGTCGCTCGGTCGCGATCGCTCGCGAACCTCTACCGGCCTCGCGAACTCGACACGGTGCGCGGGATCCGCGGAGCGACGTGCCGCGGCGAGGCGACCCGTTCTCTCCCAGCCGAGCCGTTGCAGCAGGTCGATTGGGCGAGAGGGGGTCGAGTCGCCGCCCGAACCGGTCGAGTCGCCGGGAACGGGTCGAGTCGCCGCCCGAACCGGTCGATCGGGCGAGAGGGGGTCGAGTCGCCGCCCGAACCGGTCGAGTCGCCGGGAACGGGTCGAGTCGCCGCTTGTCTGGGTCGAATCGGCGGAAGCGCGTCCCGTCGCTGCTGAGAGCAGTCGCGCACGATGCGATCGCGGAGGCCGCGTGCCGCGGTCGCACGACGCCGACCCGATGCGCCGCCCCGGACCCGCCACGCGGCGTCCGCGGAGCGGCCCGCCGCGCGTCGGTTCATGGAGCGGGCGCTACGCCGTCACGAGCGCCGCGCGGGCGTCGGGGTCGAGCCGGCGGTCGACCGCGAGGCGCAGCGCCGGGTTCGCGAGCAGCTTCGGGTCGGCGTCGAGCACCGCGCGGGCGGCGTCGCGCGCGGCCTCGATGATGCCCGCGTCGCGCGCGACCCGGAGCACCTTGAGCCCGCTGCGGCCGCCCGACTGCGCGGCGCCGAGCACGTCGCCCTCGCCGCGCTGCTCGAGGTCGACCTCGGCGAGCTCGAAGCCGTCGAGGGTCGAGGCGACCGCCTCGAGCCGCTCGCGAGCGGTGCTCTCGGGATCGACCGAGGAGACGAGCATGCACAGCGCCGCGTGCTCGCCGCGGCCGACGCGGCCGCGCAGCTGGTGCAGCTGCGAGACGCCGAAGCGATCGGCCGAGAGCACGACCATCATCGTCGCGTTCGGCACATCGACGCCGACCTCGATGACGGTCGTCGCGACGAGCACGTCGATCTCGCGATCGCGGAACGCGCGCATGACCGCGTCCTTCTGCTCCGTCGTGTCGGCCCCGGTGAGCTGCGCGAGCACCTTGCCCCGCAGCTCCGGCCGCTCACGCAGCCGCGCGAGCGTCGTCACCACGTCGTCGACGGGAGGCAGCGGCCTCGTGCCCGCCGACGCATCCGCCTCGTCGTCGCTCCGGTCGATGCCCTCGAGCTTGCCGGGCGAGATCGCCGGGCAGACGACGAACGCCTGCCGGCCGGCGTCGAGCTCCTCGCGCATCCGCGACCACACGCGCCCGAAGTGCGCGGGGCGCTCGACGGGATCGACGACGAACGTCTTGATCGGGCTGCGGCCCGCGGGGAGCGATCGGATGGTCGAGACGTCGAGGTCGCCGAACGCGGTCATCGCGATCGTGCGCGGGATCGGCGTCGCGGTGAGAACGAGCGTGTGCGGGTGGATGCCCTTCGCGCGCAGCGCCTCGCGCTGGGCGACGCCGAAGCGGTGCTGCTCGTCGATGACGACGAGCGCGAGCTCGGCGAAGGTCGTGCGCTCGCTCAGCAGCGCGTGCGTGCCGACGACGATGCGCGCCGACCCCGCCGCGATCGCGAGCGCCGCGCGCTTGCGGTCGGCGGCGGGCATCTGGCCGGTGAGGAGCGTCGGCTGCAGCTGGGCGGCGAGCTCGGGACCGAGCGAGCGCACGATCGAGCGGAGGTGCTGCACCGCGAGCACCTCGGTGGGTGCGAGGAGCGCCGCCTGACCGCCCGACTCGGCGACCGTGAGCATCGCGCGCGTCGCCACGACCGTCTTGCCCGAGCCGACCTCGCCCTGCACGAGCCGGTGCATCGCGGTGCCGCTCGCGAGATCGGCCGCGATCGCATCGCCCGCCGCGCGCTGGTCGTCCGTGAGCTGCCACGGCAGGCCCGCGTCGAAGCGCTCGAGCAGGGCACCCGGATGCCTCGGCTGGGTCGGGAGGGTGTCGAACCAGTCGCGGGTGGCGAGCAGGTAGGTCTGCAGCAGGAACGCCTCCTGCCACGCGAGCGAGTGGCGGGCGCGGTAGGCGTCCTGCTCGGTCTCGGGCTGGTGCGCCATGCGGAGCGCCTCGAGCAGCGACATCAGCCGGTGCTCGGCGCGCACCTCGGCGGGCACGGGGTCGCGCACGACGTCGAGCGAGTCGAGCGCCTGCGCGACCATCGCCTGGATCTTCGTCGTCGCGAGCGATTGGGTCGCGGGATAGATCGGCACGGGCTGCTGCGCCCAGCGCTCGGCGTCGACGCCCGCCTCCTCGTCGAAGAGCTCGTAGTCGGGGTGGGTCAGCTGCCGCTTGCCCTTGTAGTCGCCGACGACACCGGAGAAGAGCGCGGTGACGCCCTGGTGCAGCTCGGCCTTCCGCCACGCCTGGTTGAAGAACGCGAGCTCGAGCTCGCTCGAGCCGTCGGTGATCGTGATGCTCGTGAGGCTGCGCGGGCGGCCGCGCGCGTCGCGCTGCAGGTCGCGCGTCTCGACGCTCCGCACCTTCGCGACGACGGTGACGTGCTCCCCGGGCACGAGGCTCCGCAGCTCGGTGAGCTCGCCGCGCTTCGCGTAGCGGCGCGGGAGGTGCCAGAGCAGGTCGCCGACCGTCTCGAGCCCGAACGCGCGATGCAGCTTCCCCGCTTGCGCCTTCCCGAGCAGCCGCTCGAGCGGGCGCTCGAGCCCCTCGGGGAGCGCTCCGCCGGCTGCCTTCGACACCACTCGCCCAGGGTAGGCGCTCCCGCCCACGCGCCCCGGCGCATCCCCCAGTCCCCATGCGTCAGGATGTGTCCGTGACGCGCATCATCGGAGGGCTCGCGGGCGGGCTGCGGCTGCACGTGCCGCTGCGGGGCACGCGCCCGACGGCGGAGCGCGTGCGCGAGGCGATCTTCAGCGCGCTCGACGCGCGCGGGCTGTGCGACAGCGCGAACGTGCTCGACCTCTACGCCGGCTCGGGCGCGCTCGGGCTCGAGGCCGCGAGCCGGGGCGCGGAGTCGGTCGTGCTCGTCGAGCGCGACCGCGCGGCGGCGAAGGTCGCGGAGCGGAACGCCGCGGCGGTCGCGAAGGCGGGCGCGGCGCGCGCGGTCGTCGAGCCGGTGTCGGTCGCGCAGTTCCTGCAGCGCTCGGGGCGGCAGTTCGACCTCGTCTTCATCGACCCGCCCTACGACCTGCCGCCGGCCGAGCTCGGCTTCGTGCTCGCGACGCTCGCGCCGCTGCTCTCGCACCCCGCGGTCGTCGTCGTCGAGCAGTCGAAGCGCTCGGGCGACCTCGACCTGCCGGGCGACCTCGTGCTCGAGCGGGCGCGCGACTACGGCGACACGACGCTGCACTACCTCGCGACGGCGGGCACGAGCGCCGACGCCTGAGCCTCGGCGCGCCGGTCGTCAGGCGCGGTAGGGGTCCCAGCCGCGGGGCTCGAGCGGCGCACCGTCGAGCGTGACCCCCTCGCCGGCCTCGACGACGCCGAGCTCGGTCAGCGGCGCGCCCTCGACCTCGGCCGGGAGGTCGATGCCCGCGGGCAGCGTGACGAGCAGCGCGTGGTCCTCGCCCCCGTAGAGCACCGCGTCGCGGTCGATGGCCAGCCTGGCCGCGAGCGCGTCGACGGCGGCGCCCTCGAGCGCGATGCGGGCGGCGGATGCGCGGGCCACGCGGGCGGCGTCGAGCGCGAGGCCGTCGGAGACGTCGAGCATCGCGGTGGCGCCCATCGCCGCGAGTGCGGCCCCCGCCGCGACGGGCGCGGTCGGGGCGAGGTGGATGCGCACGGTCGCATCGTCGGCGGCGAGGCGCCGAGCGGCGCCGGGCTCGAGCGTGCCGCCCGCCGCGTCGCTCGCCGCGAGCAGGCGGCCGAGGCCCGTCGCCGACATGCCGAGCGTGCCGACGGCGCACACGCGGTCGCCCGCCCGCGCGCCCGAGCGGAGCACCGCATCCGCGCCCCGCATGTCGCCGAACGCCGTCACCGCGATCGTGACGCGCTCGGCGGTGCCGAGATCGCCGCCGACGATGCCGCAGCCGGGAGCCATCGCGGCGATGCCGTCGGCGAGGCCCTCCGCGAACAGCTCGAGGTCGGCCACGCGCGTCGCGCGCGGCACCGCGAGCGCCACGACGAGCGAAGTGGGCACGGCGCCCATCGCGGCGATGTCGGCGAGGTTCGAGGCGACCGCCTTCCAGCCGAGGTCGTGCCATCCCGACCAGTCGAGCCGGAGGTCTGCGCCCTCGAGCATCGTGTCGGTCGTGACGACGAAGCGGCCGTCGGGCGCGCACACGACCGCGGCGTCGTCACCGGGGCCGACGATCGTCGCGTCGCCCGCCGGGAGCAGCGGCAGGAAGCGGCGGAGCGCCTCGAGCTCGCCGACGTCGGCCAGCGTCACGTCGTCCATGCCGGCAACGCTAGCCGGGAAGTCCGATCAGCTCCTCGCGGGACCCCTTCCACCCCGCGGGACCCGGTGCACCAGGTCCCGTTCGGTGGGAAGGTCCGGCGGTGGCGGTGCCGCGCCGGGCGGCGCCCGCCGCGCCCTCGGTAGGCTCGAGGGGTGCGCCTCCTCCCCCTCGCTGCCGCCGCCGCTGCGCTCCTCGCGCTCACCGGCTGCGCTCGCGCGGTGACGCTCCCGGCCGCCGACGACGCATCCGACCCCGGGTGCGCGCGCGTGTCGGTCTCGCTCCCCGAGCAGCTCGGCGACGCGAGCCTCCCGGAGCCGCTCGAGCGTCGCGACACGACGTCGCAAGCGACGGCCGCGTGGGGCGACCCGAGCGCGGTGACCCTGCGCTGCGGCATGCCCGAACCGGCGCCGTCGGCGAACCGCTGCATCCAGGTCGGCCCCGTCGACTGGCTCGAGGTCGCGCAGGAGGAGAACGTCTGGACGTTCGTGAGCTACGGCCGCTCGCCCGCGACGGAGGTGGTCATCGACACGAACGTCGTGAGCGCGGTGACCGCGCTCGAGGGCGTCTCGAACGCGGTCGACCGCATCGAGCGCACCGGCGAGTGCACCTGAGCGATCGGGACCGCCGCCGATGGACTACGTGCAGATCGAGCTACCTGTGCGCGATTGGCAGCTCGTCGACGCGTGCGCCGACAACAGCGCAGCCACTGATGCGGTGGGTCTCGACATCGGCTCGGTGACCACGAGCGCGTGCGTGCGCGATGCCGGCTGGCGCGCATCCGCCGCCTTCGCCGACGAGCATGACGCGCTCGGCTGGCCTCCGGCGGATCGGATGCTGGCGATCGTGCTGCAGCGCGAGCACTGGCGCTGGGTCGTCGCGCACCTGGACCGGTGGGCGCGCTTCGAGGATGGCGCCGACCTCGAGCGCGTCCGCGCCGTGATCGAGGAGCGGCTGGACTAGGAAACCGCGTCGGTCGCGAGCACGTCGGGCAGGAAGACGCGGCCGTCGTCATGCCCGGGGTCGAGCACGATCGCGTGCCCCTTCGGGATGGCCGCGGCGAGCTCGGCACCCGTGAGCTTCAGGTGCCGGCGCGTCTTGGTGACGAAGCCGCCGATGCGCTTCGTCGACGTGAACGCGACGACGAGCTGCAGCTCGCCGTGCGGCACGACGAGGAACCGGCCGGAGCCCGGGTCGCGCGGGTTCTCGACGACCGCGGGCACGACGAGCTCGGCGTCGCGCACGACCGCCCACGCGCCGGCGTGATCGGTCGCATCGATGTCGTGCAGGGCGTCGAGCGTCGGGTTGGCCACGCATCCATGCTGGCAGACGGGGGGCGGATGCCGTGGGTCGGGAAAGCATGTCGGTGGCGGCTGGGAGACTGGTCACATGGCGCTCGACTTCACGGCAATCGACTTCGAGACCGCCAACGGCAGCGCGGCCTCCGCGTGCGCGGTCGGCCTCGTGAAGGTGCGGGACGGCCTCATCGTCGACCGCTTCTCGACGCTCATCCAGCCCTCCTTCCCGCACGATGAGTTCTGGGAGTGGAACACGCGCATCCACGGCATCCACGCCCACCAGGTGCTGGATGCGCCCGATTGGGCCGAGGCGCAGCGGCTCATCCTCGAGTTCGGCGGCGACGACGTCTACGTCGCCCACAACGCCGGCTTCGACAAGGGCGTCATGCGCGCGGCAGCGAAGGCCGCGCGGCTGCCGGTGCCCGACATGCGCTGGACCGACTCGCTGCGCATCGCCCGCAAGACCTTCGCGCTCGAGTCGTACCGGCTGCCGGTCGCGGCGCTCGCGGCGGGCTTCGACGACTTCCGCCACCACGACGCGGGCGGCGATGCCGAGGCGTGCGCGGCGATCGTGATCGGCGCCGCGAAGCGGCACGAGCTCGACGATCTCGACGCGCTCGTCAAGCGCTGCATGTCGGCCGTGCACGAGATCGGTGAGCGCCACGAGGAGCTCGCCGAGCTCGAGGCGGCACGGCGCGCGGCGCAGCGCGAGCGGCCGTGGTGGCAGTAGTTCGGCGAGGCCTCGCTATAACGAAACCATCACATTTCGACGGTGAGGATCGGTCGAGATCCGCGTGATCCTGCGGAAGTCGGCGCCGGCGCCCCGTAGCTCTTCTACTGCCCTGGGGTAACGTCGATCCGCGGTGGCCACGGCTGGCCGCCCTTCCGAATGGACGCGACCGTCGGCTCCCCAGCTGTCGACGAGCGTATGGTGCCGCTTCGCAGACGACCTCCGTCGTCGATGGACGGCAGACGACACACCGCCGGCGCGGTGGCACCCGTCCTCGACTGAACGCCCTCGCGGCGTGGCAGGAGTGACCGTGACCGAACCGCAAGTGATCGCGCGCCCCGGGGGTGCCGACGAGACCCGTGGCGCCGACGACATCGCCGTGCGCGTCGAGCACCTCACGAAGGTGTTCGGCCGCCGGGGCCTCGAGGCCGCCGACCGCCTCGCCGCCGGCGCCTCGCGAGAGGACGTCGCCAAGCTCGGCACCGCCGCCGTCATCGACGCCTCCTTCGAGGTGCGACGCGGCGAGATCTTCGTCGTGATGGGGCTCTCGGGCTCCGGCAAGTCGACGCTCATCCGCATGCTCAACGGCCTGCTCGACGCCACGCACGGCACCGTCGAGATCGCCGGCGAGCGCGTGACCGGCATCGACGCGAAGCGACTGCGCGCCGTGCGCCGCTCGCAGGTCTCGATGGTCTTCCAGCACTTCGC
Source organism: Agrococcus sp. Marseille-Q4369 (assembly GCF_018308945.1). Lineage (NCBI taxonomy): Bacteria > Bacillati > Actinomycetota > Actinomycetes > Micrococcales > Microbacteriaceae > Agrococcus > Agrococcus sp. Marseille-Q4369. The sequence goes on from NZ_CP070501.1 coordinate 1,048,781, forward strand.
GCTCCTGCCCCACCGCACGGTGCTCGACAACGTCGCCTACGGACTTGAGATCCAGGGCGTCGACCGCGAGCGCCGGCTCGAGCTCGCGCGCGACGTCGTCCGCCGGGTCGGGCTCTCCGGCTGGGAGGAGCGGTTCCCGAGCGAGCTCTCCGGCGGCATGCAGCAGCGCGTCGGCATCGCCCGCGCCCTCTGCGCCGACACCCCCGTGCTGCTCATGGACGAGGCGTTCAGCGCGCTCGACCCGCTCATCCGCCGCGAGATGCAGGAGCAGCTCGTCGAGCTGCAGGCCGAGCTCGGCAAGACGATCGTCTTCATCACCCACGACCTCAACGAGGCGATGTTCCTCGGCGACCGCATCGCCGTCATGCGCGACGGCCGCATCGTGCAGATCGGCACGCCCGAGGAGATCCTCACCGACCCCGCGAACGACTACGTCGCGCAGTTCGTGCAGGACGTCGATCGCACCCGCGTGCTCACCGCAGCGAGCGTGATGGAGCCGCCCGCCGCATCCGTGCCCGCCACCGTCGGGCCGCGCGGCGCGCTCCGCGCGATGCGCGACGTGCAGAGCTCGACCCTCCTCGTCACGGGGCCGGGCCGCACCGTGCTCGGTGCCGTGCGCGACCGCGACGTGCTGCGCGCCGTGCAGCGCGGGCACCGCGAGCTGCGCCCGCTCGTCGACGCCGACGTGCACCGCGTCTCGCCCGACACGAGCCTCGCCGAGCTGCCGGAGCTCGCCGTCACGAGCGGCCTGCCGATCGCGGTCGTCGACGGCGGCGACCGCCTGCTCGGGGTCATCCCGCGCGTCATGCTGCTCGCGGCGCTCGGCAACGTGCCGACCGAGACGTCGGAGATGGCGATCGTCGACCTGCCGCCCGCGCTCGACCCGGCGCTCGTCGCCCAGACCCTCGACGATGCGAGTGCTCGCTTCGATGGACAGGAGGTGCGCGATGCTCGATGACATCCGCCTGCCGCTCGGCGACTGGGTCGAGACCGGCGTCGACTGGATCACCGACAACCTCGCCGTGCTCTTCGACGTGATCCGCACGGTCGTCGGCGGCGTCTTCGACGTCGTCGAGATGGCGTTCACGGAGCCGCCCGCGATCGTCATGATCGTCGTGCTCGCGCTCATCGCCCTCCTCGTGCGGGGATGGCGGATGGGTGTGGGCACGGTGCTCGGGCTCGTCGTCATCGTGCTCGTCGACCAGTGGGACAACGCGATGGCGACGCTCGCGCTCACGGTCGTCGCGGCGCTCCTCGCGCTCCTGCTCGCCATCCCGCTCGGCATCTGGGCGGCGCGCTCCGACACCGTCTCGGCGATCATCCGACCCGTGCTCGACTTCCTGCAGACGATGCCCGCGTTCGTCTACCTGATCCCGGCGATCATCCTGTTCGGCATCGGCGTCGTGCCCGGCATCATCGCGACCATCGCGTTCGCGATGGCGCCCGGCGTGCGCTTGACCGAGCTCGGCATCCGCGGCGTCAACCGCGAGATCGTCGAGGCCGGTGCCGCCTTCGGCGCCTCCCCCGGCCGCATCCTGCGCCAGATCCAGCTGCCGCTCGCGCTGCCGACGATCATGACGGGCGTCAACCAGATCATCATGCTGTCGCTCTCGATGGTCGTCATCGCGGCGATGGTCGGCGCCGGCGGCCTCGGGCAGGACATCGTGCAGGCGCTGCAGCGCATCGACGTGGGACTCGGGTTCGAGGCGGGCCTGTCGGTCGTGACCCTCGCGATCGTGCTCGACCGCGTGACGAACGCGCTCGGCAGCCTGCAGGCGCACAGCCCCGTCGCGAAGCTGCGGTCGCGCCGGCGCAGCGCAGCCCCGAGCGCACCATCGCCGCACGACGTCGCCGCCGTGACGACCGTCGAGACGGCACCGGCCGGCAGCGGCCGCTGAGACTTCGGCGGCCGCGCAGGCGGCCGCTGACGGACGGAAGATACGGAACGAGAGAGGACACAGCATGCACAAGCGATTCATCCGCGCGACGGCCGTCGCTGCCGTCGGAGCGCTGGCTCTGGCCGGCTGCGCGTCGAGCGGCTCCGAGGCGGAGGCGCCCGAGGGCGACGCCGCCGCGACGAGCGACCAGACCGACCTGACGATCGGCGTCTTCAACGGCTGGCCCGAGGGCGAGGCCGTCTCCTACCTGTGGGAGGCGATCCTCGAGGAGCAGGGCTACGACGTCGAGCTCGAGTACGCCGACGCGGGCCCCGTCTTCGCGGGCGTCGCGGGCGGCGACTACGACGTGACGCTCGACGGCTGGCTGCCGATGACCCACGCCGACTACATGACCGAGTTCGGCGACGACCTCGTCGACCTCGGCTCGTGGAACGACGACGCCGTGCTGACCCTCGCGGTCAACGAGGATGCGCCGATCACGTCGATCGCGGAGCTCGCCGACAACGCCGACGCGTTCGGCAACCGCATCGTCGGCATCGAGCCGGGCGCGGGCCTCACCGGCGCGACGCAGGACAGCGTCATCCCGACCTACGGCCTCGAGGGCATGGAGTTCGTCACGTCGTCGACCCCCGCGATGCTCGCCGAGCTCAGCGGCGCGATCGACGCCGGCGAGAACATCGTCGTGACGCTGTGGCGCCCGCACTGGGCCTACGACGAGTTCGCGATCCGCGACCTCGAGGACCCGGAGGGCACGCTCGGCGCCGCCGAGGGCATCCACTCGATCGCCCGCACGGGCTTCGAGGAGGACTTCCCGCAGCTCACCGCCTGGCTGCAGGCGTTCGAGATGGACTCGGAGCTGCTCTTCTCGCTCGAGAACGCGATGTTCAACAGCGATGCGTCGCAGAGCGACTACCCCGAGGTCGTCGCCACCTGGATCAGCGAGAACCAGGAGTACGTCGACTCGCTCACCGCGACCGAGTAGTCGCGCGAGCACGCGAGGCCCCGCATCCAGGTGATGGATGCGGGGCCTCCGTCGTGCGGGCACCGCGTGTGGGCGGCCTCCCCTACGCTCCTCGCAACGAGGTCGGGAGTGGATGTGGGTGGCCCCATCTACCCTCCTCGCAAGGGAGGCAGCGATGTCGAGCACCGAGCGGGCAGGAGCGGCGGTCGAGGCCGCTCGCGCGCTGCTCGCGGATGCTCCGTCGTTCCCTCGAGCGTCGACCGGCGAGATCGTCGAGATCCTCGGCTGTGTCGCCGAGCTGTCGCGGGTGACTGAGTCGCTGCAGGTGCGGCTGGCGCACGAGGTCGAGGAGCGCTCGCAGGGCCCGACCGACGAGCCGCTGTCGCTGGTGCTCGGCGCGCGGCACGCGAAGGAGGCGGTCGGGCGCGCGTTCGGCGTGCGGCCCGGTCGAGCGCTCGAGCTGCTCGTCATGGCCCGCGCGACCTCCGCCTCGCTCGGCCTCACCGGCGCCGAGATCGCCGCGAGGTACCCGGCCATCGCGGCCGCGCTCGCCGACGCGGAGCTGTCGTTCGCGCAAGCGCACGCGATCCTGACGACGCTCGATCCGGCCGCGGCCCGCGCGGATCTCGCGCAGCTCGCGCTCGCCGAGCAGACGCTCGTGCGGCACGCGACCGATCCGGCCATGCCGCTGCCGCCCGAGCAGCTGACGGTGCTCGCTCGCCGCTGCGTCGCGATCCTCGACCCCGACGGTGTGCTGCCGAACGACGAGAAGCAGCGGGCGCTGCGGTCGCTGCGCATCCGGCAGCAGCCCGACGGGTCATGGCTGACGATCATCCGCTCCCCCGCCGAGGATGGCTCGAAGGTCAAGGCGTTCACGGATGCGTGGGGCGGCCCGCGCGTGAAGGTCGCCTTCCACGACGAGCGCTGCGCGAAGGGCGGCTGCGACGGCACCGACTGCGACGCCGAGGGCTCGCTCGACGACCGCACCCCCGAGCAGAAGGCGCACGACGCGCTCATCGCCGCCGTGAGCGCGTACGCCGCCTCCGGCGACGCGCCGCTCGCCGGCGGCGAACCGCCCGTGCTGTTCCTCACCGGCACCGTCGAGGCCTACAGCGCGCACGTGCAGGGCCTCGCCAGCACCGATTGCACGCTCACGATCGAGCACACCGGCAGCCTCACCCCCATCCAGGGCATCGACCAGCTGCTCTGCTTCGCCGACACCCACACGCTGATCGTCGACGAGGACGGGCACCCGCTCTGGCTCGGCCGCGCGAAGCGCCTGTTCACGCGGGCGCAGAAGCGCGCGCTCGCCAAGCGCGACAAGGGCTGCCGCGTGCCCGGCTGCGGCATGCCCGTCGCCTGGTGCGAAGCGCACCACATCATCCCCTGGCAGCTCGGCGGCAAGACCGACATCGACAACGGCATCCTCGTGAGGCTGTCGCGCGAATGTCGTCCGGGTCGACGGCGACGGGTATCGGCAGTCGCTGCGAGCGCGCGGGGCGTGCCCGCCGGGCAGCTATGCCCCTGCGGTGCGCAGCTTCAGGAGGTTGTGTGCGGCGCAGATGAGGCGCCATTCGCTCTGGACTGCGTCGAGGCCTCGGCGGGTGAATCGTCGGTAGCCGAGGTTGCCCTTGATGTTGCCGAAGACCGGTTCAATCGTGTGCTGGCGCTGGGCGTAGAGGGCGGAGCCGCGTGGCTCGGCGAGCTTCTCGTCCATCACGGCCCTCGCGATCGACGGTTCGACGGCCTCGCCGCGGACGTGGGCGAGCATGGAGTTGATCCGGGTGCCTGAGACCATGAGCTCGCCGGCGGCTTCTCGCTTGTTGATCTCGCCGCGATTCAGGCGCTCGATCACGGGCAGCCATTCAGCCGGCGTCGGTTCCGCAGCGCGCCCAGCTCGAGGTCCGTCCTTGCCGAAGTAGCGCTTGGTCATGTCGCCGACCCACGTGTAGGAGACGCCGAGGATCTCGCCCGCCTTGCGCTGGGAGAGCTCGCCCCGGTTGACCTTCGCCAGCACTGACAGCTTGTGGTCGTCGGGTCGCTCGGCGCGGTGATCGGCGGGCTTCTTCGTCGCGATCAGCACCTCGGCGCCGACATCGGCGGTGCCGTTCGCGGCGGTCCAGTAGCCGGCGTCGGCGACGAACGTGCCGACCGGCTCGTCGTGGCCGGCGTCGGCGAGGTTCTCGGTGACCGCGGTCGCCATCGGCACGAAGTGCGGCTGGTCATTGGTGGTGACGGTGACCTCGGCGGCGACCACGATCTGGCCGCCCGCGGTCGCCGCGGTCTGCGCGTTGTAGCCCTGCATCGCGCCGCGCCCGGTGTTCGGGATGATCCGCGAGTGCGGGTCGGTGGTGTTCGCCCGTCGCGGCTTCGCCCGCCGCGCCGTGTCGGGCCGCGGTTTCGGGCCGGTCAGTTGCTTGCCTGAAGCGGCCTCCTTCCGCTCCCGCTCCGCGACCCGCGACTCGTAGTCGCGCGCCTTCTCCCGCTCCAGCTCGTCCAGCGCGGCCCGAATCCGCTCGCGCCGGTCCCGGCCGCCGGACCATGCCGCGGGCAGCTCGTCGCCGCGGCGATCGCCGAACAGGGCGTCCTCGGCCGCGTCGGTCTGCTCCGCCTCGTCGAGGATCTCGGCGGCGAGATCCTCGCGCGAGCGGTTCGCGAAGAACGACGCGTCCGCGGCGATCTTCGTCCCGTCGATCGCGATCATCCCCGCATCGACGATCCCCGCCTTCACGCAGAGCCCGAGCACCTGCCCGAACAGCGCCGCGATCGCCTCCTGGTGCCGGGATCGGAACCGCGCCAGCGTCGCGTGATCCGGCGTCTGGTTCACCGCCAGCACGCGGTAGGCGACGTCCTCGACCAGCTTCCGCTCGATGCGCCGAGAGGAGCGCTCGCCGGTGCAATAGGCGTAGAGCAACACGCCCAGCATCAGCGCCGGATCGTAGACCGCGCCGCCGCGACCATCGGCCGGGTACGACGCGTAGAACGCTGTGAGATCGAGCTCCGCGACCGTGTCCAGCACGAAGAACGCGAGGTGGTCTTCAGGGAGCCAATCCCGCACCGACGGCGGCATCAGGAACAGCTGATCGAGATCCCCAGAGCGCACGTTCACGGCCATGACCCATTCTCCCGCGACCCCTCCGCAGACCCACGCAGGCACGCCATTCATGCGACAGCCTCTCGTCTGCAGCTACCACCACCACGAGATCCACGCCGGCCGACTGCGAGTCGAGCGAGCAGGACCGCGGCCCGGCCAATGGCGCATCGTGCCCGAGCTCCAGCCCGCCCGCACCCGCACCGCGGCCCTTTCGTTCGCCGGCCTCTCGTTCGCGGGCCTGCAGACACCGCCCGAGCAGCCGCGAAGCCTCGAAGCAGCCGCACCGGCACCGCTCGCGGTGAAGCTGCCCGAGCTCCCCGAGCCCGGCGGCGAGCCGGCGGTCGAGCCATCCGCCCGACCACCTCGGCGCCGTCGACGCCCGCCCATGCTGACCGAGCGCCGCCTCCGCGCGCTGCTCGAGCGGCACGGTCGTGCTCGGGAGCATCGAGCACGCGCCGACGTCTTGCCGAGACCGGGGCTCGTGCTCCGCCGCTGAGCAGCGGTTCAGCCGGCGGCGACGGTCCCGTCGTGCGCCTCGATGTGGCGCAGGAACGCCTCGCGGAACCGCTCCGGCTCCTCGATGTGGGGCGAGTGGCCCGCCGTCTCGAAGACGACCTCCTCGTACGAGCCGCCCGCCGCGGCGTACTCGTCGAGCACTCGCCGCGTCTGCGCGATCATCGGCTGGGGCGGCGCCGCCTCCTCGCCCGGCCAGCCAGGAACGACGCCGTGCTTGCCGAGCGTGTTGAAGTCGAAGAACGACTCGTCCGAGACGATCGGGTCGTGCGCGCCACGCACCCACAGGATCGCAGGCTTGCGCTCGATGCCCACGATGCCGCTGAGGTCGAGGTGCACCGCCGACATCGTGTTGAGGATGCCGCGCGTGCCGGGCGCGAAGCCCGGCCACGACTCCGACGCGACCCCGTCGCCCGGCTGGTTGTCGAGCCCCGTCTTCGTCGAGAGCATCGACTCGACCCAGAGGTCCTCGTGCTCGTCGGCGAAGCCGGGCGCGACGTAGCTCGAGCGGAAGACGCTCCGCGGGCTCGTCGGCGCCTCGTCGGTTGCGTCGCCCGCCTCGAGCCTCGCGACGAAGTCGGGGTTCGCTCCCCCGCCGCCGGTGCCCGCCGCATCCGGCGTGCAGCGCGAGCCGTCGAGCCGCGTGCCGAAGCCGTGCGGCGGCACGGGCGCCATGAGCGTCACCGAGCGGATGAGGTCGGGCCGGTCGAGCATGAGCTGCATGACGACGCCGCCGCCCATCGACCAGCTGAGCAGGTGCGCATCGGCGATGCCGAGCGCATCCATGACCGACGCGACGTCGTCGGCGAAGTCGCGAAGGCCCCGCGTCGCATCGACCGGCAGCGTCTCGCTGTCGCCGTAGCCGCGCAGGTCGATCGCGATCGACGGCCGCGGCAGGGCGAGCATGAGCGGCTGGAAGAAGAGCGACGACGACACGTTGCCGTGGATGAGCACGACGGGTCGCTCATCCTCGCGCCCCGCGACCTCGCGGCGGACCACGGATGCGGCGAGCCGCTCCGTGCGGACGCTCGACTGCTCGATCCCCGCGAGGATCGTCGTCACTCGAGGATCTCCGGCTCGGTCTTCGCGCGCACCTCCTCGATCGTCACGCCCGGCGCGAGCTCGACGAGCCGCAGCCCCTCGGGCGTCACGTCGAGCACCGCGAGGTCGGTGATGATGCGGTCGACGACGCCCTTGCCCGTGAGCGGCAGCGAGCACGCGTTCAGGATCTTCGCCGAGCCGTCCTTCGCCGTGTGCTCCATGAGCACGATGACCTTCGCGGCGCCGTGCACGAGGTCCATCGCGCCGCCGGGGCCCTTGACCATCTTGCCGGGGATCATCCAGTTGGCGATGTCGCCCGAGGCCGACACCTGCATCGCGCCGAGGATCGCGGCGTCGATCTTGCCGCCGCGGATCATCGCGAACGACGTCGCCGAGTCGAAGAACGACGTGCCCGGGAGCGTCGTCACGGTCTCCTTGCCGGCGTTGATGAGGTCGGGGTCGACCGCATCCTCGGTCGGGTAGGGCCCGACGCCCAGGATGCCGTTCTCGCTCTGCAGCACGACGGTCACGTCGTCGGGCACGTAGTTCGGCACGAGCGTCGGCAGCCCGATGCCGAGGTTGACGTACATGCCGTCCTCGAGCTCCTTCGCTGCGCGCGCGGCCATCTCGTTGCGGGTCAGTGCCATGGCTGGTCTCCTCTCGCCCGTCTCAGTCTTCTCGCGGTCAGTCTTCTCGCACCGTGCGGCGCTCGATGCGCTTCTCGATGTCGGTGCCGACCTCGATGATCCGGTGCACGAACACGCCCGGCAGGTGCACCGCATCCGGGTCGATCTCGCCCGGCTCGACGAGCTCCTCCACCTGCGCGATGCAGATGCGCCCCGCCATCGCCGCGGGCGGCGAGAACTGGCGGGCGGCCTTGTTGAAGACGAGGTTGCCGTGCCGGTCGCCGCGCAGCGCGTGCACGAGCGAGAAGTCGGTCGTGATGGCCTCCTCGAGCACGAACTCCCGCGGCTCGCCGTCGACGTCGAACGTCGCGGTGGGCTTGGGGGCGGATGCCTTGGCGACCGTGCCGTCGGCGTTGTACAGCTGCGGGAGCCCGCCCTCCTGCACCTGCGTGCCGACGCCCGTGCGCGTGTAGAACGCGGCGATGCCGGAGCCGCCGGCGCGGAGCTTCTCGGCGAGCGTGCCTTGCGGCGTGAGCTCGAGCTCGAGCTCGCCCGTGAGGTAGCGGCGCTCGAACTCCTTGTTCTCGCCGACGTAGGACGAGGTCATCTTGTCGATCTGGCCGCCGCGCAGCAGCAGGCCGAGCCCCCAGTCGTCGACGCCGCAGTTGTTCGAGACCACCCCCAGGTGCTTGACGCCCCGCTCCTCGAGCGCGCGGATGAGCGCCATCGGGTTGCCGGAGAGGCCGAAGCCGCCGACCGCGAGGGTCGCTCCGTCCTGGATGTCGGCGACAGCCTCCGCCGCCGAGCCGTAGGTCTTGTCGATCGCCATCAGCGTGCCCCTTCCGTGCGGGATCCCTGCCCCGCTGCCTGCAGGCGCGCGACGACGGCCGCGACCGCGTCGACGCCCGAGCCCATCAGGATCGTGTAGTGATTGGTGTCCTCGACGTCGTCGACCTCGAGTCCGGGCAGCCGCGACCGCCACGTCGCGAGCCACTCGTCATCGTAGAGGCCCGGCGATTCGTCGAACAGGCCGCGCGGGCTCCGCAGCAGCGCGATCGGCGCCTCGAGGGCCTCGAGGGCCTCGGTGTAGCCGCCGCGGCCGTCGAGCTCGACGAGGTTCGCGACGACCGCGTCGGGGTTCGCCGAGGGCCGCAGCGCGAAGCCCTCCGACTCCTCCCGCTCGTCGGGCACGAGGTCGTAGTCGACGTACTCCTCGATCGCCGGGCTCCAGTAGGGCCCGAAGGCCGGGTGCTGCCGCCAGAAGTCGCGGTAGGCGGCTGTGTCGGGGAACGTCATCCGCAGCCGCTCGATCGCCGGTCCGAGCACGTCCTCAGGGCTCAGGTCCGAGCCCTCGGGGGCTGGGCGCAGCGGCAGGCCGCCGTCGACGAGCACGAGCGACGCGACGAGCTCGGGATGGGCGCTCGCGAGCCGGGTCGCGACGTGGGCGCCCATCGAGTGGCCGACGATGATCGCTCGCGCGAAGCCTGCCGCGCGCATCGCCGCGGCGACGTCCTCGGCGTGCTGCACCATGCCGAACGGCGCGGGCAGCGCGCGCGAGCCGCCGCGGCCGCGCAGGTCGACGGCGAGCACGGGCGCGCCCAGGCGCTCGGCGAGCGGCGAGAACGAGCGGTGGTTGGCCGTGATCCCGTGGATGGCGACGACGGGCGTGCCCGGCGCATCCGCCCGCCACACGGTCGCGGCGAGCTCGCCGCCGTCGACGGCGACGCGCAGCGGCTGCTCCGCCGAGGCGGGTGCATCGGTCGCGGTCGTCACCGGGCGCTCCAGCCGCCATCCATGACGTACGAGGTGCCCGTGACCATGCCCGCGTGCGGGCCGGCGAGCCAGGTCGCGAGCGACGCGACCTCCTCGGGCTCGACGAGGCGCTTCACGGCGGCCTCGGTGAGCATGACCTTCTCGAGCACGTCGGCCTCGGGGATGCCGTGCGTCTTCGCCTGGTCGGCGATCTGCGCCTCGACGAGCGCGGTGCGCACGTAGCCGGGGTTGATGCAGTTCGAGGTGACGCCGTGCGGGGCGCCCTCGAGCGCCGTGACCTTCGAGAGCCCCTCGAGCCCGTGCTTCGCGGCGACGTAGGCCGACTTGAAGGCGGATGCGCGCAGGCCGTGCACGCTCGAGAGGTTGAGGATGCGGCCGAAGCCGCGCTCGTACATCCCCGGGAGCGCCGCGCGGATGAGCAGGAACGGCGCCTCGAGCATGAGGGTGTGGATGCGCCGCCACATCTCGGGCTCGTAGCTCTCGATCGGGGCGACGCGCTGGATGCCCGCGTTGTTCACGAGGATGTCGGCCTCGAGCGAGAGCGACTCGAGCGAGGCGACGGCGAGGAGGTCGACCTCCCACGACTCGCCGCCGAGCTCGGTCGCGAGCGACTCGGCGGCGGCGGCGTCGCGGTCGGCGATCACCACGTGCGCGCCCTCCGCGGCGAACGAGCGGGCGATCGCGGCGCCGATGCCCGCGGCGCCGCCCGTGATGACGGCCCTGCGGCCGGAGAGCGTGCTCATGAGTCCTCCTGGGTTGGAGCCGCGGTGGCGGCAGCGGTCAACTGCGACGGGGCGGTGCCGAGCGCGCGCTGCACGAACGCCACCATCTCGTCGAACACATCGTCGGGCACGGGTGTCGCGCCGGTGCCGTACGCGCCGTCGTCCCCCGTCGGCCACAGCACGTAGCGCATCCCGATCATCTCGCCGACGCCCATGAGCGCCCACGCGGCGACCTCGGGGTCGACGTCGCCGATCTCGCCGGCGGCGCGGGCGCGCTCGAGGCCCTCTCGGTAGCCCTCGACGATGCGCTCGTAGTGCGCGCGCATCGCGCCGGGCGAGACGAACTCGGCCTCGCGCACGACGCGGTAGAGCGCGGGGTGCTCGGCGGTGAAGGCGAAGAACTCGCGGAAGCCCTCGCGCTCGGCCTCGGCGCGGTTCGAGCCGCGCGCCGCGCCGTCGCTCATCGCCTTCCGCACGCGCCGGTTGAGGTCGTCGACGAGCTGCTCGAAGAGGTCGAGCTTCGACTCGAAGTAGAGGTAGAACGTGCCTTGCGCGACGCTCGCGCGCTCGGTGATGCGCGCGATCGAGGCGGCCTGGTAGCCCTGCTCGGCGAAGACGCCCTCGGCGGCCGCGAGCAGCTTCGCCTTCGTCTGCTCGCCGCGCTTCGTCCGCGGCTGGTTCATGACACCGCTCCTTGCTGCTCGAGCGACGCGGCGAGCGCGCGGCGGAGCGGCTTGCCCGTGCTCGTGCGCGGGATGCCGTCGACGACCACGAAGCGCTTGGGGTGCTTGAAGTCGGCGATGCGGCCGTCGAGGTGCCCGCGCAGGTCCTCCTCGGTCGCCACCCCCTCGAGCACGAGCCACGCGACGACCTCCTCGCCCCAGCGCTCGCTCGGCACGCCCGCGACGGCCGCCTCGGCGACCGCGGGGTGCTCGAGCAGCGCGAGCTCGACCTCGATGGGCGCGATCGACTCGGCGCCCGAGCGCACGATGTCCTTCATCCGGTCGACGACGCGGATGCGGCCGGCCGCGTCGCGTTCGACGAGGTCGCCCGTGCGCAGCCACGACCCGCACCGCGCCTCGGCGGTCGCCTCGGGGTCGCGGAAGTAGCCCTGGAAGACGGCGGGCCCGCGCACGAGCAGCTCGCCGCGCCCCGGCGCCGACTGCACGCGGCCGTCGACGAGCAAGGCGACGTCGACGTGCGGGTAGGGGCGGCCGGCGGTGCCGTCGTCGCCCTCGTCGCGCGCGAGCGAAACGTTCGGCGCCGCCTCGGTGAGCCCGTAGCCCTGCCGCACGGGCACGCCGTGGCTGCGCAGCAGCTCGGTCGCGCGCGGGTCGAGCATGCCGCCGCCGACGATCGCGGCCTTGAGGCTCGAGAGGTCGCACGCGAGGAAGTCGGGGTGCTGGACGAGCGCGCGGTAGGTCGTCGGCACGCCCATGGTCGCGGTCACGCGGTGCCGCTCGTCGGCCTCGAGCACCTCGCCGGCGATCCCGAGCTCGCCCGCGGCGTCGACCCACACCCAGCGGAACGAGCCGCCGGTGCGCATGTCCATCTCGCACACGGGGAACACGGGGAACTCGGTCTCGGGGTCGGGGCCGAGCAGCCACGAGCGCACGATCTCGGGCTCGGTGTAGGCCCGCCAGACCTCGGCGGCCGGGGCGCGGAAGTCGCGCTCGTAGGCGATGGAGGTGTCGTCGGGCATGGTGAATCGGGTCTTCATGGTCACTCCTTGTCGCTTCCCGACTGGAGGTGCGACTCGAGGCGGTCGCGTCGGGCATCGACCTGGACCTCGAACTGCGAGACGAAGACGGCAGCGCGGATGAGCGGCGCGAGCTCGATGATGCGGGGGATGCGCTGCGCGTCGCGCTCGGCTCGGACGAGGCCGGCCTCCTCGAGCACCTTGCAGTGCTTCGAGACGGCCGGCTGGCTGAGCCCGGCGAGCGCGGTGAGCTCGGTGACGGTCGCGGGCCCCGACCGCAGCCGCAGCAGGATGCGGCGGCGAGTGCGGTCGGAGAGCGCTGCGAAGATGCGGTCGAGCTGCTCGTCGTCGAGCCGCTGCTCTCGCATTTCCATCACCACCCAGTTCTATAACCACCTAGCAATGTACGACTGCGCGACCGACACGTCAAGAGGCGGATGCGTCACTCGCTCGGCGTCGTCGCGGGGCGTTCGCGCTCCCCCGCGGCTCGCGTCGCCGCGGCGCCGACGAGCCGCTCGAGCGGTCCGCGACTGCGCGTCACCGCGAGGATCGCGCCGATCGCGATCGCGATGCCGAGCTGCGCCGCCCACGCGCCCCAGCCGAGCGAGAGCTCCGGCTCGGCGAGCGCGAGCGTCGAGAGCAGCACGACGTGCACGACGTAGATCGTGAGGGGCGCGGCGCCGGCGGCGCGGAGCGGCTCGAGCACGCGGAGCGCGGCAGCCGGGAGGGATGTCGCGAGCAGGCCGAGGAGCGCGATCGCGACGAGCCCGATGCCGACGGTGCGTGCCATGTCGGCGGGGGTGCCGGTGTGGGGCGCGGCGACGAGCTGCCAGGCGGGCTCGGCGCCTTGCGCGGCACCGTAGCCGTTCATGAGGATCGAGTCGCGCACCGCCGCGACCGGCAGCTCGAGCACCGTCTCGGCGACGAGCCGCAGGCCGAGCTCGCTCGCCGCGACGCCGGCCGCGATGAGCGCCGCGCCGATCGCACCGATCGCGGCGAGCGCCCGCCGCTCGCGGCCCCGCGCGCGGGCGGCGAGCAGCGCGCGGGCGAGGAGCATGCCGATCAGCAGGTACGCGAGCCAGGTCACGACCGGGTAGACGCCCGTGAGCACGACGTCGACCGCGGCGGCGAGCAACGCGTCGCCGGGCCCCTCGGGCTCGACGAGCTCAGCGGGCAGGCTCTCGCGGGCGATCGCCGCGAGCGAGCCGCCCGCCGCCCACAGCGCCGCCGCGAGCGCGGCGATCGCCCACGACGGCAGCGTCAGCAGCAGCCCGGCGAGCGCGATGGAGACGCCGAAGGGCACGAGCACGACGAAGACCGCGGTCGCGAGCGGCGCCACGAGGACGCCGAGCACGGCGACGACCGCGCCGCGCGCGAGCGTCGAGCGGATCGCGCCCCGCCGATCCCCCGCCGCGAGCCGCTGCCGCGCGGCGAGCACGACGCTCACACCGCCCAGCACGGCGAACAGCGTCGACGGCGGTCCGTCGACGAGTGCGACGACGCCCGGCGCCGGCTCTTCCCAGAGGACGGTGTGCGCCGCCATCATCCCCGCGACGGCCGCGAGCCGCGCGAGGTCGATGCCCACGAGTCGCGTGCCGGCCACGGCACCATCGTGCCGCACGCGCGGTGGAGCTAGGGGCGGAGACCCTTTCGGGTCTCCGCCGCGACCCCAGCGCCGACGCCCGTCTCGGGCGTCGGACGGCGACTCACGCATTCGCGACTCAGGCTGCTCTCGTGCCACGACCGGACCCGTTCGCGCGGACTCGACCCGCTCTCGGCGACCCGACCGCTTCCGGCAGCGAGTCGACCCGTTCTCGCCCACTCGACCCGCTGCAACGGCTCTACTCGGCGAGAAGCGGTCGAGTCGTCAGGCAGCGGCTCAGGCGATCAGGCCTTCGACTCGAGCCACTTGTCGCTGCGGTGCTCGGCGATGACGCGGCGCGCGGTGCCGGTCTTCGAGCGCAGCACGAGCGACTCCGTGCGGATGAGCGGCCCCTTGCGGCGCACGCCGTCGAGCAGCTGCCCGTCGGTGACCCCCGTCGCGACGAAGTACGTGTTGTCGCTCGCGACGAGGTCGTTCAGCCCCAGCACGCGGTCGAGGTCGTGCCCCGCCGCGACGACCTTGCGGTGCTCCTCGTCGCTCTGCGGCGCGAGGCGGCCCTCCATGAAGCCGCCGAGCGCCTTGATCGCGCACGCGGTGATGACGCCCTCGGGCGTGCCGCCCGCGCCGACGCACATGTCGATGCGGGTCTCCCAGCGCGCAGCGTTGATGCCGCCGGCGACGTCGCCGTCGCGCATGAGGCGCGTGCCGGCGCCCGCCGAGCGGATCTCGTCGATGAGCTGCGCGTGGCGCGGCCGGTCGAGGATCGCGACGACCATCTCGCCGACGTCCTTGCCCTTCGCGCGAGCGAGCTCGCGCAGGTTGTCGCCGATCGACTGCTCGAGCGAGATGACGCCGTGCGCCTCTGGACCGGCGACGAGCTTGTCCATGTAGAAGGCGTCGACCGGGTCGTACATCGTGCCGCGATCGGCGACCGCGATGACGCTCAGCGCGTTCTGGCGGCCGGCCGCGGTGAGCGACGTGCCGTCGATGGGGTCGACGGCGATGTCGCACGAGGGGCCGCGGCCGTTGCCGACGTGCTCGCCGTTGAAGAGCATCGGCGCCTCGTCCTTCTCCCCCTCGCCGATCACGACGACGCCGTCGAACGCGACGGTCGCGAGGAACGTGCGCATCGCGTTGACCGCGGCACCGTCGGCGGCGTTCTTGTCGCCGCGCCCGATCCACGGCACCGCGCGGATCGCCGCCGCCTCGGTCGCCCGCACGAGCTCCATCGCGAGGTTGCGGTCGGGGTGCTCGAAGACCGGTGCCGTCATCGAATCGGAGCTGGTCGCCACGGTGTCCTCCATCGGTTGGCCTTGCCCTTGAGCCTAGTGATGCGGATGCGTTGGCCCGGCCATGCGGGCGCGGCACGCCCGCGCGTCACGCGTCGGCATCCTCGCTCAGCTCGGCGATCGTCGCGGCGAGCGCCCCGAGGATGACCGCCGACGAGGTGGCGCCGGGGTCGGGGTAGCCGATGTCGGGATTGGATGCGTCGAAGCGCGCCTCGAGCGCGGCCGTCTCGAGCGCGGCCTCCTCGGCGATGCCCGCCGCGCGCGCGGCCGCGACCGTGACCGTCTCGCCGCGCACGAGGTGGTCGCGTGCGTCGTCGAGGGCGGGCACGAGCGTGTCGACGACCGACTTGTCGCCGACGTTCGCGTCGGTCATGCCGTGGAGCGCCGCGAGCGCCGCGTCGATCATCGCGACCGGCCCCTGCCGCTCGACGGAGGCTGCGGCGCCGAGCACGGTGCCCCACAGCGGGTTGGAGAAGCCCGCGCCGGCGCGCCACGCCTCGGCGGCGTCCGAGAGCGCTGCGCCCGCGGGAGCGCCCGCGGCCGCGTCGCGCGCGGCCGTCGCGCCCGAGAGCATGTGCTGGCCGTGGTTGCCGTCGCTCGCGACGGCGTCGAGCCCGTCGAGGTCGTCGCTCGCCTCCGCGAGCGCCGCGACGATGCGGTCGAGCGCCGCGCGGACGATGTCGTCGTGCTGCATGCTGACCCTCCTCGAGCCGCGGGGCTCGCCCCCGGCGGATGCCTGAAGCCTAGACTGAGACCGATCCCGCGACGCCGCGCCTGGCGGCTCGCGCCACAGACGAGTCAGGAGCCGCACGATGCCCGTCGCAACGCCCGAGCAGTACGCCGAGATGCTCGACAAGGCGAAGTCGAACGCCTTCGCCTACCCCGCCATCAACGTCTCATCCTCCTCGACGATCAACGCCGTGCTGCAGGGGCTCGCCGAGGCCGGCTCCGACGGCATCATCCAGGTCACGACGGGCGGCGCCGACTACTTCGCCGGCCAGAGCGTCAAGAACCGCGCGGGCGGGGCGATCGCGTTCGCGCGCTTCGCCACCGAGGTCGCGAAGGCCTACCCCATCACCGTCGCGCTGCACACCGACCACTGCCCGAAGGACGCGCTCGACGGCTTCGTCATGCCGCTGCTCGAGGCGAGCGAGGAGGAGGTGCGCGCAGGTCGCGCGCCGCTCTTCCAGTCGCACATGTGGGACGGCTCGGCGGTGCCCCTCGAGGAGAACCTCGAGATCGCGAAGCAGATCCTCCCCCGCACGCACGCGCTCGGCCAGGTGCTCGAGGTCGAGATCGGCGTCGTCGGCGGCGAGGAGGACGGCGTGAGCCACGAGATCAACGACCAGCTCTACACGACGCTCGACGACGCGATCGCGACGGTCGAGGCGCTCGGCCTCGGCGAGCACGGCCGCTACATGGCGGCGCTCACGTTCGGCAACGTGCACGGCGTCTACAAGCCGGGCAACGTCAAGCTGCGCCCCGAGCTGCTGGGTGAGATCCAGGCGGGCCTCGCCGAGAAGTACGGGACGCATGCGAAGCCGCTCGACCTCGTCTTCCACGGCGGCTCGGGCTCGAGCGACGAGGAGATCGCCGAGGCGGTGCGGAACGGCGTCGTGAAGATGAACATCGACACCGACACGCAGTACGCGTACACGCGCTCCGTCGCGGGCAGCATGTTCTCGAACTACGACGGCGTGCTGAAGATCGACGGCGAGGTCGGCAACAAGAAGGTCTACGACCCCCGCTCGTGGGGCAAGACGGCCGAGTCGGCGATGGCGCAGCGCGTCGTCGAGGCGACGCAGCAGCTCGGCTCGGCCGGCTGGTCGAGCAAGTAGGCAGACACGACGATGGGCCCCGCCGCGGCGGGGCCCATCGTCATGTCTCTGGAGAGCTCAGTGCTTCGTGCCGAACTGCAGCCGGTTGCGGAGCTGGATCTCGGCGTTGGCCTGCGCCGCGGGATCGCCGTCGTGGGCGCCCGGCAGCGCGTCGTCGCCGTACGTCTGCACGCCCGAGCCGGTCAGGCCCTGCCAGAACCGCTTGAGCCGTGCCATGAAGCCCCGTCGCTCCGCCATGGTGCTACTCCCAATCGCCCGCATCGATGATGCTGTCGGTGCCCTCGGGCATCGTCGTGTCGTCGACGCCGTTGTCGTCGGAGTCGACGCCGGCCTGCGTGCCGCCGTGCTCGTCGGGGATGTCGGCGGGGTCGTCGCCCTCCCACTCCTCGTCGCGCGACTCGGCGCCCTCGGGGGCGTCGTCGTCGCCGATCTCGTCGAGCTCGTCGGTGGCCAGCACGCGGTCGTCGTCCGCCGGGTCGCCCATCGACTCGTCGAAGTCCTCGCCCTCAGCCATCTGCTCGGCCCACTGGTCGTCCTGCTGCACGTCTGCCATGCGGCGAGCGTATCCATGCAGGCTGGATGACGCCAGGAAGTCGGTCAGCCCCGACGGCTCGGCCGCAGCTCCTTGGGCAGCGAGAAGATGAGGTCCTCCTCGGCGGTGCGCACCTCGGTGATGTCGCCGAAGCCGGCGTCCTCGAGTTCCATGAGCACCTCGCGCACGAGGCCCTCGGGCACGCTCGCACCGCTCGTGACGCCGATCGTGCGCACGCCCTCGAGCCACTCCTGCTGGATCTCGGTCGAGAAGTCGACGCGGTGCGCCGCCTTCGCGCCGTGCTCGAGCGCGACCTCGACGAGCCGCACCGAGTTGGAGGAGTTGGCGCTGCCGACGACGATCACGAGATCGGTCTCGGGCGCGATCTTCTTCACCGCGACCTGGCGGTTCTGCGTCGCGTAGCAGATGTCGTCGCTCGGCGGGTCCTGCAGGTTGGGGAAGCGCGCGCGCAGCCGCCGCACCGTCTCCATCGTCTCGTCGACCGAGAGCGTCGTCTGGCTGAGCCACACGAGCTTGTCGGGGTTCTGCACCTGCACGGTGTCGGCCTCGTCGGGGTTGTTGACGATCGTCACCCGATCGGGCGCGTGACCCGCGGTGCCCTCGACCTCCTCGTGGCCCTCGTGGCCGACGAGCAGGATCTCGAAGTCGTCGCGCGCGAAGCGCACGGCCTCGCGGTGCACCTTCGTCACGAGCGGGCACGTCGCGTCGATCGCGGAGAGCCCGCGGTCCTCGGCGGCCTGCACGACGGCGGGGCTCACCCCGTGTGCGCTGAAGATGACGCGCGCGCCCTCGGGCACCGCATCCACCTCGTCGACGAAGATCGCGCCCTCCGCCTCGAGCGACGAGACGACGTGCTTGTTGTGCACGATCTCCTTGCGCACGTAGATGGGCTCGTCGTACTGCTCGAGCGCCTTCTCGACCGCGAGCACCGCACGGTCGACGCCGGCGCAGTAGCCGCGCGGCGTGGCGAGCAGGATGCGCTTGGGCGCGTCGGTCGGGACGGCCTGCAGGCGACCCCGACGGAGCACCGGACGCGGGGCGTCGAGGGGCACTCTGCCGTTCGTGATCGTCACCGGGCCAGTCTACGATGCCCACCTATGGGCTGCCCCGGCCCCCGGGCTCGACGTGGGGCGGCCGCGAGAGGAGCGCGATGGCCGAGCGGATCACGGGCACGCCGGACGAGCCGTGGAGCGTCGACCGGCTCGGCGCGGAGCTGAAGTCGTACATCGGCCGGCTCGGCCACCTGTGGGTCGAGGGCGAGATCACGCAGTGGTCGGCCTCGCGCGGCAACGTCTTCGGCAAGCTCAAGGACGTCTTGGGCGACTCGACCGTCGCGTTCAACGTCTGGAGCTCGACGCTCGCGCGCATCGAGGGCGACTTCGGCCAGGGCGACCGCGTCGTGCTGCTCGTCAAGCCCGACTACTGGCCGCGCGCCGGCACGCTCTCGATGATCACGCAGCAGATCCGCCACGTCGGGCTCGGCGACCTGCTCGCGCGGCTCGAGGCGCTGCGCCGCTCGCTCGCCGCCGAGGGGCTCTTCGACGCCTCGCGGAAGCGCCCGCTCCCGTTCCTGCCGGGGCGCATCGGCCTCATCACGGGCCGGGACTCCGACGCCGAGAAGGACGTGCTGCGGAACGCCCAGCTGCGCTGGCCGGGTGTCGAGTTCCGCGTGGAGCACGCCGCGGTGCAGGGCGATGCGACGGTGCCGACCGTGCTCGCGGCGCTCGAGCGGCTCGAGGCCGACCCCGAGGTCGACGTCATCATCATCGCCCGCGGCGGCGGCGACTTCCAGAACCTGCTCGGCTTCAGCGACGAGCGGCTCGTGCGCGCGGTCGCGGCGGCGACGACGCCGGTCGTCTCGGCGATCGGGCACGAGGCCGACCGGCCGCTGCTCGACGACGTGGCCGATCTGCGGGCCTCGACGCCGACGGATGCGGCGAAGCGGGTCGTGCCGGATGTCGCGGAGGAGCTCGCCCGCATCGCGCAGGCGCGGGCGCAGCTGCGGCAGCGCGTCACCCAGCACGTCGCTCGCGAGGCGGAGCGGCTCGAGGCCGTCCGCTCGCGCCCGGCGCTCGCGCGCCCCGAGTCGATCGTCGACGCGCGCGAGGAGGACCTCGCGCGGCTCACGGCGCGCTCGGATGAGCTCGCCGCGCGCCTCGTCGACGTCGCCCACCAGCGGCTCGACTACCTCAAGCAGACGCTCAGGGCGCTCAGCCCGCAGGCGACGCTCGATCGCGGCTACGCGGTCGTGCAGACGCGGGCGGGCTCGGTCGTCCGCGACGCGGCAGCGCTCGCGGCCGGCGACGGCCTGCTCGTGACGCTCGCGCGCGGCACCGTCGACGCCGAGGTGCTGGCCGCCCACGCCGAGGCGTAGGCGGTGGTGCTGGCCGCCCACGCCGAGGCGTAGGCGGTGGTGCTGGCCGCCCACGCCGAGGCGTAGGCGGTGGTGCTGGCCGCCCACGCCGAGGCGTGAGCGGCCGCCGCCTCACGCGAGGCGGTAGTGCCGTCGCACGAAGTGCAGGCCGACGAGCGAGAGCACCGCGATCGCCATGTAGTAGATGCTCGGGGTGTTGAGGTTGCCGGTGACCTCGAGCAGCCAGGTGAGCACGAGCGGCGCGATGCCGCCGAGCACCGTGACGCCGACGTTGTAGGTGACCGAGAGGCCAGTGCCGCGCACCTCCGCGGGGAACATGTTCGAGAGCAGTCCCGGCAGCGGCGCGAAGTAGAACGTCATGATGATGCCGAGCAGGCCGATCGCGATCACGAGGCCGGCGACGCTCTGCAGGCCCACGATGATCTGAAAGATCGGCCACGCGAGCACGAGCGCCGCGATCGCCGCCCACGTCATGATGCGCGCCGGGCCGACCCGGTCGGCGAGCCGACCGACGTAGGGCGAGCCGAAGATCGTGATCGTGCCCGCCACGACGCCGCCGAGGTAGGCGGCGGTCGGCGGGATGCCGAGGTTCGTGATCGCGAACGTCGGCATGTAGAGGATCATGTAGACCGAGATGGTCGCGACGCCGATGACGGCCGAGCCGGCGAGCAGTCGGCCCCAGTGCTCGCGGAAGAGCGAGCCGAGCGGCGACTTGCGGCGCTCCCGAGCGCCGAGCTCGTCGGGCTCCGCGAGCCGGGCGCGGATGTAGAGGCCGACGGGACCGATGAGCAGGCCGACGAAGAACGGCACGCGCCAGCCCCAGTCGTTGAGCGCCTCCTCCGAGAGCCACGTGTTGAGCGCGAAGCCGAACGCCGAGGCGAGCAGCATCGACGCGCCCTGCGCCGCGATCTGCCACGAGGCGTAGAACATCTTCTTGTGCGGCGCCGTCTCGATGAGGAACGTCGTCGCGGTGCCGAACTCGCCGCCCGCCGAGAAGCCCTGGATGAGGCGCGAGAGCAGGATGATCACGCCGCCCCAGACGCCGACCATCGCGTAGGTCGGCGCGACGGCCATCAGCAGCGTGCCGACCATCATGAGCATGAGGGTGAGGGTCAGCGCGTTCTTGCGGCCCTTGCGGTCGGCGTAGCTGCCGAGGATCATGCCCCCGAGCGGGCGGATGAGATAGGTCGTCGCGAAGGTCGCGAACGTGTAGATGAGCCCGTACTCGCCGGCGTCGGGGAAGAAGTTGCGGGTGATGACGACCGCGAACGACGCGTAGACGATGATGTCGAACCACTCGAGGGCGGCGCCGATCGAGCTCGAGATCACGGCCTTCCGCGCGGCGGCGAGCCGCTCGGGAGTGGCCTGGACGGTGGCGGTCATGCGGTCTCCTGCGTGCTGAGGTCGGCGATGAGCCGGTCGACGAACGCCTCGCAGCGCGCGATCTGCTCGAGCTCGATGAACTCGTCGGGCGCGTGCGCTTGGGCGATGTCGCCGGGGCCGCACACGACGGTGGGGATGCCGGCCCGGGCGAAGAGCCCGGCCTCGGTGCCGTACGTGACCTTGTCGTCGCTCGGCTCGGCGCCCCACGCGGCGGCGAGGGCGACGATGTCGGCGTCGGCGGGCGTGTCGACGCCGGGCGCGGCCGCGGTGGTCGTGAGCGTGACGCTCGCGCCCGGGTGCCGCTCGCGCATGCCCGCCTCGATGCGGCGGCACTCGGCGCGGAAGCGCTCGACGAGCGCCTCGTGGTCGACGGTCGTGAGCGCGCGGAACTCGAAGTGCACGGTGCACTCGGCGGGGATCGTGTTGATGGCGATGCCGCCATCGATGCGGTTGACGCTCACGGTCGTGAACGGCACGACGTAGCCCTCGTCGAAGGGCCCGTCGACGCGCAGCTCGTCGGCGACGCCCTGCACGAAGCGCACGAGCTCGGCCGCCGCGACGATCGCGTTCTCGCCCTGCGGCGTGAGCGACGAGTGCGCGGCGACGCCGCGCACATCGACGCGGAAGACGTTCATCGACTTGTGGCCGCGCACGATGCGCATGCTCGTCGGCTCCCCCACGACGCAGCCGCGGGGCTCGATGCCCCGGCGCTCGATCTCGGCCACGAGGTCGATCGCGCCGACGCATCCGACCTCCTCGTCGTACGAGAGCGCGAGGTGGATGGGCTCGGCGAGCCGCGCGGTCGCCATCGCCGGCGCCTTCGCGAGCAGCACGCCGAGGAACGACTTCATGTCGGCGCTGCCGCGCGCGTAGAGCCGATCGCCCCGCACCTCGGGCTCGAACGGCGCGCTCGACCACGCCTGGCCGTCGACCGGCACGACGTCGGTGTGGCCCGAGAGCACGATGCCGCCGCGCACGGTGCCGTCGGCGGCGGGGATGGTCGCGAGCAGGTTGGCCTTCGCGCCGTCGGGGCTCGGCACGAGCGTCGACTCGATGCCGAGCTCGCCGAGCCGCGCGGCGACGTGCTCGATGAGCGGCAGGTTGGAGTCGCGGCTCGTGGTGTCGAATCGGAGCAGTCGCAGGGTCTCGGCCATGGTCGCGGCGGATGCGGAGGGCACGGTGAACACGTCCTGACGGTCGGCGGTGGGGATGGGTCGATCCTCGCAGGTGTCCCCCGATCGCGCCCGCATGGGCGCCCGCCGTGGGCGGCCCGGCGGTAGACTGGCGCGGTGACCACCCCCGCGAGCGACGCCGTCGCAGAGCTGACCTATGAGCAGGCCCGCGACGAGCTCGTGCGCGTCGTGCAGGCGCTCGAGTCGGGCGGGGCGTCGCTCGAGGAGTCGCTCGCGCTCTGGGAGCGCGGCAACGCGCTCGCCGACCGCTGCGAGCAGTGGCTGCAGGGGGCGAAGGCGCGGCTCGACGCCGCGCGCGCCGCAGGGTCGCCGGCCGCCGAGGGGGCCGCCGAGGCATGAGCCCGAAGCAGCCCAGGATCGTCGCGGAGCTCGGCCGCCCCGAGACGCCTGAGGAGACGGCCGCGCGCAAGGCGGCCGCGTCGAGGCGGCACCGCGAGAACCAGACCTTCTCGAACCTCCTCGTCGCGATCGCCGCGTGCCTCGGCGTCGTGCTCGTCATGGTGCTCGTCGTGCTGCGGCCATCGCCGCCGCCCCGCGAGCCCGTCGACGTCGCCGCCGCTGCCGCCTCGGCCGAGGCGAGCGTCGGTGCGACGCTCATCGCGCCGGTGCTGCCGGAGGGCTTCGACTCGAACGCGGCCGAGATCCGCGTCGGCGCCGACGGCGTCACGACCTGGTATGCCGGCTACGTGACGCCCGCCGAGCAGTTCGTCTCGTTCACGCAGGCGCTCGACGCCAATCCGACGTGGCTGCTCACCGCGACCGACGGTGCCCCGCAGACGGGCGAGCGCACGGTCGGCGGGCTCACGTGGACCGAGCACGACCAGCGCGACGCCGACGACCCAGGGAACTTCGCGTTCGTGCTCACGACCGAGCACGACGCATCCACCGTCGTCATCGCCGGCACCGCCGCCGACGACGAGATCCAGGCGTTCGCCGAGGCTGTGAGCGCTTCGCTCACGGCCGGCGAGTGACGCGAGAACCGAGCCCGGCAGGGCGAACCCGAGTGAGAGGCACAGCGCAGTGAACGACGTCGAGTACCGGATCGAGCACGACACGATGGGCGAGGTGCGGGTGCCGAAGCACGCGCTCTACGCCGCGCAGACGCAGCGCGCGGTCGAGAACTTCCCCATCTCGGGCTCGGGGCTGGAGCCCGCCCAGATCGTCGCGCTCGCGCGCATCAAGCGCGCCGCCGCGATCGCGAACCGCGACCTCGGGATCCTCGAGGCCTCGATCGCCGATGCGATCGTCGCGGCGGCCGACGAGGTCATCGGCGGCGCGCACCACGACCAGTTCCCGGTCGACACCTACCAGACGGGCTCCGGCACCTCCTCCAACATGAACATGAACGAGGTGCTCGCGAACCTCGCGTCGAAGCACCGCGGCGAGGGCGTGCACCCGAACGACCACGTCAACGCGTCGCAGTCGTCGAACGACGTCTTCCCGACCTCGGTGCACATCGCCGTCACCGGCGCGCTCGTCGAGCAGGCGATCCCCGCGCTCGAGCACCTCGCCGAGGCGCTCGAGGAGAAGGCTGCGCTGTGGGCCGACGCCGTCAAGCCCGGCCGCACGCACCTCATGGACGCGACGCCCGTCACGCTCGGCCAGGAGTTCGGCGGCTACGCCGCGCAGATCCGCTACGGCATCGAGCGCATCGAGGCGGCGCTCCCCCGCGTCGCCGAGGTGCCGCAGGGCGGCACGGCCGTCGGCACCGGCATCAACACGCCGCTCGGCTTCCCCGAGAAGGTCATCGCCGAGATCGCCGCCTCGAGCGGGCTGCCGATCACCGAGGCTCGCAACCACTTCGAGGCGCAGGCGAACCGCGACGGCCTCGTCGAGGCATCCGGCGCCCTCCGCACGATCGCGGTCTCGCTCACGAAGATCAACAACGACCTGCGATGGATGGGCTCGGGCCCCAACACGGGCCTCGGCGAGGTCGCGATCCCTGACCTGCAGCCGGGCTCGTCGATCATGCCGGGCAAGGTCAACCCCGTCGTGCCGGAGGCCGTGCTCATGGTCGCCTCGCGCGTCATCGGCAACGACGCGACGATCGCGTGGGCAGGCGCGTCGGGCTCGTTCGAGCTCAACGTGCAGATCCCGGTGATGGGCACGGCGCTGCTCGAGTCGATCCGGCTGCTCTCGAACGCCTCGCGCGTGCTCGCCGACAAGACGATCGCGGGCCTCGAGGCGAACCTCGAGCGCGCCGCCGCGCTCGCGGGCATGAGCCCGTCGATCGTCACGCCGCTCAACCGCCTCATCGGCTACGAGGCCGCCGCGAAGATCGCGAAGCACTCGGTCAAGGAGGGCATCACGGTGCGCGAGGCGGTCATCGACCTCGGCTACGTCGAGCGCGGCGAGCTCACCGAGGCCGACCTCGACAAGGCGCTCGACCTGCTCTCGATGACGCACCCGGGCGTCGCGAAGTAGCCCACCCGGTCACCGAACTTCCCCGAACCGCGCGGTTCGAGCCTCGAGACCCGCGGTTCGGGGAAGTTCGCCGTTGCGGGGGCGGTGGGGCTACCAGCGGCGAGCGTCGCCCGCGCCGGCGTAGTCGGGCCAGGGCAGCTCGATCGGCGGCTCGAAGTCGGCGGGCAGGAGCGGCGGCATCGGTTCGGCCGCGACGCGCTCCTCGAACTCGGCCTTCGCCGCCGCGAGCAGCTCGGGTCGCGTCAGGAGGTCGAGGAAGGTGCCGGCGACCGTCTTGCCGGCGGTCACGATCGTCGGCGCGATCGTCGCGGGGATGCCGCCGAGCGCGTTCATGACCCACGCGGGGTACGGGCCCGCGCCCTCGACGGGCTGCAGCGCGGGCCGGGAGACGTAGAAGCGCACGAGCGGCGCGTAGTGCGACATCTCGACGTAGTCGTCGCTCGTCCAGTTGCGCTGCCACGCCGGCATGTGCTCGCGGAGCAGCCGCTCCGCCTCCTGCGGCGCGATGAGCCGCTCGGTCTCGGCGAGGAACGGCCGCTCGCTCGGCTCGAGGCCGAGGCTCCGCTGGATCTCCTGCGCGACCTCGATCGCCTCGGCGCCGTAGCTCGGCGCGCCGACCTCCTCGAGGTTGGCGTAGAGCACCTCGGCCATCGCGTGGTTCGTGCGGCCCGGGCGGCTGCGCGCGACCCAGCGCTCCTCGACCTCGCAGTGGCCCATCATCGCCGCGGCCTGCGCGTTGCGGTCGAGCACGGCGAGGATGTGCTCCGCCATCTCGACGTCGGGCGTGCGCCACGAGAGCTGCAGGCGGGCGACGCGCTGCGGCAGGTTGTCGGCGGTCGCCTGGCCGTCCGTGAGGATCGCGTCGGAGAAGCTCCAGCCGCCCGTCGCGGGCAGCATCGAGTCGAGCATCGTGCGCGAGGCGGTGTACATCTGCATGAGCGCGACGTTCGCGCCCGGCGCCCGCGCCGCGGAGTGCGAGGCGGGGATGGGCGAGTTCGGATCGGCGCTCGAGCGCTGCCACGACTCGGGGTGGTCGCACACGAAGGAGTAGACCTTCGAGTAGTACGCGCCGCACTGCGTGTCCCACCGCGCGGTGTTGCACAGCGGCAGCATGTAGAAGGGGTGGAACGAGACGATGGCGTCGGCGTCGTCGTAGTAGCCGCGCAGGCCGTGCACGACCTTCGAGCCGTGCATCTTCTCGGCGGGCTCGCCCGTGTAGTGGAGCGTGCCGCCGATGCCGTGCTGCTGCATCGCGTGCTTCGTCGCGAGCACGCCGGCGAGGGTCGAGATGCCGAGCGCCGAGTGCGGGTCGGTGTGGCCCGGCGCGAACCGCGAGAGGCCCTCGCGCGGCTCCTCGCTCGTCGAGGCCGCCTGGCTGTTGCCCGGCACGGCGTCGTACTCCGCGTAGGTGAGGAGCGTCGGGCCGTCGCCGTTCGACCAGCGGGCGCTGAAGGCGGTCGGCATGCCGGCCGAGCCGTCCTCGACCTCGAAGCCCTCGGCCCGGAGCAGCTCGACGTACCAGCGCTGCGAGCGGTACTCGCGCCACGCGGGCTCCGCGAGCTCCCAGATGCGGGTGTGCCACGCGGTGAGCTGCTCGAGGTGCTCGTCGATCCACGCCTGCGCGGTCGCCTTCGCCTCGGCGGTCAGCTGCGTCATTCCGTCTCCCCTGCGATGTCGGCCGGACCGGCGTCGAACCCTGCCTGCTCGATGTGGATGAGCTGCAGCCCGCCCGCGGCGACGGCCGCGTCGACGGCCTCGCCGAGCCCCGCAGCGTCGGTGACCCGACGGCCCGTGCCGCCGAACGCATCCGCGAGCCTCGCCCAGTCGGGCTGCGCGAGGTCGACGCCGACGGGCGCGATGCCCGCGTCGAGCTCGTTCTGCTTGATCTCGGCGTAGCCGCCGTTGTCGACGACGATGACCGTGACGTCGAGCCGCTGCTCGACGATCGTCATGAGCTCCTGCACCGAGAACATGAGGGCACCGTCGCCGACGACCGCGAAGGTCGGCCGCTCGGGGCTCGCGACGCGGGCGCCGAGCGCGGCGGGGAGGCCGTAGCCGAGCGTCGCGTAGGTCGCCATGTAGAGCGCGGTGCCGGGCTCGCGCACGCGCAGCGCGTTGACGAGGCCCCAGTAGGCGATCTGCGAGGAGTCGGTCGCGACGATCGCGTCGGCGGGGAGCGCCGCGGCGATCGCCTCGGCGATCGCGGCGTTCTCGGGCGAGAGCTCGGCCGACTCGGCGCGCACGCGCTCGAGCGTCGCCGCGACCTCCGCGGCCGCGTCGCGCGGCTCGCCCTCGCCGAGCTCGGCGACGAGGGCCGCGAGCACGGCGCGCGCGTCGCCGACGAGGCCGACCTCGGCCTCCTGGTTGCGCTGCAGCTGCGACTCGAGCACGTCGACGCGGATGACGCGCCCGCGCGCCTCGAGCCGGTCGACCCACAGCTCGGCCTCGCCGAGCTTCGAGCCGACGACGAGCAGCACGTCGGCGTCGCGGGCCCGGTCGCGGGCCGCGGCGAGGCGGAGGTTCGCACCGAGCGAGAGCTCGTGGTGCTCGTCGAGCACACCCTTGCCGTTGAGCGTCGTCACGACGGGTGCGCCGAGCCGCTCGGCGAGGGTGCGCAGCTCGTCGCGCGCGCCGCGCGAGCCGCCGCCCGCGAGGATGACGGGATCGGCCGCGCCGCGCAGCAGCGCGGCGGCGGCCGCGACGAGGCCCGCGTCGACCGCGGGGAGGGGCGCGGGCTCGCGCGCCGCGAGGTCGCTCTCGGGCAGCCCGGCTTCCTCCGAGAGCAGGTCGAGCGGCAGCTCGAGGTAGACGGGCCGGGGCCGGCCGGTCGCGAAGCGCGCGAACGCGTCGTGCACCGCCTCGACGGCCTCGGCTGCCGACTGGGCGCGGCTGGCCCGCTCGACGATCGCGCTCGCAGCGCCGAGCTGGTCCTTCGTCTCGTGCAGCGTGCCCGCGTCGGCGAACTCGCGGCCGCGCTCGGGGCCGGGCGCGAGGAGGATCATCGGGCGCGACTCGGCGAACGCCGTGCCGGCGGCCGAGAGCGCGTTCAGCAGCCCCGGTCCGCTCGTCGTGATGACGACGCCGGGAAGCCCCGTGCGCTGCGACCAGCCGTCGGCCGCGTAGCCCGCGCCCTGCTCGTGCCTCGTCGTGACGGGGCGGATGCCGAGCTCGGCGAGCGGCCGGTAGAGCTCGAGGTTGTGCGTGCCGGGGATGCCGAAGACGGTGTCGACGCCGTAGGCGCGCAACGTCGCCATGACGGCGTGGCCGACCGTGCTCACGGCTGCTCCGTCGAGAACCGGACCGAGCCGTCGACCCACGTCTCGAGCACGCGGATCGCCGCGAGCTCCTCGCCCGGCACCGCGAGCGGGTCGGCGGAGAGCACCGCGAAGTCGGCGCGCTTGCCGGCCGCGAGCGAGCCGAGCTCGTGCTCGCGCCCGATCGAGACGGCGCCCTCGAGCGTGTGGGCGCGGAGCGCCGCCGCCGCGTCGATGCGCAGCGCGTCGGGACCGAGCTTCGTGCCGCGGCGCGTGACGCGCGTGACGGCCGCCTGCATCGCCTCGAGCGGCCGCGGCTCGGCGACGGGAGCGTCGGACGAGATCGTCACCGGCACCCCGGCGGCGACGAACTCGCCGAGCGGGTTGAAGCGCTCGCCGGGCGTGCCGATCGCCTGCTCGACGCCCTCGCCCCAGTTGTAGTGGTGCTGCGGCTGGTTGACGGGCCGGATGCCGAGCTCGGCCATGCGGGCGATGTCGCCCTCGGTGGGCAGGCCGCAGTGCTCGATGCGGTGGCGCGCGTCGGCGTCGGGCCGCTCGGCGAGCGCCGCCTCGAGCGCGTCGACGACCATCGCGATCGCCGTCGGCGACTGCGCGTGCGTCGCGGTCTGCAGCCCCGCGGCGTGCGCGCGGCGCACGAGCCCCGCATACTCCTCCGGCTCGTGGTAGAGCTGCCCCGTGCGGCACGGGTCGCCCACGTAGCCCTCGGGGAAGTAGGCGGTCCAGCCGCCGAGCGTGCCGTCGGCGTAGAACTTGATGCCCGTCGCCGAGAGGAAGGCGTTGCCGAAGGGGCCGGTGATGCCGAGCTCGATCACCTGGTCGAGCAAGTGGGAGAGGAAGTACATCGAGACGCGCATCGAGAGCGCGCCGCGGTCGGCCATCTCGAGGTAGGCGGCGAGCTCGCGCTTCGACACCTGCGCGTCGCCGATCGCGGTCACGCCGCCGGCGAGGAACTCGCGCTGCACGAGGTCGAGCTGCCGCTGGTGCTCGGCCGGCTCATCGGCGAGGTGGAAGTTCGGCCCGTGGTGGCCGATCTTCACGCCGGAGAGGCCCGTGAGCACGTTGCACGCCGCATCCGAGAGCTCCCCCGTGAGCTCGCCCGATGCATCCCGGAAGAACTCGCCGCCCTCGGGGTTCGGGGTCTCGCGCGTGACGCCGTAGCGCTCGAGCGTGAAGGAGTTCACGACGCCGCCGTGCCCGGAGGCGTTCATGACGTACACCTCGCGGTCGCGGGCGACCTCGTCGAGCTCGTGCCGCGTGGGGTGGCGGCGCTCGGCGAGGTTGCGCTGCTCGTAGCCGTAGCCGCGGATCGGCACGCCGGCCGGCAGCCGCCTCGCGCCCTCGCGCAGCAGCTCGACGATCTCGGGGATCGAGCCGGCCTTCGAGGGCGACACGTCGATCCAGGTGAGGAGCTGCCCGTACATGAGCGGATGCGCGTGGGCGTCGACGAAGCCCGGCACGATCGTGGTCCCCGGCCGGTCGATGCGCTCGGCGTCCATCCCGGCCGCGGCCGCCTCGACCTCGGAGAGCTCGCCGATCGCGAGGATCCGGCCGCCGGCCGTCAGCATCGCGCGCGCCTCGGGCTGCGCGTCGTCGACGGTCAGGATGCGGTCGGCGGTGATGATCGTCGGGCGCGAGTCCCGGTCGTCGAAGGTCGCGAGGCGGCGCACGTCACTGCTCCCTGGGGTTGCGGATGGCGGTGGTGTCGAGGCGGGGCTCGAACGACTGCGTCACGGGTGCCTCGTCCGAGTGCTGCGGCGCGAGGTAGGTCGAGACCCACGCGACGAGCCCGAGGAAGGCGTAGAGGCCGATGACGGTCCAGATGTTGCCGGTCGCGGCGAAGAGCGCGGCGGCGACGACGGGCGACAGGCCGCCCCACACCGCGGCGCCGACGCCGTACGAGAGCGACATCGAGGTGTAGCGCGACTGCGGGCGGAACATCTGCGACATGAGGGCCGACAGCGGCGCCCACGTGCCGCTCATCGTCAGGCGGATGGCCGAGACGAGCACGTAGATGAGCGCGACCTCGTGCGCGCCGATCGCGAGGATGAGCGGCACGATGAGCAGCACCGACAGGCCGATGCCCAGGTACATGAGGCGCTTGCGGCCGAACTTGTCGCCGAGGTAGGCGAGCGGCAGCGTCACGAGCGCCTCGACGAACGACGCGACCGTCATGGCGCCGAGGATGATCGCGGCCTCGAGGCCGACCTCGGGCGACGTCGCGTAGCTCTGCACGTAGGTCGTCGCGAGGTAGTAGCCGCCCGAGGCGATGCCGACCATGCCGAAGCCGAGCAGCATCGGGTACCAGTTGTTCTTGAGGGCGAAGACGAGCGGCGTCGACTGCTGGCGCTCCTGCACCTTCTCCTCGAACACCGGCGTCTCCTCGACGCGCCAGCGCACCCACAGGCCCACGCCGATGAGCACGATGCTCGCGAGGAACGGCACGCGCCAGCCCCACGTCAGGAGCACGTCGTCGCCCATCGCGGCGAGGATCCAGAAGGCGCCGGTCGCGAGCAGCGCGCCGAGCGGGTTGCCGATCTGCGTGAAGCCGCCGTAGAAGGTCTTCCACTTCGGCGGGGCGCTCTCGACAGCCATGAGGCTCGCGCCGCCCCACTCGCCGCCGACCGCGAGGCCCTGGCAGATGCGCAGCACGATGAGCAGGATCGGCGCGGCGATGCCGATCGTGTTGTAGTCGGGCACGAGGCCGACGAGCACGGTCGCGACGCCCATGAGCATGAGCGTGATCGTGAGCGCGGGCTTGCGGCCGAGCCGGTCGCCGACGTGGCCGAAGATGATGCCGCCGAGCGGGCGGGCGAAGAACGCCACCGCGTAGGTCGCGAAGGATGCGAGCGTGCCCATCGCGGGATCGGCGTCGGGGAAGAAGACGGTCGGGAACACGATCGCCGCGGCGGTCGCGTAGACGTAGAAGTCGTACCACTCGATCGTGGTGCCGACCGCTGCAGCGGTGCCGGACTTCAGCGCGCGGCGGTGCGTGTTGGGGTGCGCGGCGGCGGTGGTCATGAGAGCTCCCTCGCTCAGTGATGCGCCAGCACTGCGTGCGGCGATGCGATGACGATAGGCCAGGCCGCGGGATGCCGCGACCCCAGATCTGCGGCGGGAGCGCCCGCCGCACCGACGATGTGCGCGCGAGCAGACGCATCCGACCGAGGATGCGTCACGTACGATGGCGAGCACCGGCGATCTGCGCCGCTCGCGCCGCAGAAGCGCGGACTTCGCCACACCGATGAGGAGCGAGCATGGCAGCGGAGGGCGGCAGGGACGGCAGCCGGATCGACGCGGCGCTCACGCGCGCGCTCCAGGCCGACGGCCGCGCGAGCATCAGCGAGCTCGCCGCGACGGTCGGCGCGAGCCGCGACCTCGTCTCGCAGCGGCTGCAGCGGCTGCACCGCGACGGGCTGCGCGTCGTCGCGGCGCTCGACCCCGGCGTCGTCGGGCACCACGTGCTCGTGCACACGATGCTCGCGGTCGACGGCCCCGTGCGGCCGGTCGCGCAGCTCGTCGCCGAGCTGCCCGACGCCGTCTTCGTCTCGATGACGAGCGGCGCGCTCCCGCTCGTCGTCGAGTCGCGCCACGGGAGCGTGACCGAGCTGCACGAGGCGCTCGACGGCATGCGGGGGCTGCCGACCGTGCGGCGCGTGCGCGTGACGACGTACGCGGAGGTGCTCAAGGGCTTCTTCGTCTCGAAGCGCCGCGACGAGGTCGTGCTCGACGAGCTCGACCGGGCGCTCATCGCGCAGCTGCAGCAGGACGGCCGCGCGAGCTACCGCGCGCTCGCCGACGCGGTGCACCTGTCCCCCTCGTCGGCGAGGGCGCGCGTGCACCGGCTCATCGACGCCGGCGTGCTGCGCATCTCGGCGATCCAGGCGGGCGGACCCTCCCCGAACCGGCTCGCGATCGGCATCGGCATCACCGCGATCGGCGGCACCGCGCCCATCCGCGACTACTTGCTCGGCTCGGCTGCGATCGACTTCGCGGCTCGCTCGCACGGCGTCTTCGACTTCATCGCGACCGTCTCGGGCCCCGCCTCCGCGCCGCTGCTCGACGTCATCGAGGAGCTGCGCAGCATCGAGCAGGTGAGCGCGCTCGAGTCGTGGAGCCACTACGACGTCATCAAGGAGGACTACGCGCGCACCCTCGGCCGCATCCTCGCGCGCTGACGCGACGCAGGCCGACACGGACGTAGGGTGGCCGGATGCGCTATCCCGAGGTGAGAAGAGACGGCACGGTCGAGACGATCCACGGGGAGGCGATCGCCGACCCGTACCGCTGGCTCGAGGACGGCGACTCCGCCGAGACTCACGCATTCATCGAGGCGCAGAACGCGTTCGCCGAGCCGATCCTCGCGGCGCTCCCCTCGCGCGACGCGTTCCGGGCGCGAGTCTCGGCGCTGCTCACGGCGCCGACCCGCGGCTGCCCGTGGGAGCGCGGCGGCCGCGTCTTCGCCTGGCACGGCGGCGAGCAGAACCAGCCGGTGCTCGTGGTCGCCGACTCGGTGGACGGGCTCGACGGCGCCGATGGCGAGGAGCCGAGGGTGCTGCTCGACCCGAACGCGCTCTCGGCCGACGGCACGGTCGCCGTCAACGTCGCGAGCGTCTCGCCCGACGGCGCGCTGCTCGCCTACGGCATCTCCGACGGCGGCTCCGACTGGCGCACGATCCGCGTGCGCGACGTCGCGACCGGTGAGGACCTCGCCGACGAGATCGCCTGGTCGAAGTGGAACCCGCCCGTGTGGCTGCCCGGCGGCCGCGCATTCAGCTACTGGGCCTACGACGCCCCGACGGGCGACGCGCTCACCGACGAGATGGGCGCGGGCCGGCTCATGCGGCACGAGATCGGCGCCGACCCCGCCGACGACGCCGTGCTCTTCTCCCGCCCCGAGGAGCCGCGCCTGTTCGCGCGCCACTGGCCGCGCGACGACGAGTGGTTCGTGCTCTCGACCGACACCGGCTCGTCGAGCGGGAACGACCTCGCGGTGCGCCGCCACGGCGAGGGCGCGCTCCGGCAGCTCGTCGAGGGCCACGACCACGAGTGGAGCGCGATCGGCATCCGCGGCGGCCGTCTCTTCGCCGTGACCGACGAGGGCGCGCCGCGCTACCGGCTCGCGGCCTTCGACCTCGCGACCGGCGAGAAGTCGACGATCGTGCCCGAGCACCCCGAGGACGTGCTGCTCGACGCGAGCCTCACCGAGCGCGGCCTCGTGCTCGAGTACTCGCACGACGCGAGCCACCGCATGCAGCTCGCGAGCCTCGACGGCGAGCTCGGGGACGCGGTGCCGCTCGGCGAGGGCGTCTCGATCACCGGCTCCGAGTCGTCGAGCGGCAGCGGCACCGTCTTCGCCTCCACCTCGAGCTTCGTCGACCGCGGCACGCGCCACGTCATCCGCGTCGACGGCGCTCGCCTCGTCGAGCACCGCACGCTCGCGACGCCCGGGCCGGCCGCGCCGCGCGCGGTGACCCACCGCATCCGCACCGCCTCGAGCGACGGGCAGCAGGTGCCGGCGTTCCTCGTGCGTCCGGCCGGCGACGCGGGCGACGCGCCCCGCCCGACGCTCATCTGGGGCTACGGCGGCTTCAACATCCCGATGAACCCGGCCTTCCGCGCGGTGCTCGCGGCGTGGGTCGACGCGGGCGGCGTGCTCGTCGTGCCGAACCTGCGCGGCGGCGGCGAGTTCGGCTCGGAGTGGCACAAGGGCGGCACGAAGGAGCGCAAGCAGCAGGTCTTCGACGACCTCTTCGCGATCGCCGAGCACCTCATCGAGACCGGCGTGACGACGCGCGAGCAGCTCGCGCTGCACGGCCGCTCGAACGGCGGCCTGCTCGCGGGCGCGGCGCTCACGCAGCGGCCCGAGCTCTGGGCGGCGGTGCTCCCGGGCGTCGGCGTGCTCGACATGCTGCGCTACCACCGCTTCACGATCGGCTGGGCGTGGGCGAGCGACTACGGCGACCCCGACGAGGCCGAGGCGCACGAGTACCTCCGCGCCTACTCGCCGCTCCACAACGTGCGCGCCGGTGTCGCCTACCCGCCGACGCTCATCACGACCGGCGACCACGACGACCGGGTCGTGCCCGCGCACTCGTTCAAGTTCGCCGCCGAGCTGCAGCGCGCCCAGGCGGCCTCGGCCTCGGACGCGCCCGTGCTCCTCTCGGTCGACACGCGCGCCGGGCACGGCATGGGCAAGCCGAAGGACGCGGCGGCGCTCGAGTTCGCCGACCAGCTCGCGTTCGCGGCGCACCACACGGGGCTCGAGCTCGCGTGACGACCGAGTGGGATGCGCGCGTCGACGCGCTCTACGACGACGAGTCGATCGACGACGACACGCGCATCGAGCGGATCGAGGGGCTCGTCGCAGAGGCACCGCACGTCGCGGTCGGGCTCTTCGAGCTCGCCGGCGCGCACGACTCGGCGGGGCGCGAGGCGGAGGCCGATGTGCTCTACCGCGCCGCCGCCGACGCCGGGCTCGCTGAGGCCGACACCGCGCGCGCCGCGCAGCTCGTCATCCAGCACGCCTCGACGCTGCGGAACCTCGGTCACATCGACGAGGCGATCGCGATGCTCGAGGCCGCGCCCGCGCATCCCTCGACGGGCGCGGCGCGCGACGCGTTCCTCGCGCTCGCGCTCCACGGCGCCGGCCGGCACGACGAGGCGCTCCGGGTCGCGCTCGAAGCGCTCGCGCCGACGCTGCCGATCTACCGCCGGTCGGTGCTCGCCTACGCAGCCGACCTCACGCATCCGCCCGTCTGACGCGCGCGCCGCCCGCTGCTGAGGCAGGGCTGCTCTCAGCGCCGCATGATGCGGCGCGCGAGCCAGTTGCCGAGCACCTGGATGAGCTGCACCACCACGACGATCACGAGCAGCGCCGACCACGTCACGAGCGGGTCGAACTGGCGGTAGCCGTAGGTGATCGCGTAGTTGCCGAGCCCGTCGCCGCCGACGAGGCCCGCGACCGCCGACATGTCGACGATCGCGATGACCGCGAAGGTGTAGCCGAGCACGAGCGGCCCGAGCGCCTCGGGGAGGATGACGGTGCGGATGATGCGCCAGGGGCTCGCGCCGGTCGAGCGCGCCGCCTCGATGACGCCCGTCGGGATCGACACGAGGTTCTGCTCGACGATGCGCGCGATGCCGAAGGTCGCGGCGAGCGCGATCGCGAAGATCGCGTACTCGGTGCCGATGCCCTTGCCGACGACGAGGCGCCCGATCGGCTGCATCGCCGCGAGGAAGATGATGAAGGGGATGGGTCGGAACGTGTTCACGAGCACGTTCAGCACCCACCAGACGACGGGCTGCTGCAGGATGCCGCCGCGCCGGGTGACGTAGAGGCCCGTGCCGATCACGAGCCCGCCGAGCCCGCCGAAGATGAGCGAGACCGCCACGATCCACAGCATGATCCCGGTCTGCTCGAGGAGCGTCGGGAGGATGCTCGCGAGCTCGTTCATCGCTGCTCCTCCACCCGCACGCCGCCGCCGACCTGCTGCAGCGCCCACGCGACGGCGTCCGCGTCGCCGCGCACCGCGATCGTCAGCAGCCCGTAGACGCGGCCCTGGATGTCGTCGACCCCGCCGTGCACGAGGTTGAAGTCGACGCCGGCCTTCGCGAGTGCCGAGAACACGCGCGCCTCGGAGGCGCCCTCGTCGGTGAAGGAGATGGTGAAGAGGCGGCCCTCGTGCTTCGCGCGCAGCTGCTCGAGCTCGTCGCCGGCCGGCAGCGCGCGCACGACGGTCTGCACGAAGCGCTTCGCGACGCTCGTCGCGGGACGGGTGAAGACGTCGTAGGTCGCGCCCACCTCGACGACCCTGCCCTCCTCCATGACCGCGACCCGGTCGGCGATGCGCGTGATCACCTCCATCTCGTGCGTGATCACGACGATCGTCACGCCGAGCTCGCGGTTGACGCGCGCGAGCAGGTCGAGCACCTCGACGGTCGTCTCGGGGTCGAGCGCGCTCGTCGCCTCGTCGGCGAGCAGCACCTGCGGATTCGTCGCGAGGGCGCGCGCGATGCCGACGCGCTGCTGCTGCCCGCCCGAGAGCTGCTCGGGATAGGCGTCGGCGCGGCCGGCGAGCCCGACGAACTCGAGCAGCTCCGCGACCCGCCGCCGGCGCTCGGCGCGCGCGACGCCGATGACCTCGAGCGGGTAGCCGACGTTGCCGGCGACGGTGCGGGAGGTGAGCAGGTTGAAGCGCTGGAAGATCATGCCGATGCCGGTCTGCTGCTCGCGCAGCCGCCGGCCGCGCAGCTCGGTGATCGGCACGTCGCCGATCGTGATCCGGCCGCTCGAGACGGGCTCGAGCTGGTTGATGAGCCGCACGAGCGTCGACTTGCCGGCACCCGAGTAGCCGATGATCCCGAAGATCTCGCCCTGCTCGATGCGCAGCGAGACGTCATCGACCGCGACGATCTCGTCGCCGCCGCGCTTCGCGGACGGGAACCGCTTCGAGACCCGGTCGATCACGATGTGCTCGGCCATGCCGCTTCCTCTCGCTCGTGGTGCAGGAGCGGGGCGGGAGCCCAGTCGACCCCCACCCCGCGCCGTCGACTATCGCTGCTCGAGCTCCGCCTGCACGGCCTCGAGCGCGGCCTGCAGGTCGGCCTTCGGCGTGACGGTGAAGATGCCCGAGCCGCCCGAGGCCTCGAGCGCCCCCGCTTGCACGTCCTCGTTCGTCTGGTAGATCTCGACCAGGCGGTTCAGCACCTCGTCGTCGGCGTTCTCGGCCGTCGTGGCGAAGATGTTGATGTAGGGCGCGGCCGCGGGGTCGTTCGGGTCGTCCTGCGCGATCGCGTCCTCGGGCGCGAGACCCGCGTCGGTGATGAAGTCGTTGTTGATGATCGCCGCGGCGACGTCGGGCAGCGACGTCGCGGTGAGCGCCGCGTCGACGGCGCGCACGGTCACGCGCGACTCCTCCTGGATGACGTCGGCGACGGTCGAGTAGGGGCTCCCGCCGCCCTCGAGCGCGACGAGCCCGGCCGACTGCAGCACGAGCAGCCCGCGCGCCTGGTTCGTGTCGTCGTTCGGCACGATGACCTCGGCGCCGTCGGGGATCTCGTCGGGCGATGCGTACTTGTCGGAGTACAGCCCGATCGGGTAGATCGCGGTCGAGCCGATCGGCTGCAGGTCGTCGCCCGCCTGCACGTTGTAGTTCGCGAGGTAGATGATGTGCTGGAACTGGTTGATGTCGAGCTCGCCCTCGCTCACGGCGGGGTTCGGCTGGTTGTAGTCGGTGAAGTCGACGATGTCGAGCTCGATGCCCTCGGCCTCGACGGCCTCCTCGTAGGTGGCCCAGTAGGGCTCGGAAGCGCCGACGACGCCGAGCTGCACGGGGTTGTCGGCCGAGCCGAGGGCCGCGGCGGCGTCGCCGGCACCGGCGCTCGCGCTGCAGCCGACGAGGGCGGCGGCGAGGCCGAGCGAGCCGGCGATGGCGAACGGGCGGATGCGTCGGGTGGACATGGGCGGACTCCTTCGTGGGATGGGACTCCCCCAACGCTAGGAATCAGACAGCACCGACCGCGAGCCGGGGCGTCACGGATCGTCACACTGCGCCGGGCGCCCCGAGGAGCACGGCCGCGAGCGCGTGGCCGGCGAGGAGCGACGGCCCGAATGCGAGCGACCGACGACCGGCGGCGAGCGCGACGACGCCGGCGAGGCCGCCCACGGCGACGGATGCGGCGAGGGCGGCGAGCGGGACGGTCCACCCGAGCGTCGAGGCCGCGAGCGCGAGCGCCGCGCCGAGCTTCACGTCGCCCATCCCCATACCGCCCGCGAGCGCCATCGCGAGCAGCACGCCCGCGCTCGCGAGCGCCGCGAGCGGAGCGAGATCGCCCGCGGCGAGCCGGGCGGCCGCCGCGGTCGCCGCGACGAGCAGGAGCGGGAGCGTCACGGCGTTCGGCAGCCGGTGCTCGGCGACATCGACGCGCCACAGCAGCGGCGCGGCGAGCGCGGCAGCGGCGAGCGCCACGGCCGCGACCGCGTCGAGCCCGGCGGCGACCGCCGCCCACGCGGCCACGAGCGCGAGCGGCACGCCGAGCGCGTCGACCCTCCTGAGGCGTACGGGCGGTGCGGTGGTGGTGCTCGGCACGGGGTCACGGTAACCGCGACCGAGCGGGGCGCGCGGGCGCTCTCCACAGCGCCGAGGCGGCGCGACACGCCCGGGATGTTCGATTTCGAAGTACCTGCAACCGATGGCGGGGTCCGCGCCGATATGGGGGCAGAGAGGGCGCACCGAGTGCCCGAACCGAGATCAAGGAGAACACCATGAAGCGCAAGCTCGCGATCGGCGCCGGCGCCGCTCTCGCTCTCGCCACGCTCGGCGGCGCCCCCGCGTTCGCCGCGGAGGGCGACTCGACCGTGTCCGTCCTGCACGGCGTGCCCGGCCTCACGGTCGACGTCTTCATCGATGGCGACGAGGCCATCAGCGACTTCGCCCCCGGCACGCTCACCGACCCGATGATGCTTCCCGCCGGCAGCTACGACATCCAGGTCTTCGCCGACGGCGGCACCCCCGACACCGCGGAGCCCGCGATCGAGGCGATGGGCGTCGAGGTGCCGGCGAACGCCAACCTCACCCTCTACGCGCACCTCACCGAGGCCGGCGAGCCCGCGCTCGCCGCCTTCGCGAACAGCACCGAGCCCGTCGCGGCCGGCGAGGCCCGCTTGACCGTCCGCCACCTCGCCGCGGCCCCCTCCGTCGACATCCGCGCGAACGAGACGGTCGTCGCCCCCGGCCTCACGAACCCGAACGAGGCCTCGCTCGTCACGACGGCCGGCACGGTGTCGGCGGATGTCGTGCTCGCGGGCACGACGGACGTCGCGATCGGCCCGGCCGAGCTCGAGCTCGCCGAGGGCGTCCACACGATCGTGACCGCGTGGGGCTCGGCCGCTGACGGCGACCTCGCGCTCGCGGTGCAGACGGTCGAGGCGCACAGCGCCCCGAGCGGCGTCCCCTCGGGCAACGGCGGCGCGGCGTCGCCGTCGGCCATCGCGCTCCTGCTCGCCCTCGCGGGTGCGCTCGGCCTCACCACCATCGCGGTGCGGCAGCAGCAGCTCGCGAAGCAGCGCGGCTGACATGAGCACCA
The DNA here is from genome assembly GCF_018308945.1 of Agrococcus sp. Marseille-Q4369. Lineage (NCBI taxonomy): Bacteria > Bacillati > Actinomycetota > Actinomycetes > Micrococcales > Microbacteriaceae > Agrococcus > Agrococcus sp. Marseille-Q4369. The sequence continues at coordinate 1,088,125 of NZ_CP070501.1, forward strand.
CCGACGGGCTCCCTCCGCGCACCCCGCGGCGGGAGCCCGCTCGGCGCGCGTGGCGGCCGGCGGCCGTGCTCGCCGCGATCGTGGCGGCCGCGGCCACCGCGATCGGCGTGTGGCTCCTGCTGCCCGACTCGCTCGAGCCCGCCTCGCCGACGACGTCGATGACGCCGATGGCCGAGCCGACCCGCACGAGCGCGCCGAGCGCATCCGCCCCTCCCGATGCAGCCTCGACCGCCGCTCCCGTGCCGACCGCGGTCGGCGCTCGCGACGCGTCGATCGGCGCCGCCCAGGCCACGGTCGACGCCCCCACGCGCGTGCAGGTGCCGTCGGTCGGCATCGACCTCGAGGTCATCCCGGTCGGGGTGCGCGAGGACGGCCAGATGGATGTGCCCGAGCTCGTGCGCGAGGTCGGCTGGTACCGCTTCGGTCCCGCGCCGGGCGCCGATCGCGGCTCGGCCGTGCTCTCGGCCCACGTCGACAGCGACCGGGGCCGCGCCCCGATGGCCGAGCTGCTGGGTGCCCGCGCCGGCGAGCGCGTCGAGGTCGCGACCGCCTCGGGCGCCGACTTGCGGTTCCGCATCGTCGCCGTCGAGCGGTTCTCGAAGGACGAGCTGCCGCTCGAGCAGCTCTTCGCGCGCGACGGCGACCCGCTCGTGCGGCTCATCACGTGCGGCGGCGAGTGGGATGCCGCGGCCGGCGCCTACGAGGACAACATCGTCGTCACGGCAGTGCCCGATGCGCCGTGACCCAGCCCGAGGAGTGATACGTTCTGGCCGTGTCGAGCGAGGAGGCTGCGGAGGCCGAGCGCCTCTCGAGAGCCTTCGCCCACGATCCATCTCCCGAGGCGCTGCGGCAGGCGTACGAGCGCTGGGGCGGGATGGTCTACGCGATCGCCTGCCGCGCGATGGCGCCGCACGACGCCGAGGACGTCGTGCAGCAGACCTTCGTCTCGGTCTGGCGATCGCGCGAGTCGTACGACCCGGATGCGGGACCCCTGGGAGCGTGGATCGTCGCGATCGCGCGCCGCAGGATCGCCGACCACTGGCGCTCCCGCTCGGCGAGCGAGCTCGCCGTCGACCCGGAGACCCTGCACGGGGCGCTCGAGGTCGGTGAGGGGGATCCGGTGTCGGACGCGGTCGAGGATGCGCTCACGGTGCAGGAGGAGCTCGAGCGGCTCGGGGAGCCGGCCCGCACGATCGTGCGGCTCGCCGTGATCGACGACCGCTCGACCGCCTGGATCGCCGAGCGCCTGTCGATGCCGGCCGGCACCGTGAAGAGCCACTTGTCGCGAGGACTGCGACGGCTGCGAGACCGATGGGAGGAGTCGCATGCAGCATCTGCCTGAGGAGTCGCTCGTCGCGCTCGCCCTCGGCGAGGCCGTCGAGGGCGGCGAGCACGCCGCCGAGTGCGCGACCTGCAGCGCCGAGATCGCTGCGTTCCGCGCCGCCGCGCAGCGCGTCCGCGCCGCCGAGGTCGTGCCGGTCGCGCCGCCCGCCGGCGTGTGGGACCGCATCGCGGCGGAGCTCGACGAGCCGAGCGCGACGCTCGCCGCGCCGATCGGCGCGAGCGACGCATCCGCCGGCTCCCCCGACGCGTCCGAGTCGGCCGGCGCTCCCGTGACGTCGATCGACGTCGCCCGCAGGCGTCGGCGCCGGTTCGGCCTCGGCGCGCTCGTCGGGGCCTCGCTCGCCTCGGCAGCGGCCGCCGCGAGCATCGCCGTGCTCGTCGTCACGCAGCTCGGCAGCGACCCCCGTTCGACGAACGTCGCCCAGGCGACGCTCGACCCGCTCCAGTCGACCGTCGCGGCGGCGCGCGCCGAGGTCGTCGAGCGCGACGGCCAGCGGCTGCTCGTCGTCGACGTCGACGAGCTGCCCGAGGTCGACGGCTACCTCGACGTGTGGCTGCTCGACCCCGACGCGCAGCAGATGGTGAGCCTCGGCGTCATGGACGCCTCGACGACGCAGCTCGCGCTGCCGGGCGGCCTCGACCTCGATGCCTTCCCCATCGTCGACGTGTCGGTCGAGCCGTTCGACGGCGATCCGACGCACTCGGGCGACAGCCTGTGGCGGGGAGCGCTCGAGAGCTGAGCGGCGTCAGCGGTGCGGCCAGCGCCGCAGCGCCCGATCGATCGCCGCGCGCGTGCGGTCGCCGACCGGCTCGACGAGCTCGAGCAGCGGCTCGACCGGTCGGCCGCGCGACACCGGCAGCCGCCAGGTGCCGACCGCGACGCCGTCGACGAGCACGAGCGGGCGGAAGACGCCGTTGCCGCCCGGCACCGCGGCGCGCAGCACCGCTTCGCTCACGCCGCGCGAGGGGCCCTCGTAGCCGAGCAGCCACTCGTCGAACGCGGGCACGAGCGTGACGCCGGCGCGACCGCCCGGCTCGGCGCCCGCCTCGACGAGCAGCTCCTCCTGCCCGAGCCGCACGCGCTCGAGTCGGCTCGCGCGCTCGAGCGCGGCGCGCACGGGGCGCTTCGCGGCGCCGAGCCACCAGGCCGCGTCGTCGGCGCGCACGGGACCGCGGGCGATCGCGAAGCGCTCGAGCGCGGCATCGAGCGACGCCTCGGGGTCGGCGACGGCCGGCGGCGCCCCGCCGACGAGCAGCTGCTCGTCGCCCGCGAAGGGGCCGAAGCGCACGAGCCCGTCGTAGGCGCAGAGCGCGAGCAGGTGGTAGCCGTTGCCGCCGGCCGTGCCGATGCCGGCGGCCGCCCACGCCTCGAGCATCGCGCCGCGGCGCACCGGGCCGGCTTCGAGCGCGGCGACGAGCACCGCGGCGGCGTGCTCGGCGGTCGCCTCGTCGATGCCGCGCTGGGTGCACATCCGCCACTCCCGCCGCCGCATGCGCTCCGCCGTCGCGGCATGCAGGACGGCGAGGTCGTCGGGCGCCGCGACGAAGAGCGTGCCGCGCATCGCCCAGGACCGCACGAGCAGCCCCGCGTCGAACGCCGCGCGCACGTCGGCGAGCGTCGTGCCCGGCGCGGAGCGGATCGCGATCGCGCGCAGCACTCCCGGCAGGTCCTGCCCCTGCATCGCGACGAAGCGGCGCACGACCTCCACCGGCGAGAGCGTCGAGCCGAGCAGCCGCTGCGAGGCCAGCCGCGAGCGCCGCGCCTGCACCGGCGTCAGCGAGCGGGGCTCGGCCATGCTCCCACGGTAGCCCCGCCCGCCCACGCGCACCGACGCATCCGCCGCGTGCGCACGCCCGCGCGCCTCAGTCCTCGAGCAGGCTCGTCACGAGCGCGGCGATGCGGGAGCGCTCGGAGCGCTGCAGCGTGATGTGGCCGAAGAGGTCCTGGCCCTTGAGCGTCTCGATGACGCTCGCGATGCCGTCGTGCCGCCCGACGCGCAGGTTGTCGCGCTGCGCGACGTCGTGGGTGAGCACGACGCGCGAGTTCTGCCCGATGCGGCTCAGCACCGTGAGCAGCACGTTGCGCTCGAGCGACTGCGCCTCGTCGACGATCACGAACGCGTCGTGCAGCGAGCGGCCGCGGATGTGCGTGAGCGGCAGCACCTCGAGCATGCCCCGGTCGGCGACCTCGTCGAGCACGTTGTCGCTCACGAGCGCGCCGAGCGTGTCGTAGATCGCCTGGCCCCAGGGGTTCATCTTCTCGTCCTTGTCGCCCGGCAGGTAGCCGAGCTCCTGGCCGCCGACCGCGTAGAGCGGGCGGAAGACGATGACCTTCTTGTGCAGCCGCCGCTCGAGCACCGCCTCGAGGCCCGCGGCGAGCGCGAGCGCCGACTTGCCGGTGCCGGCCGAGCCGCCGAGCGAGACGATGCCGACCTCCTCGTCGAGCAGCAGGTCGATCGCGAGCCGCTGCTCGGCCGAGCGGCCGTGCACGCCGAACACGTCGCGGTCGCCGCGCACGAGCGAGACGACGCCGGGGCGGGTGACGCGGCCGAGCGCCGAGCCGCGCTCGGAGGAGATGACGAGGCACGTGTTGCTCGGCATGTCGGCGACGAGCGGCGTCTCGAGCCGCTCGTGCTCGTAGAGCCGGTTGATCTCGTCGCCCGAGAGGGCGAGCTGCTCGGTGCCGGTCCAGCCCGAGTCGACCGCTTGCTCGGCGAGGTACTCCTCCGCCGACAGGCCGATCGACGCGGCCTTCACGCGCATCGGCAGGTCCTTCGAGACGACGCACACGTCGAGCCCGTCGGCCGCGAGGTTCGAGGCGACCGCGAGGATGCGCGAGTCGTTGTCGCCGAGCTGCAGCCCGCTCGGCAGGATCTGCTGGTTGGAGTGGTTGAGCTCGACCCGCAGGCTCCCGCCTCCCTCGGTCGGCACCGGGAAGTCCAGCCGCTGGTGCTCGATGCGCAGGTCGTCGAGGTTGCGGAGCGCCTTGCGGGCGAAGTACCCGATCTCGGGATCGTGCCGCTTCTTCTCGAGCTCCGCGATGACGACCACCGGGATCACGACCGAGTGCTCGGCGAAGCGGTGGATGGCCCCCGGGTCTGACAGCAGCACGCTCGTGTCGAGCACGTAGGTGCGCTGGCGCGACTCGGTCTCGCTGACCTCGACCGCGCTTCCGGAGGTGGTGGTGCGTGCAGGCACGTTGCGCTCCCTTCCGACCGGGGTCGGATCTCACGCGGCGCTCGCTCCGAGGTGCTCGCTGGCGCGAAGGCCGCTCGCTCGCCGGGCGAAGCTGCCCGACACGGCTGAATGTACGCGCGCTCCCGATGCGCCGCGTCGGAAGACACACCGCCGTCGCCCAGAGTTCACCTCGATGGGAGGTTGAGGGTTCTCAGCGCCCGTAGCGCCGCTCCCGCAGCCCGTAGGAGCGGATCGCGCGCAGGAAGTCGACCTCGCGGAGGTCGGGCCCGAGCGCCTCGACGAAGTAGAACTCGCTGTGCGCGCTCTGCCACAGCATGAAGTCGCTCAGCCGCTGCTCGCCCGAGGTGCGGATGACGAGGTCGAGATCGGGCTGGCCGGCGGTCGAGAGGTGCTCGCCGATGAGCTCGGGGCTCAGCCGCTCGGCGATCTCGGCGGGGCTCGCGCCGTCGGCGGACTCGAGGATGCGCTTGACCGCCTCCACGAGCTCGTGCCGGCCGCCGTAGCCGACCGCGAGGTTCACGACGATGCCCGGCTCCCCCTCGGTGCGCTGCACCGCCGCGGTGAGCGCGGCGCACAGCGGCTCGGGCAGGCCGCGCGGGTCGCCCACGTGACGGATGCGTCGGCCCGGCGTGTGCGAGAGTCCGTCGGCGAGCTCGGCGATGATCTCGCACAGCTCACCGAGCTCCTCGCTCGCGCGGCCCGTGAGGTTGTCGCGCGAGAGCAGGTAGAGCGTCACGACCTCGACGCCGACCTGGGCGCACCACTCGACGAACTCGTGCAGCTTCGCGGCGCCCGCGCGATGACCGTGCCCGACGCTCTCGAGCTTCTGCTCGCGCGCCCAGCGCCGGTTGCCGTCGATGATCATCGCGAGGTGGCGCGGCACGGGGCTGCCCTGGAGGTCGCGCCGGAGCCGCCGCTCGTAGTAGCGGTACACGAGTCGTGACCCGGGGGCGCTGCGCAGTCGCACGCGTCGAATCTACCCGGGGCGCCGCCGGATGCCCGCACCGGCACTGCGTACGCCGTACGCTGTAGCCATGCCCATGACCTCCGATCCCGAAGCCGACGGCCTGCGGCGCGAGCCCGATCCCGCCGCGGCCGACGACGTGCCGCACCTGCCGCTCATCGAGGCGGCGGGCGACGCGATCGCCGAGGCCGAAGCCGAGGCGAAGCCCTCGTGGCGCGGCTGGATCCACGCCGCGACCGCCCCGCTCGCGCTCGTCGCGGGCATCGTGCTCGTGCTCGTCGCCGACGGCGCGAGCGCGCGGCTCTCGACCGCCGTCTACGCGCTCTCGAGCGTGCTGATGTTCGGCGTCTCGGCGGTCTACCACCGCTTCACGTGGCAGGAGCGCACGCGCGTGCTGCTCAAGCGCTTCGACCACGCCAACATCTTCCTGCTCATCGCGGGGAGCTACACGCCCATCTCGCTGCTGACGCTCCCCTCGCCGACCGACTGGATCCTGCTCACCGTCATCTGGGGCGGCGCACTGCTCGGCATCGCCTTCCGCGTCTTCTGGATCGGGGCGCCGCGGTGGCTCTACGTGCCGATCTACCTCGCGCTCGGCTGGGCGGCCGTCGCGTTCCTGCCGCAGATCTGGGCGGCGAACGCGCTCACCGCGATGCTCGTGATCGCCGGCGGCCTCGCCTACACGGTCGGCGCGATCATCTACGGGATGAAGCGGCCGAATCCCGTGCCGGGGCACTTCGGCTTCCACGAGATCTTCCACGCGTGCACGTTCATCGCGTTCGTGTGCCACTTCACGGCGATCCTCATCGTCGCCGTCGCGCCGCCCGCCTGACGCGCCGCTAGCGTGGTGCGGGTGCGCCTCCCCCGACTCGCGACCGCCGCCCTCGTGGCAGCGGCCGCGCTCACCGTGGGCGGCTGCGTGCTCCCCGCCCCGCCCGAGCGCCCCGTCGATCGCGCGGACCCCCGGGCGCCGACGACGCCGAGCGGCGCCGCAGCGCCCGAGGTCGTCCCCGTCGAGCCCGACGCGCCCATCACGACCGCCGACGAGACCGCGAGCGACACGGGCGAGCTCTACGCTGGCTTCCCGGGCGAGACCTCCGACGGGTTCCTCCCCGACGCGGCGGTCGACGTCGTGCTGCCGCCGACGACCGGCACGCCCGTCGTGCGAGCCGGCATCGCCCTGCCCGTGCACGAGGAGGGCGACGAGCTGCTGCCCGGCACGCAGCACGAGGGCAGCCGCAACCTGCTGCTCACGACGAGCGGCCGGCTCGAGCTCGCGGCGGGCGGCGCGGAGTACACGTGCAGCGGCACCGTCATCAACAGCGCCTCGGGACTCGTCGTGCTCACCGCCGCGCACTGCATCTTCGACGACGACACCCGCGACTGGTACGACCGCATCTCGTTCGCGCCCGCCTACGAGCGCGGCGACGCGCCCTTCGGCACCTGGGTCGCAGAGGACTGGTGGGTGCCGGAGCAGTACCTCGAGGCGAACGACCGCTGGCTGGACGGCGCCGACGACGACGGCTGGATGGGCTTCGACTTCGGCTTCATCCGCTTCGCTCCGCAGGCATCCATGACGCTCGAGGATGCGGTGGGCGGCCAGGGCGTGAGCTTCACGGCCGAGTCGAACGGCGTCGTGATCGCCGGCTACCCCGGCAACGACCCGTTCGACAGCGAGGTGCTGCGGCACTGCGCGGAGGACCGGCTCGACTACGGCGCGGGCGGCGACGCGAACTACGGCGCGGATTGCGCCATGGGGGACGGGGCCTCGGGCTCGGCGTTCGTCTCGAACCTCGACCCGAAGACCGGCGCCGGCCACATCACCGCGGTCTTCTCCAACGGCGGCGCGACCGGCGCCTACGGCCCGCCGCTCGGCGTCACCGCGTGGAACGGGCTGCAGTCGATCGACGACTGACGCGCGTCAGTCGTTCGGGTCGTCCTGCGACTGCCCGAAGGCACCGACCTTCTTCGGCGCGGCCTTCGCCTGCTTGTCGGCCGCGCGCCGCTGCTGCCGGTTGCCGCCCTGCGCCTGCGCCTTGGCCGCGACCGCCGGGTTGCCGCTCTTCGCACGCCCCTTCGCCGTGGCCGTCGCGAGCTCCTTGCCGCGCGCGTCGTGCACCGACGCCTCGCCGTCCTCGTCGGGTGCCGAGTAGGTGAGCTTCGCCGTGTCCTCCTCGACCTCCTCGAGGCCGCCGCCCTCGATCGCGGGCGCCTCGGGGCTCGCGCCCTGGTGCACCTTGACCTCGAGGTTGAACAGGAACTGCACCGACTCCTCGCGGATCGCCGACATCATCTGCTGGTAGAGCGCGAAGCCCTCGTTCTGGTACTCGACGACCGGGTCGCGCTGCGCCATCGTGCGCAGGCCGATGCCCTCGCGCAAGTAGTCCATCTCGTAGAGGTGGTCGCGCCACTTCCGATCGATGACCGAGAGGACGACGCGGCGCTCGAGCAGGCGCATCGCGGGCGAGCCGAGCGACGCCTCGCGGCGCTCGTAGGCGAGCTTCGCGTCGGAGACGAGCTGCTCGTAGAGGAAGTCGGCCGTCAGGCGCGGCTGCGCCTCGGCGACGACCTCGTCGATCGTGATGCTGACGGGGTAGAGCGTCTTCGCCTCGCTCCACAGCGCCTCGAGGTTCCACTCGTCGCTGTCGCCGCCGACCGCGTGCGTGTCGACGAGCTCGCGGATCGTGCCCTCGAGGAAGCCCTGCACACGCCCCTGGAGGTCGTCCCCGTCGAGGATGTGGCGGCGGTCGGAGTAGATCGCCTCGCGCTGGCGGTTCATGACGTCGTCGTACTTCAGGACGTTCTTGCGCATCTCGGCGTTGCGCGCCTCGATCTGCGCCTGCGCGGAGCGGATCGTGCGGGAGAAGATCTTCGACTCGAGCGGGATCTCGTCCTCGTCGGCGTCGACGGCCATGAAGCGCTGCGCGACGGCGCCGCCGAACAGTCGCAGCAGGTCGTCCTGCATCGAGAGGTAGAAGCGGCTCTCGCCCGGGTCGCCCTGGCGGCCGGAGCGGCCGCGGAGCTGGTTGTCGATGCGGCGGGATTCGTGCCGCTCGGTGCCGAGCACGTAGAGGCCGCCGGCCTCGACGACCTGCTTCGCCTCCGCCTCGACGGCGGCCTTCACCTCGGCGAAGACCTCGTCCCAGCGCTCCTCGTACTCCTCCGGCGTCTCGGAGGGGCTCAGGCCCAGCTCCTGCATGCGCGTGACGGCGAGGTGCTCCGCGTTGCCGCCGAGCATGATGTCGGTGCCTCGACCGGCCATGTTCGTCGCGACCGTGACGGCGCCGAGGCGACCCGCCTGGGCGACGATCGATGCTTCGCGCGCGTGGTTCTTCGCGTTGAGCACCTCGTGCGCGACGCCGGCCTTCGCGAGCAGCCCCGAGAGGTACTCGCTCTTCTCGACGCTCGTGGTGCCGACGAGCACGGGCTGGCCCGCCTGGTGGCGCTCGACGATGTCCTCGACGACGTGCTTGAACTTGCCCTCGACGGTCGAGTAGACGAGGTCGGCCTGGTCGATGCGCTGCACCGGCTTGTTCGTCGGGATGGGGACGACACCGAGCTTGTAGGTCGACATGAACTCGGCGGCCTCGGTCTCGGCCGTGCCGGTCATGCCCGAGAGCTTCTGGTAGAGGCGGAAGTAGTTCTGCAGGGTGACCGTCGCGACCGTCTGGTTCTCGGCCTTGATCTGCACCCCTTCCTTCGCCTCGATCGCCTGGTGGATGCCCTCGTTGAAGCGGCGGCCCTGCATGATGCGGCCGGTGTGCTCGTCGACGATGAGCACCTCGCCGTTCATGACGACGTAGTCGGAGTCGCGCTTGAAGAGCGCCTTCGCCTTGAGCGCGGTGTTGAGGAACGAGATGAGCGGGGTGTTCGCCGACTCGTAGAGGCTGTCGATGCCGAGCAGGTCCTCGACCCGCTCGATGCCCGGCTCGAGCACGCCGACCGTCCGCTTCTTCTCGTCGACCTCGTAGTCGACATCGGGGCGCAGGCGCTTGGCGATGCGCGCGAACTCGGCGAACCAGCGGTTCGCCTCGCCCGCGGCGGGGCCCGAGATGATGAGCGGCGTGCGGGCCTCGTCGATGAGGATCGAGTCGACCTCGTCGACGATCGCGAAGCCGTGGCCGCGCTGCACCATGGCCTCCTTCGAGTGGGCCATGTTGTCGCGCAGGTAGTCGAAGCCGAACTCGTTGTTCGTGCCGTAGGTGACGTCGGCCGCGTACTGCTCGCGCCGCACCTCGGGCGACTGGCCCGCGACGATGCAGCCGGTCGTCATGCCGAGCGCGCGGAAGACGCGGCCCATGAGCTCCGACTGATAGCTCGCGAGGTAGTCGTTGACCGTGACGATGTGCACGCCCTCGCCGGTGATGGCGTTGAGGTAGGCGGCGATCGGCGCCACGAGCGTCTTGCCCTCACCGGTCTTCATCTCGGCGATGTTGCCGAGGTGGAGCGCGGCGGCACCCATGACCTGCACGTCGTACGGACGCATCCCGAGCGTGCGCTTCGCGGCTTCGCGCACGGCGGCGAAGGCCTCGGGCAGCATCGTCTCGAGCGCCTCGCCGTCGGCGTGGCGCTGGCGGAACTCAGCGGTCTCCTGCGCCAGCTCCTCGTCGGTGAGCTCCTCGAACGCATCCTCGAGCTTCGCCACGTCGGCGGCGATGCGCTCGAGTCGCCGCAGCAGCCGGCCTTCGCCGGCGCGCAGCATTTTCTCGAAGAAGTTGGCCACGAGGGATGCCTCCCGTGCGTTGGGGGAAAGGGACGGTCCTTGACCGACTGCCCATCGTAGCAACCGGCGCCCGGCGGCGCCCCTGCGATGCTCAGGGGCGCCGCGGGGTCGCGTCAGGAAGCGGCCGCGGGCGCGCTCTCCTCGGTGGTCTCGGGCTCGGCGATCGAGTCGTCGAGCGAGATGACGCCGTAGGACCAGCCCTTGCGGCGGTAGACGACGGCGCACTCGTCGGTGGCCTCGTCGACGAAGAGGTAGAAGGGGTGCCCGACGAGCTCCATCTGGTCGACGGCGTCGCTCACGCTCATCTTCCTGGCCGGGAAGCGCTTCTTGCGGATGACGACCGGCGACCACTCCTGGTCCTGCTCGGGCTGCTGCTCGACGACGGGGTTGGAGCCGGTCGCGACCGCCTCGACGATCTCCGGGTCGGCGGGGGTGATCGCGACCTGCTCGAACCCGGTCACGACGGCCTCGCGCAGCGGGGTGCGGCGGCGGGCGCTGTGGTCGTGCCGCTTGTCGTGCACGCGGCGGGCGCGCTCCATGATGCGGTGGAACGCGGCGTCGAAGGCGATGTACTTGTCGGGCCCGTCGGACTCGGCGCGGATGATCGAGCCCGGCCCGTGCACGGTGATCTCGACGCGGCCGCCGGCGGTCGCATGCGGGTCGGCGTGGCGCGAGAGCCTGACGTCGAGGGCGGTGGCGCGCGGCAGGAGCTGCGTGACCTTGGCGAGCTTCTCCTCCGCGTAGGCCCGGAACCTGTCCGTGATGTTCGCGCCCCTCGCGCCGAATGTGATCTCCATCGTTGCCTCCCATCAGGTACGGCGTCGGCGCCAGCGGCTGCGGGCCGACTTGCGTGGCGATCACCATACCCCGCCCGTCCGGGCGTCGGCCGGGCGCGCCGAGAGGCGTCGCTCGGTGCGCGCGACGGCGACGATCGCGACCGGTCGGCAGCCCGCGGCGCGCAGCGCTCGCACGCCCTCGCGGGCCGTCGCGCCGCTCGTGACGACGTCGTCGACGAGCACCGCGGCGGCTCCGGCCAGCCGGGCGCGATCCCGCCGGCCGAGCTCGAGCGAGCCGCGAGCCGCGAGCGCCCGCTCCTCGGCCGATCGCTCCTTCTGCGCGCCGGGAGGGGCGCGCCCGGCGACGCGCCGGAGCGGCACCGCCGTGAGGCCCGCGCCGCGCAGGACGAGCTCGACGGGGTCGAAGCCGCGCTGTCGAAGCCCGGCCCGGCTCGAGGGCACGCGCACGAGCTCCCCCGCCGGCGCGGACGCGATCGCGAGCGCGAGGCCCGCGCCGAGCGCTCGCGCCGTCGCCCGGTCGCCGCGCTCCTTGCACGCACCGACGAGCGCTCGCACCGCTCCCTCGTAGCGCGCGGCGGCGACGAGCGGCACGCCGTCGAGCAGCTCGTGCTCGGGGCCGGCGAGCAGCAGTCCCGCGCATGCCCGGCAGACGGGGGTGTCGAGCGCACCGCAGCCGGCGCACTCGACCGGCCAGAGCACGCTCGCGGCCTCGCGCAGCGCCGGGACCAGCGCCGACAGCCGCACCGAGCCCATCCGCATGCCCGCACGGTCGCATCCCGGCGCGCGGGCGCGCTCAGGCGATCGGCGCGGCTGTGGAGAGGATCACTGCTGCGTCGCGACGAGACCGATGGCTCCGAGGCCCGGCACGGGGCTCCACACGCTGCCGCGGAGCGCGAGCAGCGAGCCGTCCACGCCGAGCGCGCGGAGCGTCGCCGCGCCCTCGCTCCCGCCGACGACCGCGCGCACGGGCTCCCCCGGTGCGGGCAGCTGCTCGGAGGCGCCGCCGACCTCGAGCAGCACGACCTGCGACTGGTCGCCGGCCGCGGCGAGCACCGCGAGCTGCGTCGGGCTCGTCCACGTCACGTCGCTCGCGGCGCCGTCGATGCGCGGGAGCGCATACGGCTCGCCGAGCGAGACGGGGCGGCCCGCGACATCGCGGATCACGGCCGCGACCCACACCTGGCTCACGCTCCCGTCGACGGTCGTGATCGCGAGCCGCGCGCCATCCCGCGAGAGCTCGATCGCCGCGATGCGATCGGCCCCGGGCGGCAGCTGCAGCTCGGCGCGCTCCCCCGCGCGCCACGCGAGCAGCCGCTGCGGCGCCGCGGCCTCCTGCAGGATCACCCAGCCGCTGTCGTCGGTCGTCGCGGGCAGCGCGGCATCGGCCGAGATCGCGACCGGGCCGGCGCCGGGCTCGAGCCACAGCGCGATCGTGCCGGTGGTCGCGACCCCGCCGGCGGCACCGACAGTGTAGTCGCTCGCGCCGATCGACGCGAGCGTCGGCCCGACGTCGTCGATGGCCGAGGAGCCGCCGCCGATCGGCCGCAGCGTCGAGCCGTCGAGCACGAGCGGCCGCTGGTCGACGTCGCCGTCGTCGAGCGGAGCGGCGTCGGCGCTCGACGCGGTGAGCCCGGCGAGTCCGTCGACCTCGACGCGCACCTCGCGCACGCCGAGCGAGCGCAGCGAGAGCGCGAGCTGCGCCGCGAGCTGCTGCAGGCTCCCGCTGCCGCGCTGCTCCACCTGGGCGAAGTCGAGCGTCACGGTCGCGACGGTGCCCTCGACCACCGGCTCGCCGACCCGCTGCGCCTCCGGGGCGCCGGCCGTCGTGACGGCGGGCGAGAGCCAGGTCGAGGGGCCGTCGAGCAGCGCGTCGACCATGCGGCCCGCGAGCGTCGAGGCGGTGCGCTCGAACCAGCGCACCTCCGGCACCGCGCGCGTGCCGTCGGGCGTGAGCCACGCGAGCGCGTGCGAGCGGAAGAGCTGGGCGAAGTGGAAGGCGGAGAGCACGATGCCGTCCGGCGCCTGCGCGATCCTCCACTCCCCCGCGACCCGCAGCATCCGGAACTCGAGCATCCGCTCGCTGCCGACGAGCTCGAGCGCGCCGCCCGCGTCAAGCTCGGAGACCGCCGTGACGACCGCCGTCGCGGCCGTCTCGCCGCCGAGCGAGACCTCGGGCTGGCCCGAGCGCACGATGACGCCCGCCTGGGGGCGCCAGCGCTCGGCCTCGCCCGAGACGAGGTACTCGCGCGCGATGGCGAAGTCGTCGTCGGGGGTGATCGCGGCGGCGAGGAAGCCGCGCACGATCTCCTCCTGCGTCGCCCCGACGCGCGGCGACTCGGCGATGAAGACGAGGTCGCTCGACCGCTCGGCATCGTCGACGCGGCCAGCCGTCACGGGCCCCGAATCGGGGATCGCGACGCAGCCGGTGAGCACGAGCAGCGCGGCGAGCGCTGCGATGGCGCGCTTCATCGCTCCACCTCCTCGGTCGTCGTGCGGGTCGCGGGGTCGACGAGCGCGATCGGCGCGCTCGCCATGTCCTCGTCCGCCGCTCTCGCGGGCTCCGCAGGCGGCGGCGCCTCGGCGGGCGGCAGGTCGATCGGCGAGACGACCGTGCGAGCGCCGGCGCGCGGGAGGGTGAGCCGGAACGCGGTGCCCTCGCCGGGCCTCGACCACACGTCGATCCAGCCGCCGTGCAGCGCCGCGTCGTCGCGGCTGATCGAGAGCCCGAGGCCCGTGCCGCCCGTGCGGCGCTGCCGCGACGGGTCGGCGCGCCAGAAGCGGTCGAAGACGCGCGACGCCTCCTCCTCGGTCATGCCGACGCCGTGGTCGCGCACGGCGATCGCGGCCGCGTCGCTCGACGAGTCGACCGTCACGACGATCGGGTGGCCCTCGCCGTGATCGATCGCGTTGCCGAGCAGGTTCTGCAGGATCCGGCGGATGCGGCGCGGGTCGACCTCTGCCTCGAAGTGCCCTCCGGGCGCGACGAGCCGCAGCTCGCTGCCGCGCTCGGCGGCGAGCGGCTCGAGCGCCGAGATCTCGCCTTGCGCGAGCCGCACGAGGTTGGTCGGCTCGATCTCGAGCTGCGCCGCGCGGGCGTCGAAGCGGCTGAGCTCGAGCAGGTCGGCGAGCAGCCGCTCGAAGCGCTCGATCTGCGTGTGCAGCAGCTCGACCGTGCGCCCGGCGACGGGGTCGAACGCCTCCCGCCGGTCGTGCAGCACGTCGCCCGCGAGCTTGATGGTCGTGAGCGGCGTGCGCAGCTCGTGCGAGACGTCGCTCACGAAGCGCTGCTGCACGGTCGAGAGCGTCGCGAGCTCGTTGATCTGCACCTCGATCGAGTCGGCCATGTCGTTGAACGAGCGCCCGAGCGTCGCGACCTCGTCGTCGCCGCGCACGGGGATGCGCACGTCGAGCTCGCCCGCGGCGATGCGCGCGGCCGAGTCGGCCGCCTGCTGCACGGGCCCGACGACCATGCGCGCGACGAACCACGTGATGAGGCCGATGAGCGCGATGAGCGCGAGCCCCCCGAGCACCATCGTGAGCTGCATGAAGCCGAGCGTCGCCTGCGTCGACTGCAGGCTTGTCTGCAGGTAGAGCTCGTAGCGGCCCGCGAGCGGCACGTCGACGGTCGTGCCGACGACGATCGCGGGCTCGGAGCTGCCGCCCTGCTCGAGCCGCACCGATTGGTAGTAGGGCGTGGTGTCGGATGCGGAGGCGACGGATGCGCGGAGCTCGCTCGAGAGCAGGTCGGTGTCGAAGGCCTGCGACTGCACGTCGTTCATCTGCAGGAGGGTCTCGCCCTGCCGGTCGCTGCGGAGCATCGCGTACTCCGTCGACGTGCGGCTCGCGATGAGGCCGGTGACGGCGTCGAGCGCGCGGTCTTGCAGCGCATCCACCTCTCCGCTCGTGAGCGTCGCGGTGACGGCCTCGTCGAAGATCTGCTGCATCTCGCCCGAGGCGCGCACCGCCTCGACGAGCGCCTCGTCGCGGCGCGTCTCGAAGAGGTTCTGCCCGACCGAGAGCGACATGTAGCCGAAGACGCCGACGAGCGCGAGCGTCGAGAGCGCCATGCTCGCCGCGACGACGCGCCACTGCAGCGAGCGCCGCAGCACGCGGGTCGCCGTCTCCCAGATCGGGCGGCGTCGCGCGGCCATGGCCTAGCCGGTGGGGGCGCCGGCGCGGTAGCCGACCCCGCGGACGGTCGTGACGACCACCGGGTTGTCGACGTCACGCTCGACCTTGGAGCGCAGCCGCTGCACGTGCACGTTCACGAGGCGCGTGTCGGCCTTGTAGTGGTAGCCCCACACCTGCTCGAGCAGCATCTCGCGCGAGAACACCTGGTTGGGCTTCTGCGCGAGCGTGACGAGCAGCTCGAACTCGAGCGGCGTGAGCGCGATCGCCTCGCCGCCGCGCGTGACGCGGTGGCCCTCGACGTCGATCTCGAGGTCGGCGACGCGGAGGACGCCGCCGTCCTCCTGCCGCGGCGCCCGCAGTCGCGTGCGCACGCGCGCGACGAGCTCCTTCGGGTTGAACGGCTTCACGACGTAGTCGTCGGCGCCCGACTCGAGCCCGAGCACGACGTCGGTCGGGTCGCCCTTCGCGGTGAGCATGATGATCGGCACGCCCGACTCCTCGCGGATCTCGGTGCAGATCTGGATGCCGTCCTTGCCCGGGAGCATGAGGTCGAGGAGCACGAGGTCGGGACGGACGTCGCGGAACCGGTCGAGCGCATCCGACCCGTCGGCGCAGTGCTCGAGGCGGTAGCCCTCGGCCTCGAGCACGATGCCGATCATCTCGGCGAGCGCGAGATCGTCGTCGACGACGAGGATCGTCTGCTCAGCCATCGAGCGCTCCCCTCCAGGGCCGCGGGACGGCGCGGCTCCCGTCAGGGTAGCCGAGTCCGCCTCGAGGATGCCTCCCGCGTCCGGCTCGTCGAGCAGCCCGGGCGACGGCAGCGCGCAGGGCCGGCCCTGAGGCGCGTCCTCCTAGGCCGCTCAGAGGTGCCGCTAGGGTCGTTGACAGCGGGCGTCCCCCGCTTCCAGTGCAACGGCGCATGCAAAGAGAGGGAAGCCCATGGGTTCTCTGGTCCTGATGCTGATCGGTCTGGCGATGTTCGCGGTCGGCTACTTCGTCTACTCCAAGTACCTCGCGCGCCGGGTCTTCCGGCTCGACGCCGCGTTCAAGACCCCCGCGCACGAGCTGCGCGACGGCGTCGACTACGTGCCGACGAACAAGTTCATCCTCTGGGGCCACCACTTCACGTCGGTCGCCGGCGCAGCCCCGATCGTCGGACCCGCCATCGCGGTCATCTGGGGCTGGCTGCCCGCGTTCCTGTGGGTCACGATCGGCACGGTGTTCTTCGCCGGCATGCACGACCTCGGCACGCTCTGGGCGTCGCTGCGCAACAAGGGCAAGTCGATCGGCGCGCTCTCGGGCCGCTACATCGGCAAGCGCGGCGCGAACCTCTTCCTCGTCGTCATCTTCCTGCTGCTGCTCATGGTGATCGCGGCGTTCGCGGTCGTCATCAAGAACCTGCTCATCAGCACGCCGACCGCCGTCATCCCCACGTGGGGCGCCATCATCGTCGCCCTCCTCGTCGGTGTCGCGGTCTACCGGATGCGGTGGCCGCTCATCCCCGTCACGATCGTCGGCGTCGTGGCGCTCTACGCGCTCATCGGGCTCGGCGACAGCATGCCGGTCGTGCTTCCCGAGAGCTTCCTCGGCATGTCGCCCGCGACGTTCTGGATCCTCGCCCTGTTCGTCTACGGCGCGATCGCGTCGCTGCTGCCCGTGTGGGTGCTGCTGCAGCCGCGCGACTACATCAACGGCGTGCAGCTCTTCGTCGGGCTCATCCTGCTGTTCGGCTCGGTGCTCGTCGCGACCCTCTTCGGCGCCGTGAAGCCCGAGATCGTCGCGCCGATGTTCAACACCGACCTGCCAGCGGGCACACCGAGCCTCGTGCCGCTGCTGTTCGTCACCATCGCGTGCGGCGCGATCTCCGGCTTCCACGGCATGGTGTCCTCGGGCACGAGCTCGAAGCAGATCGACAAGGAGACCGACGCGCGGTTCGTCGGCTACTTCGGCGCGGTCGGTGAGGGCCTGCTCTCGCTCGGCACGATCCTCGCGGTCATCGGCGGCATCCAGTCGGCCGGCGAGTGGCGCGAGATCTACAGCGAGTTCGGCGCCGGCGGCGTGAACGCGTTCGTGCAGGGCGGCGGCGCGCTCATGCAGAACGGCCTCGGCCTGCCCGCGTCGCTGAGCGCTACGGTGCTCGCCACCATGGCGGTGCTGTTCGCGGCCACGACCATGGACACCGGCATGCGACTGCTGCGCTTCATCGTGCAGGAGATCGGCCAGACGCTGAAGGTGCGCATCACCAAGATCCCCGCAACGGTCGTGGTCGTGGTCGTGGGCCTCGGCCTGACGTTCTCCCAGGGGCTCGGCGGCGAGGGCGGACTGCGCATCTGGCCGCTGTTCGGCACGACGAACCAGCTGCTCGCGTCCCTCTCGCTCTCGATCATCGCGGTCATGCTCATCCGCAAGCGACGCAACCCCCTGCCCGCGATCATCCCGCTCGTGCTCGTGTTCGTGCTGTCGTTCTGGGCGGCGCTCGAGCAGCTCGTCGGCTTCACGGCCCCCGACAACCCCGATTGGCTGCTGTTCGCGATCGATGTCGTCATCATCATCGCGAGCGTCTGGGTCGCGGTCGAGGCGGTGCTCGCGATGCGCCGCGCCTTCAAGGCGGAGCCGGAGCCCGAGGACGAGGACGCCCAGCTCGCGGCCGAGCGCGAGACCGTCTGACGCGTGCCGTCGCACGCGCGGGCCCAGCGCCGGGAGCAGGCCTCCCGGCGCTGGGCCGCGCTGCGATCGGGTCTGCACGAGTTCTACGTCGGCCCCTACCGGCAGACGCTCCTGCGGGAGCAGCGCGACGAGGACGACCTGTTCATGATCGTCGTGCTCGGCGAGGCGCTCGGCGTGCCCGATCCCGCGGCCTACTACTCGGCTGAGCTGCTGCCGGCGGTGTGGCAGGACTTCCACGCCTGGCACCGCCGCATCGGCATCCCCGACTCGCCGCTCGACCACATCGCATGCTGCTGACGGTCGCGCGCTCGCGCCGCATCCTGTTCGTCGGCGGCAAGGGCGGAGTCGGGAAGACCTCGGTCGCCGCCGCGCTCGCGCTCGCTCGCGCGCGCGAGGGCGCTCGCGTGCTGCTCGTCTCGACCGATCCCGCCCACAACCTCGGCCACGTGTGGGGCGAGGCGGTGGCGGATGCGCCGACCCGGGTGCTCACGCTCGGCGGCGGCGTCGTCGACGCGGTCGAGATCGACCCGCTCGAGACGATCGAGCGGCACTTCGCCTCCGTCGCCGACACGATGCGGCACCTGCTGCCCGAGCGCCTGCACGCCTCGGCGAGCGCGCACCTCGAGCGGGCGCGGACTGCTCCGGGCAGCCACGAGTCCGCGGTGCTCGAGCGCATCGCCGAGCTCGTCGCGGGGGGCCTCGAGACGCACGACCTCATCGTCTTCGACACCGCGCCCTCGGGGCACACGCTGCGGCTCCTCGCCCTGCCCGAGCAGCTGACGGGCTGGACCGAGACGCTGCTGGCCAACCGCGACCGCTCCGACCGCTTCGCCGCCGCTGCGCGCAGCGTCGTCGGCACGCGCGACGAGCGGCCCTCCGCCGATGCGCAGCTCCGCCGCACGCTCATCGCGCGCCGCGACCGCTTCGCCCTGCTGCGCACGACCATCACCGACGCGGCGCAGACCTCGTTCGTCGTCGTCGCCATCGCCGAGCGGCTGCCGGTCGCCGAGTCGATCGACGTCGTGCGCCAGCTGCGGCAGCTCGGCGTCGACCCGGCCGCGATCGTCGTGAACCGCCGCTCCCCTGCCGATGCGGGCCCGCTGCTGGCCGAGCGGCGCGCTCAGGAGGAGCAGCACCTCGCCGCCCTGCGCGACGGGGCGGCCGGCATCCCGATCGCACAGGTGCCGCTGCTGCCGGGCGACCTCGCGGGCGCCGAAGCGCTCGGAGCGCTCGCGGACCGCCTAACCGCCGCGACCTGACCCGCGCTCCCGCCCGCCGGGCGCAGAGTCCCGACACTCTGCGCTGCGCGCGCCTCCCGACCGCAGAGTCCCGGCACTCTGCGCCAGAGCGCGCACCTCGAGCGCAGAGTCCCGGCACTCTGCGCGCAGCTCGTCAGGTCTCGAGGGCCTCGTGCGCCTCGAGCCACTGCTCCTCGAGCTGCTCGATCCGCTCGTCGACCGCCGCGAGCTCGGCCTGCAGCGCGGCGAGCGCGTCGAAGTCGGCGTGGTCGGCGTTCTCGAAGCGCTGCAGCACCCGCTCGCGATCGCTCGTCGCCTTCGCGAGCCGCCGGTCGAGGCTCGCGGCCTCCTTCTCCATCGCGCGGCGCTCGGCGCCCGAGAGTGCGGCGGCGTCGGCTGCGTCGGCGTCCGGTCTCGACGCGCCGCCTTCGGCGGCTGCTCGACCAGCGGAGGTCACCGATCCCTTCCCCGATCGCTCGAGGTACGCATCCACCCCGCCCGGCATGTGCACGAGCCGCCCGTCCATGACCGCGTACTGGTGGTCGGTGACGCGCTCGATGAGGTAGCGGTCGTGGCTCACGACGATGAGGCAGCCCGCCCACGAGTCGAGCACGTCCTCCATCGCGGCGAGCATGTCGGTGTCGAGGTCGTTCGTCGGCTCGTCGAGGATGAGCACGTTCGGCTCGTCGAGCAGGATGAGCAGCAGCTGCAGGCGCCGCCGCTGGCCGCCCGAGAGGTCCTTCACAAGGGTCGAGAGCTCACCCGAGCGGAAGCCGAGCCGCTCGAGCAGCTGGCCGGGCGTGAGCTCCTTGCCGCCGCTCGCGTAGCTCGACTTGAGCCGCCCGACGACGGTGCGCACGGGCTCGTCCTCGTGCTGCTCGAGCTCCTCGAGCTCCTGCGTGAGCTCGGCGATCTTCACCGTCTTGCCGGTCTTCACGCGGCCCGAGGTGGGGCGGATGCGTCCGGCGATGAGGGCGAGCAGGGTCGACTTCCCCGCGCCGTTGCGGCCGAGCACGCCCGCGCGCTCGCCGGGGGCGATGCGCCACGTGACGTCGTCGAGGACGGTCTTCCCGCCCAGCTCGACCGAGGCGCCCTCGATGTCGACGACGTCCTTCCCGAGCCGGGTCGCGGCGAGCTGCGCGAGCTGGATGGGGTCGCGCACGGGCGGCTCGTCCTCGATGAGCTGCGTCGCCGCCTCGATGCGGAACTTCGGCTTCGCGGTGCGGGCGGGCGCGCCGCGGCGCAGCCACGCGAGCTCCTTCTTCATGAGGTTCTGCCGCTTCGCCTCGCTCGCGGCGGCCATCCGGTCGCGCTCGACGCGCTGCAGCACGTACGCCGCGTAGCCGCCCTCGAACGGCTCCACGACGCCGTCGTGCACCTCCCACGTGCCCGTGCACACCGCATCCAGGAACCACCGGTCGTGGGTGACGGCGACGAACGCGCCGCGACCGGTCGCGAAGCGGGCGTTCAGGTGGTCGGCGAGCCAGGCGATGCCCTGCACGTCGAGGTGGTTGGTGGGCTCGTCGAGGAAGAGCACGTCCCAGTCGCCCGCGAGCAGCTGGGCGAGGGCGACGCGGCGACGCTGGCCGCCCGAGAGGTCGCCGATGCGCGCGTGCCAGTCGAGGTCGCCGACGAGGCCGGAGATGAGGTCGCGGATGCGCGCGTCGCCCGCCCACTCGTGCTCGGGCCGGTCGCCGACGACCGCCTGCGCGATCGTGCCGTCAGGGTCGAGCGTGTCGCGCTGGTCGAGCACCCCGACCTGCAGGCCGCCGCGGCGCGTGACGCGGCCGCTCGTCGGCTCGAGCAGCCCCGCGAGCACGCGCAGCAGCGTCGACTTGCCGTCGCCGTTGCGGCCGACGATGCCGATGCGGTCGCCGTCCTCGAGGCCGAGGGAGATCGACTCGAACACGGTGCGGGTCGGGAACGCGACGCCGACGCGCTCGGCGCCCAGGAGATGTGCCATATCCCCTCCATCATCCCGCACGCCGCGCATCGGCGCCCGCCGACCGCATCCCGCCGCCCGGTCTGCCGCCGCATCCGCCGACCGGGGCGCTCGCGCCCGAGCGGGGCCGGCGCGCCGTGCCCGGTCGGGCGCAGGCGCCCCGGTCGACGGGGAGCGCGCGGGAGGGCGCGGGCGGATGCGTGGACGTCAGTCGATGAGGCGGGCGCCCGGCACGGGGCCGGTCACCTTGAGCGCGAGCACTTGCGACGCCGAGAGCGTCACCTGCAGCTCGATCGCCGACTCGAGGCTGTCGCACAGGAACGCGACCGTCGGCCCGGAGCCCGAGACGATGCCGGCGAGCGCGCCGGAGCGCTCGCCGAGCTCGAGCGTGCCGGCGAGCCGCGGCATGAGCCGCAGCGCCGGCGCCTGGAGGTCGTTCTGCAGCACCTCGGCGAGCATCGACGCGTCGCCGGCGCGCAGGGCTTGCAGCACCCGCGCATCCACCGTCGGCACGTCGTGCGCCGGCGCGATGTCGGCCGCGTGCAGCGCCCGGTGCTCGTCGAGCGCCCGGTAGACGTCGGGCGTCGAGAGCCCCGCGTCGGCGAGCGCGAGCACCCAGTGGAACTGGCCGCGCGCGAGCGCGGGCGTGAGCTGGTCGCCGCGCCCGGTGCCGACCGCGGTGCCGCCCGCGAGCGCGAACGGCACGTCGGCGCCGAGCTCTCGGGCGATCTCGATGAGCGCGTCGCGGCCGAGGTGCAGCCCCCACAGCTCGTCGCACGCGACGAGCGTCGCGGCCGCGTCGGCGCTGCCGCCGCCCATGCCGCCCGCGATGGGCACGTGCTTCTCGATCGAGAGCGCGACGCCGCTCGAGACGCGGCCGCGGCGCGCGAGCGCCATCGCGGCGCGGATCGCGAGGTTGTCGGCGCCCGTCGAGAGCTGCGCGTGCGGGATGGGGCCCGAGAAGCGCACCGAGAAGTCGCTCGCCTCGCTCGCCTCGACGATCTCGTAGAGGCTCACCGCCTGGTAGGCGGTCGCGACGTCGTGGTAGCCGTCGTCCTGGATCGCGCCGACGCCCAAGTGCACGTTGATCTTGCCGGGCGCCTTGGCCCGCACCGTGCTCCTGCCCATCACGCGTTCCAACCTAGTGCGACCGCGGGGTCGCTTCCTGCGCGCCCGCGGCAGCCGCGGCGGCGCTGCGCTCGCGGCATGGCGCACGCGCGCTCGTTCGACGACGACGACCCGCTCCTCGCGCGGCTGCGGGCGATCGCGCTCGCGCTGCCGGGCGCGCTCGGTCCCTACGGATGGGTCGCGGTCGACCGCCGCGGCGCCGACTGGGGGCGCGTGGCCGAGCTCGTCGACGCATCGTTCCGCGTCACGGCGCCGAAGCGCCTCGTGGCGGAGCTCGACGCCCGCGCCTGACGCGCGCGCCCGCTGCCCGCTGCCCGACCACCGCGCAGGTATAGGGCGCGCCGCTGGAACGGACCGCGCTTTCGAGCGGCTCGCCCTATACCTGCCGGCCGCGCGGCCGCGCGCCGGACTCAGCGCGCGGGCGCGGCCTCGGCGATGCGGATGAAGTCGGCGAGCTCAAGCGCCTCACCGCGCAGGGTCGGCTCCACCCCGGCGCGCTCGAGCACCTCGGTCGCGGCGGCCGCCGAGCCGTACACGCCCGAGAGCGCTTGCCGCAGCATCTTCCGCCGCTGCCCGAACGCCCCGTCGATCACGGCGAACGTCGCACGGCGAAGCTCCTCCGAGCCGCGCGAAGGCCCGCGCCGGAAGCCGACGAGCACGCTGTCGACGTTCGGCACCGGCCAGAAGATCTGCCGCGACACGTCGCCCTCGAGCGCCCACTGCCCCCACCACGCGACCTTCGCCGACGGCGACCCGTAGGTCTTCGAGCCGGGCCTCGCCGCGAGCCGGTGCCCGACCTCGGCCTGCACCATCACGAGCGCGCGATCGATCGTCGGGAACCGCTCGAGCAGGTGGATGAGCACCGGCACCGAGACGTTGTAGGGCAGGTTCGCGACGATCGCCTGGGGCGGGAACGGCAGCGACTCGAGCGTGAGCGCGTCGTGGTGCACGACCTCGAGCCGCGCATCCGGCTGCTTGCGCCCCACGGTCTCGGGCAGCAGCTCCGCGAGCCGCGGATCGATCTCGACCGCCGCGACCCGAGCGCCGGCCTCGGTGAGGCCGAGCGTGAGCGAGCCGAGCCCCGGCCCGACCTCCACGACATCGCGACCGGCGACATCCGCCGTCCGCACGATGCGGCGCACGGTGTTCGCGTCGACGACGAAGTTCTGCCCCCACCGCTTCGTCGGCGTCAGGTCGAGCCGCGCCGCGAGCGAGCGGATCTCGGCGGCCCCGAGCAGCGTCTCCGCGCTCCCGCGGCCCTGCGCCGCCGCGTCGCTCGACTGCCCAGGCGTCTCCTCCGTGCTCACGCGTCGAGCCTATGCCGAGCGAGGTGCGTGGCCGTCCGCAGCCGCATGCGGCAGGATGCGACGAAGGGACGCGCGACACGACGCGCGTCGCGGCCGAGGGAGACCGCCATGGCGAGCACCACGAAGTTCCGGATGCGTCGGGGCGCGCGAGCGCGCGCGCTCGCCGCCGTCGCGCTCACGGGGGCCGCGGCGCTGCTCGCCGCGTGCAGCAGCACGACGCCCGGGCAATCGGAGGCACCGAGCGCGCCCGGCGCCAGCAGCGGCGACGCCCCGGTCGCGATCGAGCCGGAGATGCTCGCGAGCGACGGCCTGTTCGAGCGCGTCTCCGCCGACGGCGTCGCGGTGCTGTGGTCGGAGCCCGGCGAGTCGCTCGCGGTCGTCATCGGCGGGTCGGGCGGCGGGGGCGGCTGCATCCCGCAGCCCAACGCCGCCGAGCTCGTCGACGAGGTCGTCACCGTCGCGTTCGACCCGCCCGACCCCGCGATGATGTGCACCGCCGACTTCACGCTCCACGGCTGGACGCTCGGCCTGCCGGAGCCCGTCGACGCCGAGGCGCCGCTCGACGTGCAGCTCACCGACCTGCAGGAGCAGCCGCTCGACGTGCAGGTGGGCCCCGACGACGTGCTCACGGAGCCCGCCGACCCCCAGCCCTCGCTCATCGACGACCCGCCTGGCGCGACCGCGCCGACGCCCATCCCCGAGGAGCAGCTGCCGGCGATGGACACGGTCATCCCGCCGGGCACGCTGCCGCAGGTCGCGGTCAAGTGGCTCGAGCCGGGCGCCTCGCTCGCCGTCATGACGATCGGCTCCGTCGTCGCCCCGGCCTGCAACGCGACGCCGGTCGGCGCGACGGTCACGGGCCCCGGCTCGATCGAGGTCGCGTTCGAGCTGCCGGACGGCGACATGGACTGCCCCGCCGACGGCGGGCTCTACGGCTGGGAGTTCCCGCTGCCGGAGCGGGTGCCCGCCGCGCTCGGCGTCGAGGTGACGGTCACCGGCACGATGCACGACGGCCGCGAGGCCGTCATCGCCCTCGCCCCGGAGGACGTGCTCGAGCAGCCGTGACCGGCGTGGCTCAGTCCCAGCTGCCGTAGGCGCGCAGCGTGTTCTCGGCCGTCTCGGCCGCGAGCTCGTCGACGTCGACGCCGAGCCGCTCGGCCATGGACCGCACGGTGAGCGGGGTCAGGTACGGGCTGTTCGGGCGCCCGCGGAAGGGCGCGGGCGTCAGGAACGGCGCATCCGTCTCGACGAGGATGCGGCTGCGGTCGGCCACCTCGAGCGCACCGTGCAGGTTCTTCGCGTTCGAGAACGTCACGGTGCCCGCGAACGAGAGGTACCAGCCGTGCTCGGCGGCGGTGCGCGCGAGCGCCGCATCGCCCGAGAAGCAGTGGAAGACGGTCGTCTCGGGCGCACCGACCCGGAGCAGCGTCTCGACGACCGCGTCGTGCGCGTCGCGGTCGTGGATCTGCAGCGCGATCCCGTGCCGCTTCGCGATCTCGATGTGCGCCTCGAACGACTCGTGCTGCGCGCGCCGGCCGTCCTCGCCCGTGCGGAAGAAGTCGAGCCCCGTCTCGCCGACCGCGCGCACGCGCGGCTCGGCCGCGAGCCGGTCGATCACCGCGAGCGCCTCGTCGAGCGTGCCGGCCTCGGCGTAGCCGGGCGCCTCGTTCGGGTGGAGGGCGACGGCCGCGAGCACGCGCCGATCCTGCGTCGCGAGCGCGGCCGACCACTCCGACGACTCGACGTCACCGCCCACCTGGATGACGCCAGCGACTCCGGCCCGGCCCGCCGCATCCAGCGCCTTCCAGTACGGGAAGTCGTCGCCGTCCTTGATCTCGAGGTGCGTGTGGTTGTCGTAGATCGGCACGCCGAGCGGCTCGGGCACGTCGGGCCGCGTCATGTCGCGCTTGCCGTCGTCGAAGCGCTCGCGGATGTACTCGCCGCCCGGCAGCACCGTCTCGCCGGGCGTCTCGGGCACGTCGAGGGGCGCGGTTCCGTCGTGGTCGGCAGGCATGCTCCCAAGCCTACGAGGGCTCGAGCAGAGCGAATGCTTGGTTCGCGTCCAGGCCGCGCGAGGGCTCGCTTGCGAACGTGGAGCACGACCGACCACGTTCAGGAGGACCCACCGGATGCGCTTCCGCCTCGCACTGCCCGTCATGATCGCAGCGAGCCTTGCCACTGCGGGGTGCACCATGAGCGGCCAGGGGGCCGCGAGCGAGAGCCCGGTCGGCTTCTCCGAGGCGTCGGATGCGTCGTCCTCGTCGAGCGCGCAGGACGCGTCCACGATCGCCGCCGAGGCGCTCGAAGCGGTCCGTGGCGCGGCGCCCGAGGAGCTCAACCCGGGCGAGCCCGGCGTGCCGCTCGAGAGCGGCGCGTCGGTCGACGACGTGCTGCGGCTCGGCGCGGTCGTCGTCTGGATCGAGGAGCCGAGCCTGTTCGCGGTGTCGCTGCCCGTCGCGGAGGACTGCTGGCCGGCCGCCGGCGACCCGGTGCCGAGCAGCGAGCGCTCCATCGTCGTCGCGTTCCTGCAGGACGATGCGTGCGCGATGCCGACCACGGCGCGCACCTACCGGCTCGAGGTGCCGACCGAGGTGGAGGCCGACGCCGGCCTCGACCTCTCGGTCGTCGGGTTCGAGGAGGAGTACGCGCTGCGCCTGCCCGCCTCGTAGCGCGTCAGCGGGCGAGCAGCGCGAGCGCCTCGTCGAGGCGCTCGAAGTCCTCGTCCATCCCGCCGTCGATGCCCGAGGCGACCATCGCGTCGCACGCCGCCTTCGACGCGTAGGTCGAGGTGATCTCGAGCGCGCTGCGGCCGCCCGGCAGCTCGCGGAACTCGAGCACCTCGAGCGTCGGCCTGCCCGGCTCCTGCTGGAACTCCCACGTGTGCACGATCCTGCCCGCGACGACCTCGTGGTAGGAGCCCCAGAAGCGCCACTCGCCGCCTGCCTCGCCCTCCCCCGTCTCCACCGTGTAGTCGAAGCGGCCGCCCGTGTGCGGCTCGAAGCGGTCGATGCGCAGCCGAGAGCCGCGCGGGCCCATCCACTGCGCGAAGAGCTCAGCCGTCGTGTGCGCGCGCTGCACCTGCTCGGGACTCGCATCGAACTCGCGCCGGTGCACCACCGACTGCTCGCCGACGCGCTCGTGGGTCGTCTCCGCCATGGCCGAGACCCTACGCCCCTCCCGCTCGCGGTGCCCTACTCGACGAGCGGGGGCGGGCTACGCCGCGGGCGCCGCCTGCTCGATGCGCGGGAAGAGCGGCGGCACCGTCGTCACGCGGCCCGTGCCCCGCCACTCGTGCGCCTGCCGGATCGGCTGCTCGAGCACGTCGCCCTCGCCGCCGACCGCCGCCCACAGCGCTTGCGCGCTCGCGGGCATGATCGGCGCGAGCAGGATCGCGGCGGCGCCGATGCCGTGCACGTTCGAGGCGAGCACCTCGGCGAGCCGGTCGCGCTGCGCCTCGTCCTTCGCGAGCACCCACGGCGCCTGCTCGGTGATGTAGCCGTTCAGCCGCTCGACGATCGCCATCGCCGCGTCGACCGCCTGGTCGATCGCGAAGCGGTCGATCGCGCTGTCGGCGCGACCCACCGCATCCGTCACGAGATCCCGGATGGCGTCATCCGGCGCGACGTCGGGCACGACGCCGTCGCAGTACTTGTGCACCATCGCGATGACGCGCGAGGCGAGGTTGCCGAGGCCGTTCGCGAGCTCGGAGTGGTAGCGGGCGTCGAGGTCCTCCCACGAGAAGGAGCCGTCGGAGCCGAACGCGATCGCCGACGAGAAGTAGTAGCGGAAGGCGTCGACGCCGAAGACGTCGGTGATCTGCCGCGGCTCGATGCCGGTCGCCTTCGACTTCGACATCTTCTCGCCGCCGACGAGCAGCCAGCCGTGGCCGAAGACGTGCTCCGAGATCGGCAGGCCCGCGGCCATCTGCATCGCGGGCCAGATGACGGCGTGGAAGCGCGCGATGTCCTTGCCGACGATGTGCACGGCGGGCCAGCGGCGCGCGAACTGCTCGTCGTCGACGCCGTAGCCGTTCGCGGTGATGTAGTTGAGGAGCGCCTCGAACCAGACGTAGACGACGTGGCTCTCGTCCCACGGCACCTTGATGCCCCAGTCGAAGGTGTTGCGGCTGATCGAGAGGTCGGTGAGGCCCTGCTTGACGAACTGCCGCACCTCGTTGCGCACGTGCTCGGGCTGCACGTAGTCGGGGCGCTCGTCGTAGAGCGCGAGCAGCCGGTCGCCGAACTCGCTGAGCTTGAAGAAGTAGTTCGCCTCGCGCACGACCTCGATCGGGCGGGAGTGGATGGCGCACACGAGCTGGCCCTCGAACTCGCCCGTGCCCGGCACGAGGTCGTTCGCGGTCTTGTACTCCTCGCAGCCGACGCAGTACTGCCCCTCGAACTCGCCGTGGTAGATGTACCCGGCGTCCTTGAGCCGCTCGAGGAAGATGCGCACGCCGGCCTTGTGGCGCTCCTCGGTCGTGCGGATGAAGTCGTCGTTCGCGATGTTGAGCAGCTCGAGCTGCGGCTTCCACGCGGTCTCGACGAGCCGGTCGGTCCACTCCTGCGGGCTCACGCCGTTCGCGGCCGCGGTGCGCATGATCTTCTGCCCGTGCTCGTCGGTGCCCGTGAGCATCCACGTGTCGTCGCCGCGCATGCGGTGCCAGCGGGCGAGGACGTCGGTGGCGACCTCGTTGTAGGCATGGCCGATGTGGGGTACGTCGTTGACGTAGTAGATCGGCGTCGTCACCGTGAAGCGCTCAGACATGGGGTCAAGTCTAGGAGCCGCCGGCTCCTCCGACCGCCGGTCGCGGGCGCTCAGGCGGGTGGATGCGCCAGGGCGGCCTGATACAGCGCGTTCCGCGGGTGCCCGGTCGCCTCCGCGACCTCCGCCGCGGCGTCCTTCAGCCGCATCCCGCTCTCCTTGAGGCGCAGCACCTGTGCGACGGCGGCGTCGAGGTCGGCGAGCACCGGCGCCGCGCCCTCGACGACGATCACGATCTCGCCCTTCACGCCCGCGCGGGCCCAGTCGAGCAGCTCGGCGGCCGTGCCGCGCCGCACCTCCTCGAAGCGCTTCGTGAGCTCGCGCGCGACGGCGATGCGCCGGCCGGGCATGGCGCGGTCGATCGCCTCGACCGACTCGGCGAGCCGGTGGGGCGCTTCGAAGAGCACGACGGTGCGCTCCTCGCGAGCGATGGAGGCGAGCATGCGGTCGCGCTCCCCCGCCTTCCGCGGCAGGAAGCCGTCGAACGCGAAGCGGTCGGTGGGCAGGCCCGAGAGCGCGAGTGCCGTGAGCACCGCGGAGGGCCCGGGCAGGCACGACACCTCGACGCCCGCGGCGACGGCGGCCTGCACGAGCCGGAAGCCGGGGTCGCTCACGGTCGGCATGCCGGCGTCGGTGAGCACGAGCACGTCGCCCTCGCGAGCGCGCTCGACGAGCGCGGGCGAAGCGGCCTCCTCGTTGTGCTCGTGGAGCGCGACGAGCTGCGGCTGCGCGTCGATGCCGAGGGCGCGGAGGAGCTGGCGGGCCGTGCGGGTGTCCTCGGCGGCGATGACCGGCACCGTGGCGAGCGCTTCGCGCAGCCGCCCGCTCGCATCGCCGAGGTTGCCGATGGGCGTCGCCCCGAGGATGATCACCCGGCCAGGCTAGCCCGCGGCGACCGCCAGGCTTCGACACGCTCAGCCACCGAGGAGCGATGCGACAATCGGGCGTGTGACCCTGCCCCGCACCGCCGACGACGCCGACGGCGTCGACGACCGCGACGACGTCGAGGCGGCGGCCGAGCCCGCGCCCTCGCGCCGATCCGGCCGGGCCGGCGGGCGGCTCACCGCCGCGTACGCCTCCGTCGAGCGGCGCTTGCTCGAGCCGGGCATCCGTCGCCGCGTCGAGATCGGCGCGCCAGTCGCCATCCTCGCGCTCGCCGCGCTCGTGCGGCTCACGAACCTCGGCCACCCGGGTGTGCTCGTCTTCGACGAGACGTACTACGTCAAGGAGGGCTGGTCGACCTGGCAGCTCGGCTACGAGGGCGAGTGGGTCGAGGGCAGCGACGAGCGCTTCGAGGCGGGCGACCCCGGCGGCCTCACCGACGAGCCGGACTACGTCGTGCACCCGCCGCTCGGCAAGTGGATCATCGGCATGGCGATGGCCGTGTTCGGCATGGCCGACCCGTTCTGGTGGCGGCTGCCGAGCGCCCTCGCCGGCATCGCCGTCGTCGGCCTGACCTACGCGGTCGCGCGCGGGCTGCTGCGCTCGGTCGCGTTCGCGAGCCTCGCGGGCTTCCTCGTGGCGATCGACGGGCTCGCGATCGTCATGAGCCGCACGGCGCTGCTCGACGGGGTGCTCGCGATGTTCGTGCTCGCGGGCGCTGGCGCGCTGCTCATCGACCGGCGCGGCTCCCCCGCGCGCACCGTGCGCGCCCTCGCCGACCGGCCGCAGCGCATCCTCGCCGCCTTCTGGAACCGGCCGTGGATCATCGTCGCCGGAGTGCTGCTCGGCGCCGCGTGCGCGACGAAGTGGTCGGGCGCCGCCTTCCTCGCCGCGTTCGGCCTGTGGACCGTGGCTCTCGACGCGCTCGACCGGCGCCGCGCCGGCTACCGCTCCCCGTGGCTCGGCACGCTGCTCTCGCAAGCGCCGGCGAGCTTCGTGCTGCTGTGCGGGCCGGCGCTCGTCGTCTACGTCGCGAGCTACGCCGGCTGGTTCGACGGCGGCTGGGGCTCGCAGCTCATGCTCGAGCGCGCCGACCTGCGCTGGGGCGGGCTGCTCGCGTGGGTGCCGCTCGGCCTGCAGTCGCTGTGGCAGTACCACGTGCAGCAGTTCGGCTTCCACGTCGGCCTCACGAACGACCACAGCTACCAGTCGCCGGCGTTCGAGTGGTTCTACCTCGGCCGCCCGACGGGCTTCGAGATGGTCTCGGGCGCGGAGGGCACCTGGTGGGTGACCGCGCTGCCGAACCTGCTCGTCTGGTACGCCTCGGTCGTCGCGCTCGGCGTGCTGCTGTTCCACTTCGGCCGCTCGCTCGACCGCCGCGCGGGCTTCCTGCTCGTCGCCGTCGCGGCCGGCTACCTGCCGTGGCTGCTCGTGCCCGAGCGCACGATCTTCTTCTTCTACGCCATCGTCATGCTGCCGTTCATGGTGATCGGGCTCGCCCACGCGCTGCAGCTGCTCGTGGGGCCGCGGCGGGTGGCGGCGGATGCGTCGACCCGGCTCGAGGTGGACGTCGCCGTCGCCGTCGCGCCGCCCGCGGGGATCGACGACGGCGCCGAGCGGCGAGCGGCGGGCTGGGCCGTCGTCGTCGTGATCGTGGTCGTCGCGATCGCGGTCTCGCTGTGGTTCATGCCGGTCTGGTACGGCATCCAGCTGGAGTCGGACCTCATCCGGCTGCGCTACTGGCCGCCGACGTGGCCGGGCCGCTGACCGCTCAGTAGCGCTCGGGGAGCTCGCACACGAACGCCTCGCAGCGGTAGGCGCCCGGCTCGGTCTTGCCCTCGAAGAGCGAGAAGCCTGCGGCAGCGAGCTCGACCGCTTGCGCGGGCGATGCGATGACCGCGCCGGGCTCGCGCCGGTGCTCGATCGGCGGCTCGCCGACGAGCACGGTCGTGCGCGGCGGCTCTGCGAGCAGCGCCGCGACCCGCAAGGAGGCGGCGCCGGCGAGCGGGTTGCGCATCGCGAGGCTCGCGTCGAGCACGCGCTGCGCGTGCTCGAGGTGGGCCGCGTCGCCCGTGAGCGCGTAGAGCTGCTGCAGCGCGCCGGCGAGCGCGGAGCGGCCCGAAGGGGCATCGCCGTCGGAGTCCGGCCCGCGCTCGAGCGCCGGCCCCTGCCCCGTCGGCGCGGCGGGGTCGGGTGCCGCCGCGAGGATCGCCCGCGCGGCGACCGCCCAGCGCGCCTCGCCGGTCGCGGCGGTGAGCGCGAGGAGCCCCGAGGCGAGGCAGCCGGCGTCGGCGGCCGTGGCCGAGGCACGCGAGGGACGGCCCTCGAGGCTCGCGTGCACGAGCGCGGCGGGGTCGGCCGCGTGGTGCTCGAGCAGGAACTCGGCGGCGCCCCGGGCGAGCTCGAGCGCGCGCTCGTCGTCGTCGCGGAGCGCTCGGATCGCGAGCGCCTCGACCGCGAGCCCGTTCGCCGCGGTGACGACGAGCCGATCGAGCGGAGGCCGCTCGACGCCGGGCGCGTCGGGATCGGCCGCGAGGTGCCAGCCGCCCTCGACGCGCTCGCCGGCGACCGTCGACTCGGCATCCTCGGCGATCGCGAACGCGCCGCCCGGCAGTCGCAGCACGTCGCCGAGGAAGCCGACGATGCCGGTGGCGACGCGCTCTCGGCCGAGCAGCGTCGCGGCGTGCAGCAGCTGCGCGTTGTCGACGAGCATCCGCTCGAAGTGCGGCACCGTCCAGTCGCGCTGCGTCGCGTAGCGGAAGAAGCCGCCGTCGCGGCCGCGGAGGCTCGAGTAGCCGCCCGTCGCGACCACGTCGTCGCCACCCGCAGCCGCGTCGAGCAGCCGCTCCGCGAGCCCCGGTGCGAGCGCGGCCGTGCGCGGCTCGGCGAGCGCGACGATGAGACCCGGCTGCGGGAACTTCTGCCCCTCGCCGAGGCCGCCGTGCCACGTGTCCTCGACCGACTCGACGGAGGCGAGCGCAGCGCGCGCCTCCTCGGCGCTCGGCGCCTCCCCGCCGGCGCCGCGAGCCGCGTCCCGAAGCGCCTCCTGCACGCGCGCCGCGGTCGCGAGCACGGCATCCGACTGCTCGCGGTACGCCTGCCCGATCGCCGTGAGCAGCTCGCCGAAGCCCGGCAAGCCCTGCCGACTCGTGGGCGGGAAGTAGGTGCCGGCGAAGAAGGGCAGCCCGTCGGGCGTGAGGAAGACGCTCAGCGGCCAGCCGAGGTTGCGCGTGAAGGCGCTCGCGGCGCTCATGAGGGCAGCGTCGACGTCGGGCCGCTCCTCGCGGTCGACCTTGATGGCGACGAACCCCTCGCGCAGCCGCTGCCCGATCTCGGGGTCGGCGAACGACTCGCGCGCCATGACGTGGCACCAGTGGCACGTCGCGTAGCCGACCGAGGCGAACACGGGCACGCCGCGCTCGCGCGCCTCGGCGAACGCCTCCTCGCCCCATTCGCGCCAGTCGACGGGGTTGTCGGCGTGCAGCCGCAAGTACTCGCTCGCCGCGTGCGCGAGCCGGTTGTCGACGGGTCGCTCCATGCGCGGGACGCTACTCCGCGAGGCTGGGCGCCGCGTGCTCGCGAAGGCGCTCGATCGCGCCGGCGCCGGCGCTGCGGCCGCTCGCGTCCGCGACCACCGGCGGCCCGCGCGGCCGCCCCTCGCCGCCGCTCACCATCGCCCGCGCCGGATCATCCGATGCCAGTTGCGGCACGGCTGCGTCGAGCCGCGCCGCACGCCGAGGCACGGCGGCATCGACTCGGGCGGCTCGGCCTCGAGCACGATCGTGCGCCCGTCGACCTCGATCTCGCGGCTGGTCGACCACAGGTGCCACGCCGGCTGCATCGCGTTGACGAGCACCTCGCAGTCGCAGTACCCGCCGGCGGATTCCAGCCGTGCGAGCAGCGCCGTCGCGCGCGGCGCGACGAGGTCGCGGTAGCGCTCGGCGAAGCGCAGGTCGCCGTCGCAGCCGCCGCCCTCGAGCGCGCGGTCGAGGTAGCAGGCGATGCACTCGCCCGGCTGGGGCACGGCCCACTCCTCGAGCAGTCCGTGCAGGTAGGACTCCGCCTCGTCGGCGATCGATGGCTCCATGCGGCGCAGGGTGGCAGGCTCCCCGTCCTGCGTGTGCGACGCATCCGCCTGCCTGTGGAGAGCGAGGCGTGCGAGGCTCGATGCATGGACGCCCACACCCTCGACGAGACCAGCATCGTGCCCGTCGCGATCGAGCACCCGACCGTGCCGCACGTCGACGCGATCGTCGAGCTCCCGCGCGACCCGTGGGCGAGCCTCGTGCTCATGCACGGCGCGGGCGGCTCGGCGACGAGCCCGTGGATGGTCGGCGCGGCGCGCGGGCTCGTGGCTGCCGGCGTCGCCGTCGCGCGCGCGAGCTTCCCGAACGCGCAGGCCGGCAAGCGCCAGCCCGAGCGCGAGCCGAGCGCGATCGCGACGTGGATCGCGGTGATGGATGCGGTGGCACCGCTGCTCCCGCACGCCCCGTGGGCGGGCGGCAAGTCGTTCGGCGGCCGCATGGCGGCAGCGGCGGTCGCGGGCGGCATGCCGGCGGCGGGGCTCCTCTACCTCGGCTACCCGCTGCACTCGCCCGGCAAGCCGGAGCGGCTCAAGGACGCGCACCTCGACGCGATCGCGCTGCCCCAGCGGTTCCTGCAGGGCACGAACGACCCGTTCCAGTCGGGCGACCTGCTCGATCGGCTCGTCGAGCGGCTGCCGGACGCGCGCGTCGACTGGGTGGCCGGCGGCGACCACTCGTTCCTCGTCGCGAAGGGTGACCGCGACCAGCAGCGTGTCGCCGAGGCCCTCGGCCCGCGCATCGCGGCGCTGCTGCGCTGAGCCGCGACGCGACCCGTTCGCAGCGACTCGACCGCTTCCCGCCGACCCGACCCTGCCCGCGGACGAGCCGACCCCTCCCCGCCGACTCGACCCGTTGCAAGGGGTCGAGTCGGCGAGAAGGGGTCGGGTCGCGGTGGGGCGCCGCGCGCTAGTTCGTCTCGGCGGGGTCGGCCGAGACGCGGCCGGCCGCACCCTGGTCGAGCGCGTCGATCGCGGCGATGTCATCGGCCGAGAGCGTCACCTCGGCGGCAGCCAGGTTCTCGGCCATGCGCTCGGGGCGGTTCGACTTCGGGAAGACGATGCGGCCGGCGGCGAGGTGCCACGCGAGCGTGACCTGCGCCCACGAGACGCCGAGGCGCTCGGCGATCTCGCCGATGACCGTCGCCGAGTAGTCGACCTTGCCCTGGCCGAGCGGTCCCCACGCCTCGATCTTGATGTCGTGCTCGGCGGCGAGGGCCGTCGCGGCGCGCTGCTGGAACTGCGGGTGCAGCTCGATCTGGTCGACGGCCGGCACGATGCCGGTCTCGAGCACGCCGGGCAGGAAGCGCTCGTCGAAGTTCGAGACGCCGATCGAGGTGGTGAGCCCCTCCGAGCGCAGCTCGGCGAAGGTCTCCCACGTCTCGACGACGCTGCCGTTGGCGGGCGTGGGCCAGTGGATCAGGTAGAGGTCGACGTGGTCGAGCCCGAGCTTCTCGAGGCTCTCGCCCATCGCGGCGCGCGTCTCGGCGGCGCCCCGGCGGTCGTTCCAGAGCTTCGTCGTGATGAAGAGCTCGTCGCGCGGGATGCCGCTCGCGGCGATCGCGCGGCCGACGCCCTCCTCGTTGCGGTAGATCGCCGCGGCGTCGATGTGGCGGTAGCCGGCCTCGAACGCCTCGGTGACGATGCGCTCCGTCTCGGTCGGGTCGACCTTGAAGACGCCGAAGCCGAGCTGCGGGATCGTGTGGCCGTCGTTGAGCTGCAGGGTGGGGATGGTCATGCGGTTACTCGATCTCCTGGATCGTGGACGTGTCCTCCGGCAGCGCCTCCGCGTCGATGCCCGGCACATGCCGTTCGTCGACGCCGACATACTCAGAGAGGGGGCGGATGAGCGCGTTGTTCGCGCGCTGCTCGATGATGTGGGCGGTCCAGCCCGTCACGCGCGCCGCGACGAACAGCGGCGTGAAGATCGGCACGTCGAACCCGATGAGCGCGTACGCCGGCCCCGACGGGAAGTCGAGGTTCGGCTTGATGGGCTTGCGGTCGGCCATCGCCTGCTCGAGCGCGCGGTAGATCTCGAGCATGTCGGGCCGGTCGTAGTGCTCGACGAGCCGCTCGAGCGCGGCGCGCATCGTCGGCACGCGCGAGTCGCCGTTCTTGTAGACGCGGTGCCCGAAGCCCATGATCTTGCGCTTCTCGTCGAGCGCCGACTGCATCCACGCATCCGCCCGATCCGCCGAGCCGACCTCGTCGAAGACCTCCATCACGGCCTCGTTCGCGCCGCCGTGCAGGTGCCCCTTGAGCGCGCCGATCGCACCGGTGACGGCGGAGTAGAGGTCGGCGAGCGTCGAGGTGATGACGCGGGCGGTGAAGGTGGATGCGTTGAACGAGTGCTCGGCGTAGAGCACCATCGACTGGTTGAACGCCTCGACGACGACCGGGTCGGCCTCCTCGCCGAACGACATCCAGAGGAAGTTCGCGGCGTAGTCGAGGTCGTCGCGCGGCTCGATGAGCCCCTGGCCGTTGCGGCGGCGCTGCTCATAGCTGACGATCGCGGGCAGCACGGCGAAGAGCCGGAAGGCCTTCTCGAGATCGGCGGATGCGTCCTCGGTCGTCGGGTCGTTGGCCCCGACGATGCTGACGGCCGTGCGCACGACGTCCATGGGGTGCGCGGTCGTCGGGAGCGCATCCATGACCGTCTTCACGTTCTCGGGGAGCGCCCGGTGCTCGCGCTCCTTCGCGCGCAGCTCGGCGAGCTGCTCGTCGGTGGGCAGGTCGCCGTGCCACAGCAGGTGCGCGACGGCCTCGAAGGGCTGGGTGAGCGCGAGCTCCTGCACGGGGTAGCCGCGGTAGAGCAGCGAGTTCGTGTCGGGGTTGACCTTCGAGACCTCGGTGGTGTCTGCGATGACACCGGCGAGGCCCTTCTTGATGTCGGCCATGGTGCTCCTAGGTCGAGTGGCGGGAACCGCAACCGACTCTAGGGCACGGTCGCTCAGAACTCGTTCGCCGAGCGAACGAGGTGCGCGATGCCGAGGCGCCGCCTCTTGACGGCCGCCGAGCGCCGGTGCACCATCGACGTGTGCGCTCTCCCGCACACGTCCTCCGAGGAGCGAGATGACCCAGCACGACGCCGTGTGGTCGGCGCTCTCGCACCCCGCGCGCCGCCGCATCCTCGATGCGCTCCGCGAGCGTCCCGCATCGACCGGCCGCCTCCACGAGGCGATCGCCCAGGCGGGCCTCTCTCCCAGCCGATTCGCGACGCAGCGGCACCTGCAGGTGCTGCGCGACGCCGAGCTCGTGCTCGTCACCGACCGGGGCCGCGAGCGCGAGAACGCCCTCAACGCATCCGCCCTCTACCAGGCCACCATCGGGTGGCTCGACCCGACGAGCGCGCGCACCGCGCACTCGCTCGACAGCGTGCGGCGCCTCGCCGAGGCGCCCGCGCGGGAGGAGACCGACATGAACGAGTTCCACGTCCGCCAGGCGATCGACATCGCCGCCCCGGTCGAGCGCGTCTGGCAGGCGCTCGTCGACGAGCCGCACCGCTGGTGGGGCTCGCCCTACCTCATGCTCGAGGGCACCGGCCAGCAGCTCGAGTTCCCGCAGCGCGCGGGCGGCGCCGTGCTCGAGCGGCGCGGCGACGCGACCGCGCTGTGGGGCATCGTCACCGCGTGCGAGCCCGGTCGCGCCTACGCCTGGGCGGGGCAGATGGGCATGGGCCCCGCCTACACGGGCGAGGCGCGCTACGAGCTCGAGGCGACGGATGCCGGCACGCGCGTCACGCTCGAGCACGACGCGATGCGCTTGTGGGGCGACGACGACGTCAAGGGCACCGGGTCGGGCTACGACTACGGCTGGGCCGACCTCAACGCGCGGCTCAAGGCCTTCGTCGAGGACGGCGCCGAGCACGGCACGACCGGCGCGAACGCGGAGCCGGAGTTCGAGTTCGCGCCGTCGACCTAGGGCGCGCGCGACGGCGCCGCTGCCGGACGCGCTCCTCCCGGAGTGGCGCCGCCGCGCGCTACGCGGCCGCTCGCGCGTGTGCTCGACGCGCGAGGCGCGGCGCGAGGAGGGCCGCGCCGCCGAGCACGAGCAGGCTCAGCCCGAGCGCGAGCGCGGGCGAAGCGGTGGCCCCGGTCCGCGGCAGCTCCGCCGTGGATGCCGCGCCGATCGACACGGGCTGGATGGCGATCGCGCCGAGCTCCGCGAACTCGAGGATCAGGTGGTGCTCGCCCGCAGGCACGCGCGCGAGGTCGAACGCCCCCGTGCCTGTGCCGCGATCCCAGTGCACCGTGCCGAGCGGCACAGGCTCCGACCGCACCGTGCCGATGACCCTCGAGCGCGCGGCTGCGAGCAGCTGCTCGTGCGCCGAGAGCACGGCGGCGGCCCGATCTTCGTCGCTCAGGAGCTCCTCGACCTCCCCCATGGCGCCCTGCTGGCTCGCGCGGGACGCCTCCATCTGCGCCGCGAGCGCCGCCGCCTGCTCGCGGGCCTCGGCGAGCCGATCCTCGGGTTCGCCGGCCAGCAGCGAATGGTCGACACCCGCGGCCAGCAGCGCCCGTGCCGCCTCCGAGAGCGCATCGGGCGTGGGCGACCCGACGTAGGCGGCGAGCGCCGCCTCGGCATCGACCTCGAGGCCCAGCTGGGCGCTGCCCGCATTGAGCGCAGCGATCAGGGCCTGGAGCTCGGAGTCGCTGGCCCCGGCGAGCGCGGCCGCGTCGAGCAGGGCGCGAATGTCGAGGATCCACAGCGGCGGGCCAGCCGCCTCGGGCGGACGCTTGAAGAACGCCAGGTAGGGGCGCGAGAGAGCGTTGGGCTCATCGATCAGCCCGACGCCGACGGTCGCGCCCTGCGCATCGACGACCCACCCCGCGAGGGCGGGCGACGAATCGTCCGCCCTCTGGAAGAGCGCAGTGAGCATCGTCTGGACGGTCGACGCGGAGCCACCGGCGAGCAGCTCGCCGAGGCTGGCGCCATCGCCGATCACGACCTGCGCGGCGGACGGGAGGTGCGGCCCGGGCGTCGGCTCGACCGGGTCGGATGGGACGAGCGGCTCCGAGGGATCGACCGGCGTCGGGACAGGCGACTCCGTCGGCACCGGCGACTCGGTCGGCACCGGCGACTCCGTCGGCACCGGCGACTCCGTCGGCACCGGCTCGGGAGCGGCACCGTCGCTCATGAGGGCGAATGAGCGCTCGATCGCGACGACCGACGGGCTCGAGCCGCCGAACGGGAGCGCGAACGGCGCGTTCTCGGCGGGCTGGCCCGGCGCGAGGACGAGGCCGGCCGGCGGGACGAGCGAGACGCTCGTGGCCGTCTCCCAGCTCGTCGGCAGCGCGGCCGAGACGAACGAGCCGTCGGCGGCGAGCGGCACTCGCTGCACCGTCACACCCCCACTCGCGACCTCGATCGCTGCGCCGCTGAGATCGAGGAGCGGCTCGCCGTCGACCGTCGCCGCGACAGTGCCGTCGACCACCGCGAAGCTGCCCCACAGCACGACGTCGACCGGCTCGCCGCGGGAGACGACGAACTCGCTCCGGCCGACGCCGGGATCCTCGAGGTCGCCGCGATCGCCCGGCCACTCCGCCTCGGCGAAGTAGAAGTCGGCCGTGCCGTCGACCTCGAGCTCGAGCGAGCCGTCGAGCCCGCTCACCCCGCTCGCGACGAGCACCTGCTCGCCGCTCGCCTCGCGCACAGTGACGTGCGCGCCGGCGATCGGCGCGGTTGCGGTGCCGTCGTCGACGCGGACGGCGATCACGACGGGCGACGGCGCGGGCTCGGCGCTCGCCATGGGCGGCACCGCCATGAGCAGCAGCCCGGCGACGACGGCGACGGCACCCGCCCCGCGCGCTCGACTGTCGATGGCGCCAGCACGCGCGCGGAGGCGCGTGCGGGGATTTCGCGGGTGGGGATGCTGGGGACGCGACATGAAGGGCCTCTCGTGCTGGGGACCTCTATAGTGGACTATGTGCAAACTTTGACGCAAGCCACGTTCTGCGATGTGATGTCCGGATGACAGGGCTACGAGAACGGAAGCGACGGGAGTCGCGGCGCGCCATGGAGTCGGCGGCGGTCGAGATCGCCTACGCCGAAGGCATCGACGCGGTGACCGTCGGTCGCGTGTGCGAGTCGGCCGGCGTCTCGCGCAGCACCTTCTTCAACTACTTCTGGTCGATCGAGCAAGCGATCTTCGGCACCACCATCGCGTACGACGCCGAGCTGACCGAGCGCATCCTCACCGAGCACGCCGACGACCTCGTGCTCGCGGCAGGGCTCATCGCGGTGGAGCACGTGCGCCGCGCCGACGGGGACCCCGACCTCGGCCGCCGTCGCTTCGCCCTGTTCGTGCGTGAGCCAGGCATGAGCAGCGCCGTGTCGGCGCGCAGCCGCGCGAGCCGCGACGCGCTGGTCGGGGTGGTCGAGCGCTGGCTCGAGCAGCACCCCGAGCACGCCCGACTGCCGGCGACCGACCGCGGCGCCGAAGCCCGGTTCGCGGTCGCCCTCTCGATCGCACTCGGCGACGAGGCGCTGCAGCACCTGCCGGAGGTGGACGGCGACCACCCCGTCGACCTCGCGGTGCTCCGCGCGGCACGTACGCGACTGGCCGCAGTCGGCGCGGTCGCCGGCTGACGCGCGGGCTCAGGCCAGCCCGAGCGCCCTCGCCACGACGAGCAGCTGCACCTCGCTCGTGCCCTCGCCGATCTCGAGGATCTTCGAGTCGCGGTAGTGCCGAGCGACGGGGTACTCGTTCATGAAGCCGTTGCCGCCGAAGATCTGCGTCGCGTCGCGCGCGTTGTCCATCGCCGCCTCGCTCGAGACGAGCTTCGCGATCGCGGCCTCCGTCTTGAACGGCTTGCCCGCATCCCGCAGCCTCGCCGCGTGGTGCCACGCGAGCCGGGCGCCGTGCACGCGCGCCTGCATGCGCGCGATGACGAACTGCACGTTCTGGCGCGTCGCGAGCGGCTCGCCGAAGACGGTGCGCTGCTTGGCGTAGTCGATCGACGCCTCGAGACAGCCTTCGGCCGCGCCCGTCGCGAGCGCCGCGATCGCGATGCGCCCCTCGTCGAGGATGTGCAGGAAGCCCGCGAAGCCGCGACCCCGCTGCCCGAGCAGGTTGCCGGCTGGCACGCGCGCGTCGCGGAAGGTGAGCGGATGCGTGTCGGAGGCGTGCCAGCCGACCTTGTCGTAGGGCGCCTCGACCGTGAAGCCCGGCGTGCCGTTCGGCACGATGATGGTCGAGATCTCCTTGCGGCCGTCCCGCTCCCCCGTGACGGCGGTGACCGTCACGAAGCGCGTGATGGGCGTGCCGGAGTTCGTGATGAACTGCTTCGCGCCGTTGATGACCCACTCGTCGCCCTCGAGCCGCGCGGTCGTGCGCGTCGCACCGGCGTCGGAGCCCGCCTCGGGCTCGGTGAGGCCGAAGCCCGCGAGCGCGCGCCCCTCGAGCAGGTCGGGCAGCAGCTCGGCCTTCTGCTCGTCGGTGCCGAAGAGGTGGATCGGCATCGCGCCGAGGCTCACGCCCGCCTCGAGCGTGATCGCGATCGACTGGTCGACGCGCGCGAGCGCCTCGATCGCGAGGCCGAGCGTGAAGTAGTCGCCGCCCTGGCCGCCGTGCTCCTCGGGGAACGGGATGCCGAACAGGCCGAGCTCGCCCATCTGCGCGACGACGTCCATCGGCAGCGTCTTCGTGCGGTCGGCCTCGTACGAGGCGGGCGCGACGACCTTGTCGGCGAAGTCGCGCACCGCGCGCGCGAGGTCGAGCTCCTCGTCGCTCAAGGCGTAGGTGGTCAGGTCGATCGTCATGCCGGCTCCTCGTTCTGGAAGGGGACCGCCCTTCGTGCGCGAGGAGCCGTGGGTCGGATCGCGACCCGCTCGGCTGCGCTCCGCGCTGAGCAGTCGTCCAGCACTGTACGGCACGCGCCTCTGGAGTGCCGCGGTATGACCGGTTATACTCGACGGCATGAAGACCGCGATCTCGATCCCGGACGGAGAGTTCGAGCGCTTCGAGCGGATCGCCGCTCGGCACGGGATGAACCGCTCGGAGTTCTATCGGCGCGCCGGCCGCAGGCTCGCCGACGAGCTCGAGGGTGCGGCAGAGCTCACCGCGCAGGCCGAAGCGGTCATCGCCCGAGTCGGCCAGCCGTCCGCCGACAGCCCGATTCTCCGGGAATCCGAGCGCATCATCGGCGAGGGCACCGACTGGTGATCGCCCACGGGGACGTGGTGTGGGTCGACTTCGGGTCGCCGCGCGGCTCGGAACCGGCGAAGCGGCGCCCTGCGGTGGTGCTGCAGGAGGACTGGCTGCTCGCCACCGCGATCGCCACGGTGCTCGTCGTGCCGCTGACCTCCAACGTCGCGCTCGAGGCCTTCCCCGGGAACGTGATCGTGCCCCTCGATGCCTCGGGTCTCGATCGCGACTCGGTCGCCGTCGTCTCGCAGCTCGGGCCGGTGAGCCGGGAGTTCATCGACCCGTACCCCGTCGGTCGAGTGCCGGCCTACGTGCTCTCGAAGATCGCCGACGGGGTCCGCCTCGTCACCGGCGTCTGAACCGTCCGCTAGACCAGCCGCGCCCGCGTGTACTGCGGAGGCCAGACGGATGCGTGTGGGCCGTCGGCGGGGAGCTCGCCGTCGAGCACGACCTCGGCCTCGAGCGCCCAGTGCGGGTTGCGCAGCCACGGGCGCGCGAGCATGACCGCGTCGGCGTCGCCGGCGGCGAGCACCCGCTCGGCGCGCTCGGGCTCGTCGATGAGGCCGACCGCGTTGACCTTCACCCCGGTCGCCTCCCGCACGGCGCGCGCGAACGGCACCTGGTAGCCGGGCTCGAGCGGGATCTCCTGCCGCGGGTCGAGCCCGCCAGAGGAGAGGTCGAACCAGTCGGCGCCCGCGGAGGCTGCGGCCCGCACGTGCTCGATCGTCCGCGCGGTGTCGATGCCGCCCTCGACCCAGTCGGAGGCGCTCAGCCGCACCAGGAGCGCCGCGTCGGGCGCGGCCTCGCGGACGGCCTCGACGACGAGCCGGAGGAGCCTCGTCGAGAGGGCCGCCGCATCCGGCCCCCACTCGTCGGCGCGTGCGTTGGTGATCGGCGAGAGGAACTGGTGGAGGAGGTAGCCGTGAGCGGCGTGCACCTCGAGCGCCTCGAAGCCCGCGGAGACAGCGCGACGGGCGGCGTCGGCGAACGCCTGCGGCAGCTGCGCGACCTCGTCGGTGGCGAGCGCTCGCGGCGGCGCGAAGCGGCCGAACGCATCCGACCCCGCACCGACGCTCTGCCAGCCGCCCTCAGCGGCGGGCACGGAGCCGCGCCCGCTCCACGCGCGATACGTCGACGCCTTGCGGCCCGCGTGGGCGAGCTGCATCGCGGGCACGGCGCCGTGGGCGCGGATGCGCGCGGCGATCGGCGCCCACGCCTCGGCTTGCGCGTCGTTCCAGATGCCCACGTCCTGCGGCGAGATGCGGCCCTCGGGCACGACCGCGGCGGCCTCGGTCATGACGAGGCCAGCGCCGCCGCGCGCGAACGACGCGAGGTGCTCGTGGTGCCAGTCGTTCGGCATGCCGTCCTGCTGCTCGCAGGAGTACTGGCACATCGGCGAGACCCACGCGCGGTTGCGCGCCTCGAGCGGCCCGACCGCGACGGTCGAGAAGAGCAGGCTCACTCGCTCGTGCCCGTCGGCACGTCGAAGTTGAACACGCCCTCGTCGAACGCGTTGTAGGCCGCGTAGTCGTTGAGCTCGTAGAGCCGCGCGCGCGTCTGCATGCGCTCGACGGCACCGTCGAGCGTGCCCGTCTCCTTGAGCAGGCGCAGCTCGCGCTCGATCGCGCCCATCGCGATGCGCAGCAGCGACACCGGGTGGATGGCGATGTTGACGCCGACATCCTCGAGCTGCTGGTGCGTGAACAGCGCGCTCTTGCCGAACTCCGTCATGTTGGCGAGGATCGGCACGTCGACGGCATCCCGGATGGCGGCGAACTCCTCGAGCGAGGCCATCGCCTCGGGGAAGATCGCGTCGGCGCCGGCGGCCTCGAGGGCCTTCGCGCGGTCCTTCGCCGCCTCGAGGCCGGCCTCCCCGGAAGCGCCGACGCCGCGGATGTCGGTGCGCGCCATGATGACGAGGTCGCTGTCGCGGCGCGCGCTCGCGGCCGCGGCGATGCGCTGCACCGCCTTGTCGAGCGAGACGACCTCCTTGCCGTCGAGGTGGCCGCACCGCTTGGGGTTGACCTGGTCCTCGAGGTGGAGGCCCGCGACGCCGGCGTCCTCGAGCTCGTGCACCGCGCGCGCGACGTTCATCGCCTCGCCGAAGCCGGTGTCGGCGTCGATGAGCGTCGGCAGGTCGGTCATGCGCGAGATCTGCCGGCCGCGCTCGGCGACCTCCGTGAGCGTCGTGAGGCCGATGTCGGGCAGCCCGAGCTCGGCCGACATGACGGCGCCCGAGATGTATGCGCCCTCGAAGCCGAGCTGCTGGATGAGCGGCGCGGTGAGCGGCGTGAACGCCCCCGGGAAGCGCTGGATGCGCCCGGAGGCGAGCCCTGCCCGGAACGCCTTGCGCTTCTCGTTCGGGGTGACGGAGCTCGAGAGCACTAGAAGATGCCCTGCGTCGTGCCGGCGTCCACCGTGCCGGCGGGGGCGCGGAGGTTGAGCTCGCGCACCTCCGCAGGCGTCAGCTCGGGCAGGCGCTCGACGAGGCCGAGGAAGCGGTCGAGCTCGGCGTCGTCGATGATGCCCTGGGCGAGCGTGCGGAGCTTCTGCACGTACTCCGCACGGCCGAACGGGCGCGCCCCGGCCGGGTGCGCATCCGCCACCGAGATCTCGTCCTCGATCGTCTCGCCCGACGTGAGGGTGATGACGATGCGGCCGCCGAACGCCTTCTTGTCGGGGTCGGGGTCGTGGTAGCGCTCG
Source organism: Agrococcus sp. Marseille-Q4369 (assembly GCF_018308945.1). NCBI lineage: Bacteria > Bacillati > Actinomycetota > Actinomycetes > Micrococcales > Microbacteriaceae > Agrococcus > Agrococcus sp. Marseille-Q4369. The sequence continues at coordinate 1,132,137 of NZ_CP070501.1, forward strand.
GTCCACACCGGGTCCTCGAGCGTGGAGATCTTGTTCCACAGCTCGACGGTGTCGGGGCGCTGCGCGCGCTCGGGCGCGTAGGAGTCGACGTGGTGCCAGCCGCCGTCCTGCAGCGCGACCGCGACGATGTACGGGATCGAGTGGTCGAGCGTCTCGCGGCTCGCGGTCGGGTCGTACTTCTGCGGGTCGTTCGCGCCCGAGCCGATCACGTAGTGCGTGTGGTGGCTCGTGTGCAGCACGATCGAGGCGATGTTCGACGGGTCGCGCAGCTCGGGGCGCTCGGTGCCGAGGCGGCGGGCGAGGTCGATCCACGCCTGCGCCTGGTACTCGGCCGAGTGCTCCTTCGTGTAGGTGTCGAGGATCGCGCGCTTCGGCTCGCCCGGTGCGGGCAGCGGCACGTGGTAGACGCCCTCCCAGCCGTCGAGCAGCCAGGCGATGAAGCCGTCCTCGCCCTCGTAGATCGGCACGGGGCTCGTCTGGCCGCGCATCGCGCGGTCGACCGACTCGACCGCCATCTTGCCCGCGAAGGCCGGCGCGTGCGCCTTCCACGTGGAGATCTCGCCCTTGCGCGACTGGCGCGTGGCGGTCGTCGTGTGGAGCGCCTGGCCGACGGCCTGGAAGATCGTCTCGGCCTCGAGGCCGAGCATCGTGCCGATGCCGGCGGCGGCCGACGGGCCGAGGTGCGCGACGTGGTCGATCTTGTGCTTGTGCAGGCTGATCGCGCGCACGAGGTCGACCTGGATCTCGTAGCCGGTCGCGAGACCGCGCACGAGCGCGGCGCCGTCGCAGCCGAGGTGCTGCGCGACCGCGAGGATCGGCGGGATGTTGTCGCCGGGGTGCGAGTAGTCGGCCGCGAGGAAGGTGTCGTGGAAGTCGAGCTCGCGCACGGCGACGCCGTTCGCCCACGCCGCCCACTCCGGGCTCACGCGGTCGTCGACGCCGAAGATGGCCGCGCCGGGCGTGTAGGGGTGGCGCTGGGCCTGCTCGCGGGCCGAGACGACCGGCGCGCGGTTGAGGCTCGCGACCGCGACGGCCGCGTTGTCGATGATGCGGTTCGCGATCATCTCGACGACCTGACCCTCGACCTCCACGGGGTCGACCGCGACCTGGGCGATCTTCCACGCGAGCTGCTCCTCGCGGGGCAGGTTCTCGGCGGACTTCCGGGCGCGTACCTCGTGGTGGATCATGGCGTCTCCTTCGTTCGGTTCTGTGCGGGCGCGGACGACTCGAGGTCGCGCTCGCCGTCGATCTGCACGGTGTCAAGCATGGTGGTTCTCGTGAGGCGGCGCTTGTTGAGGCGCCGGATGAGGCTCGGCAGCAGCAGCACGAGCGCGAGCGTGATGTAGACGACGAGCGAGAACGGCGAGCTCACGAGGGTGAGCGGGTCGCCCGCGGAGATGTCGAGCGCTCGGCGCAGCTGGAGCTCGGCGAGCGGCCCGAGGATGGCGCCGACGACGACGGGCGCGATCGGGAAGCCGAAGCGGCGCAGCAGGTAGCCCACGACGCCGAACGCGATGAGCAGCAGCACGTCGAACGACGCGCCGTTGACCGCGTAGGCGCCGAGCAGCGCGAAGGTCGCGATGCCCGCGAACAGGTAGGGCTTCGGGATCTTCAGCAGCTTCACCCACACGCCGACGAACGGCAGGTTGAGGATGAGCAGCATCAGGTTGCCGATCAGCAGGCTCGCGATGAGGCCCCAGACGAGGTCGGCCTCGTTCTCGAGCAGCGCGGGACCCGGCTGGAGCCCGTACTGCTGGAACGCGACGAGGATGATGGCCGCGGTCGCGGAGGTCGGGATGCCGAGCGTCAGCAGCGGCACCATCGTGCCCGCGGCGTTCGCGTTGTTGGCCGCCTCGGGACCGGCGACGCCCTCGATGGCGCCCTTGCCGAACTCCTCCTTGCGCGCACCCTTCGCGAGCTTCTTCTCGAGCGAGTACGAGAGGAACGTCGGGATCTCGCTGCCGCCGGCGGGGATGACGCCGAGCGGGAAGCCGATCGCCGTGCCGCGCAGCCACGGCTTCCACGAGCGGCGGAAGTCGGTGCCGGTCATCCACTTCTGGCCCTTGATGGATGCGACGGCGTACTTCGACGAGGTCTGGTGCGCGACGACGTAGAGCACCTCGCCAATCGCGAAGAGCGCGACGATGAGCACGACGGTGTCGATGCCGTCGAGCAGGCGCGGCATGCCGAAGGTCAAGCGGTCCTGGCCCGACTGGAAGTCGATGCCGACGAGCCCGATCGTGAGCCCGAGCGCGAGCGAGATGAGTCCCCGCAGCGGTGAGCCGCCGACGAGCGCGCCGACGGTCAGGAAGGCGACCACCATGAGCGCGAAGTAGTCGGCCGCGCCGAGCTGCACCGCGACGTCGACGATCGCCGGCGCGAACATCGCCACGAGCACGGTCGCGATCGTGCCGGCGATGAACGAGCCGATGGCCGCCGTCGCGAGCGCTGCGGCGCCGCGCCCCGCGCGGGCCATCGCGTTGCCGTCGATCGCGGCGACGATCGAGCCCGACTCGCCGGGCGTCTTCAGCAGGATGGAGGTCGTCGAGCCGCCGTACATCGCGCCGTAGTAGATGCCGGCGAAGAGGATGAACGCGCTCGCGACCGGCATGCCGTAGGTCATCGGGAGCAGCAGCGCGATCGTGAGCGCCGGGCCGATGCCCGGCAGCACGCCGATCATCGTGCCGACGAAGGCGCCGAGCAGGGCGAAGAGCAGGTTCTGGAGCGTGAACGCGACCGAGAACCCGTGGAGGAGTCCCTCGAGGCCTTCCATCAGAGCACTCCCATGATCAGAGGATCCCGGTCAGGATGCCCGCGGGCAGCTGGATGCGTAGCGCGAGCGTGAAGAGGTAGAAGATGCCGAGCGAGAGCACGACGGCGATGGCGCTCGTGACGAGCCACCGACGGGCGCCCGTCGCGACCGCGACGGCGATGAACGTGAGCGCCGCGGCGATCGGGTAGCCGAGCACCTCGACGGTGAGCGCGAAGCCGATCATCGCCGCGGCGGAGAGCGCGAGCTGCCACCAGTGCATCGTGCGGACGTCGAGGTCTCCCTCGGCGGCGTCGGGGTGGCCGAGGCGGCCGCGCAGCACCTGCACGAGGAGCACGGCGCCGAGCGCTGCGGTGATGGTGCCGACGATGATCGGGAACTGCCCCGCGCCCAGGCCGGAGGCCGAGCGCGAGACGGGCTGACCCATCCCGTCGATGATCGTGATCGCGCCGATCGCGACCACGGCAACCGCGAGCAGCAGCTCGGGCCAGCGTCGGGTGTCGGGAACGGGGCTCGCCCCGGGGGCGGCCGCAGGTGCGGCCGCTCCCGAGGCGAGCGGAGCGTCGGTCGTCACTGGACGACGAGGCCGAGCTGCGAGAGCACGCCCTCGACGCGGGTGTTCTCGGTAGTGAGCCAGTCGGCGAACTCGTCGCCGGCGAGGAACAGGTCGGCCCAGTCGTTCGTCTCGAGCAGCTCCGCCCACTCGTCGGAGGCGGCGACCTCGGTGATGACGTCGACGTACTGCTGGCGCAGCTCGTCGTCGAGGTCGGCCGGCGCCATGACCGAGCGCCAGTTGGCGAACTCAAGGTCGGCTTGGTCGATGTCGGCGACCGTCGGGATGTCGAGGCCCTCGATGGGCTCGGCGGTCGAGAGCAGCAGGCCGCGCAGCTCGCCGGTCTCGATCTGCTGGCGGAACTCGCCGATGCCCGAGATGCCGGCGCTCACCTGGTTGCCGAGCAGCGCGGTCGTCGCCTCGCCGCCGCCCGAGTAGGGAACGTAGTTGAGGTCGCTCGGGGCGATGTCGTACTGCTCGGCGAGCAGGCCGAGGAAGACGTGGTCGGCGCTGCCGGCGGAGCCGCCGGCGATCGGCACGCCCGCGGGGTTCTCGGCGATCGCGGCGAGCAGGTCGTCGACCGTCTCGAACTCGGAGGCAGCGGGAACGACGATGACCTCGGCCTCGCCGATGAGGCGCGCGATCGGCGTGACGTCGTCGAGGCTCACGCCGGTGTCATTCGTGAGCACGCCGCTCATCATGGCGAGGCCGGAGGCCATCAGCACGCCGTCGCGGCCCGGGTTGCCGGCGATCTGCGCGAGGGCGACGGTGCCGGACGCTCCGGGCACGTTGGTCACGGTGACGGACTCGGCGAGCTCGGTCCCCTCGAGGGCGCTGGCGAGCGCGCGAGCCGTCTGGTCCCAGCCGGAGCCGGGGTTGGCAGGAGCTATGATCTCGATGCGGCCGAGGCTCTCGGCGGCGACGGGACCCTCGGAGCCGGCCGGCTCCTGGCTGGCGCTCGGCTGCTGCGTCGCGGTGGTGCAGCCGGTCAGCACGAGGGCTGTGGCGCCCACGACCGCGGCGAGCTTCCAGTGGTTCTTCACGTTCACTCCTTCGTGGCGTTGTCGGGCCGAACTGCGGCCCTCGGCGAGACTCGCACATCTGCATGCAGATAAGCAAGTGCGAGTATCCGTGGCACACTGTGCCCCATGGACGATCGTGGGCGACGTCGCGACCACGGCGCGTCGACGTACGAGCAGCTGCGCTCGCTCATCGTCGAGCGCCGGCTCGAGCCGGGCATGCCGCTGTCGGCGCCGGAGCTCGCCGAGCAGCTCGGCGTCTCCCGCACGCCCGTGCGGGAGGCGATGGCCACGCTCGTGATGGAGGGGCTCGCGGTGCGGTCCGGCTCGAACAGGACGATGGTCGCGCCCGTGTCGGTCGAGGAGCTCGGCCACGTGCTCGACACGCGTGCTCGGCTCGAGGGGCTCATCGCCTCCGACGCGGCCCGGCGGGTGACCGACGCCGACGTCGAGATCCTCGAGCGGCAGATCTTGCTCATGGACCGCTTGCGCGACGACTACACGCAAGTGGTGCGCTTCGGCGCCGAGTTCCACGACGAGCTGCAGCGCATCAGCGGCAACGTGCTCGCCGAGAACCTGCTGCGCATCGTGCGCGGGCACGTGGACCGCTACCGCTCGCTCACGTCGGCGAGACCGGGTCGCGCGTCCGACGCGACCGATGAGCACAAGGCCGTGTTCGAGGCGGTCGTCTCGCGCGACCCCGAGCGGGCCGAGGCCGTCATGCGCGCCCACATCGACTCGGCGAAGGCCGTCGCCATCTCGCTCATGCTCGAGCACGACGCCGACGCCTGAGCCGGCCGACGCCTGAGCCGGCCCACGCCTGAGCCGGATGGTCCTCCCGCTCGGCCGCGCTTGAGGCGCACCTGCGCGAATCGACGCGGGATCGTGACCGCGATCGGGCGCCGGTGCGAGGACACTGGAGGTCACCGCGTCACGGCCGAGCGGCCGCCGGTGCGCATGCCGAAGGAGCGCATGATGCCTCGGACGAGTCCCGTCACCGCTGCAGCGACTCGGGTGCGCGACAGCGCGGCCCTCGCGCTCGCGCTGCTCGCGCTCGCGGCGTGCAGCGGCGCGGAGCACGGCGGCCATGACGCCGGAACCGCGGGCGCGCCGTCGGCGGCTGCCGAGATGATCTGCGCCGGGCAGGTGCAGACCGCGATCGCCTCGCTGCTGCAGCTCGAGCGCGCCGTCGAACCCGTCGCCTCGTGGGATGCCCCGGACTACTCGTGCTCGTACGACATCGAGGGCGCACCGCTCGTGCTCACCGTGCACGACTCGACCGATGTCGCGGTCGGCGAGGAGCACTTCGCCGAGGTGCAGCGCAGCCTCGACGCGACCGCGATCGAGGGGATGCTCGCGCTCGGGCTGCCGTCGTTCTCCACCGGCGACGGCATCGTCGGCTTCCTGCGCGACGGCAAGACGCTCGTCGTCGACGCGACCGCGCTGCCCGAGTCGCTCGCTGGCGGCGCGCTGACCCGCGACGGCGCCGCGTATGCGGTCGCCTCGGCCGTGCTCGTCTGCTGGGTCGAGCACGACTGAGCGCTGGAGCCAGCGCTGGAGTCAGCGCCGGTCGACGAGCCGGCGGAGGTAGTGGATGCGGTCCCGCAGCTGCTGCATCGACGCCTGCGCCACGGGCGGCCCGCCGCACACCCGCCGGGCCTCGGCGTGCACGAGCGCGTGCGCCTCGCCGCGCCGCTTCGCGACGATCGCGACGAGCGAGTTGAGCAGCTGCCGCTCCTCGCGCATGTTGCGGTAGAGCGGCTCCGGCGCCTCCTGCGCCGGCGGCCGGTCGCGGATGCGCGCCGCCTGCCGGGCGTGCCTGCGCTTCAGCAGGTCGGAGATCTCCTCCGCGTCGAGGATGCCCGGGATGCCGATGAAGTCCATCTCCTCCTCGGTCGCCGGCTCGACGAGCTGCCCGAACTCCGCGTCGCCGAAGAGCACGCGGTCGAAGGTCGCGCTCGACTCGAGCGGCTCCCATGTGAAGGGCGCGGGCTCCCGGTCGTCCTTGTCGCCCCGCTCGGCCGCGGCCATGAGGTCGTCGTCGAGCAGCTGGTCGTCGGGCTGCTCGCGGTCGAGCGCGTGGTCGCGCTGCCGCTCGAGCTCGGCCGCGAGCGTGAGCAGCGGCGGCACCGACGGCAGGAAGACGGTCGCGACCTCGCCGCGGTGGCGGGATCGCACGAAGCGGCCGATCACCTGCGCGAAGAACAGCGGCGTCGCCGAGCTCGTCGCGTAGACCCCCACCGCGAGCCGCGGCACGTCGACGCCCTCCGAGACCATCCGCACCGCGACCATCCACCGCTGCGTGCCCTTCGAGAACGCCTCGATCCGATCCGAGCCGCCCGGGTCGTCAGACAGCACGACGGTCGGCTCCTCGCCCGAGATGCCGCGCAGCAGCTGCGCGTACTGCCTCGCCTGGGCCTGGTCGGTCGCGATCACGAGACCGCCCGCATCCGGCACCGCCTGGCGCACGTGCGTCAGCCGCACGTCGGCCGAGCGCAGCACCTGCTGGATCCACTCGCCGCCCGGGTCGAGCGCGGTGCGCCACGCGCCGTTCGTGATGTCCTTCGTGTCGCCGTGGCCGAGCGTCGCCTTCATCTCGTCGCCCATCGACGTGCGCCACTGCATCGTGCCGGCGTAGGCCATGAAGAGCACGGGCCGGACGACGCCGTCGCGCAGCGCGTGCTCGTAGCCGTATGCGTAGTCGGTCTGGCTGAGCCGCACGCCGCGCTCGTCGCGCACGTACTCGACGAACGGGATGGGCGAGGTGTCGCTGCGGAACGGCGTGCCCGTGAGCGAGAGGCGGCGGGTCGCGGGCCCGAACGCCTCGAGCACCGCGTCGCCCCAGCTGAGCGCGTCGCCCGCGTGGTGCACCTCGTCGAGGATGATGAGGCTCGGCGCGGAGCGGGTGATGCGCTCGTGCACGGATGCGCGGGCGGCGACCTGCGCGTACGTCACGACGACCCCGTGGTACTGCCGCGGGTAGTCGCCGTCGGCGTTCGCGAAGTCGGGGTCGAGGCGGATGCCGGCCTTGTGCGCGGCGTCGGCCCACTGCTGCTTGAGGTGCTCGGTGGGGGCGACGACGGTGATGCGGCGCACCGTGCCGCGGCGCAGCAGCTCGGAGGCGAGCCGGAGCGCGAAGGTCGTCTTGCCGGCGCCGGGCGTCGCGGCCGCGAGGAAGTCGCGCGGCTCGGTCTCGAAGTACTGGGTGAGCGCCTCCTGCTGCCACGCGCGGAGCGGCTGCGCCGTGCCCCACGGGGCGCGATCGGGGTAGAGCGGCGGCAGGTTGTCGGCCGCCCACGAGCCGAAGTGGCCGCCGTCTGCGGGGCCCTCGGGGCGCGCGATCGGCTGGCTGGTCACTCGCTCCATCGTAGGCGCGACCGCCGACGCGGGCGCCGTCGCGCGTGTCGCGTCAGGGCGCCGGGAGCAGCTCGACGGAGTCGGCGACCGCGTCGAGCTCGGCGTCGTCGACCTCGGCCTCGCCGCCCGAGTAGGCGATCGCGATCGCGTGGCCGTCGCGGTCGTCGACCGCCACGACCCACATGCCGTCGGAGGCGGCGTCGCCGCTCCCGAACGTGAAGTCGACCCGCACGGCGCTCGACGCGCCGGGCACCTCGATGTCCTCCTGCGAGAGGATGCGGAAGTCCTCGATCTCGGTCTGCGCTTGCGCGATGAAGATGGAGACGCCGGCGCGGGCGCCGTGGAAGCTGCCGAAGCCGTCGGAGATCGCGATCGCCTCGTAGGTCGGGGTGTCCGTCGCGGCGTAGCGGAGCGTGAAGGTCTGGTCGCCGCCCGTCCGCTCCCACCCCTCCGGCACCGTGACGGATGCGCGGCCGAGCACGCCGCGCTCGCTCGGCTGGGCGGGGACGGGGGCGACGCTCGGCTCCGCCGCTTCCGCAGACGCGGTGACCTCGGTCACCGCGGTCGGCTCGGCGCTCGGCGATGGCGCGGGCGGGGGCTGCACGCAGCCCGTCAGCAGCAGCGCCGCTCCCAGCGTCGTCGCGATCGTCGTGCGGCCCCGGCTCGTCAGCATCGTCGGCGCTCCCCTCGTCCCCCATGACGGTAGCCCCGCATCCGCCGTGTCCGCTCGACTCGCAGGCACCCCGTGCCATCTCAGGCGAGCGCGCCTAGGCTGACCGCATGCACTACCTGCTCGGATTGGCTGCCCTCCTGATCGGCGTCGTGATCGCGACCCGCCGCACGCGGCCCACGTGGTTCGTCGTGCTCACCGCCGTGCTCATCGGCATCGGCGCGCTGCTCGCGGTGCTGAGCTACGCGCGCGTCACCGACTCGCTCGGCCTCGTCGCCAACAACGTGCTCGGCTGGACGTACGTCGGCCTCTCGATCATCACGATGCTCTCGGCGGTGTTCGTGCTCGAGCGGCGCGGCGAGTTCGGCGAGGAGCTGCCGCCGCTCATCGGCGACAACCCGCTCGACGGCGACACCGACGACAGCGACGACCTGCCGCCCGGCCAGCCGCACCCCGACTTCGCAGATGCCGCCGCGGAGCGCGCGCGGCAGCAGGCGGAGGCTCGCAGCCGCGCCGAGGCGCGCGGCTCGGCTGGCCTCTCGGCCGGGGTCGCCGGTGGCGCGGGCGCTGCGGCGGCGACGGCCGCGGCGTTCGGCGACGGCGTCGTGCCGACGGCCGACGAGCTCGGCTCCGACCCGGCCGCGAACCGCGGCGGCACGCTCGCGAGTGACGCGGTCGCGGGCGAGTCGACCGGCGCGGGCGCGGCGCAGCCGGAGGCCGGCACGCGCGGCGGCACCATCCCCGAGGTGCACCCGGGCGACACCGAGGCGCCGCGCGGCTACTCCCCCGCGCCCGAGGAGGGCCACCAGGGGCGCGATGAGGACGCCGCAGACGCGGGCGCCGGCTACCGGCCCGGGCCGAGCGAGGACGCGCAGGACGGCACCGCCGTCATCGGCGCCGACCCCGACATCCACACGCCCGCTGACGAGACCGACGTCGAAGCGGCGCCCGAGGGCCGCGCCGACGACGCGGCCCAGCACGGCGAGCGCGAGACGGACGCGCCCGAGCGCGACTGACGCATCCGCCCGTCTTCCGCAGACAGCACGACGCCCGCCGGAGCTCCGGCGGGCGTCGTGCTGTCTGGAAGAGGCTAGGCCGTCTCCTCGCCCTTCTCGTCGACCTCCTCGACCCACGAGGGCGGCTCGTCGCGGCCGGCCTCCTCGTCCTCCTCGGCCTGCTCGGCGGTCTCCTGCACGATGCCCTGCGCGTGGTGCGTCGGCGCGTAGATCGCGTAGAGCCGCAGCGGCTCGTCGCCGGTGTTCTCGACGTCGTGCCACGTGCCCTCGGGCACCTGGATGCTCCAGCCGTCGCTGACCTCGGTCTCGGTCAGGTCGTCCTTGGTGGGGCCCATCTTGGCGACGCCCTTGCCCTGGTCGATGCGCAGGAACTGGTCGGTGCCCTTGTGCACCTCGAGCCCGATCGAGTCGCCCGGCTCGATCGACATGAGCGTGACCTGGAGGTGCTTGCCCGTCCAGGCGACGTGGCGGTATGCCCCGTTCTCGACCGTGGCGGTCTCGATGTCGAAGACGTTCGGGTTGGGTCCGTTGTCCTTGATGTCCATGCTCCGCATCCTGCCTGCGGAGGCTGGGAGGCGGCAGGGCGGAGCCGCCTTCCCGGCCTAGCTCCACCCGGCTCGGCGACTCGACCCCTTTCCGTCGAGTGGACCCCTCTGCCGAACGGAGCGGACCCTTTCTCGCTGACGCGACCCGCTGAAACGGCTCGAGTCGGCGAGAAGGGGTCAACTGGAGCTGGACGACGTGTCGCATCGACGAGAAGCGGTCGCCTCGAGCGTCAGCAGCCGTCGAAGCCGAGGAGCGGCGGCCGCTCGCGCTGCAGGCCGTGCCCGGTGAGGATCGCGTCAAGCCGCGAGGGGCGCATGAGGTCGTCCCAGATCCAGCGCGCGAAGTCGTTCTCGAAGCGCAGGTCGTCCTCGCGGGCCTTCTCGTCGGCGAGCGCCTGAGCGCCGGCGATGCCGGCTTCGTTTGCGAGGACGCCGTACTTCATGGCGCCGTCGAACTCGCCCAGCAGTGGCCGATCGCCGCGCTGTGCCCAGCGCATGTCGGTCCGGTATTCCTTGCCGCTCAGCCCGTTCACGCGGGGCTGCAGCTCCGGTGCCGGGAACCCGAGCTGGTGAACCCGCACCCGGCTGTACGACTCTCCGACCGACTCGGCATCGGCGTCGGCGAACTCGACGCTCCATGCCGCCCGTCGCCGGCCTCGCGGCCCCTGGCGCGAGAGCGCGTCGAGGACCTCGTCGCGCGTGACCAGCTGTGCGCGCAACGCCGCGTCGAGGGCGGCCACGCCGACGAGCGGATCTCGACGGCGGGCGACGTCTGCGAGCGCGTACGCCGCCGAGCACACCAGCAGCTCGCCGACCTGCACGACGTCGGCCTCGTCCAGAGCCACCGGCGAGTGGCAGACCCCGGCCTTGATGCCTGCCGTGCGAGCGCCTCCTGCGGTGAAGACGTGATCGGGCTCGAGGCCGAACGGCAGCTCGTGGACGGCGAGCGCCGACTCGCGCGCGAAGATGGGCTGGTCGCGCATGAGCGCGACGGCTTGGATGCGGCTGAGGTACCTCGTGCGGCGGTCGGCCTGCTTCAGCTCCTCCGCCGGGGCGTAGACGCCGCGACGCACGCGCGCGAGCGACGCATCGCGGTCCGGCTGGGCGGAGGGGTCGAGGCCGACGAGCGCGCGTCGCCGGCGCACCTCGACGAGATCGCCAGCCGTTGCGGAGGTCACTGCGGTCATGTGGGCGACTGTCCCAGCAGTCGTGGCTCCCCGATCGGTGCCAGGCAGCCGGCTGTGGACGGAGCCGCCCCCTCGACCCGACCCCTTCGCGCCGATCCGACCGCTTCCGGCAGCGACTCGACCCCTTCCCTCCGACTAGAGCCGATGCAGCAGGTCCCGTCGGCGAGAAGGGGTCGAGTCGGCGCCGGCCGAGCCGAATCGGTCTCGTGAAGCCTCTGAGTGGGCGGATGCGCTGCGCGCGCGGGTGCAGAGGCGCACTGCGGGAGAATGGTCGCGTGCGCATCGAGTACCCGGCTGAGCTGCCCGTCAGCGACGCGCGCGACGAGATCATGGCGGCGATCCGCGACCACCAGGTGGTGATCGTCGCGGGCGCGACCGGCTCGGGCAAGACGACCCAGCTGCCGAAGATGTGCCTCGAGCTCGGCCGCACCAGGATCGGCCACACGCAGCCCCGCCGGCTCGCGGCCCGCACGATCGCCGAGCGCATCGCCGAGGAGCTCGGCACAGAGCTCGGGCAGGAAGTCGGCTACAAGGTGCGCTTCACCGACCAGGTGAGCGCCGACACCCGCGTCAAGGTCATGACCGACGGCATCCTGCTGGCCGAGATGCACCGCGACAAGGACCTCAAGGCCTACGACACGATCATCATCGACGAGGCCCACGAGCGCAGCCTCACGATCGACTTCCTCATCGGCTACCTGCAGCGCCTGCTCCCCCGCCGCCCCGACCTCAAGGTCATCGTCACGAGCGCGACGATCGACCCGGAGTCGTTCAGCCGCCACTTCGGCGGTGCGCCGATCATCGAGGTCTCCGGCCGCACGTTCCCCGTCGACATCCGCTACCGGCCGCTCGTCGCCGAGGCCCAGCGCGTCGGCGCGCAGGACGCCGACGACGACGGCGAGCCCGACGAGCCCGCCGCCGACCTCGACCCGATCGAGGGCATCGAGGCGGCCCTCAAGGAGATCGCGCGCGACGACTCCGGCGACGTGCTCGTGTTCTTCCCGAGCGAGGCCGACATCCGCGACGCGCAGGACCAGCTGCAGGGCAAGCTCGGCCCGACCACCGAGATCCTGCCGCTCTACGGCCGCCTGAGCGCCGCCGACCAGCACCGCGTCTTCGAGCGCTCGACCCGGGCGGGCATCCGTCGTCGGGTCGTGCTCGCCACCAACGTGGCCGAGACGAGCCTGACGGTGCCGGGCATCCGGCACGTCATCGACACCGGCACCGCCCGCATCTCGCGCTACTCCGCGCGCAGCAAGGTGCAGCGCCTGCCCATCGAGGCGATCAGCCAGGCGAGCGCCAACCAGCGCTCGGGCCGCGCCGGCCGCGTCGCGCCCGGCATCGCGATCCGCCTCTACTCCGAGGAGGACTTCGACCGCCGCCCCGAGTTCACCGACCCCGAGATCCTGCGCACCAACCTCGCGGCGGTCATCCTGCAGGCCGCGTCGCTCGGCCTCGGCCCGCTCGAGGAGTTCCCCTTCCTGCAGCCGCCAGACCCGCGCGGCATCAAGGACGGCCGCGACCTGCTGCGCGAGCTCGGCGCCATCAGCCGGAAGGGCGACATCACGCGCGTCGGCCGCGAGCTCGCGCGGCTGCCGGTCGACCCGAGGTTCGGGCGGATGGCCCTGGCCGGCCGGGAGGCGGACGTCGCCCACGAGGTCATCGCGATCGTCGCGGGGCTCACGATCCAGGACCCGCGCGAGCGACCGCTCGAGCGCCGCGAGGAGGCGGACCGCATGCACGCGCGGTTCGTCGACCCGAAGAGCGACTTTATCACGCTGCTCGCGCTGTGGCGCTACCTGCAGGAGCAGCAGGCGACGCTCTCGGGCAACCAGTTCCGCAAGCTCTGCAAGGCCGAGCACCTCAGCTTCCTGCGCGTGCGCGAGTGGCAGGACGTCGTGCGGCAGCTGACGCGCGCGCTGGGCCTGAAGCGGGAGGTCCTTTCGGACCTCCCGCGGCCCGCCAGCGCCGACGCCCGTCCCGGGCGTCGGGGATCGGCTGACCCGAGCGCGAAGCCCGACGCGCAGACCGCGCGACCCGTCGCAGTCGACGCCGACGCCGTCCACAAGGCGCTGCTCTCGGGGCTCCTCGGCCGCATCGGCCGCCTCGACGAGGCGCAGAAGGCGCAGCACCCGCGGCCCGGCGAGCCGGGTTCGAAGCGACGGATGCGTCCCCGCCCCGAGTACGTCGGCGCACGCGGCGCGCGGTTCCAGATCTTCCCCGGCTCCGGCCTCGCCAAGAACCCCCCTCGCGCCGTCATGGCCGCCGAGCTCGTCGAGACGAGCCGCCTGTTCGCCCGCACCGTCGCATCCGTCGACCTCGCCTGGGCCGAGCCGCTCGCGGGTGACCTCGCGAAGCGGCAGGTGAGCGAGCCGCACTGGGAGCGCAAGCAGGGCGCCACCGTCGCCTTCGAGAAGGTGACGCTCTTCGGCGTCACGATCGTCGAGCGCCGGCGCGTGCAGTACGCGCGCTTCGACCCGGAGCACGCGCGGGAGCTCTTCATCCGCCACGCGCTCGTCGAGGGCGAGTGGGACAGCCCGCAGGACTTCGACCGCAAGAACCGCGAGCTGCGGCGCGAGATCGAGCGGCTCGAGGAGCGCCAGCGGCGCCGCGACCTGCTCGTCGGCGACGAGGCGGTCTTCGAGTTCTTCGACGCGCGGATCCCCGCCGACGTCGTCTCGACCCGCAGCTTCGAGGGCTGGTGGCGCAAGGCGCGCGAGGAGACGCCCGATCTGCTGACGATGACGCGCCGCGACCTCACCGGCGAGGAGCCGCAGGTCGACTCGCGCGCGTTCCCGACGAAGTGGCAGCACGGCGAGCAGCGGCTGCGGCTCAGCTACCGCTTCGAGCCGGGCGCCGCCGACGACGGCCTCACGGTGCACGTGCCGCTCGCGGTGCTGCCGAGGCTCAGCCCCGAGGGCTTCGACTGGCTCGTGCCCGGCATGCGCGAGGAGCTGCTCACCGCGATGATCAAGAGCCTGCCGAAGCACGTGCGCAAGCACGTCGTGCCGGCGGGCGACTGGGCGCGCGGCATGCTCGCCGAGCTCCCCGACGAGCCGGCGGGCGGCGAGCGCGCGAAGTCGCTCTCGGAGGTGCTCGCTGCGCGCATCTCCCGCACCGCCTACGTGCAGGCGGCAGCGACCGACGTCGACTGGGGACGCATCCCCGACCACTTGAAGCCGACGTTCGCGGTGGAGGACGCCCGCGGCCGAAGGCTCGGGCAAGACAAGGACCTCGAGGCCCTCAAGCGGCGATTCGCCGGGCAGGCGCGCACGCAGGTCGCGAAGGTCGCCGTGAAGGTGACGAGCGACCTCGAGCGCGACGAGGTCGCGGGCTTCGACACCGACCTGCCCGAGCACATCGACGTGCGGCAGGGCGGCAACACGGTGCGCGCCTACCCGGGCTACGCGGTGACGGGCAAGGGCACGGTCGGCATCCGGCTCGCGTCGACGCGCGAGGCGCAGCAGCGCGATCAGCGGGCGGCGGTGCGGCAGCTGCTGCTGCGGCAGGTGCCGAGCCCCGCGCCCTACGTGCAGTCGAACCTCACGAGCGCCGAGAAGCTCGCGCTCGGCGCCTCGCCCTACCCCTCGACCGACCGGCTCTTCGACGACCTCATGCTCGCGATCATCGACGCCGAGCTCGGCGCGCGGCCGCCCGCGACGGTCGCCGAGTTCCAGGCGCTCCGCGCGCGGGTCGCCGACGGGCTCGTCGACCGCATGTTCGCGCTCGCGAGCCAGGTGGCGCGCATCCTCACGAGCGCCCGGCTCGCCGATCGCGCGATCCGCGACGGCGCGAGCCTCGCCCACATGGCGGCGCTCGCCGATGCGCGCGCGAACCTCGAGCAGCTCGTCTTCGACGGCTTCGTGAGCCGCACCGGGCTCGAGCGGCTCGGCCGGCTCGAGGTCTACGTGCGCGCGATCGAGCACCGCGTGAAGCGGCTGCCCGAGACCGCCAACCGCGACCGCGCGTGGATGACCGAGGTCGAGCAAGCGACGGCCCTCTACACGGCGGCGGGCGGCACGCTGCCGCTGCCGCCCTCGGTGACGGATGCGGTGGCGGGCGCCGACGAGACCGGCAAGGCCGAGCGGCTGGTCACCGCACGTTGGCTGCTGGAGGAGCTGCGCGTGAGCCTCTTCGCGCAGCAGCTCGGCACCGCCGGACCCGTCAGCCTCCAGCGCGTGAAGAAGGCGCTCGCGGCGTGATCCCCGCCCGCACGGCGTAGGTTGGGATGCGATGACCTCCGACCGCTACGGCCCCACCTTCCAGCGCAACGCGCTCGCGCCCGGCATCCTGCTGGCCGTCGTGCTCGTCGTCGCGCTGCTGCTGCTCGAGAGCGAGTGGTACGGCACGCTCCGCTTCGTCATCTCGGTGCTGGCGCTCATCATCGGCTGGTTCGCGCTGCAGGCGAAGCACTGGTGGTGGGTCCCGGTGTTCCTCGTCATCGCGATCGCTTGGAACCCGGTCATCCCGTTCGATCTGGCTGGCCAGGCGTGGGCGCTCGCGCACATGGCCGCCGTGCTGCTCTCGCTCGTCGCCGGCGTGCTCATCAAGAGCCCGCGCGTCGGCGACGGCAAGAGCTGAGCTCGACGGCGCCCCCGCCCGCGCGGCGTTCGGCTCAGGCGCTCTGCTTCGCGAGCTCGACGATCCACGGCTCCGTCTCGATGCCGCGGATCTCGTCGGCCACGATGCGCGCCCGCGCCGCAGCGATGCGCTCCGCTTGCGACACGACCCGCCCGGTGATCCGCGAGCGGTAGACCGTCCGGCGCGGCGCCGACGCCGTCTCGCCGGAGGCTTCCTCGGCACCCTCTTCAGCCATCATCGCCTCCTGCTCCCATTGTGCCTCGCTCCGGCGGAGGCTCCGTCGCGGGCGACCTGCGTGAGCGCCCATTCCGCCCTCGCCCACCACTGCTCCTTCCGCCGCTGCCGCTCGAGCTGCCGCCGGTCCTCCTCCGCCTGCCGCCGGGTGGAGCGCGCGCCGTACGCGGCGGCCGCGAACGCGATGAGCGCGGCCGCGACCGCCGCAGCGCCGCCGAAGCCGGCCGAGGTGAGGAACGTCGACCACGCGAGCGCGTCGCCGAGCAGCGCGACCGAGAGCGCACCGACGATGAGGCCGACGATGACGCCGAGCGCCGCCGACAGCACGGCGAGCGCCCGCCGGTCACCCAGCTCGTCCGCCCTCCTCGCCATGCGCGGATCGTACGCGGCGAGCGCCCGACCGCACCACGGGAGATCGCGACCCTGTGGAGGAGCGCGCGCTGCAGCATCCGCCCCCCGACCCCGAGCGGCGAGACACCGCACTCCGGCATGCACGGCCGCAGACCGCTTCCCTCCTAGGCTGTCCTGGTGCGTCTATACGGTGAGGTGCTGAGGGTCCCGGGGCTCGCGCGCATCATGCTCGCGCAGCTCATCGCGCGCTTCCCGGCCGGCATGTACTCGCTCGGCATCCTCATGCACATGGAGCAGCAGCACGGCTCCTACACGGCAGCCGGTCTCGTGCTCGCGGCCTTCTCGGTCGGCATGGCGGCCGCCGGTCCGTTCGTCTCGCGCCTGATGAGCCGCTTCGGCACCGTCGGGGTGCTGCTGACGACCACCGTCGTCTCGATCGCGGCGCTCACGTCGATCGCGATCTTCGACCTGCCGCTCTGGGCGGATGTGCTCGCCGGCATCGTCGCTGGCGCCGCGATGCCGCCCGTCGTGCCGACGGTGCGCACGCTCTACCCGCGCATGGTGCAGCAGCGGCTGCTCGCGCCCCTCTTCTCGTTCGACGCGGCGCTGCAGGAGATCATCTGGGTCTTCGGCCCGGTGCTGCTGACGATGCTCGTCTCGTTCCTCGGCACCGGCACGGCGATGCTCGTCACGATCGCGATCCAGCTGGTCGGCGGGCTCTTCTTCCTGCTCTCGCCGGAGGTGCGGCGCCTGCGCATCCCGCCGACGACCCGCAAGCTCGGCCGCGTGCTGCGCAAGCCCCCGGTGCTCCTGTCTGTGATCGTCTCGTCGATGTTCATCGGCGGCTTCGCGGCCGTGGAGGCGGGCGTGGTCGCGACGTTCGATCACGGCTCGCTCGAAGCGGGCATCGTGCTCGGCGTCTCGGCGCTCGGCTCGCTCGTCGGCGGCTTCGCGCTCGGAACGCGAGCGATCACGCCGTGGTCGGTCGCGATCCGGCTCGGGATCGTGCTGCTCGGCATGGCGATCGCGCTGCCGATGACCGATGTCGTCGGGCTCTCGATCGCCCTCTTCATCGCTGGCATCGGCACCGCCCCCGCGCTCGCCGCCTTCTCGGCGATCGTCGCCGGCACCGTGAAGTTCGCCGACACCCCTGAGGCCTACGCCTGGATCGGCACCGGCCAGCTGCTCGGCGCCGCGCTCGGCTCGGCGATCGCGGGCGTCGCGATCGACGCGAACGGCGGCGTCGGCGGCGTCTGTGTCGCGGTCGTCATGGTCGCCATCGCGGCGGCGATCGCGGCGATCTTCCGCCGCCATCAGCCCGACCTGCGGCAGGGCATCGGCGAGCCGCCCGACACGGCACCGGTCGAGCTGCCCCGCTGAGCGAGGCACCACGCCGGTGACCGGTCACATCCCGGGCTGTCGACGTTTCTGGGCGCCAGCGCGGAGCTTCCGAAGCGCCGCGTCAGGGATGCTCGATCCGAGGAGCTGACCGTCCGGAGTCGGATGGAGCGGACGCTCGGAGCGGAAGACTTCCGAGTGGTTGAGGTCCGGCACCGACCGCTTCCACAGTCGAAGCTTGGACTCGCGCGTGAATGAGCCGCGCACTGCGTCGACGGCCTTAGGTCCGGTCACCCAACGGTAGGGCGAGTCGCGGATCTGGAACTCGATGGCGCGCGTCACGCAGGCGGAGACCCAGTCGGCGAACTGGATGTTCGCGCTCAGGACGCTGTCGACGTGCATCGGGGGCTCGATGATGCGGCGCATCTCCGGATGACTGCTCGCGCGCCCGAGGATGTGTGCGTACATGTTCGGCACTCTCTCGGACCGCTGATTCTCATTGATCTGGTCGATCATGACCATGAGGT
This sequence comes from Agrococcus sp. Marseille-Q4369, assembly GCF_018308945.1. Taxonomy (NCBI): domain Bacteria; kingdom Bacillati; phylum Actinomycetota; class Actinomycetes; order Micrococcales; family Microbacteriaceae; genus Agrococcus; species Agrococcus sp. Marseille-Q4369. Next base: position 1,150,285 of record NZ_CP070501.1, read on the forward strand.
TTGAGCCGTCCTGCGACTCCGAGTGCCTCGCTAGTCGGTTGAGCGTCTCTTGCATCGCAGCGGTCTCGCGCTGCGCGGTGTCCAAACGCGTCTGCGCAGGGGTGCCGATGGGCTTCTCGTCCGCATAGTAGAAGAGGCTTCCGCCCAAGGCGCGAAGCGTCCGAACCAGGCCGTTGAACACTCGGATCTGCTGCGGGAACTTGGCCATCGTGTCTGGCCTGAAGATCGAGGACCCCTTGCGCTCCCACTGGCCGGGATTGGCTGCGCGCTCGATCTCTGTCTTGAAGACGCGCCGCTTCTCCTCGGTGAAGGCAGTGCCGAACCGACGTGCGTTGGTCTCGGGGATGACGAAGCCTGCGTAACCGAACGCTGGACTCGTGTTGAAGCGGGCGTGGTCTCGTGCAACGAACGCACCGGGCTCACCGATCTCATCGATGTAGGCCAGCAGCACACCGAGATTGTGCACCGAACCGCTGACGCAACGCAGAAACCCACGCACAGGGCGTGGGCTTCTCGAATCGGCGCGCCGGAGACTTTCTCACTCCTCGCTACCGCCTTCAAGAATAGTCGCCCCGGCTTCGGGCGGCAATCGGCTGCGCTCCCGAGGGTGGATGGACGCGAACGGCGGCGTCGGCGGCGTCTGGGTCGCCGTCGTCATGGTCGCCATCGCGGCGTCGATCGCGGCGATCTTCCGCCGCCACCAGCCCGACCTGCGGCAGGGCATCGGCGAGCCGCCCGACACGGCACCGGTCGAGCTGCCCCGCTGACCCGACCCCCCGCACTCTCCCCCGCGCGACGGACGACGCCGCGCACCCCGCCTGCGATGATCGACGCGTGCCCCATTCCCTCGAGCTCAACGACGGCAGCACGCTGCCCGCGCTCGGCTTCGGGCTCTACAAGGTGCCGCCGGCCGAGACGGCCGACGTCGTCGCCGCGGGCCTCGCCGCCGGCTACCGGCTCATCGACGGGGCCGAGCTCTACGGCAACGAGCGCGAGCTCGGCGAGGCACTGCGGCGAGCGGATGCGTCGGGTCTCGACCGCGAAGACCTCACGGTCACGAGCAAGTTCTGGGGCGAGGCGTCGCAGGAGCCCGCCGCAGTGCGCGCCGCGTTCGACGCGAGCGAGCGGGCGCTCGGCCGGATCGACGTCTACATGATCCACTGGCCCAGGCCGGCCCGCGACCGCTACGTCGACGTCTGGCGCACGCTCGTGGAGCTGCAGGCCGAGGGACGCGTGCGCACGATCGGCGTCAGCAACTTCACCGAGGAGCACCTCCGCCGCATCATCGGCGAGACGGGCGTCACCCCGGCGATCAACCAGGTCGAGTCGCACCCGTGGCTGCCGCAGCGCGAGCTCCGTGAGGCGCACGCAGCGATGGGGATCGTCACCCAGGCGTGGAGTCCGCTCGGCCGCGCCCGGGTGCTCGAGGACCCGGCCATCGAGCGCATCGCCGCCGCGCACGGCGTGACGCCCGCGCAGGCGATCATCCGCTGGCACCTGCAGACCGGTGGTGCCCTCGTGCCGAAGTCGACGCATCCGCATCGCTTGCAGGAGAACCTCGACGTCGACGGCTTCAGCCTCAGCGACGCCGACCTCGCCGCGATCGCGGCGCTCGAGACCGGCGAGCGCACCGGCACGCACCCCGACGACCGCAACTAGCGACACGACACGACACGACACGACACGACACGAGACGCGACACCCATGACGAGCATCGGCAGCCACGACGATTCCCCGCAGCTCCCGCACGCGCATGCCCTCACGTGGGGCGTCGCCGCGCTCCCGCACCGCGGCCCGAAGCGCGAGCTCAGCACCGAGCGCATCGTCGAGGCCGCGATCGAGATCGCCGACGCCGACGGGCTCGAGGCGGTCAGCATGGGCAAGGTCGCGGCGGCCGTCGGCGTCGCGCCGATGTCGCTCTACCGCTACGTCACCGGCAAGGACGACCTGCTGCTGCTCATGTTCGACGCCGCGAGCGAGGTGACGGTGCCGAGCACGGGCGGCACGTGGCGCGAGCGGGTGAAGCAGTGGGCGCTGTTCGTGCGCGCGACCTACGAGGCGCATCCGTGGCTCGCCGACATCCCGCCGAGCTCGACGCCCACGACCCCCAACCGGCTCGCGCTCATCGAGGCGGGCCTCGTCGCGCTCGAGGACGTGCCCGCGCCCGACCGCATGAAGCTGCCGACGCTGCTGCTGCTGCTCGGCTACATCGCCCTCTACTCGCGCGCCTCGAGCAACGCCGACGTCGACGACGCGATCCTGCATGCGCTGCCCGAGCTCGTCACCGACGAGCGCTTCCCGCTGCTCGCGCCGGCGGTGCGGGAGGGCATCTTCGCCGCGCCCGAGACCGACCCGGGCCGCGGCTTCGGCTTCGGCCTCTCGCGCATCCTCGACGGCATCGAGCGCTGGGTCGAGCGCAACGAGCCCGACGACGACTTCGAGCGCATGCCCGCGGCGATCGTCGCCGACAAGCAGGTGCGGGAGGCGGCGAAGGCGGTCGCGGAGGCGCGCGAGCAGCTGCGGCGCGCGGAGTCGAAGGCGGCGTATGCGGTGACGAAGGCGACCGAGCGGCTGCGGGCGGTCGAGGCCAAGACCGAGGCCGCCGAGGCGAAGGCCGCCGCGAAGGCCGACGCGAGGGCGGCGAAGGCGGAGGCGAAGCGCTCGAAGCGCGATTGACCCGTCGCTCGGCCCGCGCATCGGAAGCGCAGCCTGGAGACTGCTCGCGCACCGTGCCAGAATGTCGGAGTACGCCGACATCGGAGGGACGAATGCTCGACAGCAAGAGTCTTGGCATGCGTCTCCGCGCGCTGCGAACCAGTCGAGGCCTCTCCCAGCGCGAGCTCGCACAGCGCGCCGGCATCGCTCGCTCGAGCATCATCGACCTCGAGCAGGGCAAGCAGACGCTCGAGCTCCGCACGCTCATCGCCGCGCTGAACGCGCTCCGTCACGACGTCGATCTCGTCTCGGATGTGCGTCCGTCCGAGATCCTCGCGGAACGAAAGCAAGACATCCTGCAGGCCGCAGCCGCGCACCGCATCAGCGATGTACGCGTCTTCGGGTCCACGGCGCGCGGCGACGACGATCGCGAGAGCGACATCGACCTCCTCGTCCACACCCCCGACGACATGCACCCGGGCGAGCTCGCCGCGTTCGAGGCCGAGATCGAGCGTCTGACCGGGATCGACGTCGACGTGCTGTCCGACAAGCTCGCGGGCGCGAAGTACGACGAGATCCGCGCGTCGGCGGTACCGCTGTGAATCGAGAGGCGCGCGAACGAGGCCGACGAAGCGCCGCGGTGCGGGCCGCTGCATGCGAGCGGATCATCGCTGCCATCGACGACATCGAGACCGTGATCCGAGGCCAGACGCAGGCGGACTTCTTCGCGGAGGACTTCGATGCGCGCACTCGGCGCAAGGCCTGCGAGCTCGACGTCGTCAGGATCGCGAACGATGTCGCCGAAGCCGGGATCGAGGACGACCTGCCCACGCTCGCCCGGGACGGGCTGAGGAAGCAGCGGTCGATCGCGGCGCACTCGTACGTCGCGATGGACCCCGACATGCTGTGGCGTGGCCTGCACGGCCTCGACGAGGTGAAGCGCGCAGCCGAGGCCGCGCTGAGGGCACTCGGCGCGTAGTCGCGCATCGAGACTCCAGACGCCCAACTCACGAGAAAGGTTGGGCTGTGCTTCTCGCGCCAGCGAAGCACGCTGGAAGCATGACCCGCAGACTCGCTCCGATGGCCGGCATCCTCATCGCCGGCGCCGTCCTCCTCACCGGCTGCGGCGCCAGCGGCGCCTCGACCGGCTCCCCGATCATGCCGACGACCGATCGGGGCGGCTTCCCCGAGTCGGCGCCCGACTTCGAGGAGTCGGCCGGCGGCGACAGCGGCGGCCTCCCCGAGCAGGACGCCGAGAACGACCGCGACGTCATCATCACCGGCGCCGTGTCGATGCGCGCCGAGGATCCGATCACGACGGCGGATGCGGTGGCCGACGCCGTCGAGGCACGTGACGGCTCGATCGACGCGCGCTCCGAGGGCGCGTCGACCGACTTCGAGCCCGCGTGGGCGACGCTCACCGTGCGGGTGCCGGCCCCACAGGTCGAGGACCTGCTCACCGCGATCCGCGGCCTCGGCGACGTGACCGCGGTCGACACGGAGGAGCAGCGCGTCGGCGCGCAGGTGCGCGACCTCGAGGTGCGCGTCAACGCGGCGCGAGCGTCGGTCGAGCGCCTCACCGAGCTGCTCGGCACCGCCGCGAACACCGACATCCTGCTCGACGTCGAGGCGCAGCTGACGCAGCGCACGTCCGAGCTCGAGCAGCTCCTCTCGCAGCAGCGCTCGCTCGCCGACCAGGTCGCGATGTCGACGATCGACGTGAGCATCCGCGCGACGACCGTCGAGGGGCCGACGGGCACGCCGAGCTTCTGGGACGGCCTCGTCGCCGGCTGGGGCGCTTTCCTCGCGTGGGGCGCCGCGTTCCTCTTCGGCCTCGGCCAGGCGGTGCCGACGCTCGTGGTCCTCGCGCTGCTCGCGCTCGTCGCCTTCTTCATCGTGCGCAGGGTCATGAAGCGGATGCCGTCCCGCAAGACCCCGACTTCCCCGCTCGTCGAATAGGGCCGCAGGGCCGCATCGCGACGGAGTGGCCGGTCTCGATGCGCGCCCCCGGCGCTGCTCGACCTGCGGGCGGGAACCGGAAGCTCTAGCCGAGGTTGAACCCCTCCGCTACGCTCATCGTGGCCCCAGCCTGTTCCGATACTCCGACCGTCACGAGGTCTGCTTTGTCCCGCCGCCGCTCCCTGCTCTATGCCGCCCTGGCCACGCTCGGGCTCAGCACCGCGCTCATCGTCGCCCCGAGCGGCGCGCCCGCGGCCGTCTCCTCCGAGCAGCTCGCGCTGACGCAAGAGGCGCACCTCGCGGTCATCGACGACATCTCGATGTGGGATGCGCGCTCGCCGCACCCGCGCATCGGCGCGGTCTCGGGTGACCCGGTCGCCGGCACGATCCAGATCGGCTGGGCGGGTCCGGTCCCCTCCGAGGTGCGGGCCATGGCCGACGCCGCCGCCACCCGCGGCATCGACATCACGTTCGTGCCGCAGGAGGCGAGCGAGGCCGAGCTGGTCGAGCTCGCGCACGCGCTCGCCGCATCCATGCCCGCCGACGGCGCGTTCGCGATCGGCATCGGCGCCGACTCCCTCTCGGTCGAGGTCCCGACGCCCGAGGCCGCCGAGGCCGCCGGCACGGAGCCGATCGCGCTCGAGGGCGAGGTGCTCGACGTCATCGACGAGACCGAGCGGGCCGCCGAGCAGCTCGGCGCGAGCCTCACGGTCGAGGAGACCGATACCGTCCCGAGCACCACCGCCGCGACCGAGCTCGCGCAGGGCCAGCCGGTCGACGCATCCGCCGCCCTCTTCACCGGCCGCTCGAACGACTCGACCGAGGTATCGGGCGGGCTGCGCGTGCAGACCCAGTTCGCGAACGGCACCTTCGTGGGCTGCACGTCGGGCTTCACGGGCTTCCACGGCCACCAGCCGGTCATCATCACCGCGGCGCACTGCAGCGACTTCCGCGACGACCGGGCGGTGCGGAACGCGGCCGGCACCCGCATCGGCACCTCCGACCTCGTCGCCGAGCTCAACGACGGTGCACGGCCGTACGACCTCGGCGCGATCGCCCTCTCGTACGACACCCGCACGCTGCCGCGCATCTACACCGGCGAGACCTCGACGGTGAACATCACCGACACCCAGCTCTCGTTCCCGCCCGCCGGCTACCAGCTGTGCTCGTCGGGCCAGGTGACGGGCTGGAAGTGCAACATGACGACGGGCGCCGCCTACGTCGCCTGCTACGGCACCGAGTGCATGAACGTGCAGGAGGTCACCGCGAGCAGCGGCAACGCCTTCTGCCGCGGCGACTCCGGCGGCCCGGTCGTCAGCACGCCCAGCTCGGGCGGCGCGATCGCGGTCGGTGTCGTCTCGGGCCTCCGCGGCAACAACGTCACGTGCTCGGCGCGCGGCCTCATCGCGCCGATGTCGCAGCTCATGGCGACGCTCCCCGGGCTGCAGCTGCACACCGTCAGCGGCACCGTCGCGGGCGACGCCCCCATCGCGATCCTCGACCGCATCAACCGCGAGCGCAGCGCCGCGGGCCTCGGTCCGCTGTCGCAGGACGGCTGCCTGAGCAGCATGGCGCAGGGCTGGTCGGCCACGATGGCCGCGACGTCGGCGCTCGGCAGCGCGCACAACCCGAACCTCAACGCGCAGGCACGCGGATGCGGCATGGCCGGCTGGGGCGACAACGTCGGGCGCACCTCCGGCTCGGCCGTCTCGCCGAACGGGATCATGGACGCCTGGATGGCCTCCCCCGCCCACCGCGCCAACCTGCTGAGCACTTCGTTCACGCACGTCGGCGTCGGGGTCGAGCGGGGCGCGAACGGCTTCTGGTACTATGTGCTCGACTTCGGGCGCCGCTGACCCACGCCGGCAGAAGTCTCACAACGCTCCCCACGAACGCGGGGTCTCATTCGTCGAGGGGCCGCGTCCCGATGAAGTCGGGGAGCGCTCGGGGATCGCGAGAGCGGTCATATTCCCGCAGCAGATCGATGTACTGCTGCTTGTCGACCTGCCAGTCGTAGATCTCCGCCTCCGGCGAATCCTGCGCGATGGCGAACACGCCATCTGCGAGCAGTCGCGTCGTCCTGCCATTGCCGTCCGTGAAGGGATGGATCCTGACGATCTCGGCGTGAACCGCGATTCCGAGTTCACGAGCGGTCCAGTCCTCGGTGTACTTCCAGCGATGACAGATCGTGTCGATTGCGCTTCGCACCTCGATCGCTATCTGTTCCGGCGCGACGCCGATGTTGATCTCCCGCTTCCGGTAGAAGCCGGCCCACGACCAGACATCTCCGTACAGCCGTTCGTGCAATCGCCGGACGAAGAGATCATCGAGGACCTCATCGAGCGTCAGAGCTCCTTCGTAGGCGCTGAGCAACAGTTCTTCCGCGACCTGTTCCTGCAGCGCTTGCTCGAGGTCGTAGACGGCTACCTTCGAGATGGGCTCGCCAAGGATGCGCTTCGCTTCGCAGGTGAGCGCGTCGAGCTCTTCGTCCGGAACGGGCGTCTCGCCGTACTCCGGCGCGAGTGACATCAGCCGCGTTGGCGGCGCTCTGCCAGGAAGCGCGTCACTCGGGGCGAGCGCACGTGGGTCGACGGAACGGTGCGGCGTTCGAGCTGCGCCGACGCCTTCGTCGAACGCACGACGGCGCGCTGCACTGCGACCCTGCTCACGACGCGGCGTTCCATGATCTGCACCTTCGGATTCGGTGTTGTGTGCGGTCCGACTCTACCGCTGGTCTGCGGTCCCGTCACTGAGCGATCCCGCGTACGAACACTCGACGTCCGACTGCTCGGTCCCCACTCTGCCAACGCTCAACCAGCGACGGCAGACTGACCCGCATGAGCGCTCCCCTCTCCTTCGACGCTCCGGAGGTCACCGACGCCATCGCGGCCTGGATGCCCGACGCCCGCTGGTACCCGCTGAAGGGCCAGGAGGCCGACGTCACCCTCGCGCACAGCTACGAGCTGGGCGACGCGGCGATCCTGCTCATGCGCGCCGGCGACACGCTGCTCCAGGTCCCCGTCGCGTGGCGCTCCGAGCCGGGCGCCGCCCCCATCGCGCAGCTCGGCGAGCGCTGGCTCGTCGACGCGTCCTCCGATCCGGATGCGGTGCAGACCCTCATCGAGATCGCCGCCGGCACGAGGGCGGTCCCGGGCCTCGAAGGCGACGCGACGAAGCCGCCCGGGCCCGCGGGCGCGATCCGCGTCATCGGCGGCGAGCAGTCGAACACCTCCATCATCGGCGGCGACGGCAGCTGGATCGCGAAGGTGTTCCGCGTCGTCCACCCCGGCGACAACCCCGACGTCGTCGTCACCGGGGCCCTCACGCGCGCCGGCTCCGAGCCCGTGCCGGCGCTCCTCGCGTCGATCCGCGCGACGTGGCCCGCCGGGGATGCGACCGTCACCGGGCACCTGCTCGCGGTCTCCGAGTTCGTGAACGGCGCGGAGGACGCGTGGGAGCTCTACCGCCAGCACGCCCTCGCGACGCTCCGCGGCGAGCAGCACGAAGCGCCCGACGCCCGCGCGCTCGGGGCGGCCGTCGCGACGGTGCACCGCGACCTCGCGGCGGCGCTCGGCACCGCCGAGGCGAGCGAGGCCGACTCGCACAGCTTCATCAGCGGCCTCGAGCAGCGGCTCGGCTGGGCGCGCGAGCAGGCGGCCGAGGCGCTCGCCGACCTCGACGCCGCGCTCGGCCGCGCCAAGGAGCAGCTGGGCGAGATCCGCTCGATTGGCGAGCTGCAGCACATCCACGGCGACCTGCACCTCGGGCAGGTGCTGCGCTCGAGCGACGGCGACTGGCTGCTGCTCGACTTCGAGGGTGAGCCGCTGCGCCCCATGCACGAGCGGTCGGTCCGCGAGCCGCGCCTGCGCGACGTCGTCGGCATGCTCCGCTCGTTCGACTACGCCGCCGGCTCAGCGCAGCAGCAGCTGCCCGACGCCGACCCGGCGGTCGCCGACGACTGGGTGCAGCAGCGCCAGCAGGAGTTCCTGGCGGGATACGCGGATGCTTCGGGTCCGGTCGACGAGCGCGACCCCGTCTTCCGCGCCCTCCTGCTCGACAAGGCGCTCTACGAGGTCGTCTACGAGGTGCGCAACCGCCCGGATTGGCTGCAGGTGCCCCTCGAGGCAGTGAAGGCGCTCTTGGCTCCCTCCACTCGTTGAGCCGGTCTGCGCGCAGCGCTCAGACCGGCTCGAAACGCGAGACGCGCCGCCCATCGGGCGGCGCCTCTCGGAATGGATCGATCAGCGGTTCTTGTACCGCTCCACGACATCCGCCGGAATGCGTCCGCGCGAGGCTACCTTCAGCCCCTGCGACTCCGCCCACTCGCGAATGGCGGCCGTATCGCTGCTGCTGCCGCCGCTGCTGCGCCGATTGCTGCTGCCCGAGGTGCGGCCGCGGCTGCGCCCGGAGACGCGGCGCGACGCGCGCACATAGCGCTCGAGCGTGCTCGAGAGCTCTTCGATGTTCTCGTTGCTGAGGTCGATCTCGTACTCAGCGCCGTCGAATGCGAATCGCACCGTGCGACCGGTGCCATCCTCGATGGGCTCGCCCGTGAAGTCGTCGACGAGCTTGGTGAAAGTCTGCTTTGCCATGTCACGCAATATAGACGATCGTCCGATGAGCGCAACACAGGAATCGAAAGCGAGAGAATGTTCGCCTTCTCGGAATGTACCCCGGCCTAAGCCGGCTGCTCGGAGAAGTGCTCCACATACTCGCGAAGCCATTCTCGAAGGCCCGGGCCGAGATCATCCCTTTCGCACGCGAGCATGACGTTCGCCTTGATGTAGTCGAGCCTGTCGCCCGTGTCATAGCGGCGGCCCCGGAAGATGACGCCGTGCGCCCCGCCCTCTGCATCGTCCTCCGCCATGGTGAGGAGCGCGTCCGTCAATTGGATCTCTCCGCCGCGACCGGGCGCCGTCTGCTCGAGCACCGGGAAGATCTCGGGCTTGAGCACATAGCGGCCGACGATCGCGAGATTCGAGGGCGCCGTGCCCGGCTCGGGCTTCTCGACGAGGCCGCGCACGCGCACGACGTCATCCTCCTCGGTCGCGTCGACGGTGGCGATGCCGTAGAGGTGCGCTTGCGCCGGGTCGACCTCCATGAGCGCGACGACGCACGTGTCGCGCTGGTCGTGCACCTGCAGCATGCGCTCGAGCAGGTGGTCGCGGGCGTCGATGATGTCGTCGCCGAGCAGCACCGCGAAAGAGTCGCCGTTGACGTGCGCCTTCGACCGCAGCACCGCGTGCCCGAGCCCGAGCGGGTCGCCCTGCCGCACGTAGTGCACGTTGGCGAGACCCGTGGATTCGGCCACCTTCTGCAGGCGGTCGGCATCACCCTTGCGAGTGAGGATCTGCTCGAGCTCAGTAGCGCGATCGAAGTGGTTCTCGAGCGCATTCTTGTTCCGACCGGTGACGAAGAGCACATCAGGCAGGCCCGCCCGCACGGCTTCTTCGACGACGTACTGAATCGCCGGCTTGTCGACGACCGGCAACATCTCCTTCGGAAGCGCTTTCGTAGCCGGGAGGAATCGCGTGCCGAGTCCTGCCGCAGGAATGACAACCTTCGTGACGGAATGCCGCATGAGGGTCAGAGTAGCCGGATGAACCCGTGCGACGACGCTCGGGCCGCCAGAGTGGCGGCGGCCCGAGCGTCGCTGCGGTCGGTCGCCTACGCCTCGCTGCGACGCCTGCCCGCTGCCAGCACGAGCACCGCGCCGAGCAGCAGCAGCACGGCGGCGAGCGACAGCACGACCGCCTGCGCCTGCCCCAGCTCCGCGCCGGTCCGGGGCAGCTCGCGGGCGTCGATGCCGTTGACGAGCTCGATGGATGCCGTAGCGGCCCCGAGCGTCACGGTCGCCCCGGTCGTGCCGTCGAGCGGCACGACGGTCGTGTCGGCGAGCGATGTCCACTCCGCACCGGTCCAGGTGGTGCCTGCCGGCAGCTCCCGCTCGTCCTCGACGATGCGGATCGGCACGCCGACCGGCACTTGCTCGAGCGTGACCGCTGCACCCGCGGCGACCTCGGTCTCGAGCGTGCGCTCCTCGCCCATGAGGTCGGTCCACGACGCGACGATCGGGAACGTCGTCCCCTCCGGCACGTCGCTCGCGCCAGAGCCCTCGAGCTCCTTCGAGACCGCGAGCGAGCCGACCTCGGCGATCGCCGTGTTCGTCAGGAGCACGGCCGAGTCGGTCGCGGCACCGATCGTGACGACGGCGACCGCCGCCTCGCCGTGCTCGACGTCGTCACCGCTCCAGCGAGGCGCGTCCCATCGGAACGCCGGCGTCGAAGCCGGCATGGCCTCGCTGAGGGTCACCTCGGTGCCGTAGGGCAGCTCGCCGCCGAACGGCGTCGGGGTGCCGTCGGTCGCAACGTCGAGCTCGCACTGCTCGGTGCCGTACGCGGTGGTCCACGTCGCCATCACCGTCACCGACGCGGGCGCGTCGGCGTGCCCGAGCGCGATGCCCTCGAGCTGCTTGGTGATGGTGAAGGTGCCCGGCGCCCAGGTGGCCTCGTTCACGACCGTCACGAGCGTCGAGTCGCCCTGCAGGTCGGAGACGACCACGGTCGCGCTGCCGTCACCGGCATCGGTCACGTCCTCGCCGCTGATCACGATCGAGCCCCAGTCGACGGTCGGCAGCTCCGGCCGCTCCCCCTCGGTCACCGTCACGACGGTGCCCGCAGGCAGCTCCACGCCCAGCGGGGTCGGCTCGCTCGCCGAGATCTCCAGCTCGCGCGAGCGCTCGACCCCATCCGCGTCGACCCAGCTCGCGGTGATCGGGAACGTCGCACCCGCAGGCACGTCCTCCGCCGCCTCGCCCGCGATGCCCTTGACGAAGCTCAGCCCCGCCGTCGACGTCGCCGCGTGGTTCTCCAGCGACACGAGCGCGTCAGCATCGCGGCCGATCGTCACGATCGCCGACGAGCCCGACACCTCCACCCCATCGCCCGACCACACCGGCGCACCCCACGCGATGCTCGAGCCGTCCACCAGCGGAGCCTCCGTCAGCGACACCTCCGTGCCGATCAGCAGCGCATGCCCCAGCGGCACCGGCGTGCCATCCGTCGGCACCTCCAGCTCCACCGAACCCGGCACACCCTCCTGCACCCACGACGCCGTCACCGACACCGACTCCGGCACCGCAGCCGAACCCGCCTGCGCTCCGGTGACCAGCTTGGACAGCGAGAAGGTGCCGACCGTGCGCTCGACGTGGTTGGTCACGGTGATGGTCGACGGCTCGCTCGAGTGCCCGGGCGTGATGAGCACGCCGTTCGGCTCGATGCTCGGCTCACCCCACGTGAAGGCGTCGTCGTCGACGAGCGGCGACTCCGAGAGGGTCACGGTCGCACCGATCGGGAGGTCGTCGAGCACGACAGGCTCTCCGGCCACGAGCGTGAACTCGCGATCCGGCTGCGCCGGGAAGCCGGCGCCGAGGGCCGAGACGTCGATCGACGCCGTCATCGCGTACTCACGCTCCGCGTCCACGAGACCCGCCGCGCCGCCCTCGACCGCCTTCACGACCTCGAGCGAGCCGAGCAGCGCGGTGTTCGTCAGCGTCACGCCGATGTTCAGCGCGGGCGTGATGGTCGCGATGGCAGTCGTGCCGTCGGCGCTGACCTGGAGCCCCTCGGACGGCTCGAAGCGAGGCGCGCCGAACGTGACGCCGGGCACCGACGGGAAGCGGGGCTCCGAGAGCTCCATGGTCCAGCCGCGGCCGCGCGGGTTGGGGCCGCTCACGGGCTCGCCGTCGAGCGGCACTCGCAGGTCGTACTCGGCCTGCACGGTGCCGCGCGGGTCGCGCTCGCGCACGTGCACGGTGAACGCCGCGCCCTCGGGCACGAACGCCGCGCCCGGGGTGGTCTCGAGCGCCTTGTCGATCGAGACGGAGCCGCGCGTGACGCCCTGGCCCGTGCCGCTGCCGCTCAGGCGCTGCTCGACCGTGCGGGTGAAGCGCAGGCCCTCGACGCGTGCGTCGTTGCCGTACTCGGTGCCGGGCGCATCCATGCCCCCGCTCCTCGTGCAGGTCGTGTAGCGCACGACGTACTGGTACTCGTGGCTGAAGCCCTCGACCGCCTGGCCGTCGACTCCCGGCAGCGTCGGGCGCGGCACGGTGATGGTGATGGTCGAGCCGTCGAGCGTCGCGGTCGCGCTCTCGCTCAGGTCGACGGTGCGGAGCCCGCCGTCCTGGATCTGGTCGCGCGCCTCGACGCGGAGGCCGAGCCGGTCGGCGACGTCCCCGCCCGAGCCGACGCACACCTCGTGATCGTCCGAGAGGACGTCGGTGATCGTGAGGTCCGTTTCGACCTCGGCGATCTCCTGGCCCGGCAGGGTGATCTGCCAGCCGAGGGTGGTCTGCGGCAGGTACGTGACGCCGTCGAGCTCGACGTTCGAGCCGTTGATCTGGCCGTTCTTGCCGACCGTGCGGCTCGGCACGGTCGCGGTCGCGCCATCCGTGACGCCGGCGATCGTCGCCCTGTTGCCGAACTCGGTGCCGGATGCCGGCAGGCCGTCCGTCGTCGCGCACGTCTGGTAGCGGATGACGTACATGTAGTCGTTCCCCTGGAAGGCGAAGTCGCCTTGCGTGGCGAGCTCGACCTTGAACTCCTCGGCTTCTGCCTGTGTCGTCGTCAGGCGCAGCTCGCTGGCCGGGATGGTGCGCTGGCGGCTGCCGCTCGGCCCGTATCGCTCGAGCACCGTGAGGCCTCGCACCTCGGGCGCGCCGTCGGCGTTCGTGCACAGCGCGTGGAGACCTTCGAGCGCCTCGCTGAGCGTGACGGTGTCGCGGCCGACGAGGTGATCGCCCGCGACGGTCACGGCCCACTGGATGACGCCGTTCCGGTCGGCGCGACCGAGCACCGAGCCGGTCTTGTCGACAAGCGCGGTGATGGCCCAGTCCTGGCGCACGCCGATGCCGCCGGACGACTCGCCCCAGACGTCGACGATCGCCTCGTTGGTGTAGACGGTGCCCTGCGCGTCGATCTCGCGGTCGGGGGTGCACGTGTCGTAGCGGACGCGGTAGGTCACGTTCGCGTCGAAGCCGCCCTCGGGCGCCGTCAGCACGATCGAGAAGGCGTCGCCTGCCTCGACTCCGTCGGCCGTCGAGCCGATCGATGTCACGTTGACGACGGTCGAGCCGCGCACGGTCTCGATGCGGAGGTTGGAGGGCGTGCAGAGCTCATGGTTGTCGCTCACGCGCTCGCGGATCGTCACGACCTCGTGCGCTGCGAGCCGGCTGCCGGGCAGCTCGATCGTCCAGCGCATCGACCACTTGTCGGCGTTGAGCGCGCCGGTCTTCGTCCAGCCCGTGGGCAGCGTGATGCCGTCGTCGATGCCCCCGATGCCAGGCAGGTCGACGCTCGTCAGCTTCCCGTTGAGGTCGAGCACGACGGACTCCTCGGTCGTCGCCTCGACTGCCTCGATCTGGAGCTCGAACGTGCCGAACACGAGCTCGGGGAACTCCACGACCGCGTCGGTGAGCGTGCAGGTGAGCGTGTCCGTCGCCGGGTCGGTGAGGCAGTTGCCCCAGACGGTTCCGTCGGCCCCGCTCAGCTGGAACGGCAGCGCCGCGGGGAAGCCGAGCTCGGCAGGCAGCCCAACCGTGAAGACGTCGCCCGCGTGCGGGTCGGCATCGGTGGCGTCCCACGTGCCGCTGAGCGTCATCGCCTCGCCGATCGTCGCCGGCTCACCGTCGACCGTCGTGATCGTGACGTCGCGCACCACGATGTTCGGGTTCTGCGCTGCGTGCGCCGTCGTCGGCGCGGCGATCAGCGTCGCCACGGTGATGAGCGCGGCGAGGCCTGCCGCAGCGGCGCGGCGCATTGCGGCACGGGGTCCGGAGGTCAGTAGCGACAGGGCAGCAGAACCTTGCGGCTCGGGCGGACGGCGCGGTGTGCGGTGCATGGCTGTGGTGCTTTCCGTTCGACGGCGCGACGAAGTCGAGGAGGTCGCTAGCCCCGAGACTATGCGTATGCAGTGAACAGAACAGCGTTCACGATCAGGCCGCGCGAAAGCGTTGCTCAGCATCGCCTTAGCAAGGCAGCCACTGGTTCCATTGACCGCGAACAGCGCCACCCGGAACCTGCGTTGGACGAACGCTCCGCCGTCGCACTGCGCGACGTCGTCGGCATGCTCCGGTCGTTCGACTACGCCGCCGGCTCCGCGCAGCAGGAGCTGCCCGACGCCGACCCGGCGGTCGCCGACGAGTGGGTGCGGCAGCGACAGCGGGAGTTCCTGGCGGGATACGCCGATGCGTCGAACCTGGTCGACGAGCACGACCCCGTCTTCCGCGCGCTATTGCTCGACAAGGCGCTCTACGAGGTCGTCTACGATGTCGTCGCCAGTCACCGGCGTCCGCGCCGCGATCGCGGGTGGAGCGGCCGTGCTGCTGTACCTGCAGCTCCGACGCATCTGGCGCCGACGACGGCGACGGCCGCCCGCAGAGTGACGGGACCGCCAGGTCAGCGACCGTCGGCGAGCCGACGCAAGCCGCCGACGAGGCGGTCGACGCTCTCGGCGACCGACTCCGCGGAGCGGCGGTAAACCTCCGCCTCGAACCGGTACGGGTCTTCGATGTCGAGCTCTAGCGGCGAGGCCGGCAGCGGCATGAGCCCCCGCACCGTCGCGGCGGCACGCACCACCTGCCGCAGCCACGCGGCGACGCCCTGCTCGTCCCGCGGCGCCACCGGCGCGTCGACCGCACCGCCGGCGAGCGCGTCGACGATGCGAGCGAGCTCGACCAGCGTGAACGCCCGAGACTGCGCGACCGGCGCGAGCGACGCCGCCGCCGATCGGTGCTCTCGAGCCATCGCGAGGATGAGGTCGGCGTCGGCGACGTGCCGCTCGAGCAGGCGTCGCGCGCGGTGGTCGCCACCGCCGGCCGCTCCGAGCCGCAGCGACTCGCGCGCAGCGAGCGGATCCATCGGGTCGTCGTCGAACGCGCGCGTGCCGGCGCTCGAGACGAGCAGCTCCGGCAGCTCGTCGACCCCGAACGCACGCGGCAGTCGCGCCCGCAGCAGCTGCTCGGCCAGCGGCGACCGGCACAGGTTGCCCGTGCACACCGTCAGGACGCGGATCGTCGCGTCGTCCCGCACCGCAGTCGCGGTGGGGTGCGAGCGGAGCCTCGGCAGCGGCATGCGCTCACGGTAGCGGCGCGGGCAGTGCGCCGCACGAGGAGCGCTCCCGCACGCCTCTACCCTGGTCAGGATCCCCGACCTAGGAGTGCCATGCGCGTGCTGCTCACCGGCGGAGCCGGCTTCATCGGCTCCCACACCGCCATCGCGCTCGTGAAGCACGGGCACGATGTCGTCATCCTCGACGACCTCTCGAACGCGAGCGAGGAGGCGGTGCGCCGCGCGGAGCGGCTCGCGGGCGCCGCGATGCCGCTCGTCGTCGGTGATGCGGGCGACGCCGAGCTCGTCGGCCGCGTGCTTGCCGAGCACTGCATCGACGCGGTCATCCACTTCGCCGGGCTCAAGGCGGTCGGCGAGTCGGTCGAGCGGCCCCTCACCTACTACCGCGTCAACCTCGGCACCGCGATCGCGACCCTCGAGGCCATGGCGACCCACGGCATCCGCCGCTTCGTCTTCTCGTCGTCGGCGACCGTCTACGAGCAGCCGGGCGAGCTGCTGCGCGAAGATGCGCCCGTCGGCATCGACCTGCCCAACCCCTACGGCCGCACGAAGGCGATGATCGAGGCGATCATCGCCGACGCGGCCGCCGCCGACCCCGCGCTCGAGGCGGCGGTGCTGCGCTACTTCAACCCGGTCGGCGCGCACCCCTCGGGCGACATCGGCGAGGACCCGAAGGGCATCCCCAACAACCTCATGCCGTTCATCGCGCAGGTCGCGGCGGGCGAGCGCGAGCGGCTGCGCGTCTTCGGCGACGACTACCCCACCGTCGACGGCACGGGCGTGCGCGACTACATCCACGTGCTCGACCTCGCCGAGGGGCACGTCGCCGCGCTCGAGGCGCTGGAGCCCGGCGTGCTCACCGTCAACCTGGGCACGGGCCGCGGAGCGTCGGTGCTCGAGGTGCTGCGCGCGTTCGAGCGGGCCGTCGGGCGGGAGCTGCCCTTCGAGGTCGTCGAGCGCCGCGTCGGCGACGCGGGCGTCTCGACCGCCGACCCGACGCTCGCGCACGAGCGGCTCGGCTGGCGCGCGACCCGCTCGCTCGACGACGCGGTGACGGATGCGTGGCGCTGGCAGGAGCGCAACCCGCGCGGCTACCGCGCCTGACCTCGACCGGGGGCCGTGCTGCCAGGGTCAGAGCGATGCCAGCTCTGTCAGCCGATGGGCAGCTCTCTCGGCTCGCGTGAGATCGGTATCGCTCAAGGGGTCGTGGCCATAGCCGGCTCGTGTCTTCATCGCGAGCAGGACGCTCAAGGCCTTCGCCGCCGACGGGTCGACCGTGTCGAGCAGTGCGATGGCCTCGTCGTGATCCTGCCCCTTCGCATGCTTCCCGAGCGCTCCAGCGCACAGCGCGTCGGTCGCGGCGATGCCGGCGTGGACGTAGAGCGTCACCGCTGCATCGGCAACGCCGTCGCGGTCAGCGAGCTCCCGCGCCTCGTCCGCCACGCGAAGGAACTGCTTCGCCTTCGCGAGCCGACCCTGCCGCACCGACCTGTCGGCGGGAACGGTCCTGTGATCGCGCTGCTTCGGCGTCACGCTCGAACCCCTTCGCGCAGGCGCCGACGGAGCCACGAAGGCTCACCGGCGATCTCGACCCCGTCGCGGAGGATGGACTCGAAGATGCTCGCTGGCTCGATCTCGCGGTCACTGTAGACGAGCGGCCTCACGTCGTTGCCCGTCCATGCCGCGGCACGGGCGACGAGCTGGTGCACCAGCTCGTGAGAGAGGTCGTCCGGCGCATCGTCCGGGAACACGAAGAGCAGATCGATGTCACTGTCGGATCGCATCTCGTTGCGCGCCGCCGACCCGAACATCACGACGCTGAGGGGACGCAACGGCCATGCCGCGACGGCGTCGCGCAGCCGTGCCAGGAACTCCTGCTTGGCTCGGCTGATCGACGCGATCGCGTCCGCCAGCAGGTGCTCTCGGTTGATGCCGTACGCGCGACTGCGCCCGGCCACACGCTCTCGCACCGTGCCTTGCTCGAGGAGCCTCTCGACCGAGTTGCGCACCCCCTGCAACGAGCCGCGCTCCGGCAGCAGCTGCTGAATCTGATGTACCGAGAGGAACTGCTCAACGCGCGCCAGCACGGTAAGCACCTGGGAGTCGATGCCCGAGGGGGCGAGCACGGCGAACGGATTCTGCAGACGCATGCTGACCTCCTTCGACGGTCGATCATCCCACGAATGTGGACGGATAGCCACGAAAGTTGGCGTCGCCGCCTGACTGGTTCCGCGCTCTCGACACTCTCAGCAGCCGGGGCCATGCTGGCGCCATGGCTGAGACGTACCACCACGAACCCCCGTACACGATCGGCGTCATCTGCGGCAGCATCTCCGCGTCGTCGATCAACCGCCGGCTCGCCCGGGCGCTCATCAAGCTCGCGCCCGACGACCTGCAGTGCTCGTTCATCGAGATCGACAAGCTCGACCTCTACGACCACGACCGGGACGGCGACTACCCGCCCGAGGCCCTCGAGCTCAAGCGGCAGATCAGGGGGGCCGACGGCATCCTGATCGTCACGCCCGAGTACAATCGCTCGGTGCCCGGCGCGCTCAAGAACGCGATCGACTGGGCCTCGCGGCCCTACGGCGAGAACGCGCTGTCGCGGAAGCCCGTCGGCATCATCGGCACCTCCCCCGGCGCGATCGGCACGGCCGTCGGGCAGCAGCACCTGAAGACGATCATGTCGTTCTGCAACGCGCCGCTCATGAACGAGATCGAGGCGTACGTGCAGTACACGGATGGGCTGGTCGACGACGACGACGACATCACCGTGGAGTCGACGAAGGAGTTCCTCTCGACCTACATGCGCGCGCTCGACGACTTCGTGCGGCGGGTGCTGACGGTGATCCCGAAGCCCGACGGGTCGACCGCGGCCTGAGCGGCGGTGCGCGAGGGCACGTTCCAGGCATGACGCCGCCTCGCTCCCGACCGGAACGCCGGCGCGACGCGGAGCGCCGGCTCGCCGACGACGTCGACGTCTGGGTCGCGACCGCAGCTGAAGGCCTGAAGCTGCTCGGTCAGTGGCCGCGGCGCGACGCGCGCTGCGCGGCGAGGTCGTCGAGGGCGCGGCGCAAGCTGCGCGACTGCGCGGGCGTCAGCGTGTCGGGATCGAGCTCGTCGATGAAGCCGGCTTCGTCGACGGCGGCCGAGGACGGCGCCGCCTCGCGGTCGCCCGCGGGGAGCGGGATGGGCTGTGCGGGGGCGGCGGGCCGGTGCCGGGCGGCGAACGACATGCTTCGGACCATAGGACGGATTCGCGCCGCAGAACCGGGTCTGCACACTCTCCTGGGCCGGTCTTGAGGATTCGTCGGCCCGCTATCGGCGGGGACTGCACAGCCTCCGTCACGGAGGATGCCCCCATGAGGCGATCGCCCGACCAGCCCGCGACCTTGCGGGACGACGGCTCGCATGCGCAGCCGAAGCGCCGCTGGCTCGCGCTCGCCGTGCTGCTGCTGCCGACGGCGCTCACGCTCATGAGCGTCACGAGCATCAACGTGGCGCTGCCGTCGATCCGCGAGAGCCTCGGTGCCGGGCCGGTTGAGCAGACGCTCATCCTGACCTCCTACACGATCGCGTTCGCGCTCGTGCTGCTGCCAGCCGGGCGGCTCGGCGACCGCTACGGGCACAAGCGCGTCTTCATCGTCGGCGTCGCCGTCTTCACGCTCGCGAGCGCGTGGTGCGCGCTCGCGCCCGACCCGACGCAGCTCATCCTCGGCCGCGTGCTCTCGGGCGTCGCGGGCGGGCTCGTGCTCACGCCGCTCAACGCGCTCATCCAGCTGCTCTACTCGGGGCGGGAGCGGGCGCGGCCCTTCGCGATCATGGGCGCCGTCTTCGGCGCCGCGAGCGCGGTCGGCCCGATGCTCGGCGGGCTGCTGCTCGAGGTGGGCGGCGAATCGGGCTGGCACCTCGTCTTCTGGGTCAATGTGCCCTTCGGGGTCGTCGCGGCGATCGCGGCGGCGCTCGTCATCCCGCGCGGCACGCCGCTGGGCGTGCGCGGCCGGGACCCGCTCGGGCTGCTGCTGTTCAGTCTCGGCATCACTGCGCTCGTGCTGCCCTTCTCGCTCGGCAGCGGCGTGACGCCCGCGAACCTCGGCGTGCTCGCGACCGGGCTCGCACTGCTCGCGGGCTTCGCGCTGTGGGAGCGGGCGCGGGAGCGCGGCGAGCGCTTCGCGATCGTGCCGCTGCGGCTCTTCCGGCAGCGGGCGCTGCCGATCGGCATCATCACAACCTTCCTCGGCTTCGCGAGCTTCACCGCGTCGTTCCTCATGCTCGCGCTGCTGTGGATCGACGCGCTCCGCAACGCACCGCTCGAGGCGGGAATCGTCGTCACGCCGTTCGCGCTCGGCTCGGTGACCGGGGCGCTCGTCTCGCAGCGGCTGAGCCGGCGCTTCGGCGTGCGCACCGTCACCTTCGGGCTCGCGCTCGTCGGCGGCAGCCTCGCGGTCGTCGGAGTGCTCCTCGTCGCGCTGCCGCCCGCGGCCATCACGCTGCCGGTCATGGCAGCGCCGCTGCTCGCGATCGGACTCGGCGTCGGCCTCTTCGTCGGCCCCAACACCAACGCGGCGTTCGTGCAGACCGAGCCGCGCGACGCGGGCATCGCCTCCGCGCTCATCACCGCGGCGCAGCGCACCGGCACGGCCGTCGGCATCGGCGTCATCTCGGCGCTCTACGCGCTCGGTCCCGGCGGCTCGAGCGAGGTGGTGAACCACGCCGCCGCGACTTTCACGACTGCCGCGATCGCGGGTGCGGCCGTCGCCGTGATGGTCCTGAGTCGACGGAGTCGGCTCGAGGTGCCGGAGCGGCGCTGACGCGGACGCCCGTCAGCCGGCGTTGGGATCGAGCGCGTTCGCCCCGTACCGACTGAAGTCACGATCGCTCAGCCCGTCGACCTTGTGGCTCTGCAGCCCCGTGTCTAGGCGCGCTCGTCTCGGTACGAAGCCGCAGCCAGGAGAGGCGTGCACAAAGGCGTACGCATTCGCGCACGCATCGGTATGATTAAGCATGTCAAAATATGCGCCTCAGATCGTCAGGACGAGTCGCGAGGCTCGAGAAGAGCTCGGTGACTTGGTGCGTCAGTTCCGCGAGCGAGGGGCGGGCGCCGCGCCGCTGATCTTCGGAGCGCACCGTCGCCCAGAGGCGGCCATCATCCCGTTCGATCTGTACAGAGAGATCGTGCCGGTGCTCGAGGATCTCGAGATCGCGCGGATCGCACGAGCACGTCTGGCGAGCGGCGAGACGGAGTCGCTCGATGAGCTCGCCACGGAGCTCGGCGTGGCGCTGCCGCAATAGTGGCGCTCAAGCTCGTCGCGGCTCCTGGTTTTCAGCAGGACGTCTACGACCTTCCGACGCTCGCGTTGCGGAAACGAGTGACGGAGCTGTTGGCGAGCGTCGCGAACGGCGAGCTTCACGGCATGCCGCTCGATCGTCGAGTGGCGACCGGCGACCTCTCGGACTGCCGCAAGCTGTACTTCGACGAGGACCCTCGCAACCAGAAGTCGAACTACCGACTTGTGTACCGCTTGACCCCGGACGAGACGACAGCAGTCGCGGCGCAGGCGGTCGCCGTCGGCGAACGGTTCGAGCTCGACGCGTACCTGCCCGCCCAGCGCAACCTCGGGCGGGACGGCGCATAGCGAGCGATGAGATCCTGGGTTGGTGACCCCCGCGGAATCTGACATTGCCGCATCGACGGATCGCGACCTCTCGACCAACGATGCTGTGGCCGACGATGCCCCGGCCACGAGCGTCGACCCGTGGATCCTCGAGGCCGAGCGCAGCGCATCCGCACCCCGGTTCCGCCCGCCCGCGCTCGGTCCGGTACCGAAGGGGCCGGTCTACCTGCTGGGACTGCTCGCGGCCCTGCGTGCAGCCGGGCTCGTGCTCGTCGCCGAGGCGATCGCGCGCGGCATCGGCGCGCTCGCGGCGGGCGACCTCGCGGCCGAGACCACGCGGCTCATCGTCGTGCTCGGCATCGCCGGCGCGCTGCTGCGCGCGGGCGCCGAGTGGGCGACGTCGGTCGTCGCGCGGCGCATCGCGACGTCGGTGAAGCAGCGCATCCGCGGGCGGCTGTGGCGGCAGATCGCGGCGGGCGACGCCACGGGCGGCGGCACCGCCGTGCTCGCCGCCGACGGGCTCGACGACCTCGACGACTACTACGTGCAGTCGCTGCCGGCGACGATCGCGGCAGCCGTCGTGCCGCTGCTCGTCGGCGTGCGCGTGCTCGGCGCCGACTGGCTGAGCGCCGTCATCATCGTCGTGACGATCCCGCTCATCCCCTTCTTCATGATCCTCATCGGCCACCACACCCAGCAGCGCACCGACGAGGCGCTCACGGCGCTCACCCGCCTCGCCGACCACCTCGCCGAGCTCGCGCGCGGCCTGCCGGTGCTCGTCGGCCTCGGCCGCGTCGACGAGCAGGCGAAGGCGCTCGAGCAGCTGCAGGGCCGCTACCGCGAGCGCACGCAAGAGACGCTCCGCTGGGCTTTCCTCTCGGCGCTCGCGCTCGAGCTCGTCGCGACCATCTCGGTCGCGATCGTCGCCGTCTTCCTCGGCTTGCGGCTCCTCAACGGCACCATGGAGCTCGAGCCCGCCCTCGTCGCGCTCATCCTCGCCCCCGAGGCGTACGCGGCGCTGCGGCAGGTGGGCACCGCCTTCCACGCCTCGCAGGACGGCCTCTCGGCGCTCGACCGCTCGCGGGAGATCCTCGAACGGCCCGCGCCCGCCGACGTGCGTGCCGCATCCGACTCCGGCCCCATCCGCCTCGAGTCGCTCTCGGTGCAGTACGCCGGCCGCGACGCCCCGACCCTCGCGGGCATCAGCGCCGAGCTCACCGGCATCGTGTCCATCGCGGGACCCTCCGGCGCCGGCAAGTCGACCCTCCTCGGCGCGCTCGCGGGCGCGCTGCCCGCCGACGCCGTCGTCAGCGGCCGCGTGCACGGCGTGGGGGCGGATGCGGTGGGCTGGGCCCCGCAAGCACCTCGCGCGTTCGCCCGCTCGCCCCGCGCCGAGCTCGCGCTCTACGGCGCCGATCCGCTCGCCGCGCTCGACGAGCTGGGGCTGGGTCACGTCGCCGACGCGGCCGTCGCGGAGCTCAGCCCCGGCGAGCAACGGCGCCTCGCCGTCGCGCGGGCGCTCGCGCGAGTCGATGCCGGAGCCCGACTGCTCGTGCTCGACGAGCCGACCGCGCACCTCGACCGCGCCTCGGCCGAGCGGGTGCGCGCGGCGATCCTGCGACGCGCCGACCGCGCCGTCGTGGTGCTCGCGAGCCATGAGCCCGAGACGACGGCGCTCGCGACGATGACCGTGCCGGTCGGCGCCTCTCCGCTGGCTGTCCCTCCGCTCGCTGAGGAGCGGGCGGCCGCCCTCCCGCTGGCTGAGGAGCGCGCAGCCGCAGGCCGCGTGCGTCTCGAAGCCATTGCTGCCGCGGACGGTCTCGATACGCCCAGCGAGAAGCGTGGGCCGCGCCTCACCATCCGCTCCCTCATCCGCCCGCACTTCGCATCGTGGGCCGGCTCGATCGCGATGGCGGTCATCGCCGTCTCGATGGGTCTCGCGCTCACGGCCGTCTCGGGCTGGCTCATCGTGCGGGCGAGCATCGAGGAGCACATCATGATGCTGCTGCTCGCGATCGTGGGCGTGCGCGCGTTCGGCATCTTCCGCTCGGTCGGCCGCTACGCCGAGCGCCTCCTGACGCACGACGCCGCCTTCAAGGTCGTCGACCTGCTGCGCGTGCGGCTCTGGCGGTCGATCGCGGCGCGCGGCGCGGGCTCCCGGCGGCTGCTCGAGGGCGGCGCGCCGCTCGACTACCTCGTGACGCTCGCCGACGAGCTGCGCGACCAGCTGCCGCGCGTGCTGCCTCCCATCGCGGTCGGCGTGCTCGTGATCGCCGGCACCGGCGTGACGACGGCCTTCACCGCGCCGCAGCTCACGTGGATCGTCGTGGCGACGCTCGCGATCGCGACGACCGTGGCGTCGGCGCTCGCCATCTGGTCCGAGCGCGGCGCTGCCGCCGCTCGCGTCGGCGCCAAGTCGCGGATCGTGCGCGGCACCGCTGCGCTCGCCTCCGCCACCCCGGACTTGCGCGGCAACGGCGTCGAGGGCGCGGCGCTCGCGCAGCTCGACGACGCGAGCGCCGCGCTCTCGACCGCCGAGCGGCGCGGCGCGTGGGCCGCGGGCCTCGGCTCGGCCGTCGTCACCGCCGCGCTGGCGGCGCTCGCGTGCCTCGTGCCCGTGCTGGCTCCGACGTTGACGGCCGAAGCCGCATCCGTCATCGCCCTGCTCACGCTCGCGCTGCTCGAGCCGCTCGGCGACCTCGTCGCCGCCGCGCACCGCGTGCCGGCGCTGCGCGCCGCGCTCGCGCGACTCGCGCCCGTGCTTCGGCCCGCGCCGCAGCCGGAGTGGGGCGACGCCGAGCCGCCTTCGCCCATCGCCGCGGTCGAGCTCGACGAGGTGAGCGTGCGCTACCCCGGCATGTCGCACCCCGCCGTCGCCGACGTCTCGGGCCGCGCGGAGCGGGGCCGCTGGCTCGTGCTCGACGGCCCCTCGGGCTCGGGCAAGTCGACGCTGCTCTCGGCGATCATGGGTGCGCTGCCGGTGGAGCGCGGCGCCGTGCGCGCCGCTGCCACCGCCACCGCCTCCGCCACCGCCTCCGCCACCGCCTCCCCCGCCGCGCCCGCCACCGTCTCCCCCACCGCCTCCGCCTCCCCCACCGCAGATGTAGGGCGAGTCGCTGACATGGCGGACGCTTCGCAGCGACACGCCCTATACGCGGCTGCGAGCGCGGCGGGCGGCGTGCCGCTCACCGAGCTCGACGAGCGCGCGTGGCGCTCGCGCGTCAGCTGGTGCCCGCAGGACGCTTACGTCTTCGACTCGACGCTCCGCGGCAACCTGCTGCTCGCCCGCACGCGCGATGATGCGCCCGACGAGGCCGCGATGCGCGCGGCGCTCGAGCAGGCCGGGCTCACGCGGCTTGTCGACTCGCTCGGCGACGGCCTCGACACGCGCGTCGGCGCGGGCGGCTCGGCGCTCTCGGGCGGCGAGCGCCAGCGGCTCGCGGTCGCCCGGGCGCTGCTGACCCGCGCGGACGTCATCCTGCTCGACGAGCCGACCGCCCACCTCGACGCTCCGACGGCCGCGGCGATGATGGCCGACGTGCGCGAGGCGACCGCCGATCGCGTCGTGGTGCTCGTCTCGCACCGCCACGACGACCGCTCCCCGGTCGACGCGGTCGTCACGCTCGCGTGAAGCGTCGCCAGCGCGACGGGGTGCCTCAGAAGGGACGCAATCCGAACGCGTCAGCTACCGCCTGCAACTCGGGATCCTCCAGTCGGATCGGCTGGCGCTCCCGCTCCGCAATCGCAGTACCGTCGAAGATGGCGAAGCACTCTCCGCCGGCGATCCTCGACTCGTAGCGGATGCCGCCGTACAGCGGGCCTTCGTCGTCACTTGCGCCATAGGCCCACGCGGCAATGAGCCGCGTCACTCGACGGTCGCGCCCGCGCACAGTGCCGAGGTCGAGATCAGGCACGTCGAGGGCAGCCAGCTCTGTCGCGAGCTCGCGCTGCAGCGCCTGATGGGTCCTGATGGCATCCGCGTCGACGAACGGAAGCGGGTCGATCAGCTCGAACCTCACGATCGAGCGCTGTGCGCGCCAGTCTCCCGGGACTCCGCCGACAACCATGAAGCTCGCGTCCTCGCGCTGCATCCTGGCGAGGATGCCGGTGGAGGGCCTGAACCTCGCGAGCGTCTCTTCGAAGCAGGTTCGCAGTTCGGTCGATGCGTAGAGGACTCCGCCGCCGGGCACGTCGAATCGATTGCCGCTTGACGAGCTCAACGCGTCGATGGGATCGAGCCTCGAGAACCTGAGAGGGTCGGCGGACCGCCCGATCCTGACGAGCGCGCGGCTGGCGACTTCGACGAGCGCCGGCGCTGAGGGATCAGCCACCCTGCACGAAGGCTCGGGCTGCCGCGATGGCGTCGCGCGACCGATCGTCCGCAATGGCCTCGGCAGGCGACAGGTCGTCGAGCTGCGGGTTCATGCCCATGAACCACGCGCGCACGGTCGCCGGCGCCTCGACCTCCGCGACGACCTGCCAGACGGCGTAGGCGGCGAGAAGTCGACGCTCTGGGGCGAGCTGCGGCTTCGACGTGCCCCTCGCCCAGCGATCGACGCTGCTCGGGTCAGCGCCGACGGTGATTGCCAGCAATTGCCGCCCGAGGTGCTCCGCGAGGAACCCCGCCGCCTCCTGCGCCGTGACAGCTGCCGCTCGAGCCGCCGTCGACCGGTGCGTGGCCTTGATGTTCATCCTGACCCCCTCGTCGTCGTTCCCTCAGTCTACGTCTCTTCTGCGCGCTCGGTGCGCGTTTTTTGCCGCTATGAACGTCAACGCTGTTCGCGCGATGCAACTGCGCCGGACAACGTGCCGCGATACCGAGGTACCGAATTGTCACCTGCCGTCGCTCCGAGCGGCACATCGGTACTACCCAAGGGGATGGGTGGTACCAATCTGTCGCATGACGCGCCCGTCAAGCGACCATTCGGCGCCACCCTGCCGAGCGCAGCCGCCCTAGCGCATCCGTGGCCGATGTGCGCGAGGCGACCGCCGATCGCCTGGTCGTGCTCGTCTCGCACCGCCATGACGACCGCACCTCCGACCACACGGCGCTGCGCCTGCGCTGACCCGCGCGTCGCAACGATGTGCACGGTGCTGCGGTCGGCCCCGCCTCGAAGCCGCAAGAGCGTGCACATCGAAGTTCGAGGCTGGTCGCGAGCCGCAGCCATGTGCACCGACGTGCGGGCTGCGGCGCGTCCGAGCCGCAAGAGCCTGCACACGGATGCGCGGGCCGGTGCGCCGGCAGCTGGGCGCCCGCAGCTGCGCGGCAACGCCCTACGCGACGAGCCGCTTGAAGCGATCGCTCCCCCGCGACGAGCCGGTCGCATCGACCTCGGCGCCCGGCACGCCGCTCGCGCCGACGTGCAGGATCGCCCGCGCGAGCACCTCGTCGCGCACCTCGCGGCGCGCGTGGTCGTCGGCGAGCATCTCGACGAGCGCGGCGACCTCGGCGTCGGCGAGCGCCGCGACCGGGAACCACGGCAGCGCCGAGCGCCACGCGCGGAACGCGAGCAGCAGCAGGTCGTGCCGCTGCTCGACGTGCGCCCGCTCGTGCGCGATCACCGCGACGAGCTCGTCGGCGTCGAGCCGGTCGAGCAGCCCCTGCGAGAGCACCGTCACCGAGCCGGCGCCGCGCGGCAGGCAGTAGGCGACCGGCACCGCATCGTCGAGCACGCGGGTGCGCGCCCGGGTCGGGTGCGGCGACGAGAGCATGTCGAGCAGCTGCAGGTGGCGGCGGCGCTGCGCGGTGACCTGCACGATCGTCACCGCGAGGTGCGAGAGCAGGTAGATCGTGAAGACCGCCGCCGGGATCGCCGCGAACCACGGCTGCCCCGGCGCGATCGCGAAGCCGGTGAGCGCGAGCGCGCCGATCATCGACAGCCCTCCCGCGAGGCCCACGGCCTGCCACACGAGCAGCGCGATGACGGGCGCGCGCATCGGCCACGCCGCGCGCGAGAGCCACACCGGCACGGGCCACGCGAGCATGAGCGCGACGAGCCACAGCATCGCCGCACCCCAGACGATCGCGCCGTGCGGGATCACGAGGGCACCGCCGGGCACCGCGGCAGCGGCGATCGGCGGCACGGGCACGAGCGGTCCGCTCAGCTGTCGCCGCGGAGGAGCTTGCGCAGCACGGCCGCATCCTCTTCCGACACCGCGCCGACGAAGCGCTCGAGCACGGCCATCCGGTCGCGCGACTCGCCCAGCACCTCGTGCATGAGCTCGGCGACGTGGTCGGCGCGCGAGGCGACCGGCGAGTAGCGGTAGGGCCGCACCGTGCGGTCGGAGGCGACGAAGCCCTTCTTCTCGAGCCGCGAGAGCACCGTCAGCAGCGTCGTCGCCGCGAGCGGGCGGCCGGCAGCTTCGAGCTGCTGCTGCACGTCATACGCCGAGAGGGCCTCCGTCGAGTCCCAGACGGCGTCCATCACGACGCGCTCGAGCTCGCCGAGCGCGGGCATGTTCTTCCGCATCGTGCCTCCCGGCCCAGTGTGACGCATCCGTCGTGATTCCGATTCTACAACGAGTCGAACTTCTTCTATGCTGTGTAGAAGAGGTTCTACGCGCCGTAGAACCCAGCGCAGCAGAGGAGAGCCGGCGTGGAAGCGCTCGACATCGCCCGATGGCAGTTCGGCATCACGACCGTCTACCACTTCATGCTCGTGCCGCTCACCCTCGGGCTCGGCATGGCGATCGCCGTCATGCAGTCGATCTGGGTGCGCACCGGCGACGAGAAGTTCCTGCGCATGGTGAAGTTCTGGGGGAAGCTCTACCTCATCAACTTCATCCTCGGCGTAGCCACCGGCCTCGTGCAGGAGTTCCAGTTCGGCATGGCGTGGAGCGAGTACTCGCGCTTCGTCGGCGACGTCTTCGGCGCCCCGCTCGCGCTCGAGGGGCTGCTCGCGTTCTTCGCCGAGTCGACCTTCCTCGGCATCTGGATCTTCGGCTGGGGGCGCCTCCGCAAGGGCCTGCACCTCGCGGCGCTCTGGTGCGCGGTGATCGGCTCGTGGCTCTCGGCCTACTTCATCATCGTCGCGAACTCGTGGATGCAGCACCCCGTCGGCGTCGAGATGACCGCCGAGGGCCGCCCGGTCATGACCGACATCTGGGCGGTGCTGACGAACAACACGGCGATCGCCGCCTTCACCCACACCATCTTCGGCGCCCTCATCGTCGCCGGCATGTTCCTCATCGGCATCTCCTGGTACCACTTGTGGCGGCGCCGCCACGACGGGATCGACACGACGGATGCGTCGGGTCGCGTCATCGTCGGCGAGGCGGCCTCGGTGCCGGGTCGCGACCGCACCGACCACGGGGTGTGGCTCTGGTCGCTGCGCGCCGGCGCGGTCGTCGCGATCGTCGCCTTCGGCGGCACCGCGCTCACGGGCGACTGGCAGGGCAAGCTCATGTACGAGCAGCAGCCGATGAAGATGGCCTCCGCCGAGGCCGCCTGCCACACCGGCTCGTCGTTCTCGGTGCTCTCGATCGGCGACCCCGGCACGACCGATTGCCGCGACGTCATCACGCTCATCGAGATCCCCGGCGTGCTCGGCTTCCTCGGCACCGGCGAGTGGGGCGCCGACATGCCCGGCATCGTCGACCTCGAGCCGCAGTACATCGACCAGTACGGCGAGACGATCCCCGACGACGAGCTCTACGGCTCGTTCGCGGGCACCGAGGTGAAGTACGTGCCGCCGATGTGGGTGACCTACTGGGGCTTCCGGCTCATGATCGGGCTCGGCGGCATCACCGCCTTCGGCGCGCTCGTCGCCCTGTGGCTCACGCGCCGCGGCACCGTGCCGTCGTCGCCGTGGATCATGCGGCTCGCGATCCTCGGGATCCTCGCGCCGTTCGCCGGCAACATCGCCGGCTGGATCTTCACCGAGATCGGCCGCCAGCCGTTCGTCGTCGCGCCGAACCCCGACCCCTCGGGCATCGACGGGGTGTTCATGTTCACTGCCGCAGCTGTCTCCCCCGGCGTCACGGTCGGCGAGCTGCTCTTCTCCGTCATCACGCTCACCGCGGTCTACGCCGTGCTCATGGTGGTCGAGATCTTCCTGCTCGTGAAGTACGTGCGCGGCGGGGTCGCGAGCGCCATGCCCGAGCTCGCGCCGCGGCACGACCGCGGCGACGACCCGAGCGACCGACCTGGCGGCGAGCGGGACGACGTGCTCGCCTTCGCCTACTGACCGCCCGACCGCACTGGAGGCATCCGCCATGGAACCGCTCACCATCACCTGGTTCGTGCTCATCGCCGTGCTCTGGATCGGCTACCTGCTGCTCGAGGGCTTCGATCTCGGCGTCGGCATGCGCATGCTGTTCGCCTCGCGCGACGAGCGCGAGCGCCGCGTCATGCTCAACACCATCGGGCCCGTGTGGGACGGCAACGAGGTGTGGCTCATCACCGCCGGCGCCGGCACGTTCGCCGCCTTCCCGGAGTGGTACGCATCCCTCTTCTCGACGCTCTACGTGCCGCTCACGCTCGCGCTCGTCGGGCTCATCCTGCGCGCCGTGTCGATCGAGTGGCGCGGCAAGGTGCACACGCAGCGGTGGCGCTCGGCGTGGACGGCCGGCATCGGCATCGGCTCGCTCATCGCCGCCTTCTGCGTCGGCGCGATGCTCGCGCTCACGACGCTCGGGCTGCCGATCGACGGCAACGGCGACCGCGTCGGCGGGCCGTTCGTGTGGTTCGGCTGGCCGGCGATCGTCGGCGGCCTCGCGGTCGTGGGCTTCTCGCTCGCGCACGGCTCGACGTTCCTGGCGCTCAAGGCGGATGGGTCGGTGCGGTCGCGCGCGGCCGTGTTCGCCGAGCGGTGGTCACCCGTGTGCCTCGTGCCCGCGGCGATCTGGGCCGTCTGGGTGCAGCTCGAGCATGGCGGCAACCCGCTCTCGTGGGCGCTCGTGCTGCTCGCGGTGGTCGGCGGCGCGTGCGGCTGGGTGCAGGCGCGGGCGCGGCGCGAGGGACTCGCGTTCACGGGCTACGCGGCGTTCGGGCTCTTCGGGGTCGCGGCGATCTTCGCGGGCGTCTTCCCGAAGGTGCTGCCCTCGACGATCGACCCGGCGTTCGACCTGACGCTCATGAACGCGTCGAGCAGCCCGTACACGCTCGGCGTCATGACGGTCATCACCGCGGTGAGCCTGCCGATCATCCTCGGCTACCAGGCGTGGAGCTACTGGGTGTTCCGGCGCCGCGTGACGCCCGGCATGATCCCCGACGCGCACATCGTGCTGCCGGCGATCCTGCGGGACCGCGACCAGGCGTCGCCGACGGCGTAGCCGCCCCTCCACCCGGCGGCCGTGCCGCAAAGTGCCAGCACTTTGCTGTTCTGAAGCGTCCAGACCGCAGAGTGTCGGCACTCTGCCGTGAGCGCGGCCGTTGATTCGAGCCGACACATTGCGTCTCAAGATCAGCGCGACGATGATCGACGCCGGAGGTGATCCATCCTGTCCACTTCGGAGGCGATAACGCTCCACGAAGCGATGCGGCTCGTGCTGGCGGCGGATGGACGCCCGATGAGCAGTCGTGAGATCGCGGACGCGGTCCACGCGCGCGGCCTCTCCTCGCGGCGAGACGGCAAGGCTATCGGCGCATCCCAGGTCAGCGCGCGTGCGCGCCAGTACTCAGACTTGGTCGCACGGAGCGGGGGTCTGCTCCGGTTGCGCTGAGGCGCCGGGAGCTCCGCGGTCGTCGCGCTCGCCGCGCCGCGCCGCGCCTGACCCGCCTCGCTACACGGACGTGTTCTCGGTAGCCGGACCCGATATCTCGGGTCCCGCTGCCGAGAAGGGGTCCGCTCCGCCTAGCAGCAAGAGCCGCAGCAGCCAGCACGAGCCGCCGCGTCAGGCCTGCGACGCCTCGGTCAGCTCTTCAGCTTGCGCAGCGCTGAGCCCTTGTGCGCCGCCAGGTGGTCGGTCTTGTCGCTCTTGATCTCGTACTGCGGCTCGTCGCTCGACGCGCGCCGCGTGCGCCCCATGAACTCGAAGTCGCGCTTGTGCACCTTCGTGATCGTGCCGCGCACGCGGCCCGCCTCGGAGTTCCAGCTGACGTGGTCGCCGACCTCGAAGTCGCTCATGCCGCCATGGTGCTCCGCGCGGCTGGGAGGGCGCCGTCAGTACGCGCGCACTGCTGCGCGTGCCGGCCGTGCGCCATGAGACGGCGGGCGACTCAGCGCTGCTCGAAGGGAAAGCCAGGAGCTTTGACGTGCTCGTTGAAGTAGCGGCCGACGCTCTCGCCCGCTTGCGCCGCCGCCATGAGCCCGGTGTAGACGCGCGCTGGCACGAGGAAGTAGCGGTAGACGTCGCCGTCCTCGAACTCGACCTCGAGCGTGCTCGAGCCCTTGTCGTAGCCGATCGAGCGCAGCACGCTGCTCGTCACCGGCGCTCGCTCCACCACGCCATCCTGCACCGCCCCGCGGGACGCGGAAAGCCCCGCCGAAGCGGGGCTCTCCAGGATGTGGACCCGGGGGGAATCGAACCCCCGACCTTCTCATTGCGAACGAGACGCGCTACCAACTGCGCCACGGGCCCGGACTGGAACAGCGTATAGGACGCTGGGCCGCTCGACGAAATCGAGCCGAGCGCGGCCCGGCTCGTCCTCGGGAAACGCTGAGCGCACCATTGTCGACCGGTGTTACCGAACACTGTTGCATGAGGCCATGGACCGAGCGATCCCTTTCGTCGTCAGCACCGTCGCGATCGTGAGCGGGCTCGCGCTCGCCGCGATCGTGCTCCTCGCGTGGCAGCCCTGCGCCGGCGTCGGCCTCCCGGCCACCGGTGAGAGCGCACCCGCGTGCGCGGCGATCGGCGACGCGGGCCCCACGGGATGGATCGGCGGGCTCTGGCCGTTCGCCCTGATCGTCGCGCTCTACGCCGCCTTCCGGGCGGTCGCGACCCACTGGACGGCGGGCACGATCGCCGCCGTGCCCGTGCTCGTGCTGCTCACGATCGCCGCGAACCCCGCGGTCGAGTCGACGCTGCTCGGCCTCCGGGCGACGTCGACCGGAGAGCCGCCCTGGACGGGCTCGCTCACCGCGCTCGTGCTGCTGCTCGCCGGGCTGCTGCTCTCGTCGACCGTGCCGCGCCACGTCGCCGCGCGCCGGCCCGGCGCCGCACGCGTGCAGCTCGTGCAGGCCTGAGCGACAGACCTCTCGCGTCAGCCCACGCGGCGCGCGAACGCCGCGTGCACGTCGACGCCCGCGAGGTCGTCGTCGATGAGGCCCATCGAGGCGAAGCGCGACCCGCTCGTCGCGGGTGCCCGGCGGACGGGCTGCTCGCGGCGGATGGGGTGCTCGTCCTGCTGCGTCTCGAGCGGCAGCTCGGCGCGCACGACGTCGAGCGCCTCGGCCTGCGCGACCGCCTCCTGCACCGGCAGCTCGCGGATCGGCACCGCGGGCTGCGTCGGCGCGAGCCGGCGCTCGGTCTCCGTCTGCGCGATCTCGCCCGTGACGATCTCCTCGAAGCTCGGCTCGAGCCTGGTGACGCGCGCGACCGGGCCCGAGAGGGCGCGACGGTCGGCGGCGAGCTGCTCGCGAGCGCGCTGCAGCAGGTCGTCGCTCGCCTTGTACTCGACGCGCACGCGCTGCTCGGGCACGGGCTGCGGCGACCACGAGCGCGACTCGAGCACCTCGGCGGTCGCGAGCCGCGCGATGCGCCCCGACTGGCGCGCGACGACCTGCTCGGCCATCCGCTCCTCCGCCGCGACCGCCTCGGCGGCCACCTTGCGCGCCTCGACGACCGTGCGCACCTGGGGCGCCGTCGACGCCGCGACCCGACGCATCCGCTGCGCCGACGCGTTGACCGCCACGAGCCCGACCACGCCGAGCACCGCGACCACGGCCCCGACCGCGACGAGCACCTGCATGCCGGGCAGCAGGGCGCCGGCGACGACGCCGAGCAGCGCGACGAGCACGAGCGCGAAGCACGCGAGGCGCGTGCGGCGCAGGCGCTGGGTGCGCGACATCGACGACTTCACGGCCGCGCGCACCTCGCGCTCGACCGCCTTGATCTGCTCGTCGAGCTCGCGGGCGCGAGCGACGGCCTTCGCGTGCTCGAGCGCCTGCTTGAGCCGCTGCTCCTTGGCGACGGCCTTCTGCTGCACCGCGACGGTGCGGGCGTCGACCTCGAGCCGCACCTCCTCGGGCGCCTCCTGCGACTCCGCCATGATGCGGAGCGTCTGCTGCAGCCGGATGGCGTTGCGCTCGGTCGCGAGGTACTCGCGCTTCCGCGTCCACACGGGCACGAGGTAGGCGACCCAGAGCACGACGGCGACGATGAGGACGAGTGACGTCCCGAGACCTGCGAACTCTGGCATGGCCAGCACGGTATCTTTCCGCGACCGCAAGACCGGGGAGGTCGCGCGGCGGTTCGCGACGCGTCGCGCGCGGATCTACGCGGAGCGGTCGGCGCGCGGGTCGCCGCCGACCTCGACCGGATACACCGAGCGGTCGAACGGCGGCACTCGGCCGGCGAGGAAGCGCTGCAGCACGGGCTCGGCGAGCTCCTCGCGCACGAGCGCGAAGCACAAGTGGTCGCGCCAGTCGCCGTCGATGTGGATGTAGCGGCGACGGCAGCCCTCGTAGCGGAAGCCGAGCTTCTCGACCACGCGGAGGCTCGCGAGGTTCTCGGGCCGGATGCACACCTCGACGCGGTGCAGGCCGAGGCCGAGCATGAGGTGGTCGGTGACGAGCGCGACCGCGATGGTCGTCGCGCCGCGGCCCGCGAAGCGGCGCGCGACCCAGTAGCCGAGGGTCGAGGAGGAGAGCGCGCCGCCCGAGATGTTCGCGACGTTCAGCTGCCCGGCGAACTCGCCGTCGACCTCGATCGCGAAGGCGAGCCCCGTGCCCTCGCGGTCGGATTCGAGCAGCGAGCGGATCGACGACTTCGTGTCGAAGCGGCCGCTCGGCCGCGAGCCCGGGAGCGTCGCCTCCCAGCGCTCGAGCCACGGGCGATTGGCGATGAGCTCGCCCTCGAGGGCCTTCGCGTCGCGCAAGCGGATGCCGCGCACGGTCACCGGCCCGTGCGAGAGGCGGGGCGCGCTGTCGAACACGAGACCGAGCCTAGACCGGCGCGGGCGGATCGGCGCTCGATCGACGGCGGCGCGGGTTGACCAAGCGGATAGGCTAACCACGGAGGTGGTCGCATGGCGACGGTCAACATGCACGAGGCCAAGACGCACCTGTCAGCGCTCGTCGCGCGCGCCGAGCGCGGCGAGGACGTCATCATCGCGAACGCCGGCACGCCCCGAGTGCGCCTGGTGCCCGTGCGACCGGCGGCGCGCGCCTTCGGGCGAGTCGCGCTCGACGTCCCGGACGACTTCGACGACCCGCTGCCCGAGGATGCGCTCACCGCATGGGAGTGAGGCGACTCCTCGACACGCATGTGCTGCTGTGGCTCGTGAGCACGCCCGGACGCGTGCCCGAGCCGCTGCGCACCGAGCTCGCGGAGCAGGAGGAGACGATCCTCGTCTCGTCGGCGAGCGCGTTCGAGATCGCGACGAAGCAGCGGATCGGCAAGCTCGACGCGAGCGCGCTGCTCGACCGGTGGGACGACGAGCTGCGCTCCGCAGGACTCGCCGCCCTGGCGATCACGTCGGAGCACGCGCTCGTCGCGGGGCGCCTCGAGTGGGAGCACCGCGATCCGTTCGACCGCCTGCTGGCAGCGCAGGCTCTCGTCGAGTGGCTCGAGCTCGTCACCGTCGACCCGGCGTTCCGCGCCGTGCCCGAGCTGCGGACGCGCGGGTGGTGAGCGCCGAGCATCTCGATGCGGCCCTGCTGGCCTACGCGATGACCGGGAGCACGCTGAAGTTGTCGCGGAAGAGGTTCTCGGGGTCGACCTCGGCCTTGAGCGCCCGCAAGCGCGCGAGCGTCGCGGGCGGGAACGCATCCTCGAGCCGTCCCGGGCGCTGATCCGTCTCGAACGAGAGGTAGAGCCCGGTTGCGTGGGGTGCGACGAGCGTGTCCCATGCGGCGTCGAGGCGCGTGCGGTCCGCCCCGAAGGCGATGACCGAGAACTTCGCGTCGCGGTGCGCGAACGCCGTGGCATCCGCCGGCACGTCGGCGATCGCGCCGCCCATCGCGCGGATCTGGAAGAAGTAGTGCGCGCCGGCTTCGAGGAAGCGCGCGAGCGCTCGCGCGACCTCCGGCGTGATCGAGCCGATGAGCGCCGAGCGTGTCGTCGGCTCCCCCTGCCCCCGGTGCGCGCCGACGGGGGCGTTGTCGATGACGCCCGCGTAGCTCGACCGCACGACCTGCTGGCCGACGAGCGGCGCGATCGCGGCGAAGGGCTGCAGGTGGCCGACGATCGACTCGGGGTCGGATGCGTCGACCGCGATCATCGCCTGCGCGATGCGCGGCTGCCGGGGCCGGTCGCCGCCGAGCAGCAGGAACGGCGTCACGATCCGGTCGCTCGCCTCCGTCACCGCGCCGAAGCGCTCGAGGAAGTCGGCCGTCTCGCTCGCGTCGAAGGCGAGCTGGGCGAAGCCGATCTCGCCGACCGGCTGCGCGACCATCTCGAAGGCGACCGCGACGCCGAGGTTCCCGCCCGCCCGCGCATCCCCCAGTAGAGCTCGGGGTGCTCGTCGCGGGACGCGCGCACGAGGCTGCCGTCGGCGAGCACGACCTCGACGGCCTCGATGTGGTCGATCGTGAGGCCGTGCTCGCGGCCGAGGAAGCCGACGCCGCCCGCGGTCGCGAGCCCGCCGACCCCGACCCCGCCGTAGTCGCCCGAGGAGATCGCCCAGCCGTGCTCGTCGAGCACCGTCGCGACCCGGCCCCACGTCGCGCCCGCGCCGATGCGCACGAGGCGACGCGACGCATCCACGACGTCGATGCGGTCGAGCGCGCTCAGCTCGATCACGATGCCGCCGTCGTTCGTCGAGCGGCCCGAGATGCCGTGCCCGGCCGAGCGGATGCTGAGCGGCACGCGCTCGCCCGCGCCCTGCTCGCGCGCCCAGGCAAGGGCCTCCGCGACCTGCGCGGGGCTCGTCGGGCGCAGCACGACGCCCGGCGCACCGCCGCGGAGGTAGGTGTTCTGCAGCTCGGGGTACTCCCACGAGCCCGGCTCGACCGCCGTCGCCGTGAGGCTCGCGGGGATCGACGCGTAGTCGAGCGCCTCGGAACGCAGCCGCAGCGCCGCCGCCGGGAGCGAGCCGGCCGGCTCGGTGCCGCGCTCGCGGCGCTCGGCGGCGACCGCCGCGCGCACCGCGGGCGCGACCTCCTCGATGAATCGCTGCATGAGCGCCGGGTCGTCGGCCATGACGATGAAGGTGCTCATGCCGTCCTCGAGCGCGAGGTCGGTGAGCTCGCGCACCCACTGCGAGGGCGGGCCCTGCAGCGGGCTGCCGGCCACGTCGCGGAACGCACCGCCGATGTTGAGCAGCCGCTTGATCTCGCGCGGGTCGCGGCCCGCCTTCTCAGCCGCCGCGTCGATCGTGGCGTTGCCGCGCGCGAGATCGCCGGGCTGCAGGTAGCCGAGGCTCGGCAGCCAGCCATCACCGAGCCTGCCGGTGAGGCGCAGCATGCGCGGCTTGTAGGCGCCGATGTGGATCGGCAGCCGGTGCGCGGGCCGCGGCCCGCGCTTCGCGCCCGCGACGCGGTGGTGCTCGCCGTCGATGCGGAGGCCGCCCCGCTCGGTCGTGTCCCAGATGCCGCGGATGATCGCGATCGCCTCCGCGAGCGCGTCGACGCCCTGCCCGGGCGTGAGCCTCTCGCCGCCCATCGCGGCGATCGCGTCCCAGAAGCCGCCGGAGCCCAGGCCGAGCTCGAAGCGACCGCCGGTGAGCAGGTCGAGGCTCGCGGCGCTGCGGGCGAGCACCGCCGGCTGCCGCAGCGGCAGGTTCGCGACGTTCGGGGCGAGGCGGATGCGCTCGGTCGCGGCACCGAGGTACGACAGCAGCGTCCACGTGTCGAGGAACGCCGGCTGGTACGGATGGTCCTGGAACGTCGCGAGGTCGTAGCCGAGCTGCTCCGCGAGCTGCGCGAGCCGCACGGGCTGCTCGGCGGGGGCGTTCGTCGGCGTGATGAAGACGCCGAACTCGATCTCGTGGCCGTAGTCCATGCAGGGTGCAACTCGGAGTGGGCCTGGAAGCATCCCGCGCTAGATTCACCGGCATGAGCGAGCACGATGACGAGACCGCGGTCGAGGACGCCAAGCGCGCGCTGCGCCGCCGGCTCCGCACCGAGCGGGCCGAGCGCGGCGAGGACTTCGCCGCCGAGCGCTCCCCCGGCCTGACGGCCAACCTGCAGCGCCTCACCGAGCAGCTCGGCGCCCGCACGATCTCCGCCTACCTGTCACTGCCGCAAGAGCCCGACACCCGCGAGTTCCTGCAGTGGGCGGCGAGCGCGGGCGTGCGCGTGCTGCTGCCGGTGATCCGCGCCGACGGGCTGCTCGACTGGGCCGAGCACGACGGGACCGAGACGGTGGAGGCGACCCTCGGCATCCCCGAGCCGACGTCGCAGTCGCTCCCGCCGACCGCCGTGGAGTCGATCGACCTCATGCTCATCCCCGCGACGGCGGTGGGTCGCGACGGCTCGCGGCTCGGCGGCGGGCGCGGATTCTTCGACAAGACCATCGCCGCCATGGCAGAATGTCCCCCGGTCTATGCGGTCGTGCACGATGAGGAGCTCTTCGACAGCGTTCCCCACGCGGCGTACGACCAACCTGTCGACGGCGTGGTCACGCAGTCCGGGATATTCACCACTTCGAGGAGCTGAGCCTTGCCCGTCTACGCCTACGCCTGTGCCGCTTGCGGCCACGCCTTCGACGCACGCCAGAGCTTCGACGAGCCCGCCCTCACCGTCTGCGAGCGGTGCGGCGGCGCGCTGCGGAAGCAGTACGGCTCGATCGGCGTGACCTTCAACGGCCCCGGCTTCTACCGCACCGACTCGCGCTCGACGGGCTCGTCGACCTCCCCCGCACCCGCCGCGACTGGCGCATCCAGCAAGAGTGCGTCAGGCTCGACGGCATCGAGCACCGCGTCCAGCGGCTCGAGCGGTGCGGGCACCGCTGCCTGAGCGCCGCCACTCACGAAGAGGAGGACCCCTTGGAGGGCTTCAAGAAGTTCCTGCTGCAGGGCAACGTCGTCGAGCTCGCGGTCGCGGTCGTCATCGGCACCGCGTTCACCGCGATCGTCGCAGCATTCACCGAGGCGATCATCACGCCGCTGCTCGCCCAGGCGTTCAACGCCGACGCGATCGCCGACGCGACGATCGGCCCGTTCAAGATCGGCCTGCTCATCGCGGCGATCATCAACTTCGTCATCATCGCGGCGATCGTCTACTTCGTGCTCATCCTGCCGATGGCCAAGCTCAAGGAGCGCATGGACCGTCGCAAGGGCATCACGCCCGACGAGCCGGTCGAGACCGACGTCGAGATCCTGCACGACATCCGCGAGCTGCTGCGCGCGCAGCAGGCAGGCCCGCCGCGCACCTGACCCGGCGAGTCGACCAGGGCGGTCCCCGACGGGGCCGCCCTGCGTCGTCCCCGGATGCGTCAGCCCCAGTGCGGGGGGACGTCGCCCTTGAGCCGCGCGTCGTTCTCGCTCGAGGACTGCTGCCGCTCGGGCTCCGGCTCCCCCGTCCAGCCCGGCACCGGCTCGGTCGTCACGCGCCGGCCGCGCTTGCGGATGACCAGGCGCGCGGGCTCCGCGCGCTCGGCAGGCGCCGCGGGCGTCGCCTCGGCGCGCTCTGCCGGCTCGGCTTCCCGCTCCGGGCCGTCAGCGGTCGGGCCGTCGGCGGTCACGACCGCGACGCATCCGCCCCGACGAGCTCGGCGATGCGGTCGGCGACGCCCTCGGGATCGGTGAAGAGCTCGAAGGCGTGCACGCGCATCGTGTGCCAGCCGAAGCGGCGGAGGATCTCGGGTCGCAGGCGCAGCGCCTCGCGCAGCGTGCGATCGCCGTCGTCGTGGTCGGCCTCGATCGCCGCGCACACGCCGCCGTTCGCGACCACGAGCGGCAGCTGGCCGTCGTAGGAGACGTCGGCGCGCAGCCCGCGGCGGCGCAGCCGCGTCGCGAGGTCGATCATGAGCGGATCGCCGCCGAAGAACGACTTCCGCGGCGCCTCGGCGGCCGCGTCGAGCAGGATCTCGCGCAGCATCGCCGCGCCGTGGTCGAGCCGGTCGGGGTCGAGCTCGGCGGCGTCGAAGGCGGTGACGATCTGCAGCGCCTTCCGCGCGCGCGTCATCGCGACCGCGAGCAGCCGCTCGCCGCCCGGCTGGCCGAGCGTGCCGAAGTCGACGTTGCGGCCGTGCTTCGTGTGCCCGTAGCCGACCGAGAAGATGACCCGGTCGCGGCTGAGCGCTGCCGCGTGCGTGATGTCGACGATGACGAACTGCTCTTCGCGGTCGGCGACGACGAAGTCGGTCAGCTGGCTCGAGCCCGCGAGCGCCGCCATCACGGCCTGCTGCACCCGCACGGCGTGCCGCTCGTTCGCCGTCACGACCATGAGCGACTCCTGCGGCCGCGAGCGCGCGTGCTGCGTGACGAGCTGCACGACGCGGTCGACCTCGCCGTCGGGGCTCTCGACCGTCGCCGCGCCCTGCTGCGGCAAGCCGTGCGCGCCGTGCACGATCGAGGTGGTGAGCGAGCGGTGCCCGAGGTAGGCGCCGGCCCACGGCAGCGCCTCGATGCGGCTCTCGTAGAAGCGCTCGTTCACGGCCGTCACGAGGTCGGCGCCGCCCGTGCGGTACGAGCGGGTGAGGCGCAGCATCGGCAGCACGGCGCCGAGCCGTGACAGCGCCGACTCGGCGTGGAGCTCGTCGGGGGTCGCGAGCTCCTCGCTCGGTCGCACGCCGAGCGTCGAGATGCCGACGTCGAACGGGGACGGCGTCTGCGTCACCGAGTCGCCGACCGCGATCACCTGCCGTGCGCGGCTGATCGCGCCTGCCGCCTCGGCGATCGTGATCGCGCCCGCATCGGCGATCACCACGGCGTCGAAGGGGATGCGCTTGGGCACCCGGTGCAGGTCGTAGGGCGACGAGAGCCATACGGGCGCGACCGAGCGGGTGAGGTGCGGCGCGAGCCGCTGCAGCTCGTCGGCGTCGACCGGGCCCGCCTTGATGAGGCGACGCAGCGCATCCGCCTCGTCCGCGTGGTCGTCGACCGCGAGCCGCCAGCCGCGCGCGATCTGGTGCGCGAGCCGGGCGCTCGAGGCGTCGACGTGCGCCTCGTCGACGAGCGCGAAGTCCTGCTCGAGCCGCCGCAGCACGTCGGTGTTGCCGCGCAGGAGCGCCCGCTCCTTCGCGATCATCGACTGCAGCGCCGACTGCCACCACGCGAGGTCGAGCTCGTGCTCGACCTGGTCGTCGGCGACGTGCCGGTCGGCGAAGTCGGCGAGCAGCGCGTCGAGCCCGAGCCGCTCGATGCCCGTCATGAGCTCGGCGCGCTCGGTGATGTTCTGCAGCGCGTCGCTCGGGGCGGCGAGCTCGGCGATGCGCTGCTCGAGGTCGGGCAGCGGCAGGTCGACGCTCTTGGTCTCGGGGCTGAGCGCCGCGTCGAGCCGCGCGAGCTTGCCCTCGACCTCGCGGAGCGTCGCGTCGAGCGCGCCGAGGCCCGCCGGCACCGTGGGGATCGAGCCGTCGGGCGCGAACTTCGCCCAGAGCCGCCGCTGCTGCTGCGCGGCGATGAGCACGTCGTGCAGGTCGGGCACGTGCGCGCCGGGCCGCACGTACTCCTCGGCGAGCTTCTTGAGCCTGCGCCGCTGCATGCCGCCGAGCGACTGGATGGCCTCGCGCCGCGGGCCGGTCGCCGCGATGAGCTCGCCGAGCGGGCGGTCGTAGATCGACGGAGTCATGACGTCGAGCGTCGCGCGCACGTCGGTGAGCAGCGCGACCTGGATCGCGAGCTCGGCGAGCGTCGCCGCGGGCCGCAGCTTCGTGTCGCCGATCACCTTGCGGGCGCTCGCGACGAGGGCCGCGAGCTCGCCGTCGCCGGCGGTGCCGGCGAGCGCCTG
Source organism: Agrococcus sp. Marseille-Q4369 (assembly GCF_018308945.1). NCBI lineage: Bacteria > Bacillati > Actinomycetota > Actinomycetes > Micrococcales > Microbacteriaceae > Agrococcus > Agrococcus sp. Marseille-Q4369. The sequence continues at coordinate 1,191,580 of NZ_CP070501.1, forward strand.
CGCGTCGGCGAGGGCCGCGGATGCGTCGCTCGAGGTCTGGAAGGACGCCCCGTACCACGGCGTGTCGCTCGGCCCGTACTTGAACTGGCCGAGGGCCGCGGCCTTCCGCATCGTCGCCGCCACGCGCGGCCGGTCGGTCGCGAGCGTGCGGGTCGCCTGCTCGCTCAGCCGCGCGCGCGTCGAGGGCGGTGTCGGGAGCATCGCGAGCCGCGAGAGCTCCTTGAGCGCGTCGAGCACGCTCACCTGCAGCTGCGGATCGACGCGGCGGAGCGCGGCGCGGTAGTCGAGCAGCACCTTCCGCAAGCGCAGCATCGCCTCGTCGATCTCGGCCGTCTCGGGCCGCTGCGACTGCTCGATGCGGCGTATCGCGGCGATGAGGTCGCGGCGCAGCGTCGCCTCCGAGACCGCGAGCGCCTCGAGCTTCGTGCTCGCGAGCCGGTCGGCGATGTCGCGGAGCGTCGCGCGGCGGGGGCTCACGACGAGCACGCGCTTGTCGTCGCTCACGAGCGCGGCGAGCACGTTGACGACGGTCTGCGTGAGGCCCGTGCCGGGCAGCGCCTCGACGACGATCGAGTTGCCGGCGGCGGCCTCGGCGATCACGGCGTCCTGCTCGTGGTCGGCGTCGAGCACGAGCCGGTCGACCTCGGGGTCGCGCTGGTCCTGCGGCGTCTCGTCGATGCCGCTGCGGCCCTCGCGCACGCGCCAGCGGGCCTGCTCGTCGCCACGCACGGCGTCGAGCACGTCGTGCGGCGCCTGCTGCAGGTCGACGGCCATCGGCTCGCCGACGTCGGCGAAGGTCGAAGCGAGCAGCCGCGCCTCGACGGTGAAGCCCGGGACGTGGGCGGCTGCCTGCCGCACGGCGTCGAGCACCGCGTTGGGGGTGAAGGTGCCCTCGCCCGAGCCGAGCTCGATGAGGCGGCGCTCGTCGAGCTGCACACCGTGGTGGCCGCGCAGGATGCTCGCGAGCCGCGGGTTGACGAAGGGCTGGCCGAGCAGCTGCAGCTCGAAGTCGCGGCCGCGCCGGCGCACGATGAGCGGGCGCAGCAGCACCGGCCCGTAGACCTCGCGGCTCTGCCCATCGGCAGTGGCGTGCGGGAAGCGCGCCATGCCGATGCCGAGGTGCACGGCGTCGATCGAGCGGGCGGCGGCGAGCTCGATGCCCTTCGAGGCGATCGCGGCGGCGGCCGAGCGGGCGGCGCGGAGCGCGAGGTCGTCGCGGATGAGGCTCGAGAGCGCCGTCGGGCGCCCGGTGATGAACTGTGCGAGGCCGCCCGGATGCGTCGCGGAGAGCTCGATGCGCGTCGCGGTCGTGTCGATGAAGTCGGTCAGCGGGCTCCGCCCGCCCACGCGCCGCAGCGCATCTGCCCACCCGGCCCACTCGCCATCGCGACGGCTGACGACGGGCTCGGGCGCGGCGACGGGCGCCTCGCCCGTCAGCGAGCGGTCGGGGCCGGTCGCCGGCTCGTCGGCCGGCTCCGGCGTCGCGGCGTCGACGGGCTCGTCGCCCCGGATCTCGATCTCGTCTTCGCGCACGCAGTCACGATAGCCGCGGGGTCCGCACCCGCCCGGGTGACACTGCGGCGAACCGCAGAATCGCGCCGCCGCGCGCCCGCCACGAGCGAGCGGGGGAACCCTTGTCACATCGTTATCAGATCGTTATGATTGATGCTTCGACGTGCCGCGAGCGCACCTCCGCCCGGGATCGCCCGGGAGCGCTCGGACCTTCGCGCGCTCGAGCGGAGGGCCGCCCGCGCCCCTGGTCTCGACCCCGAAGGATGACGCTCCGCGTGATGCAGCACCCCGCCCGCACCCGATCGACGCGCCTCGGCGAGCCGGCCCCCGGAACGGCGGTCCGCCTCGCGCGGAGGATCAGCGCGGGCGCATCGCTGCTGCTCACCGGCGCCCTGTTCGTCACGTCGGCGCTGCCCGCCGCGGCCGTGCCGGCGCAGGGCGACCTCGACGCCGCCGCCCACGCGCAGCTGAGCGCGCAAGCGCTCGAGCCGGTGTCGGCCGAGCCGACGAGCATCCTCGCGCGAGAGGACGTCTCCGCCGCCCGCAAGGCCGAGCGCGTGCCCGCCGAGACCGGCGCGGCAGGCATGTCGCCCGAGCGGCTCGCCGAGCTGCAGGCGGTCGCCGACGCCGAGCCGGCCGGCTGGTCCTACGGCGGCACCCCCGCCTTCCCGCGCGTCTGGAGCATGCTCGAGACCGGCTACACCCAGACCCGGTTCCCGAGCGTCGCGCAGCTGCCGCTCTCGAGCGGGTTCGGCTACCGCACCGGCGGCTTCCACGGCGGCACCGACGTGCCGCTCCCGGCCGGGGAGGACATCCGGCCGATCGCCGAGGGCGTCGTCTCCGAGGTGTTCCACGGCGACAACCCGGGCGGCGGCGGCTACTCGGTCTTCATCGACCACAACGTCGACGGGCAGTTCGTGCAGTCCTGGTACGGGCACATGCTGCCCGGCTCGATCGCGGTCGAGGTGGGCCAGGTGGTCGACGCCACGACGGTGATCGGGCAGCTCGGCAGCAGCGGCCGCTCGACCGGCCCGCACCTGCACCTCGAGCTGAAGAACAGCGACTACGTGTCGTTCGACCCGGTGCTGTGGCTGCAGACGCGCCAGATGGACCTCGAGACCAGCTACTAGCGACCTCGCACAGGCTCAATCGAGCCGGGTGACCGTCCCGGCCGCGGCGATCAGCTGCGGGTCATGCGCGGCGACGAGCACCGCGACCCCGTGATCCGCGAGCCCCGCGAGCAGCGCGATGACGACGTCGGCGCTCTCCCGGTCGAGGCTCGCGGTCGGCTCGTCGGCGACCACGACCGCCGGTGACATCAGGAGCGCGCGGGCGAGCGCGACCCGCTGCCGCTCGCCGCCGGAGAGCCGATCCGGAGTGTGCTGCATGCGGTGGTCGACCCCGACGTGCTCGAGCAGCTCGACTGCGCGCGGCACGAGGCGCTTGGCAGAGCGGGTGGGCACGGCCGGCAGCAGGACGTTCTCGAGGGCCGTGAGGCCCGGCAGCAGCTCGCCGCCCTGGTCGAGGTAGCCGAGGAAGGTGTTGCGGCGGTCAGCGAGCTCGGCAGGCGAGAGTGCGGCGAGAGGGTCGCCGGCCCAGCGCACGCTGCCCGCGGACGGCGTCGCGAGCCCGGCGGCGACCCGGAGCAGGCTCGTCTTGCCCGAACCCGAACGGCCGGCGAGGCAGTGGAAGCCGCCCGGCTCGAGCTCGAGGTCGTAGTCCTCGGCAACCGTCACGGTGCGGTCGCTCGAGACGCGGTAGCTGATGGTGACGCCTGCGAGCGCGAGCACCGGCGGCGTCGGCTCCACGAGCTCGGGCGCCTCGAAGACCTCGGTGGTGGTCATGCGCGTCCCTTCGATGCGGTGCGCTGCAGCGCGAGCAGCAGCAGGAGCGCGGCCGCGGCGGCGCCGCCCGCGATGAGGGTGACCGTCCGCGGCTCGGCCCCGTCGACGAGCGCGGCGCCGAACCAGCCGAGCGCGGCCGCGATCGCGATCGCCGGCACCGCGACGGTGACGAGCTCGACCGCTCGCGCCGCCCAGATGCGGCGGCTGCTCCAGCCCATCGCGCCGAGCGCCCGCCACTGCCCGGCGCGCACGCGCGCGTCGAGGCGGCGGGCGAGCACCACGAGCACGACGCCGGAGACGACGCCGATCGCGGCCAGGAGCGCCTGCACGCCGATCGACTGCAGCGTGGCGGCGTTCGCGAGCAGGGTCGCCCCGGCAGCGGCGATGCCCTGCTCGACGACGAGCCAGGCGCCGGCCGTCGCGAGGCCGATGAGCGCGATCGCGAGAGCCACGGTGATCGCGTGCCCGGGGTGCAGGCTCGCCTGGCCGATGCCGAAGCCGACCGTGGATCGCGCGAGCAGACGCGCCCGCGGTGCGGCTGCGTGGCGCCCACCTCGGAGCGCCCGTGGCGCCGCCGACACCACTCGCGACCGCGGCACGGAGGCGGTCAGCGCCGCGGCCGCGAGCACGAGGGCCGTGAGCACCGCGGCCCCGACGATCATCGGCGTCGACTCGTGCACGCGGCCGACCGTCTGCGTCGCCATGAGGGCGATCGCGCCCGACGCGGCGACTGCGAGCACGCCGAGCACGAGGGCGTCCTCGGCGGCGAAGCGCCGCAGCACCCGCGAGCGGCGCCAGCCGAGGCGCGACAGGAGCGCAGCGTCCCGACGCCGGGGCGCGATGCCGGCGAACTGCACGACCCCGAACAGCAGCGTCGCCGCGCCCACCGCGAGCGCGAGCACACCGGTCGTCGCGCCGGCGACGGCGCCCTCGACCCGCTGGGCGGCGCCGAGCGAGGGCCACTGCTGCCGCACCGTGCCGAGCGGTCCGACGGTTTGCGTCGCCGACGCATCCGTCACGCCGAAGGCGTAGCCGTCGAGGAAGACGCCCACGTCCTGCCTGGATGAGCCGGCCGCCATGGTCACCGTGAAGCCGGCGTCGACGAGCGACTGCGCGACGGCGGTGACGCGCGCGACGTTCTCTGGGCTGTAGCCCCCGTCGACGCCCTCGACCTTCACGCGGATCGACGAGATCGGATCGGTGACGCGCAGCCGCGGCGCGTTCGCGACATCGGCGACGATCGTGGGCACGGCGCTCGCGAACCCGAAGCCGGTGACCGACGGCGCGAGCTCGACCGGCTCGAGGGCAGCGCCATCGCCGTCCGCGACGAGCGTCGTGTCGACGGTGTCGAACGAGCCGAGCGGCGCGTAGCCGAGCGACGAGTCGTCGACGGCGATGGCGGATGCGTCGAAGTCGTCGATCGGGACGAGCGTCGGCAGCATCGCGGTCATGCCGCCGGTGACCTGATCGTCGAGCAGCCGGTACATGGCCTCGGCGCCCGGCACGGTGCCGTTGTCGGCAGGACGGAACGGGTCGCGGGTGGGATCGTGGTCGTGCCAGTCCTGCCGCACCCGGAGGTATTCCTCCGCCGTCAGCGCGATCCCGTCCCCGCGCTCCGTGAACGGCAGCGACTCAGGGATCGCCACGCCCATGGGATGGAGCTGCGGGCTCGGCGGGTAGCCGATCGAGGTGAAGTCCGGCACGGGGCCGTCGCCGAGCAGGGGCAGCACGATGCCGCTGCCGTCGCTCACGGGATCGAGCAGCAGCGACACGTCGGCGCTCGCCTCGTGCACGAGCGTGCCGGGCGCATCGCCGAAGACCTCGGGCGTGACGGTCGTCCAGCCGAACTCGGTCGTCGGTGCGGGGAAGCCACCCTCGACCGTCACCGTGAGCGTGAGCGAGCCAGGGCGCTGCGGCGAGACGAGCACCGGCACGACCGGCTGCGGCTCGACCTCGCCCATCGTCGCGCCCGCCCCTGCCTCCTCGAGCGCCCGCCGCACGAGCTCGTTCTCTGCTTCGTGCTCGGCGAGCGCCCGCTCCCACTGCTCGTGCACGGCGCGCAAGTGCTCGAGCCGCCGGGTGGGTGCGGTCTCGGCGAGGGCGAGCAGCGACTCGTCCGTCTGCTCGGTGCCCGCGAGGGCGACGAGCGGGGCGAGGAACGCGCCGCTCTCGCCGAGGAGCGCCTGCTCGGCGACCGGGTCGATCAGCAGCGCGGTCGGGGGCGTCGCCGGCTGCCCGTCGATGTAGCCGACGGCGAAGCCGTCGACGATCTCGGCGCCCGACATCCCCGAGCCGTTCGACATCGACACGCCGATGGGCTGCCGCTGCTCGGTGCGGCAGACCGCCGACGCCGGATGGTCGAGCGCGAAGTCGATGCCGTTGATGTTGCAGCTCGTCTGGCCGCGCTCGGCGAGCTCGGCCGCGGTGAGCTCGCGCTCGAGCGGCAGATCGGCGTCGTCGACGACGACGCCGAGCACCTCGCGGTTGACGATGCGCTCGCCGATCCCGTCGTGAGACGTGTACGTGAGCGTCACCCTGTAGCTCTGCGGGTCGGGTTCGACCTTCGACGCGTCGAGCGGCACCGCGAACTGCAGCCGCGAGGTGGAGCCGCCGCCCGCGACGACCATCGTGCCCAAGGGCGCCGCGACCGCGACCCCGTCGACGGCGCGCACCGCATCCAGATTGCGGAGCGTCATGCGCGAGCCGAGCGAGGCGAGCGCGGTCGGGGCGATGAGCCCGTCGAGCTCCGCCTCGGTGCCGGGCGCGGTGACGAGCAGGTCGTAGAGGCCGCGCCAATTGGCGTCGAGCGTGTGCTGCAGCTGTGCCGAGGCACCCGCGCCGGTGCCCGCGCTCGCGAGCAGGCTCAGCGCGAGGAGCGCGGTGGATGCGGTAGTGAGGCGGGAGCGCAGCACCCGGCGCAGGGCGCCGGGCGTCGTCGTCGGCGGCACGCCTGCATCCTCACACGCGCGTCACCCCGCCGCGCGCGGCGTGACCGAAACGTTATCGAGCGACGCTCAGAACCACGCGTCGCCCGTCCGGCGCGTGTAGACGGCGCGCAGCCAGCGGCCCGCCTTGTGCCAGAGCTTGTAGCGGCCGTTCAGCGGCAGCTCGAAGGTGGGCATGTACTTGACGGGCTCGGGCGCCCACGCGGTCTTGAACGTGTAGAGCCCGCGGATGTCGCTCGTCTCCCACTCCGCCGGGTCGGGGATGTTCGCGAGCTCGTAGAGCGTCACGCCCTGCGCGTGGAGGTCCTGCATGATCTTCCACTGCATGAGGTAGGGCGCGAAGATCTTCGCGTTCTCGCGGATCGAGCCCGCGTCCTTGTACCAGGCGGTGTCGCCGAAGCGGATGACGAACGCCATCGACTGCACCTCGCCCTCGTACTCGGCGACGTAGAAGTGGCCCTGCCCGACGGTCTTGTAGACGTCCCAGATGCGCTGGAAGTACTCGGGGTGGCGGAAGTAGCCGCCCGAGCGCTCCTTCGTCTCGCCGATGAGGCGGTGCATCTCCGCCTCGTTCTCGGCGGTCATCTCGGTCTTGCGCACGGTGACGCCGAACTTGTTCTCGGCCGCGCGGTAGCTGTTGCGGGCGCGCTTCTTGAAGCGCGCGGCGACCTCGTCGAGCGAGCCCGACAGGTCGACCGCGACCGCGTGCTGGTACTGGCTCGAGGCGGCGCGCACCCAGCCGTTGCGCTCGAAGGCGGCGATGAGCTCGGGATCCTCGGTCTGGAAGGTCTCCATCTTGAGGCCGAACCAGCGCTTCGGGTAGGCCTTCGCGCGCGCCGTGATCGCGTCGACCGCGGCGGCGTCGATGCCGCTCACGCGCGGGAGGAAGAGGATGCGACCGGCGAGCGGCGCGGAGCGCTCGAACAGCTGGATCGGCAGCTCGCGCGTGCCGCCGCCCGTCGTCGGCACCGTCACGACGTCGCGCAGCGCCCTCCAGGGGCTCTCCTCACGGGTGCGCGCCCACGCATCCGACTGCATGTAGTGCGCGCGCGGCTGCCCCTCGAGCACCTGCGCGTCCCACGCGACCCCGTCGGTGGCCTTCGCGGGCGTGGGCTCGGTCGCGGAGATGCTCATGCGCTCGCTCTCGGGTCGATGGGGGCGGATGCGGTGGGGCGCTCGGGCGGATGGCCCCGGCGCGCTCGCACCGCCCTCGATGGTACCCGCGCCGAGCGCGGGCGCCCGGCTCACGCGGGCTTCGTCGCCTTGCCGTCGAGCCAGAGCACGTCGCTCTCGTCGCGGTGCGAGCCGGTGGAGCCGACGTGCTTCGCGTCGATCTGCGGGCCCTTCTTGATGACGTGCACGAGCGCCATCCCGTGCCCGCGGCCGAGGCCGTAATCGGCCTGCAGCCACTCGAGGATCTGGCCCGCCTTGACGTCGGGGGCGTCGAAGCCGCGCTCCTTCGCGAGCTCGACGAGCTCGCGGGGCGTGAGGCCGGTCTTGTCCTCGATCGCGTCGAGGTACGCCTGGAAGGACATGCCGGCATTCTGCACGCCGCAGGCCCGCGCGTCACGCCCCGTCTCGCTGCGCGCTCAAGGGCAACATCGTTGTACCTCAAGGACCGCGCGCACCGCACCGCGAGCGGGCCGCGCTCGCTGGGCTCCATGACGATCGCGCAGGGCATGGAGGGCGGCGCTGGAGACGAGGGCGTGCGACTGCGCAGCCTGCTCGAGGAGCCCCAGCACCTGGGACCTCGACCGCGATCCGGCCCGATCGCCGAGCTCCACCAGCAGCTCTGCGCCGAGGTCGAGGCGATGCTGCACACCCGGCGAGACGCTCGCGACACGCGCCGCTCGGCTTGATGCGGCGCGCGGCCGTCGACGGCCGCGCCTTCGCGGGCGGACATTCGGTCGCCGACATGCGCATCCGCCCGCTCTCGGGTCGATGGAAGCGGATGCGGTGGGCACCCGAGTCGCGACCGCACCGCGCCCGGTGGTCCCATGGTCTGGTCGCCGCGATTGCGGGCCTTGCACACGACCTGCCGGGCAATGGTCAGCGGACGAGCCGCTGGATGGCCTGCGATGCCTCTCTGATCTTCTCGTCGGCCACGTCGCCACCCGAGCGAGCGGCATCGGCGATGCAGTGCCGGAGATGATCCTCGAGCAGCCCCACGGCGACGTTCTCCAGGGCGCCCGTCAGGGCGGAGATCTGCGTGAGGATGTCGATGCAGTACCGCTCCTCGTCGACCATCCGGTGGATGCCTCGAGCCTGCCCCTCGATCCGCCTGAGCCGAGCGAGGTATCGATCCTTGTCGGTGATGTAGCCGTGCTCTCCCTCGTCGCACTGCGAGAGGCCCTGACCGGGTTCCTTCATGTTCGCCTCTCGCTCTGTCGTGCTCATCGCTGGAGCACTGCGCGCGCAGTGGACTCGGGCCGCAGGTCCAGGCGGCGCAGGAGCTGCGCGTTGAGCGCGACGATGATCGTGGAGAGCGACATCAGGATGGCGCCCACTGACATGGGCAGCACGAATCCGATGGGGGCGAGCACGCCCGCCGCGAGCGGAACGGAGATGAGGTTGTAGCCCGCCGCCCACCAGAGGTTCTGCTTCATCTTCCGGTACGCGGCGCGCGACAGCTCGATCACGGAGAGCACGGAGCGCGGATCATCGCTGGCCAGGATCACACCGGCTGACGCGATCGCGACATCGGTGCCGGCGCCGATCGCGAGTCCGACGTCGGCCTGCGCGAGTGCCGGAGCGTCGTTCACACCGTCACCGACCATCGCCACCTTCCGCCCCTCGTGCTGCAGCTCCTGCACCTTCGCCGCCTTGTCCTCCGGGCGCACACCCGCGAAGACCCGGTCGATGCCGAGCTCTTGCGCCACCGATTGCGCGACCGCCTCGGCGTCGCCCGTGATCATGACCACCTGGGCGCCGAGCGCGTGCAGCGCGTCGATGGCCTGTCGGGATTCCGAGCGGATCTCATCCGCGAGCCGCAGCGCACCGATGACCGCGCCGTCCTGGACGACGTGCAGGATGATCGCCCCCTGGGTGCGCCACTCGTCGGCGATGCCGAGCTCGCTCGCGGATTCCTCGGCGAGCATGTAGGGACCGCCGACGCGGACGGTCGTCCCGTCGACCCTCGCGGTGACGCCCACTGCCGCGGAGGAGGAGAAGTCGCTGCTGCGCGGCACCGCGAGCTCTTTCGTGGCGGCGGCTCCGACGATGGCCTTGGCCAGCGGGTGCTCGCTGTCGGACTCCGCGGCCGCCGCGAGCGCGAGCACGCGATCCGCGTCCTGTCCATCGACGACGGCGACCTCGGTGACCGTCGGCTCGCCCTTCGTGAGGGTGCCGGTCTTGTCGAACAGCACGGTGTCGACCATCCGCATGCTCTCGAGCGAGAGGCGGTCCTTCACGAGCACGCCGCCTCGCGCCGCTCGCTCCGTCGCGATCGAGACCACCAGCGGGATGGCGAGGCCGAGCGCGTGGGGGCAGGCGATGACGAGCACGGTGATGGTGCGGATCACGGCCGCATCCGGGAGCCCCACGACCGACCAGACGAACGCCGTGATCGCTGCCGCTGCGATCGCGAACCAGAACAGCCAACCCGCAGCGGTGTCCGCGAGGCGCTGCGCGCGGGAGGTGGAGTTCTGCGCCTCCGTGACGAGGCGCTGGATGCCTGCGAGCGCGGTGTCGTCGCCGGTCGCGGTCACCTCGACGCGGATGCCTGAATCCGTGGCGACCGTACCCGCGGTGACCGGATCGCCGACCGCGCGAGTGACGGTGCGGGACTCTCCGGTGACCATCGACTCGTCCATGGCGGCTCGGCCATCGACGATCTTGCCGTCGGCCGGCACGCTGCCGCCCGGGCGGACCACGACGACGTCGCCGACGACGAGCTCGGAGGGGGACACCACGACGACGCTGTCGCCGTCGACGCGGTGCGCCTCGTCCGGCAGCAGGGCGGCGAGCGAGTCGAGAGCGGAAGTGGTCTGCGCTAGGGAGCGCATCTCGATCCAGTGCCCCAGCAGCATGATGACGATCAGCAGCGCGAGCTCCCACCAGAAGTCGAGCTCGTGGTGCAGCACGCCGAGGCTCGCGCCCCAGGAAGCGACGAACGCCACCGTGATCGCGAGCCCGATCAGCAGCATCATCCCCGGCTTGCGCGCGCGGATCTCGCTCAGCGCACCGACGAGGAACGGCTTGCCGCCCCACACGTACATCACCGTGCCGAGCACCGGGGAGACCCACGCGAGCCAGGAGACGTCCGGCAGCTCGTAGCCGAGCACGATGGCGAACATCCCAGAGAGCGCCACGGTCGGGATCGCCAGGGCGAGCATGATCCAGAACAGCCGGCGGAACTGCCCGACGTGATCACCGTGATCGCCATGATCACCGTGGCCGCGGTGCTGCTCGTGCCCGCTGTGCCGCTCGTGGCCACCGTGGCCGGCGTGCGACTCGTCGCCGTGAGCCTCGCGGACCACAGCACCGTCGGTCGCTGCCGACGCGTGCCCACCCATCCGATCGTGCGCACCATGGGACTGATGCTTGGGGTGCGCGGTGCCCTCCGAGGGATCCGTCGGGTGGCCTTGATGCGCGTGCGGGTGGGTCATGGTCTCATCCTCTCGAGTTCGAGGAAGCCGTGCCGGACCTCTCTCGCAACAGGTCCGGCACGACGCGGCTCAGGCTACGGAAGCGTACTTCGCGGGATCGGCGTCGAAGAGCGGTCCGCAAGCGGCGCAGCACAGGTAGTAGCGCTCGCCGTCGTGGTCGCGGACGAGGCCGGCGGCCTCGGCGTCGCCCTTCAGGATCGTGCTGCCGGGCATGACCGGGCACTCGGCGATGTCACCGGCCGCGGCACCTTGCCCGTGCGCATCGGCGCTGTGGCTGTGGCTGTGAGCCGCGTGGTCGCCGGCGTGGTCATGGTTGCCGTGGCTGTGAGCCTCGTGGTCGCCGGCGTGGTCATGGCTGCCGTGGCTGTGGTCGTGACCGGTGTCGCACATGGAGTTCCTCTCAGTGATGGGTGGTGACGGCTGCCGACCGAGCTGCAGGCTCCGGCTCGGTCGTGGCTGTCGGTGTGGGGTCCACCGCCTCGCTCTTGAAGCGGCGGAGGCGGAGGCTGTTGCCGACGACGAAGACGCTGGAGAACGCCATCGCCGCGCCGGCGAGCATGGGGTTGAGCAGGCCGAGCGCCGCGAGCGGGATCGCCGCGACGTTGTAGGCGAAGGCCCAGAACAGGTTGCCCTTGATGGTGGCGAGCGTCTTCCGGGAGAGCCGGATGGCGTCGGCGGCGCTGCGCAGGTCGGCGCGGACGAGCGTGAGGTCGGATGCTTCGATCGCGGCATCGGTACCGGTGCCCATCGCGAGACCGAGGTCGGCCTGGGCGAGGGCAGCGGCGTCATTGACGCCATCGCCGACCATCGCGACGGACTTGCCCTCTCGCTGCAGCTGCGTGATGACGTCGACCTTGTCCTGCGGCAGCACCTCCGCGATCACCGAGGTGATGCCGACCTCGGCCGCGATCCGCTCGGCGACCGCCTGGTTGTCGCCGGTGAGCAGCACCGGCGTGAGCTCGAGGCGCTTGAACTGCGCCACGGCGGCCGCGCTCGTCGGCCTGACGGTGTCTGCGACGACCAGCACGCCGCGCGCCTGACCGTCCCAGCCGGCGGCGATCGCGGTCTTCCCCTGCTGCTCGGCGGCGTCCTTCGCCTCAGCGAGATCGGCAGGCAGATGCATGGACCAGTCGGCTAGCAGCGAGGGGCGTCCGACGATCACCGCATGTCCATCGACGACGCCCTGCACGCCCTTGCCCTCGATGTTCGTGAAGCCTTCCGGGGTGGACAGTGCGCCGAGCTCCTGCGTGGCGGCCTTCGCGATGGCCTGCGCGATCGGGTGCTCGGAGGCGTCCTCCAGCGCGCCGGCGAGACGCAGCAGCTCGCTCCGGTCGGTGCCGACGGCGGTGTGCACATCGGTGAGCGTCATCTTGCCCGCGGTCACGGTGCCGGTCTTGTCGAGCACGATGGTGTCGATGCGGCGCGTGGACTCGAGCACTTCGGGTCCCTTGATGAGGATCCCCATCTGCGCGCCGCGGCCGGTCCCGACCAGCAGCGCGGTCGGGGTCGCGAGCCCGAGGGCACATGGGCAGGCGATGATGAGCACGGCGACGGCGGCGGTGAAGGCGGCCGCCGCGGGGAACCCCGCCCCGAGCCAGGCGCCCAGTGTGCCCACGGCGATGACGATCACGATCGGCACGAAGATGCCGGAGATCTTGTCGGCCAGGCGCTGCACCTCGGCCTTCCCGGACTGCGCGTCCTCCACGAGCTTCGCCATCTGGGCCAGCTGCGTGTCGGAGCCGACGCGCGTCGCGCGCACGACGAGTCGGCCGCCGGCGTTGACGGTGGCTCCCGTGACGGTGTCGCCCTCCCCGACCTCGACAGGCACGGATTCGCCGGTCAGCATGGAGGCATCGACGGCCGACGTGCCGGAGATGATGGTGCCATCGGTGGCGATCTTCTCGCCCGGCCGGACGACGAACTCGTCGCCGACCACGAGATCCCTGGTCGGGATCCGGATCTCCACGCCATCGCGGAGCACTGCGACGTCCTTCGCGCCCAGGTCGAGCAGCGCGCGCAGCGCGGCGCCGGCCTGCCGCTTCGAGCGCTTCTCGAAGTAGCGGCCAGCCAGGATGAACATCGTCACCCCCGCGCCGACCTCGAGGTAGATATTCGCGGCACCATCACTGGGTGCGACGGTGAGCTCGAACGGGTGCGTCATGCCGGGTATGCCCGCGGTGCCGAAGAACAAGGCGTAGACCGACCACAGCAGTGCGGCGCTCGTCCCCATCGAGATGAGCGTGTCCATCGTCGCGGCTCCGTGCCGCAGGTTCGTCCACGCCGCCTTGTGGAACGGCCATGCTCCCCACACGATGACCGGCGCCGCCAGCGCGAGCGACAGCCACTGCCAGTAAGTGAACTGCAGCACCGGCAGCATCGCCATCGCGATCACCGGGACGGTGAGCACAACCGACCCGATCAGCCGGTGCCGCAGGCTCATCAGCTCCGCATCCGGCGTCTCGCCGTCGTCGTCTGACGCGGCGGGCTGCTCAGGGGTGGGAAGCGCTGCGGTGTAGCCGGTCTTCTCCACCTCTGCGATCAGCACCGCAGGGTCGAAGTCGGCGGGCGCCGAGACCTTCGCCTTCTCCGTCGCGTAGTTCACGGTCGCGGTGACACCCTCGAGCTTGTTCAGCTTCTTCTCGATCCGCATCGCGCAGGACGCGCATGTCATCCCGCCGATCTCCAGCTCCACGCTGGAATCCGCGGCCGTCGGCTGCAAGTCGGTCATGAACGTCTCCTCGTCGGTGCACCGGGCGCAGCGCGCATCCGGAACGGATTCCTAGTCAGTGCTCGTCGTGCTCAGCGTCGCCGTCGGTGTCTTCCGGACCATCAGTGCCAACGGGTTCCTCCGTGGCGACCGCGGTGTCCGTCGAAGCGATCGCGTCGAGCACGAACTGCGCAGTGTGCACCTGTCCATCGACCTGGAAATCGAGATACAGCAGATACCGGCCGACGGTCGGCGTCTCTGCGGTGAACGCCACCTCCGGGCCCGCGACATCCCCGGGCTGCGGCTCGTCGCCGTGGGCATGCACGTGCAGATAGGCGAGGTCGCCCTGGCGGAGCGCCACCAGATGGCCAAACGCTCCGAGATACGGTTCGAGGTCGGTGACGGGATCACCGTCTCGGGTCACTTCGACGCTCAGGTCGCTCGCACCGCCCGCCGCGAGCTCGCCGGTGATCGTCACGTCGAAGCCGTCGACGGTGTCGCGCTTGCTGACGGCGGCCGCAGGCTGCGGCTCGAGGGTGCCTGCGACGTCGACCATGCGGGAGAGCGTGACGGCTGTGCTGTCAGCGGTGACGAAGTCCGCGTACACCCGATAGCTGCCAGCGCTGTCCCAGCCCCACGGCAACGACCAGGTCCCCGTCGTCCGATCGAGCTCCGGATGCACGTGACGGTACTCGCTGCCGTCGGCGCGGACCGTGATCAGATGCAGGTCCTTCCCGTGAGCGGTCTCGAACTCGGTCAGCGGTTCGCCGACGCGGTCGAGGATCTGGAACGAGAGCGAGCCCGTCTCGCCCGTCGCCGCAGGCGCTTCGATCGGCCCGATCGTGAAGCCCGATCGGGCAATGGTCGTGCCGGTCACGCCCTCCTCCTGCGCTTGCTGCGGGGCTCGCGACGGTGTCGCCACACCGGCGGCTGGATCACCGTGACCGGCCCGGCTGCCGTGTGACCAGCTCTCGACAGCGTCATCGGGAGCCAATGCGCCGGCGATGGTGAACGTCGCACCGAAGGCGAGCACGAGGCCAGCTCCGTACATGCCCAACCGGGCCGGTGCATTCATCGCAGCGGGGCTGCCTCATAGCCGGCCTCGTCGACCGCGGCGAGGATCGCTGCGTCGTCGATGGACTGCGAGCCGGTGACCACCAGCCGGCCGGTCTGCGCACTTACCTGGACGTTCTCGACCCCCGCGACCTGCTCGACTTCCCCACGGATCGCGACCTCGCAGTGGCCGCAGGTCATGCCGGTGACCTTGAACTCGGAGCTGCTCACGGTGTCTTCCCTCTCGCTTGACAAGATACCCCTAGGGGGTATTGATTCGTCTTGACCATATACCCGGTCGGAAATGCGGTCAAGGGGTGACCATGATGTCGATGCTCGAGCCTGACGTGCTGATCGTTGGAGCCGGGGCCGCCGGTCACTCGGCAGCGGTGATGTTGCGCGACCTCGGCTTCGCCGGCTCTGTGCACGTCGTCCATGGCGAGCCGCATCCGCCATACAACCGCACCCTGGTCGACAAGGGGATCTTGCCCGGCCTGCTCACCGTGGGACAGGCTGCGCTCAAGGATCTGTCACCGCTCGGTGTCGAGCTCGAGCACGGGCGCGCAACCGCAGTTGACGCAGGTCGGTGCGCCGTCCGCCTGCAGGACGGCCGGACGCCGACCTACCGCGCCCTGCTGCTCGCGATGGGAAGCACGCCACGACCGCTCCTCGACCGCGAACGGACAGGCGTCTTCCAACTGCAGAGCCCGGACGACGCCATGCGGATCCGCGACCACGTCGGCGGCGATCCAACCGGGCGCACCGTGACGGTGCTCGGCGCCGGGCTGGTGGGGTCGGAGGTCGCGAGCTACTTCGCCACGGCAGGAGCCGACCTGCATCTGGTGGCGCGATCCGACGTGCCACTCGCGCGCGTGCTCGGGCGCCCGATCGCGACGCGGCTCAGCGACCTGCACGCCGAGCACGTCACCACGCACTTCGGCCGTGCCGTGATCGTCCTGCAGCCGTCGGGGTCGCGAACCCGCGTGCGGCTCGACGATGGCAGCGAGCTGCGCTCTGAACTGGTGATCGTGGCCCAGGGGACAGTGCCCGATACGTCATGGGCGTCCAGCGACGCCGAGGGCATCAGGGTCGACGACCGCCTGCGGTCGATCACGATCCCCCGGGCGTACGCGGCCGGCGCGGCCTCGGCGCACACGATGCCGGACGGCACATTGCGCCGCATCGACCACTGGGACGACGCAGTTGCGCAGGGCGCGCATGCCGCGCGGACGATCATGCACGATCTCGGTGAAGGTGAGGACCCCGGCCCGTATCGCCCGGCATCCGGCTTCAGCTTGCAGGTGCACGGGCTGTCGATCATGGGTGTCGGCGCCGCGGCTCCGGATCCGGTCATCGATACGGCATCGTCCCCTGACGGCAGCCTCATCACGACCTTCCGTGACAGGCAGGGCAATCTGACGGGCGCGGTCGGGCTCTCGACCGCACCCGAGATCCTCGCCATCAAGACCCAGCTCGCGGGCGGCCGGTAGGCACCGACCGCACCGCGGCCTGCGCTCACGGGATGAGTGACTGCCAGGTCTGGCCGAGGTCACCGGTGCGCTGCAGTCCGGACTCGGTCGCCACGATCACCTCGCCGTCGGGCAGGAGCGTGAGGGCGTGGATCTGCTCTGGAGTCGTGCCCTCGGCCGTCCACCGCTGCGCAGGGCCGGATCGCCACAGCGTGCCGGCGAGGTCGACACCGATGACCGTGTCCTCGGAGTCGGCGAGCAGCACCAGGGGCGGGGCGCCCTCGACCGGCTGGAAGCTCTGACCCATGTCGGTGCTGACGCCGAGACCGGCGATGCTCGTCATCAGCAGTCCGTCGCTGGTGGCCAGCAGGTCGTAGGGTTCCTCGGCGGCGCCCTCGCGCCAGGACACGCCCATATCGTCGCTGATCAGGATCTGACCCGCGTGCGCACCGACGACCGCACCCGCGAACCGGTCGTACGTGAGCGCGTGGAAGTCAGCCACGCCCTCGAGCGCCACGGCCTCCCAGCGCTCGCCCTCGTCGGAGCTCCTGATCAAGCCGAGGTTCGGCCCCTGCAGATGCTGTGGCCCGGAGGCTCCGGGATGGCCGGAGGCGAGCAGTTCACCATTGGCGCGGGTCAGGCCCATGAGGTCGATGACGTGCTCGCCCATCGGGCCGACCACATCACCGGAACCGAGGTCGACGGTGAACAGTCCGTTGTGGGTGCCGACGAGCAATGACAACCCGTCCTCGCTCGGGATGAGCTTATGGATGTGGTTGTCCGTCGTGAGGGACGCCGCGGTCGCGCCCGTGGCGGCGCACGCAGTGGCGGCCAGCACGATCGCGGCGGAGAGCGCAGCGGCCGCACCGACGCGCCGGCGGCTCGGTGATCGATGATGCTGCACAGACCCATCCTTCTCGAAGCGGTTGCTGAAAGGGGCGGGGGCGCCGGCGCCCTACTCGGCATCAATGCCTGCATGGTGCAGGAGCAGAGCCTTGCGCCAACCACGCGGTCGATGCTGCAGTCAGCTCGCGCACTGGCGCTCTGCCGGCTCCTCATATGCCGGCACGGGACGAGCCTCGGCCTCTTCCTGCGTGCTCGCCACGCCATTGGTCTCGATGTCTCCGATGAGCCAGTCCATCTCGAAGATCTCCCGCCGCTGCGCCTCGCTGATCTCGACCGCCAGCTCGCACACCCGCACGTCTTCGATGCCGGCGCGCTCGGAGCGCGTGATGGCAAGGGAGTGGTGCGGGATCATCGCGCTCATGAAATCAGTGTCATCGACCGTGGCCTGCGTGCGGTCGAGGACGATGCCACCCCCGAGCAGCAGCACGCTGACCGCGATCACCGCGATGTTGCCCTTCGGGTTCTTGTACATCCGCAGCATCCACGCGAGCATGACGAGCGCCATCGCGCCGCCCATGGTCAATGCCATGAACAGGCGGCTCTCGCTCCAGCGGACGTCGCCCCACTCCCAGGAGCCGGCGTACATCGCCCCGTACATGATGACCATGCCGGTAAGGATCATGGCGGCGAAGCGGAGGTATGCCTTCGCACCGGTGCTGGACTGATGCTTGTCCTCGACGTGACCTCCTCGCTCATGCTGGTGCTCATCGTCGTGCTTCATCGTCGCCATGATCGGCACTCCCTTCTCGTCTTCGCACCGACGCCGAAGACTCCCGGTCTCCGGCTCATAGGCTGGAACCGGCGGTTCCTGGGCCATCGGAGCTCATGCCGTGGGCATGCCTCCACCATCCCACGGAACGAGCGACCCGCCAGCGCCGAGTGTTCGCGGTGCAGGCTCGCCGGTCGATGTCGCCGCAGCTGTTCGGACCGGGCTCCAGCATGGTGCTCTGGCTGCAGATAGGCGAGGTGAACCTCGAGTAGCACTCGACTGACAGCGTCGCCCTGGTCGCGCGGGGGCTTCACCAGCGTGCCCCAAGCGCATCTGCGAGGGCAGCTCGCTCTCGCGCGCCTCTTGCGCTTCGCGCTCATTTCGAAGCCGCTCCTGGTCGGCTCACCACGATCGCGCAGCGATCTACGACGAACACTGAGGCTGCGCTTCATTCCTGTGGGCGTCTGGGCTGTCGCACGGCTTGAATACCCGCCGTCTGGCTTCGATTCCGAAGCCCAGCAGCAGCCCGCCGCGACTCGTCGTCGGGAGCTCGCAACGCGCGATTCGATCAGATGCTTCGCATTCTTCGTGTTCCCGTGTACCGTCGTGGCATACCCCCGGGTGGTATCAAGCAAGCGGCTCGATGACGAACCGAATGTTCGCTGGACGAGCCGGCTCGACACGAGCCCGATCTTCGAGATGCAAAGGACTGCGATGCTGAACCCGGAAGCAGATGCGTACTCGACGACAGCGCTGGCTCACCGCCCCGTGGCGTTGGAGATCACTGGTTTGAGTGTTTCCTTCCACACCGGCGGCGAAGAGATCCACGCTGTGCGCGACATCAGCATCAACGTCCGTGCCGGCACGACGCATGCGATCGTCGGGGAGTCTGGATCCGGCAAGAGCGTCACGATGATGAGCGTGCTCGGACTGCTGCCGACTGAAGCGCGCGTCACCGGCTCGATCCGGTATCAGGGAGCGGAGCTGGTGAACGGCACCGATGCCGAGCTGCGAGCGGTGCGCGGCGCCGAGATCGGCGTGATCTTCCAGGATCCGCTCTCGTCCTTGAATCCGGTCAAGACCGTCGGAGCGCAGATCCTGGAATCCATGACCGCGCATCGTGGCACGGCGGCGCGGGCGACCTGGAAGCGGGCCGCTGAACTGTTGGCGGAGGTGGGCATCCCAGAGGCGGAGCGGCGCGTGAAGGAGTATCCGCACCAATTCTCTGGCGGCATGCGCCAGCGCGTCATGATCGCGATGGTCCTCGCCGCGGAACCGAAGGTGCTGATAGCCGATGAGGCAACGACAGCTCTGGACGTGACGGTTCAGGCGCAGATCCTCAAGCTGGTGCAACGCATCACAGCGGAGCGGTCCATGACGACCATCTGGATCAGCCACGACCTCGGCGTGGTGGCGCAGATCGCCGATGAGATCACCGTCATGCAGAGCGGGCGCGTCGTCGAGCACGGGACGTGCGTCGACATCTTCGCCAACCCACAGGAGCAGTACACGTCCGAATTGCTTCGGAGCATGCCGCGCCTGGACGCGCCGCTGCGCGAGCTGCCCACACCGAGCACGGCCGCCGCAGCCGCGTCAGTCGAGGTCCGAGATCTCGAGGTCGCCTACCAGATGAAGCGCAGCCTGCGCGGAGGCGATCGCGTCGTGCGAGCGGTCGACGGCGTCTCTCTCTCGATCGGGGCCGGTGAGACGTTGGGGCTCGTAGGAGAGAGCGGTTCCGGCAAGTCGACGTTCGCGCGAGCGCTCCTGGGCCTGGAGCCGACGCGTCATGGCACCGTGCGAGTCGCCGGGAACGACATCGTCGGCGCCAAGCGGGCGTCCCTGAGCGCCCTCCGGCGGAACGCGGGCGTTGATGGGCGCGGGGAACGCCTGCATCCTCACAGCCGCGCCCCGACTGGTTCGTCGCAACGCCTCGACGCCCGAACGTCCCGCAGCCTTCGCCGCTCAGTTCGCACTGTCGCACGCATGCTTCATCGCGACCTATCCCCTTGCGGGCTTCCTCGGCTCGGCGATCGGCGTAGGCTGGACGGCGCTCTTGCTCGGCATCGTCACCGCGGCCGCTACCGCCACCGCCGCGCTTCTCTGGCGCCGCCACTCCATCGTCCATCCGCAGGCCTGACCACCATGGTTCGCCGGTTCGGGCCGATGTTGCCGACCTGAGTGACCCATCGCCGGGCGTCGTGCGCTCGACGTCTGACTCTTGGCGGCTGCGCCGAGCAGGACGGAACTGGTGCAGCTCTATCCTGATCGCCAGCGCGGCGACTTCGGCGCACTTGAGCACATCAGCACGGGTTGCGCGCAACCGTTGGCGAGGCTCCCGCCTGCGTAGGCGATCGCGACATCGGTGCGTCGGCCCGCGCAAGCGGGGCGTCGTTGCCTCCTTCGCCGCCCTGCCCACTGCTGGGGCCTCCGCAACTCGTCCCTTCGCGTCAAGCCAGCGAGCGCAGTCACCTTCGTAGAACCATCGCTGCGAGCGGAGACGCTGGAGGGCGGTCGCTTCAGCCGAGCGCGGCCAAGAGATCGGCGCACGCGCGCTCACAGCGTCGGCACGCCTCCGCGCACACGCGGCAGTGCTCGTGCATCTGCGCGTGCTGCTCGCACTCATCCGCGCAAGCCTTGCACGCCGCCCGGCATGCCTCCAGGAGCGCGCGGATGACGGCTGCGTCGGAACCGGTCTGACGCGAGAGCACTCGGCCCGTCGTCTCACATACGTCAGCGCAGTCGAGGTTGATCCGGATGCACTTGGTGAGCTCAGCGACCATGTCCTCCGCCAAGCAGGCGTCAGCACATGCCGTGCATGTCTGTGCGCACTCGAAGCACGCCTCGATGCAGGCTGCGAGCGCTTGCTTGTCGATGCCGCCGAGATCGCTCGGGTAGGTGTCGAGCATCGCTTCTACGTGGTGAGTCATGGTTCTCTCCTTCTAGCGTGGTGAGTGATGCAATCCATCCAACCCACCGGGGCGGTGCTCGTCACCCCGTGAACTCACAGGGTCCGTTCCCACTCGGGCGCCCAAGCCACCCAGGTGGCGAAATCGTTACCCATCCGTTACATTTGAGCGGTTCGCGCGCTCTTCGACTGCCTGGAGCGTCGCATGCGCCGACAGCTCGTGCGGCTCGCGAACTCTGCCTGACGCCGATCGAGGACCCGCCCAGCGTGACCAACCCCGCCCCAGAACCGTCGGTCGAGTCGTGCGCTCCCGCCGAGGGCGCAACCACCCGCCGAGCGCTGCGCGAGCGCGAGCGTGCCGCCCAAGCCATCGCCATGACGGGCGCCGAGGCTCGCGCGAGTGCACGAGTCACCGTGCGTCACGGCGCTCCGCCCCTCTACACGACTCGTGCGGCGCTGCGAGCGCGAGCAACGCAGACCGCGCGTGAGCTGCACGTCACCATGGCGGAAGCCGTCCCGGCGCAACGGGCGGCATCGGCCCCGAACCCCGCTCTCGGCGCCGACGAAGCCCCGTCGGCGAGGGCGCCGGCCCGACGCCCCGTGCGGCTGACCGCGCGCGAGGTACGGCAGACGCCCCACGCGTCCCCACGCCCGCGGCGCATCGGGAGCGCTCGAGGAATCGCGAGGAAGGTCACCGCTGCGAGCGCGCTCGCGTTCATCGGAGCACTCGTCGTGGTGACGACGCTCCCGGCGCAAGCGATGCAGGCGCCCGACCGGCTCGATCCCCAGGTGGCATCGATCGAGCCGGAGTCGCAAGAGCTCGCACCGATCGATGCCGAGGGCGAGACCGTGTTCACGCGCGACGACATCATCGTCACCGATCCCGTCGCGGCCGCCACGATCTCCGACGACGAGCTCGCGCGGTACCAGTCGGTGGCCGATGCAGAGCCCCGCGGATCCTCCTACGGTGGCGACCCGGCGCTGCCCGACGTCTGGAGCATGCTCCAAACGGATTACGTGCAGAGCCCGTTCCCGGGCCTCGCGCAGCTGCGGATCACGAGCCCGTTCGGCAACCGGGCCGGTGGATTCCACGGAGGCACCGACATCGCGCCGGGACTCGGCACCGAGATCCGACCGATCGCGAACGGCGTCGTCTCCGAGGTCTGGCAGGGCGACAACCCCGGTGGCGGCGGATACGTCGTCTTCATCGATCACAACATCGACGGCCAGTTCGTGCAGTCCTGGTACGCGCACATGGTGCCCGGCTCGATCCAGGTCGAAGTGGGTCAGGTCGTCGACGTCACGACCGTCATCGGCCAGGTCGGGAACTCCGGCCGCTCCACCGGTCCCCATCTGCACCTCGAGCTGAAGAACGCGGACTACGTCTCCTTCGACCCGATCCTGTGGCTGCAGACTCGAGAGCTCAGCCTCGAGCGGCCCTGAGCGACCGCTGCCCCGGCTGGTCGTTGCACGTCAGGCGTCCGTGATCGACGTCTCGACGTCGAGCTCCTCGCGGTTTCGTCGCGTGGCGCGGAACTGGCGCAGCTCGAGCTCGATCGGGAGGTCGGCGATTCCTGGCCCTCCCGATCGGACGTACTCGCAGAGCGCCGCGTTGACATCCGAGTCGTTCACGTCCCCGATCCACACCGGCTCGCCCTCCGATGCCGCGGCCGCTGGGACGACGACCACGACGTTCGAGTGCTCGCAGGCATCCAAGCACTTGCTCGGCGCGACCTGCGCCGACCGCCCGACCAACTCCCTCGTCTCGCGCAGGAGTCCGACGTGGTCCACGCCGGGATGCTTCGCTCGACTTCCGCAGTCGCCGCCCCTGCACACCACCACGGTGAGTGCGTGCCCGTCAGCTGCACGCTGCCGCCGCTTGTTCCTCGCGCGTGTCATGACGACACCGTATTGGTCGTGGCTGGTCAGCGGCACGCTGGCGGACCTCATAGGCTCACCCGGTAGCGTCTCCGATGCAGATCGGAGGAGGTGGCCATGGATGCCTTGCGCAGCATGACCATGCCCGCTCCGATCCGAGCCCGCACGATGCTCGCCATGGCCGTCGCCGTGGCCGCGGTCATCGCGGGCCTCCTGGCCATGCACGTGCTCGGCGGTGGATCGCACCATTCCCCGCACGCGAGCGCGCCCGCGGTCGTGCACACGACGGCGGCGGCAGAACAACCTGCTCCCGTCGGGCTCGATTGCGGCATGGTGGCATGCGATGAGCTCGGTCTGATGGTGGTGACTTGCGTCATCGCCCTACTGGCCGTCGTGGCGCTACTTCCGCTGGCCCGCGTTCGATGGACGATCCGGGCTGGCGCGCCGCCTCTGCGAGCGACTGCTGCTGCAGCTCGTGCAGTGCCGGGACCGTCCCTCATCCTGCTCTCGATCAGTCGGACATGATCGCGCGACTCGGTTGCCCTGTGCATCCGAGCTCCGAACCGACCATGCTCCACCACTGAAAGAGATGCAAGACATGACCATGAAGTTCCGCGCGCTCGCACTGAGCGCCGTCGCGATCCCGCTGGTGCTCACCGGCTGCGCGACCAGCAGCAACCCGGCTCCGAGCAGCGAGCCGACGACCCCTTCCGCCTCCGCGACGGCGCAGGCGGCCTTCAACCAGGCCGACATCGTGTTCGCGAGCGGCATGATCGTGCACCACCAGCAGGCGATCAACATGTCAGAGATGGTGCTGGCGAAGGACGATGTCGATCAGGGCGTCCTCGAGCTGGCAGAGCGGATCCGAGCCGCGCAGCAGCCGGAGATCGAGACGCTCGAGGCGATGCTCGCCGAATGGGGAGTGGATTCGTCTGAGCACGCCGGCATGGATCACGGCGGTGACAGCGGGATGATGTCGGAATCCGACATGGCACTGCTGGAGGAAGCCCCGGGGCCCGAGGCGTCGCGGCTCTTCCTCGAGCAGATGATCATGCACCACGAGGGCGCCGTGGAGATGGCGCGCACCGAGGTGACCGACGGCCAGGACGCCGAGGCGGTCGAGATGGCCGAGCGGATCATCGCCGACCAGTCCTCCGAGATCGCCGAGATGGAGTCGATGCTCTCCGAGCTTTGACCCTTCGCTGATCGGGGCGGCGGGTGTCGCCGCCCCGATCAGTCGTGCGGGCGGTGACGCCTGCCGCCGCGCCGCCATGCGCGCTTCAGCTTCCGGATGCCACGAAGGACACATCATGCCCACCAATATTCGAATCGGTCGCCGCCTGCTCGCGGCCGCCGCCCTCTCGACCTCGATCGGCGCTCTCGCCTCCTGCGCCGCGCCCCCACCCTCGGTTGCCCTCACCGAGGACAATCACGTGCACGAGCTCGCCACCAGCCCTGACGGCCAGTCATTGCTGGTCGCGACGCACAACGGACTGTTCACCGTCGACCTCGCCGACGGTGATGTCCGCGGTCCCGCCGGGGACCTGAGGATCGACCTCATGGGGATGGCTGTCGCCGAGCACGCTCTCCTCGCGTCGGGCCACCCCGGCACGAGCGGACCTCAACCCCTCCGCGGCCCCAATGTGGGCCTCATCCGCAGCGACGACCTCGGCGAGAGCTGGGATGCCGTCTCGCTCGAGGGTGTGGCCGACTTCCACGCGCTGACCTACGATCCGAAGGCGGAGACGATCGTCGGATCGCACGCCGGACAGCTGCTGATCAGCGAAGACATGGGTGTCAGCTGGCGCGAGGGCGCTGCCGTCGACACGTACGACCTGCTCGCCGCCGACCGAGGCCTGCTGATGACGAGCTTCGCCGGGCTCTCGAGCAGCCTGGATGGAGGCGGGACCTTCGAGCCGGTTGCCGATGCCCCGGCGCTCGTGCTGCTGGGCGGCTCAGGCGACGCCATCGTGGGCGTCGACCAGCAGGGCGCGCTGTGGGAGTCCGGCCCTGACGAGGCGTGGCGCGCGATGGGAACAACGCCGGAGCAGGTTTCCGCGCTCACGCGACTGCCCGATGGCGACGTCGTGGTCGCCGGGGAGTCAGGACTTCAGCGGACGAGCGACCAGGGACAGACCTGGCGTCCGTTGCAGTCCTGACCGCTGCTGAGAGCCGATCGGAGGAAGCATGCTGGGTTCGATTCGTCGGGGTCTTGTCGCGGTCGGCGCAGCCGCCGCGCTGCTGCTCAGCGGCTGCGCGGAAGGGCCCGCGGGGCAAGCGGGCGACGCGGGCTACATCGCGGGCGACGGCATCGTCACGGAGATCCCGCTCGACGAGCGCACGAAGCCCGGATCGTTCAGCGGGCCGGTCGCGACCGGCGGCGAGTTCGACTCGGCGGAGCTCGACGGGGTCGCGCTCGTGAACTTCTGGTACGCCGCCTGTCCGCCCTGCCGCGTGGAGGCTCCCGTGCTGGCTGAGCTCCACGCCGAGTACGGCGACCAGGTGGACTTCATCGGCATCAACGTCCGGGACGGCGGCGCGCAGGCGACGGCGTTCGAGGAGGAGTTCGCGATCGAGTACCCGTCGGTCCTCGACGACGTCTCCGCGCAGGGTCAGCTCGCGTTCGCAGGCGTCGTGGCCCCCAACGCGGTCCCGTCGACGATCATCCTCGACGCCGAGGGGCGCGTCGCCGCGCGCGTCTCGGGCGCGGTCAGCGACACCAGCATCCTGTCGACGCTGCTGCGGGAGGAGCTCGAGCGATGATCCAGATGCTCGCGCAGCGAGCGCTCGACCCCGCCGCGGCGGTGCTGAGCGGCGAGCTGCTGCTCTCCGTGCCGGTGGCCCTGCTGGCCGGCATCGTGTCGTTCGCCAGCCCGTGCATCCTCCCGCTCGTGCCGGGCTACCTCGGCCTGATGGGATCGCTCGTCGGGGAGGACGGCGGGCGCGGTCGGCTCCTCGCGGGCGTGGCGCTGTTCGTCGGCGGCTTCTCCGCGGTGTTCGTGCTCGGCACCGCGCTCGTCGGTGCGGTGAGCTCGTTCCTCCTCGTGTGGTCCTCGCTGCTCGTCCGCGTGCTCGGCGTGCTGCTCATCGTGCTGGGGCTGGTGTTCGTCGGTCAGATGCGCTTCCTGCAGCGCGTCTGGAAGCCGCAGCAGCTGAAGGCGGGCGGCATGTGGACGGCGCCGCTCGTCGGCGTGATCTTCGCGCTCGGGTGGACCCCCTGCTCCGGCCCGACGCTCGCCGCGATCAGCGCCCTCACGGTCACGACGGGCAGCGCGGGGCAAGGGGCCGTGCTGGGACTCGCGTACGCGCTGGGCCTCGGCATCCCGTTCCTGCTGCTCGCGGCCGGACTCGGGTGGATGGGCTCCACGATCGCGTGGATGCGACGCCACGTGCGAGCGATCAACATCGCGGGGGGCGCGATGCTGATCCTCATCGGCCTGCTGATGGTCACGGGCGTCTGGGACCTCATCATGAACGAGATGCAAGGGTGGATCGCCTCGTATGCCACGATCATCTGAGTCGGGCCCGCTGCGGCCGGGAGACCACGTGGATGCGCCCGGCCGTGCTGCGCCGACCGCCGGGGGGCCGCGTCTAGGGCCCGCGGGCTGGGCGCGATTCCTGTGGCGCCAGCTGACCTCGATGAGGACCGCGATCGTCCTCCTGCTGCTGCTGGCACTCGCCGCGATCCCGGGCAGCCTCGTGCCTCAGCGATCGAGCGACCCGAACGGAGTCATCCAGGTCCGCTCCGACAATCCGGGGCTCGTCTGGCTGTACGACGCGCTCTCGTTGCACGACGTCTACACGAGCCCGTGGTTCTCGGCCATCTACATCCTGCTGTTCACGTCGTTGGTGGGATGCGTCATCCCCCGGCTCGTGCACCACTCGAAGGCCATGCGAGCCGCACCGCCGAAGACGCCCGCGCGACTGTCGCGGCTCGTCGGCTTCCAGACCGCGCCGGGGACCGCGGACGATCTAGATCGCGCGGAGCGCATGCTGCGGCGCCTTGGGTACCGCACCGCGCGATACGGGCAGAGCGTCTCTGCTGAGCGCGGCTACCTCCGCGAGACCGGCAACCTGCTGTTCCACACATCGCTGCTCGCGATGATCCTCGTCATGGGCGTCGGCTCAGGCTTCGGCTACGAGGGGCAGCGCCTCCTCGTCGAGGGTCGCGGCTTCGCGAACACGCTCTCGAGCTACGACACCTTCTCGGCTGGGCAGTGGTTCGACGACGGCTCGCTGGAGCCGTTCGCCGTCCGTCTCGACGACCTCGAGGTGGAGTACGAGACCGAGAACCGTCACGCGGTGGGCGCTCCGCTCGACTTCACCGCGCGAGTCGCCGTCAGCGAGCCGAGCGGTGAGCGGCCCGCCCAGATCAAGGTCAACGAGCCGCTCTCCGTCGCAGGCGCCGATCTCTACCTGATCTCGAACGGCTACGCGCCCCGCATCTCGGTGCGCGACCCCGACGGGAACGTCGTCTACGACGAGTACACGCCCTTCCTCGCCCAGGACGACCTGATGACGAGCCTCGGCGTGATGAAGCTGCCCGACGGCCTGCGGCAGCAGCTCGGGTTGCGCGGGTTCTTCTACCCGACAGCCGTGGAGCTGAGCAGCGGAGCACTCGCCTCCGGCTACACCGACGTGCTGAATCCGGTGCTCTCCCTGCAGGCGTTCACGGGAGACCTGGGACTCGATGCAGGCATCCCGCGCTCGGTCTACTCGCTCGCGACGGACGAGATGACGCAGATCGCCGGTGGCGACTCGGGAGCGGAATCCCTGATCCTCGTGCCCGGCCAATCGCTCGAGCTCCCCGGCGGGCTCGGCACGATCGCGTTCGAGGACGTCCTGCGGTACGGGGTCATCGAATTGCACGTCGACCACACGCAGACCGCGGTGCTCTGGATCACGATCGCGCTCATCCTCTCGCTGCTCGCATCGCTGCTCATCCCACGTCGCCGGATGTGGGTCAAGGCGACCGATGCGGGACTCGAGCTGGCAGGACTCGCGCGCGGAGAGGACCCGATGCTCGAGCGCGCGGTGGACGCCCTCGCGGTCCGCCTGCGTGACCGGGCCGCAGCGACGCATCCACCCGGAGAGAGGATCACGACGTGACGATGGATCAATGGGACGCGGCAGCGCTGCTGGCCGTCTACTCGGCGATGGCGGTCTACACGCTCGCCTTCGCGGCGTTCGCCATCGATGTGGCGAAGCGATCGGCAGCCAGGTCCGCCGCTGACCGCGAGCTGGTGAGCGTCGGCGGCGGCTCCTCGGTGGGCGGGCAGACATCGCCCTCGATCGCTGCGGCCGAGGCTGGCCGCGGCGCTCGGATCGGCTTCGTCCTGACGGTGATCGGCTGGACTGTGCATGTCGCGGGCGCCGTCTTCCGGGGACTGGCCGCCGGCCGCGTCCCGTGGGCGAACATGTACGAGTTCGCACTGACGGGCGTCGCGATCATCGTGGGCGTCTTCGTCTTGTCCCGGCTGTGGCGAGACCTCAGGTTCCTCGGCGTCTTCATCACCGGTCTCGCCGTGGTGTTCCTCGGCACCGCGACGGTCAACTTCTACGTGCCGCCGGTCCCCCTCCCTCCGGCCCTCCAGACATACTGGCTCGTCATCCACGTCTTCGTCGCCACGCTCGCGACAGGGTTCTTCGCCCTGGGCGCCGGATTGAGCGTCGTCCAGCTCGTGAAGGAGCGGCGGACCAACGGCTTCCTCCGATCGCTGCCGAGCGCTGAGCAGCTCGAGGACCTGGGCTACCGCGTCGGCGTGATCGGGTTCATCTTCTGGACCTTCACCCTCGTGGCAGGCGCGATCTGGGCGGAGCACGCGTGGGGGCGCTACTGGGGCTGGGACACGAAGGAGGTGTGGACCTTCATCATCTGGGTGCTGTACGCCGGCTACATCCACGCGCGAGCGACTCGCGGTTGGCGCGGCTCCCGCTCCGCCTGGCTGCAGATCATCGGCTTCGCGGCCGTGGTGTTCAACTTCACGGTCGTCAACCTCTTCTTCAAGGGTCTGCACGCGTACTCCGGACTCACCAGCGACTGACGAGGACTGCTCGGAGGGCAGAGCGATCCGCGCTTGTCGGACGCGGATGGCGCCGCAACCGCGGGCACCGCCAGTCTGGTGGCGAGGCACCGAACTGCCGCGGAGTTCTGCTCCGCCGCCTCCATCAGGTGGCGGGTGCCCAACCGCCTTCCCGCTGCGCTCCGACGATCATTACGCTGGCGAGGTGCTTCCTGGCCGGGAACCGGGCGATCGCCATGGGCAGCCCGATCGGACAGCGAACGCTATCCCGCTGGGAAGTGTCGCCATGGGCCGCCGACTCCTCGAGCGAAGCTCGCACGCGACTCACCGCAACGGTGCCCCTGGAGGTGTCGGGGTTCGTGACATAGGTCTCACTTGATAGGTCCCTGATGAGTCGCGACATCGGTCACAGTCGCTGGCATGTCTCGCGCTCGCGTCGCCGTCCTGATGATCGTCTCGAAGCAGCTGACGGTGACCGCTGCGGCGGCCGAGTACGGCATCACCCGCCGGCACCTCCATCGACTCCTGGCCCGGTACCGGGAAGGCGGCATCGACGCGATCGAGCCACGCTCCCGCGCGCCTCACAGCAGCCCGAGACGGACGCCGCCCGAGGTCCGCGAGCGGATCGTGCAGCTGCGGCGGCAGCTGAGCGCCGAGGGCCGCGACGCCGGCCCGGTCACCATCGGCTGGCACCTCGAGCGAGAGGGACACCTCGCGCCTTCGACGTCCACGATCCGCCGCATCCTGCACGAGGCCGGACTGATCACCCCCGAGCCGCGCAAGCGCCCCCGGTCGTCGTGGATCCGGTTCGAGGCGGCGCAGCCCAACGAGACCTGGCAGTCCGACTTCACCCACTGGCGACTGGCCGACGGCAGCGACGTCGAGATCCTCAACTGGCACCCCACCGCGCCAACAACCGCGCAACACCCGGCGACACCTTGAACCGTCCCCGGTTTGATGCCGGTTCCTTTCGAGTCTGGAAGGAAGATAGTCATCATGCCGAAGCAGATCCCGGAGGAGACGAAGCAGCGAGCGGTCCGGCTCGTGCTCGACCATCTCGATGAGTACCCGAACCTGACGACCGCGTGCGAGACGGTCTCGAAACGGCTCGGCTTCGGTGCCGAGTCGCTGCGCCGCTGGGTGCGGCAGGCGCAGGTCGACGCCGGCGACCGGCACGGTGCCTCGACGAGCGAGTCGGAGCGGGTGCGGCGGCTGGAGCGGGAGAACCGTGAGCTGCGCGAGGCGAACGCGATCCTGCGGGACGCGGCGGTTTTCTTCGCCGGGGAACTCGACCCCCGACGCCGCTGATCGTCGGCTTCATCGACGGTCAGCGAGCCAAGGGCCGCGCGGTCGAGTCGATCTGCCAGGTCCTGCGTCAGCAGGGCGTGCGGGTCGCCGCGCGGACCTACCGGGCGTGGAAGCGCGCCGAGCCCAGCAGCCGAGACCTCGCCGACGCGGTCGTGATCGACGCGCTCCTGGCGACCGTGGGCACGCCGGAGGGCATGTACGGGCGGCGGAAGATGACGGCGCATCTGCGCCGGCAAGGCCACGACGTGTCCCAGCGGCGCGTGGACCGGCTCATGCGGGATCTCGGCCTCAACGGCCGGGTCCGCGGACGCGGCGTGCGCACGACCGTCCCGGATCGGAACGCCGAGCGCGCGCCGGATCTGCTCGAGCGCGACTTCACCGCGCCGGCCCCCAACCAGCGCTGGGTGGCGGACTTCACCTACGTGCGCACCTGGGCCGGGTTCGTGTACGTGTCGTTCGTGATCGACTGCTTCTCGCGCGCGATCGTCGGCTGGCAGGCCGCGACCACGAAGACGACGCCGTTGGTGACCACCGCGCTGCGCATGGGCCTGTGGCGACGCGACCGGACCGGACGTGCGGCCGGCGACGGCTTGATCCATCACAGCGATGCCGGGTCCCAATTCACGTCCGTGAGCTTCGCCGAGACGCTCGCGCTCGAGGGCATCGCCGCCTCGATCGGGTCGATCGGCGACGCCTACGACAACGCGCTGGCCGAGTCGACGATCGGGCTGTTCAAGACCGAGGCGATCCGCGACGACTCGCCGTTCCGGACCGGGCCGCTCAAGCAGCTCGAGGACGTCGAATGGGTCACCGCCGAATGGGTCGACTGGTACAACGCCAGACGCCTGCACTCGACCCTCGGCGACGTCCCGCCCGAGGAGTTCGAGACCGCGTACTACGCTCACCTCGAAACGCCATCCCACCCGGTGCTGGCACCCGCATAGGAGCGGCAGAGAACCGGGGACGGTTCACCTACCGCGCCACCCCGAAAGCGCTCGAAACCGGCGAAGTCCTCGCCACCAACGACATCGACCCCGACCGCGCCTACTGGCGCAACACGAGAAGAGCCCCCGGCCGATGGCCAGGGGCTCTCTCTTCGTGACCTATGTCGCGACTCAGGTGAGACCTATGTCACGACTCATCACACGGTGCCCCTGGAGGGACTCGAACCCCCAACCAGCTCCTTAGGACGGAGATGCTCTTCCATTGAGCTACAGAGGCAGGCCCGACGAGTCTAGCGCCGGGCAGAACGCGGAGCGCCCGCCCCAGCGGGACGGGCGCTCAACGAGTCGACGATCAGGTGATGTCGATGAACACCGGGGCCGAGCCGCCGATGTTGACGCCCGCGACCACCGTGTTGTAGCCGGACCAGCCGCCGTGCACCGCACGGCCGCCACCGATGTAGATGGCGATGTGCGCGCGACCGGTGCCGCCGTTCGAGTAGTAGATGACATCGCCGGGCGAAGCCTGCGACATCGGGATGGTCGGACCGAGGTTGAAGAGCGACTGCATGCCCGAGTACGGGAGACCGGCGGCAGCGATCGAGCGACGCACGAGCTGCACGCAGTCCTGCGACACCCCGACCTGCGCGAGCGCCGCGTTGGCGATCGCGCTGCCGGTCGCGCCCGCCGGCGCTGCAGCGGCAGGTGCCGGCGCCGACGAACCGCCCGCGGTGCCCGAATTCGTCGTGGCGCGCTCCTGGCGCTCCGCGGTCGCACGCTCCTCCGCCGCCGCTGCCTGCTCGCGACGCTCGGCCTCTGCAGCCGCCTCGAGCTCTGCTCGGATCTCCTGCAGCTCTGCCGCAGTCGTGGCGGACACCTCGAGCCGCGAGCCGCTCAGCTCGCTCTCGCCGGCCGTCACGATGCCCGAGACCGACTGCGCATCCTGGGCGACGAACGCCGAGTAGGACTGACCGGTCTCGCTGTCGCTGCTGGACGCGAAGGCCGGGAGTGCGAGCGGGGTGGCCAGGGCGGCCGCCACGGCGATCACGCCGACGCGTCGCGCGTTCCGGACCACGGCAGCGCGATCGATGCGCTTCTTGCCGGGCTGGTCGGTCGACATCTCGGTAGGACTCGTCACAGGCTGATACTCCAAAACTTCCGTGAGAACGATGCGCCGCCGGGCGGCACTTCGGGCAACGTTACCAAACCGTTACCTCTTTGTCACCCTCTGCAGAGCAACTCGTGAGAGCGGCTCAGAACCGCCGCACCTGCGGAGTCCCGAACGCGGCGACCATCGCCGAGTAGCTCGAGTACTTCACAGGCTTGCCGCTCGTGGCCGCGTGGATGATCTGATTGCCGCCGACGTAGATGGCCACGTGGCCGCTCCACACCAGCAGGTCGCCGGCCGCGACGGCCGACGCCGACACCGGCGAGCCGTAGCCCGCCTGCGCGTTCGAGGAGTGGGGCAGGTAGTGGCCGGCCTGGCCGTAGACCCACTTCGTGAAGCCCGAGCAGTCGAAGCCCGTCGCGGGGCTCGAGCCGCCCCAGACGTAGGGCACGCCGAGCTGCGACTGAGCGATGCCGACGATCGAGCCGTTGGCAGGCGGCGCGTTGACCGGCAGAGCGGCCGCAGCGGTCGTCGCCGTCGATGCCGTGCCGGCGGCGGCAGCGGTGGTCGCCGCCGATGCCGTGCCAGCGGCGGCAGCCGTGGCGGCGAGTTCCGCGCGCGCCTCGGCGAGCTCGGCCTGGCGGGCCTCCTCCGCCTCGCGCGCCGCAGTGCGGATCTCCTCGAGCTCGGCAGCGGTCGTGCCCGAGATGCCGTCGCGGGCGACGAGCTCGACCCTCGCGTCCTCGGAGACCGACACGCTCTGCGAGTTCTCCGCGACGATGCTCGCGAGCTCGGCTTGACTGTACGACTCCGACTGCGGCGCGAATGCGGCGGCGGGGAGCGAGAGCGCTCCCACGAGGCCCGCAGCGACGCAGACGACGCCGAAGCTCTTCGCGCCCTTGCGGAGCGAGCTCGTCATCGCCGACGCGGGCGCTCCACGCTCGGCCATCGGTGAGACGGCGATGGCCGTCGTCGAGTGCTGTCCCATGCGTTCGTGTTCCCCCAAGCGGTGCAGTTCCCGCACCGCGAGGTGCAGGGCTGACCGTGCGAGAGTACCCGAGCGTTACCGAATCGTCACAATCGTCCACGGGCGACCGGCGAGCCTCTGAGCGGCCCGGACGAAGGCTGGAAGCGAGGAGTCCTCAAGCTGTGAGGTAGACGTGGCGCGCGAGCTCGACGGGCAGCTCGATCGCCTCGCCGCCCGCGACGTCGAGGCGGATGCGGCCGGCGGCCGCGCTCACCATCACGGTCGCGCCCGGCACGAGACCGGCCGCCTGCAGCTCGCCGAGCCCCTCGACGTCGGCCTGGATCGGCTCGCCGAGCCGGCGCACCACGTGCTCGCCCCGCGCATCCGTCGCCGTCACGACGCCGTCGAGGAACAGCTCGGCCGCGGGCAGGCCCAGCTCGTCGAGCCCGGGGATCGGCGTGCCGTACGGCGACTCGGTCGGGTTGCCGAGCAGCGTCAGCAGCCGGCGCTCGACCTGCTCGCTCATGACGTGCTCCCACCGGCAGGCCTCGTCGTGCACGAGGCTCCAGTCGAGACCGATCACGTCTGCGAGCAGCCGCTCGGCGAGCCGGTGCTTGCGCAGCACGCGGATCGCGAGCGCGCGCCCCTCCTCGGTGAGCTCGAGGTGCCGGTCGGCGCCGACGATCACGAGCCCGTCGCGCGACATCCGGTTGATCGTCTGCGAGACGGTCGGGCCGGAGTGGTTCAAGCGCTCGGAGATGCGGGCGCGCAAGGGCGTGATGCCCTCCTCCTCGAGATCGAGGATCGTGCGGAGGTACATCTCTGTCGTATCGACGAGATCCGCCACGCCCAGTACCGCTTCCTCTGCCTCCGCCATCCCTGGCGCACTCCAACCCATCCCACCCTATGCTTCAGCCGCTCGTAGGATCATCGGTGTGAACGATCTGCGCATCCCGACCGAGCTGCTCCCCGCCGACGGAAGGTTCGGCTGCGGGCCCTCGAAGGTGCGGCCCGAGCAGGTCGCGCATCTCGAGGCCAACATGGCGCTGCTCGGCACGAGCCACCGGCAGGCGCCGGTCAAGGCGCTCGTGCGCTCGGTGCGCGAGCAGCTCGCGCAGCTCTTCTCGCTCCCCGAGGGCTACGAGGTGCTGCTCGGCAACGGCGGCTCCACCGCGTTCTGGGATGCGGCGGCCTTCTCCCTCATCCAGCACCGCTCGCACCACCTCGTCTTCGGCGAGTTCGGCGGCAAGTTCGCGAAGGCGGCCGCCGCGCCGTGGCTCGAGGCGCCGAGCGTCGCCGCAGCCCAGCCCGGCTCCCGCCCCACGCTCGACCCCGTGGAGGGCGTCGACGTCGTCGCCTACCCCCACAACGAGACCTCGACGGGTGTCTTCCACCCGGTCATCGGGGCTCAGGCGGATGCGCTCGCGGTCGTCGATGCCACGAGCGCGGCGGGCGGTCTCGCGGTCGACGTCTCCGCGGCCGACCTCTACTACTTCGCCCCGCAGAAGAACTTCGCCTCCGACGGGGGCCTGTGGTTCGCGATCGCCTCGCCCGCCGCGATCGAGCGGATCGAGCGCGTCGCGGCGTCGGGACGCTACATCCCCGAGTTCCTGTCGCTGCAGCAGGCGGTCGTGAACTCGCGGCTCGACCAGACGCTCAACACGCCGGCGCTCTCGACGCTCCTGCTGCTGCAGGAGCAGCTGCGCTGGATGCTCGAGCAGGGCGGCCTCCCCGCGATGGCGGCGCGCACGGCCCAGTCGGCCGGCACGCTCTACGCGTGGGCCGAGGCTCGGCCGGAGGCGACGCCCTTCGTCGTCGACCCCTCGCACCGCTCGAACGTCGTCGTGACGATCGACTTCCACGAATCGGTCGACGCGGCCGCGCTCGCGAAGGCGCTGCGGCAGAACGGCGTGGTCGACACCGAGCCCTACCGGAAGCTCGGCCGCAACCAGCTGCGGGTCGCGACCTTCGCGGCGATCGAGCCGGCCGACGTCGTGCAGCTCACGCGCTGCCTCGACTTCCTGCTCGACGCGCGGTAGCCGCCGGCGCGCTACTCCTCTTCGTCGTCGGCGACGTCGTCGGCGTGGTCGCCGTGCCCGTCGCCGTCGTCGTCGACGTCCTCGAAGTCGTCGTCGAAGTCGTCGTCGAGGTCTGACTCCAGATCCGACTCGAGCTCCTCATCGTCGCCCTCCTCGGCGGCGGCCTCCTTGGCCGCGAGGTAGTCGGCGAGCCGCTCCGACCACGGCACCCACGCGGGCGCGAGCAGCGAGCCCTCGCTCGGCAGCAGCGCGACCTCGAGCACCGTCGGGCCGCCCTCGATGCCGCGCGAGAGCAGCACGGTCCACGACCAGTCGGGGTAGCCGGGCAGCTTCGATGCGTGCCGGATCGCGACGACGTGGTCGCCCTCCGCGAGCGCGTCCTCCACCTCGCCGACCGCGCCCTTGGGCGCGACCTCGTCGAGCGCCGAGAGCGCGAGCTCGAGCTCGAGCTCCTCCATCGACGGCACCGTCGGGACGGGCACGACGGCGGGCTGCTCGGGCGCCGGCTCGGCGGTCTCGTCGGCCGCTTCCGCGGGCTCGTCGGTCGACGCCTCGTCGGCGGTCGTCGGCTCGTCGACGTCAGCGGCGCTCGTCGGCTCCGGGATCTCGGGGGCCTCCGTCGCCTCCGGCGCGTCGGCAGCCGGAGCCGAGCCGTCGTAGACGGGCACGATGTCGAGGGCGGTGCCGTCGACGCTCGCGCTCTCCGCGGGCTCAGGCGTCGAGGTCATCAGCGACCCTCCGGAGCATCTGCGCGACGGTCGAGCCGTGCGCGGCGCTCGGGTAGCGGCCGCGCCGCAGGTCGTTGCCGATCGTGTCGAGCAGCCGCACGAGGTCCTCGACGATGATCGCCATGTCCTCGGTGTCGCGACGCGCCGCCTTGACGGCCGTGCTGCCGAGCACGCGCAGCGAGAGCGCCTGCGGGCCGCGCCGGCCCTCGGCGATGCCGTACTCGACCTTGGAGCCCGGCTTCACCTGCACGCCCTCCGGCACCGCCGACGCGTGCAGGAACACCTCGACGCCGTCGTCGCCGGCGATGAAGCCGAAGCCCTTGGCCTCGTCGAAGAACTTCACCCTGCCCGTCGGCATGGCACCCTCCCGCTCAGGATCGAGGTGCGGCACCCCGCCGCACGGCACCCAGCGTAGTGGGCGTGCCGGGGCGGCCTCCCACGGCGGTATCCTGGTGGGATGCCGAAGGCGAGCAGCAACCCGACGCAGCGCCCCCGCAAGAAGGCGCCGCAGCAGCAGGCGCCGGTCGCGCGGTCGCCGCGCGACGCGGTCGAGCGCGTGCTGGCCTTCCTGGTCGTCGCGCTCGCCGCGATCGCGGTGCTCGGCTTCGCGGGCGCCATGCTGCACGTCGCGTTCCGCGACAGCGTCGAGCTCTTCGCGGGCATCGCCTGGCAGTACGCCTACTGGCTCCCGCTCATCGCGCTCCCCCTCGCCATCGTCTGCCTCGTGGTGCTCGTCATCGTGAGCGCGGCGGGCAAGTCCCGCAGGCGCTGATGGACGTCGTCGCGCTCGCGGCCCGCATCCAGGCGATGCCCGATGACGCGCTCGACCTGCTCGTCACCGAGCGGCAGGCACCCCCGCAGCTCGCCTCGACGTTCGACCTCGCCGAGCACCTGCTGACGGATGCGTCGATCGCGCTAGCGCTCCGGTGGCGGTCGGGCGCAGAGCTCGCCGGGCTCGCGGCGGGCACGTCGTCGCCGAGGCTCGACGCCCTGCTGCTCGGCGTCGACGGCGTCGCGCTGCCGCCAGTCACCGCGCTCGCAGCCGAGGCGCTCGACGGTCTCGCCGCGAGCGCCGCAGCGGACGCGGCGCCCATCGACGCGGCACCCACCGACTCCCCCACCGCGCCGCAGCTCGCGATCGATGAGGCGATCAAGATCGCCGAGCTCGTGCACCGCATCGCCGACCACCCGATCACGCTCCGCTCGCGCGCGCAGCTGCCGGCGGCCGTCGTGCGCGACCTCGCCGCGTCGATCGACGCGGAGCCGGGGCAGCTCGACGAGCGGCTCGAGCTCGCGAGCGCCGCGGGGCTCGTCGACAAGCACGACGGCCGGCTCCGCGCGACTGTCGACGCCGACGCGTGGCTCGCCTCGCCCGTGCCCGACCGCTGGCTCCGGGTCGCGACCGCCTGGCTCGAGGCGACCGACGACCTCTCGGCCGTCGCGACCGGCGACTTCCCGCTCGCCGACGACGCCGTGCGGGCCGTCCGCGAGCGCCAGGCGCGACAGGCGCGCCGGCTCGGGCTCGTCGACGGCAGGAACCCGACCACGCTCGCCGCCGCGCTCGCCCACGACCCGGGTGCCGCGCGCGAGACGCTCGCCGCCCACGTGCCGCCCGCCACCGCATCCGTCTACCTGCAGCCCGACCTCTCGGCCGTCGCCCCCGGGCCGCTCCGCGCCGCCGTCGACGCGCGCCTGCGCGGCATCGCCCGCATCGAGCGCGCCGGCATCGCCTCGCAGTGGCGCATCACGGCGCAGAGCGTCGCCGCGGGGCTCGCGAGCGGCGAGAGCGCCGATGGGGTGCTCGAATTCCTCGCGGGCATCTCGCTCACCGGCGTGCCGCAACCGGTCGCCTACCTCGTGCGCGACACCGCCGCGCGCTTCGGCAGCCTGCGCGTGCGCTCCGTCGACCCGACCGCCGAGGGCGGCGCCCGCGCGCAGGTGCGCAGCGACGACGAGCAGCTCATCCGCACGATCGCCGTCGATCGCGCGCTCGTCACCGCGGGGCCCGTGCAGACCGGCCCGCACCGCCTGACCTTCAGGCTGAGCGCCGAGGAGGTGCTCGAGGCGCTGCTCGAGGAGCGCTACCCCGCGGTGCTCGAGGACGAGGAGGGCGAGCTCGTGCTGCGCCGCCCCGAGCGCGCGCCGCGCCGGGAGCGCGAGCGGCATCGGCTCGTCGCGCGCTTGCGCGACGCGGGCTTCGAGGTCGGCGAGCAGGAGCGCGCGTGGCTCGAGCGGCAGCTGCAGTCGGCGGTGCGCGAGCGCATGCCCGTGCGGCTCACGGTGACGACGTCGAGCGAGCCGGTCGACGTCGAGCTCGTGCCGCTCGCGGTCGCGAACGGCAGGCTGCGCGCGCGGGACGCGAACCGCGACGTCGAGCGCACCCTCCCGCTCAGCGCGATCACGAAGGTCGCGGGGCTCGGCGTCGCGAACTGACGCGCCATCGGGCCGGAACGCCGTCGGCGAACGCTGGGGCTGTACCCCTGCCGGGCAGTAGGCTGGAACGCTATGACGCTCGGCCCCCTCATCGTCCAGTCCGACCGGACCGTGCTGCTCGAGGTCGCGCACCCCGACGCGGCCGCGGCGCGGCAGGCGCTGCAGGTGTTCGCCGAGCTCGAGCGCGCTCCCGAGCACATCCACACCTACCGCGTGACGCGGCTCGGCCTGTGGAACGCGCGCGCCGCCGGCCACACCGCCGACGAGATCATCGGCACCCTCGACCGCTACGCGAAGTTCCCCGTCCCCGCCGGCGTCGCGCAGGACATCCGCGAGACGATCGGTCGCTACGGCCGGCTCGTGATCGAGCGCGACGACGAGGGGCTCGTGCTCCGCAGCCAGGACCGCCCCGTGCTCGAGGAGGTGCGGCGCTCGAAGAAGATCGCGCCGCTGCTCGGCGGCCCCGCCGACGGCGGCATCCGCGTCGTCGACTGGGCGCGCGGCGAGCTCAAGCAGGAGCTCGTCAAGCTCGGCT
Source organism: Agrococcus sp. Marseille-Q4369 (assembly GCF_018308945.1). Lineage (NCBI taxonomy): Bacteria > Bacillati > Actinomycetota > Actinomycetes > Micrococcales > Microbacteriaceae > Agrococcus > Agrococcus sp. Marseille-Q4369. The sequence goes on from NZ_CP070501.1 coordinate 1,230,197, forward strand.
GGCCCGCCGAGGACCTCGCGGGCTACACGCCCGGCACCCCGCTCGACATCGAGCTCGTCGAAGACGGCTGGACCCTGCGGCCGTACCAGGCGGACGCGGTGACGCACTTCGCCGACGCCGGCTCGGGCGTCGTCGTGCTCCCGTGCGGCGCCGGCAAGACGATCGTCGGCGCGGCGGCGATGGCCGCGACCGACACCACGACCCTCATCCTGGTCACGAACACCGTGTCGGCGAGGCAGTGGCGAGCCGAGCTGCTCGCCCGCACGAGCCTCACCGAGGACGAGATCGGCGAGTACTCCGGAGCGTCGAAGGAGATCAAGCCGGTCACGATCGCGACGTACCAGATCCTCACCGTCAAGCGCGGCGGCGAGTACGCCCACCTCGGCGTGCTCGACGCGCTCGACTGGGGCCTCATCGTCTACGACGAGGTGCACCTGCTGCCCGCGCCGGTCTTCAAGCTCACCGCCGACCTGCAGGCGCGGCGCCGGCTCGGCCTCACCGCGACGCTCGTGCGCGAGGACGGCCGCGAGTCGGACGTCTTCAGCCTCATCGGGCCCAAGCGCTTCGACGCCCCGTGGAAGGAGATCGAGGCGCAGGGCTTCATCGCGCCCGCCGAGTGCTTCGAGGTGCGCATCGACCTCGACGAGGACGAGCGGCTCGAGTACGCCGCCTCCGGCGATCGCGACCGCTACCGCATCGCCGCCTCGAGCCCGCGCAAGATCGACACCGTCCGCCGCGTGCTCGCGCAGCACCCCGACGAGCCAACGCTCGTCATCGGGCAGTACCTCGACCAGCTCCACGAGCTCGCCGCCGCGCTCGACGCGCCGCTCATCACGGGCGAGACGCCCGTCTCGGAGCGCGAGGAGCTCTTCCAGGCCTTCCGCACCGGGCAGGAGCGCGTGCTCGTGGTCTCGAAGGTCGCGAACTTCTCCGTCGACCTGCCCGACGCATCCCTCGCCGTGCAGGTGTCGGGCTCGTTCGGCTCGCGCCAGGAGGAGGCGCAGCGGCTCGGCCGGCTGCTGCGGCCGAAGGGCGGCCGCACGGCGAGCTTCTACACGATCGTCGCGCGCGACACCGTCGACCAGGAGTTCGCGCTCGGCCGCCAGCGCTTCCTCGCCGAGCAGGGCTACGCCTACACGATCCTCGACGAGCACGAGCTCGGTCTCGCCGATCGCGCCGCGGTGTGAGCGCGTTCCGGTGACTCCCAGACTCTTCTCAGGCAATCACCAGAGACTGTCCGCATGACCGAGCCGAACGCCAAAGTCCTCGTCGTCGACGACGAGCCGCACATCCGTGACCTGCTGACGACGAGCCTGCGCTTCGCGGGCTTCGACGTGCGCGCCGTCGGCGCGGGAGCCGCCGCGATCTCCGCCGTCCTCGAGGACGAGCCCGACCTCATCCTGCTCGACGTCATGCTCCCCGACATCAACGGATTCGGCGTCACCAAGCGGCTGCGCGCATCCGGCTTCACCTCGCCCATCCTCTTTCTCACCGCGAAGGACGACACCGAGGACAAGATCAACGGCCTCACCGTCGGCGGCGACGACTACGTCACGAAGCCGTTCTCGCTCGACGAGATCATCGCGCGCATCAAGGCGATCCTGCGCCGCACGATGGCCGAGACCGACGACGCGACGATCCACGTCGGCGACCTCGCGATGAACCAGGACACGCACGAGGTGACGGTGCGCGGCGAGGAGATCGAGCTCTCCCCCACCGAGTTCAAGCTGCTGCGCTACCTCATGCTGAACGCCAACCGCGTGCTGTCGAAGGCGCAGATCCTCGACCACGTCTGGGAGTACGACTTCAACGGCGACGTCGGCATCGTCGAGTCCTACATCTCCTACCTGCGGCGCAAGATCGACGACGGCGCGAGCGAGCCGATGATCGTCACCAAGCGCGGCTTCGGCTACATGCTGAAGTCCCCGAAGGCGTAGGTGCGACGGGCGCTGACCCGCCTGCTCGGCCGCACGTCGCTGGCCGGGCGGATCAGTGCACTCATCGTCGTGGTGATGACCTTCGGGCTCGTGCTCGCGGGCATCGGCACGCTCAGCATCATCCGCGACGCGCAGGTCGCCGACATCGACGTCGAGATCGAGGAGGCGCTGCTCGCGTTCACGAGCGAGCCGGTCACGCGCCGCGACTCGCCGGAGCAGTGCGACCTCGCGCAGCGGATGCCGAACACCTACTACCTGGGCGTCGCCGAGCCCGACGGCGTCATCGTCTGCGACAACAAGCTGCCCGACCCCGAGAACCCCGACCTGTCGGGGCTCTCGCTCGCGACGCTCGTCGAGCAGCCGAAGGCGTTCACGATCCCCTCGATCGACGGGCAGTCGACGTGGCGCACGCTCGTCGCGCCCACGACGGTCGAGGGCACCGGCGAGCTGCTCATCTCGGTCGTCGCGGTCAACACCGACCAGCTCGAGGCGACGACCGGCACCTTCATGCTCGTGTTCGCCGGCTTCTCGGTGCTCGCGGTCGTGCTCGGGGCCGCCCTCACGCGCATCCTCGCCGTCTCGACGCTCCGCGGCCTGCGGCGCACGGCGAAGCAGGCCGAGCGCTTCGCCGACGGCGACTACGAGACCCGCCTGTCGACCGAGCACCCGCGCACCGAGGTCGGCTCGCTGCAGCGCTCGCTCAACGGCATGCTCGATCGCATCGAGGCCGCGATCGAGCAGCGCGACGAGTCGGTGAAGCAGATGCGGCAGTTCGTCGGCGACGCGAGCCACGAGCTGCGCACGCCGCTCGTGTCGGTGCGCGGCTACGCCGAGCTCTACCGGATGGGCGCGATCTCGCGGCCCGAGGACGTCGCGAGCGCGATGGAGCGCATCGAGGGCGAGGCCAAGCGCATGGCGCGGCTCGTCGAGGACCTGCTGCAGCTCGCGCGGCTCGACGAGCGCCGCCCGATGGACCTGCAGCCGCTCGACCTCGTGCCGCTCGTCAACGACGCCGCCTCCGACACCCGCGCGGGCTCTCCCGATCGGCAGGTGCACGTGCTCCCGATCGACGCGGATGCGATGGGTCCCGTCGAGGACGACGTCGACGACGCGCTCCCCGACGCGATCTTCACGCCGCCGCCGCTCACGCCGCCCGCGATCGTGCTCGGCGACGAGCACGCGCTGCGCCAGGTGATCTCGAACCTCATCGGCAACGCGCTGCGCTACACGCCGGAGGGCTCGCCGATCGAGCTCGCGGTCGGGGTCACCGCGCGCCGTCGCCGCGCGGTCGTGATGGTCGTCGACCACGGGCCGGGTGTGCCGGCCGATCAGCGCGGCAAGGTCTTCGAGCGCTTCTTCCGCACCGACGAGTCGCGCGCTCGCGAGACGGGCGGCTCGGGCCTCGGCCTCGCGATCGTGCGCGGCATCGTGCGCGCCCACGGCGGCCGCATCGACGTGGTCGAGACGCCGGGCGGCGGCGCGACGTTCCGCTTCGCGATCCCGCTCGCCTCCGACGAGGCGGTCATGGCGCTCAGCCACAAGCTCCGCCCGGCGGACTCCCCCAACACGATCACGGGCGACCATCCACAGGCGCGCGCCGCCGCGCGACGCTGACCCGACGCATCCCCCTACCGTCTGCCTCGAGCGCGGATGCTCCGCGCGGGATCGAGGGGATCATGAGCAGGTACGTCGTCGACGGCGACGCCATCCACGGCGCGCACCTCGCGGTGCGGTCGACCGCATCGCGGCTGCAGTCGGAGTCCGCGGCGATGCTCGCGCAGCTCCAGGCGCTGCAGGACTCGTGGACGGGCCAGGCGTCGATCGCCTTCCAGGGCGTCGTGCAGGACTGGCGAGCGACGCAGCTGCGCGTCGAGGAGTCGCTCGCGAGCATCAACGAGGCGCTCGCGATGGCAGGCCGCCAGTACGACGAGGTGGAGCAGGGCAACACGCGGCTCTTCGCGGGCTGAGACGACGAAGGGCCCCAGCAGCGCTGGGGCCCTCCGATCGGTGGATCTCCTAGAAGTCCATGCCACCCGTGGGGTCGGCCGGCATCGCCGGCTGCTTCTCGGGCTTGTCGGCGACGACGGCCTCGGTCGTGAGGAAGAGGCCGGCGATCGACGCGGCGTTGGCGAGCGCCGAGCGCGTCACCTTCACCGGGTCGGCGATGCCCGCAGCGAGCATGTCGACGTACTCGCCGGTCGCGGCGTTGAGGCCGTGGCCGACCTCGAGGCTGCGCACCTTCTCGGCGACGACGCCCGGCTCGAGGCCGGCGTTCGTGGCGATCTGCTTGAGCGGCGCGTCGACGGCCACGCGCACGATGTTCGCGCCCGTCGCCTCGTCGCCGACGAGCTCGAGGCCCTCGAACGCGGTCTTCGCGGCCTGGATGAGCGCGACGCCACCACCGGCGACGATGCCCTCCTCGACGGCGGCCTTCGCGTTGCGGACGGCGTCCTCGATGCGGTGCTTGCGCTCCTTGAGCTCGACCTCGGTCGCGGCACCCGCCTTGATGACGGCGACGCCGCCAGCGAGCTTCGCGAGGCGCTCCTGGAGCTTCTCGCGGTCGTAGTCGCTGTCGGTGTTCTCGATCTCCGAGCGGATCTGGCGAACGCGACCCGCGATGGCCTCGGCCTCGCCGGCGCCCTCGACGATCGTCGTCTCGTCCTTCGTGATGACGACCTTGCGGGCACGGCCCAGCAGGTCGAGCGTCGCGCTCTCGAGCTTGAGGCCGACCTCCTCGGAGATGACCTGGCCGCCCGTGAGGATCGCCATGTCGGCGAGCATCGCCTTGCGGCGGTCGCCGAAGCCGGGGGCCTTGACGGCGACCGACTTGAAGATGCCGCGGATCTTGTTGACGACGAGCGTCGCGAGCGCCTCGCCCTCGACGTCCTCGGCGATGATGACGAGCTGCTTGCCCGCCTGGATCACCTTGTCGACGATCGGGAGCAGGTCCTTGATGTTCGAGATCTTCGAGTTGACGATCAGGATGTACGGGTCCTCGAAGACCGTCTCCTGGCGCTCGGGGTCGGTCACGAAGTACTGCGACAGGAAGCCCTTGTCGAAGCGCATGCCCTCGGTGAGCTCGAGCTCGGTGCCGAAGGTGTTCGACTCCTCGACGGTGACGACGCCCTCCTTGCCGACCTTGTCGATGGCCTCGGCGATGAGCGCGCCGATCTCCTCGTCGGCGGCCGAGATCGAAGCCGTGGCGGCGATCTCCTCCTTGGTCTCGACCTCCTTGGCGTTGGCGAGCAGCTGCTCGCTCACCGCGGCGGTGGCCTTCTCGATGCCGCGCTTGAGGCTGATCGGGTCGGCGCCGGCTGCGACGTTGCGGAGGCCCTCGCGGACCAGCGCCTGCGCGAGCACGGTCGCCGTCGTCGTGCCGTCACCGGCGACGTCGTCGGTCTTCTTCGCGACCTCCTTGACGAGCTCGGCGCCGATCTTCTCGAAGGGGTCCTCGAGCTCGATCTCCTTGGCGATCGACACGCCGTCGTTCGTGATGGTGGGGGCGCCCCACTTCTTCTCCAGCACGACGTTGCGGCCGCGCGGGCCGAGGGTCACCTTCACCGCGTCGGCGAGCGTGTTGAGTCCACGCTCCAGCCCGCGGCGGGCCTCCTCGTTGAATGCGATCATCTTTGCCATTGCAGTTCGTCCCTCCTGGACGCTGTGGACGTTCATCTGGCACTCCGACGATAGGAGTGCCAGTACACGAGTCTGGCACTCTCACTTGGCGAGTGCAAGCCGCGCGGGGGTCGGCGTCAGGGCGCGCTGGGCGTGGGCGAGTGCGTGACCGCACCGCCCTCCTGCGGCTCGGCGCTCGGGGCCGTGCCCACCGCATCCGCACCGAGCACGATCGTGATCGGCGTGCCGGTGATGCGGCCGTCCGAGAGCCGCGCCTCGCCGACGCCGAGGCCCTGCGCGAGCCCGCGCGCGACGGGCGCGAGCGACTCGTCGTCGTACCAGACGACCGTGCGCTCGACGTCGCCGCCCTCCGAGCCGCCGGTCGCGAGCACGCTCCAGCCCGCGTCCGAGAGCGCTTGACCGACGCCCGCGGCGAAGTCGTGCTCGCCCGACTGGTCGAGGACGGTGATGGATGCGTCGACGCCGGGATCGATCAGCCCCGGGTCGGAGACGACCTCGGCGGCCTCGCTCGCGACCGGCGCGGACGGCGCCGACTGCGGCCGCAGCCGATCGAGCAGGAAGAGGCCGATCGCGATGAGCACGATCGTCGCGGCGAGCGCGCACAGCAGGATCACCCAGCGCGGCGTGCGCCGCGACGCGCTCGAGCGGTGGGCGCCGACGCGCTGCGTGCGGCTCATCGGCCCTCGCGCACGCGCAGCAGTCGCCGCACGAGCATCGGATCGTGGCGGAGCGCCTCGGGCGTCTCGAGCAGCCCATCGAGCACCTGGTAGTAGCGGGTCGTGGTCCAGCCGAACTCGGCCCGGATCGCGCGGGCCTTCGCGCCGCCGTGGCTCGTCCAGCCGCCCTCGAAGTCGAGTACGCGGCGGATGCGCTGCTCGCGCGCCGATTGCAGGTCGTGGGCCGACGTATCCGCCGTCGTCGAGTGCCCCTCGGGCTCGACGACCGAATCGGCGGCCGCGAAGGCCAATGCGGCGGAGTCCGGCGCCGCGGAGTCCGGCGCCGCAACGTCGTCGGCAGCCGGCGCGCTGGCAGGTCGCGGCTCGGTCGGCATGGTGCCGATCCTACGGGCGCGGCGGCGTTCCGCCCGCCGCGAAACACAGTCGGCGCAATGGTGCCGCGCGTACGATTGCGGCATGACCGATCCCATCGAACGCTCCGACTCCGAGTGGCGCGAGGCGCTCTCGCCCGACGCCTACCGCGTGCTGCGCGAGGCCGGCACGGAGCGCCCGTGGACGGGCGCGCTGCTCGACGAGTCGCGCCAGGGCGTCTACGCATGCGGCGCGTGCGGCAACGAGCTCTTCGACGACGAGACGAAGTTCGACTCCGGCTGCGGCTGGCCGAGCTTCTTCGACGCGCGCGAGGACGCCGTCGAGCTCGTCGAGGACCGCTCGCTCGGCATGGTGCGCACGGAGGTGCGCTGCGCGAAGTGCCACAGCCACCTCGGTCACGTCTTCAAGGACGCGCCTCAGACGCCGACGGGCGACCGCTTCTGCATGAACTCCGTCGCGATGAGCTTCACGCCGGAGTCCTGAGGCACCGCGTCGAGGCACCGCGTCGCCGCTAGCGTTGCGGCGTGATGACGCTCGACGAGATCTGGCCGCTGCTCGGCCTGCGGCTGACGACCCCGCGGCTCGAGCTGCGGCCGCTCACCGACGACGACATCCCGCACTACGTCGCCGCGGCCGCGGCGGGCATCCACGACCACGCGCCGCGCACTCCCTTCGGCCGGCCGTGGGACGAGTCGCCCGACCTGGCGGCGAGCTCGGCGCGCTGGATCTGGCAGGCGCGCGTGCGCGTCGAGCGCGACGACTGGATGGTCATGCTCGGGGTGTGGGCCGAGGGCGCGCTCATCGGCGCGCAGGACGTCGTCGCGCGCCGCTTCCACGCCGAGCGCACGATCGAGACGGGCTCGTGGCTGCGTCGCGACGCGCAGGGCCGCGGCTTCGGCACGGAGATGCGGCTCGCCGCGCTGCTGTGGGCGTTCGACTCGCTCGGCGCCGAGGTCGCCGAGACCACCACGTACGACTGGAACGCCGCGTCGCTCGGCGTGAGCCGCGCGCTCGGCTACCAGCCGAACGGCGAGAGCCGCCACTCTCCGCGCGAGGGCGTCGTCGAGCGCGAGCTCGACCTGCGACTGCGGGCGGATGCGCTGCGGCGCCCGACGTGGACGCTCGGCATCGAGGGCGGCGAGGCCGCGGCCCGCTTCCTCGGCGTGCGCTGAGCGCGGTCCGCGTCCGGCTCAGGCCGGTCGCGGCGCACGGACGGGCCGGCGCAGCGACGACACCGCGACCGCGGCGATCGTGAGGCCCGCGCCGAGGAGCGACCACGCCGTCACGGGGTGGCCGGCCGGGAACAGCCAGTCGAGCAGCAGCGACGCGACGACCTGACCGCAGATGACGCCGAGGCCCATCGTGAGCACGCCGAGGTGGTGCACCGCGACCGACATGAGCGCGATGAAGACGATGCCGAGGATGCCGCCCGCGTAGAGCCACGGCTCGGCGGGCAGCGGGCGCGCGGTGACGCCCGCGAGCGACTGGACGCCGACGAACGCCGCGAGCGCGACGGTGCCGACGAGGAAGTTCGAGACGGTCTGCGCGATCGCCGAGCGCGAGTGCCGCTGCACGAGGCCGCCGAACGCCTGCTGGAACGACTGCAGGAGGCCCGCGATGAAGGGCAGCACGACGAGCCACGCGCCCTGCAGCTCCCCCGCGCCGACGAGCGCGATGCCGACGGCGACGAGCGCGAGCAGCGCCCCGATGACGCGCGGCGCGGTGATCGGCTTCCGCGCGAGCCCTCCGAAGCCTGCCCGGTCGACGGCGAGCGCGCTCGTCGTCTGCCCCGCGACGACGCCGACGGTGTAGAGCGCGACGCCGGTCGAGCCGACGACGACGCCTTGCGTCGCGACGAGGAACGCGCCGAGCAGCCCCGTCGTCGCGTACCACCACGGCATCGAGCCGTCGCGGATGACGCCGACGAGCCTGCGCACCCCGGCCCTCGCTCCGGGCGAGACGAGCAGCAGCACGGCGAGCAGCCCGAGCCCGACGCAGAACGAGATGAGGGCGGCGAGCATGCCGTGGTCGAGCCGCGCGCCGAGCTCGCCGTTGATGCGGCTCTGCACCGCGAGGCCAGCGCCGGCCGCGATCGACGCGAGCAGCCAGAGGAGGTGGATCACGCGACCGCCAACGGCTCGAGGTCGGGCGCGGGGTCGGTCGCGAGCCGGGCGAACCGCACGACGTCGAAGCGCGTGGCCAGGCCGTGCTCGTCGACGTAGCGGAGCCGCTCCCGCTCGACGCCCTCGCGCACGTAGCCGGCGCGCTCGGCGACCGCGATCGAGGCCGGGTTGTTCGCGCGGGCGCCGAGCTCGAGCCGGTGCAGCCCGTGGGCGAACAAGCGGCGGGAGAGCGTGTCGAGCGCTCGGCTCGCGAGCCCCCGTCCACGCGCCGCGGGCGCGAGCCAGTACGACATCCAGGCGGTGCCGTGCACGGGTTCCCGCTCGGCGGCCATGACGCATCCGACCGCCTCGCCGCCCTGGTCGATCGCGAGCGCGTCGGCCGCGATCGCCGTGAGGTAGTCGCGCGCGTCGTCGAGCGTCTCGATCGGCGGCGCCTGCCGGTGCAGGTCGAGCGAGCCGAGGAAGGCGGCCAGCACTGCGGCGGCGTCGCGCTCGGAATCCCAGGGGCGCAAGCGGCTCACCGGGAAAGCCTAGAATGGCTGGGCGCCGCGGGCGAACCCGCGCCGCGCCTCCTTAGCTCAGTGGTAGAGCAACGCTCTTGTAAAGCGTAGGTCGTCAGTTCGATCCTGACAGGGGGCTCTACCGGCCCTCCGCGATGAACGTCGCCAGCGCATCCGCATCGTCCACGTCGCCGTCGAACGTGACGCCGTCGACGACCACCGTCGGCACGCCGCGCAGCGGCTCGACGTCCTGCAGCGGCTCCTCGATCGCGCGCACGGTCGCCTGCCGCACCCACCACGCGAAGCGGCCCTCGGCGATGCAGTCGCCCGCCTCAGCGCCGTGCTCGGCGGCGAGCGCGGTCACCGAGGCCGCATCGAAGGGCTGTCGCTGCAGCATCGCCAGCAGGGCGGTCTGGAACGGGCGGTACGCCTCGGGCTCCGCATCAGCGACGCACGCGAGCGCGTTCGCGCCGAGCGTCGACGCGTAGCCGTTGCCGATCGAGTCGCCGAGCGAGACGGGCAGGTAGGCCACGCGCGCGCGCCCCGCGTCGGCGAGCTCGGCGAGCCGCTCGCCGCTCGCCTCGAGCAGCCGGTCGCAGTACTCGCACGCCGGGTCGACCACGACGAGCACATCGGGCACGTCGGCTGCGTCGGGCAGCGGCTCGGGCGCGCCCTCGGCGGGCACGGGGTCGCGCTCGATCGCGCCGTCGGCGTCGAAGGCGATCGCGTCGGCCATGTTCGCGGGACCGTCGGCGGGCGCGAGGGTGACGATCTGGCCGCCGAGCTCCTGCTGGATCGTCTCGAGCTCGGGGTCGCGGATCACCCAGCGGTCGAAGACGAGCACGGTCTGCTCCTGCAGCTGCCGCTCGGTCGCGACCGCGAGCGCCGCATCGGCGCTGGCGGCGAGGATGAGCTCGGTGTCGGCGCCGCACGTCGCGACGACCGGGTCGTCGTCGCTCTCGCGGTACTGCTCGACGAGGTCGTCGCACTGCCCGCCCGCGTCGAGGTAGGCGGCGCCGAGCTCGCCGATCGTGGTGATGGGCGGGGGCGGCGACGCCGCGCACCCTGCCAGCACGGCGAGCGCGACGAGCGCGCCACCTGCCGACAGGGTGCGCATGCGCTCAGCCGTCGCTCGGGGCGGGCGACTCCGCGGGCTCGGGCGACTCGGTGAGCGAGCCGGCCGTCGCCGTGACGAACGCCTGGAACCCTGCCGCGTCGCCGGGGGCGCCGGCGTAGCGCTCGCCGTTCACGATGACCGTCGGCGTGCGGTCGGCGACCTCGCCGTCGGTGCCGGGCAGCGGCTCGGTGCCGGCGCGCACGGTGGCGTCCTCGACCCAGCTCATGAAGCGGCCCTCGGTGATGCACTCGGCGAGCCCGCCCGACGTGTCGATGCCGGCCGACTCGGCGACGCCGACGATCTCGTCGTTCGTCAGGCCCGGCGTGCCCTCCTCGGGGCGGTTGTCGAACATCGCGGAGTTGAACGCCCAGAACTGGTCGGGCGCGTGCTCGGCGACGCACGCGGCGGCGGAGGCGGAGCGCGTCGAGTACTTCGTGCCGAGCGACGTGCGGTCGAGGATCGAGATCGGGTGCACCTCGACGGTCGCGGCGCCGGTCTCGAGCAGCTGCTCGAGCGTCGCGCGGTTGGCCTCGTCGAAGGCGCCGCACGCGGGGCACATGTAGTCCTGGTAGATCTGGATCTGGATCTGGTCGTCGCGCGGCTCGGTCGGCGTCGGCTCGCCCTCCGGCGGCGTCGCGGGCGTGCGCTCCGCCTCGAAGCCGGCGCCGATCACGATGCCGTTGCTCGCCATGTTCTCGGGGCCGGGGCCCGCGGGGCGGATGCTGTTGACGATCACGACCGCCACGATCGCGACGATCGCCACGGCAGCCACGATGATGCCGCCGATCGTCAGGCCCTTCTTGAGGCGCTCCTTCTTGCGGCGCTCCTCCTGCATCCGGCGGGCCTGCTCGCGGGCCTGCGCACGACGCTCGTTCTTCGTCAGCTTCTCGCTCATGCGTCCTTGTCCTGGGTCGGCCGTGGTCACGGCGGTGGGCGCCGCTGGGGGAAGCGCGCCGTCCTCTAGGGTACCGGCAGGCCGACGTGCCAGGATGAGCACGCGGGCGACGGCGCCCGTCCTCACCACGACGGATCGTCCGGCACGTACCTGCCGGTGGAAAGGGAGTATCGACAATGGCGTCTGTGACGTTCGACAAGGCCACCCGGGTCTACCCCGGCGGCAACCGCCCCGCGGTCGACGCGATCGACCTCGAGATCGGCGACGGGGAGTTCCTCGTGCTGGTCGGCCCCTCCGGCTGCGGCAAGTCCACGACCCTCCGCATGCTCGCGGGCCTCGAAGAGGTCAACGACGGCCGCATCCTGATCGGCGACCGCGAGGTCACCGACATGCCGCCGAAGGACCGCGACATCGCGATGGTGTTCCAGAACTACGCGCTCTACCCGCACATGACGGTCGCCGAGAACATGGGCTTCGCGCTCAAGATCGCCGGCGTCGCCAAGGAGGAGCGCGCGAAGCGCGTCGAGGAGGCGGCGAAGCTGCTCGACCTCGAGCCCTACCTGAGCCGCAAGCCGAAGGCCCTCTCGGGCGGTCAGCGCCAGCGCGTCGCGATGGGCCGCGCGATCGTCCGCCAGCCGCAGGTGTTCCTCATGGACGAGCCGCTGTCGAACCTCGACGCCAAGCTGCGCGTGCAGACGCGCACGCAGATCGCTTCGCTCCAGCGCCGCCTCGGCGTCACGACGGTCTACGTCACGCACGACCAGACCGAGGCGCTCACGATGGGCGACCGCATCGCGGTGCTCAAGGACGGCGTGCTGCAGCAGGTCGGCACCCCGCGCGAGCTCTACGGCCAGCCGGCGAACCAGTTCGTCGCCGGCTTCATCGGCAGCCCCGCCATGAACCTCATGGAACTGCCCGTCACCGAGCGCGGCATCGAGTTCGGCGCGCACGTCACGCCCATCCCGCGCGAGCAGCTCGCGGCGGCGAAGGGCCACGTCGTCGTCGGTGTGCGCCCCGAGGACATCTCGGTCGCCGAGTCGGGCGGCGTCGGCCTGCCGGTGCTCGTCGATCTCGTCGAGGAGCTCGGCGCCGACGGCTACCTCTACGGCCACGCCGACGTCGAGGGCAAGCGCGTCGACATCGTCGCGCGCGTCGACGGGCGCACGCACGCCTCGCTCGGCGACACCGTGTACATCACGCCCGACCCGCAGCACATGCACCTGTTCGACTCCGACAGCGGCAACCGCCTCTGACCGGCACCGAGCGACGGCCCCGTCCTGGCGACGGGGCCGTCGTCGTCGACGGATGCGCGCGATCGACCCGAGCGCGCACGCCCGGTCGCGCCTACCATGGCGGCATGCGGTCCGACCTGCGCATCACCTCCGCCGTGATGGATGCGACGCTGCTCGACCTGCCGTGGGACGAGCCGCTCGAGCAGTGGACCGACGCCGACGTCGTGCAGCTGCCGAAGGGCATCTCGCGGCACCTCGTGCGCTTCGCGCGGCTCGGCGGCCGCGTCGTGGCGATCAAGGAGACGACGCCCGAGATGGCGACCCGGGAGTACGGGATGCTCCGCACGCTGCAGCGGCTCGAGGTGCCGTGCGTCGAGCCGCTCGCGGTGATCGCCGACCGGGTCGACGCCGACGGCAACCCGCTCGCCGCGGCGCTCGTCACCCGACACTTGCGCTTCTCGCTCCCCTACCGCGCCCTCTACTCCTCTGCGCTCAAGGAGCCGACCGCGCAGCGCCTCGTCGACGCGCTCGCGGGGCTGCTCGTGCGGCTCCACCTCGTCGGCTTCTACTGGGGCGACGTCTCGCTCTCGAACACGCTCTTCCGCCGCGACGCCGGCGCCTTCGCCGCCTACCTCGTCGACGCCGAGACCGGCACGCTGCTGCGCGACGGCCTCTCGGACGGCCGCCGCGAGGACGACCTCGAGATCGCGCGCGTCAACATCGCGGGCGAGCTGCTCGACCTCGCCGCGGGCGACCGCCTCGACGAGTCGATCGATCCGGTGCAGGTCGCCGGCTCGATCGTCGACCAGTACCGCTCGCTCTGGCACGAGCTCCACAGCGACGAGGTGCTGCCCGCCGACGAGCGCTGGCGCATCTCCGCTCGCATCGAGCGGCTCAACGCGCTCGGCTACGACATCGGCGAGCTCGCGATCCGCACGGGCGACGGCGGCACGACCGTGCGCATCCAGCCCAAGGTCGTCGACCCGGGCCACCACCACCGCCGGCTGCAGTCGCTCACCGGCATCGACGCGCAGGAGAATCAGGCGCGGCGGCTGCTCAACGACCTCGACCAGTACGTCGCGACGCAGCACGACCTGCGGCCGCACGTCGGCGACGAGGCGCTCGCCCACGAGTGGCTCGAGCAGGTGTTCCAACCGATCGTGCAGTCGGTGCCGATCGAGCTGCGCGGCAAGCTCGAGCCCGCCGAGATCTTCCACGAGGTGCTCGAGCACCGCTGGTTCCTCTCCGAGCGCGAGCAGCGCGAGGTGCCGCTCGCCGAGGCGGCCGAGCAGTACATCGCGACGCAGCTCGCGTTCCGGCGCGACGAGGCGGCGCTGCTCGACCTGCCGCTCACGATGACGATGCCCATCATCACCGTGCAGGGCCTCCTCGACGAGGAGGACGACGAGGGCGACTGGCGCGACCGCGTCTGACCCGCCCAGCGAGACGCACCGCCCACCGGGGCGCATCCGCCCGAGCGGGGCCCGCGTGCCCGCCCCGGTCAGGCGGAACCGCCCCGGTCGCCGCACGCACGCCCGATCTCGATGCGCGACCTCCGGCCGCTGCTCGATCAGCGCGAGGAGCGGCGCTTCGCGACCTCGTAGAGCGTGACGGATGCGGCGATGCCGGCGTTGAGCGACTCGGTCGCCGACGAGATGGGGATCGAGACGATCGCATCGCACGTCTCGGCCACGAGCCGCGAGAGCCCCTTGCCCTCGCTGCCGACGACGATCACGAGCGGGCCGCCCGCGAGGTCGAGCTCGTGCAGCGGCACGTCGCCGTCGCCGTCGAGCCCGACGACGAACACGCCCTGCGACTTCAGCTCCTTGAGCGTCGTCGTGAGGTTCGTGGCCATCGCGACCGGCACGCGCGCGGCGGCGCCGGCGCTCGTCTTCCACGCCGACGCGGTCACGCCCACCGAGCGGCGCTGCGGCACGATGACGCCCTGCGCGCCGAACGCGGCGGCCGAGCGGATGATCGCGCCGAGGTTCCGCGGGTCGGTGATGCCGTCGAGCGCGACGAGCAGCGGCGTCTGCTGCCGGTCGACGATCTGCTCGAGCAGCTCGATCGGGTGCGCGTACTGGTACGGCGGCACCTTGAGCGCGACGCCCTGGTGCACGGCGTCGTGGCCCGAGAGCCGGTCGAGCTCGGGCCGCATGACCTCGAGCACCGGCAGTCCGCGCTTGTTCGCGATCGAGAGGATCTCCTTGACCCGCTCGTCCATCTCGAGCCGGGCGGCGAGGATGAGCGTCGTCGCGGGCGTCTTCGTGCGCAGCGCCTCGAGCACGCTGTTGCGGCCGGTGACGAGCTCGGAGTCGTCCTTCGCCGACGAGGGCTTGCGGTGGCGGGGCGGCTCGGGGCGGCGGCCCTTCTGCGCGGCCGCCTCGAAGCGCTCGCGCGCCGACTTGCGCTTGCCGGCGACGTGCCACGAGCGGTCCTCGGCCTTCGGCGTGGGGCCCTTGCCCTCGAGCGCCTTCCGGCCGTGGCCGCCCGTGCCCTTCTGCGGGCCCTTCTTGCGCGGCGATCGCTGCGACTTGGTCATGAGATGCTCCAGGTGGTGGTGTCCTTGCCGTCCTCGACGGCGATGCCGGCGGCGGCGAGCGCATCGCGGATGCGGTCGGAGGCGGCGAAGTCCTTCTTCGCGCGCGCCTCGCGGCGCTCTGCCAGCAGCGACTCGACGAGGCTCGAGAGCGCCCCGGTCGCGGCCGACGTTCCAGGATGCCACACCTCGTCGGCCGGGTCGAGGCCCAGCACGCGCAGCATCGCCCGCACCTCCCCCGCTCGCGCGAGCGCGGCATCCGCCTCCCCCGCGTCGAGCGCGGCGTTCGCGGCGCGCGTCGACTCGTGCAGCACCGCGACCGCTTGCGGGGTCGAGAGGTCGTCGTCCATCGCCGCGCCGAACGCCACCGGCACGTCCGACTCCGGCAGCTCGCCCGCGCGCGCCGCGCGCTCGAGCATCGACTCGATGCGGCCGAACGCCGCCTCCGCCTCGCCGAGCGAGCCGCCCTCGAGGTCGCCGGCCGCGGTGCGGAGGTCGATCGTCGAGCGATAGTGCGGGGCGAGCAGGAAGTAGCGCACGACGATCGGGCGCACGGCGCGCACGAGGTCGGCGGCGAAGATCGAGTTGCCGAGCGACTTCGACATCTTCTCGCCGTCGACGTGCACGAGGCCGTTGTGGCTCCAGACGCTCGCGAACGCGAGCCCCGCCGCCGTCGACTGCGCGAGCTCGTTCTCGTGGTGCGGGAAGCGCAGGTCGAGGCCACCGCCGTGGATGTCGAACGCGTCGCCGAGGTAGCGGCGCGACATCGCCGAGCACTCGATGTGCCAGCCCGGCCGGCCGCGGCCCCACGGGGAGTCCCACGAGGCCGAGGCGGGCTCCTCGGGCTTCTGCGCCTTCCAGAGCGCGAAGTCGCGCGGGTCGCGCTTGCCGCGCGGGTCGGCGTCGGCGGCGGACTCCATGTTGTCGAGCGACTGGCGCGTGAGGGCGCCGTACTCGCGCCAGGAGCGCACGTCGAAGTAGACGTCGGCCGAGCCGTCGAGGGCCGGGTAGGCGTGGCCGCGCTCGATGAGCTCGGCGATGAGCGCGTGCATCTCGGGCACGGAGGCGGTGGCTCGCGGCTCGTACGTCGGCGCGGCGACGCCGACGGCGCGGTACGCCGCCGTGAACTCGAGCTCGACGCGGTAGGCGAGCGCCCACCACGGCTCGTCGACCGCGTTGACGAGCACCTTGTCGTCGATGTCGGTGACGTTGCGCACGAACGTGACGCGGTGGCCGCGGTGCTCGAGCCAGCGGCGCCAGACGTCGTAGGCGACGGCGCTGCGCACGTGGCCGATGTGCGGCGACGACTGCACCGTCGGACCGCAGACGTACATCGAGACCTCGCCGGCCTTGAGTGGCTGCAGGTCGACGATCGCCTGCTGCTTCGAGTCGTAGATGCGCACGGTCACGGTGCCCAAGGCTACTGGCGCTTCCGTTTCGCAGGCGATCCGGGCGGGTCGAGGGGAATCCTCCCTCGGGCCGGCTCGATCGCCTGCAGAACGAGTGGGGTGGGTCAGCGGCGACGGATGAGGGCGGTCGCGATCGCCTGCACGCCCTCGCCCCGACCGATCGCGCCGAGCCCGTCGGTCGTCGTGCCGCTCACGCTCACCGGCGCGCCGACCATCGCACTGAGCGCCGCTTGCGCCTCGTCGCGGCGAGTGCCGATGCGCGGCCGCACGCCGAGCACCTGCACGGCGACGTTCACGGGCGCCCAGCCGTCCGCCGCGAGCCGCTCGAGCGCGGCGCGCACGAACACCTCGCCGCGCGCGCCGGAGTACTGCGGGTCGTCGACGCCGACGAGGCCACCGATGTCGCCGAGCCCCGCGGCGCCGAGCAGCGCGTCGACGATCGCGTGGCACACCGCATCCCCGTCGGAGTGGCCGGCGAGGCCCTGCCCCTCCCACTCGAGTCCCGCGAGCATGAGCGTCCCGTCGCCGCCGAAGGCGTGCACGTCGACGCCGATCCCGGTGCGCAGCTCGTCCACGCGACCCCCCTCCGGCGCGAGCAGCGCCTCCGCGCGGTCGGCGTCAGCCGCCGTCGTGATCTTGAACGCGAGCTCGTCGCCCGGCACCGACGCGACCGGTTCGCCGAGCGCCTGCACGAGCTGGGCGTCGTCGGTCGAGTCGGCGCGCGCGAGCGCCTCCGCGTAGGCGGCACGCAGCAGTTGGGCGTCGAAGCCCTGCGGCGTCTGCATCGCGCGGAGCGTCGAGCGGTCGACGATGCGGCCGAGCCCCGCGGCACCCGACTCGCGGATGGTGTCGACGACGGGCAGCACCGGCACGACGGCGCGCGCGCCGCCCCGCAGCGCCTCGACGACCCGCTCGACGAGCGAGCGCGGCGCGAGCGCTCGGGCGGCGTCGTGCACGAGCACGAAGCGCTCCTCGCCCACGCGCTCGAGTCCCGCCGCGACCGAGTCGGCCCGCGTCGCGCCGCCCACGACCACGAGCGCGTCGACCCGCGCACGCTCGGCCGCCGCCGACGCATCCGCCTCGAACCCCGCAGGCACGACGACGACGATCGACGCGTCGATGCCCGCGAGGCCGCGCAGCGCGTGCTCGAGGATCGTCGCGCTCGCGAGCTCGGCGAAGGCCTTCGGCACGCCGCGCCCGAGGCGCGTGCCGCTGCCCGCGGCGACGACGATGATGGCGGTGTCGGTCACGCGCTCGAGCCTAGATGCCTCGCGCGGCCGCGCCCGGACGTGGAACGAGGCACCCGATCGAGAGATCGGATGCCTCGCCCCAGGCATGTGCCTGCAGGTCTGCGGGTCAGCTCGCGGGGGCGAGCGCCTCGTCGAGGCGCGCCGCGGCGGCGTCCTCATCGGTGTGCTCGGCGAGCGCGAGCTCGGAGACCAGGATCTGCCGCGCCTTCGCGAGCATGCGCTTCTCGCCGGCCGAGAGGCCGCGGTCCTGGTCGCGGCGGCTGAGGTCGCGGACGACCTCGCTCACCTTGATGACGTCACCGGACGCGAGCTTCTCGACGTTCGCCTTGTAGCGGCGGGCCCAGTTGGTGGGCTCCTCGGTGAAGTCGGCGCGCAGCACCTCGAAGACCTTGTCGAGGCCCTCCTCGCCGATCACGTCGCGGACGCCGACCATGTCGACGTTCTGCGCCGGCACCTCGATCGTGAGCCCGCCCTGTGCGACGTTGAGCTTGAGGTAGGTGGTCTCGACGCCCTTGATCTTGCGCACCTTGACCTCGGTGATCGTTGCGGCACCGTGGTGGGGGTAGACGACCGTCTCTCCGACCTCAAAGTTCATCGAATGCTCCTCGTCATAGCCAGAACCTCGATTTTATCACAGCGTGTCGCTCGCCCAGGCCCGCGGGGCGTGGTTGGATCGCGCCCCTCAGCGCCGCGTGGAGCGTCCATCGGGCGGGTATTAGAGTGGTCGTGACCGCGGTCGCGCACTCAGCGCCCGCGGCCATCGTCGAAAGGGATCCCGTGCAGCACCGCCCCCTCGCCGCAGCCGCCGCAGCCGCAGTCGTCGTCCTGGCAGCCACCGGCTGCAACCTGCTCACCCCGCAGGCGACGACGATCGAGTACGACCCCTCCGACGGCGTCTCGGGCTCGACCGGCACGGTCGAGTGGCACAACGCGCTGCTCATCGGCGACCCGGACGGCGACACGCTCAACCTGCTCGTCACCTTCACGAACCCCGGCGAGGCGACCTTCGTCGAGGTGCGCGTCGACGACGAGGCCGAGGAGGTCCGCGTCGGCCAGGGCACGACGACCTTCGGCTTCCCCGACGGCGAGCAGCTGCTCTTCGAGGTCGGCGAGATCGAGTTCGGCGGGCTGCGCAACGTCTCGTTCCAGGCCGACGGCGCCGAGCCGACGGGCGTGGGCGTGCCCGTGCACTCGACCGAGTTCCCCGACTACGCGGACTTCGGCCCGGCCGAGTAGCCCACCGGGCTCAGACCCGAAGGGGTCTGCGCCCTACGCTCCAGCGCGGAGCTCGAAGCGGTAGCCGAGGCCTCGCAGCGTCACGAGCTGCGTCGGGCTCGAGGGCTGCTCCTCGATCTTCGCCCGCAGCCGCTTGATGTGCACGTCGAGCGTCTTCGTGTCGCCGAAGTAGTCGCTCCCCCATACCCGGTCGATGAGCTGCCCCCGCGTGAGCACGCGGCCGGCGTTGCGCATGAGGTACTCGAGCAGCTCGAACTCGCGCAGCGGCATCGCCACCTCCGCCCCGTCGACCGTGACGGTGTGGCTGTCGGCGTCGAGCCGCACGCGCCCCACCTCGACGACCGAGTCGTCGTCCGCGTCCTCCTCCTCGGCTGCGCGGCGACGGAGGACGGCGCGGATGCGCGCCACGAGCTCGCGGGTCGAGTACGGCTTCGTGACGTAGTCGTCGGCACCGAGCTCGAGCCCGACGATCGTGTCGACCTCCGAGTCCTTCGCCGTCAGCATGATGATCGGCACCTTTGAGGTGCGGCGCACGTGCCGGCACACGTCGGTGCCGCTGCGCCCCGGGAGCATGACGTCGAGCAGGATGAGGTCGGCACCTTCCCGCTCGAAGCGCTCGACCGCCGCGTTTCCGTCGGCCGCGTGCGCCGTCTCGTACCCCTCGAGCTCGAGCAGGTAGGCGAGCGGCTCGGCGAGCGCGAGCTCGTCCTCGACGATCAGGATGCGCGTCATGCAGTCTCCTCGCGGGCAGGCGTCTCGGCGACGGGCAGTCGCAGGGTGAACGTCGAGCCCTGACCCGGGCGCGACCAGAGGGTGACCTCGCCGCCGTGGCTCACGGCGACGTGCTTCACGATACTGAGGCCGAGGCCCGTGCCGCCCGTGACGCGGCTGCGCGCGGGGTCGACGCGGTAGAAGCGCTCGAACACCCGCTCGCGGTCCTCCTGCGCGATGCCGACGCCCTTGTCGGTCACCGCGATCTCGACCACCCCGTCGACGACGCGCACGCCGATGCCGACGTGCGTCGCCTCCGGCGAGTACTGCACGGCGTTCGCCACGAGGTTCTGCACCGCCATCGTGACGAGCTCGGCCGAGCCGAGCACCTCGGCGTCCTCGAGCACGCGCGTCACCACGCGCATCCGCTTCGCATCCGCGAGCACGCGCGTGCGGTCGACCGCGACGTCGATGACCTCGGTGATCCCGACGAGCTCCGGCTGGTCGAGCGGGTCGTCGGCCTGGATGCGCGAGAGCTCGATGAGCTCCTTCGTCATGCGGCCGAGCCGATCCGCCTCGAGCTGCATGCGCTGCGCGAACGCGCGCACGCGATCGGGATCCTCGGCGGCCGCCTCGATCGCCTCGGCGAGCACCGCGACGGCGCCGATGGGGGTCTTGAGCTCGTGGCTCACGTTGGCGACGAAGTCGCGCCGCACACCCGCGAGCCGCAGCTCCTCGGTGCGGTCGGCGGCGAGCACGAGCATGAAGCGGTTGCCGAGCGGGGCGACGCGCACGCGCAGGTGCAGCTCGGTGCCGACGCCGATGCGGCCGCGGCGGTGCACGAGGTCGAGCACCTCCTCGTGCCCCGTGCGCCATACGCGACGCACCGCCTCGAGGATGTCGTGGCTGCGCAGCGCGCGCCCGTCGACGAGGTCGAGCGTCACGGCGCCGGGCGACGAGAGCAGCACCTGGTTGGAGCCGTCGAGCACGACGCCCGCCGACTCGAGCACGTCGACCATCGCGGCGATGCCGTCGGGGACGGGCTCGCTCGCGATCGCCATCACCTGGCGTCCGCGCTGCGCGGCGATGCCGAGCAGATGCACCGAGAGCGCTCCCAGACCGAAGCCCAGCAGGAGCGCCAGGAGCACGTACCACGACGCATCCACGCCCCCATCGTAGCCAGCGCGACGCGCGGCTCCCGCGGTTCAGCGGCTGGACACCGCCCGGTAACCTGGCCCCAGGACACTGGCAGTCCGTACCGTGCCACTGCCGCTCGACGCCGTCGAGCGTCGACGCACCGAAGGAGCAGGAGCAAATGCGCGACGTCTTCCAGCAGGAGCTCGCCGAGGTGCAGGAGCGCCTCGTCGACATCGCCAACCACGTCGTGGTCTCGATCGAGTCGGCCGTGCGCGCCTTCGGCGACTCGAACGTGCAGCTCGCCGAGCAGGTGATCGCGACCGACCCGATCATCGACGACAAGGCGTCGGCGCTCGACGAGCTCGCGATCAACATCATCGCCCGCCAGTCGCCCGTCGCCCGCGACCTGCGCATCACCGTCTCGGCGCTGCGCATCTCGGCGTCGCTCGAGCGCATGGGCGACCTCGCGCGCCACATCGCGCTGCTCGCCCGCTACCGCTTCCCGATGAACGTCGTGCCCGACTCGCTCGCGCCCACGTTCGCCGAGATGGGCGCGAAGGACATCGAGATCGCGAAGCTGCTGCGCGACCTGCTCGAGACGCAGGACCTCGCGCTCGCCGAGCAGATCGAGCAGGCCGACGAGATCGTCGACCAGCTGCACCGCGACGTCTTCGCGCACGTGCTCGGCACCGAGTGGCAGGGCGCGGCGCATACGACGGTGGATGCGACGCTCGCGAGCCGGTACCACGAGCGCTTCGCAGACCACGGCGTGAGCATCGCGAAGAAGGTCAAGTACCTCGCGACCGGCGACTGGGTCGGCGACGAGGACCCGCACCCGGAGATGGCGCCCGAGCCGGTGCAGCCCGCCGCGCCGACCGAGGGCTGACGCCGCCACGAGAGATGGGCCCGACCGCAGCAGTCGGGCCCATCCTCGTCTCGGCTCCTACCGAGGCCCGGGACGGGCCTCGGCGCTGGGGTCGCGGCGGAGACCCGAAAGGGTCTCCGCCCTAAGCTCCACCGCGCTTTCCCTGCGCAGCGACCGCGGCCGCACCCGCAGCCGCCGCCTCGGGGTCGAGGTACTCGCCCGGCGCGACGGGCATGTTGTCGTCGCCGAGGCGGTAGAGCAGCGGGATGCCCGTGGGGATGTTGAGCGCCGCGATGTCGTCGTCGGAGATCTTGTCGAGGTGCTTCACGAGCGCGCGCAGCGAGTTGCCGTGGGCGGTGACGAGCACCGTCTTCCCGGCCTCGAGGTCCTTCGTGATCGTCGACTCCCAGTAGGGCAGGAAGCGCTCGATGACGTCCTTGAGGCACTCGGTGCGGGGCATCTCGCCGTCGATGTCGGCGTAGCGCGGGTCGCCCGCCTGCGAGTACTCGTTGTCGTCGGCGATCGCGGGCGGGGGCGTGTCGAACGAGCGGCGCCAGATCATGAACTTCTCCTCGCCGTACTGCTCGAGGGTCTCCGCCTTGTCCTTGCCCTGCAGGTCGCCGTAGTGGCGCTCGTTGAGGCGCCACGAGCGGTGCACGGGGATCCACGAGCGGTCAGCCGCGTCGAGGGCGATGTTCGCCGTCTGGATCGCGCGCGTCAGCAGCGACGTGTAGAGCACGTCGGGCAGCACGTCGCGCTCGCGCAGCAGCTCGCCGCCGCGCTTGGCCTCCTCCTCGCCCTTCGGCGTGAGCCGCACGTCGACCCAGCCGGTGAAGAGGTTCTTCTCGTTCCAGGTGGACTGGCCGTGGCGGAGCAGGATGAGGGTGCGCTCGGTCATGCCGCCAGCCTAACCCGGTGCGCGATGCCCGAACCGGGCGATGAGGTGCCAGACGCGCTTGACCGCCTGCGGGTCACGGCCCTCGGCCGCCTCGCCCAGGATGCGCGCGTCGATGCGGCCGTCGACCGCGAGCTCCACGGCGAGCGTGAGCGCGTCGATGCCGCGATACGCCTCGAGCTCCTCGATGCGATCGACCTCGAGCTCGAGCCCCGGGTGCCACGCGACCGGCACGCCGAGCTCGGCGGCGACGCGCTCGAGCTCCGTGCCCCGGAACGACGGGTCGAGCACGAGCCGCCGGGCGTCGCGGGCGATCTCCAGGCCGCCGTGCACGTGCGCCTCGACGTAGTCGTCGAGCGGGTCGAGCGCCGACGCATCCGCGAGCGCGAGCAGGTCGCCCGCGCGCTCGGGCGTGCCGAAGCGCTCGGGCTCGGCGACCGAGTCGGGCCAGCAGAGCGTCACGCGCGGCCACGCGCTGCGCGCGACCTCGAGCCACGACGAGCCGAAGCGGATCGCGCCGCCCGTCTCGCGCCGCCGGTGCTCGACCGCGCCGTAGACCGGCCGCTCGTCGGGCGCCGCGTCGTCGTAGGCGCCGCCGAAGATGCGCGACTCCCACCGCCACCGGTCGCCGCCCGGATGCGCGGTGAGACCCCCGTTCGAGATGCCGGTGGAGAACTGCGAGCGGTAGGCGCCCTCGACCGCGATGCGCTCGAGCACGCTCTCGCCGCCGATCCGGCGATCGGGGTGGAAGTGCACGGTGATGCGCGCGTCGGCGGGGAGCGGCCCGCCGCTCGAGCGCGACGCGACGTGGTCGACCGCCCGGCGCCACGCATCCATGCCCGTCACCGTACCCACGCCCCGACGGGCGCGACAATGGTGGGGTGGCGAAGCCGACCGGACGCATCACGCGCGGCACGACCGGCGTGAACCGGCTGCGCCGCGTCGACCGCTGGATCGCGGCGCAGCCGGCCGCGCGCGTGCCGGGCTGCCTCGTCGTCGACCTCGGCTTCGGCGCGAGCGCGACGACGAGCCTCGAGCTGCACGAGCGGCTCTCGCGCGGCAATCCCACGGTCGAGGTGCTCGGCCTCGAGATCGATCCGGAGCGCGTCGCGCTCGCGACGGCGGAGCTCGAGGCGGCGCGCGCGGCGGGCCCTTCGCGCTACGGGCGCGCGATCGCGGCGGATGCGCGGGTGTCGTTCGCGCTCGGCGGCTTCGAGGTGCCGGCGCCGCGGCCGCCGCTCGTGATCCGCGCGATGAACGTGCTGCGGCAGTACGACGAGCACGAGGTCGCCGGGCACTGGGCGACGATGCTCGCGCGGCTCGCGCCCGGCGGGCTGCTCGTCGAGGGCACGTCGAACGAGGTCGGGCGGGTGTGCTCGTGGGTCGCGCTCGACGCCGCGGGGCCGCGCTCGCTCACGATCGCGCTCAAGCTCGACGAGCTCGGCTCGGCGCCGATGGAGGCGCCCTCGGTCGTCGCCGAGCGGCTGCCGAAGGCGCTCATCCACCGCAACGTGCCGGGCGAGCGCGTGCACGCGCTGCTGACGGACCTCGATCGCGCGTGGGCCTCGCACGCGCCGCTCGCCGACTTCGGGGCGACGCAGCGGTGGGTCGCGACGGTCGGGCGGATGCGCGACACGGGCTGGCCGGTGAGCGGCGGCCCGGCGCGATGGCGGCTCGGGGAGCTGACGGTCGCGTGGGAGGCGGTCGCGCCGCTGCCGTGACCGCACCGGCGGCGCCCGCGATGGCCGCGACGCGCCGTGTGCTCCGAGTCGACCCGTTCTCGCCGAGCGGAGCCGTTGCAGCAGGTCGGGTCGGCGAGAACGGGTCGAGTCGCTGCGGGAACCGGTCGAGTCGGCGGGAACGGGTCGAGTCGCTGCGGGAACCGGCGAGTCCATCCCGCGCAATTCGAGAAGCGGGCCCCATCTCGTTTCGCGGACCCGACATATCGGGTCCGCGTGCCGAGAACGGGTCCGTTGAGCCGGGCGCGCGCGGAAGCGCTCCGCGGGCGGATCGGCGGCGCGCGCCGCGCGCTACGCGGGAGGCGCCGCGGGGCGGGTCGGCCGCTGCACGGCGCCGAGCCTCGGCAGCCGCGGCGGCCGGTTCGCGTGGCCCGCGCTCGGCGGCACGAGCACCTGCTGGCCCGCCGCGACGTCGAGGCCCTCGGCGCTGCGCACGACGAGGTCGCCGTCGGCGGGCGCCGAGCGCTTCACGACGGCGAGCGCGATCGGACCGAGGTCGTCGTGGATCGCCGCGGACGTCACCTCGCCGACCTCCTTGTCACCCGCGAGCACGACGTCGCCAGCCGCGACCGGCGCGTTCTGCGAGCCGTCGAGGTGCAGCAGCACCACGCGGCGCGGCGGCGCGCCCAGGTTGTGCACCTTCGCGACCGTCTCCTGCCCGCGGTAGCAGCCCTTCTGCAGGTGCACCGCCGTCGTCAGCCAGTCGAGCTCGTGCGGGATCGAGCGCTCGTCGACCTCCGCGAGGCCGGGCCTGCCCGCGGCGATGCGCAGCGCCTCGGCCGCGAGCGAGCCGACGAAGCGCTCCGGCTCGAGCGCGGCCGCCTCCTCCGGGCTCAGCACCGACTCCGACCAGCTCCACGGCTCCCCCGTCGGCTCGCCGTAGCGCACGCCGCCGGGCGCGACCTCGGGCCAGCCGTCGAGCCACGCGACGGGGCCCGCAGGCTCGCCCGCGGTGCCCACGACGACCGCCTCGGGTCGCTCGATCTCCACTTGCTTGAAGAAGCGCATCCGCGTCAGCCACGACTCGAGCGCGTCGCCGCTGCCGGCATCGACGATCACCCAGAGCGCATCGCCGTCGCGCCGCAGGCGCAGCACGTGCTCGATGCGCCCTTCGGGCGAGAGCACGAGCGTCTCGCTCGAGGCGCCGTCGGCGAGCGAGACGATCGCCTGGCTCGAGATCGAGTCGAGCCACGGCAGCGCGTCGGGGCCGGTGAGCCGCAGCACGTCGCGCGGCAGCAGCACGAGCGCGCCGGCCCGCAGCCGGCGCTGCTCGGCCATCGGGTTGCCGACGTGCAGCGGCAGGCCGGTCGACTCGTCGAGCACCGCGCCCGGGATGCGCGAGGCGAGCATGCTCACGCCTCGTCGCCGCCCGAAGGGGTCGCGCGCGCGAGCCGGGCCGAGGCGTGGCTCTCGAGCCCGCGGCCGAGCGCCGCGAGGTCCCACGCCCACAGCAAGTGACCCTCGACGAGCCCGAGCATGCGAGTGGATGCGGTGTGCTCCTTCGCGCTCGCACCTCGCAGCACCGCGTCGGTCGCGAGGTCGATGCGGGGGCCGGCGATCGTGCCGAGGTAGAGCTCGGCGACGCCCGCGGGGTGGGCGATGAGCGCCTGGATGTCGAACGCGCCGTCGGGGCGGCGGAGCGACTCGACCGCGTCGAGCGAGCCGAACGCGGGCTCGCCCTCGGGCGGCAGCATGCCGGGGCCCGGGTCGGCCGCCTCCGCGGGGCGGGCGAGGCGCCAGAAGCCCGACTCGGCCGCGAGCGGCGTCAGCTCGTCATCGAGCATCCACGCGTAGGCCTCGTACGAGAGGTACGGATGCCCGTGGTGGGCGAAGGAGACGCGCTGGCCGAACTCGTGCTCCACCGTGCGGTCGCCGACCGGGAAGGAGAGCACGCCGGTGCCCTCCCAGTCGCCGACGAGCCACTGGAGCGGGCCGAGCTCCGGGGGCAGCGTGGGATCGAGCTCGAGCACCGCGCTAGCGCTGGCCCTTGAAGAGGTTGCGGATGACCACGTAGGAGACGCCGAGGATCGCGATCATGGCGAGCCCGAGCAGACCGAGGTAGAAGATCTCGAAGGCGATGATGGGGATGGCGTCCATGGCTCGATCCTACCCCCGCACCCCGAGCCCGCGCGGGCGCCGGGCGCTACAGCAGGTGCGTGAGCGGCACGAGCACCGCGGAGGCGATCGCGAGCACCACGACCACGCCGAAGACCGCCGCCGCGAGCCGCGCGACGACGCCGGGCTCCGTGGGCCCGCCGAGCTGGATCGCGAAGGCGACGAGCGTGCAGACGCCGAGCACGATCGGCAGCCACACGATGCCGTCGGAGGGCTGCAGCACCCCGACCGCGATCGCGCCGATGGCCGCGAGCAGCCACACGGGCCACACGCTCCCCCATCGCCACGACGTGGCCTTGCTCGCCATGGCCTCATCATGCCGCAGTCCCCTCGGACGGTCGAACCGGGCCGCGCGCCAGGCCGCGAGCCCTCGAGCGCGCCGGCGCCGTCAGGACGGCCTCCGCGCAGACCCTAGGATCGGAATCGGCAGGAGGCTTGATGGCGCACGTCGTGATCTTCACCCGCCGCGATCGGGGAGCGCTGCCCAGTCTCGAGCTGCTGGAGCACCGCGTGACGACGCTCCCCGGCACGGCGGAGGCCGTCGCGCACGCCCCCGCCGGCGACGTGCTCGTCGTCGACGGCGCCGTCGAGCTCGCGAGCGCGAAGGCGCTGTGTCGGCTGCTCGACCGCGACGCGGCGCCCGTGCTGCTCGTGCTCTCCGAGGGCGGCTTCGCGGCCGTGAGCGCCGAGTGGGGCGTGACCGACATCGTGCTCGACTCGGCCGGTCCCGCCGAGCTCGAGGCACGCATCCGCCTCGCCGTCAGCGCGCGCACCGAGGCCAAGCCGATCGTCGCGAGCGGCCTCAGCATCGACGAGGCGAGCTACCAGGCGAGGGTCGACGGCCGACCGGTCGACCTGACCTACAAGGAGTTCGAGCTGCTGCGGTTCCTCGCCGCGCACCCCTCGCGCGTCTTCACGCGCGAGCAGCTGCTGAGCGAGGTGTGGGGCTACGACTACTTCGGCGGCACCCGCACCGTCGACGTGCACGTGCGGCGGCTGCGCGCGAAGCTCGGCGACCTCGAGGGCCTCATCGGCACCGTGCGCGGCGTCGGCTACCGCTTCGACCTGGAGACCGCATGATCGACACCGCTCGCGCCCTCGGCGCCGCGTGCGCCGCGCACGACGGCATGCCGCCCTTCAACGACCAGGCGCTCGTCGAGCTCGCCCGCGGACAGCGGCGCGCGATCGGCGACGAGACGGCGCTCGCGATCGTGAGCGACGCCGACCGGGAGGTCGAGCTCGCCGTGCACCCCGACCACCGCGGCCGCGGGCTCGGGCTCGCGCTCGCCGAGCGCGTCGCCGCCGAGCTCGGCGACTTCGACGCGTGGGCGCACGGCGACCTGCCCGAGGCGCGCGCGATCGCCGAGCGGCTCGGGATGCGGCGCGTGCGCGAGCTGCTGCAGCTGCGCGCCCCCGTGCCGGCCGCCGCCGACGGCGCCGATCCCGACCGCCTGCCCGACGGGGTGCGCGCGTTCGAGTCCGACGACGCATCCGCCCTGCTCGCCCTCAACGCCGCCGCGTTCGCCGACCACCCCGAGCAGGGCCGCATGAGCGCGAGCGACCTCGCCGCGCGCCTGGCCGAGCCGTGGCACGACGACGCCAACCTCGTCGTGCTGCCGGGCGAGGCCGGCCTCGACGGCTTCGCGTGGGTCAAGACAGGCGGCGACGTCGCCGAGCTCTACGTGCTGGGCGTCGCGCCCGGCCGGCAGGGCGCGGGCATCGGGCGACGGATGCTCGAGGCCGCGTTCGCGCGGATGCGCGCGGTGGGCGCGACGACCGCGCACCTGTACGTCGAGGGCGACAACGAGGCTGCGCTCGGGCTCTACCGGCGGGCAGGATTCTCGCAGTGGGCGATCGACGTGCGATGGAGGCACGGGACGATCACCCAGGACGATGGCACCTCGGATTGAGAGGATGGCGTCATGACTGACGGCACCGCCACCAGCGCTCCCGCGAGCTCGGAGACGCTCCGCGAGCGCCCGGCTCGCACTCTCGGCGAGGAGCGCAGCTTCCACGACGCCAACGAGGCCGACTTCGACGACTACGACGACGAGTCGAGCTGGTCGGCCGAGCTGCAGGGCACCGCGACCGAGGACGGCCTGCCCGCCGACCGCTTCCTCGACCGCGAGCTCTCCTGGCTCGCCTTCAACGAGCGCGTGCTCGAGATGGGCGAGGACCCGCGCGTGCCGCTGCTCGAGCGCGCCAACTTCCTCGCGATCTTCGCCTCGAACCTCGACGAGTTCTTCATGGTGCGGGTCGCGGGCCTCAAGCGCCGCATCGCGACGGGGCTCGCCGTGCCGACGAACGTGGGCCGCTCGCCGCAGGAGCTGCTGCACGCCGTCGTGCAGCGCGCGCACGAACTGCAGCTGCGGCACGCGCTCGCGGCGCGCGAGTCGTTCCAGGTCGACCTAAGCGAGGCTGGCATCCACGTCGTCACGTGGCACGACCTCACCGACGAGGAGCGCGAGGCGATGTCGGCGCGCTTCGAGGCCGAGATCTTCCCCGTCCTGATGCCGCTCGCGGTCGACCCCGCGCATCCGTTCCCCTACATCTCCGGCCTCTCGCTCAACCTCGCCGTGCGCGTGCAGGTGCCGGGCGAGGAGGAGCCGCAGTTCGCGCGCCTCAAGGTGCCGGCGGTGCTGCCGCGCTTCATCGAGCTCCCCCGCGCGGCCGACGGCGCGCAGCGGTTCCTGCCGCTCGAGGCGCTCATCGCGAACAACCTCGACGAGGTGTTCTCCGGGATGGGCATCATCGACCACCACGTCTTCCGCGTCACGCGCAACGAGGACGTCTCGATCGACGAGGACGACACCGAGAACCTCATCAGCGCGCTCGAGGAGGAGCTGTCGCGGCGCAAGTTCGGGCCGCCCATCCGGCTCGAGGTCGCGGAGGACATCGACGCCGACACGCTCGACCTGCTCGTCGACGAGCTCGGCATCACCGAGCACGAGGTCTACCGGCTGCCGGGGCTGCTCGACCTCACCGGGCTCTTCCAGATCGCGGGCATCGACCGGCCCGACCTGCGCTACACGAAGCGCGTGCCGGTCACCGCGACGCCGTTCCTGCCCGGCGACCAGGACGAGAAGCCCGACCTCTTCGCGGCGATCACGCGCAAGGACGTGCTCGTGCACCACCCGTACGAGTCGTTCGCGACGAGCGTGCAGGCGCTGCTCGAGCAAGCGGCCGACGACCCCGACGTGCTCGCGATCAAGCAGACGCTCTACCGCACCTCGGGCGACTCGCCCGTCGTCGCGGCGCTCATCCGCGCGGCCGCGGCCGGCAAGCAAGTGCTGGCGCTCGTGGAGGTGAAGGCCCGCTTCGACGAGCAGGCGAACATCCGCTGGGCGAAGCAGCTCGAGCGCGCGGGCGTGCACGTCGTCTACGGCATCGTCGGCCTCAAGACGCACTGCAAGCTCATGCTCATCGTGCGCCGCGAGCAGGGGCGGCTGCGCCACTACTGCCACATCGGCACCGGCAACTACAACCCGAAGACGAGCCGCATCTACGAGGACTTCGGGCTCTTCACCGACAACGACCAAGTGGGTCGCGACATCACGAGGCTCTTCAACGAGCTCTCCGGCTACGCGAAGGAGAAGTCGTACCAGCGGCTGCTCGTCGCCCCGCGCCACTTGCGGAAGGGGCTGCTCGACCGCATCGAGCGCGAGACGCAGGCCGCCAGGGCCGGCCGGAAGGCGCGCATCCGCTTCAAGATCAACGCGATCGTCGACGAGCAGCTCATCGACGCGCTCTACCGCGCGAGCCGCGCGGGCGTCGAGGTGCAGATCTGGGTGCGCGGCATCTGCTCGATCAAGCCGGGCGTGCCGGGGCTGAGCGAGAACATCACGGTGCGCTCGATCGTCGGCCGCTACCTCGAGCACTCGCGCGTGTTCGCGTTCTGGAACGACGGCGCCGAGGAGGTCTTCATCGGCTCGGCCGACATGATGCACCGCAACCTCGACCGCCGCGTCGAGGCGCTCATCCAGCTCACCTCGACCGAGCACATGCGCGACATCTCGCAGCACTTCGATCGCGCGATGTCGCCGCAGACGGCGTCGTGGTGGGCGGAGCCCGACGGCACCTGGACGCGCCGCTTCTACGACGACGAGGGCGCGCCGCTCGACGACCTGCACCGCGACCGGATGATCCAGATCCAGCGCCGCAAGCGCGCGGGCGGCCGGTGACCGCCGCGGCCGCGCCCGTGCTCGCCGCGGGCGCGCTCGTGTGGCGGCGCGGGAAGCGCGGCGTCGAGGCCCTGCTCGTCGAGCGCACGCAGCACCGCGACCTGTCGCTGCCGAAGGGCAAGCTCGATCCGGGCGAGTCGCTGCCCGAGTGCGCCGCGCGCGAGATCGAGGAGGAGACCGGCTGCGCCGTGACGCTCGGGGCGCCGCTCGGCACGAGCGAGTACCGGCTGCCCGACGGCCGCGACAAGGTCGTCTACTACTGGCAGGCGCCGCTCGGCGATGCGGGCCCTGGCCCGTTCGAGCCGAACGACGAGATCATGGCGCTGCACTGGCTGCCGCTCGACGAGGCGCGGCGGCGCGTGAGCTATGAGCACGACGCGGCGATCATCGCGCGCTTCGAGGAGCGCCTCGCGCGCGGCCAGGAGCAGACGTTCCCGATCGTCGCGCTGAGGCACGGGAAGGCCGCGGATCCCTACTCCTTCGACGGCGATGCCGCGGCGCGGCCCCTCACGCCGCGCGGCGAGCGCCAGTCGGCATCGATCGCGCGCGGGATCGCCGCCTTCGGGCCGGAGCGCATCCTCTCCTCCGACGCCCTCCGGTGCCTGCAGACCGTCGAGCCGCTCGAGGCGGTGCTCGGCGTCGAGGCGAAGGCGCTGCACGAGCTGAGCCAGGAGTGGCCGGTCGGGCAGCGCGAGGAGATCGAGCGGCGCATCGCGAAGGCGGTGCGGAAGCGCCGCGGCACGGTGCTGTGCAGCCACGCGCCGGTGATCGGCGACATCGTCTCGGCGGTCGTGCACGTGACGGATGCGGCGGAGACCGAGCGCACGCACCGCGCGTCGATGCTGCACACGGCCGAGTTCACGGTGCTGCACGTGAGCGCGGGCGCCGAGCCGTCGCTCGTCGCCCTCGAGACGCACGGCCCGCCGGCCGACTGACCGCGCGCTCCCGGCGCGCTCGAGCCCCGCAGAGTCTCGCCACTCCGCGTTCGCCGCGGCCGCGAGAGCGCAGAGTTCCGGCACTCTGCTGTTTCGCGTGCTCGGAAGCGCAGAGTTCCGGCACTCTGCGGCCGGAGCGGATCAGCCGAAGCGGCCCGAGACGTAGTCCTCGGTCGACTGCACCGACGGGTTCGAGAAGATGCGAGTCGTCTCGTCGTACTCGATGAGCTTCCCCGGCTTGCCCGTGCCGGCGATGTTGAAGAACGCCGTCTTGTCGGAGACGCGGCTCGCCTGCTGCATGTTGTGGGTCACGATCACGATCGTGTACTCCTGCTTGAGCTCCTCGATGAGGTCCTCGATCGCGAGCGTCGAGATCGGGTCGAGCGCCGAGCACGGCTCGTCCATCAGCAGCACGTCGGGGCTCACCGCGATCGCGCGAGCGATGCAGAGGCGCTGCTGCTGTCCGCCCGAGAGGCCCGAACCCGGGATGCCGAGGCGGTCCTTCACCTCGTTCCAGAGGTTCGCGCCGCGCAGCGAGCGCTCGACGAGGTCGTCCTGGTCGCCCTTGGACATCCGGCGGTTGTTGAGCAGCACGCCGGCGAGCACGTTCTCGCGGATCGTCATCGTCGGGAACGGGTTCGGGCGCTGGAAGACCATCCCGATCTGGCGGCGCACGTTGACCGGGTCGACGCCCGTGCCGTAGAGGTTGGCGCCGTCGAGCAGGATCTCGCCGTCGACGTAGGCGCCGGCGATCACCTCGTGCATGCGGTTGATCGTGCGCAGCACGGTCGACTTGCCGCAGCCCGAGGGCCCGATGAACGCCGTGACCGAGCGGGGCTCGATCTCGAGCGAGACGCCCTCGACCGCCTTGAACGCGCCGTAGTAGACGTCGAGGTCGTTGATCTCGATGCGCTTGGACATGTGCGTATTACCTTCCGGCCTTCGGGGCGAAGAAGTGGGCGATGAGTCGCGCCACGATGTTGAGGATCATCACGATGAGGATGAGGACGAGCGCCGCGGCCCACGCGCGGTCGAAGTACGCCTGCTCCTGGACGCCGGGGCTCACGTACTGGTTGTAGGCGAAGACCGGCAGCGTCATCATGCGGCCCTCGAACACGTTGTAGTTCATGTTCGTCGTGAAGCCGGCGATGATGAGCAGCGGCGCCGTCTCGCCGATGACGCGGGCGATGGCGAGCGTCACGCCCGTGACGATGCCGGCGAGCGCGGTGGGCAGCACGACCTTCGCGATCGTCAGCCACTTCGGCACGCCGAGGGCGAGGGATGCCTCGCGCAGGTCGTTCGGGACGAGCTTCAGCATCTCCTCGGTCGAGCGCACGACCGTCGGGATCATGAGCAGGCTGAGGGCGACCGCGCCGCCGATGCCCGAGCGCACGCCCTCCCCGAAGAAGAGCGCGAAGAGCGCGTAGGCGAACAGTCCCGCGACGATCGAGGGGATGCCCGTCATGACGTCGACGAAGAACGTGATGGCCTTCGCGAGCTTGCCCTTGCCGTACTCGACGAGGTAGATCGCGGTGAAGATGCCGACCGGCACCGAGATGATCGCCGCCCAGAGCGTCACGAGCAGCGTGCCGACGATCGCGTGCAGCACCCCGCCGCCCTCGCCGACGACGTTGCGCATCGTGTAGGTGAAGAACTCGGCGTCGAAGCGCGCCACGCCGTTCGCGACGACCGTGATGACGAGCGAGACGAGCGGGATGAGCGCGAGCAGGAACGCGCCGGTCACCAGCCCGGTGACGAACCGGTCGGTCGCCTTGCGTCCGCCCTCGATGAGCTGGCTGACCACGGTGACGGCGACGAGGTAGAGCACGAAGCCGATGAACGCCGTCATGACGATGCTGAACTGCCCGCCGGACGCGCCCGCGACGAGACCGGCGACGGCCGCGCCGACGAGCAGCGCACCGGCGAGCACGGCCCACGGGCTCCAGCGCGGCAGCTGGCCTGCCGTGAGCGGGTTCTGCGCCTGGCGGGGCGCGCTGATGGTGGTGGTCATGGTCTAGCGACCTCCGTCGACGGTCGTCTTCGCGATGATCCAGCGCGAGATGGCGTTGACCAGCAGCGTGATCGCGAAGAGCACGAGGCCGGAGCCGATGAGCATGTTGACGGTGATGCCGTGCGCCTCGGGGAATCGCAGCGCGATGTTCGCGGCGATCGTCGAGGGGTTCTGCGAGCCGACGACGACGAACGTCACCGCGCCCGCGGAGGCGAGCACCATCGCGACCGCCATCGTCTCGCCGAGCGCCCGGCCGAGGCCGAGGATCGAGGAGGCGATGATGCCGGAGCGGCCGTGCGGGAGCACCGCCATGCGGATCATCTCCCACCGAGTGGCGCCGAGCGCGAGCGAGGCCTCCTCGTTCAGCCGCGGGGTCTGCAGGAAGATCTCGCGGCAGAGAGCGGTGATGATCGGCAGCACCATGACGGCGAGCACGATCGCTGCCGTGAGGATCGTGCGGCCGGTGCCGGAGGCGGGCGGCGAGAAGAGCGGGATCCAGCCGAGGTTCTGCGCGAGCCACGTGTACGCCGGCTGCATGAAGGGCGCGAGCACCGCGATGCCCCACAGTCCGTAGATCACCGAGGGGATGGCTGCGAGCAGGTCGATCAGGTAGCCGAGGATCGCGGCGAGGCGGCGCGGTGCGAAGTGCGTGATGAACAGCGCGATCGCGATGGCCATCGGCACCGCGATCACCATCGCCAGGAATGCCGACCAGATGGTGCCGAACGTGAGCGGCCACACCCAGGCCCAGAAGCTGTCGTCGTTCGGCAGCGGGCCGATGATCGCAGGCACGGCCTGCGCGACGAGGAAGATCGCGACGCCGGCGAGCGCGAGGAGGATGAGCACGCCGGCGGTCGTCGAGACCGCCTTGAAGATGACGTCAGCCGGACGGTTGGGCGCGGAGGCTCTCGTCGCGGCCGGTGCTGCGGTGGTCATGGGGCTCCAGCGAATCGGGTTGGGCCGGTCATGGCGACCGGCCGGGGCGACGAGCGCCCCGGCCGGTCGGGTGCGGCGATGCCGCGTGGTCTCAGACCAGTATGACTACTGGATCGAGTCGACGACGGCGAGGATCTCGTCGCGCAGCTCGTCCGAGATGGGCGCGTTGCCAGCGTTCTCCTGGCCGGCGGTCTGGCCCTCCTCCGACGCGACGTACGCGAGGTAGGCCTTGACGAGCTCGCCCGCCTCTGCGTCCTGGTACTCGGTGCACGCGATGGCGTACGAGATGAGGACGAGCGGGTAGACGCCGGCCTCGGTCGTCGTGCGGTCGAGGTCGACGGCGATGTCGCCGTCGTGGCGGCCCTCGACGCGCGGCGACGCGTCGACCGCGGCGGCGGCGGCGTCGGCCGTGAACGGCACGTACTCCTCGCCGACCTTGAGCGCGACCGTGCCGAGGTCACCGGCGCGCGAGGCGTCGGCGTAGCCGATCGTGCCCGTGCCGTTCGCGACGGCGTCGACGACGCCCGAGGTGCCCTGCGCGCCCTCGCCCCCGTAGGCGGCAGGCCACGTCTCGAACACGCCCTCGGTCCAGTCGGACTCTGCAGTCGCCGCGAGGTACTCGGTGAAGTTCTCGGTCGTGCCGGAGTCGTCGGAGCGGTGGACGGCCGTGATCGGCGCGTCGGGCAGCTCGACGCCCTCGTTCTGCGAGGCGATCGCCTCGTCGTTCCAGTTCGTGATCTGGCCCGAGAAGATCTTCGCGATCGTCGAGGCGTCGAGGTTGAGCGAGTCGACGCCCTCGACATTGAAGATGATCGCGATGGGCGAGATGTAGACGGGCAGGTCGACCGGGAGCGTGTCGGGCACGCACGCGGCGAACTCGCCCTCGAGCTCCTCATCCTTCAGGTAGGCGTCGGAGCCGGCGAACGAGACGCCGCCCGCGATGAACTGCTCGCGGCCCGCGCCGGAGCCGGCCGGGTCGTACGTGACGTTGACGTCGGGGTTCGCGGACTGGAAGCCGGCGATCCAGGCTTCCTGCGCCGCGCCCATCGACGAAGCGCCGGCGCCCGCGAGATCGCCCGAGAGGCTCGAGGCGGCGGACTGCGAGCCCTCGGGGGCATCGTCGGCGGCGGGCTCGTTGGCGGCGCAGGAGCTGAGCAGGAGCGCGCCTGCTGCGGCGACGACCGCAGCGCGGCCGAGCTTCGTGAACTTCACGGTGTTCCCTTCGGAAGGTCGGTGCAGGGCTGGGGACCCTGGGTCGGCACGCATCCGCGCGCCTCGATCACGGTAGGAAGGCCGAGTGGCGGGGAGCCGCCCGCGAGGTGAACAGCGGGTGAACTCGACCGGGGCGCGCATCGGCGCCCGCGAACGATGAAGCCGGGCCGCGAACGCCTCTCGGCGGAAGGCCGCTCGCAGCGGCGAATATTGGAGCCCGGGGTTACGCGGCCCGGCTGTTCCAGGGTAGCGAGCGCCGACTCGACACGCCTGGGCGTGCGCTCAGCGCGAACGCAAGGGTGGGATGCGTCAGCGCACGTCGACGACGACGTCCTCGACCTGCGGGTGGCCGTACGCCGAGCGCGCGACCACGAGCTCGGGGTCGACCCCTTCGGGCAGCTGGATCAGGGCGCGAGCGCCCGCGAAGGAGTCGCCGACGAAGTAGACGTCCTCCTCGGCGGTCGCCTCGACCGTGTCGGCCCAGTAGTACTCCCCGCCGTCGCTGCCGACGACCCAGATGTCGAACAGCTGGATGAAGCCGACGCCGCCCTCGACGCGCTCGCCGTCGAGCAGCACCGCGACGAACCGCGTGCCCGGCGCGCTGTCGCCGCTCTCGAGCGGCGGGTTCTCCTCGATGCCGGTGACCGCGAACGACCACGAGTCGCCCGCCTCGTCGTCGACCGTCACCATCTCACCGAGCCCGACGTTCGCCTCGCCCGAGGGCGCACCGCTGTCGGGTGCGTCCGCCGACTCGCTCGGCTGCGCGGGGTCAGCGGGCTGCGGGTCGGCCGGCTGCACCGGTGACTGCGGGATGGCGGGTGGCTCGGGAATGCACCCGGTGAGCACGAGTGCACCGGCGGCCATGACGAGTGCGGCTGCGAGCGGGCGGCGTGCCATGGCGACCTCCGATTCTGACCGCGACCCGTGCGCGGACCGCTTCAGCCTACGGCGTCGATCGGATGCGTCGGGCGAGCCGGGCGAGTCAGGCGAGCGATTCGTCGCGCCACAGGCGCGCGCACACGCGCAGGTCGTCGGCGACGTCGGTGAGCGCGGCGGCGAGCCGGGTGCGCTCGCGCGCGCGCTCGGGGTTCGTCGGCTCGTCGATGTGGGCCGACTCAACCGCTCCCGCGGCCGTCACGACGGCGAAGGCCGCCGCGCGGTCGAGGGCGAGCGCGAAGTCGCCAGTGAAGACGCCGCGGAGGATCGTCTCGGAGAGCGAGCGCAGCTCGTCGGGGCTCGCCGGCGCAGGCACGCCCGCGACGACGGGCGCGGCCGTCTGCAGCGCATCCGCGCCCTGCTGGTAGAGCACGGCCGCCTCGGCGGCGCGCTGCGTCACGAGCACATGCAGCAGGTTGACGCGCCAGAGCGCGCCGGGCAGCGAGTGCGGCCGGGCGTGCGACCAGAGCTCCGCGACCGTGTCGATGCCGTCCTCGCGCGCGAGCGTCAGGATGCGCTCGACGACCTCGGGGTCGGCCCCGGCGCGCACGCGCGAGAGCAGCGCCTGCGCCGTGTCGGCCGCGAGTTGCAGCCGCAGCACCGGATCGACGTCGCCCTCGACCCGCTCGAACCAGTCGTTCGAGAAGCGGGTCGGGCGGTGGAAGTCGTCGGCCATCGCCCACCATCATCGCGGATGCAGGCTGGGCGCGGGAGGTGCGCCTAGGTCGTGCGCACGATCGCGGGCGGCAGCTTCGGCGCGAGCCGGTGCCACACCTCGATGAGCGCGCTCGCCGCGAGGCCGATCGCGATCGACCACGCGATGATCGGCGTCGGCGGCAGCTGGAACTCGAAGAAGTCGCGCACGATCGGCACCGTCACCGCGGCGACGAGGCCGGCGATCATGACGCCCACGATGAGCGCCCGCACCGCCGTGAACGGCCGGCAGGCGATGCCGAGCACCCACAGCCCGCCGACGGTGAGCGTGAAGACCGCGGCGGTCTGCACCTGCCGCTCGTCGAGCCCGGCCTCGCGCCCGAGCACGGTCGTGGCGACGACCGAGAGCGCGATCGTGATGCCGGAGGGGATCGTGAAGCGGAGGCTGCGGAAGAGGAAGCCGGGCACGTAGCGGGTCGCGGCGGGCATGAGCGCGAGGAAGAAGGCGGGGATGCCGATCGTGAGGCCGTCCGTGGCCGAGAGCTGCCGCGGCAGGAACGGGTACTGCATGAGCAGCGCCCCGAACACGAGCGCCATCGTGAAGGCGTAGGTCGTCTTCGTGAGGAAGATGCGCGAGACGCGCTCGATGTTCGCGATCACCTGCCGGCCCTCGTCGACGACGCGCGGCAGGTGCGAGAAGCGGCCGTCGAGCAGCACGAGCCGGGCGACGGCCTTCGTCGCCGCAGCGCCCTCCCCCATCGCGATGCCGAGGTCGGCGGTCTTGAGCGCGAGCGCGTCGTTCACGCCGTCGCCCGTCATCGCGACCGTGCGGCCCTGCGCCTGCAGCGCCTCGACGATGCCGCGCTTCTGCCCGGGCGTCACGCGGCCGAGCACGTGGTGCTCGGCGAGCACGGCCGCGAGCGCGTCCCGGTCGGCGGGCAGCTGTCGCGCGTCGAACGCGTCGCCCTCGAGCGGCATGCCGACCTGCCGCGCGACGGCGCCGACGGTGCGCGGGTGGTCGCCCGAGAGGATGCGCACCTCGACCCCCTGCTCGCGGAAGTAGTCGAGCGTCGCGGGCGCGTCGTCGCGCACGTGCTCGCCGAACGCGAGCACCGCGACGGGTGCGAGCGGCGGCAGGTCGAGGCGCTCGGCTTCGTCGGTGGAGATGGGATGCGCCGCGCTGCCGAGCACGAGGGCTCGGCGGCCGAGCGCGGCGATCTCGAGCGCGCGACGGGCGGCCGGGCTCTCGCCGTCGTCGCCGAGCACCGACTCCGGGGCGCCGAGCACCCACGTGCCGCGCACGGGCCCCTCGTCGAACGCGACGGCGCTCATGCGGCGCGCGGAGGAGAAGCCGATCACGGCGCTCGGCCGCAGCGCCGGGTCGGGCAGCAGCGGGCGGATCGCGGCAGCGGTCGCGTTCGCGTTCTCGTCGTGGCCGAACCAGGCGAGCGCGAGCGGCCACGCGCCCGAGGCGCGCTCGAGCGCGGTCGCCGGGACCGCATCCGCCACCGACCCGCCCTCGTCGATCGGCGCCGCCTCGAGCAGCTCGATGTCGCTCTCGGTGAGCGTGCCGGTCTTGTCGAGGCAGATGACGTCGACGCGCGCGAGGCCCTCGACGGCCGCGAGCTCCTGCACGAGCACCTGGCTGCGGGCGAGCTTGACGGCCGCGACCGCGAACGCGATCGACGTCATGAGGATGAGTCCCTGCGGCACCGAGGCGGAGATCGCGGCGATCGCGAGGACGACGGCGTCCTCCCACTCGCCGCTCGCGATCGCCGCCTCCCAGCCGCCGCGCGCCTGCATCTGTCCGTTGAGGACGATCGCGATGAGCGGCACGAGCGCGATCGAGATCCACTTGACGACCCGGTTGAGGGCGCTGCGCAGCTCGGAGTGCACGAGCGAGAAGCGACGCGCCTCGGCGGTGAGCTTCGCGGCGAACGAGTCGCCGCCGACGCTCGTGAGCTGCACCGCTGCCGAGCCGGAGGAGACCGCGGAGCCCGAGAGCACGCCGTCGCCCGTGTGCTTGAGCTGCGGCTCCGACTCACCGGTCAGGAGCGACTCGTCGAGGTCGAGCCCCAAGGTCTCGACGATCACGCCGTCGGCGGGCACCTGGTCGCCGCGGCGCAGCAGCAGGATGTCGTCCTGCACGAGCTCCTCCATCGCGACGTCGTGCTCCTCGCCGTCGCGCAGCACCGTGCTGCGGGCCACGTGGAGCAGCGCGAGGTCGTCCAGTTTTCGCTTGGCGCTGTACTCCTGCACGACGCCGATGAGCACGTTCGAGATCGCGGCGAACGAGAAGAGCGCGTCCTGCCAGCGGCCGAGCACGAGCAGCACCGCGGTGCAGACGGCGATGACGAGGTTGAAGAGCGTGAAGAGGTTGGCCTGCAGGATCGAGACGAGCGAGCGGCTCGAGGCGTTCGCGAGCCGGTTGACGCGGCCGTCGGCGACGCGCTCGGCGACCTCGGCCGCCGTGAGCCCACACGCGGCGTCGGTGGTCGAGAGCAGCCGCTGGCGATCGGGCTCGCCGACGAGGGTGCGAGGACCCTCGTCGGGCTCAACGGCGGTGCGGGTCGCGGTGCGCGCGGGCGTGTTCACAGGCTGCGGCTTCCATCGGGAGCGGGGACGCGACAAGCCTGGCGGATGGTCGGCCCGCACGACAGGGTGCAGGCCCGAAGATCCGCCTAGCGGTTGACCCTGCCCTCGCGGACCACCGGGTTTCTCTACATGCGGCTGAAGACTTGGGAAGAAGAATCGTGTCGTTTCCGGCCCGCCCTGTCGGTTCTCGTGCGTAGGATCCTCAACATGACTGAGGAAAGCGCAACGAAGCGCCGCACATACCCGTTGAGTGAGGTCTTCAACGAGGCGGGCTTGCCCGACGTGACGTACGTGCCGCCAGCAGAGGCGAAGCAGTTGAAGGGATCGCTCGCCACGACGGGGAAACACGTAACGCTGGTGGGACCTTCCGGGTCGGGCAAGTCAACCGTGGCAAACCGCGCATTAACTGAGCTCAAGCTCTCTGCGTCGGACGTCCACTCGTTGAGTGGACGGAGCTATACCGGCGCCTCGACAATTCTGGAAGTCCTCGGCAAGGAGTTCTCGGTCGCCCCAACGCTCGACGACGTCACAGAATGGTTAAAGCTTTATCGCCTTGTGATGATCGACGATGTGCATCACCTGTCAGTGGGAGCGCGAGCAGAACTCGCGCGCTATCTGAAGCTATGGCACGAGCAAGGCATCCGCTTCTTCATGATCGGAATCGCAAAGACCGCAGAGGCGATCCTCGGCGCGGACCCAGAGCTTGCGATTCGGAACGACACTTGGCACATCTCAGCACAGTCCCCCGCGTTCCTAGGGGAACTAATGGACAAGGGCGAGGCTGCGCTCAATATTCGCTTTACAAAAGGCGGTCGGGAGGTCGCGCTTCGTGCTGCTCAAGGTTCGCCTTCCATCTTCCAGGCGATCTGCAGGATTGCGGCCGTCGAGGCTGAGGTGCTCGAATCACAGGAAGAACTCCGCGAGGTGGACGTGGAACTCCCACTCATCCGAGACGCCGTGGTGCGTCAGTACGATGGCCGCTACCTGGCGAAGATTGTGAGCCTTGCCCGCGGCAGGCGTCAAGCGCGCTCCGTGCATGACACCTATTATTCGATTGTGGACTACGTCGCGCGCAGCGGAAAGACGCAGATCTCGCAAGACGAGATGTACCACAAAGTCGTAGGAAGCGATGCGGCGAGAACTAAGTCTCGGCTGCGCAATAGCTTCTATCGTGCCATGAAGAACCTGCCGACGGTCATCGAGGAGAACCAGCTATCGGAGATTCTGATCTTTGAAAACGGCACGTTGACGATCGACGACCCAGTTTTCCGGTTCTACCTCGATCACCTCGACTTTTCGCGCGTGCGCTCGCAAGTCAATATTCGACGTATCGGTTACGAGTACGACGTCGCCGTTTCGTTCGCGGGTCCGGATCGCGTCACGGTCGAGAGCCTCGTACGAGCGCTCGAAAAGAGCGGGCTTGAAGTCTTTTATGACTTTGACGAGCAGGCGATGCTATGGGGCAAGGACCTCCGAAAAGAACTTGGACGCGTTTACAGCGAGGACGCACAGTTCATGATCGTTTGCCTGTCGGACGAGTACCCGGAACGGGACTGGACAACGTTCGAGCTCGAGGTCGGGAAAGAAGCGGCGGGCAAGCGCACGGAGGACTATCTGCTGCCGCTGATCGTCGGCGACCATCAGCCGGCGATTGTTGGTCTGCCCCAGACAGTCGGCCATCTCTCACTGAAGAATCGGTCTGCTGAAGACGTCGCGTCGCTGATCCAAGAAAAGATCGCTGCGCTGCCGGCGTCACGTCCGAACGACGAGGGCGAGGACGCTTCGGGCGCATCCTCGGAAGAGTCCGAGGTGTGATCATCGGTGGTCACTACGACGCCGCGCGCGCGGCATCGTGGCGGTTCGCGCGCACCTATCCTGGAGGCTCGGGCCTGTAGCTCAGTCGGTAGAGCATCGGACTTTTAATCCGCTGGTCGTGGGTTCGAGCCCCACCGGGCCCACTGCCGTCGTCGAGGAGGATGACCGCGAAGATCGACCTCAAGCGGGAGCTCGACTCCTACCGCGCGAAGCCGGGCGAGGTGCGCTTCGTCGACGTGCCGCCGCTGTCGTACCTCGCGATCGACGGGCACGGCGACCCGAACGGCCCCGCCTTCGCCGAGGCGCTCTACCCGCTCGCGTACGCGCTGAAGATGGCGAGCAAGCGCGAGCTCGGCCGCGACTTCACCGTCATGCCGCTCGAGGGGCTCTGGTCGGCCGACGACTGGTCGTCGTTCACGGATGCGCGCGACAAGACACGGTGGGACTGGACGCTGCTCATCCTGCAGCCCGATTGGATCGATGAGGCGATGCTCGAGGCGGCGCGCGAACGGGTCGCCGCGAAGGGCGCGCCGGAGGGTTCCTCCGCGGCCCGGCTCGCCGACGGCCGCCTCGAGCGGCTCGAGGAGGGCCGCTGCGTGCAGACGCTCCACGTCGGCGCGTTCGACGACGAGGGTCCGGTGCTCGCACGCATCCACGACGAGGTCCTGCCCGCCCACGGCCTCCGCCCCCGCGGGCGCCACCACGAGATTTACCTCAGCGACGCCCGCAGGGTCGAGCCGGCGAGGCGGCGGACGATCCTCCGCCAGCCCGTCGAGCCCGCGTGAGGGCTAGAAGGCGACCTCGATCGTCTCGTTCGACTCGATCACCTCGCGCACCGCGTCGCTCGTGAACGCCTCGATGAGCGCGGCGGTCGCCGCCGAGTCGGCGTCCTCCTCGCGCACGACGACGTGCAGCGCGAAGGTGTCGTCGAGCTCGGTGATGAGGCCGTCATCCTCGGGGTTGAGCCCGAGCGCCGAGATGTGCGAGGGCCACTGGAAGACGAGGTCGGCCTCCTCGTAGGCCGTGTTGAGCGAGCTGATCGGGATCTGCAGGAACTCGAGCTCCTTGGGGTTGCCG
This sequence comes from Agrococcus sp. Marseille-Q4369, assembly GCF_018308945.1. Taxonomy (NCBI): domain Bacteria; kingdom Bacillati; phylum Actinomycetota; class Actinomycetes; order Micrococcales; family Microbacteriaceae; genus Agrococcus; species Agrococcus sp. Marseille-Q4369. The sequence goes on from NZ_CP070501.1 coordinate 1,272,934, forward strand.
GCGATGTCGTCGACCGTCGCCTCGTAGGGGTCGACCGCCGGGTCGAGCTCGATGACGCCCTCGCTCGCGAGCAGCTTGAGCGCCCGGCCGGTGTTCGACGCGTCGTCGGGGATGGCGACGGTCGCCCCGGTGGGGAGGTCGGCGATGTCGTCGAGGGTCTTCGAGTAGAACGCGATGACGAAGTTGTAGACCGGCTGCACACCGGTGAGCGTGCCGTCGTTGGCGGCGTTGAAGCCCTCCATGTACGGCACGTGCTGCGAGAAGTTCGCGTCGATCTCGCCGTCGTTGAGCAGCGTGTTGGCGGTGACGTAGTCGGAGACCTCGACGAGCTCGATCTCGAAGCCGTCCGCGATCGCCTCGCCTGCGGCCTCGACCACATCCGTCATGGGCGACGTGACCGCTGCCACCTGGATGGTCGTCGGCTCGGCGCCGCTCTCGGCGCCTGCGTCGGTGCTGCCGGACTGCTGCGCGCCGCAGCCGGTGAGGAGGAGCGCGGCGGCCGTCGCGGTGGCGAGGAAGGGGGTGGAGCGCATGGGAGCATCCTGCTTTCTTCAGTGGTTCGAGGTCGGGGCGGCTCAGCGGTGGTCGAGCCGCACGGAGATGCGGTGGCCGATGCCCTGCAGTGCGAGCACGCAGACGACGATGACAGCGATGGTGATGTACATGAGCGCGTCGTTGTACTCCTGGTACCCGTAGCGCATCGCGAAGTCGCCGATGCCGCCGCCGCCGACGACGCCGAGCACCGTCGAGTAGGACAGCAGGCTGATCGCGGCGGAGGTCAGTGCGTAGACGAGCCCGGAGCGCGCCTCGGGCAGCAGCACCCGGAGCACGGCCTGCGGCACGGTCGCGCCCATCGTGCGCGCGACGAGCGAGATGCCCGGCGGGATCTCCCGCAGGATCTGCTCGACGAGCCGCGCGTAGATCGCGACCGCGACGAAGCACAGCGGCAGGGTCGCGGCCTGCGTGCCGAAGCTCGTGCCCATCACGGCCCGCGTGAAGGGGATGAGGAAGACGACGAGCAGCAGGAACGGGAAGGAGCGGACGATGTTGATGTACATGTTCGCGACCGACCACACGGGCCGGTGCTCGGCGAGGCCGCCGCGATCGGTGAGGAACACGGTCATGCCGAGCGGCAGCCCGACGAGCACCGCGGCGATGAGCGAGACGACGAGCATGTAGCCGGTCTCGGCGAGCGCCTCCCCCATCGCGTCGCCGTGCTGCGCGAGCAGCTCCGTGATCCACTCCACCTACATCAGCTCCCGGCGCACCTGCTCGCGGTAGCTCGGCAGCGACCGGTAGTCGCTGCGGGCCACTGCGAAGAGCTCGCGCACCGCGCCGCGCTCGAGGAGCGCCGCGCGGTCGCAGAGCGCCTTGACGACGTCGAGGTCGTGGGTGATGACGATCACGGTCGAGCCGAGCTCCTCGCGCGCCCGCTCGAGGACGCGCAGCACGTCGGCGGTCGTGGTCGTGTCGAGCGACGAGGTCGGCTCGTCGCACAGCAGCAGGGCCGGCTTCGCGACGAGCGCGCGCGCGAGCCCGACGCGCTGCCGCTCGCCGCCGCTGAGCTGCGCCGGGTAGTGGTCGGCGCGGTGGCCGAGGCCGACGAAGTCGAGCATCTCGTCGACCGCCGTCGCTTGCGCCGCGCGCGACGGCCGGGCGCTGCGGGGGACGAGCTGCAGCGCGAGCGCCACGTTGGCGCGCACGGTGCGGCTGCTGAGCAGGTGGATGCCCTGGAAGACGACGCCGAGCTCGCGCCGGAGCTCGCGGAGCCCGCGCCTGTCGAGGGCACCGACGTCGCGGCCGGCGACGGTGACGCGCCCCTCGTCGGGCGCGACGAGTCCGCTCAGCACCTGCAGCAGCGTCGACTTCCCCGCGCCGCTCTCGCCGATGACGCCGAAGATCTCGCCGCGGTGGATCGTGAGGTCGACGTCGTCGAGCGCTGGGCGCGGGTCGTCGGCGCCCCGGTAGCGCTTCGAGACGGCGGCGAGCTCGACGATCGGCGCGCCGCTCGCTTGCATGGTCCGTCCGCTTCCCGTCATCGGCGGCGCCCGCCGATCGCTATTTCTGTACCGGGATCAACTATAGCGTCGCGAGCGTACGGCTTGCGCCCCGGGCCTGCCGGGGCGCCGATGCGCGAGCGTCAGACGCCGTCGACGCGGAGGATCGAGCCGTCGGTGATCGAGACGAAGACCTCGCCGCCGTCCTCGAACGAGACCTGCCACGCCTGCGCGTCGCCGTCGTCTTCGAGCGAGGCGTCGTCGAGCGCGCTGCCCTCGCCGATCTCGTCGGCCGCCGCCTCGAGCGCCTCGACGAGCGTGATGCCCGCCGCATCGAGCGCGGCGCGGTCGTCGGCGTCGACCTCCTCGGCGTCGTCGGAGGTCGAGACGATCGACGAGCCGTCGCCGCTCACGATGACCGTGATCTGGCGGGTGCCGTCGGCGATGTCGATCTCCCAGGCGCGATCCTGGTCCTCGTCGTCGATCTCGTAGGCGACGCCGCCGGTCTCCCGCTCGGCGAGCTCGATCGCGGCGATGGCCGACTCGAGGCCCTCGATGCCGTGGCCGGACTCGCTCGGCTCGGCGCTCGAGCCGCTGCCGCTCTCGCTCGCGTCCGGTGCCGCCGAAGTCGCGACCGGCTCGGCCGAGCGCTGGGGCTGCTGGTTGCCGCCCCCGCCGCTGCACGACGCGAGTGCGAGGGCGCCCGTCGCGGCGACGGCGATGAGGAGGGGTGCACGGAGCTTCGAGTCGATGGCCATGCGCACGACGGTAGCCACGGCGGGTGGGAGCCGCGTGGGAGCGGACTGGGAGGTCAGATGCCGCCCCTCAGATGCCGACCGGCGCGATGCCCCAGCGGCCTCGCCACGACTCGCCCGGCTCGAGCCAGACGAGCCCGTGACCGGAGTTGAGCGCGTTCGCCGGCGCGCTCATCGGCTCGACCGCGACCGCGTGCCGCGCGCCGTCCGGCGCGGGGAACTCGCGCGGCGTGAAGACGACCGTGTAGGGATAGGCGTCGTCCTGCCACAGCTCGACGCCGCGCCCGTGCTCGTCGAGCAGCGACGAGGTCGCGACCCCGTCGACGAAGTCGAGCCCGCCGTAGTTGTGGTCGATGTCGAGCTCCGACAGCCGTCGACCTGCCCGCAGGTCGGGCGCCGACGCATCCATCGCATCGACGAGGGTCTCCTCGGTCGGGATGAGGTCGACCGCGTTGAAGACGCGCTCGGCGGGCACGGTGAGGGTCAGCTCGTCGGCCGGCGTGCCGCCGACGGCGAGGAACGGATGCGCGCCGCACGCCCACGGGGCGCGCTCGGTGCCGCCGTTGATCGCCTCGTGCGTGACGACGAGCCCGTCGTCGGTGAGCTCGTACGCGACGAACGTGTCGATCAGGAACGGGAAGCCGGCCTGCGGGTAGATCGTGGCCTGCAGCAGCACCCGTGAGGCGGACTGCTCGAGCAGCCGGTAGGGCGCGAAGCGCAGCAGGCCGTGACTCGCGTTGCCCTTCTCCCGCTCGGTGATCGGCAGCCGCTGGACCTCGCCGCGCAGCCGCCAGTCGCCGCCCGCGACGCGCCCGCCCCACGGGGCGAGCACGATGCCCTGCGCCTTCGCCGGCCGGGCGTCCTCCGGGAAGGGCTCGATGAGGTCGAGCCCCTCGATCGTGAGCTCTCGCAAGCCCGCGGCGACCTCGGTGACCGTGGCGCGCATCCGCTTGCCCTCGACGTCGTGGGCGATCGTGAACTGCTGTCCCGTGGGTGGCCGCATGCCGCGAGCATAGGAGATGCCCGAGCGCCGCTTCTCGGGTGTCCCCCACTTCTCCCGGCGAGCCGGTGTATCTTCCGACCAACGAGCGGCCCGGCAAGGGTGCCGGACCGCCCCCTTCGCGGGGTTCGGTCGAAAGGCATGAGATGACGAGCAGAAGGTTGGGTGCGGGTGCTGCGGCGCTCGCGGCGACGCTGGCCCTGACGGCGTGCGGCGGTGGCGGCGGAGGCTCCGCCGATGCCGCGGAGTTCTCCACCGAGTTCTCGGGAACCGTGAGCGCGTGGGGCTTCGAGAACGCCGACGACGTCGGCCAGTCGCGGCTGGATCACGCCGAGGCGGTGCTGGGCGAGTCCGACACGACGATCGAGATCGACGCGACGGCGTTCGACGCGCAGAAGTTCACGACCCTCGCGGCGTCGGGCTCCGTGCCCGACGTCGTGCAGATGGACCGCAACTTCGTCGCGACCTACGCGGCGCAAGGGCTCATCACGCCGCTCGACGCGTGCTTCGAGGCCCACGGCATCGACCCGGACGACCGCTGGTACGAGCAGGTCGTCGATGACGTCGAGTGGAACGACCAGGTCTGGGGCGTGCCGCAGTTCTACCAGCCGCCTGCCGTGCTGCTGAACATGCGCGTCCTGAACGACGCGGGCGTGACCGAGGAGGAGATCGACCCGTCGAACCCCGACGCGTTCATCGCGGCCGCGGAGCGGATGACGACGCTCGAGGGCTCGACGCCCACGCGCATCGGCTTCGACCCCCAGGGCGTCTCGAAGGCCGCGCTGTGGATGATGAGCTTCGGCGGCGGCATCATCGACGACGACGGGATGCCGACGCTCAACCGCGCCGAGAACATCGAGGCGGTCGAGTTCCTGCAGGAGCTCTACGACGCGCAGGGCGGATACGCGAACGTCAAGAGCTTCGTCGACTCCTTCGACGTCTTCGGCGACGGGAACTCCTACGTGAACGACACCGTCGGCGCCGCGATCTGGGACCAGTGGTACCCGAACGTGCTGACCGCCTACGCGGGTGAGATCGAGATCGCCGCCGTGCCGATGATGGCGCAGGACGGCGAGCCCATCACGGCCGCGTCGGGCCAGGCGTTCGTCATCCCGACGAACGCGCAGAACCCGTCGGCCGGCTGCGCGTGGGCGCTCGAGCTCACCTCCCCCGAGGCATGGCAGGCCGCGGGCGAGGCGCGGGCCGAGACGACCGCGTCGAACCCCGACCGCCAGGGCATCAACACGGGCCTCTTCACGGGCTCGCCCGACGTCGACCAGGACCTGCGCGAGCAGTTCGCCGACGCGGCGGGCTTCGAGGGCTTCGACGACGTCATCTCGACGTACTACGAGGTCGCCGCGGAGGGTGAGTCGTTCGGGGCTTCGCCCGCCGGTCAGCAGATCCAGTCGGAGCTGCAGAACGCCGTGACGTCGGCGCTGCTGGGCGAGTCGAGTGCCGAGGAGGCGCTCTCGCAGGCTCAGGACGCGGCGATGCGCGCCCACGAGCAGGTGGCCGGCGGACAGTAGCCGCACGCACCGAGACAGGGGCGCTCGACCTGCGGGTCGGGCGCCCCTCTCGCGTCTCGGTCCGGCGGCGCAGCTGCGCGGACCGACGGAGCGTCAGCCCTTCCGGCCCGTCGTCGCGATGCCGGTGATGAACGAGCGCTGCCCGAACGCGAACAGGATGAGCATCGGGATCGTGACGATCACCGCGGCCACCATCACGTACTGGTAGTCGCCCTGCCCGCCCGCGGTCGGGCTGTACTTCGTCATCGCGCTCGCGATGCCGAGCGGCACGGTGTAGCCCTCTTGCGTACCCGTGTTGAGGTAGATGAGCGCCGCCTGCAGGTTGTTCCAGCTCGCCTGGAACTCGAACAGCAGGATGATCACGAACGACGGCACCGACAGCGGCATCGCGATCCGCCAGAACTGACCCCACGCGCTCAGCCCGTCGAGCTTCGCCGCCTCGAACAGCTCCCGCGGCAGGCCCAGGAAGAACTGCCGCTGCAGGAAGATGTAGAACGCCGAGCCGAAGAGGTTGGCGCCCCACAGCGGCACGTGCGTGCCGACGAAGCCGAGCTGGTTCCAGATGAGGTACTGCGGCACGAGCGTGACCGCGCCCGGCAGCATCATCGTCGCGAGCACGACCCCGAAGAGGATGCCGCGTCCCGGGAAGCGGTAGTAGGCGAAGCCGAATGCGACGAGCGAGCTCGACACCGCGACGAGCACCGCGGCGAGCACGGCGATGAAGATGCTGTTGCCGATCCAGTTCGCGAGCGGCATCTCCTCGAACGCGACGAGGTAGTTCTCGGGCACGACGGTGTTGGGGATGAGCCGGTTGTCGAAGACCTCGCCGCGCGGCTTGAGGCTCGCCGCGACGAGCCACGCGAGCGGGTACATGAACAGCGCCGCGAACAACAGCAGCAGCACCCAGCGCACGACCTGGCCCACCCAGCCCATGGGCGTGAGCGACTGACCGCGCGCATCCCCGAACCACTTCTTGCGGCGGCGCACCTGCACGTCCTCGGGCTGCACCTCGGCGATCGCCCCGGCGGCCTGGACGGTCTTGATCGGCGTCTGCGAAGCCATCTCAGCGCTCGCTCTCGTAGTAGACGAACCGGTTCCCGACCCGCACCTGGATGAGCGAGATCGAGACGATGATGACGAACAGCAGCCACGCCATCGCCGAGGCGAAGCCGAAGTCGAACTGCCGGAACGCCTGCTGAAACAGGTAGATCGCGTAGAACAGCGACGCATCCGACGCCCCTTGCACCTGATCTCGATGGAAGAGCAGGAACGCCTGGTCGAAGACCTGGAACGCAGCGATCGTGAGCACGAGCACGTTGAAGAACACCGCGCCCGAGATCATCGGCAGCGTGATGTTCCAGAAGCGCCGGAGCGGTCCCGCGCCGTCGACCTCGGCGACCTCGTAGAGCTCGGTCGGCACGTTCTGCAGCGCGGCGAGGAAGATGACCATCGTGCCCGCGACGCCCCACAGCGTCATGAGCACGATCGACGGCTTGACCCAATCGGGGTCGAGCAGCCACTGCGGCCCCTGGATGCCGATCGCCGCGAGGCCGCGGTTGATCGCGCCCTGGTTGCCGTTGAGGAGCAGCAGGAACATGGATGCGGTGGCGACCGTCGGCGTCATCTTCGGCAGGTAGAAGACGGTGCGGAAGAAGCCCGCGCCGCGCCGCACGCTGTTGAGCAGCATCGCGAGGCCGAGCGCGAGCACGATCTCGAACGGCACCGCGAGCACGGCGTAGAACAGCGTGTTGCTGAGCGAGCCGATGACCTTCGGATCCTCGAACAGCCGCTCGTAGTTCGCGAAGCCGGCCGGCCGCGCGGTGTTCGTCGCGAGCTGGTAGTAGCTGAACGAGATGACGAGGCTGTAGACCATCGCGCCGAGCGTGAAGATGAGGAAGCCGATGATCCAGGGCGAGATGAAGAGGTAGCCGGCGATCGCCTCCTTGCGGCGGAGCTTGCCCAGCTTCTGCTTCGGGGCCTTGGGTGCGCGCGCTCGGCGCTTGCCGGGCCCGGCATCGGCGGTGGTCGTCATCGATCCCCTCCCATCGGGGGTCGATCTCAGGACTGGGACTGTCCCCCTGAGAAGCGGTTCTACTTCACTTCTCTGGGAGGAGCAACGATTCCGCCGCTTCCCGTTCGCGAGCTCGGAGCACTTCTCCAGGGAAGACGACCGAGGATGCTCCTAGCGCAGGTGCGCGGGATGGCGGGGGTGACGCTGGTGCGGACGCGGAGCTGGAAGCTGTGACGGGGTCGACGACCGAGGAGGTCACGACCGGGTTGCGAGCGGATCGCCGGACGATCCGCGTCGCCTCGGTGCCCGCCTCGCACGTGTACGTGCACCACCTCGCGCCGGTGCACGACGCCGACGACGAGCCACGCATCGAGCGGCTCCCCGATCCGGATCCCGACGACCCCGCGAGACCCGCGGGCGCCAAGTGGTGGCCGCCGACGATGCTCGAGCCCGCCTGGGTGCGCGCGCATCCCGAGTTCGACGTCATGCACCTGCAGTTCGGCTTCGACGCCCGCACGCCCGCGCAGCTCGAGGAGCTCGTCGAGGCGCTGCGCGAGACGGGGCGCCCGCTCGTCTACACCGTGCACGACCTCCGCAACCCGCACCACGAGAGCCGCGACGCGCACGATGCGCAGCTCGACGTGCTCGTGCCCGCGGCGGATGCGCTCGTCACCCTCACGCCGGGAGCCGCGGCCGAGCTCCGTCGCCGCTGGGGGGTCGAGGCGCTCGTGCTCCCGCACCCGCACGTCGTCGACCTCGACACGATGCGCAGGGCATCCGCTCGCCGTCCGCGATCGGCCGGGGATCCGTTCCGGATCGGCGTGCACGTCAAGAGCCTGCGCGCGAGCATGAACCCGCTGCCCGTCATCCGCGCGCTGAGCGAGATCGTCCGCGAGCTGCCGGGCGCGGTGCTGCAGGTCAACGGCCACACCGACGTGCTGCGACCTGGCGAGCGGTACGACCGGCTGCTCGCCGAGCTGCTCGAGCAGCAGGCCGCGGCGGGGCTGCTCGAGCTGCACGTGCACGACTTCCTCGACGACGCGGCGCTCTGGGCGTACCTCTCATCGCTCGACGTGTCGGTGCTGCCGTACCGCTTCGGCACGCACTCGGGCTGGCTCGAGGCGTGCCGCGACCTCGGCACGGCCGTCATCGCGCCCGATTGCGGCTACTACCGCGAGCAGGGGCCAGTCTTCGAGTACCGCAACGGCGACGACGGCTTCGACCCCGACTCGCTGCGCACGGCCGTGCTCGCCGCCCATGCCGCGGGTTCGCCGCCTGCCGCGCGCATCGCGGACCGCGTCGCCGAGCGCGACGCCGTCGCCCGCGCGCACGCGCGGCTCTACGAAGAGCTCGTGCTGTGAGCGGGCTGCGCATCTGCCTCATCGCCTCGAGCCGCTTCCCGGTCGCCGAGCCGTTCGTCGGCGGGCTCGAGGCGCACACGCACGCGCTCACGCGCGCGCTCATCGAGCGCGGGCACTCGGTGACGCTCTTCGCCGGCGAGGGATCCGACCCCGCGCTCGGCGCCGAGACGCTCATCGCCGAGCCGTTCGAGCCCTCGCCCGGCGCGCGCCGCGACGTCGGCGCGCCGCCGCTCCAGTGGATGCAGGAGCACCACGCCTACCTCGCGCTGTGCCTCGAGCTCGCCGCGAGCGGCGCCGACCGCTTCGACGTCATCCACAACAACTCGCTCCACCACCTGCCGGTCGCGATGTCGAGCGCGATCGAGGTGCCGATGCTCACGACGCTCCACACGCCCCCGACGCCGTGGCTCGAGTCGGCGCTCCCCTACGCCTCCGAGCGCTCGCGGTTCGTCGCGGTGAGCGGCTTCACCGCGCGGCAGTGGCGGGACTCGGTGCGCGCCTCGGTCGTGCTCAACGGCGTCGACATCGCGCTGTGGCAGCCCGGTCCCGGCGGCGGGCCGGCGATCTGGTTCGGCCGGCTCGTGCCCGAGAAGGCGCCGCACCTCGCGATCCGCGCGGCGCAGCTCGCGGGCATGCCGCTCGACCTCGCGGGGCCCGTGCTCGACGACGCGTACTTCGAGGCCGAGGTCGCCCCGCACCTCGGCTCGCGCGACGGGAGCCCGCGCATCCGCTACCTCGGGCACCTCGGCTCCGTCGAGCTCGCCGAGCGAGTCGGCGAGGCCTCCGTGACCGTCGTGACCCCCTCGTGGGACGAGCCGTACGGTCTCGTCGCCGCCGAGTCGATGGCGGCGGGCACGCCGGTCGCGGCGCTCGCGCGCGGCGGCCTGATCGAGGTCATCTCGCCCGAGAGCGGCCGCTTGTGCCAGACGGAGGACGCCGCGGAGCTCGCGCGGGCGATGCGGGAGGCGAGCGGGCTCTCGCGCGCCGAGACGCGCGCGCACGCGGTCGCCCACTGCTCGATCGAGGCGATGGTCGACGCCTACGAGCGCTGCTACGCGTCGCTCGCGGACGAGCGGCGAGCCGCGTGATCGGCTGCTACATCCACCACCACGGGCGCGGGCACCTCTCTCGCGCGACCGCGATCGCGACGGCGCTCGCCCGGCCGGTCACGGGGCTCTCGACGCTGCCGGCGCCGCCCGACTGGCCGGGCGACTGGGTGCAGCTGCCCGCCGACGATCCCGACGGCGCGGCCCTCGACGCCGATGCGCACGGCCGCCTGCACTGGGTGCCGCTCCAGCACCCGGGGCTCCGCGCCCGCATGGCGCGCATCGCGCAGTGGATCGAGGAGCACCGCCCCGAGGCGCTCGTCGTCGACGTCTCGGTCGAGGTCGCGCTCCTCGCGCGCCTGCACGGCGTGCCGGTGGTCACGGTCGCCATGCCGGGGCATCGCACCGACGCGGCGCACGAGCTCGGCTTCGCGATCGCCGAGGAGCTCATCGGCGCCTGGCCGCGGGAGGCCGACCCGCTCGGCGACGCTGCGGCGCTCCGCTCGCGCGTGCACGCGGTCGGGGCGATCTCGCGCTTCGCGCCGACCGAGCCGACCGCGGCCGCTCGCGAGCGCCGCAGCGTCGTCGTGCTCGGCGGCGCCGGCGGCGACACGTTCACGGCGGACGCGGTGGCTCGCGCCCGCGCGGAGACGCCCGGCTGGGAGTGGACCCACCTCGGTGCCAACGGGTCGTGGACGGACGATCCGTGGTCGGCGCTCCTCGACGCATCCGTCGTCGTCACGCACGCGGGCGAGAGCGCGATCGCCGAGGTCGCCGCGGCGCGGCGCCCCGCGATCGTCATCCCGCAGCCGCGGCCGCACGACGAGCAGCGGTGCACGGCCGCGGTGCTCGCCGTCGAGCGCTGGCCCGCGCTCGTGGAGGCCGAGTGGCCGAGGACGGGGTGGCCGGCCCTGCTCGAGCGCGCGGCCTCGCTCGACGCCGGCTCGTGGCGGGCCTGGAACGACGGGCGCGGCGCCGAGCGCGCCGCCGCGGTCATCGCGACCGTGGCCGATCGGAGCGGCACCCGATGACGCGCGTCGCCGTCATCACGATCGCCCACGGCCGGCACGAGCACTGGGCGCTGCAGGAGGCCGCGCTCGCGCGCTCCGAGCGGCGGCCCGACGAGCGCATCCTCGTCACGATGGACGACCCGGCGCTCGCGAGCGCCGCTCGCGAGCGCGGGGGCGTGCGCGTCGTCGAGACCGGCGGCGACGAGCGCGGCCTGCCGCTCGCGCGGGCGCGGAACCTCGGCGCCCAGGCTGCGATCGAAGCGGGAGCGGAGGTGCTCGTGCTGCTCGACGTCGACTGCCTGCCCGCGCCCGCGCTCGTCGACGCGTACGCGCGGGCCGCGGAGGCGCCCGAGACGCGCGAGAGCCTGCTCTCGGGCCCCGTCACCTACCTGGATCCCCCGCCGCCGGGGGGCTACGACCTCGATGCGCTCCCCTCGCTCGACCGACCGCATCCGGCCCGGCCGGCTCCCGCGCCCGGCGAGGTCGAGCTCGGCGGCTCGCACGACCTCTTCTGGTCGCTGTCGTTCGCGCTCACCGTCGACCTCTGGCGCCGCATCGGCGGGTTCCACGAGGGCTACGTCGGCTACGGCGGCGAGGACACCGACTTCGCGTGGGCCGCGCGCGAGCTCGGCATCCCGATGGCGTGGGTCGGCAGCGCGCGAGCGTTCCACCAGCACCACCCGATCGAGGACCCGCCGCGGCGCCACGTCGACGCGATCCTGCGCAACGGCGCCGTCTTCCGCGACCGCTGGGGCGCGTGGCCCATGCGCGGCTGGCTCGACGCCTTCGCTCGGGAGGGGCTCGTCGAGCGCACCGCGAGCGGCGACTACCGGCGCACCCCGCGCGACTGACGCGCGCGGCCGATGCCACGCATCCGCGTGCCCCCGCTGGGGTTCGAACCCAGACTGGGCGGAGTTTAAGTCCGCTGCCTCTGCCGGTTGGGCTACGGGGGCGAGGGCGCCGTGCGCCCGCTCCAACGCTAGTCGGCGCCCCGCTCGACCACGGCCGCGAAGCACTCGGGCAGCAGCACGTTGTCGCCCGCGCCTCGGAAGAGCGGCGCGATCTCCTCGGGCGTGAAGCCGGCGATGCCGCAGCCGATCTCGGTGACGAGGAACTCGAGCTCGGGATGCTCGGCGGCGAAGTCGAGGAAGGTCGCGACCTCGCGCTCGATGACGCCGAGGCCGCTCATCGTGTCGATCGCGTACGACTGCCCGTGCAGGCCGCGACCCTCGCCCCAGACCGCGCCGAAGCGCTCCATCGCCGTGCGCGCGGCGCCGGCCCCGTGCATCCCCCCGGCATTCGAGCCGAAGACGAAGACCTGCTGCGGTTCGAGGGAATCGACCCTCGTCGGCGACGTGCGCATGCCCCTACGGTACGCGGCTACCCTGGCGCCATGACCGTCCACGTGCGCGCCACGATCATCCCGCTGCCCGACCGCGAGCCGCGCGTGCCGGACAGCGCGCTCGTGATGCCCGGCGCCGTGATCGCCGGCGCGGTCTCGCTCGGCGAGCGCGTCGGCATCTGGCCCGGCGCGTCGCTGCGCGCCGAGGAGGAGGCCGTCACGATCGGGCACGACTCGAACGTGCAGGACAGCTGCTCGCTGCACGTCGACCGGGGCTCGCCGCTCACGATCGGCGTGCGCGTCTCGATCGGCCACAACGCGGTCGTGCACGGCTGCACCGTCGACGACGACGTGCTCATCGGCATGCACGCGACCATCATGAACGGCGCGCACATCGGCAGCGGCACGATCATCGCCGCGGGCGCGCTCGTGACCGAGGGCACCGTCGTCCCCCCGAACTCGCTCGTCGCGGGCGTGCCCGGCAAGGTGCGCCGCGAGACGACGGAGGACGAGCGGCGCGCGATCGCGAGGAACGCCTCGACCTACTCGGAGCGCATCCGCCTCTACGTCGACGCCTTCGGTCGGTCGTAGCTCTGGCGTGCGGTGCGGGCGGATGCGTAGGCTCGGCCCGACCGGAGGGAGCGGCATGGCGATCGAGGCGACGGGCACCGTGACCGAGCACGGCGAGAGCGCGGAGCTCGTGCTCGAGCGCCGCGTCGCGCACGACGCGCTCGCCGTCTGGCCGTACTTCGCGGAAGCGCGCGAGCTCGGGATGTGGTTCGGCGGCTACGCGGGCGACCCCGACTCGGGTGAAGTGGTCGTCTCGATGAGCGCCGAGGAGGACGACGCGACGATCGCCGTCGAGATCCTCGACTGCGCCGCGCCCGAGCACCTCGCGGTGCGCACGCACGACGAGCACGGCTCGTGGAGCCTCGAGGTCGAGCTCATCGACGGCGGGCACGAGCAGGGCTCGGGCACGACCGTGCGCTTCACGCACCACGACGTCGCGCTCGCGGCGCTGCCCGACATCGGGCCGGGGTGGGAGTGGTATCTCGACCGGCTCGTCGCCGCGCTCGGCGGGCAGCCGATGCCCGAGTGGGACGACTACTACCCGGCGCTGCGGGACGCGTACACGCGCTGACAGCGGGCGGGGCGGCCGCTATCGCGACCGCACCGCCTTCTCCGCCATCTGCACGACGTTGTCGAGCAGCATGACGCGCGTCATCGGGCCGACGCCGCCCGGCACGGGCGAGATCCAGCCGGCGACCTCGCGCACGCCCGGGTCGACGTCGCCGAGCAGCTTGACCTTGCCGGTCTCGGCCGAGAGCCCGCGCGTGATGCCCACGTCGAGCACGGCCGCGCCGGGCTTGACCCAGCCAGCCTTGATGAGCCCCGGCACGCCGACCGCCGCGACGACGATGTCGGCCTCCCGCACCTGCGCCGCGAGGTCCGGCGTGCGCGAGTGGCAGAGCGTCACGGTCGCGTCGATGCCCTTGCGCGTCAGCAGCAGCCCGAGCGGCCGGCCGACCGTGAGCCCGCGGCCGACGATCGCGACCGTCGCGCCCGCGATCTCGATGTCGTGCCGGCGCAGCATCTGCACGATGCCCGCGGGCGTGCACGGCAGCGGCGACTCGATCGGGCCATCGACGCCGAGCACGAGCCGCCCGAGGTTCTCTGGGTGGAGGCCGTCGGCATCCTTCGCCGGATCCATGAGCCCGAGCATCGCGTGCTCGTCGTGCCCCGCCGGCAGCGGCAGCTGGATGATGTAGCCCGTCACCTCGCGCGCGCTGTTGAGGTCGCGGATCGCGGCCTCGACGTCGGCGCTCGACGCGCTCGAGGGCAGGTCGACGCGGATCGACTCGATGCCCACCTCGGCGCAGTCCCGGTGCTTGCCCTTGACGTACGACTGGCTGCCGGGATCGTCGCCGACGAGCAGGGTGCCGAGCCCGGGCGTCACGCCCTTGCCGCGCAGCACGTCGACGCGCTCGCGCAGCTCGTCCTTGATCGCGGCCGCGGTGCGGTTGCCATCGAGGACCTGCGCCGTCATCGGTCGACGCTCGAGCCGAGCTCGTGCACCGCCTCCGGCTCCCCGGAGGGCCCGACGCCCGGGTAGAGCGGGAACGCGTCGGCGAGCTTCGTCACCCGCGCGCGGAGCGCATCCAGGTCGGCTCCGGGCAGCAGCGCGAGCGCGATGATGTCGGCGACCTCGGTGAACTCCTCGTCGCCGAAGCCGCGCGTCGCGAGCGCGGGCGTGCCGATGCGGAGGCCGCTCGTCACCATCGGCGGGCGCGGGTCGTTCGGCACCGCGTTGCGGTTGACGGTGATGCGGATGTCGTGCAGGAGGTCCTCGGCCTGCTTGCCGTCGATCGCGGCGTCGCGGAGGTCGACGAGCACGAGGTGCACGTCGGTGCCGTCCGAGCGCACGGTGATGCCCGCATCCCGCACGTCCTGCTGCATGAGGCGCTCGGCGAGGATGTGCGCGCCGCGCAGGGTGCGCTCCTGGCGCTCCTTGAACTCCTCGGAGCCGGCGAGCTTGAACGCGGTCGCCTTCGCCGCGATGACGTGCATGAGCGGGCCGCCCTGCTGGCCGGGGAAGACCGCGGAGTTGAGCTTCTTCGCGATGTCCGCCTCGTTCGTGAGGATGAAGCCCGAGCGGGGGCCGCCGATCGTCTTGTGCACGGTCGACGAGACGACGTGCGCGTGCGGCACGGGGTTCGGGTGGAGGCCCGCGGCGACGAGGCCCGCGAAGTGCGCCATGTCGACCCACAGGAGCGCGCCGACCTCGTCGGCGATCTCGCGGAAGGCGGCGAAGTCGAGCTGGCGCGGGTAGGCCGACCAGCCGGCGATGATGACCTTGGGCTTGTGCTCCTGCGCGAGTCGGCGCACCTCGTCCATGTCGACGCGGCTCGTGGCCTCGTCGACGCCGTAGGCGACGATGTCGTAGAGGCGGCCCGAGAAGTTGATCTTCATGCCGTGCGTGAGGTGGCCGCCGTGGTCGAGCGAGAGGCCGAGGATCGTGTCGCCCGGGCGGGCGATCGCGTGCAGCACGGCCGCGTTCGCGGTCGCGCCCGAGTGGGGCTGCACGTTGGCGAACTCGGCGCCGAAGAGCGCCTTCGCGCGCTCGATCGCGAGCGACTCGGCGACGTCGACGTGCTCGCAGCCGCCGTAGTAGCGGCGTCCCGGGTAGCCCTCGGCGTACTTGTTCGTGAGCACGCTGCCTGCCGCCTCGAGCACCGCGATGGGCACGAAGTTCTCGCTCGCGATCATCTCGAGGTAGTCGCGCTGGCGGTCGAGCTCGAGCTGCAGCACCGCGGCGATCTCGGGATCGACCTCCGTGAGCGGCGAGTTGAACGTGGAGGGCAGGCGGTCGGTCACGGTTGCTCCTTCGCTGGGGCGCTGGCGCGCGTCGCTGGTTCGGATGCCCAGGCGCGCGGCGGCTGCTCGGCCGCTCCCCGGTGGTGCTCCACCATTGCGCCAGTCACGGCCGCTCCCATCGTACCCGCGCGCGGATGGCGACGACGGATGCGTGGGGTGAGAGAAGTTCATTGACAAGGCAGTGCTCGCGGCCGGATGCTGGCGCTCGACCCGTTTGACGAAGAAGGAGCACTGCATGAGCGTCATCGACCTGACCGGCAAGGTCGCCGTCATCACCGGCGGCGGCAGCGGCATCGGCCGCGCCACCGCCCAGCTGTTCGCCGAGCTCGGCGCGAAGGTCGTCGTGAGCGACATCGCCCAGACCGCCCACGAGACCGTCGCGAGCATCGAGGGGGCCGGGGGCACCGCATCCGCCTTGATCGGCGACATCGGCGACGTCGCCGTCGCCGACTCGGTCGTCGCAGCGGCAGTGGAGCGCTACGGGCGGCTCGACGTGCTCGTCAACAACGCCGGGATCATGGATCACTTCGCGGGCGCCGCGAACGTCGAGGACGCGCTGTGGGACCGCATCATGCGCGTCAACCTCAACGCGCCGTTCTACCTGACGCGCGCGGCGCTGCGGGTCATGCTGCCGCAGGGCTCGGGCTCGATCGTCAACGTCTCGAGCGCCGCGGGCATCCGCGGGGCCGCGGCGGGCGCCGCCTACACGGCCTCGAAGCACGGGCTCGTCGGCCTCACGCGCAACACCGCCTACATGTACGGCAAGCAGGGCATCCGCGCGAACGCGATCTGCCCGGGCGGCGTCGCGACCAACGTCATGACCGAGGACGTGCAGCGCGGCATCGACCACGATGGCCTCGCCGCGCTCGGGCCGATCCACCAGGGCGCGCTCCGCAACGCCGAGTCGATCGAGCAGGCGAACCTCGCCGCGTTCCTCGCGTCGGATGCAGCTTCGAACGTCAACGGCGCGATCATCCCGAACGACGGCGGCTGGGCCGCAGGCTGAGCCGGCCGGCTGCGCTCGAGCGCTCCGCGGACCCCGTCCCGGCAGCGGGACCCGGGATCACGGGTCCGGCTGCCGAGATGGGGTCCGTAACGGTTCGCGGCGACGGCGCCAGTCGCGCGGGCGGATGCGCAACGGCGGATGCGCAACGGCGGATGCGCGCTGGCGGATGCGCGCTGGCGGACACTCGGGCGTGCTTGGATCGGCGCATGGACGACGGCGACCGCTCCCGCTCGCTGCTGCTCGGCGCGCTCGACGCACAGCGGCGGCACGTGCTCGCCGCGGTCGACGGGCTGACCGACGCCCAGCTGCGGGCGGCGGTGCTGCCGTCGGGCTGGTCGCCGATCGGGCTCGTGCGGCACCTCACGCTCGGCGGCGAGCGCTAATGGATCCACACCGTCATGGCCGGCGAGCCGCTCGACTACTGGCCCATCGATCGGCCCGAGCTCGACGAGGGGAGGCCCGCCGACTGGCGCGTCGAGCCGCACGAGTCGACGGATGCCGTGCTCGACGAGTACCGCGACGCGATCGCGCGCTCCGACCGGATCCTCGCCGAGCTGCCGCTCGACGCCTCGCCTCGGCACCGCGAGCCCGACTGGCCGGCGGAGCGGTTCGCCGACCTCGAGGCGGTGCTGCTGCACGTGATCCTCGACGCGGCGACGCACGCGGGCCACCTCGACGCGGCCCGCGAGCTCGTCGACGGTCGCCAGCACCTCGTGCTCTGAGGCCGCTGGTCCCGATAGCCGCGAAGCCCTCGCGCGACTCGACCGCTTCTCGTCGACAGGACCTGCTGCAACGGATCGAGTGGGCGAGAACCGGTCGAGTCGCCGCGGGAACCGGTCGAGTCGCCGAGACCGGGTCGAGCCGCCGAAAGCGGGTCGAGTGGAGTCGCTGCGGACCCGAGATCGGCAGCGGGACCCGAGATCTCGGGTCCCGCTGCCGATGTGGGGTCTGGGTCGCCGGTCAGCGGCGCGCGAGGCCGCACTCGCCGCTGACCGGCGCGCCCTAGATCAGGTGGTCGGTGAGGTGGTTCGGCGTGCCGAAGCGGTGCGCCGTGATCGCGATCGCCTGCTCGCGCAGGAACGGCAGCAGCTCGACGCGGCCCGCCTCCGTCACCGGGTGCGACACGATCGCGAGGTCGGGGCGGCCCTCGACCGCCTCCGCGAGCGCCCGCACACCGGCGGCCACCGCGTCGTCGGCCGCGAGGTAGCGGATGCGACCCTGCTCGAGCCGCTGCGCCGAGCGGCGGAAGGCCGCGTCGTCCTCGACCGTCACCGGCACGCCCGCCGCCGCAAGCGCCGCCCGTACCGCGGGCGCCGACTCGATCGCGGTCGACACCCGCACGGAAGCGCCCGCGCGAAGCGCCGCGACGACCGAGCGCGCGAGCTGCGCGACGCGGCCGCCCTCGGCGAGCCGGATCGTCACGCCCGGCATCGGCAGGTGCCGCAGGATGTCGCGCTCGGCCGAGAGGCCCTGCACGTCCTCGGCGACGCCGAGCTCGGTCGCCCACACGTGCTGGTCGGAGCCGGCCGCGCGTGCGAGCGCCTCGGCCTCCGCTGCTGTCACCGAAGCCGACGCCGTGGCCGTCACCGACGCATCCGTCGCCTTGACGAGCGACTCGACGGCGTCGACGATCCCCTGCACCGCCGGCAGCTCGATCGGCGCGGTCTCGCGCGCCTCGGCCGAGCGCCAGTCGACGAGCGGGAAGAGGTAGCTCGGCCCGCCGGCCTTCGTGGTCGGGCCGACGACCGAGCGCTTCCAGCCGCCGAAGGGCTGGCGCTGCACGATCGCGCCGGTGATGCCGCGGTTGACGTAGAGGTTGCCCGCCTGCACGGTGTCGAGCCACTGGCCGATCTCGTCGGGGTCGAGCGAGTGGATGCCGGACGTGAGCCCGTAGTCGACGTCGTTGACGAGCTCGATCGCCTCCTCGAGCGTCTCGACGCGCATGATGCCGAGGATCGGCCCGAAGTACTCGGTGCGGTGGTACTCGCTCCCCCGCTGCACGCCGGCGCGCAGGCCCGGGCTCCACAGCTTGCCGCTCTCGTCGAGCTGCTTCGGCTCGACGATCCACGACTCGCCCGCGCCCAGGCTCGTGAGCCCCTCGAGCAGCTTGCCCTCGGCGGGCGCGACGATCGGGCCCATCTGACTGTCGGCGTCCCACGGGTAGCCGACGTCGAGCGAGCGCACGCCGTCGACGATCTGGCTGTGCAGGCGCTTCGAGCGGCCTGCCTGGCCGACGAGGATCGCGAGCGACGCCGCCGAGCACTTCTGCCCCGCGTGGCCGAACGCGCTCGCGACGATGTCCTTCGCCGCGAGATCAGAGTCGGCCGAGGGCGTCACGATGATCGCGTTCTTGCCGCTCGTCTCGGCGAGCAGGTCGAGGTCGGGCCGGATGCGTCGGAAGGCCTGGGCGGTCTCGAACCCGCCCGTGAGGATCACGCGGTCGACGCGCGAGTCGCCGATGAGCTGGTCGCCGAGGCTGCGGTCGGCGAACTGCACGAAGTGCAGCACCTCGCGCGGCACGCCCGCCGCCCACAGCGCGTCGAGCATCACGGCGCCCGTGCGGGCCGTCGCGCGCGCGGGCTTGACGATGACGGATGCGCCGGACGCGAGGGCCGCGAGCGTCGAGCCCGCGGGGATCGCGATCGGGAAGTTCCACGGCGGCGTGACCGCGATGAGCCGCGAGGGCACCGCGACGGCGCCGTCGACGCGGTCGAGGTCGCGCGCCCGCTCGGCGTAGTAGTGGGCGAAGTCGATCGCCTCGGAAACCTCGGGGTCGGACTGGTCGAGCGTCTTGCCGGCCTCGGCCGCCGCGACCTCCATGAGCTCGGCGCGGCGAGCCTCGAGCTCACGGCCCGCGCGGTGCAGGATCTCGGCGCGCTCGTCGCCCGAGAGCGCGCGCCAGGCGGCGTTCGCCTCGATCGCGGCCTCGATCGTGGCGTCGAGCTCGGCCGCCTCGCGCAGCGTCGCCGCCTCGACGAGGTCGACGCCGAGCTCCGACGCCTTCGCGCGCTCGCGGATGCCCGCTGCCCACGCCTGGTTCGCCGGCAGCGACGGGTCGGAGTCGGGAGCGTTCCGGAACCCGCGCTCGGGTGCGTCGACCGCATCCGCCGTCGTCACCGCCGTGCGGTCCTGGGTGCGGTGCGTCGCCGGCGCGGGCGCCGCGAGCGCGTCGAGCGAGGCGAAGAAGCGGTCGCGCTCGCGCTCGAAGAGCGGCTCGTCGCGCGCGAGCTCGAACACGGCCGACATGAAGTTCTCGCGGCTCGCGCCCTCCTCGAGGCGGCGGATGAGGTAGGCGATCGCGACGTCGAACTCGCTCGGGTGCACGACGGGCGTGTAGAGCAGCAGCCCGCCGACGTCGCGGCGCACGACCTCGGCCTGGCCCTGCGCCATGCCGAGCAGCATCTCGAAGTCGAGGCCGCGCTCGATGCCGCGCTCCTTCGAGAGCAGCCACGCGAAGGCGACGTCGAAGAGGTTGTGGCCCGCGACGCCGAGCTCGACGTTCGCGATGCGCGAGGGCTCAAGCGACCACGCGAGCACGCGCTTGTAGTGCGTGTCGCTGTCCTGCTTCGTGTGCCAGGTCGCGAGCGGCCAGCCGTGCAGCGACGCCTCGACGCGCTCCATCGGCAGGTTCGCGCCCTTGACGAGCCGCACCTTGACGGGCGCGCCGCCCGCGGCGACGCGCTCGCCGGCCCACGCCTGCAGGCGCTGCATCGCCGGCAGCGCGTCGGGGAGGTAGGCCTGCAGCACGATGCCACCCCGGTACTGCTCGAGGCCCGGCGCCTCGAGGATCCGCGTGAAGACCGCCATGGTCATCTCGAGGTCCTTGTACTCCTCCATGTCGAGGTTGATGAAGGTGCCGGTCGCGGCCGCGCGGCGGTAGAGCGGCAGCAGCCGCTCGATGACGTGCTCGACGGCCTCCTGGAACGCCCACGGCTGGTGCGGCGCGGTCGTCGCCGAGACCTTGATCGAGACGTAGTCGACGTCGGGGCGCTCGATGAGCGCGAGCGTGCCGTCGAGGCGGCGCTTCGCCTCGCGGTCGCCGAGCACGGCCTCGCCGAGCAGGTTGACGTTCAAGCGGGCGCCCGTGGCGCGGATGCGCTCGATCGCCTTGCCGAGGCGGGCGTCGGTCGCGTCGATGATGAGGTGGCCGACCATCTCGCGCAGCACGCGCCGCGCGATCGGCACGACGACGTGCGGCGCGAGCGGGGCGACGCCGCCGCCGAGCTTGAGCGCCTGCCGCATGGGCCAGGGCAGGAAGCCAGGCGCCATGCCTCCGATCTCGCGGAGCGTCTGCGCGGCGACGTGCACGTCCTCGGGGCGGACGACGCCGTCGACGAAGCGCACGGCGAAGTCGAGGCCCTTCGGGTCGCGGAGCACCCCCGCGAGCTGCTCGGCGCTCGCGTCGGTGGGGATGCGCTCGGCCTCCTCGAGCCAGGTGCGCACCTGCGCGACGATGGCCGGTGCGAGCGCCCGAAGCTGTTCGAGCTCGGTCGCATCGGCGCCCGTGCTCGGCTCCACCGCGTCGTGCCGCTCGGCAGTCGTGGTCGTGGTCGCTGTGCTGTCGGTGGCTGCTGCGCCCATGCGGCTGCCCTCCCTCTGCCGTCGTGCGGCTCGCGTGATGGTGCGTGCGATGGCACGCTGCGGACAGTATGCGCCCGCGCAACCGTCGCGTACAGTGACGGTTCACGACGAATATCCGTCGTGTACCGCGATGCTTCCCGGAGGGTCCCGATGCTCGAAGTCCGCCGCTTGCGGCTCCTGCGGGAGCTGCGCCTGCGCGGCACGATCGCCGCGGTCGCGACCGCGCTCGCCTACGCGCCGAGCGCCGTCTCGCAGCAGCTCTCCGCGCTCGAGCGCGAGGTCGGCGTGCCGCTCACGCGCAAGCAGGGCAGGCGGCTCGCGCTCACCCCACAGGGCGAGCTCCTCGCCCAGCACGCCGAAGGCATCCTCACCGGCCTCGAGGCCGCGGAGCGCGCCGTCGCCGCGTCGCTCGGCCGCCCCGTCGGCACGGTGCGCATCGCCGTGTTCCAGTCGGCGGCGCTCGGGCTCGTGCCGCACATGCTGCGGATCCTCGCCGAGGAGGCGCCGGAGGTGCGCGTCGAGATGGTGCAGCGCGAGCCCGAGACGGCGCTCTACGACACCTTCGTGGGCGACTTCGACCTCGTCGTCGCCGAGCAGTACCCGGGGCACGCCGCGCCCCAGCACGCGGGCCTCGACCGGCAGCTGCTGACGACCGATGCCCTGCGGCTCGCGGTGCCGCCCGACTCCGCCATCGAGCGGCTCGCCGATGCCGCCGGGCACGCGTGGGTCATGGAGCCCGTCGGCGCTGCCTCCCGGCACTTCGGCGAGCAGCAGTGCCGGGTCGCGGGCTTCGAGCCCGACGTGCGGTTCGCGACCGCCGACCTGCAGGCGCAGATGCGGCTCATCGAGACCGGGCACGCGGTCGGCGTCATGAACGACCTCACGTGGGTCGGCACCCGGGTCGGCTTCCGCATCGTCGAGCTGCCGGGCGCGCCGCGCCGCGAGGTGTTCACGGCAGCGCGCACCGCCTCGGACGGCAACCCTGCCATCGCCGCCGTGCGGTCGGCGCTCACCGCCGCGGTGCCGGCCGGCCTGGAGTGACTCGCGGCGTCAGCGCACGCGCGCGAGATCGCGGCGGTGCAGCGCGACGTCGCTCGAGACGAGCACGAGCGCGATCGTGAGCCCGGCGAGCAGCGCCCACGGCAGCGCGCCGACACCGATCGAGTCGAGCACGAAGGCGCCGAGCAGGGCTCCCGCGCCGATCCCGACGTTGAAGCCCGTCGTGTACCAGGCGGTCGCCTGCTGCAGCATCCGCTCGGGCGTCGCCTGCAGCTGCCGCGTCTGCAGCAGCGCTGGCAGGGCACCGAGCGAGAACGCCCACAGCAGCACCGCGGTGACCGTGAGCACGACGTGCTGCGAGAGCCCGAGCGCGAGCATCGCCGCGATGCCGGCGACGAGCATCGCGAGCGTCGCCGCCGTCGGCCGCTTGCCGAGCCACAGCGCGATCGCGAGCACCGCCGCGATGCCGACGAGGCCGTAGCCGAACAGCGCGCCCGAGAGCCACGACTCCGGCAGGCCCGCATGGTGGACGAGGAACGGCGAGACGTAGGTGTAGAGCGCGTAGTGGCCGAGCATGACCACGGTCGTCGACAGGATCGCGAGCGCGACGCCGCGCACGCTCTTGCCCGGCTCGGGGTCAGGCAGCGCGATCGAGCCGGTCGAGGTCGTGGCGCGGTCGCGCAAGTGGTCGACGGGCGGCAGCAGCCGCCACACCGCGAGCGCGACCGCGAGGCACACGCCGCCGAAGAGCGCGAACGACCAGCGCCAGCCGATGAGCTGTCCGAGCAGCGTCGCGAGCGGCAGCCCGAGCACGTACGCGAACGAGCCGCCCGCCGACGTGATCGCGACGGCGCGCGCGAGCTGGTGCGGCTTGACGAGGTAGGCGGCGTAGGCGCCGACGACGGTCCAGAAGATGCCGTGCACGATGCCGCCGATGACGCGGAACGCGACCGACCACGCGTAGTCGGGCGCGAGCGCCGAGCCGAAGCAGCTGAGCCCGAAGACCACGAGCACGGTGGTGACGAGCAGGTGGCGGGGGATGCGTCGGGTCAGGCGGATGAGCGTGGTCGAGGATGCGACGACGGTGAAGGCGAAGATCGTCACGAGCAGGCCGATCGCGCCCTCGCTCACGCCGAGCTCGCGACTCATGGGCAGCAGCAGGCCCATCGGCAGCATCTCGACCGAGATGTTCGTGAAGACGGCGAGCGCGAGCACCGCGAGCGCGGCGGTCGGGAAGCGGTCCGGGGCCTTCCCCGCCGCGGTCGTCGACTGCTCGCTCACGACGGGCAAGCCTATGCCGCCGATAGCATCGGCCCGTGCTGACCGCCGACGACGTCATCTCCGCCCGCTTCGCGACCACCCGGTTCGGGCCCGGCTACGACATGGACGACGTCGACGACTTCCTCGACCGCGTCGCGACGACGCTGCGCGCCTACGCCGAGGGCGACGGCGACGGGATCGACGTGCTCGCCGCGGACGTCTCGGCCCAGCGGTTCCCGACCACGACGCTCCGGGAGGGCTACGCGCAACTGGAGGTCGACGACTTCCTCGACCGCGCTGAGACGGCGCTCCGCGCGCTCGAGGCCGCGGCGCTCCGGGGCCCCGCAGGCGCGTAGGCGCGCCTACGCTTGCCCGGTGCTGACCACCGAGGCGATCACCGCCGTGCCCCTGCACTCCGCGAGCGCGTGGCAGCCGGGCTACCCGGCTCCCGCGGTCGACGCGTGGCGCGCGCACGTGCTCGCCTTCGCCGCCGCGCCCGAGTCGGCAGCCGGCGAGGCCGCGCTCGCGGCGGTGATCGCGGGCGCCGTCTCGCTGCCCGGCACGATCGCGCTGAGCGGCGCGCGCTACCGCACCGCCGACGTCGACGCGCTGCTCGACCTCATCGCCGACGCGCTGCCCGAGCCGGAGTGGCCGGAGGGGTCGCGGCCCGAGTGAGTCGCCGCGGCTCGTAGGATCGAGCGGATGAGCGCCAACCACTGGATCCTGTCGATCGTCTGCGACGACCGCCCCGGCATCGTCCACGCCATCACCGGCGCGATCGTCGCGTGCGGCGGCAACATCACCGAGTCGCAGCAGTTCTCCTCCGCCGACACCGACCGCTTCTTCATGCGCCTGCAGGTCGAGGCAGAGGCAGAGCGCAGCGACTTCGAGGTGCAGCTCGCACCCGTCGTCGAGCGCTACGGCATGCAGTGGCAGCTCGACGACGTCGCCCGGCCGCTCAAGACGCTCGTGCTCGTCTCGAAGGCGGCCCACTGCCTCAACGACATGCTCTTCCGCCAGCGGGCCGGCCAGCTCTCGGTCGACATCCCGCTCGTGATGTCGAACCACCCCGACCTCGCGGGCCTCGCCGCGTTCTACGGCGTGCCGTTCGAGCACGCGCCGGTCGTCGACCCCGACTCGAAGGCGGCGTTCGAGCAGCGGGTGCTCGAGGTCGTCGAGCGGGAGGGCGTCGAGCTCGTCGTGCTCGCCCGCTACATGCAGATCCTCTCCCCCGAGCTCTGCGCCGCGCTCGAGGGCCGGCTCATCAACATCCACCACTCCTTCCTGCCCGGCTTCAAGGGCGCGAACCCCTACCGGCAGGCGCACGCGCGCGGCGTGAAGCTCATCGGCGCGACCGCGCACTTCGTCACGAGCGACCTCGACGAGGGCCCGATCATCGAGCAGAACGTCGAGCGCGTCGACCACACGCAGAGCCCTGCGCAGCTCGTCGCGATCGGTCAGGACGTCGAGTCGCGCACCCTCTCGCGCGCCGTGCAGTGGTTCGCCGAGGACCGCGTGCTGCTCGACGGGCAGCGCACGATCATCTTCCGCTGACGGCGAGGGCGATCCGTCACCGCGAGTTCACCCGCCGTGCGTGCGCATGTCGCCGGGTGCGGCTAGGTTCAGGAGCACCCTGCACCCCAACGGAGTGGATCTATGCGCGCACGCACGATGCTCGGCACTGGAACAGTCGCCGCGCTGGCCCTCACGGGCCTGGTCGCTTCCCCGGCAGTCGCCGCGGAGCACCCTGTCATCAACGAGTTCTCGGCCGACGTGAACGGGACCGACACGGACGCCGAGTTCGTCGAGGTCCACGCGGCACCGGGCAGCGACCTGAGCGGTCACACGATCGTGATCGTCGAGGGCGACTCGAACAGCAACCAGGGCAAGGTCATCCGGGCGGATGCCGCGCCCGCGGTCGACGCGAGCGGCTTCGGCGTGCTGCGCTACGCGACCAACGGCATCCAGAACGGCTCCGCCTCGATCCTGCTCGTGCAGGGCACCGCGACCGGCGGCCAGGTCGTCGACGCCGACAAGGACGGCGTGATCGACGAGGGCGTCGGCTTCACCGTCGTCGACGCGGTCGGCGTCCGCGACGCCGACGCGGGCGACCTCGCATGGGGCACGATCCTCGACCAGGGCTTCGACGGCGGCTCCGCCACGGTCGGCGGCGCGAGCCGCGTGCCCGACGGCACCGACACCGACCGCGCGAGCGACTGGGTGCGCAACGCCTTCAACGGCGCCGGCATCGCGGGCTTCGAGGGCACGACCCCCGAGCCCGGCCAGGCGTGGAACACCCCCGGCGTCGCCAACCGCGTCGTCGAGGTGCAGGAGCCGCCGGCCGACATCACGTGCGAGTCGGATGCGGTGACGATCGGCTCCGTGCAGGGCGCGGGCGACACGACGCCCGTCGCAGGCTCCGTCGTGACCGTGCGCGGCACGGTCGTCGGCGACTGGCAGGAGGGCGGCTTCAACGGCTTCCACCTGCAGGACGCCGGTGACGGCGACGCCGCCACGAGCGACGCGGTCTTCGTCTACGCCCCCGGCGCCGACGACGTCGCGGAGGGCGACCTCCTGACCGTCACCGGCACGGCCGGCGAGTTCCAGGGCCAGACGCAGCTGACGAACCCGTCGATCCTCGACTGCGGCGCCGGCACGGTGCCGGCGGCCGTCGCGCTCGAGCTGCCGATCGCCGACGAGGAGCGCTTCGAGGGCATGCTCGTGACGCTCCCGCAGGAGCTCTCGATCCTCGAGTACTTCAACTTCGGCCGCTACGGCGAGGTCGTGCTCGGCACCGACCGCCAGATGCAGCCAACCGCGGTCGCGGCGCCCGGCTCCGCCGAGGCCGCCGCCGTGCGCGCCGCGAACGCCGAGCAGCGCATCACCGTCGACGACGGCCGCTCGGTCCAGAACGCCGACCCGGCGATCCACCCCGGCAACCTCGCCGAGTTCACGCTCGAGAACGACTTCCGCGGCGGCGACACGATCACGGGCCTCACGGGCGTGCTCGAGTTCCGCAACTCGACGTGGAAGCTGCAGCCGACCGACCCCGGCACCTACACCGCGGTGAACGAGCGCCCGGCAGCGCCCGAGATCGAGGGCGCCTCGCTCGAGGTCGCCTCGTTCAACGTGCTCAACTACTTCACGACGCTGAACGACCGCGGCGCGGTCACGGCCGAGGAGTTCGAGCGCCAGGAGGCGAAGATCGTCGCGGCGATCGACGAGCTCGACTCCGCGATCGTCGGCCTGCTCGAGATCGAGAACAACGACGGCGCCGCGCTCGACACGCTCGTCGCGGCCCTCAACGAGGTCGCCGGCACGCAGCGCTGGGCGGGCATCGACACCGGCACGCTCGGCACCGACGCGATCACGACGGCCCTCATCTACCAGCCCGCGCTCGTCGAGCCGGCCGGCGCCTTCGCAGCGCTCGACGAGACGGTCGACGCGCGCTTCGACACGGCCTACAACCGGCCCGCGCTCGCGCAGTCGTTCCGCGACCTCGAGACCGACCGCATCCTCACCGTCGCGGTCAACCACTTGAAGTCGAAGGGCTCGGCGTGCCCGGGCGACTCGGGCTCGCCCGAGCAGGGCAACTGCAACGGCGTGCGCACCGCAGCCGCCGCGGCACTCGCCGACTGGCTCGAGGGCGACCCGACCGGTCAGGACGCCGAGGGCTCGCTCATCATCGGCGACCTCAACGCCTACGACCACGAGGACCCGATCACGACGCTCGAGGCGGCCGACTACACCGACCTGCTCGAGGCCTTCCAGGGTGAGGAGGCGTACACCTACGTCTTCGACGGCCAGCTCGGCTACCTCGACTACGGCCTCGCCGACGCCGGGCTCATGCCCTTCGTCGCCGGCGCCGCCGCGTGGCACGCGAACGCCGACGAGGTGAGCCTCATCGACTACACGATGGCGTTCAAGCAGCCGGCGCAGGACGCGCTCTTCGCGCCCGACCCCTACCGCGCGAGCGACCACGACGCCGTCGTGATCGGCCTGGCGTGGGAGGCGCTGCCGCCCGTCGAGGCGACCCTCGTCGACTACGCCGGCGACGACCGCTACGAGACGAACGCGCTCGTGTCAGCCGACACGTTCGAGCCGGGCACGGATGTCGTGCTCGCCTCGGGCGAGATCTTCGCCGACGCGCTCGCGGCCGGCCCCGCAGCCGCCCGCGCCGGCGAGAGCCTGCTGCTGACGCCCGGCGGCCGACTGCTCGAGGTGACGGCGGAGGAGCTCGAGCGCCTGCAGCCCGAGCGGGTCACGGTGCTCGGCGGCCCCTCGTCGGTGTCGTCGGCCGTCGTGCGCAGCGTGCTCGAGATCGTGCCTGGCGCGACCGTCGAGCGCATCGCCGGCGCCGACCGCTACGAGACGGCCGCCCTCGTGGCCGAGCGCTACTTCGGCACCGCCGAGCACGCGTTCATCGCGAGCGGCCAGCTCTTCCCCGACGCCGTCTCGGCGAGCGGCACGGCCTCGGCGATCGGCGACGTGCCGGTGCTGCTGACGCCGCAGGCGACGGCGAGCCCCTACACGGTCGCCGCGCTCGAGTCGCTCGAGGTCGCCTCGGCGACGCTGCTCGGCGCTCGCGCCTCGGTGAGCGACGCCGCCCTCGTCGGCTACCGCGCCGCCGCGCCGGTCGAGCGCTTCGCCGGCGCCGACCGCTACGCGACGAACGCGATGCTCGTCGAGCGCTTCATCGCGGGCGGCGACGACCAGGCGATCGCGATGGCGACGGGGTTCAACTTCCCCGACGCGCTCTCGGCCTCGATGGTGGCCGGCGCGCTCGACGCCCCGGTGCTGCTCGCGGCCCGCTCGTGCGTGACGCTCGACGTCGCGGAGCGGATCGCCGAGCTCGAGCCGACGACCGTCGTCAACGTGGGCGGCCTGCCCTCGCTGTCGCCGGAGGCGTGGCGCACCGGCTGCTGAGCGGCTGAGCAGCCGCGGACAGCGGCTGCGACCAGGGCCCGCGCCCGAGCCACCGGCTCGGCGCGGGCCCTCGTCGTCGCGGTCAGGAGAAGTCGCGCGAGCCGGGGCTCGGCACCTCGAAGCGGTCGAGCCGGTCGGCGAGCACCGCGATGACGCCCTCGGGCGTGCGCTGCAGCATGCCGCGCACGATGAGGGCGGGCGAGTGCCGCGCGACCTGCCGCGAGTGCGCCCACAGCCCCTTCGAGATGATGACGTTGAGCATCCCCGTCTCGTCCTCGAGGTTCATGAAGGTCACGCCCTGCGCCGTGCTCGGCCGCTGCCGGTGCGTGACGATGCCCGCGGTCTGCACGCGCCGGCCGGGCTCCGCGTCGGCGAGCCGCTCGATGGGCAGCACGCCGCGCTCGTCGAGCATCGGGCGCGCGTGCCGCACCGGGTGGTCGTCGGTCGCGACGCCCGTCGACCAGATGTCGAGCGCCACCTGCTCGGAGGCCGAGAGCATCGGCAGCAGCGGCGGCTGGATGACGAGCTGCGAGCCCTCGAGCTGATCCTCCCGCTCGGTCGACGCGGGCCCCGCGAGCCACAGCCCCTCGCGGCGGCTGACGCCGAGCGCGTCGAGCGCGCCGGCGGTCGCGAGCGCCTCGAGCTCGCCCCGGTCGAGGTCGGCGCGACGGGCGAGGTCGTGGATGTCCCGCAGCGGCGCCGCGTCGCGCGCCGCGACGATGCGCTCGGCCGCCGCCGCGCCGACGCCCGCGACGCTCGCGAGCCCCATCCGCACCGCGAAGCCCGCGTCGCGCCGGTGCCGGTCGCGCACCGCGAGCGACTCCGAGGCCACCGGCGGCACGGGCGGCTGCTCCCGCTCGAGGCACGCGTCGAGCCCGGGCCGGCGCTCGCCGTGCCGCTCGAGGCCCGCGACGGCGGCCGAGCGCACCACGCACGGGCGCAGCGTCTCGACCCCGTGCCGCAGCGCATCCTTCACGAGCGTCTGCGGCGACCAGAACCCCATCGGCTGGCTGCGCAGCAGCCCCGCGAGGAACGCCGCCGGGTAGTGCAGCTTGAGCCACGACGATGAGTAGACTAGCTTGCCGAACGCGAGCGAGTGCGACTCGGCGAAGCCGAAGCCCGCGAACGCCTCGATCTTGCGGTAGATCGACTCGGCCGTCGCGTCGTCGACGCCGTTCGCGGCCATGCCGGCGAAGAGCTTCGCCTTGAGCGCCTCGATGCGCTCGCGCGAGCGCTTCGAGCCGATCGCGCGCCGCAGCTGGTCGGCCTCGGCGGCGTCGAAGCCGCCGACCGCGACCGACATCTGCATGAGCTGCTCCTGGAACAGCGGCACCCCGAGCGTGCGCTCGAGCACGGGCACGAGCAGCTCGTGCGGGTAGCTGATCGCCTCGGCGCCCGTGCGACGGCGGATGTAGGGGTGCACCGCGCCGCCCTGGATGGGGCCGGGGCGGATGAGCGCGATCTCGATCACGAGGTCGTAGAAGCAGCGCGGCTTGAGCCGCGGGAGGGTCGTCATCTGCGCGCGCGACTCGACCTGGAACACGCCCACCGCATCCGCTTCGCACAGCATGTCGTAGACGCCCGCCTCCTCGGCGGGGATCGACGCGATCGACCACGCCTCGCCGAGCTGCTCGCGCGCGAGCTCGAGCGTGTGCGAGATGGCGCCGAGCATGCCGAGGCCCAGCAGGTCGAACTTCACGAGGCCCATCCACTCGCAGTCGTCCTTGTCCCACTGCAGCACCGTGCGGCCCGGCATGCGCGCGGGCTCGATCGGGCACACCGAGCCGACCGGCTCGTCGGTGAGCACCATGCCGCCCGAGTGGATGCCGAGGTGGCGCGGGGCGTGCAGGAACTCGGCGGCGAGGAGCGCGACGTCCTCGGGCATGCCGTCGACGTCGGGCTTCGAGTACGACTCGACCGACTTCGACCACGCGTTCTGCTGGCCGACGGCGTAGCCGAGCGCCTTCGCCGCGTCGCGCACCGCCGACTTCGGCCGGTAGGTGATGACGTTCGCGACCTGCGCGGCGTTGCGGCGGCCGTAGCGCTCGTAGACGTGCTGGATGACCTCCTCGCGCCGGCCGGCGTCGAAGTCGATGTCGATGTCGGGCTCCTCCTCGCGCATCATCGAGATGAAGCGCTCGAACGGCAGCTTGTAGCGGATCGGGTCGACGGCGGTGATGCCGAGGATGAAGCACACCGCGCTCGCGACCGCGCTGCCGCGGCCCTGGCAGAGGATGCCCTGCCGGTGCGCGAAGTCGGCGATCTCGAAGACGATGAGGAAGTAGCCGGCGAAGCCCTTCTGGTCGATGAGGCCGAGCTCGTGCTCGAGCCGCGCCGCGACCTCAGCGCTCGGCCGGCCCGCGCCGTCGACGTCGTAGATGCGCGGCAGCCGCTCGGCGACGAGCGCGCGCAGCCAGCTCATGGGCGAGTGGCCCTCGGGCACCGGCACTCGGGGAAGGCGAGGGGATGCGGCGCGCAGGTCGAAGGCGAGCTCTCGACCGAGGGCGGCGGCGGTGTCGATCGCGCCGGGGAAGCGGCGGAAGCGGCGGGCCATGACGTCGCCCGCGCGGAGCGACGGGACGCCGCCCGCGGGCAGCCACGCGTCGAGCTCGTCGATCGAGCGGCGCGCGCGCACCGCCGCGACCGCGTCGCCGAGCCGCTGCTGCGCGGGGCTCGCGATGTGCGCGTTCGTCGTCGCGATCACCGGCATGCCGCGCGCCTCGCCGAGCGCGGCGAGCGCCCGGTTGCGCTCGAAGTCACGCGGGTCGCCGGTGTCGCTCAGCTCCACCACGACGCGGTCTCGGCCGAAGAGCGACGCGAGCCGGTCGAGCTCGCGACCCGCAGCATCCGCCCCCTCCGGGTCGGCCTCGCCGAGCGCCTGGCGCACGGCGCCCTTCCGGCAGCCCGAGAGGATCATCCACTCGCCGCTCGCCGTCTCGGCGAGCCGCTCGAGCTCGAAGACGGGCCGGCCCTTCTCGCCCGGCGCGCCCTTCGCGTCGGTCGCGAGGTAGCCGTCGGTGAGGGCGGTCGCGAGCGCCGTGTAGCCGGCGGGGCCGGTCGCGAGCGCCACGAGGTGGCTGCCGCCCGGGTCGGGCACGCCGTTCTGCGGCTCGTCGAGGCCGATCGAGAACTCGGTGCCGAAGACGGTCGGCAGCTCGGCCTCGGCGGCCGCCTCGGCGAAGCGCACCGCGCCGTAGAGCCCGTCGTGGTCGACGAGCGCGAGCGCCTCGAGGCCGAGCCGGCGCGCCTCGGTGACGAGCTCGGTGGGGCTCGCGGCGCCGTCGAGGAACGAGTAGTGCGAGTGCGCGTGCAGCTCGGCGTAGGGCGTGACCGCGCCGGGTTGCGGCACGCGCACGCGGCGGCGCCGCGCCTCGTCGAGGTCGCGCGCGTGCGGCGTGCGGCCGGCGCTGACGTCGCGGTCGGAGAGGATGCCCTCGAGCTCGCTCCACGGCATCGCGGGGTTGTTCCAGCCCATCTCCTCGCCTCCTTCCCGCGTGTCGTCGAGGCATCGGCCTCATTCGAACGTACATTCGAATGCTACCCGTCGTCGCCCACTCGCGCCACAGCTCCCACCGGTCGCCCGATCGCCCCGCCCTAGGCTTGCCGCATGTCTGCCACGCGCGCTCCCGGCCGCTCCGACGCCGGCCGCGACGGTGCGCGGTCGGTGGGACGCGGCTCACGGCGCGGCACGATCCTCCGCATTGCCGCGCTCATCGCGGTCGTCGCGGCGATCATCTGGGTCGCGGCGACGGTGCGGCTGCCCGACCTCGACGACCTCCGCGCGCAGATCGAGGGCTTCGGCTGGTGGAGCTGGCTCGTCTTCGTCGCCGCCTACGCCGTCGTGGCGCTCACGCCCATCCCGGTGACGATCATGGCGCTCGTCGGCGGCCTGCTGTTCGGCGTGCCGGCGGGCAGCCTGCTCTCGGTCGTCGGCGCCGTCATCGGCAGCATCGGCGCCTACTGGATCGCCCGCGCGGTCGGCCGCACGACCGTCATGCGCCTGCTCGGCCGGCACGCCAAGAAGCTCGAGGACCGGCTCGACGAGAGCAGCGGCTTCGCGGCCGTGTTCACGCTCCGGGTCATGCCGGGCATGCCCTACTGGCCCGTCAACTACGGCGCCGGCGCGCTCGGGGTGCCGAGCCGCGTCTTCTCGATCGCATCGCTCTTCGCCTCCGTGCCCGGGCAGGTCTCGCTCGTCTCGATCGGCGCCTTCATCGCCGCGCCGTCGTTCTGGGCGGGCGCGGTCGTCGTCATCGCGTGGGGCGTCGTGCTCGGCTTCACGATCTGGGCGTGGCGCTCGTGGCGCGGCAAGGCCGAGCACTCGCTGCCGGGCGAGCCGGATCCCTCCGACACCTCCGCTGGTTGAGCCGCTCCGCCGCCGCAGGCGGCTGAGCGAGTCGAAACCATTCGCCGAGAGCCGTCAGGCGTAGCGCCCCTCCGCGAGCCACGACCCATCGGCGTGCAGCAGCACCCACGCCTCCCCCTCGCCGTCGAGGATCTGCACGCGGTGCACGACGTCGCCGAGCTCGCGGCGCCGGATCGGCCACGGCCCCGCCCACGCGACCACGCGACGACGGGCGGATGCGGGGGGCGAGAAGGCGACAGGGCTCCCCTGCCGCTCGTCGAGGGCCGCGGCGTCGACCGACTCCCCCGCCGCATCGAGCAGCCGCACGGGCAGCGGCGGCCGGAAGACGACCGCGGGCCGCGGCGGCGGAAGCGCGCCCGGCCACGGACCCGCGGCCTGCGGCGCCGGTGCATCGCCCCACGGTGTGAGCACGCCGCGCTCGGCGAGCAGCCGCCCGCCACCGGGTCGTGCGGTGAGCACCGCCTCGCGGCCGAGCATGCCCTGCAGCCGCTCGAGCGCGTGCTTCGTGCGGTCGTCGATGTCGCCGCCGCCCCACAGCCCCGGCATGTGCTCGACGTCGGCGTCGAGCCGCTCGGGCAGCGCCTGCACCTCGACGAGCGCCGAGCCGAGCTCGCTCTCGCCCAGCTGCCACCGCATCCGGTCGACGATGTCGCCCGCGCGCAGGAACCCCGGCTGCCGCCAGAGCCGCTCGCTCACGCGGCCCTCCTCGCCGCGCATGACGATGCGGATCTCGCTGCACACGAGCCGCTGCTCGGCGAGCTGCCGCACGAAGCGCTCGACCGGCTCGCGCACCGCGAGCGCGAGCTCGTGCACGCCCTCGATGCCCGGCTCGAACGCGAGCCGCAGCACTCGCTCCTCGCCGAGGCCGCTGTCGTCGACGCGCCGGTCGTCGAGCCCGCGCGCCCTCGCGAGCGCCACGAGCCCGGCCTCGCCGAAGCGGTCGCGCACGCTCGCGTCGGGCAGCTGCGCGAAGCCGCCGAGGGTGTGCACGCCGAGCCGGTGCAGCATGCTCGGCAGCTCGTCGTCGCCGAGCACGCCGACGGGCAGGCGGCTGAGGAACTCGCGGCTGCGGCCCGCCGGCACGATCGTCTCAGCGCCCGCGCCCGCGGCGAGCTCCGCCGAGAAGCGGTCGTCGGCGACGCCGAAGCTCGCCGTGAGCCCGAGTGGGGCGAGCGCGCCTCGCACCGCCTCGATCGCGCGCGACTCGGAGCCGTAGAACCGGCTCGCCCCGCGCATCCGGAACGCGAGCGCCCCGTCGCCGATCGGCTGCGCCGTCGGCACGACCGCGAGCACCGCGCGCACGACGCGCTCGAAGGCGAGCGCCTCCCCGACCGGGTCGGCGGGCGCGAGCGCGAGCATCGGCGATGCGCCCTGCGCGTCGCGCACCCGCATCCCCACCCGCACGCCATCGGCGCGGGCCTCTGCGTCGCACGCGACGACGCGCAGCGCGTGCACGATCGCGCCGGGCGATCCCTGCTCGCCGCCCGCGGGCAGCGCGCCGGTCTGGCGCGCGACGACGACCGACCAGTCGGGCACCTTGAGCACGCCGACGCGGCCGCCGCGCACCCGCGCTCCGGTCTCGCTCTCCGTCTCGATCGTCACACCTCATCATCGAACACACGTTCGATCAGCGTCAAGCGGATGCGGTGTGTCGCGGCCGCGATCGGGTGCGGGCATGCAGAGGTGCGGGACGCGGCTCGCGCGCCCCGCACCCCCGCTCCATTCAGCTCACCCCGGTCGAGCGGCGGCGCAGCAGCAGGAGCGCACCCGCTGCGAGCAGGGCGAGCGCCGGGAGCAGCATCTCGCCAGCGCTGCCACCCGTGCGGGGCAGCATCGCCGTCGGCTCGTCGGCGGCCACGGCCGTCACCGCGCGATCCGTCTTGGCGTCGCCCGCCGGCTCGTCACCGGGGACGTCGCCCTTGTCGATCGGAGCGGGCTCGCCGGGCATGCCGGGCTCACCGGGCTGACCAGGCTCGCCGGGCTGTCCAGGCTCGCCAGGCTGACCCGGGGCGACCGGCGCTCCGTCGACGCAGCCCGGCGAGACGACGCCGAGCAGCGAGAGGGCGACGCACACGTCGGCGTCGATGAGCGGCGGCTGCTCAGGACGGTCCGAGCCCTCGCCGGCACCCGGCGCCACCGCCGGCGCGCAGGAGCCCGAGCTCGAGCCCAGCAGACCGAGGCCCAGGCAGACATCCGCGTCGATCAGCGACGGTGAACCAGGCTGCTCGCCCTCGTCACCGTCACCCGCACCCGGCGTCACCACCGGCGGTGCGAGCTCAGGCAGCGGGGAGGCGCAACGGCGCCTCCTCCTCGAGCTCGACCGCCGGCCGACCCGCGATCGGGATGCGCGCCCTCCGCGGTGCGCCGCCCGCAGCCGCCTCGACGAGCAGGCTCCCCGCGGCGATCCGCCCGTCGCCGTCGGCGAGGCCCTGCCACTCGGCGCGCACGCTCCGCACGACGGTCGCAGCGTTCGGCCACTCGCCGACGACGAGCAGCGTCGAGGAGGCCTGCCGCAGCCGCGCCGCGAGGCGCGCGGCCTCGGTGGGCGTCACGCGCGCGGGAGAGGCGGCGAGCACGACCGGCATCGCCTCGGCGAGGCTCGCGACCGCGTCGAGCCACGCGCGGCCCGGCTGCGGCACGAGCGCGATGCGGTCGATCGGCACACCGAGGTCGCGGGCCGCCTCGATGCCGAGGTCGGGCATGCCGACGATCGCGCCCCACGCGCCGGCAGGCAGGGCCGCGCCCAGGCACGCGAGCGCGAGGCTGCGCGACTGGATGCTGTGGGCGGCGCCGGGGCGGAGGCTGCGGACGACCTCGTCGAGCCCGGCGGGCGCCGACTCGTCGACCGTCGGCGCGGTCGCGGGCACGGCCTGCTGCATGCCGCGCAGCCGCTCGCGGAGCGCCTCGATCGTCGCGGTGCGCTCCTCGCCCGAGCGGCGCTCGAGCCTCGTGGTCGCCATCCTCATCCCCCCATTCTCGAAGGTGTGTTCGAACCGGTCAACCGCCTGCGGCGTGTCGGCGGCCGTGCTCCATGCGAAGATCGATCCCGATCCGCTGAGCCCTGCGACCGCGACGAGGAGGCCGGATGGCGACCGACGCTCCCCACCCCGACGACGCATCCGAGACCCTCGCACCGGCCGCCGACACCGACCGCTCGACCGGCACCCACGTGCTGTGCGTCACGACGAACCCCGCGATCGACATCACCTACACGATCGACGACCTGCGGCCCGGCTCGAGCCACCGCGTGCCGACCGGGCTCGCGCGCGCGGGAGGGAAGGGCGTCAACGTCGCGCGCGTGCTGCACCAGCAGCACGGTCGCGCGATCGTCGTCGCCCCGGTCGGCGGCCCCGTGCAGTCGCTGTTCGTGCACGACCTCGACCGCTCCGGGATCCCGCACCGGCTCGTCGAGGTGTCGGCACCCACGCGGCGCACGACCGCGATCGTCACCCCCGCCGGCACCACGAACCTCAACGAGACCGGCGAGCCGATCGACCACGACGACTGGGCGCGCGTGCTCGAGATCGTGCGCGCCGAGGCGCCCGCCGCGCGCGTCGTCGTCTCGTCGGGCTCGCTCCCGCCGCTGACGCCCGACCGCTTCTGCGCATCCGTCGTCGACATCGCGCTCGCCGCCGGCCGCCCCGTGATCGTCGACGTCGGCGGCGAGCAGCTGCGGCACGCGATGGCCTCGGGCGCGACGGCCGTCAAGCCCAACCGGCACGAGCTCTTCGACGCCATGGGCGGCACCGACCCGCTCGACGCCGCCCGCCGGCTCGCGGCGCTCGGCACCGGCACCGTCTTCGCGTCGCTCGACATCGAGGGGATGCTCGCGGTGCTCCCCGACGGTCGCGCGTGGCACGCCGTGCTCGACCACGTGCTCGACGGCAACCCGACCGGCGCGGGCGACGCCGCCGTCGCGGCGCTCGCACAGAGCCTCGGTGAGGGCGCGTCGCTCGAGGAGCAGCTCGCCCGCGCGACCGCGTGGTCGGCGGCCGCGGTGCTCCACGCCCAGGCCGGCTCGATCGCCGACCCCGCCGAGCTCGTCGAGCGCATCCGCATCACGCCCATCGGCTGAGCGTCCAGCCGACTCCGAGCGTTCACCCAACGCCCATTCGGCCCCCGGCATCGCGCTGGTACGGTGTGCCCATGACGACACTGCGCCTCGAAGAGCTCAACGCCGCCAACATCGTCGCTGCCAACGGCATGACGCTCAAGCGCGGCCAGGAGGCCTTCCTCGCCGCCAACGCGCGCCTCGAGGAGTTCGTCAACACCCAGAGCGCGTGGCAGCGCGTCGTCTTCGACGGCGACGAGCCCGTCGCGTTCGTGATGGCGAACTTCGACCCCGAGGTCGACCGCGAGGAGTACCGCTCGAGCATCCTGCGCATGTACGTCGCGGGCGACGCGCAGCGGCGCGGCGTCGGCAGCTACACCGTCGAGCAGGTCGCCGAGGAGGCCAAGCGGCTCGGCTTCGAGCACCTCTTCGCGGTGTGGGAGGAGGGCGACCTCGGCCCCGGCAAGTTCTTCCAGGCCGTCGGCTTCGAGATCATCGGCGAGAACGAGTACGGCGAGGCCATCGGCCGCAAGACGCTCTAGCCGGCGCTAGCGCCGCGCATGCGTCGCCTGGCCGCCATCGTCGCCACCGCGGCCGTGCTCGCGGTCGCGGGCTGCGCGTCCGCCCCGCCCGAGCGCCGCGACGCGGGCGTCGCGCTGTTCCAGTGGACGTGGGACGCGATCGCCGCCGAGTGCCCCGCGCTCGGCGAGGCCGGCGTCGCGTGGGTGCTGACCTCGCCGCCGCAGGAGCACGTCGACGGCGCGACAGCCGGGCTGCCCGGCGCGGATGGCACCGCCGGCCCTGCCGGCGCGGATGGCACCGCCGGCCCTGCCGGCGCGGATGGCACCGAGTGGTGGTGGAGCTACCAGCCCGTCTCGTACGAGGTCGAGTCGCGGCTCGGCACGCGCGACGAGTTCGCCGCCATGACCGCCGCGTGCGGCGAGGCGGGCGTCGACGTCTACGCGGATGCGGTGATCAACCACATGGCGGGCGTCGAGTCGGGCTCGGGCTGGGCGGGCACCGCCTTCGAGCACTACGAGTACCCGGGCCTCTACGGCCGCGCCGACTTCCACGACTGCAACCGCACGCTCGACGACGACATCGACGCCTACCGGGAGCCCTTCGTCATCCAGCACTGCGAGCTCGAGAACCTCGCCGACCTCGCGACCGAGTCGGTGCACGTGCGCGCCACGATCGTCGCCTACCTCGACGACCTGCTCTCGCTCGGCGTGACGGGCTTCCGCATCGACGCGGCCAAGCACATCGACCCCAGAGACGCCGCCGCGATCGTCGCCGCGCTGCCCGAGGGCACGCCCGTCATCAGCGAGGTCATCCGCGGCGCGGGCGAGCCGGTGACGCCCGAGCAGTACACGGGCTTCTCGACCGTGTGGGAGTTCGGCTGGGCCGAGCGCGTCGGCGCCTTCGTGCGCGGCGGACAGGCGCGGGCCGTCGCCGACCTCTCCCCCGCCGGCTACGGCCTGCTCGAGGAGGGCCAGCGCACCTTCGTCGCCAACCACGACACCGAGCGCAACAGCCAGACGCTCTCCTACCGCGACGGCGGCGCGTTCGCCGCGGCGACCGCGGTCATGCTCGCGAGCGACTACGGTCCGCCGACGCTCTACTCCGGCTACGCCTTTACCGACCGCGACGCGGGTCCCGAGCTCGAGGCCGACGGCTCGGTGGCGGATGCGTCGTGCACGGCGGATGCACGGCCAGACCCCGAGGGCGGCTGGCAGGACGGCGAGTGGGTGTGCCAGCACCGGTGGCCCGGCACGCTCGAGCTCGTCTCCTGGCGCACGCGCGTCGTCGACGCGCCCGTGACCGAGCAGTCGTCGATCGGCTCGGTCTTCGTGTCGCTCCGCGGCGAGACGGCCGCGTTCGCGGTGCAGCTCGACGACGAGCCGACCTCGGTCGAGGTGCCCATCGACCTGCCTGACGGGACGTACTGCGACGTCGTCGTGCCCGACTGCGCATCCGTCGTCGAGGTCGCCGGCGGCGTCGCCGCGCTCGAGCTCGGCCCGTGGCAAGCGGTCGCGCTCGACCGCTCCACCCGCCCCTGACCGCCGAACTTCCCCGAACCGCGGCTTTCCCCGGCGGGATCCCGCGGTTCGGGGAAGTTCGACGGAGGCGTCGGGACTAGACGAGCGACTCCCGCCACGCGCGGTGCAGCGACGCGAACTTGCCGCCCTGCTCGATGAGCTCGGCCGGCGAGCCGTCCTCGATGATCCGGCCGTGCTCCATCACGAGCACCCGGTCGGCGATCGCGACGGTCGAGAGCCGGTGCGCGATGATGATCGCCGTGCGGTCGGCGAGCAGGGTCGTGAGGCCCTCCTGCACGAGCCGCTCCGACGGGATGTCGAGCGACGCCGTCGCCTCGTCGAGGATGAGCACGCGCGGGTCGGCGAGGAACGCGCGCGCGAACGACAGCAGCTGCCGCTGCCCCGCGCTCACGCGACCGCCGCGCTTGTTGACGTCGGTCGCGTAGCCGTCGGGCAGCGCCTCGATGAAGCCGTGCGCGCCGACCGCGCGCGCGGCCGCCTCGATCTCCTCGTCGCTCGCACCGGGCTTGCCGAGCGCGATGTTGTCGGCGACGGTGCCCGAGAAGAGGTATGCCTCCTGCGTCACCATCACGACCGCGCGGCGCAGGTCGTCGTTCGCGAGCTCCCGCAGGTCGACGCCGTCGAGCTTCACCGATCCGTCGGTCGGGTCGTAGAAGCGCGAGACGAGCTTCGCGAGCGTCGACTTGCCCGCGCCGGTCGTGCCGACGAGCGCGATCGTCTGACCGGAGGGGATGTGCAGGTCGAAGTCGGGCAGCACGACCTTGCCGTTGCCGTACGCGAAGCGCACCGCGTCGAAGTCGATCTGGCCGCGCGAGGCCGGCAGCGCCTTCGGCTGCACCGGCTCCTTCACCGTCGGCTCCTCCTCGAGCACGCCCGAGATCTTCTCGAGCGCGGCCGAGGCCGACTGGTAGCCGTTGAAGAACATGCCGATGCCCTGGATGGGCTGGAAGAAGTTGCGCGCGTAGAGGGCGACGCCGAGCAGGGCGCCGATCTGCATCGAGCCCTCGACGACCCGGAGGCCGCCGACGAGCACGAGCGTCGCGATCGTGACTGCGCCGATCATCATGATGCCCGGCTCGTAGATGCCGAAGATGTTGATCGTGCGGTAGTTCGCGTCGCGGTAGTCGTCGACGCGCTCGTCGAACTCGCGCTGGTTCGCGCCCTCCTTGCGGAACGCCTTCACGGCGCGGATGCCCGTCATGGTCTCGACGAAGTGCACGATCATGCGCGCGCTCGTCGTGCGGGTCTCGCGGAAGAGCACCGTCGAGCGCACCTGGAACCAGCGCGTGAGGATGATCGCCGGGATGAGCGCGATGCCGATGATCGCGCCCGAGAGCGGGTCGAGCAGCGTCATGGCGCCGGCGGTGAAGCCCATGATGAGCACGCCGCGCACGAGCTCGTTGAGGCCCTGGTCGAGCAGGTCGCGGATCGACTCGAGGTCGCTCGTCTGCCGGGCGATGATGCGGCCCGACGTGTAGGACTCGTGGAACTCGAGGCTCAAGCGCTGCGCGTGCGCGAACAGGCGGCGGCGCAGCTCGTAGAGCACCGTCTGGCTGATGCGCGCGATGCCGACCGTGTAGAGGTACATGAGCACGCCGGCGGCGATCGCCGCGGCGATGTAGACGAGCGTCGCGACCCACAGCGGCATCCAGTCGCCCTGCCGCATGATCGCGGGCAGGCCGACGTCGATCCCGTAGGCGATGAGCAGCGGCCCCGCGATGTTCGCGGCGGCCGCGATCACGACGAACAGCAGCGTCACGACGACGCGGCCGACGTGCGGCTTCAGCAGCGAGCCGAGCAGGCGCCGCGAGCGCGCGCGGATGGCCTTCGACTCGGCCTTGGTGTAGTCGGTGCGGTCCTCGCCCTGCACGCCCTGCACGGTCATCGGGAGACCCCCTGGGAAGACTCGGCATCGAGCGCGTCGATGTCGATGACGTCCATCGCGCCGGTGACGGCGGCGATCGACTGGCGGTCGCGCTCGGCCTCCTCGAGGCTCGAGATCACGTAGCGGTAGTGCTCGCTGCGGGCGAGCAGCTCGGAGTGGGTGCCGACGTCGACGATCCGGCCGTCGCGCATGAGCGCGACGCGGTCGGCGAGCTGCACCGTGCTGGGGCGGTGGGCGACGATGAGCGCGGTCGTGCGCTCGAGCACGTGCCGCAGCGCATCCTCGACCTGCGCCTCGGTCTCGACGTCGAGCGCCGAGAGCGGGTCGTCGAGCACGAGCACCGCCGGGTCGGCCGCGACGGCGCGCGCGAGCGCGAGCCGCTGCCGCTGGCCGCCGGAGAGGGAGAGGCCCTCCTCGCCGATCTCGGTGTCGAGGCCCTTCGGCAGGTTGCGCGCGAAGTCGGCCTGCGCGATCGAGAGGGCGCGGTCGAGGGCTTCCTCCGACGCATCCGGGGCGCCCATGAGCACGTTGTCGCGCACGGACGCCGAGAAGAGCGTCGCGTCCTCGAACGCCATCGCGACGTGGGTGCGCAGCTCTTCGAGGGTGAGCTCGCGCACGTCGACGCCGTCGAGCAGCACTCGGCCGCCCGTGACGTCGTAGAGGCGGGTCGGCAGCGCCGTGAGCGTCGTCTTGCCCGAGCCCGTGATGCCGATGAGCGCCATCGTCTCGCCCGGCTCGATCACGAGGTCGGCGCCATCGACGAGGTCGCGCTCGTGCGGCTGCGCGTCCTGGTAGCGGAAGTGCACGCCCTCGAACACGAGCCGGCCCTTCGGCTCGCGGATGGTCTTCGGCTCGGCCGGGTCGACGATCGTGTTCTCGCTGTCGAGGATCTCGTGGAAGCGGCGGGATGCGTTCGACGCGTCGATGAGGAACGCGAACAGGAAGCCGATCGACTCGATGGGCCAGTTGAGCACCATCGCGACGGCGAAGAACGCGAAGAGCGTGCCGACCGTGATCTGGCCGCTCGCCGCGAGCCAGACGCCGAGGAAGAGGCAGACGGCGTACGAGACGTACGGCACGATCGTCAGCCACATCCACAGGCTGCCGTCCATGCGGGCCTTGTCGATCTCGGTCTCTCGCAGCCGCTTCGCCTGGTCGGTGAAGCCCTCGAGCGCGTGGCGGCCACGGCCGAACGCCTTGAGCACGCGGATGCCGTGGATCGACTGCTCGACGGTCGTCGCAAGGTCGCCCGCCTGGTCCTGCGCGGAGCGCGAGATCGAGAAGTAGCGGCGCTCGAAGCGCAGCGCGACGAGCACGATGGGCGCTGAGAGCGTGACGAAGACGCCGGCGAGCAGCGGGCTCCAGTAGAAGAGCACGCCGATGCCGACCACGAGCGTGATCGAGTTGACGACGAGCAGCGGCGCGCCGAAGGCGGTGAAGCGGCGGATCATGCCGAGGTCCTGCACCGCGCGGCTGAGCAGCTGGCCCGACTGCCAGCGGTCGTGGAACGCGACCGGCAGCGCCTGCAGCTTCGCGTAGAGCGTGCGGCGCATCGACGCCTCGACCTTGGTCGAGGGCAGCGTCACGAGCAGCCGGCGCATGTAGACGAAGAACGCCTCACCGAGGCCGAGCGCGAGGATCGCGATGCCCACCGGCCACACGGCGGCCGCGTCGCCGGCGGCGAGCGGGCCGTCGACGAGCGCGCGCATCGCGATGGGCGTCGCGAGGCTCAGCAGCGCTGAGAGCAGCGCGGCGAACGTGCCCCACAGCAAGCGGGGCAGCACGGGCCGGAGGAACGGCACGAGCCGCGAGAGCGCTCGCAGGTGGCCGACGGGCTTGGTCTCGGTCTGGTCCGGAGACGTCGAGGACATGAGGGGATCCTTCGCGGTCGCAGGCTGGGTGGGCCTGCGATGGTGTGACGCGACGATGGTCGCAGTGGTCGTGCGGCGTCAGCGGAGCGTGACGCGGGGCGAGCGGGCTCGCGGCGGGCGGGGGCCCTTCGGCCGTCCTAGGCGGCGGGGCCCGCGGGGCGGACGCGGAGGGCGCGGGTGGCAGCGATCGCAGCGGTCGTCGTCGTGCTCATGGCATCCTCCTGGCGTCGGCCGCACCCGGTCGGTGCAGACAGCCTTCGATCCTAAGCAGATGCCATGCGACGTGTCCAGCGCTGATCGGCGTTTCCCAATGACTCGGCGTCGCGCGATCCTCGATCGAGCGCCGCGAGCAGCCGATCGGCGTCGGCGGGCGTGCGGAGCAGCAGCACGGGCGGCGCCGCGGCGTCGGCGCGCCAGGCGCGCATCCGCTCGCGCTTCGAGCGCCTCGAGCGGAAGTGCCAGACGATGATCGAGTCGCGCGCGAGCACGAGCCGCAGCGTCTCGACGTTGCCGTTGCAGACGCGCTCGCGCGTGCGGAGGCGCCTCGCCGTGCGGCGCACGAGCCGGCCGAGCGACACGAGCCGCGGGTAGTCGAGGCCGACGATGACGTCGACGCGCTCAAGCGCCGCGCGGTTGTGGATGCCGTAGACCGTGTCGGCGACGTACGCCTCCCGGTCGAGCACCGGGAGCACGCGCGCGTCGAGCTCGGCGCGCGGCGGCTGCACCCAGCCGGGATCCCAGCAGAGGTCGTCCATGAGCACGACCGGCAGGCCGAGCCGCTCGGCGAGGGCGGTCGCGAGCGTCGACCTGCCCGATCCCGTGACGCCGAAGCACAGCACGCGGCGGGCGCGCCGGACGTCGTCGATCGTCCCCGCGCTCATGCGGGCGAGGGTAGCGCGAGTCCCGACTCGGCAGCGGGTGCAGCCCTGCCCGACAGGTGGCGGCATACCGCCACCTGTCGGACGGCAGTGCACCCGGCGCCGCGCGTCGGCAGGCGCTCAGTGCGCGAAGTGGCGCTCGCCCGTGAAGTACATCGTGATGCCGGCGGCGGTCGCCGCGGCGATGACCTCCTCGTCGCGCACCGAGCCGCCCGGCTGCACGACCGCGCGCACGCCCGCGTCGAGCAGCACCTGGAGCCCGTCCGCGAACGGGAAGAACGCATCCGATGCCGCGACCGAGCCCGCGGCGCGCTCCCCCGCTCGCGAGACCGCGAGCGCGCACGAGTCGACGCGGTTGACCTGGCCCATGCCGACGCCGACCGAGGCGAGCCCGGCGGCGAGCAGGATGGCGTTCGACTTCACCGAGCGCACCGCGCGCCACGCGAACTCCAGATCGGCGAGCACGTCGTCGGGCACGTGCGAGCCCGCGACCCGCCGCCACGTGTGCGACGAGAAGCCCTCGAACGTGTCGGGCTGCTGCACGAGCACGCCGCCCGAGACCTGCCGCAGCTCGGAGCCCTCGCGCGCGTAGCCCTCCGGGAGGCGCAGCAGCCGGATGCTCTTCTTCGCCGTGAGCAGCTCGAGCGCCTCGGGCTCGAAGTCGGGCGCGACGAC
The DNA here is from genome assembly GCF_018308945.1 of Agrococcus sp. Marseille-Q4369. Classification (NCBI taxonomy): domain Bacteria; kingdom Bacillati; phylum Actinomycetota; class Actinomycetes; order Micrococcales; family Microbacteriaceae; genus Agrococcus; species Agrococcus sp. Marseille-Q4369. The sequence continues at coordinate 1,316,915 of NZ_CP070501.1, forward strand.
GACCTCGGTGAAGATGTCCTTGACCGTCTCGGCCATCGCGCGCGTCACGGTTCGGTTCGCGGCGATGACGCCGCCGAACGCCGAGACCGGGTCGCACGCGTGCGCGCGCTCGTGCGCCGAGGCGATCGCATCGGCCGCACCGGGCGCCGCGATCGCGATGCCGCACGGGTTCGCGTGCTTGATGATCGCGACCGCGGGCTCGACGAAGTCGTACGCCGCCCGCAGCGCCGCATCGGCGTCGACGTAGTTGTTGAACGACATCGGCTTGCCGTGCAGCAGCTCGGCCTGCGTGATGCCCCGCCCGCCGGGCAGCGCGAAGAGCCCCGCCTGCTGGTGGCTGTTCTCGCCGTAGCGGAGGCCCTGCACGAGGCTCGCGCCGCCGACGGCGCGCAGCAGGCCGCTCGCGCTCGAGGTGTCGGCGACGGATGCGTCGGCCGACTCGGGTGCGGTCGTCGCGGTCGGCGCCGCGGCCTGCGCCTCGGGCGCGGCGGGCGCCTCGGCGGCGGGCGCCGGGGCCGCGCTCGCGGTGGCGGCCGCGCTCGGCTCGTCGACCGGCTCGCCCGCGAACCAGCGCGCGACGGCGCGGTCGTAGGCGGCGGTGTGGGCGAACGCGTCGCGCGCGAGGGCGCGGCGCTGCATGAGGTTCAGCCCCGTGCCGGCGGCCTTCGCGATGAGCGGGTAGACGCGCGGATCGGTGACGATCGCGACGTTCGCGTGGTTCTTCGCCGACGCGCGCACCATCGCCGGGCCGCCGATGTCGATCTGCTCGACGATGTCGGCGTCGGCCGCGCCCGAGCGCACCGTCTCGACGAACGGGTAGAGGTTGACGACGACGAGCTCGAACGGCGCGATGCCGAGCTCGGCGAGCTGCGCCGCGTGGTGCTCGAGCCGCAGGTCGGCGAGCAGGCCGGCGTGGATCGCCGGGTGCAGCGTCTTGACGCGGCCGTCGAGGGCCTCTGCGAACCCGGTGACGGCCGCGACCTCGGTGACGGGCAGGCCCGCATCCGCGAGCATCTTCGCGGTCGAGCCGGTCGAGACGAGCTCGACGCCCGCCTGCGCGAGGGCCGCGCCGAGCTCGACGATGCCGGTCTTGTCGCTCACCGAGAGCAGCGCGCGCCGGAAGGGCACCGCATCGCGCTCGCGGTAGAGGCTCGGGTCGTGCTGGGGTCCGCTCACGTGGCTTCCTCCGGTGCGGTCTCTGGCCGGTCGAGCTTGTGCTCGAGGCCGTGGTCGGCGAGGTCGATCGAGCCGTCGGCGATGCCCTCGAGCACGCCCGCGAGCAGGTCGCGCTCGACGGCCTTGATGCGCTCGTGGAGTGTCGCCTCGGTGTCATCAGGCAGCACGGGCACGCGCTGCTGGGCGAGGATCGGACCGGTGTCGACGCCGCTGTCGACGATGATGACGCTCGCGCCCGTCTCGGTGACGCCCGCCGCGAGCGCGTCGCGCACGCCGTGCGCGCCGGGGAACTCGGGCAGGAACGCCGGGTGCGTGTTGAGCAGCGCCGGCGCGAAGCGCGAGACCGCCTGCGCCGAGAGCAGCCGCATGAAGCCCGAGAGCACGACGAGGTCGGGCTCGAACGCCTCGACGCGCTCGGCGACGCGCTCGCTCCACGCCTCGCGCGGCGGCGCGAACGGCTCGACGAACGTCGGGATGCCGGCGGCGCGCGCGATCTCGACGCCGCCGCACTCGCGGTCGGCGCCGACGGCGATCACCTCGACCGCGACGCGGCCGGAGCGGGCGCGATCGAGCAGGTCGGCGAAGTTGCTGCCGCTCCCGGAGACGAGGACGACGACGCGGAGCACGTCCTCCAGCCTACCGAGGGCGCTCGTCGTCGTCGGCAGACGGGATCGGATGCGCTCCGTCGCCCCCGCGCTGCGGCTCGGGGAGGTCATCGGTCGCCTCCGCGCCGCCGGCGGGCGCGTCGACGGGATCGACCGCTTGCGTCTGCACCTGATCCTCGATCGAGACCGCGACGACGGGGGACGACTCCTGCGGCTCGGCGGTCGCCGGTTCGGCCGTCACCAGCGAGGCGGGCGCCGGTTCGGCGAGCGGCGCGACCGGCCGCGTCTCCTGCGCGTCGGCGTCCGCACCGCCCGCGGACGCATCCGCCGCATCACGGCCGGCGCGCAGGCCGAGCACCTCGCGGATCGTCGAGCCCTCCCCCTCGCGGGCGAGCGAGCCGACGCCGCGGCCGCCGACGACGAGGCCGATGAGCAGGCCGACGCCCACCTCGAGCGCGCCCCACGCGGCGACGAGCACCGCGTCGGGGCCCGCTTCGGCGAGCCGACCCGGCCCGATCGAGCCGCTCGAGAGCATCGCGGCGAGGCCGAGCAGCGCTCCGGCGAGCACGCCGCCGCCGACGCCGGCGATCGCGAGCTCCCACCAGTGCACGGGGCCCGAGGGCTCGCCCGCGAGGATCGTCTGCCGCGCGAGCGCGCCGACCACGACCGCCGCGACGACCGGGAGCGCGACGACCGCGAGCATCCACGGCGCCGCCTCGGGGTCGATCGCCGACAGCAGCGGCATCGCGGGGATCGGGCCGAGGTCGGTGCCGAGCGGCGAGACGTGCGAGCCGGTGCCGATCATGAAGCCGGGGCCGATCGCCCACGCCGCGGCCCAGACGATCGCGACGGGTGCGAGCGCGAGCTGCAGCAGGAAGAGCACGAAGGCGCCGAGGTGCGTCACCTGCAGCGACTCCATCACGAGCAGCCCCTCGGCGAAGCGCGTGAAGAGGCCGACGCCGAGCACGAGCCCGCCGACGCCGAGCACCGCGACCGCCCCGCCCGCGCCGGTGCGGAGCGCGGCGCGGATCGGACGCATCCAGCGATCCTCGATCGTGAGCGCGCGCGATGCCGCGTCGAGCCAGTCGTGCCCGTGCACGCGCACGATCGCGGCGGCCATGCCGACGAGCGCGACGAGCGCGGGCAGCGCGAAGGCCTGCGCGAGGTCGGGGGATGCGATGGGGTGCTGCGCGCTCACGGCGGCGAGCAGGCCGACGGTGCCGGTCGCGAGCGCGCCGCAGAGCGTCGCGATGCCCGCGTCGAGGATCGGCAGCTCGGCGAGCCGGCGACCGCTGCGCCAGTGCAGCCACAGCGTGATGAGGCCGATGCCCCACGCACCGAGCGTGATGGCGAAGGGCCGGCTCGCTGCCTCGATCCCGACCGCGATGACCGCGTCGCGGCCGAGCTGGAGCGAGAGGTCGACGCCGTGGCCGACGAGCCACGCGTCGGCCGCGATGCGCCACTGCACGAGCGGGTCGCCGGCGAAGCCCCCATCGACGCCCCAGACGGCGAGCAGCACGAGCGCGCACAGCACGAGGCCCACCGCTGCGATGGCGGCGGACTCGACTGCCTGGCCGATCCCGGCCCACACGCGACGCACGGCTGGCACCCTACCGACGCATCCGCCCCGCGTCCTTCCGCCGCGCGGCGCTCGGGCAGGGTCGCGGTAGGTTGGATGCGCACGGCGCGGCCCGCGCACGCTCTCGAGGCCGCCGTCACAATCCGAGACCGCGAGGGGTTCGAGCCGCATGGCCAAGATCATCTACACGTACACCGACGAGGCGCCGATGCTCGCGACGCACTCGCTGCTGCCGATCGTCGAGGCGTTCGCCGCGGCCGCCGACGTCGAGGTCGAGCGCCGCGACATCTCGCTCGCCGGTCGCGTCGTCGCCGCCTTCGCCGACCGCCTGCCGGCCGAGCAGCAGGAGGCCGACGCGCTCGCCGAGCTCGGCGAGCTCGCGAAGACGCCCGAGGCCAACATCATCAAGCTGCCGAACATCTCGGCGTCGGTGCCGCAGCTCAAGGCCGTCATCGCCGAACTGCAGTCGAAGGGCTTCGCGCTCCCCGACTACCCCGACGAGGTCGTCACGGACGACGACCACGACGTGCGGGCCCGCTACGACTCCGTCAAGGGCTCGGCCGTCAACCCGGTGCTGCGCGAGGGCAACTCCGACCGCCGCGCGCCGCGCTCGGTGAAGGAGTACGCGCGCAAGCACCCGCACTCGATGGGCGCGTGGTCGGCCGACTCGAAGACGGCCGTCGCGACGATGGACGCGGGCGACTTCCGCTCGAACGAGCAGTCGGTGACGATGCCCGCCGCCGACACGCTGCAGATCCGCCTCGTCGGCGCCGATGGCGAGACGACCGTGCTCAAGGACGGCCTCGCCGTGCTCGAGGGCGAGATCGTCGACGCGACGTTCATGTCGGCGAAGGCGCTCGACGCGTTCCTCGCCGAGCAGGTCCGCCGCGCGCGCGACGAGCACATCCTCTTCTCCGCCCACCTCAAGGCGACGATGATGAAGGTCTCCGACCCGATCATCTTCGGCCACGTCGTGCGCGCGTTCCTCCCCGCGGTGTTCGAGCAGTACGGCGAGCAGCTCGCCGAGGCGGGCCTCTCGCCCGAGAACGGCCTCGCCTCGATCCTCGCCGGGCTCTCCGAGCTCGGCGACGAGACGGCCGCCGCGGTGCGCGCCGCGATCGAGCAGGGCATCGCCGACGGCCCTCGCCTCGCGATGGTGAACTCCGACCGCGGGATCACGAACCTGCACGTGCCCTCCGACGTCATCGTCGACGCATCCATGCCCGCGATGATCCGCCAGTCGGGCCACATGTGGGGCCCCGATGGCGAGGAGGCCGACACGCTCGCGGTCATCCCCGACTCCTCGTACGCCGGCATCTACCAGGTCGTCATCGAGGACTGCCAGCGCAACGGCGCCTTCGACCCGAAGACGATGGGCTCCGTGCCGAACGTCGGCCTCATGGCGCAGAAGGCCGAGGAGTACGGCTCGCACGACAAGACGTTCCGCATCGAGCGCGACGGCCGCGTCGAGGTCGTGAACGCCGCCGGCGACGTGCTGCTCTCGCACGACGTCGAGGCCGGCGACATCTGGCGCGCGTGCCAGACGAAGGACGTGCCGGTGCGCGACTGGGTGAAGCTCGCGGTCACGCGCGCCCGCGCCTCGTCGACGCCCGCGATCTTCTGGCTCGACGCCGAGCGCGCGCACGACGCCGAGCTCATCAAGAAGGTCGAGGCCGAGCTGCCGCAGCACGACACCGAGGGGCTCGACATCCAGATCCTGAGCCCCGTCGAGGCGACGCGCGTCTCGATCGAGCGCATCCGCCGCGGTGAGGACACCATCTCGGTGACCGGCAACGTGCTGCGCGACTACAACACCGACCTCTTCCCCATCCTCGAGCTCGGCACGAGCGCGAAGATGCTCTCGGTCGTGCCGCTGCTCAACGGCGGCGGCCTGTTCGAGACGGGCGCCGGTGGCTCGGCGCCGAAGCACGTGCAGCAGCTCGTCGAGGAGAACCACTTGCGCTGGGACTCGCTCGGCGAGTTCATGGCGCTCGCGGAGTCGTTCCGCCACCTGTCGGAGTCGACCGGCAACGCGCGCGCGGGCGTGCTCGCCGAGACGCTCGACGCGGCGACCGGCACGTTCCTCAACGAGAACAAGTCGCCGTCGCGCAAGGTCGGCGAGATCGACAACCGCGGCAGCCACTTCTGGCTCGCGCGCTACTGGGCCGAGGAGCTCGCCGCGCAGACCGTCGACGCGCAGCTCGCCGAGGTGTTCGCACCGGTCGCGCAGCAGCTCGTCGAGCAGACCGACGCGATCGAGCGCGAGCTGCTCGAGGTGCAGGGCTCGCCCGTCGACCTCGGCGGCTACTACCGGGTCGACACCGACCTCGCCGACGCGGCGATGCGCCCGAGCGCGTCGCTCAACGGGATCCTCGCGCACCTGCGCTGACGCGAGACCGACGGGGGCGGATGCGCCCGAGCGGGCCGGGCGTGCCGGCCCCGCTCGGGCGCATCCGCCCCTCTCGCTCGCCCCCGTCCGGCCGGCCACGCCTCACCCGAGGTCGTCGTGCACGCCCGTGACCCACTCGATGTGGCGCTGCGCGCTGCGGGCGATCGCCTGCTTCGGCTGCATCGTGTCGCCGGCGAGCAGCGAGCCCTGCCCGCCGCTCCCCCGCTCCCACACGATGACGGCGGCGCCCGGGAAGTGGCCGCCGAAGCGGATGAGCCGCACGCCCGGCAGCAGCTCGAGCTCGACGACGTCGATGTGCATGCCGTCGGCGAGCTGCTCCTCGACGCTCGTCCAGATCTGGCCGTGCAGCGGCACCCACTGCCGTTCGTCGGCGCAGATGCGGCAGGTCTCGGGCAGCGGCGCAGCGGTCTCGACGCCGCACGTCGCGCAGAGGATCGTCATGCTCCCACTGTGCACCGCGCTCGCGCCGAGCGCGAGGCCCCGTCAGTCGACGTCGGGCTTCGCCGCCTCGTCGTCGGCCGCTTCGTCCTCCTCCGGCTCGAACGTCGACTCCTCGTCGGTCGTCGTCGCGCCGAGCCCGTCGGGGTTCGCGGGGATCGTGCCGTCGTCGCCGAGCCCACCGGGCTTCTTCGTGCCCTCGCCGTCGTGCTCGCTGCTCGCGTCGTGATGCATGGCTGCCTCCTCGGGTCGTGCAGCCACCCTAGACCGCGCGCCCGAGCGGCGGCCGGGAACGAGGAAGGGCCCCGGCCGAAGCCGGGGCCCGTTGCTCACGCAGTCGTGCTCGCGCAGTCGCTCAGAGCGACTCGATGACCTCTCGCATGAGGCGGGCGGTCTCGGACGGCGTCTTGCCGACCTTGACGCCGGCCGCCTCGAGCGCGACCTGCTTCGCCTCGGCGGTGCCGGAGGAGCCGGAGACGATCGCGCCGGCGTGGCCCATCGTCTTGCCCTCGGGAGCGGTGAAGCCCGCGACGTAGCCGACGACCGGCTTCGTCACGTTGGCCTTGATGAAGTCGGCCGCGCGCTCCTCGGCGTCGCCGCCGATCTCGCCGATCATGACGATCGCCTTCGTCTCGGGGTCGGCCTCGAACGCCTCGAGCGCGTCGATGTGCGTCGTGCCGATGATCGGGTCGCCGCCGATGCCGATGGCGGTCGAGAAGCCGATGTCGCGCAGCTCGAACATCATCTGGTAGGTCAGCGTGCCCGACTTCGACACGAGGCCGATCGGGCCCTTGCCCGTGATGTTCGCGGGCGTGATGCCGACGAGCGACTCCTCGGGCGTGATGATGCCCGGGCAGTTCGGGCCGATGATGCGCGTCGTGCCCTTCGCCTTGGCGTGGGCCCAGAACTCGGCAGAGTCCTGCACGGGGATGCCCTCGGTGATGACGACGAGCAGGCCGATGCCCGCGTCGACGGCCTCGATGACGGCGTCCTTCGCGAACGCCGGCGGCACGAAGACGATCGACGTGTCGGCGCCCGTCTCGGCCATCGCCTCGGCGACGGAGCCGAAGACCGGCAGCTCGACGGCGGAGCCGTCCTTCCCCGTGTGGGAGACGGTCGTGCCGGCCTTGCGCGCGTTCACGCCGCCGACGACCTGGGTGCCGGCCGCGAGCATCCGGGCGGTGTGCTTCGAGCCCTCGCCGCCGGTGATGCCCTGGACGATGACCTTGCTGTCCTTGTTGAGGTAGATCGACATCTCTTCTGGTTCTCCTATGCCGCAGCCAGCTCGGCGGCCTTGTCGGCGGCCTCGTCCATCGTCTCGACCACCGTCACGAGCGGGTGGTTCGCGTCGGCGAGGATCTGTCGGCCCTCGTCGACGTTGTTGCCGTCGAGCCGCACGACGAGCGGCTTCGACGCCTCGTCCCCGAGGATCTCGAGCGCCTTCACGATGCCGTTCGCGACCTCGTCGCATGCGGTGATGCCGCCGAAGACGTTGACGAAGACGCTCTTGACGTCCTCGTCGTTCAGGATGACGTCGAGGCCCGCGGCCATGACCTGCGCGGAGGCGCCGCCGCCGATGTCGAGGAAGTTGGCGGGCTTGACGCCGCCGTGGCGCTCGCCCGCGTAGGCGACGACGTCGAGCGTCGACATGACGAGGCCCGCGCCGTTGCCGATGATGCCGACCTGGCCGTCGAGCTTCACGTAGTTGAGGCCGGCCTCCTTGGCCTTCGCCTCGAGCGGGTTCGCCGCGGCCTTGTCCTCGAGCTGCGCATGCGTCTCGTGGCGGAACTCGGCGTTCTCGTCGAGCGTGATCTTGCCGTCGAGCGCGATGACGTCGCCGCCCTCGGTGAGCACGAGCGGGTTGACCTCGACGAGCGTCGCGTCCTCGCCGGTGAAGACGCCATAGAGCTTCACGATGACGGGCGCGACCTTCGCGACGAGCTCCTCGGGGAAGCTCGCGGCGCGCACGATCTCCTCGGCCTTCGCCTGGTCGATGCCGGTCGCCGGGTCGACCTCGACCTTGGCGAGCGCCTCGGGGCGCTCCTCGGCGAGCTGCTCGATCTCCATGCCGCCCTCGTACGAGCACATCGCGAGGTACGAGCGGTTGGCGCGGTCGAGCAGCACCGAGAAGTAGTACTCCTCCTTGATGGCGGCGCCCTCGGCGACCATCACGCGGTGCACGGTGTGGCCCTTGATGTCGAGGCCGAGGATCGCCTCCGCGGCGTCCTTCGCCTCCTCGGGGCTCTTCGCGAGCTTGACGCCGCCGGCCTTGCCGCGACCGCCCGTCTTGACCTGCGCCTTCACGACCACGACACCGCCGCCGAGCTCCGCGGCAGCCGCCTGCGCCTCCTCGGGAGTGTCGGCCGTGATGCCGCGCAGCACGGGGACCCCGTGCTGCTCGAACAGGTCCCTTGCCTGGTACTCGTACAGATCCACGCGTCATCCAATCGGTGTGCTGTTGGGGAATCGCCGTCGACCAGCCTATCCCCGCACCGCATGCGGGCCTGTCGCTTTCGGCTCGCCGAAGCCGCTGCCTTCGGCTCGCGGGTGCAGATCGGCCGAGTGCCGCCTTGCTTGCGGCGCCCTCGCGCGCACCGGACGATGGATGCCCGGGAGGACATCCATGGATCCTGCGCTGCAGCGCCGCCCCGACCTGCCGCCGCCGGTCGGGTCCATCGCGTCGAAGCTCAACTGGCTGCGTGCCGGCGTGCTCGGCGCGAACGACGGCATCGTCTCGACGGCCGCGCTCATGGTCGGCGTCGCGAGCGCCGGCACGTCCCCGGCAGGCGTGCTGACCGCAGGGGTCGCGGCGCTCGTCGCCGGCGCGTTCTCGATGGGCGTCGGCGAGTACGTCTCCGTCTCGTCGCAGCGCGACAGCGAGCGAGGCGCGATCCGCCGCGAGCAGCAGCACCTCGCCGACAATCCCGAGGGGCAGATCGACCAGCTCGCCCACATGTTCGAGGAGCGCGGCCTCTCCCCCGCGACCGCCCACACCGCGGCGGTCGAGCTGCACGGCAAGGATCCGCTGCGCGCGCACCTCAGCATCGAGTACAACCTCGACCCCGACGACCTCAACGATCCGTGGTCGGCGGCCCTCGCCTCCGCGGTCGCCTTCACGACCGGCTCCCTCATCCCGCTGCTCGCCGCCGTGCTCTCCCCCGGCGCATGGATGCCGTGGCCGATCGCGATCGCGACCGTCGTCGCCCTGCTCATCACGGGCTTCGTTTCGGCCCGCATCGGCGCCTCGGGCAAGCGCGTCGCGATGTTCCGCGTGCTGATCGGCGGCATCCTCGCGCTCGCCGCGACCTGGGCGATCGGCGCGCTGCTCGGCACGCCGGTGCACTAGCGCCGCGGCGGCCTCAGCGACGCGGGCTGTAGCGCAGCTCGTCCTACCTCGTGCAGAGCCCGTTCTCGATCGTCGCCTACGTCGCGATGGCGCTCATCATCGTCCTCGCGCTGTGGCTCAAGCGCCGCCGCGCTCGCTTCGAGGCGGCCCTGCCCGCGGCCGACACGACGGCCATCGCGGCGATCGACGAGGAGATCGAGTCGCACGAGCCGCACCCGCAGCCCGACCGCGGTCGGCTCTCGACGACCGCGCTGCCGAAGGTCGAGCGACCGCGGCCGGACCGCCGCGAGGGCGACGACCGCGACTGAGTCGCACCACCACACGACGGATGCCGTCCCGGACACGCCGGGACGGCATCCGTCATCCGTGGCAGGCTGGGCGCATGCAGGAGCAGAGCCGCGAGCAGGACCGGGTGCCGCCGGAGCTCGACCCCTACTTCGAGCGCTTCGACGACGACCGGCCGCCGCGCACGATGGCGCGCCGCTTCCGGCCGATCATCGTCGGCGGCGCGGCGCTCACGCTCGTCGCGATGGTGCTGCTCGTCACGCAGTCGCTCTAGCCCGCGTCAGCCGACGAGCGGCACCGCCTCGACCCGATCGCCCGGTCCGGCGAGCACGAGCACGCGACGCGCCGCGATGCCCTCGAGCGCCGCGAGCACCGCGTCCGTCGGCGGCTGCTCCCCTGCCTCCGCACGCGGCCACTCGACGACGGTCGCCCCGGTCGCCGCCTCGATCGCGCGCGCGAGGGCCGCGCTGTCGTCCGTCGCGACGAGCACGACGCGGTCGATCGCACGCGCTCGCTGCGCGGGCGGCGCCGCCCGGCGATCGCGCCGCCAGATGGCGAAGTGGTAGGCCGCGACGAGCACCGTCGCGAGCAGCAGCCCGAACGGCGCGCGGATGCGCTCGATCGGCCCCTCGCCGGAGCCTCCGTCGAGCACGAGCTCGAACAGCCGGTAGCCCACGACGAGCAGCGCGACGAGCGCGACGACCGCGCTCACGCCGAAGACGGCGACGAGGTAGACCCGCCGCCCCGTCGCACCCACGTCGGCGGTCGCGCCGTCGAGCGGCCGCCACGCGAGCCACCACACCGGCGCGCCGACGAGGAGCGCCGCGAGGCCGGCGAGCAGGAGCGAACGCGGGCCGCTGCCTGCGAGCGGTGCGGTGAGCGTCGCGAGCAGAGCGTTGACGATCACGCCGACGCCCGACGCCGCGAAGATGAGGCCGACACCGGCCTCGACGAGCCGCGCGGCGCTGCGGGTGCTCGCCGATCGCTCGCTCGCGTGGCGCCGGTGGTAGAGCCACACGACCGCGCCGACCGCGGCCGCGGCGATCGCCAGCGGGAGCGGATCGAGCAGCCGGCTCCAGGGCTCCGCGCGGTCGAACGCGGCGCGCAGCCCGACGTGCAGCGCGGTGCCGAGCCCGGCGAGCGCGACCACGGCTCCCCCGAGCACACCCGTGACGACGAGCACGACCGAGGCGAAGGTGCGCTGGAGCGCGGTCGCGCGCTCTCGCACCCAGTGCCACCACCAGATGAGCGCCCCGCCCGCAGCCCAGACGAGCGCCTGCAGGGGGCTGAGCCACCAGTCGCTCCCCACCGTCGCGAGCTCGGGGAGCACGGCAGCGCCGAGCACGCCGCGCAGCGCATCGATGGCCCCGACGGCCGCGACGACGAGCCCGTAGGCGGCGCCGAGCACCGGGGGCACGGTCGACAGCCGCAGCGGCCCCTTGCGCGGATGCGCCCAGAGCAGCCGGTGCCCGATCCAGACAGCGAGCCACGTGACACCGGTGGCAAGGCTGTCGGGCGCCCAGTCGCCGCGCAGCAGCCCTGCCAGCGTGCCGAGCAGCGACGTGGTCGCGGTGACCAGCGCGACGATCGAGAGCACCGCGACGTAGATCCCCCACGCCGCCGACGACCGGTCGGGCCCGGCGAGCTGGCGCCACAGGAACCACCACAGCAGCGCCCACAGCGGCCCGCCGATGAGCGCGAAGGCGAGCGAGAGCGCGAGACCGCCTGCACCGCCCGCGACGTCCGGGCGCCCCTCGAGCAAGCGGCCGAGCAGCCCGCTCACGCCCGTCGCGGTGATGACCGCGAGCACGAGCAGCAGCGTGTAGACGATGAGGCGCCGCACCGTGCCCTGCGCGCCGCGGGGCGCTCGCACGGCTGCGCCGGGGAGGTCGGCGGAGCTCACCGGGCAGCCTCCGCGCAGACCGCGAACTGCCAGGGCGCGGTCTCGATCTCCCAGCTCGAGCCCGTGCGCACGAGGTCGAACGTCGCCTCCTCCCGGTACTCGGAGGTGCCGAGCAGCCCGCCGCCGCTCGCGGTCACGATCGTGACGTCGACGTCGGCGCTCGACTCGCGCTCGGTCGTGCCGGTGAGCGACACCCGCACCTCGTCGAACACGGCGGGCTCCACCGGCTCGCAGTCCTCCCGCACCTCCGCGACGAGGAGCTCGCGGGCAGCTTCCTCGTCGCCGGCGATGACCGCCTCGGCGTAGCGCTGCACCACTCCCGCTGGCGTCGACGCGTCGAGCGGCTCGGCAGCGCCGCGCGTGAGCACGACCGCGAGCGCGATCACCGCGATGGCCGCGACGGCGGCGATGACCGCGATCAGCGCGCGGTCGCGGCGCGGCGGGGATGCATCCATGACGTCATCATGGGCGATCCGCCGACCGGGCGCCAGCGGCGGCGTCGAGGTCGACGTCCGCTCAGAGCTTCTCGATCGGCGCGATCTTCACGAGCAGCCGCTTGCGGCCGGTCCCGTCGAAGAGCACCTCGGCGACGCGCTTCTTGTCGGCGCCGGTGATCGCCTGCACGCGGCCCTCGCCGAAGTCCTTGTGGCGGATGCGGTCGCCGGGCGCGAGCTCCATGCCGCTGTTGTCGCGCACCTCGGTGATGGTGTTGGCGAACTCCCGCTTCGAGCCCTTCGGCAGCGCCTTTGGCTCGCGGAAGCCCGTCACGAACGACTCGCGCGGCTCGTCGCGCCAGCGGCCGACCGCGCGCTGCGACGACGACTGGCGCACCGTCACCGGCGCGGTGCGCCAGTCGATCAGGTCGGTCGGGATCTCCTCGAGGAAGCGGCTCGGCACGGCGGGGTTGACCTCGCCGAACTGCGCGCGCGTCATGGCGAGCGAGAGGTGCAGGCGCTGGCGGGCGCGCGTGATGCCGACGTAGAACAGCCGCCGCTCCTCGGCGGGCCCTCCCGGCTCGTTCGCCGAGATGCGGTGCGGCAGCAGCTCCTCCTCGACGCCCGTGATGAACACCGCCTCGAACTCGAGGCCCTTCGCGGTGTGCAGCGTCATGAGCGAGACCTGCCCGCCGGAGTCGTCGAGCTCGTCGGCGGCGGCGACGAGCGCCGTCTCGGTGAGGAAGTCGACGAGGTTGCCGGTGGGGTTCTGCCGCCGGAACTCGCGCGTCACCGCGATGAGCTCCTCGACGTTCTCGAGCCGCGCCGCGTCCTGCGGGTCGGGCGAGCGGCGCAGCTGATCGGTGTAGCCCGAGCGGCTCATGAGGTCGCGCAGCACCTCGCCGGGATCGGCCTCGGGCCGGTCGCTCCACTCGTCGAGCAGCGCCGCGAGGTCCGTGATCGCCGCGGCCACCTTCGGGCCGAGCGCGATCTCGTCGACGCGACGCATCGCATCCCGCAGCGTGATCTGCCGCTCGTCGGCGAAGGCCTGCAGCGCCGCTTCCGTCGCCGGGCCGATGCCGCGCCGCGGCACGTTCATGATGCGGCGCAGGCTGAGGGAATCGGCGGGGTTCGCGACCGTGATGAGGTACGCCATGGCGTCCTTGATCTCGGCTCGCTCGTAGAACTTCGTGCCGCCGATAACCCGGTACGGGATCGCGGTGCGGATGAGCACCTCTTCGAGCGCTCGCGTCTGCGCGTTCGTGCGGTAGAAGACCGCGATGTCGCTGTAGGCCATGCCCCCGGAGGTGAGCTCGACGATCTCGTCGGCGACGAACTGCGCCTCGTCGTGGCCGGAGTAGCCGGTGAAGCCGACGATCTTCGCGCCGTCGCCCGAGTCGGTCCACAGCCGCTTCTCGCGCCGGTCGAAGTTGTTGCCGATCACGGCGTTCGCGGCCGAGAGGATGTTCTGCGTCGAGCGGTAGTTCTGCTCGAGCATGATGACGCGGGCACCGGCGAAGTCGCGCTCGAAGTCGGTGATGTTGCGGATGTCGGCGCCCCGGAACGCGTAGATCGACTGATCCGAGTCGCCCACGACCGTGAGGGACGCGCCCGGCAGGTCGGCGCGGAGATCGGGCAGGTCGGCGCGCGTGACGGGCTGCGTGAGCTCGCGGATGAGCGCGTACTGCGCCGCGTTCGTGTCCTGGTACTCGTCGACGAGGATGTGGCGGAAGCGCTTGCGGTACTGCGCGGCGACGTGCGGGAACGCGCGCAGCAGGAAGACGGTCTGCGAGATGAGGTCGTCGAAGTCGAACGCGTTCGCGCGCCGCAGCTCGTTGTCGTAGTCGCGCCACAGCTCGAGGAAGGCGGCGTCGAGCGGGTTCTCGAGGTTGGCGGTGCGGGCCCACGAGTCGACGTCGTGCAGCTCGTTCTTCGCCTTCGAGATGCGCGCGGCGACGCCGCCGGGCGTGAGCCCCTGGATGTCGGCGCCGCGCTCCTTGATGAGCCGCTTGACGAGCGCGCGCACGTCGCCCGAGTCGTAGATCGTGAACGACTGCTTGAAGCCGAACTCCTCGGCCTCGCGTCGCAGGATGCGCACGCACGCGGAGTGGAACGTCGAGATCCACATGCCGCGCGACTCCTCGCCGACGAGGCGCTCGACGCGCTCGCGCATCTCGGCGGCGGCCTTGTTCGTGAAGGTGATCGCGAGGATCTGGCTCGGCCACGCCTCGCGGGTCGCGAGCAGCCCGGCGACGCGGTGCGTGAGCACGCGCGTCTTGCCCGAGCCGGCGCCCGCGACGATCAGCAGCGCGGGTCCGCGGTGCTCGACCGCCTCGCGCTGCGGCGGGTTCAGCCCCTCGAGCAGCTCCTCGGGGATCGTCTCACCGCGCGGTCCGAGGGGCGTCGGCCGCTGCACTTCACCGAAGCCCTCGTCCCCCAGGCCCCACAGATCCGTCATGTCCTGCCCAGTCTACGAGCCGCCGGTGACGCGGCCGACGGCCAGGACGCATCCGCCGTGGAGACGACGGGCCCGAATGCGTCGCACCCGGGCCCCGGGACGCGCCCGTCAGGCGCCGCTCACGCCGCGCGCCGATGGCGCAGCGCGAGGCCGATGCCCGCGAGCAGCAGCAGACCGCCGAGCATCACCGCGCCGACCGGTGCCTCGCCGCCCGTGCGCGGCAGCGCGCCAGCACTCGCGCCGGTGCCGCCCTGCCCGACGCCGACCGCGGCGCCGGGCGCCTCGGTCGGCGTCGGCGTCGGCGCAGGCGCAGGGGTCTCCGCCGGCGGAGCGACGCACGCGTCACCCGCCGCCGAGCGCAGCGAGACGCCTTCGTGCGGGCTGTCCGAGATCCACAGCACCGTCGGCGTCGCGGCCGGGTCGAGCGCGCACCAGTCGATCGCGAGGCCCTCGTTCGTGTAGCCGGGGTCCATCGCGGCGGGCGCGTGCACGGCGCGCTGCGTCGTCAGCAGCCCGTCGACGAACGCGAGCTCGGCGTGGCGGTTGTCGCACGCCTCGTCACACACCGCCCACAGGGCGTTGCCGCCCGCGCGCCAGTCGAGCCCCATCACGATATCGAGCGCGTCGCCGGGCGCGGTGGCCTGCAGCAGCGTCACGCCCCTGTCGGCCTCGAGCACGACGAGGTGGACGAGGCCAGTCTGCTCGATCGCGATCGCGAATAGTCCGCCGAAGTGATCGCCGTACGCGGTCGGGTCGTACGCGCCCCCCGCTTCGGCCGCGGCGACCGCGCCCTCGTCGCCGGGGCCGATGATGCTCGAGAGGTCGCGCACGCCGAGGCGCACCGCGTCGGCGTCCGAGATCCACTCGATCGCCTCGGGCCCGAGGTTGGCGCCGAGCGGACCGAGCAGCGACGTCAGATCCCATTCGTGCGTCGTCGTCGACTCGCCATCGGCGCCGAGCTCGACGCGCAGGATCGACGGGCGGCTCACGCCCTTCGTGCGGTTGTCGCGTTCGGTCGCCAGGAAGATCGCGCCGTCACCGGCGACCGAGATGCCCTCGGCGTCGGGCTGGCCCGAGCCGTCCGGGTAGTGCGCGACCCACGACCGGGCGATCGCGGAGACGCTCTCTGCCGCCTCGAGCTCGAAGATCTCGGCGTTGTCGTTGTTGACCGCGAAGAGGGTGCCGTCGGCCGCGAGGTCGAGGCCCGACATGTCATCGCCCCACGTGCCGGGCGCGACTGCCAACCGCACATCGCCGCCGAACGGCCACGGCTCGGCCTCGACGGCCGGCTCCTCCACGGATGCGCAGTCGTTGCGGACCTCGAAGGTCGCGGTCGCGGACGGCGCGAAGTCGCCAGTCATGTCGGCGCAGCGCGCGTAGGTCGCGGGCGCGTGCGCCTCCCAGGTGAACGAGTCGACGATCTGTCCGGCCGCGTCGCGGAGCGTGACGGAGTCGGCGCCGCCGAGCCCGAAGTCGCTGCTGTAGGCCCCCGCGGCATCGGTGATGATCGCGCGGTAGCCGCCCGACTCGATCGTCGTGCCCTCCGGCAGCACGATCGGCTCGTGCGACGGATCGCCGTCGACGAGGCTCCAGCCCGAGAGGTCGACCGTCTCCACCGTGTCGGTGTTGGCGAGCTCGACCCAGTCGCCGCGCGGGTCGCCGTTCGACTCGATCTCGTTGATGACGATCGGCGAGGGGACGAAGCGGGCGACGTTCGGCGCGCCGGGCGTCGGCTCGGTGTCGACCCAGGTGCCCGAGCCGTCGGGCAGCCGGCCCTCGGTGGAGGCGTGCTCGGTCCAGGAGTACTGGTCGACGAGGCCGGTGCCGTCGGCGGTGTAGAGGCGGACCGCGTCGGCCTTGCCGAGGCTGAAGCTCGATGCCACCACATCATCGGCCGTCTCGACGACGAGGTAACCGCCCGGCGCGAGGACCGTGCCGGCAGGGATGCGCACGAGGCTCAGGTCGTCGTCGTCGCGGAGGATCCAGCCCGAGACGTCGACAGAGCGCTCGAAGTCACGATTCACGAGCTCGACCCAATCGGGGCCGCCTGCTGCGTCGGCGCTCTGCACCTCGTTGACGACGACGGGCGAATCGACCGGCACGGCCTCGACGACCTCGCGCGCGACGTTCGGCGCGCCGGGCGTCGGCTCGGTGTCGACGAAGGCGCCGGTGCCGTCGGGCAGCCGCCCCTCCGAGAACGCGTGCTCGGTCCAGCCGTACCTGGCGACGAGCGCGCCCGCGGCCGTGAAGATGCGCACGGAGTCGGCCTTGCCGAGCCCGAAGCCCGCGAGTGGCTCCGGCTCGAACACGGCGAAGTCCCCCGGGGCGATCACGGTGCCCGCGGGGAAGACGATGTGCTCCTCGTCATCCTTGTCGTCGCGGGCTATCCAGCCGGAGATGTCGACGGGCGCGGCACCGACGTTCGTCAGCTCGAAGAAGTCGGGCGCGCCGACGGCGCTGTTCGACTGCACCTCGTTGATCACGATGTCGGCGTCCCCCGCGTGCGCGGCGGGAGCGGTGAGCAGGGTGGCCGCGAGCGCCGCCGGGATGACGGCGGCGAGGGCGGCGGGACGGCGTCGACGCATGGGGTTCCTTCGGTGGAGGGGATCAGCCCCATCGAACGCTCGCCACGTGTCGCGGCGGTGCCGCCCGGTGAACGCGCCGTGAACCGGCGCGGAACAGCCCCTCCTGCTGTCACCCGATCGTGGGCGCGACCGGCGGCGCGAGGCGGCGCCAGAGGTCCGGGTGGTCGACGAAGACCGCCTCGAGCCCGAGCGCCGCGAGCATTCCCCACTCGGTCGTCCAGTCGCCCCAAGCCGCGTCGTGGTGGCCGAGCCGGTGCTCGGGCTCGAGGAAGGCGTTCTCGGGTCGGAGCGTCCAGGTGATCGTGCCGAGGCCGGCATCGCGCGCCCGCTCGACGAGGTCGCTCGTGCCGAGCCGGTCGCCGTCGCGCTCGAAGAGCACCGACTTCGCGACGCTGATCGCGTCGACGCGGCTCGCGAGCGCCTCGAGCGCCGCGTCCTCGCGCTGCTCGGCGTAGGTCTGGGCGGATGCGTCGCCGCCTGCCACGAGGTCGGCCGCGGTGCCGTCGTGGTCCATGAGGTAGACGAGCCGCGCCTCGACGCCGCGCTCCCGCACGGCGTGCAGCACCGACTCCTCGAAGGACTCGACCACGAGCGCCCCCGGCGCCTGCCAGCGGGTGCCGCGCACCGCATCCGCCACGAGCTCGTCGAGCGGCAGGCCGAGCGCGGCGTGGTGGGTGGCGTGCTTGAGCTCGGCGACGACGCCGACGCCGGTCTCGTCGGCGATCGCGAGCAGCTCGTCGAAGCGCAGCACCCGGTCGCGGCCATCGAGCCGCGCTCCGAGGGGGCGCAGCTGCGGCAGCCGCTCGCGAGCGCGCAGCGTCGCGACCTCGGCCCAGGTGAAGTCCTCGACGAACCAGCCCTCGAGCTCGTGGCCGTCGATCGACTGCGAGCGGCGGCGGTCAGCGAACTCCGGTCGGGCGGCGACGTCGGTCGTCTCGCCCAACTCGTTGTCGTGCCGCACGACGAGCACGCCATCGCGGGTCGCGACGAGGTCGGGCTCGACCGCATCGGCGCCGAGCTCGGCGGCCAGGCGGACGGCCGTCTCGGTGTGCTCGGGCGCCCAACCGGAGGCGCCGCGGTGGGCGATGAGCGCGGTCGGCTGCATGCCCTCAGGCTATGCGCCGTCTGCCTTCGGCGAACGAGCCGTGCGACACAGCGGAATCCTGGCTCGTTTCGCTACGCTGAGCGCGACCGCCCTTGGAGGCGGCCGCATGCAGTCGACAGGAGCAACACCCTTGGCAGGCAACCCCGCGTTCCGCAACTCGCCCGCGTTCACCGAGAACTCGCAGCGCGCGGCCCAGGCCATCCCCGGTGGCCAGGCCCCCTATCGCCAGGCACCGTACGGCCAGGCGCCCTACGGCCAGGCACCGTACGGCCAGCAGCAGTTCGGCGGCGCGCCCTACGGCCAGCAGCAGTACGGCGCGCCGTACGGCCAGCAGCCGATCCCGTCGCCCGAGCAGCTCAACCAGCAGTTCAACGCGCCCTCGGCCGGCCCGCTCGAGACCGAGCGGCTCACCTACGACGGTGTCATCACCAAGACGGCGCTGACGCTCGGCGTCACGGCGATCGGCTTCATCATCACGCTGGGGATGCTCTTCCTCACCGGGCCGACGCCGCTCTTCTACGCGCTCACGTGGGGCGGCGCGATCGTCGGCTTCGTGCTCGCGCTCGTCAACATCTTCAAGAAGGAGCCGAGCCCCGCGCTCGTGCTCGCCTACGCCGCCGCGCAGGGCCTCTTCCTCGGCGGCTTCTCGGCCACGGTGGAGTTCGGCATGAACCTGCCGGGCGTGATCTTCCAGGCGCTGCTCGCGACCGCGTGCGTGTTCGGCGTGACACTCGCCGGCTACGCGTTCCGCGTCTTCCGCACGTCGCCCAGGCTCAACAAGATCTTCTTCATCGTGATCATCGGCTACGGCCTGTTCTCGCTCGTGAACTTCGTGCTCATGCTCACCGGCGTCAACCAGGACCCGTGGGGCATGCGCTCGGCGGAGGTCTTCGGCATTCCGCTCGGGGTGCTGCTCGGCGGCCTCGCCGTGCTGCTCGGCGCGTACTCGCTCGTGATGGACTTCGAGGGCATCGAGCTGGGCGTCAAGCGCGGCGTGCACAAGAAGTACGGCTGGTCGGCGGCGTTCGGCCTGGTCATGACGATCATCTGGCTCTACGTCGAGATCCTGCGGATCCTCGCGATCCTGCGCAGCAACAACTAGCGCGCTTCATGCAGCAGCACGAAGGCCCCGGCAGATGCCGGGGCCTTCGTCGTCTCGCCGTCCCGACCGAGCCTGGCAATCGCCGCAATGCGCGGGCTCCGGCTCTGCCGTAGCGTCGGAGGACATCCACGCAACACCACGGGAGGAACATCATGGCCATCGACAGCAAGGTCGCCTTCGTCACCGGAGCGGCGCAGGGCATCGGGCAGGCGATCGCGAAGCGGCTGGCGCATGACGGCGCCGACGTCGCGCTCCTGGATCTGCGAGAGGACTCGCTGCATGAGACGAAGGAGCTCGTGGAGGCCGCCGGCCGGCGCGCGATCACCATCGGCGGCGACGTCTCCGACAAGTCGAGCCTCGAGGCGGCTGTGAACCGCGCGGCGGACGAGCTCGGCGGCTTCGACATCATGGTCAACAACGCCGGGATCGCGGGCCCCATCACGCCGGTGCGCGGGATCACCGAGGACGACTTCGATCGCGTCTTCGGCATCAACGTCAAGGGCGTGCTGTTCGGCATCCAGGTGGCCGCCGCCAAGCTCGAAGAGCTCGGGCACGGCGGCAAGATCATCGCGGCGACCTCGATCGCCGCGCACGAGTCGTTCCCGATGCTCGGCCTGTACTCGTCGAGCAAGTTCGCAGTGCGCGCGCTCGTGCAGGCGGCGGCGCAGGAGCTCGCGACGCTCGGCATCACGGTGAACGGCTACTCCCCCGGCATCGTCGGCACCGGCATGTGGGAGGAGATCGATCGCGGCTTCGCCGAGCTCACGGGCGCCGAGATCGGCGCGACCTACAAGAAGTACGTCGAGGGCATCACCCTCGGTCGCGCATCCACGCCCGAGGACGTCGCGAGCTTCGTGTCGTACCTCGCGGGCCCGGACTCCGACTACATGACCGGGCAGACGCCGCTCATCGACGGCGGCATGGTCTACCGCTGAGCCGCTCGGTCGCCGCGGGGCGCGATGCACGGCGCTCCGCGGCGAGCGTCACATGTCGCGACTCGAGAGCACGCAGAACTCGTTGCCGTCGATGTCGGCGAGCACGGTCCACGGCACGTCCGGCCCCTGCCCGATGTCGATGCGCCGGGCGCCGAGCGCCTCGAGCCGCGCGATCTCGGCGTCCCGGTCATCGCTCGTGTGCGGTGCGAGGTCCATGTGCAGGCGGTTCTTCGTCGCCTTCTCGTGATCCACGCGCACGAACACGAGCCCGGGCGGGAACTGGTGGAAGGTCAGCTTCGCGCCGATCTCCCGCGCCTGCTTCGGGATGACGACCACCTCGTCGTCGGTGTCGTGGATGACCTCCCAGTCGAGCGCCTCGCGCCACCAGGCGCCGAGCCTCCTCGGGTCGGTCGACTCGATCACGTTCGAATACCAGCGCAGCGCCATCGCAGCCCCTCTCGGTCGGTGCTGGGAAGCGTACGCCCCACCGCCCACGGAGGGCGACGGGGCGCATCCGCATCCCGTCAGCTCGCGACGGGCTGGTCCTCGGGCGCGTCGACGCGCGCGTCGTCCTTCGGCGGGCGGCGCGACCAGAACGAGGCGAGCAGCGACCCCGAGACGTTGTGCCAGACGGAGAAGATCGCGGCGGGCAGCGCCGACTCGGGCGAGAAGTGCGTGCGCGCGAGGCCGGCCGCGAGCCCCGAGTTCTGCATGCCGACCTCGATCGCGACCGCTCGGCGGGCGCTCTCGTCCAGCCCGACGGCCTTGGCCGCGAGGAAGCCGAGCGCGTAGCCGACGCCGTTGTGCAGGATGACGACGAGGGCGACGAGCAGGCCGACCGAGAGGATCGTGGCGGCGGAGCCGGCCACGACCGCGAGCACGACGAGCGTGATGCCGGTGACCGACACGAGCGGCAGCCAAGGCAGGATCGCCTGCACGAGCCTCGGCAGCAGGATGCGCAGCAGCACGCCCGCGATCACCGGCAGCAGCACGATGAAGATGATCGACTGGAACAGGCCCCACGCGTCGACCGGCAGGTATGAGCCCGCGAGCCACAGCACGAGCAGCGGCGTGAGCACCGGCGCGAGCAGCGTCGACGCGGTCGTCATCGCGACCGAGAGCGCCGTGTCGCCCTTCGCGAGGTAGACCATGACGTTCGAGGCTGTGCCGCCCGGCGCGGAGCCGACGAGCACGACGCCCACGAGCAGCTCGGGCGGGAGCTGGAAGGCGAGCGCGAGGCCGATCGCCGCGAGCGGCATGATGACGTACTGCGCGATCACGCCGACGACGAAGGCCTTCGGCTTCTTCGCGATGACGGTGAAGTCGACCGGCTTCAGGGTGAGGCCCATGCCCAGCATGATGATGCCGAGCAGCGTGTTGATCCACGGCCCGATCGGCAGGAACACCTGCGGGACGACGATCGCGACGGCCGCCGCGGCGAGCACGACGAGCGGGAACCAGGTGCCGGCGACGCGGCCGATCCGCTCGCCGACGGGCGTGGTGCTGGACATATCAGACCTCCTGAGGGAATGCCTTCATCCCATCACGGCCGGCATGCCGGGCCGCGCCCTGTGACGCCCGGTGTCGCGCCGCTCAGCGGGCGTCGAGCTCGTCGAGCGCCTCCTCGAGCGCGACCCACGCGAGCATCGCGCACTTCACCCGCATCGGGAACTTCGCGACGCCGGCGAAGGCGACGGCATCGCCGAGCAGTGCCTCGTCGGGCTCGATCGAGCCGCGCGAGCGCAGCAGCTCGCGGAGCGCCTCGACGCGCGACCGCGCATCGGCGGCCGTCAGGCCGGGCACGTCCTCCGCGAGCACGGAGGCGGAGGCCTGCGAGATCGAGCATCCCTGCCCCTCCCAGCCGACCGCATCCACCGCGTCCCCCGAGAGCCGCACGCGCAGCCGGATCTCGTCGCCGCACGTGGGGTTCCGGAGGAAGCGCTCGGCATCGGCGGGCTCGAGGAGCCCCTCCCCCGAGCGGCGCTTCGCGTGCTCGAGGATGAGCTCCTGGTAGAGGCCGGCGAGCGGGTCGCGCGGCGCCTGCCCGCTCATCGGCCGGCCCCGAAGTAGGAGCGCACGCTCGAGAGCACGTCGAGGAAGCGGTCGACCTCGGCCTCGGTCGTCGTGAGGTACGTGGATGCGCGGGTCGTCGCGGCGACGCCGAGGCGGCGGTGGAGGGGCTGGGCGCAGTGGTGGCCGACGCGCGCGGCGATGCCGGCGGCGTCGAGCACCTGGCCGACGTCGTGCGCGTGCACGCCGTCGACGATGACGCTCGCGAGGCCGGCGCGCTCGCTGCCGGGGCGCGGACCGACGAGCCGGACGCCGTCGATCGAGGCGGCACCGGCGGCGAGCCGCTCGCCGAGCGCGACCTCGTGCCGCTCGATCGCGCGCATCCCGACCGCCTCGAGGTAGTCGACCGCGGCGGCCAGGCCGACGATCGCGCCGACCGGCTGCGTGCCCGCCTCGAATCGCTGCGGCGCGGGGAGGTAGTCGCGCTCGGTCATCGTGACCGTCGTGATCATCGAGCCGCCCACGCGCGCGGGCGGCAGCGCGGCGCCCAGCTGCGCCGTCAGGTAGAGCACGCCGACACCGCCGGGGCCGAGCATCTTGTGGCTCGAGAACGCCGCCGCGTCGACGCCGAGCGAGCGGAGGTCGACGGGCCGGTGCGGCACCGACTGGCACGCGTCGAGCACGACGAGCGCGCCGACCGCGTGGGCGGCCCGGGCGACCGCCTCGACGGGGGCGATGAGGCCCGTGACGTTCGAGACGTGGGCGATCGCGACGAGCCGCGTGCGCTCGGTGATGCTCGCGAGCGCGTCGTCGAGCGTCCAGACGCCGTCATCGTCGGCCTCGATCCAGCGCAGCGTCGCGCCGGTCTCGTCGGCGAGGCGCTGCCACGGCAGCAGGTTCGCGTGGTGCTCCGCCTCGGTGACGAGGATCTCGTCCCCCTCGCGGATGCGGAGGGCCGGGTCGGTCGCGCCGGCCCGGTTGGCCTCGGCGAGCGAGAGCGCGACGGTGTTGAGCGCATCCGTCGCGTTCATCGCCCACGAGATCTCGGTCGGCTTCGCACCGACGAAGCGCGCGATGCGCTCGCGCGCGAGCTCGTAGTCGTCGGTCGCGAGCGCCGCGAGGGTGTGCGCGCCGCGGTGCACTGCGGCGTTCCGCTGGGTGCGGAACGCCCACTCGGCCTCGAGCACCTGCCGCGGCTGCTGGCTCGTCGCGCCGGAGTCGAGGTAGACGAGCGGCACGCCGGCGGGCTGCTCCGCGAGGATCGGGAAGTCGGCGCGCAGCAGCGCGATCCGCTCCTCGCTCAAGGTCGCCTCGGCACTCGTCGTCGTCACCCACCCAGGGTAGTAGCCCACCCTGTCGGCCCCATATGCGCGACTGTCAGCCCGACGCTCCGCGGCGTAGCGTGGCGACCGTGGAGACGCTCCGCGCAGGTGCCGTCGAGATCGCGTTCGAGCGGGTCGGCGCCCAGCCGCCGCTCGTGCTCGCCCACGGCGCGGGCGACGACAGTCGCGCGTGGGGCCCGCAGCTCGCTGCCGCCGGTGGAGCTGCGCGACGGCGTCGCCGCGGCGACTCGGCAGCTCGATGCCGCCAGCAGCTCCGCGCGATGGCCGAGGCCGGCCCGACGAGCTGCCCCGCACCGCTTCTTCGTTCGCGCGCATGATGAGCATGTGCTGCATGGTCCACTCCTCGTCGCGGTGGGTCGGTCTCGACCCTCTCACTCAGGACGTCGAACGGGAATGGCCTGGATCGACATCGCCGACGGTCTGCTTGGCAGCGCCGGGCCACGCGGCCGCCGCGAGGTACCAGCCGGCGCCGATCGCGGAGGCGGCGACGATCCCGGTCGGCAGCGTGCCGAGGAACGAGATGACGGCGGCGACCAGCAGAAGGACGAACGCCGGCACGATCGTGACGAAGGCGACCCGACGCGGTCGGCCGCGGGCGCGCATCCGCAGCCCGGAGCCGGCGAGCACGCCGGCGACCGCCGTCGCGAGTGCCGGGATCATCGCGCTCTCGATCCACATCGCGAGGCGGCTGTCGTCGATGGCCACGTCGGCCGGCTCGTGCGTCGCGGCGTCGAGCAGCAGCAGACCGCAGAGGACGATCGTCGGCAGCACGGCGATGAGGGCGATCCAGCCGAAGCGCTCGGCGCGCAGCCGCACGCGATCCCACGTGGCGCGCACGATGAGGGCGATGCCGCCGAGGGCGAGGCTCGACAGCACGAGGCTGCTGGCACCGGCCGCGAGGAGGGCAGCGTTGCCGTCGCACACCCACTCCTCGGTCACGAACGCGCAGCCGTAGCGGAGCCTCGCGAGCAGCCAGCTGGTGGGCGACAGCCCGACGAGCACGCTCGCGCCGAAGCCGATGGCGAGCGTCCAGAGCGCGACGACCCGGGCCGCCACGTCCCGCCCCCTCGGCTCCCCCATGCGCTCATCCTCCTCCCCAGCACCGAGCCGCGCCCAGCACCCGCTCCCCGGCTGCCTACCTCCACCAGCGAGCGCGTCGTGCACGCCGCGGGGTGCGAGTTATGAAGAGGTCCGGACGCCCCGTCGGGGCGTCCGGAGCGCTTCATTGTCTGAGCTGAGGAGCGGCGTGCACGACGCGCTCACCCTGCTCCTACTCCCATTCGATGGTGCCCGGCGGCTTCGACGTCACATCGAGCACGACCCGGTTGACTTCCGGTACCTCGTTCGTGATGCGGTTCGAGATGCGGGCGAGCACGTCGTACGGCAGTCGCGTCCAGTCGGCGGTCATCGCGTCCTCGGAGGAGACGGGGCGCAGCACGATCGGGTGGCCGTAGGTGCGGCCGTCGCCCTGCACGCCCACCGAGCGCACGTCGGCGAGCAGCACGACGGGGCACTGCCAGATCTCCTGGTCGAGGCCCGCTGCCGTGAGCTCGGCGCGCGCGATCGCGTCCGCGCGGCGCAGGGTGTCGAGCCGTTCCTGCGTGACCTCGCCGATGATGCGGATGCCGAGGCCGGGGCCGGGGAAGGGCTGGCGGCCGACGATCGCCTCGGGCAGGCCGAGCTCGCGGCCGATCGCCCGCACCTCGTCCTTGAACAGCGCGCGCAGCGGCTCGATGAGCCGGAACTGCAGGTCGTCGGGCAGGCCGCCGACGTTGTGGTGGCTCTTGATGTTCGCGGCGCCCGTGCCGCCGCCCGACTCGACGACGTCGGGGTAGAGCGTGCCCTGCACGAGCCAGCGGATGGGCTCGCCCTCGCTCGCGGCCTCGGCGGCGAGGTCGCGCTCGGCCTGCTCGAAGACGCGGATGAACTCGCGCCCGATGATCTTGCGCTTCTGCTCCGGGTCGGTGACGCCCTTGAGCGCCGAGAGGAACCGCTCCCGCGCATCCACCGTCACGAGCCGCACTCCGGTCGAGGCGACGTAGTCCTCCTCGACCTGGCGCCGCTCGTCCTGGCGCAGCAGGCCGTGGTCGACGAAGACGCACACGAGCTGGTCGCCGACGGCCTTGTGCACGAGCGCCGCGGCGACGGCGGAGTCGACCCCGCCCGAGAGCGCGCACAGCACCTTGTCGGAGCCGACCTGCTCGCGGATGCGCGCGACCTGCTCGTCGATGACGTTGCCGGTCTGCCAGTCGCCCGGCAGCCCCGCGATCTCGTGCAGGAACGACGAGAGCACGCGCTGCCCGTGCTCGGAGTGCTTGACCTCCGGGTGCCACTGCACGCCGGCCATCTTCCGCTCGCGGTCCTCGAACGCCGCGACGGGGGTGTCGGCGGTCGACGCGAGCACGGTGAAGCCCTCGGGCGCCTCCGCGACCGAGTCGCCGTGACTCATCCACACCGTCTGCGCGTCGGGCTGACCGTTCAGCAGCGTGCCGCCGCCATCGACGCGCACGCTCGTCGAGCCGTACTCGCGGTTGCTGGTCTTCGCGACCTTGCCGCCGAGCTGCGCGGCCATCACCTGGAAGCCGTAGCAGATGCCGAACGTCGGCACCCCGAGCTCGAGGATCTGCTCGTCGAGGCGCGGGGCGCCCTCCTCGTAGACGCTCGAGGGGCCGCCGGAGAGCACGATCGCGGCGGGGTCCTTCGCGCGCACCTCCTCGGCGGTGATCGTCGAGGGCACGATCTCGCTGTAGACGTCGGCCTCGCGCACGCGGCGCGCGATGAGCTGCGCGTACTGGGCGCCGAAGTCGATCACGAGCACGGGCCGCTGAGCGGTGTCGGACATCAAGCCTCCGAAGGGGTTGCAGGGGCGGGAGCGGCGGCGTCCCTTGCGGCCCGCTCGGCCTCGAGGCGAGTCACGTCGGAGACCGCGACGTCGTGCATGCGGCGCTCGACGAAGAAGGAGAGGAAGGGCACGACCCCGCCGGCGGCCATCGCGAGCAGGCGCTTGAACGGCCAGCGCAGCAGGCTCCAGAGGCGGAAGCACGCGAGCAGGTAGACGACGTAGATCCAGCCGTGCACGATCAGGATCGCGAGCGAGACGTTGAAGCCGTCGCCGAGCGAGGAGATCTCGCAGCCCATGCCGCCGGGCACGAACAGCGAGTACCACTGACAGCCGTCGCCGGGCACGACGCGCTGCAGAGAGAGCAGCCCGCCCGCGCCGCCGGTGAAGACCTCGACGTGCGTGGGCGAGTACTTCAGCACCATCTCGGCGACGAGCAGCAACAGGAACAGGCCCGTCACCCACGACATCACGCGGTAGAAGCGGATGGCGGAGCGGATCTGCGGCAGCTGTTCGATGGGGCGGGGCACGGATACCAGCCTATCGGCGCGGCCCGGCCGCTTCGGCGGCCGCAGCCTCTGCATCCTCGATGTCCTCGATCTCGCGCTCGAGCGCATCCTTCACGAGCCGGTACCAGAGGTAGAAGGCGAAGAGCATGAAGGCGACCCACTCGATCGCGTAGAAGACGTTGAGCCAGTTGAGCTGCGCGTCGACCTCGGGGCGCACCGAGACGATCGGCTCTGCGCGCTCGACGAGGGCGCCGGATGCGGCTGCCGACGGCTCGTCGAGGATCGCGTACGACCCGTAGGCAGTGCCGTCGTAGTCGTCCCACTCGTTGACGAGCTCGGCGACGCTCATCGCCTCGCGCGTGCCGCCCTGCACGTCGCCCATCGTGGGCGCCTCGGGAGGCATGAGCCGGCCGACGAGCTCCCCGGTCTCCCCCGCGCTGAGCGAGTCGGCGAGCACCTCCGCGGCGGCGGGATCGGGCAGCCACGAGAGCGCGACGGCGAGCGACGCGGTGCCGCCCGTCGGCTGCTCGACGAGCGCGCGACCGATCACCCAGCTGCCCTGGTCGCCGTGCTGGTCGCGACCGACGAGGGTGTCGAAGTCGTCGGTCCAGGTGCCCGAGAAGGCGACCATCCGGCCGCCCGCCTCGCTCGTGAGGGTCGAGCCGGGCTCGGCGACCTGCACGAGCGGCACCGCCGTCTCGGTGTCGCGCTCGTCGGCCTGGCCCTGCTCGACGGCCCGCTCGATCTGCCACTGCCCGAGCAGGGCGAAGACGCCGGCGACGACGATGCACAGCACGAGCACGCCGATCCACCGCGGTCGCTTGGCGACGTCGGAGAAGGTGGGGAGAGGGGTGCTCACGGCGCGCCCAGTCTACCGGCGCGCCGCGAGCGTCCCTCCCCGCTCGCGGCCGTCAGGCCGCGGGCTGCGGCCGAGTGCCGACCGTGTCGGCGGTCGGGAGCGCGCTGAGCGGCACGATCTCGGGCGCCTCCGTGCGCGCCCGGTCGGCCGACTCGTCGTCGGGCAGCTCCTGGCTCGCGATCTCCGCGGCGACGCGCTTGTTGTAGGTGTTGATCTCCTTCTCGACGCGCGCGTCGTCCCAGCCGAGCGCATCCGCCATGATCCGCGCGGCGACGGGCGCCGCCGAGACGCCGCGGTCCCACGACTCGATCGAGATGCGGGTGCGGCGTGCGAGCACGTCGTCGAGGTGCAGCGCGCCCTCGTGGGTGCACGCGTAGCGCACCTCCGCGCCGATGTAGTCGTCGGCGCCGGGCAGCGGCTCGAGCAGCGACGGGTCCTTGCGGATCATGTCGAGGATCTCGTCGGTCAGCACGCCGTAGCGGTTCAGCAGGTGCTCGACGCGGTGCTTGTGGACGCCGAAGGCGCGCGCGATCTTCGCGCGCTTGTTCCACGCGGCGCGGTAGCCGGTCGCGCCGAGCAGCGGGATCTGCTCGGTGCACGACTCGGGCACCTTGCCGTCCATCGCGCTCACGGCCTCGTCGATCGCGTCCTTCGCCATCACGCGGTAGGTCGTCCACTTCCCGCCCGCGATGAGCACGAGGCCCGGCACGGTGTGCGAGACGTAGTGCTCGCGCGAGATGTTCGCCGTCGAGGTGCCGTCGCCGCCGGCCGCGAGCAACGGCCGCAGGCCCGCGTAGACGCCCTCGACGTCGGCGCGCGTGAGCTTCGTCGCGAGCACCTTGTTGACGTTGTCGAGGATGTAGTCGATGTCGGCCGCGGTGGCCGCGGGGTGCGCCTTGTCGAGGTTCCAGTCGGTGTCGGTCGTACCGATGATCCAGTGCCGACCCCACGGGATGACGAACAGCACGCTCTTCGGGGTGCGCAGCAGCAGGCCCATCTCGGAGTGGAAGCGGTCGCGCGGCACGACGAGGTGCACGCCCTTCGACGCGCGCACCTTGAACTCGCCGCGCTCGCCCACCATCGCCTGCGTCTCGCCCGTCCACACGCCGGTCGCGTTCACGACCTGCTTCGCGCGGATCTCGAACTGCTCGCCCGTCTCGTAGTCGTGCGCCTGCACGCCGACCACCCGCTCCCCCACCTTGAGGAAGCCCTCCGCGCGCACGCGGCTCGCGACGTGGGCGCCGTAGAAGGATGCGGTGCGCGCGAGCTCGGCGACATAGCGCGCGTCGTCGACCTGGGCGTCGTAGTAGGTGAGCCCGCCGACGAACGCGTTCGGGTCGAGCGACGGGATCTTCTTGAGCACCTGCTTCTTCGTCAGGTGGCGGTGCAGCGGCACGCCCGGCTTCATGAAGCCCGTGTAGCTGAAGACGTCGTAGAGCGCCATGCCCGCGCCGATGTAGGCGCGCTCGATGAGCGGCGTCTCGAGCGGGTAGAGGAAGCGCACCGGCTTCGCGAGGTGCGGCGCGATGCGCTGCAGCAGCAGCCCGCGCTCGATGAGGGCCTCGCGCACGAGCCCGAAGTTCAGCTGCTCGAGGTAGCGGATGCCGCCGTGGATGAGCTTCGACGAGCGGCTTGAAGTTCCGGAGGCGAAGTCGCGCGCCTCGATGAGGCCGACGCGCAGGCCGCGCGTGACGGCGTCGAGCGCCGCTCCGGTGCCGACGATGCCGCCGCCGATGACGAGCACGTCGAGCTCGCGCTCCCGCATCGAGGCGATCGCAGCGGCGCGCTCCTCGGGGCCGAGCTTCCTCGACCGACTCACGCTGTTGGTGGTCTCAGACATGGATCCTCCTCGTTCGCGTCGCGCGGAGCGGCGCAGTTAGCGTTGCGGGTTGGCCTCCAGCACCACGTCGATCCGCTGGAACTCCTTGAGATCCTTATAGCCGGTGGTCGACATGGCCTTCCTGAGGGCGCCCATGATGTTGGCTGTGCCGTCCGCGACGGGCGACGGCCCGTTCAGCACGACGTCGAGCGGGCCGACCTGGTCGACCTGCACGCGGTTGCCGCGCGGCAGCTTCTGGTTGTGCGCCTCCGGGCCCCAGTGCCAGCCGCGACCCGGCGCATCCGTCGCCCGCGCGAGCGCGGTGCCGAGCACGACGGCGTCGGCGCCGCACGCGAGCGCCTTGACGATCTGCCCGGAGGTGCCGAGCGAGCCGTCGGCGATGACGTGCACGTAGCGGCCGCCCGACTCGTCGAGGTAGTCGCGGCGCGCGGCGGCGACGTCGCTCACCGCGGTCGCCATGGGCGCGGCGACGCCGAGCACGCGCTCGCTCGTCGACGCGGCCCCGCCGCCGAAGCCGACCAGCACGCCCGCGGCCCCGGTGCGCATGAGGTGCAGCGCGGCCGTGTAGGTGACGACGCCGCCGACCACGACCGGCACGTCGAGCTCGTAGATGAAGCGCTTGAGGTTGAGGGGCGCGCCGGCGTCGGCCGAGACGTGCTCGGCCGAGACGGTCGCGCCGCGGATGACCATGAGCTCGACGCCCGCCGCGAGCACGGCCTCGTAGTGCTGCTGCACGGCTTGCGGGCTCAGGCTGCCCGCAACGACGACGCCCGCGTCGCGGATCTGCGCGATGCGGTCGCGGATGAGCTCGGGCTTGATCGGCTCGGCGTAGATCTCGCGCATGCGGCTCGTCGCGAGGTCGGCCGGCAGGCCCGCGATCTCGGCGAGCAGCGGCTCGGGGTCCTCGTAGCGCGTCCACACGCCCTCGAGGTTGAGCACGCCGAGGCCGCCGGCGCGGCCGAGCGCGATCGCCGTCGCGGGGCTCATGACCGAGTCGGTCGGCGCGCCGAGCACGGGGATCTCGAAGCGGAACGCGTCGATCTGCCACTGGAGCGAGACGAGGTCGCTGTCGCGCGTGCGGCGCGACGGCACGATGCTGATGTCGTCGAAGCCGAAGCCCATGCGGGCGCGCTTGCTGCGGCCGATCTCGATCTCCGTCACGCCCCCAGCCTATCCCGGGGTCGCCGAGCGACGCTCAGCCCCCGAGCTCGCTCTGGATGCGCAGCAGTGCCGCCTCGAGCTCGCGCCGCACCGTCGCCGCGCGCTCGGCCGTCATGCGCTCGCCGCGGTCGGCGCGCACGGCCGCGCGCACCTGCTGGCGGAACTCGCCGAGCGCGAGGTCGACGTCGTGCACCGCCATGCGGGCCGCAGCCCGCTCGGCCGGGTGCGACGCATCCGCCCGCCCATCGGACTCGGGCTTCGGCGTGCGCCACGGGTTCGAGACGTGCTCCTCGGGCGCGTCCGGCGGCGCGGGCACGTGGGGCGCCTCGGGCGCCGGCGGGGCGTCAAACCCGGGTGCGGATGCGTCGGGCCCGTGCGGCGCGCTCGGTCGCGGCGCGTGCGCGGCGCTCCGCGCGTCGCGCTCGGCCGCCGCGAGGTCGGCACGGAGGGCCTGCATCGCGCTCTTCACGCCCGCCCGGACGTCGGAGGCCATCCGCCGCACCGAATCCGTGATCTCGCGCTCGAGGTCGCGCAGCTCGGCCTCACGCGCGCCGAGCTCGGCGCGGCCGGCGTCGGTGATCGAGTAGGTGGTCTTGCGGCCGTCGACGGTCTTCGTCAGCAGCCCCTCCTCCTCGAGCTTCGCGAGCCGCGGGTAGATCGTGCCGGCGGAGGGCGAGTAGGTGCCGCCGAAGCGCTGCTCGAGCGCCTGCATGAGCTCGTAGCCGTGCCGCGGCGCCTCGGAGAGCAGGCTCAGCAGGTAGAGCCGCAGCGCGCCGTGGCCGAACACCGCCGGGCTCACGCGTCCCTCCGCACGACCGTGACGTCGCCCGAGACGGTGTTCGCGGTGAAGCCGAAGAGGTTCGAGCCGTCGAGCGTCTCGGTGCCGCCGCGGCGCGGGAGCGAGTGCCCGGCGATCGAGCCGGCGCCCGAGACAGTGCGCGTCGTCACCCGCACGCCCTGGCCCGCGTCGAGGCGCAGCGTCACGTCGGCCGAGACGGTGTTGACCGAGATCGAGCGCGGCGAGCCGTGCACGTCGAGCAGCACGTCGCCGTTCACGGTGTCGACGCCCACCTCCTCGAGCGCACCGCTCGCCGTGACATCCGCCGAGACGCCGTTGACCGACAGCCGGCCGCTGCCGCCCGAGACCTCGATGTCGCCCGAGACGGTGTTGAGCTCGAGCTCGCCCTCGTGCGACTCGACCTGCAGCTGCCCGGAGACGGTGCTGAGGGTCGCGGTCGAGCGGAGGCCCGAGACGAGGGCGGATGCGCTCACCTGGCCGAGCGAGAGGGTTGCGTCGCGGGGCACGAGGATCGAGAGCTCGACCTTGGCGCGCACGCCCACGAGCGCTTTGACCGACTGCCACACGTCGTCCCAGCTCACGCGCGGGTGCGCGATCGACAGCCGGCCGTGCTCGAGCTTGACCGTGAGGTCGCGCCCCTCGACGCGGTGCACCTCGACGCGGGCAGTCGGCTCGTCGTGCGCGACGATGTCGACGCTGCCGCCGACGATGCCGACGCGCAGCGCCCGCACCTCGTCGAGGTCGATGACGCGGCTCTCGCCCTCGCGCACGACCCACTCCTCCACGATCCGGTCGGCACCGGACGCCGATGCACCGGATGGGCTGCGGGGCCTGGTGTCGCCGCTCTCGAACTGCTCGTCCATCTGAGGCTCCTTCGCCTGGTCAGAGACGCGATATAGCGCGTCGTGCGCCACACGATATATCGCGTCTTGCGGCGACGCAAGAGGCGGTTCGGGTTCGCCCTCCGCGATGGGTGCACCACCACCCACCGGGTGCGGGAACGCCGCCACCCCGCAGGCACGAGGGAACCCGTTGCGACTCACCAGCCCGGCAGGATGCGTGAGCCCACCGGCAGGCCGGCGCCCGCGAGGATGCGGCGCAGTCGGGTCGGCTGGATGGCGTCGACCCACATCCAGCGGGCCATGTCGTGCGTCTCGCGGACGCCGTCCTCGCGGCGCTTCTCGCGCACGAGGGCGTCTACCCCGCTCCGCCCTGATCGCTCGGCGAGGATGCCGTACTTCTGCGCGCCGTCGAACTCTCCCGCGAGCGGCCGCCGGCCCGGGCGCGTCCACTCGAAGTCGAGCCAGCGGTCACCCGCCGCGACGGTGCGCACTTTCACCTGCAGCTCGGGCGGCGGGGCACCGATGCGGTGCATGGTCACGCGGCTCACGCTCTCGCCGGGCGACTCGGAGCGGCCGTCGGCGAAGCCGATGACCCAAGCCGCCCGGCGCCTGCCGCGCGCGCCCTGCCGCGACAGCGCCTCGAGCACCGCCTCGCGCTCAACCCGATCGGCCGCGAGCGCCGCGTCGAGCGCGCTCACGGCGACGTGCTGCGGCAGCCTCCGAGCGACGTCGGCGAGCAGGTACGGCAGCGCGAGGCGCGCGGGCGCCCCGGGCGGCTCGCTGACGTCGGCGTCGTCGAGCTCGATGTGCGCGTGGGCGACGCCGTTGCGGCGACCGCTCGTCGACATCCCGCCGATCGTCGCGACCACGTCCGGCGCGACGCCGAATGGCAGCCCCTCGAGCGCCAGGCCCGCCTGCAGCGCGAAGACCGGCTCGTCGCGTGCCGCATCCACCGCCAGCACCCGAGCGAGGAAGCGCTCGTCGGCATCGGCACCTTCCCAGGCAGCGGCGTCGACATACGCGTCGCGACGCAGGCGCACGAGCGAGGGGTCGCGATCCGGCCTCGAGAAGCCGTCCGACGCATCCGACCGACCGAGGATGTCCATGCCCACGGCCGACGATCATCCTCCGGCGGAGCCGCGCGCGTCGCCCGCCGACCGCCGCCTGTGGATGCTCCTGCGCGCCCGTCCGACGACGGGTGCGCTTCTGCTCTGCCGGTGCTGGCATTCCACCACCTCGGCGGCGGTGGCGCACCCGCTGCCGAGGGAGCGGCGGCGCCTCCCGCGAGCGAAGCGGTCAGCGGCGGTAGTTCGGCGCCTCGACGACCATCTGGATGTCGTGCGGGTGCGACTCCTTGAGCCCGGCCGCGGTGATCTGCACGAAGCGGCCCTTCTCCTTAAGCTCGTCGATCGTGCGCGCACCGGTGTAGAACATCGACTGCCGCAGCCCGCCGACGAGCTGGTAGGCGACCGAGCCGAGCGGGCCGCGGTAGGGCACCTGCCCCTCGATGCCCTCGGCGATGAGCTGCTCGTCGCTCGGCACGTCGGCCTGGAAGTAGCGGTCGCGCGAGTAGGAGGTCTTCTTGCCGCGCGTCTGCATCGCGCCGAGCGAACCCATCCCGCGGTACGTCTTGTACTGCTTGCCGTTGACGAGCACGAGATCGCCCGGGCTCTCGTTCGTGCCCGCGAGGAGCGAGCCGAGCATGACCGACGACCCGCCCGCGACGAGCGCCTTCGCGATGTCGCCCGAGTACTGCAGCCCGCCGTCGGCGATGATCGGGATGTCGGTGCCCGCATCGTGCGCGGCGCGCGCGGCGTCGTAGATGGCCGAGACCTGCGGCACGCCCACGCCCGAGACGACGCGCGTCGTGCAGATCGAGCCCGGCCCGACGCCGACCTTCACGGCATCGACGCCCGCGGCGATGAGCGCCGCCGCACCCTCGTACGTCGCGACGTTGCCGCCGATGATGTCGATGTCGTCGAAGCGGCTGTCGCCCTTGAGCTTCGCCACCATGTCGAGCACGCCCTGGCTCTCGCCGTTCGCGGTGTCGACGACGATGACGTCGACACCTGCCTCCGCGAGTGCCTCGGCGCGCCCGAAGGCGTCGCCGAAGAAGCCGATCGCGGCGCCGACGCGGAGCCGTCCCTGCCGGTCCTTCGTCGCGTTCGGGTACTGCTCGATCTTGTCGAAGTCCTTGACGGTGATGAGCCCGCCGAGGCGGCCCTCGTCGTCGACGAGCGGCAGCTTCTCGAGCTTCGTCTGCTGGAAGATCTGGAACGCGTCCTCGCGCGAGATGCCGATCGGCGCGGTCTTGAGCGGCGAGGGCGTCATGATGTCGCGCACGAGCGTCGTCGCGAACTCGTCGCGCGGCACGAAGCGCATGTCGCGGTTCGTCACGATGCCGACGAGCACGCCCGCCTCGTCGACCACCGGGAGCCCCGAGACCTTGAACTCGCCGCAGACGCGGTCGACCTCCTCGATCGTGGCGTCCGGATGCGTCGTCACGGGGTCCGTGATCATCCCCGACTCCGAGCGCTTCACGCGGTCGACCATCGCCGCCTGCTCGGCGATCGAGAGGTTGCGGTGGATGATGCCGAGCCCGCCCTGGCGCGCCATGGCGATCGCCATGCGGTCCTCGGTCACGGTGTCCATCGCGCTCGAGACGAGCGGGATGCCGAGCCGGATGCGGCGCGAGAGCCGCGTGCCGGTGTCGGCCTCGCTCGGGATCACATCCGTCCGGCCGGGCAGCAGCATGACGTCGTCGTAGGTGAGGCCGATCGGCCCGAACGGGTTGCGCATCTCCATCGCTCTCATCGTATCGATTCGGTTACGGTCCAGCGGCATCTCGGCGAAGTTGGCCCGAGGAGCGGCTCAAGTGGACGAGAAGCGGCGCGGCCGCCGCTACTGTGACACCACCGATGTAACGGGCATCCCGCGAGCCACATTCCTGCTGGACTCGTCGCCCCACAGCATGGAGGACATGTGAAGACGTCCAGCAGACCGCGACGGCGCGGGCTGCGGCGAGTGATCGCCGTGGCCTTGGCCGTCATGGGCATGGTGGCTGGTGGTGCGACCGCGGTCGCCGCCGCGCCGCTCGCCCAGACCGAGCAGGCATCCCCCTACAACTTCAACGGCATCATCCGTGACGGGCAGACGCCCGTCGAGGGCGTCGAGATCACCGTCACCGGCAACGGCGTGGACGAGACCGTCGCCACGGGCGCCGACGGACGCTGGCTCATCGGCGTCCCGTCGACCGGCACGTACACGGTGTCGATCGACACGTCGACGCTGCCGGAGGGTCTCACCCTGCGGGACCCCAGCTTCGAGAGCCGGGAGTTCGAGGTCGGCGGCTCGACCGCGGTCGGCGTGCTGTTCCCCTTCGGCCCCACCACTGGCGGAAGCCCCGGCACCGACCCGGGCGGCAGCCCCGGCGGCGGCGAGGCGCCCGCTCCCGGAGACGGCGAGACGCCCGGCGGCACCTCCGACACCGGTTCGAGCTCGAACGACTTCGGCTCGCAGCTGCTCGCGCGCGTCATCTCGGGCCTGAGCTTCGGCCTCCTGCTCGCGCTCGCCGCGATCGGCATCACGCTCATCTTCGGCACGACGGGCGTCAACAACTTCGCGCACGGCGAGCTGCTGACCTTCGGCGGCATCGTCTTCTACGTCACGACGACGCTCGTGAACTGGCCCGCGTGGATCGCGGTGATCGTGACGCTCGCCGCCTCGGCGGCGCTCGGCTGGGCGCACGACTGGGCCATCTTCAAGCCGCTCCGCCGGCGGCGCGTCGGCCTGGTGCAGGTGCTCATCGTGACGATCGGGCTCTCGATCGCGCTGCGCTACTTCTACCAGTTCCTGATCGGCGGCGGCACGTACGGCCTCTCCGTCGAGCGCGGCGACGTGCTCCAGATCGGCCCGGTGCTCATGCGCACGTCCGGCGTCGTGAGCTCGGTCATCGCGATCGTCGTGCTCGTGGCCGTCGGCCTCTTCCTCACGCGCACCCGCATCGGCAAGGCGACGCGAGCCGTGAGCGACAACGCGGGCCTCGCATCCGCCTCGGGCATCGACGTCGACAAGGTCATCCGCATCGTGTGGGTGCTCGCCGGCCTCCTCACCGGTGGTGCGGGCATCCTCTACACCTACTTCATCGGCGCGAACATCAAGTGGGACGTCGGCTTCACGATCCTGCTGCTGCTGTTCGCGGCGGTCACCCTCGGTGGCCTCGGCAGCGCATTCGGCGCGCTCGTCGGCGCCATCATCATCGGCCTCGTGACCGAGATCTCGACGCTCTTCATCGCACCCGATCTGCGGTACGCCATCGCGCTGCTCGTGCTCATCCTGGTGCTGCTCTTCCGACCGCAGGGCATCCTCGGTCGACGGGAAAGGATCGGCTGACATGGACTTCCTCTCCATCATCAACTCCGCCGCCAGCGAGATCCTCTCGCCCACCACCGCCGCCTTCGCCCTCGCGACGATCGGCCTCAACGTCCACTTCGGCTACTCCGGCCTGCTGAACTTCGGCCAGGCTGGCTTCATGGCGATCGGCGCGTACGCGTTCGCGATCTTCACGATGATGGTCGACCCGACGGCGACGCTCGGCTGGCCGGTGTGGCTGTCGTTCATCGCGGCCGTGCTCGTCGCGATCGTCGCTGCGGTGGTCTTCGCCCTCATCCTCGGCATCCCGACGCTGCGGCTGCGCGGCGACTACCTCGCGATCGTGACGATCGCGGCGGCCGAGATCATCCGCTTCTCGGTCCGCACGCAAGATCTCACCGCCATCACGGGCGGCTCGCAGGGTCTCCGCGGCGCGGACTACAAGGGCGACTTCGACGCGATGAACCCGCTCACCGGCACCACCTACGGGTTCGGACCGTGGACGGCCACCGCGTACGACACGTGGGTGCGCATCGTCGCGTGGTCGCTCGTGATCGTCGCGCTCGTGCTCGTCTGGCTCCTCATGCGGAGCCCCTGGGGCCGCGTCATCAAGGGCATCCGCGAGGACGAGGATGCGGTGCGCTCGCTCGGCAAGAACGTCTACGGCTACAAGATGCAGGCGCTCGTGCTCGGCGGCGTGCTCGGCGCCGTCGCCGGCGTGATGTTCGTGCTGCCTCGAGCCGTGCAGCCCGACAACTTCGCCACCACGATGACGTTCTACATCTGGACGGCGCTGCTGCTCGGCGGAGCGGCGACCGTGTTCGGGCCGCTGCTCGGCTCGATCCTCTTCTGGGTGCTGCTGTCGTTCACGGGCGGCGTCATCAACCTGCTCCACGGCATGGGGGTGTTCGGCGACATGTCGGGCTCGCAAGCAGGGCAGATCCGGTTCGTGCTCATCGGCATCGCACTGATGGTCCTGGTGATCTTCAGACCACAGGGCATCCTCGGCAACAAGAAGGAGCTGTCGTTCAATGTCTGACACGACCACGCCTCCCACCACGCACGCGCTCGTCGACGGAGAGGTCGGCCCGGGCTGCAAGAAGGTCGACCCGATCGTCGTCGCCGACGGGGTCGTGCGCCAGTTCGGCGGTCTCACGGCCGTCGACGTCGAGCACGTCGAGATCCCGCGCGGCATGATCACCGCCCTCATCGGCCCGAACGGCGCGGGGAAGACGACGTTCTTCAACCTGCTCACCGGCTTCGACCGACCCAACAAGGGCTCGTGGTCGTTCGAGGGCCAGTCGCTCGCGCACGTGCCGAGCCACAAGGTGGCCCGGCGCGGCATGGTGCGCACGTTCCAGCTCACGAAGTCCCTCGGGCGCCTCACCGTGCTGCAGAACATGCTGCTCGGCGCGCGCGACCAGCGCGGCGAGGGCATCTTCGCGGCGCTGCTCAAGCCGCTGTGGGCGAAGCAGGAGCAGGCGAACACCGAGCGCGCCGACGCGCTGCTCGCGCGCTTCAAGCTCGACGCGAAGCGCGAGGACTACGCGGCGTCGCTCTCGGGCGGGCAGCGCAAGCTGCTCGAGATGGCGCGCGCGCTCATGAGCGAGCCGAGCCTCGTGATGCTCGACGAGCCGATGGCAGGCGTCAACCCGGCGCTCACGCAATCGCTCCTCGACCACGTCAAGGGGCTCAAGGCCGAGGGCATGACCGTGCTCTTCGTCGAGCACGACATGCACATGGTGCGCCACATCTCCGACTGGGTGATCGTGATGGCCGAGGGCAAGGTCGTCGCCGAGGGCCCGCCCGAGACGATCATGCAGAACCAGGCCGTGGTCGACGCCTACCTCGGCGCGCACCACGACACCGACCTCGGCACCCTGACGAACCAGCAGGTGGCGCAGATCCACGAGGCGGCCGAGGATGAGGTGCCCATCGATCCAGACGCATCCGAGACGGACGCCGTGGGCAGCGGCGGCGCGACGCGGGTCGCGACCGCCGACGACGAGGAGGGCCAGCGATGACCGCGACCGGTGCGACGACCACCCCGGTGCTCGAGACGAAGCAGCTCGTCGCTGGGTACCTCCCAGGCGTCAACATCCTCAACGGCTGCTCGATCGTCGCCAACCAAGGCGACCTCATCGGCATCATCGGCCCGAACGGCGCCGGCAAGTCGACGCTGCTCAAGGCGGTCTTCGGGCAGGTGAACATCCGCGAGGGGTCGGTGCTGCTGAACGGCGACGACATCACCGGGCTCAAGGCCGACAAGCTCGTGAGCAAGGGCGTCGGCATGGTGCCGCAGAACAACAACGTGTTCCCGTCGCTCACGATCGAGGAGAACCTCGAGATGGGGCTCTTCCAGGAGCCGAAGATGTTCAAGGAGCGCTTCGAGTTCGTCGGCGCGCTCTTCCCTGAGCTCGTGAAGCGGCGCAAGCAGCGCGCGGGCAGCCTCTCGGGCGGTGAGCGCCAGATGGTCGCGATGGGCCGCGCGCTCATGATGGACCCCGCGGTGCTGCTGCTCGACGAGCCGAGCGCTGGCTTGAGCCCCGTGCGCCAGGACGAGACGTTCCTGCGGGTCGCCGAGATCAACAGCCACGGCGTGACGATCGTCATGGTCGAGCAGAACGCGCGGCGCTGCCTGCAGATCGCGCACCGCGCGTACGTGCTCGACCAGGGCAAGGACGCCTACACGGGCACCGGCCGTGAGATGCTCAACGACCCCAAGGTCATCCAGCTCTACCTCGGCACGCTCGCGACCGACGTCGAGGAGAAGGCGCGCACGTCGTCGCAGGCGACGGTCGAGCCGACGCCCGACGTCGCCACGACGACCGCTCCCCCGGTCGTGACCGAGGAGCCGAAGGCGCCGTAGGCGGATCGACGATGAAGGCCCCCGCCGCGGCGGGGGCCTTCGTCGTCGGAGCGAGTCGCCGGCGCGCTTCGACACGGGCTGCGCGCTGCGCGCGCGGCCCGGCTCAGCGAGCGGGAGAGGCGGCTCAGCGAGCGGGAGAAGCGCCTCAGCGAGCGGGCGCGGGCCGAGACGCCAAGAGGGCCCCGCCGGAGCGGGGCCCTCTTGTTGGGGTTCAGGTCACTCGTTGAGCGAGCCGAACTCCGCGGTCAGGAAGGTGTACTTGTTGTCGGCACCGTACTGGTAGATGCCGATGTACGCCTCGGTCGGGTCGCCGTTCTCGTCGAACTCGATCGGGCCCGAGGGGCCGTCGTAGTCGATGTCCTCGCCGTCGGCGATTAGCTGCAGGCACTCCGCGACGTCGGTGCACTTCGTGCCGCCCTCGGAGACCGACTGCATGTTGTCGCGGATGGTCTCGGCGTCGGCACTGCC
Organism: Agrococcus sp. Marseille-Q4369; assembly: GCF_018308945.1. Classification (NCBI taxonomy): domain Bacteria; kingdom Bacillati; phylum Actinomycetota; class Actinomycetes; order Micrococcales; family Microbacteriaceae; genus Agrococcus; species Agrococcus sp. Marseille-Q4369. Next base: position 1,357,186 of record NZ_CP070501.1, read on the forward strand.
CCCCTGCGCGGCCGCGAGGGCCGCGAGGATGACCGCGTCGTACGACTCGGGGCCGTACGAGAAGTCCTGCAGGTTGGGGTCCTGCTCGAGGAGGCGGTCGCGGAACGTCTCGTCGGCGGGGTTGCCGGGGAGCGTGCCCTTCGCACCGTCGAGCGTGCCCTCGGGGAAGTTGTAGTCGTTCGACAGGTTGCCGTCGACGAAGTACATGCCCGAGGCCGGGAAGCCCTGCGTCACGAGCTCCGGCACGATCTGCGCCGTCTCGGCGAAGGCGATGATGGCGATCGCGTCGGGCTGGCCCGCCATGATCTCCTGCACCTGCGTCGTGAAGTTCGTGTCGCCCGGGTTGTAGAGGACGCTGCCCGTCACAGTGCCGCCGGCGGCCTCGACGGCCATGGCCGCGTTCTCCTGCAGACCGGTGCCGTACGGGTCGTTGATCGTGATGAAGCCCACGCTCGCCGCGCCGTCGCCCGTCATGAGGTTGCCGAGCACGCGGCCCTGCAGCACGTCGGAGGGCGCGGTGCGCCAGTAGAACCCGTCGTCGGGGTAGTCGGAGAAGTCGGGCGAGGTGTTCGCCGGCGAGATCTGCACGACGCCCGCGTCGATCAGCTGGTCGATGAACGTGAACGAGACGCCGGACGATGCGGCGCCGACGACGATGTCCGCACCGGCGGAGATCAGCTCACCCGCCGACGCGGTCGCGATGTCGGTCGTGGTGTCGCCCGAGTCGCGGTGCTGCACGTCGACCGTGAACTCGAAGCCGGCGGCCTCGAGGTCGGCTGCGGCGAGGTCGACGCCGGCGAACTCGGGCGGGCCCAGGAAGGCGAGGTTGCCCGTCTGGGGCAGGATCGTGCCGACCACGAACTCCGTGTCGACCTCGCCGTTGCCCTCGGGTCCGGCCGAGCCCGACGGGGTGGCCGCTCCGCCGCCGCCGCCGGAACATGCGGCGAGCAGCAGCACGCCGGCGGTCGCGGCGCCGAGCGCCGCGAAGCGCCGGGGCTTGGGCCCCTTGGTGCGAAGGAAGGACTGCATAGTGCTCCTCAGTTGCGTAGGACGCGCACTAGCGCACGCGTTTGCACCACAGTAGGCGAGCATCGCGCCGATTTCGGCGCGTTCGCGTTACGTCCTGGTAACGGTCTTGGCGCAAGTGGCCGCGCTTGCGTCCGGGCACGGCCATTCCTCGGCCGCCCCTGAGCGGCGGTCAGGCTGCAGGCGGTAAGGGCCGTGGGCGACGGAAGCGCCCGACGACGAGGTCGACCGACACGAGCACGAGCGAGAGCCACACGAGCGAGAAGCCGATCCAGCGCTCGAGCGGCATCGGCTCGAGCATCACGAAGGCGCCGAAGAGGAAGGAGATGATCGGCGCGAGGTACTGCGTGAAGGCGAGCGCAGTGAGCGAGATGCGGCGCGCGGCGGCCGAGAAGGCCAGCAGCGGCAGCGCCGTCACGACTCCGAGGCCGACCGTGGCCCAGATGCCGGTCGTGCCCGCCGCGCCCACGGTCATCCCGTTGATGCTCACGACCACGGCGAGCATCAGCATCGAGGCGGGGAGCACGGCCGTGGTCTCGATCGTGAAGCCGGAGAGCGCATCCACCGATCCCCCGACGCGCTTCTTGATGAGGCCGTACACGCCGAAGGAGAGCGCGACGGTCAGGCCGAACCACGGCACCTCGCCGTAGCCGATCACCATGACGAGCACGCCCACCGCCCCGAGGCCGACGGCGACCCACTGCGTGGGCCGCAGCCGCTCGCCGAGGAAGAGCACGGCGAGCACGACCGAGACGAGCGGGTTGAGGAAGTAGCCGAGGCTCGTTTCGAGCACCCGGTCGGAGAGCACCGCGACGATGAACGCGGTCCAGTTGACGAGCACGGCGTGGCCGGCGAGCACGAGCGTCCAGGTGTCGCGCCGGTTGCGGAGGATCGCGCGCAGGCGCACCCACCCGCGGGTCATCGCGACGAGGGCGAAGCCGACCGCGACGGAGGCGAGCACGCGCCAGCCGATGAGCTCGAAGCCGTCGATGCCCTTCGTGAGCTGCAGGTAGACGGGGACCACGCCCCAGAAGGCGTAGGCGAAGACGGCGTACCAGACGCCGGTGGTGCGCTGCTCGGGCATCGTCCCCTTCGTCAGTGCTGGTGGCTCAGCGCTCGACGATCGCGAGCACGTCGCGAGCCGAGAGCACGAGGTACTCGTCGGCGCCGAACTTGACCTCGGTGCCGCCGTACTTCGAGTAGAGCACCTTGTCGCCGACGCTCACGTCGATCGGCACGCGGTTGCCGTTGTCGTCGATGCGGCCGGGGCCGACCGCCACGACCTCGCCCTCCTGGGGCTTCTCCTTGGCGGTGTCAGGGATGACGAGACCGCTTGCAGTGGTCGTCTCTGCCTCGACCTGCTTGATGACGATGCGGTCCTCGAGCGGCTTGATGGAAACCGACACGGTTGCCTCTTTCTTGTCAGACTCTGGGGCGCGCCCGGTCATGCCGGGCGCCGCTCCAAGACTAGGCGGAGAGTTGGCACTCGGTCAACATGAGTGCCAATCGCGGGAGGTTCGGGGGCGATCGGTGGTGTTGGATGAGAGCGATGGACGCCGATGCGCTGCGACTCCTGCTGTCGAAGGAGGGCCTCGCGCTGCTCGACCGCACGGGCGCGGGCCTCGACGGCGGCGAGGTCGTGCGCGAGGTCGCGCGGCTGCGTGCGGAGGGCCACGACCCGCTGCTCGTCGCGACGGTGCTGACGCAAGCGAGGCTGCGCCGTCGGGCGCGGGCGAAGTTCGGCGAGTTCGCCGACGGGATGCTCTTCACCGAAGCGGGGCTCGAGCAGGCGACGCGGCTGCGCGTCGCCGCTCACCACGCGGGCCGGATGCGCTCGGCCGGCATGGTCTCGGTCGCCGACCTCGGGTGCGGGATCGGCGCCGACGCGCTCGCGTTCGCGACCCTCGGGCTCGAGGTCACCGCGGTGGAGCGCGACGAGGTGACGGCCGCGATCGCCGCCTTCAACCTCGCGGCGTGGCAGGCGACCGTCGTGCACGGCGACGCCCTCGAGGCGCCCACGGACGCCCAGGCGCTCTGGTTCGACCCCGCGCGGCGCGACGGCGCGAGCCGGCTGCGCGACCCGGCCGACTGGTCGCCCTCGCTCGACCGGGTCTTCGAGCGCGCTGCCGCGCAGCCCGCGGGCGTCAAGCTCGCACCGGGCATCGACCGCGCGCTGCTGCCTCCCGACGCCGAGCACCAGTGGGTCACCGACGGCCTCGAGACCGTCGAGGCGGTCGTGTGGACCGGCGCCCTCGCCCGTCCCGCCGCGCCGCGCAGCGCCCTCGTGCTCGGCGACGGCGTGGCGGAGGAGCTCGTCGGTGCGCCGACGCATCCGGAGCCGGGCGCGCTCGGCGAGTGGCTCTTCGAGCCGGCGGGCTCCGTCATCCGCGCCGAGCTCATCGGCACGCTCGCCGAGCGGCTCGGCGCCCGGAGCGTCAGCGAGGGCATCGCCTACCTCACGGGCGACGCACTCGTCGAGACGCCGCTCGCGCAGGCGTTCCGCGTGCGCGAGACGCTCCCGCTCGACGAGCGGCGGATCGCGCAACGGCTGCGCGAGCTCGGCATCGGCGAGCTCGAGATCAAGAAGCGCGGCGCGGACGTCGACCCCGCGGCCCTCCGGAAGCGGCTGAAGCTCAAGGGCGACGAGCGGGCCACGCTCATCGCGACGCGCGTGGGCGGACGCCACCGCGCGATCCTCGCCGACCGCGCCTGACGCCGCGTCGGTCAGCCGACGAGGAGCTCCGGCAGCCGCGGCAGCCACTCGACCGCGGTGACGATCGCCAGGATGAGGGCGAGCACCGTGCCGACCGAGCCGGTCGCGACCGCGACGTACGGCCACGGGCTGTCTTCCGGGCGCCGCCGGAGGGCGGAGAGCGCGCAGACGGTGCCTCCGGCGGCGATCGGGAGCCCGGCCCCGCTCATGAACGCGAGCGCGAGGCCGAGGCCCGACAGGATGAGCGCGACCCAGGTGAGGTCGCTCAGCCGGCGCGCGCCGCGCGCCGGCCGGGGCAGCGCCGGCTGGGTCAACCGCCCATGATCGAGTAGTACTCGATCCACTGCGCGAGGCGGATGGCGTTGACGACGCCGACGATGATCGAGATCACGACCGCGACCGCGCCGACGATCCCCGCGACGAGCGGCCACGGGCGACCCTCGGGGTTCTTGCGGATGGCGACGAAGCCGAGGATCGCGCCGACGAGCGCGGGCAGGAAGCCGAGCCCGAAGACGAACGAGAGCAGCAGACCGAGGCCCGAGAGCACGAGCGCCCACACGGTGATGCCCTTGAGCTTCTTCTCGCCGGGCGCGGCGGCGTACCCGGTCGGCGCGTAGCCGCTTGCGGCGTCGCCGTAGGCGGGAGCCTGGCCGTAGGCGGTCGAGTCGCCGCCGTAGGCGGGCTGCTGACCATACGCCGGCTGCTGGCCGTACGCGGGCTGCTGCCCGTAGGCCGGCGCGCTGCCGTAGGCCTGCTGCTGGCCGTACGCGGCCTGCTCGCCGTAGGCGGGCTGCTGCTCGCCGCCGGCGGGCGGCTGCTGGCCGTAGGCCGGCTGCGCCTGCTGGCCGTAGCCGGGCTGCTGCTCGCCGTAGGGCTGCTGCCCGTATCCCGACGCGGGAGCCGACTGGCCGTACGCAGCCTCGCCCTGCGGTGCCTGCTGGTCGAAGGCTGGCTGCGAGAACGCCTGCCCCTGGTCGCCGAACGACGGCTGCTGCCCGTACGCGGGCGGTTGGCCGGAGCCCGAATCCTGCTGTCCGTACGCGGGGGCGTCGGGCTGCGGGTCGTAGGCCGGCTGCTGCCCGAAGTCCGCGGCGGGCTGCTCGCCGGTCTGGGGCTCGGCGCCCTCCTGGTCGGGCCGACGGAATCGGTCGTCGGCCTGCGAGAACTGGTCGGTCACGGGGCTCCTCCTTGGCACGCGCGCGGATGCGCGTGATCACGGTATCGCCTAGAGGCCCGGCTGCACCTGTTCGGCGAGCTGCACGATCATCGCGATCCCGGTGATCGTCGCCGAGAGCATGGCCACGATCGTGACGGCGCCGAGGATGATGGCCCAGATCGCGAGCAGCCGGCCGTCCTCACCGGTGCGCTTGATGCCCCCGAGCGCGATCGCGCCCATGACCATCGCCGCGATCGAGCCGATGATCGGCAGCACCGTCGCGCCGCACGCGGCCGCGATGATCGCGAGCACCGCGAGGGTGCTCGTCGTCGGTCCCGGATGCGTCGGCGCGCTCCACCCCGTCGGCTGCGGTCCCGGAGCGGGCTGGGCGGGCTGCGGGGCACCCCACCCCTGCTGCTGCCACGTGGCCTGGCTCATGCTGCGCCTCCTCCGTCTCGGCTCCGATCCTGCCAGTCGCGCCTGTGCGGCGCATCGGCGACCTGCCGCGGGCTCAGACCTGCACCGTGCTCGCGTCGAGCGTCGACTCGGCCGCGAAGCCCGCGGGGCTCGGGGCGTCGCCGCGCGCGACGAGCATCGCGCCGACGGCGGCGATCATCGCGCCGTTGTCGGTGCACAGCTCGAGCGGCGGGATGCGCAGCTCGACGCCGTGCGCGGCAGCCCGCTCCGCAGCGACCTCCCGCAAGCGGCGGTTCGCGACGACGCCGCCGCCGAGCAGCAGGCGCGGGATGCCGACCTCGGCGCAGGCGTCGAGCGCCTTCGTCACGAGCACGTCGACGACCGCCTCGCGGAAGCTCGCCGCGACGTCGGCGGTCGGCAGCGCCTCCCCCGCCGCCTGGGCGCGCTCGACGTGCCGCGCGACGGCCGTCTTGAGCCCCGAGAACGAGAAGTCGAAGCGGTGCCGCTGCCGGTCCTTCGTGGCCGTGAGTCCGCGCGGGAAGCGGATCGCCTCCGGGTCGCCGCCGACGGCGGCCGCATCGATCGACGGCCCGCCGGGGTAGCCGAGGCCGAGCAGGCGCGCGGTCTTGTCGAAGGCCTCCCCCGCGGCGTCGTCGATCGTCTCGCCGAGCAGCTCGACGTCGCCCGCGAGGTCGCGCACGAGCAGCAGCGACGTGTGCCCGCCCGAGACGAGCAGCGCGACGGTCGGCAGCTCGAGCGGCTCGCCCGAGAGCACGTCGGCCGCGACGTGGCCGACCAGGTGGTTGACGCCGTAGAGCGGCAGCTCCCGCGCGATCGCGAGGCCCTTCGCGGCACCGATCCCGACCATGAGGGCGCCCGCGAGTCCCGGCCCGGCCGTCACGGCGATCGCGTCGATGTCGTCGAGAGTCATGGATGCGTCGTCGAGCGCCGCGAGGATCGTCGGCTGCATCTGCTCGAGGTGCGCGCGCGCCGCGATCTCGGGCACGACGCCGCCGAAGCGCGCGTGCAGCTCCATCGACGACGCGATGCGGTTCGCGAGCAGCTCCGTGCCGCGCACGATCCCGACGCCCGTCTCGTCGCAGCTCGACTCGATGCCGAGCACGACCGGTGCGCGCTCGCTCATCGCGCCTCCCGCTTCATCACCACGGCATCCACGTCCTCCGGCTGGTAGTAGCGCGGCCGCACCCCGATCTCGCGGAAGCCGACCGACTCGTAGAGGCCGCGCGCGACGGGGTTGTCGGCGCGCACCTCGAGGAAGAGCTCCTGCACGCCGCGGCGCTGCGCCTCGGCGAGCAGCTCGGCAAGCAGGGCACGCCCGATGCCGCGCCCGCGCGCGTCGTCCGCGACGGCGATCGTCTGCACGTCGCCCTCGACGCCCACGGCGCGGAGGCCCGCGTAGCCGACGAGCCGCCCCTCGGCGTCGACCGCCGCGAGGTAGCGCCCCCACTCGCTCGCGATCTCGTGCCGCATCGTCTCGGCCTCCCACGCGCTTGGGCCGAAGGACGCGCGCTCGAGGGCCATGATCGCGTCGAGGTCGTCGGCGTCGGCGGTGCGGATGCGCACGGCCGCGGCGCGCGCGTCGGCGGTCACTGCGACACCCGCTTCGGGCCTGCCGACGGCACGGCGTCGGCCTCGCGGAGGTAGAGCGCCTCGGTGACCTCGGCCGCGCCGCGTGCGGCGGCGCGCGCGAGCAGTCCCGCGTCGATCGCCTCGGCGTCCACGCGCGGGAGCGCCGCGTGCTCTCCCGCGAGCGCGGGGACGGCGTCGGCGGGCGCGAGGTGCGGACCGTCGACGACGGCGCCGCCCGCGACGACGCTCCACGCGCGCTCGCGACGGCGCACGTCGGTCGTGACCTGCGCGTCGCCCGTCGTCGCGCCGAGGTGGCTCGCGACCCCGAGGCAGCGCACGCCGAGCCCCATGGCCGTCGCGCGGGCGGCGGCGATGCCGACCCGCAGCCCCGTGAACGCGCCGGGCCCCATACCCGCGACGACGAGCTGGATCGCGCCCCTCCGCCCCTCGAGCGCGCGCTCGAGCATGGGCCCGAGCCGCTCCGCGTGCCCGCGCCGGTCGTCGGAGCGCTCCTGGAAGACGAGCTCGTCGCCGTCGAGCACCGCGACCGCGGTGCCGAGCGAGGTGTCGATCGCGAGGATCATCGCGCCGCTCCCTCGAGCGCGAGCGCGCGCAGCCGCGCGGCGTCCCACGCCGGGCCGTGACCGCTCAGCCGCACGCGCCGCGGCGCATCCGCCTCGTCGTCCATGTCGTCCTCCCCTGGGCCGGCCTCCGGCCGCTCGATCTCGACCCGCAGCCACGAGTCGAGCGCGTGCTCGAGGGGCGCGCCCCACTCCGCGACCGTGATCGCGCCGTCGAGGTCGAGGTCGAGGTCGTCGAGCTGGGCCTCGCTGCCCGTGTCGGCGCCGAGCCGGTAGGCGTCGACGTGCTGGAGGTCGGGCCCGGCGGCGGTGCGGTGCGTGCGGGCGATGACGAAGGTGGGGCTCTGCACCGTGCCGCGCGCGCCGAGCGCTCGGCCGATGCCGCGCGTGAGCGTCGTCTTGCCCGCCCCGAGCGGCCCGATGAGCAGCACCGCGTCGCCCGCCACGAGGCTCCGCCCGATGCGCTCGCCGAGCAGCTCCATCGCGTCGGCGTCGGGCACGTCGCCCGCGAGCTCGACCGCGACGCGCGGGCCGAGCATGCCGGTGAGCTCGGGCGCGGATGCGTGCTCGAGCGAGACCGCGTCGCCGACGGCCGCGAGGCGGTCGCCGATGTCGAGCACCACCTGGTCCATCGCGACGCGCCCGCGGATGGGCTCCGCGCCACCGCGGAGCTGCACGGGCCGGCCGGTCGCGGCGCGCGTGACGCCGTCGGCGTAGCCCAGCCCGACGAGCGCGAGCGTCGTCGACCGCTCGGTCACGTGCTCGCCGCCGTACGAGACGCCGAGGCCGGCCTCGACGCGCTTGACGCCGACGAGCTCCCCGAGGAGCCGCCGCGGCGTCCCGTCGAGCCCGAGCTCGAGCGCTCGCCGCGGCGCGAGCGCGGGATCCGCGGCCGTGCCGTGCGCGCCGAGGGCGAGCGAACCCATCCGCGTCACGACCTCGTACGAGATGGTGCCGGCCGCGACCGCCCACGCATCGGCGCTCGGCTCGCCCGCCGCGGGGTCGCCGAAGAGCACGCCCTCGCCCGAGAGCGGCGGTTCGATGCGGAGCGCGCCGGCGGTGACCTCCGCGACGCGCGCGGCCTGGTCGCCCACCTGCACCGGGGCGCCGATCGCGGGCAGCAGGCCCGCATCGAGGCCACCTTCCGCGACGCCGCCCTGGAACGTCGCGGTCACGCGCATCGCGGGACGGAGGCCGAGCGCCGCCGCAGCCGCGCCGCCACCATCGCCGGGGCCAGCCGGATCGACGCCGTAGGCGGCCATGCCGAGGCGCACCATGTCGAAGCGCGCCTCGGGCAGGGCGAGCGCGGCCGCCGAGGCCGCGAGGTGCCGCACCTCGAGCGCGAGCGGCTCGGCGGCAGCGGCCGCAGCCGCGAAGTCAGCGACCTGCGCGAGGTCGGCGTCGCGGCTCGAGCCCGCGAGGTGCGACATGAGGCCGCGCACGCGCGCGCCGCCCCGGGCGAGCTCGATCGCCCGCGCGAGGGCGGCGGCGCGATCGCCGCGCGCGATGCCGTTGCGGCCGAGCCCCGTGTCGACCTTGAGGTGGATGGTCGCGCCGGCGTCGGCGGCCGCCTCGAGCTGCGCGATCGACGAGACCGCGACCTCGATGCCGCGCCGCGCGGCGATGCGGAAGTCGGTGCGCGGCCCGTGCAGCCACGCGAGCAGCGGCGCGTCGAGCCCTGCGTCGCGCAGCGCGACGGCCTCGGCGAGGTCGACGACCCCGAGCATCGCGGCGCCGCCGTCGAGCATCGCGCGCGCCGAGGCGAGCGCGCCGTGCCCGTAGCCCTCTGCCTTCACGACCCCGAGCACCGGCACGCCGACGCGAGCGCGGAGCGCGCGCACGTTCGCCGCGATCGCCGCGGCATCCACCTCGACGCGCATCAGTCCTCCGCGATGACGGTCGCGGTCGCGACGCCGCCGTCGTGGCTCATCGAGAGGTGCAGCCGCCGGGCGCCGATCGCCGCGGCCCGCGCCGCAGCGGTGCCCCGCACCTCGAGCTCGGGATCGCCCTCGGACGACGGCACGACCACGAGGTCGACCCACCGCATCCCTGCGTGCGCGCCGAGCGCCTTGATCGCCGCCTCCTTCGCGGCGAAGCGCGCCGCGAGCGAGTGGAGCCCGCGCTCCTGCCCGTCGCTGCGGACGAGCTCCTCGGGCGCGAAGAGCCGCGGCTTGAGCGCGGGCGTGCGCGTGACGGCGCGCTCGAAGCGGGCGACGTCGACGACGTCGACGCCGAGCCCCACGATCACGAGCCGACCCCGCTCATCCGCGCCCGTTCAGCTCCCGAGCGTCACTCGACGGTGACGGACTTCGCGAGGTTGCGCGGCTGGTCGACGTCGAGGCCCTTCGCGGTCGCGAGCTCGAGCGCGAAGATGTGCAGCGGCACGACCTGCAGCACCGGCTCGAGCATCGGGAGCGTGAGCGGCACGCGCAGCACGACGTCGGCGTACGGCAGCACCGCGGCGTCGCCGGCCTCGGCGACCGCGATCACCCGGGCACCGCGCGCGCGGATCTCCTGGATGTTCGAGACGATCTTCGAGTGCAGCAGCGGCTCGTTGCGCGGGCTCGGCACCACGACGAAGACGACCTGGCCGGGCTCGATGAGCGCGATCGGGCCGTGCTTGAGCTCGCCGCCGGCGAAGCCCTCCGCGTGGATGTAGCTGATCTCCTTGAGCTTGAGCGCGCCCTCGAGCGCGACGGGGTAGCCCACGTGGCGGCCGAGGAAGAGCACCGAGCGGCTGTCGGCCATCCAGTGCGCGAGCTCGTGCACCGCCTCCTGCTCGGCGAGCACCTGGCGCAGCTCGGCGGGCAGCTCGCGCATCTCGGCGACGACCTCGGCGATCGCCTCGTCGGCCATCGTGCCGCGCACGCGCGCGAGGTGCAGGCCGAACAGCAGCTGGCCGATGACCTGCGCGAGGAAGGCCTTCGTCGACGCGACCGCGACCTCGGGGCCGGCGTGCGTGTAGAGCACCGCCTCCGACTCGCGCGGGATCGTCGCGCCCTGCGTGTTGCAGATCGACAGCGTGCGCGCGCCCTGCGCCTTCGCGTGCTGCACGGCCATCTTCGTGTCCATCGTCTCGCCCGACTGCGAGATCGAGATGACGAGCGTGCGCTCGTCGAGCACCGGGTCGCGGTAGCGGAACTCGTGCGCGAGGTCGACCTCGACCGGCACCCGCGCCCACGTCTCGATCGCGTACTTGCCCACGAGGCCCGAGTAGTTCGCGGTGCCGCACGCGACGATCACGATGCGGTCGATCGAGCGCAGCACCTCGTCGTCGAGCGCGCCGAGGTCGAGCTCGACGCGCGAGTCGGCGAGGCGGCCGCGCATGGTGTTCTCGACGGCCTCGGGGCCCTCCGAGATCTCCTTCGCCATGAACGAGTTCCACCCGCCCTTGTCGGCGGCCGAGGCGTCCCAGCTCACCTCGAAGCGCTTGGGCTCGACGGCGTTGCCGTCGAAGTCGGTGACGGATGCGCTGTCCTTGGTGATCGCGACGATCTGGTCGTTGTCGAGCGCGGCCGCGTTGGGCGTGAACTTCACGAACGCGCTCACGTCGCTGCCGAGGAAGTGCTCCCCGTCGCCGTAGCCGACGAGCAGCGGCGAGTTGTGCGAGGCGCCGACGACGACGCCGGGCTGCTCGGCGTGCATCGCGAGCAGCGTGAACTGGCCGTGCAGTCGCCCCACGACCTGACGCATCGCCGTCGTCAGGTCGCCGGTCTCGCGGTAGGCGCGGCCGAGCAGCTTCGCGGCGGCCTCGGTGTCGGTCTCGCTCGCGAAGGCCTCGCCCGCTGCCTCGAGTTCTGCGCGGAGCTCGGCGAAGTTCTCGATGATGCCGTTGTGGATGAGCGAGAGCCGACCGTCGTCACCGACGTGCGGGTGCGCGTTCTCGTCGGTCGGGCCGCCGTGCGTCGCCCACCTCGTGTGCCCGATGCCGGTGGCCGACGCGGGCAGCGGCGCGTCCTCGAGGCTCTCGCGCAGCACCGCGAGCTTGCCGCCCTTCTTGCGCAGCGCGATGCGTCCGCCGTCGATGACGGACACCCCGGCGCTGTCGTAGCCGCGGTACTCGAGCCGCGACAGCCCCTCGAGCAGCACATCGACCGTGCCGCGCTCACCGGTGTATCCGACGATTCCACACATGCCCTCGATCCTACCGGCGGTAGAGTCACGCTCGATGTCGCACCCGATCAGCTCGCCGTTCGTCG